>CAWBYM010000025.1:0-541684 GCA_963792945.1 uncultured delta proteobacterium | reverse complement strand
AACGATTTCGACAAGGGCATGCAGTACCTTGAAAAAGCGATCGTTTTGCATCCACAATCGGGCCCGGCCTTTTCTCTGCAGGGGGATTGCCTGGCAGCGTTGGGCCGCGTCGATGAAGCCGTCGCTGCTTACAAAAAAGCCCTACGGTTGAACGCCAATGACGCCGCATCACTTTCTGGCCTTGGATGGCTCTATAACAGCATGGATAAGAACGCGGAAATAGCCAGGTCCTTTTGTCGACACAGCACGGAAATAGCCCCCCAGAACGGCCTCTACCGGCACCGGTTGGGGGCGCTCTATCTCAAGGAAGCCCGCTTCAAAGAGGCCAAAAGAGAATTTCAGAGGGCCGTCGAATTGGGATATGACGCCTCGTCGGCTTATCTTGAAAAAGTTCAAACCCGCCTCTTGGACAAAGCATCCTGACCAATGGACGATCTCATTCTGACAATTTTGGATATCAGCCTGACCGTCAAGGAGCAGGCCGTAAGGCGCAACCTTGAAAAACTCAAAATTGGCGCTCAGCGCCTGGCCGAATGCATGGCAGTCGGCCGCAAGGTTCTCATCTTCGGCAACGGTGGCAGTGCCGCCGACGCCCAACACATTGCCGCGGAATTTGTCAACCGCTTCATGATCGAAAGACCGCCCTTGGCAGCCATAGCCTTGACAACCGACACCTCTATCCTGACAAGCATCGCCAACGACTACACTTTCGAAGATATTTTCACCAAACAGGTTCAGGCTCTCGGACAGGAAGGCGACATCGCCTGGGGTATCAGCACCAGCGGCAACTCACCCAACGTGATCAAAGGTCTCATGGCCGCCAGGGAGAAGAAAATGTACACCATCGGCCTCGGCGGGCAAGGCGGAAAGATGGTTTCAGCGGTAGATTTGGCGCTGATGGTCCCTTCCGAGACGACGGCCCGAATCCAAGAAGCCCATTTGACCCTAGCGCATATCCTGTGCGAACTTGTCGAGAGAATCCTTTATCCGCACCACTTCAAATAAGTATAATCTCTGATTAAAAAACTTGATTTTTCCGACCGGTCGATTAGGATAGAAAATTTGACCAGCCTGCAACCCAACCTGATAGACAGGCACGACATCCCCAGCGTGTTAAAGGACTTCCAGCGGACATTGGCTGAGGGTGTTTGAAAATCGTTTGGCACAGGCGGTGACGCGTTCAGCCAATTGATACGCAATGTGGCAGTGGCCATTGACGCCCGAACCACTGCCAGCGGTGCGATAAAGAGGTGCCGTCCGAAAGAGTTCAAGGAGATAACTATGCCGATATATGAATATCATTGCGAAGACTGCAACAAGGATTTCGAATGTTTGGTTTTCGGTAGCGAGCAGCCGGATTGCCCGATCTGCAATAGCACTCATGTCTGCAAGCTCATGTCGACCTGCGGTTTCGTCAGCAAAGGGAGCGGTGGCCATACAGTCTCCAAATCCGCTGGATCTTCCTGCAGCGGCTGTGCCGCCACCAGCTGTTCGGGCTGCGGACATTGATCATGAATAAACTGTTGCGAATCGGCACGCGAAGAAGCCAGCTCGCTCTCTGGCAGGCCAACTGGGTCAAATCGGCCCTGCTCGAACGATACCCTTCCCTTTCGATCCAACTCGTCACCATTAAAACCAAAGGCGATAAAATTCTCGACGTCCCCCTGGCGAAAGTCGGAGGCAAAGGGCTTTTCGTAAAAGAAATCGAAGAAGCGTTGTTGGAAAAAAGGATCGACCTGGCTGTTCACAGCATGAAGGACATGCCGGCTAAGCTACCGCCGGGGCTCTGCATCGGACCGGTTCCCCAACGCGAAAATCCGGCTGATGTGCTGGTAGCCAAAGACAACCTTCCCTTTGACCGGCTCCCCGGCGGCGCCCGAATCGGAACCAGCAGTCTGCGCCGGGCCGCTCAATTGCGAAGTGCACGTCCTGACATTGAGATCGTCCCGCTGAGGGGCAATCTGGATTCCCGTTTGAAGAAACTGAATCATGCGTCTGAGAACCTGGACGCCATCATTCTGGCCGCCGCCGGCGTCCTTCGTCTCGGCTGGGAGGAATGCATCACCGAGTATCTCGACAGCCACATTGTTTTGCCTGCTGCCGGCCAGGGGGCCCTTTGCATCGAAATCCGCCAGGATGACCGGACGGTCGCAGGCCTCTTGGAATTTCTGAACCATCCTCCGACACGGCTGGCGGTCACCGGCGAGCGTTCTTTGCTCCATCGATTGGAGGGGAGCTGCCAGGTCCCGATTGCAGCTCACGCCGAAGTGGCCGACAGTCAAATCCGTCTGGAAGGTCTCGTGGCCGATGTCGATGGCCGACATGTCATTCGGGACCGGTGCAATGGGCCGGCGGATAACGCCGAGTCGATCGGGCGCGAACTCGCTGATCGCCTCCTTAGCCTGGGAGCAGGCGACGTACTGAAAAAACTGGCCGACTATGAACAATGACCCTCGCAATGGATTGGTTTATCTGATTGGAGCAGGCCCCGGTGATCCGGGTTTGATAACCGTCAAGGGACTCGAATGCTTGCGCAAAGCCTCTGTGGTCATCTATGACTACCTGGCAGCGCCCTCCCTGCTCAGGCACGCCGGCCGAGATGCTGAACTCATTTACGTGGGCAAGAAAGGCGGTGACCACACCCTCTCACAAGAAGGGATCAATGCCCTGATCGTCGAAAAGGCCAGAGAGGGCCATATGGTCGTCCGCTTGAAAGGGGGCGATCCCTTTGTTTTTGGTCGTGGTGGAGAAGAAGCGGAAGCGTTGATCGAAGCCGGCATCCCGTTCGAAATCGTACCGGGTGTGACTTCCGCTATCGCTGCGCCGGCCTATGCCGGAATCCCACTGACCCACCGGAAACATACCGCCACGGTGGCCTTCGTCACCGGGCATGAAGACCCGACCAAAGAGGCCTCGACAATCGATTGGGCAGCCTTGGCTAAAGGCATCGGCACACTGGTCTTTTTCATGGGGGTCAAAAATCTGCACCAGATCGCCCGCCGTCTGGTTGAAAACGGCCGGTCGGCCGATACCCCAGCCGCCCTTATCCGTTGGGGAACAACGCCGCGCCAGCAAACGGTTTCCGGCACGCTCGCCAATATCGTCCGGCGCGCCGAGGAAGCCGAAATAAAAGCGCCCGCCATCATCGTCGTCGGTGAAGTGGTCAATTTGCGGCAGACGATGAGATGGTTCGACAAACGCCCCCTGCTCGGCAAACGCATCGTTGTCACCCGGGCTAGAGCCCAGGCCAGCGATCTGGTCCAGCGGCTGTCCGATCTCGGTGCCGAATGCCTGGAGTTTCCGACTATCCGGGTTGAACCACCGGCGGACTGGTCCCCCCTGGATAGAGCGCTCGCCAGAATGAACGAATACCGTTGGTTGATCTTCACCAGTGTCAACGGGGTATCGTTTTTTTTCAAACGGCTCTTCGAACTGGGTAAGGATGTCCGAATGCTGGGACACCTGCAGACGGCCGTCATCGGACCGGCCACGGCCGAAAAACTCATGGACTACGGCCTCAAAAGTGACATCATCCCTGAAAGCTACCGGGCGGAATCCGTCGTCGCTGCTTTCGAAAGGAGGGATGTCGCCGGTCAGAAAATACTGCTGCCAAGGGCCGCCGAAGCGCGCCCGATATTACCCAAAGAATTGAGGGCAATGGGGGCGGTGGTCGACGACATCACTGTGTACTGCACCCGTCCGGTGTCCGACCACAAAGATCGCCTGGTCGAATTATTAGAGACCAATGCCATCGACATCATAACCTTCACCAGTTCATCCACTGTTTCCAATTTCAGGTCGCTTCTCCCTGAAGACCGATTCCAGGACTTGGTCAAATCGGCAACCATCGCCAGCATCGGCCCGATTACCAGTGAAACAGCCGAAAAATTGGGGTTCAAGGTTCATATCTCCGCCGAAGCCTTCACCATTGAAGGCCTGGTGGAAGCGATTTTGCGCCACGCATTCCCGCCATCCTCGTGAAACCGGTGCGCCCCGGCGAATTCATGCAGGGATTACAATGGAACGGCCCATATATTGATATAACCTAAAGATATACGGCAACCCACCCCTCCTTCGCTCATCCGCACTCATTTGCCGACACCTTGACGTTTTCAAATCATGGTGAATTGAGTTGATTTGAACCCACCCCGCAGACCCGAAACCAAGTGAAACCCAAGCGGCAGGCAAAACCGGGTCGAGACAAGACCGGACGAATTGACACGCGCCCGAATCGGGGGTAGATTCAAATTGACTTACCGACAAAGGACGGCTCTCTATGCCAGACCATCAATTGATCGACCAGCACAACCGGCACCTGAATTACCTGCGAATATCCATTACCGACCGATGTAATTTACGATGCACCTATTGTGTACCGGCAGACCGCCTCATCCGTCTGACGCATACAGACATATTGAGGTATGAAGAAATTCTGCGCTTGGTCAAAATCGGGGTGGGTCTCGGCATTTCCAAGGTCAGGATCACTGGCGGCGAACCCTTGGTGCGCAAGGGTGCCCTCGGCTTCCTTTCTGAAGTGGCCCAGGTACCCGGGATCTCGGAGGTCACTTTGACGACCAACGGTGTCCTGCTCAAGAGCACCATCCACCGCATATGGGATGCCGGTATCCGGCGCATCAACATCAGCCTGGACACTCTTCAGAAAGAAAAGTTTCTCAGAATCACCGGTGAGAATCTCTTCGAGCAGGTTTGGGGGGGTATCACCGCCGCCCGGCGCTCGGGTATAGACCCCATCAAGCTTAACGTCGTCGCTCTGAGGGGCGTCAACGAAGACGAGCTTCTCGACTTCGCCAGGCTGACGCACGACAATGCCTTCCATATTCGGTTCATCGAATACATGCCGATTGGCAGGGCGCGCATGAAATTCGGCCCACCACTGTTGGTTCCCGAAATCAAGGACCGCCTGGCTCCTCTGGGCAGGCTGGCTCCGATTGAAAAAAATCCTAACGATGGCCCGGCCGAGCGATTCAGACTTGCCGGCGCCACCGGAGAAATCGGCTTCATCAGCGCTCTGAGCCATCACTTCTGCGGTAGCTGCAACCGCCTGAGGCTGACTGCCAACGGGCAGTTGCGGCCATGCCTCCTATCCGATCATCAAATCGATCTCAAGGGACCCCTTCGCAACGGTGCGACCGATGAAGAACTGGCGGCGCTTTTCTATCGCGCGGTGGCCTACAAACCTTCTGACCACAGCCTCACCGCCAACGAACCTTCCGGCGTCACCTGTCAGATGTCCTCCATCGGTGGTTGACCGACCGGAGGTGTTTTCACCGGACAGCACCTACCGATAAAAGCGCAAATTGCGGCCAAACGAAGACGAAATTATCCACCTCCCGGCACGCCTTCACTGTCATTCATGCGCAACGAAACCGATTCCCGAGTTCGGACGGAAGCCATTGCCCGCATGCCATCCGGCCTAGATGACCGAATAACTCCCATATGGGGCATGTTTTATTTTTGTCTTGATAACCTGTTGACATTCTTCTAATCTCCAATGATTAAAGAAAGGGATAAATTCGGAAAAATACCAGATGAGACAGCGATTCATCCCCGATTAGAATACAAGGAGGGCAACCCATGTCGACCGCAATAACATACTGGAAAAGCTTGATACCTGTCATATTGGTTCTCATCGTCGGATGCACGCAGCCCGGAAAGCCGTCTCCGGCGGCACCAACGAGCGATGCGGCCACCCTCAGGGTCGGGGTGACGCCCAGTTCACCGCCCTTTGTGTTCAAACAGTCCGGGAATATCGTCGGGTTGGACGCTGAAATGGCCCGCGAATTTTCGGGCCATTTAGGCCGAACGTTAAAATTCGTCGAACTGAAATGGGAAGATCAGATACCCGCCCTGCTTAACAATCGTACTGACGTCATCATGTCCGGAATGACGGTGACCAATATGCGCCAGATGAAAATTGCGTTCAGTGCTCCTTATTACCGCACCGGACAGATGGCCATGGTTCGAAAAGAAAACAGAAACCGATTCCCGACCGGCTACTACGGCATCCTCGGCCAGTCACCGGCGATGCACTTCGGCGTCGTCAAAGGGACAACCGGCGAGGTGTTTGTCCGAAAATATTTTGAATCAGCGAGAAAAATTACCGCTTATCAGACAAGCGAAGAAGCCATGAGGGCGCTTCTGACACCATTTTTGGTCAACCGGATTGATGCTTTCGTGCATGACGGCCCGATTCTGTTGATGCTCATAGCCGAAGAGCAGTCAACCGAACTGACCGTTGTCCCATCCCTTTTGACTGAAGAAGACCTCGCCTGGGGATTTCGCAAAACCGAGCCGGAATTGATCGACGCTGCCAACCGCTTCATCGAAGGCCTGAGGACAAGCGGTAAACTGGAGGAAATGACCCGGCGATGGATTCCCTACTCCGAATAACATGACAAGGAGGTATCAATGACCGCCAAGCGAAACAGCCGCCCAAGGTTTATGCTCTTTTTAGGATTTATCTCCTTCATCGCCTTTTCAGCGATTCTGGCTATTGGATCCGGACCGAACCGAGCGGACGCTTCTCCTCAGGCGGTATTAGCGGCCCAGAAATCAAAAGGCGAAAAAGCCTCCGCCGACACCGTCCAGCTGCCCGAACATGTCGATGCCAAAAAGATAGACGAATACATGGCCGCACTCAGCGACGAACAGGTGCGACGCCTTCTGATCGAGGCGCTGAGAAAACAAGCCGCGGAGGAAGCCATGACGTCAAAGCCGGTTGAGAAAACCGGCCGTCTGGTCGGGTTCATCAACGGCGTAAAAGAACTGATGGAGAAGGTGAAGGAGCGCATCGCTTTCCTCCGATCCGGCGCAAACGCAGCTCCGGCACAAATACCGTCGATCTTCACATATTTAGGCAGCGGTGAGAAGGCGACCCATCCGGAACGAACCATTTTCAGTGTTGTTTCCGTGTTCGCGGCCGCCTTCGCTGTCGTGCTTCTGTTCCGATTTCTGACGACCCTTGCCCGCAAACGCTTCGAAAGCAGTCCCGGTTCCAAGTTTATATCGAAAATCGGTGCCTCAGCCGGGCTGGCGTTGCTGAGCATTGCCGGGATGCTGCTGTTCGCGGGAACGACCCTCACGGGTCTATATGTATTTCTGGACCGCACCACAGCCCAGCGCGTGTTGGTGGCCGCTTACCTGGTGGCGATCCTGATTGTCTGGGCGGTCTCCGTGGTGTCCAAATTTCTCCTGGCACCGAAAGGAGAAAACAGGCGGTTATTGCCGATCTCCGATGAAGCCGCCGTGTACCTGCATCGGTGGATCGTTGCCATCGCCACGGTTGGCAGCTTCGGAACCCTGACCTGCGGCATCATCCGTCTGGCGGGCGCCAGCGCAGCCACCCATTTCAAATCATTGGCTCTTGTCGGCATCGTCATGGCCGGCATGCTCATTTGGATGATAGCCGGCCGACGCAAACAGGTGGCTGCGCTGCTTTCAGAAAACCTGCCATCAAACAGCTTCCGCGTCGGCTTGGCCCAGCATTGGCACATTATCGCCGGTCTGGGAGTTCTCCTTCTGTTGGGTTTTGCTACGATAGAAAATCTGCTCCGAGAAACACCCCGCTTTCTGGGAATCAAGACATTGTTGATGATTCCTCTGTACCTGCTTCTCGACTTGGCGCTGCGGCAAATTCTGGACGTCAGCTTTGGGTTGGCGCAACGGCCGGATGATCTGAAGGGAGCCATAGATGGCGCTGGAATTGGCAGCCTTGCCGAACGCGTTGAGTATGAAGACGATTTATCCATAACCGACGACAAACTCTCCGGCGACGGCTCTCAAACTCAACCCACCGGATTATCGGCCGGCGCGGAACCAGATATTGAAGATACGCGCGAATCGATGGAGGCGGTCGCAGTCCCCAAAACCGATGCCGATGCAACCGAAGAAAAAAAGAGTGAATTTTCCCGCCATGTCAATCTTCAACGCATGCAGCGCGTCATCCGGATCGGTCTGCGGAGCGCACTGGCGGCCTGGATGGCCTTTTGGCTCTTAAACATTTGGGGGATCAATCTGCCCATCGGAGAACATGTCGCCGAAGCGGCATTCAACATCCTGGTGGTCGTGATCATCGGCTACGTCGGCTGGGAAGTGATGAGCGCCGCTATCCAGCGGCGGCTCAAGCAGGAAATGCCGGACGATGACGAGGAGCGTGAAGAGGGAGGTGTCGGCGGATCGCGCGTCGGCACCCTGCTGCTGATTCTGCGCAAGTTCATTCTGGTTGTGATCGTTATCTTGGTCACCCTGATCACCTTGTCTACCATCGGTATCGACATTGCCCCTTTGATCGCCGGTGCCGGTGTGGTCGGTCTGGCCATCGGCTTCGGTGCCCAGACCCTTGTCAAGGATATCATTTCCGGAGTTTTTTTTCTGATCGACGATGCCATCCGCGTCGGCGACTATGTCGATACCGGCAAGCAGAAAGGAACGGTGGAACACATCTCCCTGAGAGCCCTAAGGCTCCGCCACCCGCGGGGTATGGTCTACACGATCCCCTTCAGCGACATCAACTCGGTCACCAACTTCAGCCGGGACTACATCATCACCAAACTCGATTTTCGCATCCCGTTCGATACGGATCTCGAGAAAGTCCGCAAGATCGTCAAAAAGAAAGTCTACAATAAAATACTCGCAGATGAAAAACTGGCACAAAAACTCATCGGTAAGATCAAATCTCAAGGGGTCCGGGAATTGGATGATTCGGCCATGATCATCCGGGTCAAATACAAAACCCCTCCCGGCGAGCAGTTCGTGATCCGCAAGGAGGTCTATCGTCTGATGCAGGAGGCGTTCCAGGAAGCCGGCCTCCGGTTCGCCCACCGGAACGTCACGGTATCACTGCCGCCCGAAGTCCAGCAGTCCCTCGCCAATGCGGATGCGGCCACCAGAGAGAAGGTCATAGAGTCGGTTGCCGCCGCTGCCGGTGCCGCCATTCAGGCGGAAGATGAACAGAAAGCGGCCAAAGCAAAAAAGTAGCACCTGGCTAAAAGAACCTGACAACGGAGATTCATTTCGGGTGTCAGGTGAACCAAATTGTCATCAAGGAGGCTCGCTTGAAAAGCTTCGATTTTGTGCTTGTCGGGGGTGGGATTGTCGGAACGGCCACGGCCTGGGAACTGAAACGGCGCTATCCCGATGCCTCCGTTCTGCTGATTGAAAAGGAATCTACTGTGGCTGGTCACCAGACCGGACACAATTCAGGCGTCATACACGCTGGGGTCTATTATGCTCCCGGAAGTCTCAAAGCCGATTTCTGCAAACGGGGCGCCGCCCTGACCCTGGCATTCTGTCGAGAATATGGTTTGCCCTACGAACAGTGCGGCAAGCTTCTGGTCGCAACCGATGCCACGGAATATGACCGTATGGGTTCACTGGAGGAAAGATGCCGGCTCAATGGTATCGAGACCCACCGGTTGTCGGAAACCGAGTTGAAAGAAAAGGAACCGAACATCGCCGGTATCGGCGCCTTGTTCGTACCCGCCACAGGCATAACAGATTACAAAAAAATCACGGCCAAGATGCTCGAGTTGTTCACCTCATTGGGGGGTAAGGTCCGATGCACTACCAGGGTGACGGCAATCAAGGAGTTTTCGGATACCATTCAAATTCAAGCGGGACGGGCATCGAAGAGCAACGCCTTCGCCGTATCGGCGCGAAATCTGATTGTTTGCGGCGGTTTGATGGCCGACCGCCTGGCCCGTATGGCGGGCATCGGCATCGATTTTCAAATTGTCCCCTTCAGGGGAGAATACTATCGGCTCGCCCCTGGTTACAGGGGTATTGTCAATCATTTGATCTATCCCATACCCGACCCGGACTTGCCGTTTCTGGGGGTGCACCTCACCCGCATGATCGACGGCGCCGTGACGGTGGGCCCCAACGCTGTCATCGGATGGAAACGGGAAGGGTATGGAAGAATCAATTTCGACTTGAGAGACAGTGTCGAAATGCTCTCATTCCCAGGTTTCTGGAAGGTCCTGGGGCGGAACTATCGGTCGGGGATGAGCGAAATAAGGGATTCTCTCTTCAAGTCGGGATATCTGGAAAGGGTCCGCAAGTATTGCCCGCGACTCAAAGCCGCAGACCTGCGTCCTTATCCGGCGGGTGTCCGTGCCCAGGCCGTCAAGGGCGACGGCAGCCTCGTGCACGACTTTCTCTTTGCGGAAAGTGAGCGTTCACTGCATGTCTGCAACGCGCCTTCTCCGGCGGCGACCTCGGCCATGCCGATCGGCGGCTATCTGGTGGATAAGGTGAAAGACAAATTCAAGCTCTGACCGGTACACCAGGGAGAGGCCTTCGATCCCTTTCCGGGGGTCTCTTCGGCTGGCTGCCGATCAGGCAGATGAAATCCCGCAAAATGAAAAGGGCATCTCAAACCGCGTTGCAGTTAGGATGCCCTCAAGTTCGATCGAACTGCCAGGTTAAACGACCGTAACGTTCACTGCTGCCAGCCCCTTCTGGCCCTGTTCGACGTCAAAGGTCACCCGGTCGCCTTCGTTCAGGGTTTTGAAGCCGGCGCCGTTGATCCCGCTGAAATGAACGAAAACATCTGTCCCATCTTCCTGTTCGATGAAACCGTAGCCCTTTTTCTCATTGAACCATTTCACTGTTCCGTTGGCCATCGTGACACCCTCCTTTCCTTAAAATTTCTCATGGTCCCAAACTGCAGGTGCCACTAGGTCCAATGGAGCTCCCTTTCAGTACGAAACCGGCCCGCCGTTTATATTAACGAACCCTTGATGATTGGATATAGTATATAATCTGTTGGGAAAAAAAATCAAGCAATTTGTGTTGGTTGGTCCACCGACTTCAGGTTCGACGAGGTCAACTACTTGCCCGAACCGGACTGACGGTTTCCATCTGAGTGAGTGATGTGCATTCCCACCAGCCGGGCCACCAATACCGTGAGGTAGATTTGGCCGATGGTCGCTTCCAGGATCGAAAAGGAATACGCCGGTGCCGTCAAGGGGGTGATATCACCGTATCCCAAGGTAGTGAGGGTGACAAAACTGAAATACAAATAGACCAGGCGGGGGCTACCGATCCAGCCTTGTACGACATCGAATGAACCGGGGTCGGTCGCGTCTATCAGGGAATAGAAGCTGGCCCATATCAACCCCATGATAAGGTAGCCGGTCAGGGCCGCATAAATGACGTGGCGGGTAACCCTTCTGCTATCGAGAAGAAAAGAGATGATTCTAACAAATGTATAACCCAAAAAAAGGATGATGAGAACACTGCCGGCAATCTCAAAGACGATACTGCCGCTGATTTCACGTAACCAGACAGCCAATAGTGCCGGTACAGCGAGGGTGAAGGCGATGACCGTATGACTTCTCTTCTGGCTGACGGCATATATCCCGGCCAGTAGAATCGCCGAAAAGAAGATATCGAGTAGAAACCGGAATTCGAGTATCTCATAAAGAATCGGACCGACTGTGAGGTAGACAAGGAGAGCTATCAAAAGGGATAAAAAACGGCCCTCTAATATATTTTGAAAGAATCGCGGTAAAAATTTTACCGGCATGCCCACCCCCGCAAAATCAACCTCACCGGTTTCCCTTAAACTCAACAGGCAATAGGGTTATCAGGCACCGGCGAACAGGCCATTCAATGCCCCTCGGCAAAGCCGGAGGAATGGTTATTCGAAGATCCCCGGCGCGATGCTCTAACGGGGGGCGTCCGTCAATTGCTTTGATCCCGACGGTAGCTCTGTGCGACGGCTGTAGCCACTTCCCGGCTGAACTCATTCAGCCCGCTGCTCAAGGACGCCACCAGGTCATCGTATCGGAATGATTTGACCGGTGTTTCAAACCGTGATTTTTTGTTCAGTATCAGCTTGCGGCCATTTCCGCGGGAAAGCGACCAGCGGACTTCCAGAACGGAACTATCGGCCGGCTGGGCGTCGAACCGGATCACATCGGCGGTGACGATGCACTCGACGGCGGTTCCCAGAGGCCACGGATAGACGAAGATGTCATCGGTATGAAGCAATTCCGCCAGGTTTTCTTTCAACACCCGGATGACATTCATTTTCAGGGGTTCGGCCCAGCGATCATATTCTGAAAAAGTGATTTCGTTACGGCTCGTTCTCGTAACCACCTGTACCCTGTTGACGTATTCTGGGAGTGTGACGGGACCGAGGCCAAGAATAACACCGCCCTCGTCGGATTTCATAATCTCCACTGCGCCTTTATTCTGGAGGGCGCTCAGAAGATAGTAGTTCGACTTCGTGGGCGTGCCGGAACAGCTCACCAAAAGGGTGGCGAAAATGCCGATAAACACCTTTAACCTGAACCGAAAATGCGGGTTTGTCATTCAGATGGCCTCCGGAATGAACCTGTCCAAAATTGTTTGCACTGCCTTGGCAAACGCCCCTGGCGCTCCACCACATCCAGGCTGCCGCCCTGCCGGTCCAAACGATCCGGTGGCGGAAACGAGGATCCATTCGGGCAGCAGCTGGCGTCTTTTGCCCTTTGCAGATCATCATAACATCTCTGCTGGCGCGCCTATGGCCTATGGCGGAACGAGTGCGTCAGGTCGATAACCTCCATGCGGTTGTTCCGTTCCGGATGTTTCCGGGACGGCCCTTCGGTCATCACAACAAGGGAACCGTCCAGTCCCTGTCTTTCGAACCACTTCCGAATCCAAGCCCTCCAGTCGGTCGGATGGTCGGTTTCGTGGTGGGGAAAAACACCATATGAAAAAACGAGATTCTGGCAGGTTTTATTGGAACTGCAAACCGCCGTAATCCAAACCGGAAGCCGAAAGCGTGAAATCCTCCTGGCCGTCGCCCCGCCACGGGTGGGAACCACCACCGTCGACGGCGTAATACGCTGAAGGGTGGTTTCGACGCTCAGAGCGATCAAGTCCGGAAGGCTGACCGGTTCCTCGTGACCGCAGGCCGTAGCCGTCAGCTCGTCGCGAATGGGGGAAGCAGTCCGGTGAGGCTCGATGGCCGCGGCGATCGAGGCCAGCATGATGACGGCGTCGACCGGATAGCGACCCATTGCGGATTCCCCGGAGAGCATGACGCAATCGGTTCCGTCCAGAATCGCGTTGGCGACATCGGTCGCCTCGGCCCGGGTGGGTCGGCGGTTGGTGGTCATCGATTCCAGCATTTGAGTGGCCGTGATGACCGGTTTCCCGAGGCGGTTGGCCTGTCGCATGAGCTGTTTCTGAACGATGGCGATCTGCTCGATCGGTATTTCGACTCCCAGATCGCCCCGGGCCACCATGATGCCGTCTGCGGCATCGAGGATTTTGCTGATGTTGTCAAGCGCCCGAGAACGCTCGATTTTGGCAATAACGAATGGGTCATGGCCACTATCGGCCGCAGCTTCACGGACGGCAGTGATATCGGCCGCGTTTTCGACGAAGGATTGGCTGACCGCATCGACGCCGTGCGCCAGAGCAAATTCGAGACATCGCCGGTCGTGGTCGGTGAAAGCTCGGATGCCGAGGTCGATTCCGGGCAGGTTAAGGCCCTTGCGTGAGCGAAGCCGCCCCCCAACGAGGACCTCGCTCCGGACCTCGCTTCCGATCACCTCCAGCACTTTGAGTTGAATCAGTCCGTCGTTCAAAAACAACCGATCGCCTGCCTTCACGGCCTGGGGAAGGCCCTCGAACGTCACCGATACGGTGTCGACGGTGCCTTCGATCTCTTTGGTCGTCAAGGTGAATGAGTCGCCTGGTTTCAACTCGATCGGCTCTTCGACAAAGTGGCCGATGCGGATTTTGGGTCCGGGAAGGTCCGCCATGATCGTCACTCGTCGTCCGGTGTTCTTTTCTGCCGTGCGGATTTTCTGGATGGTCGTTTTATGTTCCAAGAAATCGCCATGGGAAAAATTCAGCCGGGCAATGTCCATGCCGGATTGAATCATGCGCTCCAGAGTAGCGACCGAATCTGATGCGGGTCCTATGGTGCAGATGATTTTGGTTTTATTTTTAGGGAAGGGCACGCGGCCTCCTTCTCTGCATTTTCCTGGGACGGGGCTCCAGGTGTCATCATTGTGGTTTCTGTTTCAACTGGTCGGCCACGGATTGGGCTGCCTTTTTTATCACATCGGGGTCACCCAGGTAGAAGTGGTCGACCGGAGTCATGTCGTCCTCCAACTCGTATACCAAAGGGATACCCGTTGGAATGTTTAGGCTCACGATGTCCTGGTCGGAGACTTTATCCAAGTGTTTGACCAGTGCGCGCAGGCTGTTGCCGTGTGCCGTAATAAGGACCTGTTTGCCCGACAGCACCTGCGGAAGAATGGTTTGTTCCCAGTAGGGCATAAAACGCTCGACCGTGTCCTTTAGGCATTCTGTGAGCGGCAAATGGCGCCGGTCGAGACCAGAATAGCGCCGATCTTTGCCGGGGAATCGATCGTCTTCGGCAGTTAGAGCCGGCGGATTGACATCGTAGCTGCGGCGCCATATCTGCACCTGCTCCAATCCATGTTTCGCTGCCGTTTCAGCCTTGTTCAAACCCTGGAGCGCACCATAGTGACGTTCGTTCAACCGCCAGCTATTGTGGACGGGAATCCACATCAGATCCATTTCTTCCAATGCGATCCAGAGCGTCTTGATGGCCCGCTTGAGCACAGAGGTGTATGCCACATCGAATTCATAGCCCTCGCGCCGCATCACGCGACCAGCATCAACAGCCTCGACCACGCCGCGGTCGGTGAGCCCTACATCGGTCCAGCCGGTGAACCTGTTTTCGCGATTCCACAGGCTTTCTCCGTGGCGCAGAAGAACCAACCGTTTCATTTTTTCCGCCCCCCTTCAAATGGTGCCGTTCTTTATGTCCCGGTCCCCGTGAGGATGCCCATCCTAAACACAGATATCGCGACTATATCATCGGTCACAATTCAAAGTAAACGATCAGAACCATTCCCCTGGCGTCTTCATAGGAAGACGGCTCCGCCTGTCCCCGTTCTTCCGGCAAAACGTCAGGCGGCCGGCCGTCAATCGCGCCGACGCAACTGTTTGTAAAGGTTGATCAGTCCGTTTGTCGAAGAGTCATGGGAATGGACCCGTTCATCGTTTTTGAGTTCCGGTAGAATCCTGCCGGCCAGCTGTTTGCCGAGTTCGACGCCCCACTGGTCGAAACTGAAGATATTCCAAATAACACCCTGGACGAAAATCTTATGTTCGTACATGGCGATGAGGCTGCCCAGGGTCCTGGGGGTGAGTTTTCTGAACAATATGGAATTGGTCGGTTTGTTCCCGGCAAATGCCTTGTGGGGAGACAACCTTGCGATATCCTCCGGTGTCTTCCCGGCCTTGCTGAGTTCCGCTGCCACTTCGGCCCGTTCTTTTCCCCGCATAAGCGCCTCTGTTTGAGCGAAAAAATTGGACAGAAGGATCTGGTGGTGTTCACCGAGGGGATTCTGGCTGACGGCAGGGGCCAGAAAATCGGCCGGAATCAGTTGGGTCCCCTGGTGGATCAACTGATAGAAAGCGTGCTGCCCGTTGGTGCCCGGCTCGCCCCAGACAACGGGACCGGTTTGATAGCCTACCGGGTGGCCACTACGGTCGACCGATTTGCCGTTGCTCTCCATATTGCCCTGCTGGAAGTAGGCCGGGAACCGGTGCATGTACTGATCATACGGCAGGATCACCTCCGATTGAGCACCGAAGAAATTATTGTACCAGACGCCGATCAACGCCAGGACCACCGGAATGTTTTTCTCAAAGGACGTTTCCTGAAAATGGCGATCCATCTCGTGGGCACCCTGCAACAGAGACGTGAAGTTCTCGAAGCCAATGGCACAGGCAATAGACAATCCGATGGCCGACCATAGGGAGTAGCGCCCACCGACCCAATCCCAGAAGATGAACATATTCTGCCGGTCGATACCGAAAGCTTCCACCGCGTCGGCGTTGGTCGACAAGGCTACGAAATGCCGGGCGATGTGATTCTCTTTTTGTGCGGCCGCCAAGAACCATTGCCTGGCGGAATAGGCATTGGTCATCGTCTCCTGGGTGGTGAACGTTTTGGAAGCGATCATGAACAGGGTGGTTTGCGGATCGAGCGGCCCGAGGGTCTCCGTCAGGTGGGTACCGTCCACGTTTGACACGAAATGGACCCGCGGGTTGCCTCTCGCGAACGCTTTGAGGCATTCGGTAACCATGACCGGGCCCAGGTCCGATCCACCGATGCCGATATTGACGATGTCCGATATCGCTTTTCCCGAATATCCCCGCCAGTCCCCGCTGATGATCTGTTCCGAAAATGCTTCCATTTGGCGCAGCACGGTGTTGATCCCGGGCATGACATCCTGTCCGTCGATCATGATCGGCCGGTTCGCCCGGTTTCTGAGAGCGATGTGCAATACCGCACGATTTTCTGTTTCGTTGATCGGCTCACCATTAAACATGCTGTCGATGGCGCCCCGAAGCCCGCAGTCTTCAGCCAGTTGGAAAAGAAGCTCGAGGGTTTTACGAGTGATACGGTTTTTGGAAAAATCGACCAGTATGTCATTGAAGCGGATGGAAAAATCGTCGAACCGCCCTGGATCTTCCGCAAAAAGGGTGTTCATGTGAACATGCCGCATGTCGTCGAAATGGGCGGATAGCTTGGGCCAGGTTTTCGTCCGGGTCGGGTCTTTTTTACTCAGCATGTCGATATCCTTTTTCGTTTAACCGGTAGCCGATTCGCATCCCTTATATTTCGACCGTCGTTAACCACCGGTGCCGGTAAGGGTCCAGATGAAGCGCTCGGTTGTCAAATCCGGTCCAGTTCGGTGCTTCTGTCATCGTGTCGGAAATCACCGGGCCTATTCGCCCGACTGTTACCGGCTGTGATGAAATGCTCGTCACACAGCCTTGGACCTGATCGTGAGCCGTTCGCTTGATGGCGAAGCAACGCGGATCGAAGGCCAACACCTCTAACTCGGCCTGGGGATGAAAAGCTTTCTGCTTTCTGCGGACCTGGATGAGATGGCGGTAGGGTAAAAAAACCACCTGGGCCTAGTCACGGCCATTGCTGAAATAGGTCGATGTTTTCTTCGAGCGGAACGGTTGTTCCAGTGATCAGGACGACATCGGGTGCCACCAGGTCGAGTAGCAGGCGAAACAGTATGATGATGTCGTGAGTCTGTGGCCGGTGGATACACCTGGTTCCGATTTCCTTCCACGGATAGGCGACGGCATCCAGTCTGATTATTCCGGCGCCTCAGCAATAATGATATAGAAGCGCCCCGACCTTTTCTTCAAGCGTTACTGACCGCCTACAGAGCTCTCTTCCTCTGACGGCTCTATCATCTGGTGAAAATTCCATCCGATCAGCCGCAAACCGGCCCAGCCGGTGATGCCGTCACGTGAACAGGCAGATCTTGCAGGTTTTGGCGTACTTGAGAAAGTCTCCTGCAGTCCAGACGATGACCCCATCGATCAATTTTTTCTCGTCGATTTCCATCATGTCCACGGTCATTTTGCAGGCGATCAACTCGACCCCCTCGATTTGAGCCATCTCCTGCAAATCGGCCAAACTGGGTATATTGGCTTTCTCGATTTTTTTCTTCATCATACCGGTGGCAATGCTCACCATACCCGGTATCGCCCCCATGGCTCCGGCAGGGAAAAATTTGGCCCGATCGAAACCGCCTTGCATGACCAAATTCAACCCCATGAAAGAATAAAATATTTTACTCTCCATCCCCTGTCGGGCAGCATTTATCCCGAGCACCAGTGAGGGATACGCCCCGTCGATGGTATCCTTGACACAAATGAAAGCAGCCCTTTCCTTCTCTTCGGCCATTTCCTGACTCCTCTCAAAATACGGTATAGGGATCGCCGCGGCCGCGTCAGCGCAGTTGCAGAACGGCTCCAGCGGCTGTCGTTATTTCGTCCCGGTTTCAAGTACAGGTTGTCCCCGGGATACAAAGGATATCCCCTGCTGCATTTTGGTTCCGATCATCACGCCTTCGACAATCGGCGGGTTGACGTTGACTGCGGATTGCCATTGGACGATGAATTTGGCGCCTGATCCGCCGCTTTTATCCGATTCCCCGACGACGTAGCGTTTGGAGGCCATTGGTGCTATCTGCAGAGGTTTTTCCAGGTACTTGCGAACCAACCGACCGTCACTGTCGAAATAGTCGACAGCTGAAACCGTGATGCTGTGATTCGGGTCGATGTTACGAATACTGAGAATCGCCGCCAATAGGAAGGGATGCTCCCGGTCACCGCTGTAAATATGAGAATATATCGGAACATAAACGGACTGGCCGTTAGAGAGCCCGCCGGCCTCAACCGACTCTCCAAAAATCGGGGCCCCAATTAATGCCGAAACGAGCAAGATCTTGACCATTGAAAGGGGCTGCAGCGTAAATCGCTTCATTCTGTTTTCCTTCCTAACCGGCGGTTCCCGTGCCTTGCATGCACACACACAGGAGGATATGCCGGGATTGCTTCATTCTAATGACCTCCTGCAAAGCCGGCGGGGTGGATGGCGAACCGCTCAAAGCCACCCGTGAATACTCTTATGACCGACTGGTATACGATAGAGAACATCACCCCACCAGGTCAATCGCCACCTAACCTGAGGATTTATTTGATTTGGTCCCACCACTCGCCTTTTTGAAACCATCTATCGATCATCTCGTCGAGAACGCCGCTATCATCCACCGTGTTGAGAAAGTTCTGCACCAAGTTGGTCAACAGAGGATCGTTAGCCGGCAGTGCAATTCCGATGGGCTCGTAGGTGAAAGGCGTCAGGAGGGCAAAAAGGTCATTTTCAGGATGACGGGCGACTGACAAGACACAGATGGGCTGGTCGGCGATCATAGCGTCGACCTCGTTGGCAATGACCATGTTGACGGCCTCAGTATAGCTGCGCGCCGGCAGATACGTCACATTCGGCAGGGTATTTCTGACAAACGCTTCGCTGGTTGACCCTTCCAAAGCCGTGATCTTGATCTCACTGCGGTCGATTATTTGTGGGGTTTTGATAGTGACGAAGGAGGAAGTTTTGGTCAACAGCCCCTTGCCGGAAATGTAATATGGACCGACAAAGGCCACCTCGCTGTTTCGCATGGCGGTGATGGTCATGCCGGAAAGGACCATGTCTACCTTTCCGCTTTTGAGCGAGGGAAGTAAATCTTTGAACGCTAGGGGCAGCAACCTCAACTCGACCCCAACGGCTTCGGCCAAAGCCCGGGCCAGATCGATCTCAAGACCGATTATGCGTTTATCCTTGGTGGTCATGTTCAAGGGCGGCATATCCGCAGCGGTGCCAACGACCAGCTCACCCCTGCTTTGAACGCGGTCGAGAACAGGGGCCGGCGATGTCAGGACATAGGTGCCGCTATGATGAGCACAGGAAGAAAAAAGGATTAATGCCAGCAGGAATACGCAGCACAAAACGGCCTTTTTCATGATCTTCATCTCCTTTGGTGGTGCTCTCATCCGGGAGTTTGGTCGGCCTGAAATCTCCCATCGTTCCTCCGGCAGCCGGTTGGCCGCATCGAGCTGACGAGCCGTCGGAACGTCGAGTAGAGCAGAGCACATCAGCAGCGATGGTCAATTGATAACGCACGATTAGGCAGGAGTTAAGTTATGTCCATCCAACTATAGGTGTCAACGTTAAGTGTGTCAAATGAAAAGACATCGCACTCCATGGCCGCTGTGCCGCCGGTTTTGGAAAGGCAATCATATGCACTGCGGACAGGATGCCGGAGAGTGGCGGCGGCGATTCAAAGTTCCGGTGAATGTCCTGGCGACGAAAGGACCGTCAAGGTTTTCAGGCCGAATCCCCGGCAGGAAAACACGGCCGCTATTAGGGTGCCTTAACGGCGATCGGGATCGCGCAAGACTTTACTTGGACAGAGATCTTGTGTATGAGTCCCCTATATGGACGGTCACCACTGTTTACACCAAAAGGAACAAAGCAACAATTCGCATGGGAGGCTTTATGACAAAGCACGGTACCCTATTCGGCTTGCTGGTGGTTGTACTCATCCTGTCCGGTTGCTCGTCGGCGCGAATCTGGACCAGCACTCCCCCGATTCAATTGGCAGATAATCCGCACTTTTCGACCCAATTCGAGCCGATAAGAGTTGACGCCGAATTCATCAACGGATTCCGGTTGACGGTGACCAACAAATCCTATCAGACCCTTGTCGTCGACTGGAACGCCACCCTTTACCTTCTGAACAACAAAAATACTGGTCGCTTCATTTTCGAAGGCGTCGACAAGAAAAACATCAACGACCTGCCTCCGGACAGAATCGCCGCCGGAGAAAGCCTCCGGAAGGAGATTTTTCCGCTGAAATTGATTGCGTGGCGTCAGGGTCCGGGTTTCGTGAATCTCCCGGCATTCAGCCCCGGACCGGTGCCGGAAGGCCAAAATGGAATCCTCTTGGTCATTTTGCGCAACGACGAGCCGGTTCAGGAAAAAATAAACGTCACGATAAAGGTGTCGACGAAGTAGCGGCCCTATCCAGCCTCAGGATGGACGGCGGCTCAATCCCTTGCGGCCGGGATGGGAAGATTCAAACGCGACAGGAGCTCTCGATTTCAGTCCTTCGGCAGCTTTTCAATGGTTTTATCGGACGCAATTGCCGCAGATTACACCGGGCAATAAGTGCGACGACGGGACTCAAGATCGCGGATCACCTCTCTCTTGAATTCGGCTGGTCCGTGGCGGCGAAGAATCGAATCGCGATAGTGAACGATATCCAATTGTTCGATGTTCATGCAAAGGGTTCTGAACAATTTGGGAATCATCTGGTTGGGGACCTGAACATGGTGCAATCCTCCACTGTAGGCGATCAACATCCGACCGCGGGGGATCATCATCAACAGATCCGCAACCCCGCCGCGTATGGTCATCGGCATCCCCTCCAAATCCAAACCGCTGGCTCTTTTCATCCGACCTTCGGGTGCGAGAATAACAAGCGAGTTCTCGCGAACCTTACCCAGGAAACGCTCCCAGCTATTGTCTCGCTGGCGTGTCACCGGAATGACATCGCCGGCCACCCATCGGTAAAATTGACCGACGACAGGTCGACCCAGCGTCTTGTCGGCCACGGGCACCAAACCGTTGCGAGCGATATCCTTCAGGAACCGGTTGGGCAGGAAACCGGCAAACAAAGGTTCGTAAAGGCTGGTATGGTTCAGAAACAATACCAGCCTGATGCCGTCCCATGGATCGGACGGCGAATCGCCGATCCAATTGATTTTATACCGGTAGAACGCCGCACCGAACAGCTTGACACCCAACAGCACCCCATAAATCAGATTGGTTTTCAAAAGGGTTACACTCCATTGGCTTGAGCATTGACCGCACCCTTGAGGTAAAAAGCTGCCTCGAACCGCAAGCCCCAAACATTTGATGCGATGCCTGGTGCGGGTGAGCCTTACCGTTTTTGGAAGATCCGCAATCCGGTCTACGCCTCCATCGAGACACCATTCACTGCCCTGCTGGAGGCGGAGATCACTTTCCCCGAAAGACAATCCGTAACGGTGAGGTACGAGTCGACCGGGAGGCCAGCCGGCAGCCGGTCCGACCCCTGTCAAGTTCTGGTTTTCTTGCCTTCTTCTGTTCTTGCTTACTTCTGCACCTAAGCGACCTTCCGCAGAATCCTGCGCTTCGAGGGGCCCCTCGGGTTTCACCGTCAGAACCCATTTGTTTTCGTCAAAATCGTAGGCGATCATCACCCCTCTACCTGGGATTGGTCGACCTATTGTAGAAGAGGCCCATTTAACCGAACGGCCGCACCCAAACTGCTTAACCGTTTACCAAAGAATAGTCAATTCCCGGAATGGATCGTCAGGCGGCAAGTACATCACTTTCCGTCCGGTGGCTGATGGTGAAGGGGCGGCATGCAAATTCCTGACTTTTATCACTCTTGAATACGTCAAGCGCATTCTATGCGCCCACAGATATCTGAACCACGGCCCAGCGATCGGTGAGGTGACCCGCCACCATCCAGGAAACTGGCGATGAACCGGCATCTGCCGCGGCTTTCGCGGGCGATGAATTCATCGTCGTCCCGCCGGGCCCCAAAATAAAGCGGTCCCCAGCTGGATGCCGTTTTAGATTGCGCTTGGGGCAACTTACTGATATCAATAGATACATATGACATTGGTCGATTCCTCATACCGTTGACATCGAGGCCGGAGCTCTTAACTTACGCCAGCGAGTTGACCGGCCCAAGAGGGTCAGTTAAATGACGGCCAACCGGCCTCATAGGAGCTTTGGGTTCGGGAGACGGATTAAAAAGAAGAGACGGAAGACAGCATGGCGAAACGGATCATTATCACCATCTTGGGTATCATCGTGGTGGTGGGCGTTCTCGGCGGCATCAAGGGCCTGCAAATCGAGCGCATGGTTGCCCAGGGCAAACAGTTCTCACCGCCACCTGAACCGGTCAACACCGCCGTTGCCCGCAAGGAGACATGGGAGTCCTCCATTAGGGCCGTGGGGTCGCTGGAAGCGGTTCAAGGTGTGGTCGTAACCGCGGAAATGCCCGGTAAAGTAGAACGCATTCATTTCAACCCGGGGACTAAAGTGCAAACCGGGGACTTGCTGGTTCAGCAGGACATATCCGTCGAAAATGCACAGCTTCGTTCAGCCGAAGCGTCGCTGACATTGGCGAAGATCGAACTCGAACGCAAACGCAAACTGCTGGACCGAAAAACCATTTCTCGATCAGAATATGACAACGCCGAGGCCCAGTTCAAACAGGCCGAGGCCCAGGCCGACAACATCCGGGCCGTCATCGAGAAAAAGACCGTAAGGGCGCCCTTTGCCGGGCGCCTCGGCATCCGTCTGATCAATGTGGGTCAAGTCCTCAAGGAGGGCGAAGCCATCGTATCGCTGCAATCGGTCGATCCGGTATTCGTCAATTTCAGTCTGCCGCAGCAGCAGTTGGCGCAAATTAAAGCCGGCCTCCTGGTGCGGGTGTCGTCCAACGCTCTACCCGGGCACAGCGTCGAAGGAATGATAACGGCCATAAACCCTCAAGTCGACACGGCGACGCGAAACATCCGCATGCAGGCCACCGTGGAAAACCCCCAAGAATATCTGAGACCGGGCATGTTCGTCGATGTGGCCGTGGTCCTCCCGGTTCAGCAAAATGTGCTCGCCATTCCGGCCACCTCCGTGCTCTATGCCCCCTATGGCGACTCGGTTTTCGTGGTGGAAGAAAAGACGGATGGAGGGTCAGCTCCGCCTTCAAAAACCGTCCGTCAGCAGTTCGTGAGGCTCGGCGAAAAGCAAGGCGATTATGTGGCCGTCGTATCCGGTCTCCAAGAAGGCCAAACGGTCGTGAGCACCGGCGTATTCAAACTGCGCAACGGCCAGTCGGTTGCCGAAAACAACGCGCTGTCCCCTGAATTCAAACTCAATCCCGAACCTAAAGAAGATTGATGTACCCAGACATGTCAACTGAATGAAATTCACCGACCTTTTCATCCGCCGCCCGGTTCTTGCGATGGTGGTCAGCCTGGTCATCGTCATCGCCGGTCTCCAGGCGATCCGATCACTCAACGTCCGCCAATATCCCCGCAGCGAGAATGCGGTTGTCACCGTAACGACCGTCTATGTCGGGGCCAACGCCGACCTTGTGCGCGGGTTCATTACGGCACCATTGGAACGCGCCATTGCTGCCGCCGACGGCATCGATTACCTTCAATCCCAGAGTGCTCAAGGGATTTCGACCATCAGCGCCCGCCTCAAACTCAACTACGACCCCATAAAGGCGCTCTCGGAGATCAGCTCCAAAGTGGATCAAGTGCGGGGCGACCTTCCTCCCGAGGCCGAAGTCCCGACCATAAACGTCGAATCGGCCGACAGCCGTTTTGCTTCGGCTTACTTGAGCTTCACATCGGATACCCTCAAGCAGAATGAAATCACCGACTATCTGGTCCGCATCGTGCAGCCGCGCCTGTCCGCCCTCGAGGGCGTACAGCGCGCCGACATCCTCGGTGCCCGGACTTTTGCCATGCGCATTTGGCTCAAACCCGACCGCATGGCGGCGTTCAACATCAGCCCGGTTCAGGTCCGAAGGGCGTTAGCAGCCAACAACTTCCTCGCCGCCGTCGGAAAAACCAAAGGGTCTCTCGTACAGGTCAACCTGACCGCCAACACCGACCTGCGATCGGTGGATGAATTCAAGCGCCTCGTCATTCGCGAACAGGATGGAGCCATCGTGCGGCTCGAGGACATCGGCGACATCGTCCTGGGAGCGGAGGACTACGAAACCGAGGTGCGTTTTTCAGGTCAGACCGCCGTTTTCATGGGCATCTGGCCCCTGCCCAACGCCAATTCGGTGGATGTCATCAACCGTGTGCGCACCGAAATGGCCTCCATCGAGAACTCGCTGCCCAGCGGCATGCAGGCCCGCATCGCCTACGACGCCACCAACTATATCACCAATGCCATACGCGAGGTGGTCAAAACACTCAGCGAGACCCTTCTGATTGTCATTGTCATTATATTCTTGTTTCTGGGTTCCATTCGTTCGGCGCTAATCCCGGTGGTGGCCATCCCGCTATCCCTGATCGGAGCGGCCTTCCTGATGCAGACCTTCGGCTTTACCATCAATTTGCTCACCCTGCTGGCCGTGGTGCTGTCCGTAGGCCTCGTGGTCGACGATGCCATCGTCGTGGTCGAAAACGTCCAGCGGCATCTGAGCGAAGGCCAGTCCCCGCTCGACGCCGCCTTGATGGGAGCCCGCGAACTGGTGGGGCCCATCATTGCCATGACCATCACATTGGCCGCGGTATACGCGCCCATAGGTCTTCAGGGAGGCCTTACCGGTTCACTTTTCCGCGAATTCGCCTTTACCCTGGCCGGAGCCGTCACCATTTCCGGTATCGTCGCGTTGACGCTCTCGCCCATGATGTCGTCCAAACTGTTGAAACCAGGCCTGGAGGATAGCGGTTTTGCAGCCATCGTGTCCCGCCTCTTCAAGCGCTTCAGGAACTTCTACGGCCGTCTTCTCGATCTCACCCTCACCGCAAGACCCGCCGTTTACCTGGTGTGGCTGGTCATCAGCATTCTCACGGTGCCGATGTTTATCATGTCCCCCAAGGAGCTGGCGCCGACCGAAGACCAGGGTGTTATCTTCGGCATCCTCGACGCGTCGGCCAATGCCACCCTCGACCAGACCAGCATTTATGCCGCCGAGGTCAACCGGGCCTATCAAAGCGTACCTGAAACCGATTTCACCTTTCAGGTCACGCGGCCGACCTCGGGCTTTGCCGGCATGGTGGTCAGGCCCTGGGACGCGCGCGACCGCACAATTTACCAGATCCTGCCCGAGGTTCAATACAAGCTGCAGGGCATACCCGGTATCAGAATTTTTCCGGTGCTCCCGCCCGCCCTTCCGGGAGGCGGGCAATTTCCCGTGGAGTTCATCCTCGCCTCCACAGCCGAGCAGGGCCAGATTTTGGAACTGGCTAAAAAGGTTCAGTTCGAGGCCATGAAGAGCGGGTTATTCGCGTTCCCCCCTCTGATCGACGTCAAGATCGACCAGCCGCAGTCCGAAATCGTCATCGACCGCGACAAGGTCGCCGACCTCGGTCTCAATTTGGAGCAGGTCGGGGCCGACATCGGATCGATGGTCGGCGGTAATTTCGTCAACCGTTTCGACATTGCCGGCCGCAGCTACAAGGTGATCCCGCAGATTCAGCGTGTCGACCGCCTCAACCCGGACCAGCTCAAAAACATCTACGTCACCGGCCCGAACAACCAGCTCGTGCCGCTCGGAACCATAGCCGAGATCCGCAACTCAACCGTTCCGCGCTCCCTGAACCGTTTCCAACAGCTCAATGCCGTTACGATCAGCGGCGTGCCGGTCAGGCCGCTCGACGAAGTGCTGCGCTTCCTGGAAGACGAAGCGGCTAAAGTGCTCCCCAAGGGTTACGTGATCGACTACACGGGTGAGTCACGCCAGCTTCGCACCGAAGGCAATCAGTTTGTTCCAACTTTTGCATTGGCCGTCATTCTGATATTTTTGACCCTTGCAGCGCAGTTCAACAGCTTTCGCGACCCCTTCGTCATCCTGGCCGGTTCGGTGCCTCTGGCCATGTTCGGCGCCCTGGTGTTCACGTTCTTAAGGATGCCCGATCCCAATATCCCTTTCTGGACCGCGGGCTGGACAACGACGATGAACATCTACTCCCAGGTCGGCCTGGTAACCCTGGTCGGCCTCGTGTCGAAAAACGGCATCCTGATCGTCGAATTCGCCAACGTCCTCCAGGAAAGAGGACGATCGAAGCTGGAAGCCGTGCGCGAGGCGGCCCTGACCCGCCTGCGCCCGGTTGTCATGACCACCGCCGCCACCATCGCGGGTCACTTCCCCCTCGTTCTCGTCACCGGCGCCGGAGCCCAGGCGCGCAATTCCATCGGCCTGGTGCTCGTCGGCGGCATGGCCATCGGCACGCTCTTCACCCTCTTCGTCATCCCCTCGATCTACATACTCATCGCCCGCGACCACTCCAGGAAACACCTTAATAGAACCGGGAGTCCGACCGCAGAGGCCCCTGTTCCGGTTGGTGATTTCGGTGCGATTGAAAACTAAACATATAATACGTAGATTTTGAAACGGCCGAAGATCCGACAGTAGACGGCTCGAGGTGTCAGTATAATCAGATTGCCAGCCAGTACCACGACAACTCCTGCTAAAGAATTGGCGGTCCAGCGATACCCTTCAAATAGGGTAGATATGATCAGGGCGATAATCGGCATGAGCAACATCGCATAAGCCGCATATTCGGCTCCGATACGGTTGATCAGCAGCATGTTACAGCCGAAGGCCAAAACCGAACCGAATACGGTCAAGTAGAGCATCGGTCCTAATTAGCCAATTGACCAGTCCATGGTCAAAGTACCGCCCATTGCGAAATGGATCAAATGGGTCAGAAGCCCACCATATGCCATCCCGAATGCATTGGCCTGAGTGACGGGCACTCCACTTTTAAATGATTTCATTTTAAATCCTCATCCTAAAACATGGGCGGCACTATTTTTTGACTTTGGCCTGATTCGCCACCGCCTGCATGGCCTTGTGCACTTTTTCAGGATCGCCAAGGTAGTCGTGTCGGATCGGTCTCAGATCATCCTCAAGCTCGTAAACCAGGGGCATCCCCGTGGGAATGTTGACATCGGGGATTGCATCGTCGGGGATGTTGTCAAGATACTTCACCAGCGCCCGCAGGCTGTTGCCGTGGGCTGCGATGAGAACTCGTTTTCCCTCGCGAACGGCCGGCGCAATCACGTCATGCCAGAACGGTAGAAAGCGGTTTACCGTGTCCTTCAGACACTCGGTGAGGGGAATCTGATCTTTTTTCAATTCTTTATAACGCGGATCCCTGGCCGGATTGCGCGGATCGGTTTCCTCCAAAACCGGAGGGCGGATGTCGTAACTTCGCCTCCAAATATGGACCTGTTTTTCTCCATACTTCTCGGCGGTTTGCGCTTTATTAAGTCCTTGCAAAGCGCCGTAATGCCGTTCGTTCAAGCGCCAGTCCCGTACCACAGGGATCCACATAAGATCCATCTCGTCCATGACGAACCAAAGGGTTCGTATCGCCCGCTTTAAAACAGAGGTGAAGGCTATATCAAACATGTAGCCTTGCTCTTTGAGCACCCGACCGCCTTCCTTGGCCTCCTGGACGCCCTTTTCTGAAAGGTCCACGTCCGTCCAACCCGTAAAGAGGTTTTCCTTGTTCCAGGTGCTTTCACCATGTCTCAGTAAAACCAGTGTGTGCATCGGATTCGCTACCTCGCTTTCTATTGTTATAATGCCTTTCTTCCTGAAATTTGGGTTGAAAGTCCCAGGTCCTCCTCGAGAGTTTGATGATCAGTTTGGCCATGATACAACCCGGGGCGGCCTTGCCTCCGCACTCAATCTTACGGTTTGAAATCCTGCCTAACCTCTGCCAAACGCGGAACGAAGATCGATGATCTTCATGCGATAGTTTGCTTCCGGGTGTTTTGTGGAAGGCCCTTCAGTCAGAAGGGCGATCATTTCTGAGATCCCATGGCCGATTCCGCCGAGAGCATCACACAATCGGTCCCATCGAGGATCGCATTGGCCACATCCATCGCTTCGGCCCGGATCGGGCACCGATTGTCTGTCATGGCTTCGAGCAACTGGATCGCCGAGATCCCCGGTTTAGCACGCATGTTCGTCAGATGCATCAGCCGCTTCTGCACCACGGCGATATCTTCGATCGGGACCTCGGCGCCGAAGTCGCCGCGGGAAAAGTTGATGCGGGCGATGTTCATGCCGGCTTCGATCATCTGGTTCGACACGGCGGGCGACTCCGAGGCGAGGCCGATGGTACGGACGATTTATGTTTTGTGCTCGGGCAAAGCCATAGTGATATCTCCATGGGTGCCGGACAAGACCAGGTCACATGCTGGCATGATATCCCTCCCGTGTCCTCATGCGTCAGAGGTGTTGCGTCGCCCCTCGGCAAGTTCCGGGCCTTCTTTGCCGTCGCTAATCGCCAGAGCGGCAGTGCCGAATCAGCTCAGGTCCGTGAACACCGCGGCGTCATTTATCGCCAGCACCAGCTTCGCCGGGCAGGCAGCGGCCGGACACGCCGCATCGTTGAACTTCTCAAACGCCCCGCGTTTCGTCTCGCCGACAAAAAGAAGAACCGCTGCCTCCGCGGTCTGCATCAGCGACAGGGACGAGGTCATCCTCTGCGGAGGCGGTTTGGGCGAATCATCCATGATGATGAAACCGTAATGCCGGTCCGCAAAGGAGTGATGATGAGGATACAAGGCGCCCACATGGCCGTCCTCGCCCGAACTCAGGAGAATGATGTCGTACCGGAAACCGTGTTCAGCGAGCGTCCGCTCATAGTGCCGCAAGCCGCGATCCGAGACTGTCGGATCGCGAATGAAGGGATGGGCGTTTTCCAGCGCGATTCGGCCGGCCTGAGCCAGGGGGTCGATAAGATGATCATGGAGTAATTTGTAGTTGCTGTCAGGGTGGTCGATGGGAACCAGTCTTTCGTCGATGATAAAAAAGTGCACCCTCTGCCAATCCAACTGCTCCTCGCGCATGGTCTGAAAGATCTTGGCGACATTTCTGCCGCCAGGCACCGCCAGATTCACATGCTCCCGTGCGGCAAGGGCGCAGCGGATCTTTTCACAGAGGTGCTGCGCCGCACTTTGCAACAGCCGTTTCCGGTCCTTTTCCTCGATGACCGTCAGCATATCTTTCCTTTAGGGGGACTCATTGTTCCTTTGCAATTTTCAGGGGATGAATACCGCTTCCATCAGGAAGACGCTCCGCCGGTAATAAAGATCATTCCGGAAATTGCCTTTCCTGACTTCCTGGGCCAGATGCCGGTTGGCGGCCGCTATAAGGCGCACGCTTACCCGCAGCGGCTTGGTGGATCCCAAACGCTCAAACCGGCCCAGTTTCAACACCCGCAGCAGCTTGGACTGCACCTCATGGGTAGGTTCGCCAATCTTGTCGAGAAATAGCGCGGCGCTGGGAGATTTTAATTTACCTTTCGATCGGGTCGGCAGGGAGATTGATAAAGAATGCCGATATTTCCGACAGCAGCTTCTTGAATCGCAGCTGCTTGTCGTATTTTCCATCGGAAGTGGTTTCTGATTGAGTCATACAGTCCTCCCATCCTTATAGGACAACTGGAACAGTATGGGGGTGACAAGGCGGAGCCGGCCGACACCGCAGCACGTATGCGGGTGAAGCGGATCGTGCTGCCATGAACGCGGTGCCGGTTCTCGCCTATTCAAGAACGCAGCGTAGCCGTCAGCCTCAGGGGGCTGAGCAGCAGTTCCAAGGCCGGAACGATACCGACACAGACCACGTCGGCCGCCGCGACCGTTACCGCCGCGGCCCCTTCCGCGAGGATGACGGCGATTCCCAGGATGGCCTCTTTCAGCATGAGCATATCGTTGCGCCCGTTGCCGATGCAGACAGTTTGGCGGCTGCCGAGGTTTTGGACGAAGGCCAATTTAGCCTGACCCTGATTGCCGGGGGGCAGCACCGTCAGATCACAGGGCACCCCTTCCAACTGCGACCGGGCCTTGCCGAAAGTGTCGGCCGTGACGACGTGGATCTTCAACTGGCGGGACAACCTATCGAGACCCGCCTTCACCCCCTCGACCAGAATGCCGTCGACCGCAAGGGTTCCGTTGTGGTCCAGAACCAAATGCTCGATGCAAATCGTTTCTTGCCCCGGTAAGTTGATTTCGATCATGCGATCTCCTTTCCGAACCGGCTCGTTGAATTCACGCCGGCTCCGCTTTCGGTGTCACCGTTGGTCGAGGGCCGTATGCATCCGCGCCAAAGCCCGCTGAAGCAATGGGTGCGAACAACCGAAATTGAGCCGAACGAATCCCGGACCACCGAACTCCCGGCCATCTGACAGCCCGACCCCGGCCGCCTCGAAAAACGCGGTCGGATCTTCGAGGCCGGTTTCGCGTGTGTCGATCCAGGACAAATAGGTGGCTTCGACGGGGGTCGTTGCAACACCCGGCATTCGATCGATGGCATCGGACACCATGTCGCGGCCCTCACGCAGATAGGCCAGAAGATCGGCAAGCCACTGCTCGCCATGGCGATACGCCGCCAGGGCGGCGGTGAACCCCATGGCATTGACCATGGGTACGATGCCGCGCATGGCCTTCTTGAAGCGTTTGCGCAAATCCGGATTGGCAATGACGGCATACGAACACCCCAGGCCGGGAATGTTATACGTCTTGCTGGGCGCCATCAAGGTGATGGTCCTGTCGGCCGCTTCACTGGACAGCATGGCAAAGGGAACGTGCCGCTTGTCTGAATCCAGAATGAGATCACAGTGAATTTCGTCGGCACAGACGATAACATCGTTTTTGGCGCAGATGTCAGCCAAGGCCGTCAATTCTTCCCGGCTGTACACTCGCCCCACCGGGTTGTGGGGGTTACACAATATGAAAAGACGCGTGGACGGGCTGACGGCGGCCTCGAAACGCTCCAGGTCGAATTCCCAGCGTCTCCCGGATAACGCCAGGGGCACAGTTATCAGGCTCCGACGCGAATATTCCGGAGCCGTGAGAAATGGCGGATAGACGGGAACGGCGGTGATCACCTCGTCGTGGTCGTTGCCCACCGCCCGGCAGACGATATTGAGACCGGTGACGAGCCCCGGTATCCAGACGAGCCACTCTTCGTCGATTTTCCAGCCGTAATTCCGGTCCAACAGCGACTGGATTTCTTCTGTCAGTGCCTGGGGCACGACGGAATAACCGAAGACGCCATGGGCGGCATGGCGGGTCAGTTCATCGGTGACAGATGGCGGCGAACGGAAATCCATGTCGGCCACCCACATGGGAATGACATCCCGGTCCCTGTACTTGTCCCATTTCATGCTGTTCGTCTGTCGGCGGTCGACCGGTGTTTCGAATTCCGTTGCCATTCTATTTCTGCCCTGCTATGCGGTTTGTAACAGTGTCGTCTATCCTACATCCGTAAAAACACAGTTCCTACTGGCTTTTTTTGCAGTGGTACATGAGGCCATCCGCCCGGTTGATCAGGGAGTGCGTGCTGTCGTTTAGGCGGCACAGAGTGGCCCCGACCGATTCGGTCACCCGAATGCGGCCGGCCGGCTCAAGGTCGACTTTTGAATAAACACCCGGTAGCGTTCGGTGCCCGTATTCCAGAAGACGATCCTCCGGTCGCGGTCGATGGTGTACACCCCAACATACAGGTGATCCAGAAGAGTTCTGCAAAAATCTTTGGTTTCTTAAACAGATAGACGATTCCTTTGGCCCTCATTGCGTCAACGACAGATTATACACGGATTGAATGCTGTCAGAGGCCGCCGCGGTCGGCCATTACCTGAACGTAAAATATCGATCGAAGAGGTCCGAGTCTGTAAAATGAGCCCGCCCGACGATATGAATGGCATGATGGCCGCGCTGACGCATGTAACCGATGCGGGGAATCCCCATGGAAAAAAGAATATAGGGCTCGATCCTCCGCGAGTCTTTCATGATGCCGTCAGAATCGAAAACGCTTTCCGTCCGCCCGTCCCCATGCGGCAGTGATTCCAGAATGTCGTAAGGCAACAGCCGGTAAACTGCAGAGCCGACTGGAGCCAACCCGGGGTACAGGTGCTCCACCTGGTGCCAACCCGAATTGATCCTGATGGTCAGAGAGGATGTCGGGTCCGTTTTCGACAGCCACGTCGCCACATACGGATAGAGGGCTTGGCTATCCGGTTTCTTGACTGCCACCCGCCCCTTCAGAGGGGCATAAAAATGATAGCACCCGCAATTGTTCATCACATCGACCATGGTCGGCCGGCCCGCAGGATCCAGGCTGACCCGAACTGTGAGACCGTCCAAAGGTCCTTTTTCGTAAGCAGGAGATTTTTTTCCGCTTCTTTCCGAATACCAGAAGGCGTAGTTGATCTGTAGAGCCGGGCTGTGATCGATGAACGAATGCGTGAGATAATAGTAAACGGTCGCCTGCATCGGGTCGATGTGAACTCGCTTGTTCTGCCACTGGACTTCTCCGAAGCGGTCATAATCGGCGGCGACGTCCTGCGCAATGACCGGAGCAAACGCACGCACCAGCAAAAGGACATCCGCCTCGTCCAGGGTCGGCAGTCCGAGGGTATTGCGCCTGTCAGGGCTGAAGATCCGTTGCCGGTCCTGATCGGATAGCACCGTTGCGGACCCCGGCCCCCATAGGATCAATCGCCCTTCCACAGGCAGGTCTTGCAGCTCGGCCCGGTGCCATTGCCTGAACCGTTTATTGGCGTTCTGCGCCGCCACGGTGACGGGAACGGCAGCCAAAGCATACAACCCGAAGATCCGCATGGTGGTGGAGTATTCATCCGGAACATGTGCGCCGCGCTTGACCCCTTCGAAGTACCCCGGCTGATTCCGATCGTATGTTTTCAATCGCACTGCAGCGTCGATCATCACTTTTGTCAGAGCCTTACGGTCGGGGGTACAGCCGATGCGCTCAGACAGACCCTTTAGGGTTGGCGCCGGAAGGTTGTTGATTTCTTTTCTTCTGGCCTCGATGGCCAAGCCGTGCATCTCCGACACCCAGGCATCGATTTCGGTCTGCGCGGAGATCCGGTCCTTCATCGCCGCTAGAAAGCGGTTCGTGCGCAGATAAGGGAAGCCGTCGACCGGATAGCTCGAGGCTTCCTGAACTCCGGCGGCAGCCACCGCGGCATCGAGCTCGTTGAAGAAGCCGGTCTCCTGTGACGGCCCTCGTTGTTGAACCCCTGCATCTTGGGGCGGGGTGCCGGCGCAACCCTGCCATAACAACACCGCTAAAAAAAGTGTCCGTAACAGGTAGCCGAATCCCGAAGATCTCTTCCCTCCGGGTCGCGATAGGGTGGTTTTCAGCATGGACATCTTCGCTCTAAAGTGGTGGAATCCCCCGGCCGTCGTTGACGGTCGCCGGGGCCAGTTGGGGTTTTGTGCCCGATTGCACCGGCTTCCCACCGCCGGCCAACCGAACTGTCTACTGATCGGCTATGCGGAGCCCTCGCCTGCGGGTATCCGTGGAAGCCCTTGCGAAATCATTCGACGGAGCACATACAGTCCGTCAGGTGTATAACGCTCGCGGTTGCTTTGCTCGAGAACATCTCCGACGGGGAGGAAGGCCCCGCTCTCCACTTCTTCCTCCTGCAGTTCGATCGCGCCGTCGTAAACACAGGAATACACCCGACCCCATACCCGGTTCCCGGCATCCCGGTGGTAAAAGTCGAAGTGCGGCGTGAGGGGCGCATTATGAATACCGAGCTCCTCGCCGAGCTCTCTCTCCGCCGCCATCTCGTAGGACTCATCGGCCAGAACCACACCGCCGGTGGCGACATCCGAATAGCCCGGGTAGATATCTTTGGTTTGCGTCCGTTTCTGAACGAACAGGCGGCCCTGGGAGTTGAAGACCAGGATGTATGTTGCCCGATGGGGCAGGCCTTCGGCCCGCATGCGTGAGCGCGGTGCGGAACCAACCACATTATTTTCCTCATCGACGATGGCAACCACTTCTTCCCGGCCCCTGTCGGCAGCTGTACCGGCGTTCTTGTCCGCTTCAGGACTGAGGGTCAGATCGAGTTCCAGAAAAGCGGCACCGGAAATCGGATTATACCGATAGGGATCGATCTCCTTGAATCCAGCAGAAAGGTAAAGATGGCGCGCGGTTTTCATCGTAGGGACCGTGTCGAGCCGCATCTTTTCGTACCCGCTTTGGCGGGCGGCGCCGATAACGGCAACAACCAGGCAACGGCCGACTCCGGCACCCCTGGCAAAAGGTCTGGTGTACAGCCGTTTCATTTCGCAGACACGGTCGTTTATCCGGCGTAGGGCCACGCAACCAACCGGTCCTGCATCCACAGCGGCAATGAACAGGCATCCTCCGGGGGGTGCATAATCCCCGGGAAGCCGGGCGAGTTCATCGTCGAAACCCTGAAAATCCAAGTCAAAATCAAGTGAGGCGGCATACTCCCTGAAAAGCTGTCGGACGATAACGAGATCTGACTCCGTTTCCGGGCGGTACAATCTCGGCTCCGCATCAATCTTAGATCTTTTGGACTCGCACTTCAAAGCGGTTCAACTCTCTATTTTTTATTGTTTGCACCGGATCGAATATTTTTCCGTTCATGGCGATGTAGACGCCCGGGGGGAGAAGCTGGACGGCCGTGAAGGCACTGGCGATGTTGAACACCGCGTCAGTGAACCGAAACTTGGCGGGCTGCATCGCGCCGGTCAGGACGACTGTCTTGTCTGCGATTGTTTTTAACGCTTTTGCTGTCCTGATCATGGTGTCGGTGCCGTGGGTGACGATGATCCGCTTAAGCGGGCAAGAATTCACGGCTTGACGAATCAGCATACGATCGTCGTCCGTCAGATCCAGACTGTCTTTGCGAAGAAGGGGAACGATTTCATACTCTTGAGTGACATTGGCCTCCTTCAAAACGCTGCCGATCTGGGGTTCTCCCACCTGGTATTCACTGCGGTCATCGAAGTAAATCTTGTCGATCGTTCCACCGGTCGTGAAAATTTTAATCGCCTCGTCTAACATAATTCCGTTCCGTAGCAATGCCAACTCCGGCAGCGGGACCGAGGGTGCGGCGCCAAGAGGTTTGGCACCCACGGCCGCGTCATTCGGCTGGCAGGTGTCAGATTATAAATAGCGGCAATGGATCCGGACACAAAGCGTTGATCGCTTCAAGGTCCTTGCGCGAACAGTAACCTTTGTGAAGGTAGCCCGCCGCCAAACCGCGTTGCGTGATGATCTGCAGATGGGTATGGTGGTACCAGTTTCCGTTCTGATGAAAGTCGCCTATCCGGGCAAAAGGGTCTCCGGCCCTGAGCGCGGTTCCCTCCGGCTTTACCGTGTCCGGATCCAAGTGGCCGTAAAAGCTGAAAAAGGTCTCGAATGCGGGATGGCCGTGCTCCAGAAGAACATAGCCGCCGTAATTGCCCTCACCCTCCTCGCGGCCGGTTTCGCGCACAACACCGCCTAACGGCGCGTGAAGAACGGCATGCAGCGGGACGACGATGTCGACCCCCAGGTGGTAGAAACGTTCTTCACGGACCATCTGCCGATACCCCTGCAGCATCCGCCGCCGGCATTCCAGATACCCCCCCACCCCCCATGTGTGTCGGGAAGCCATTTTCTTCGCCAGAAACATGTTGAGCGATCGCTGTCCCCCGGAAACGGCGGCGCTGCAAAGTGGGCTGTCATCCGACAAGTCAACCGGAAACGGGTCGCCCTCCAGGTTCTCGAACAAGGGCGAGTGACCGACCGCGCAGGCATGGAGGGCATAGGGATATCGGAGCATGTCAGCCTCGCCGGTTGGCGTTCAACCTTCCAAAATCCTGGTTATCGTCGGGCCGTCTATGTTTCCGCCGCTGAGGATGATGCCGACTCGACCCTGCGGCACCACCCGGCCGCTGAGTAAAGCCGCCAGACCGAGAGCACCGGAGGGCTCAACAACCAACTTTAACCGGTAAAACAAAAACCGGACGGCGTCCATGATAGCGGCCTCCGAGACCGTCTGCATGTCGTCCACATACCGCCGAATCAACGGGAAGGTGAGCGTGCCCAGAGAGGGGGTGCGGGTACCGTCGGCGATGGTCGGCGGATTGTGGACGCTGTGCAGGGTTCCCGTCCTGAAGGACCGGGTGGCATCGTCCGCCAGTTCCGGTTCGATGCCAATCACGCGGCAACCCGGATCGAGCCCCTTGACCGCAACGGCCGACCCGCTCAACAATCCACCACCGCCGCAGGGGACCAGTAGCGTCCCGATGCCTCTTTTCTCCACCATCAGTTCGAGGGCGGCGGTTCCCTGTCCGGCGATGACATCGGGATGATCGAAGGGTGGTATCAGGACCGCCCCCCGCTCTTCCTGCAAACGACGCGCGATCTCCTCGCGGCTCTTGTTCCGGGGATCGTAATCGATCACCTTGGCACCGTAGGCTTCCGTGGCCTCACGCTTGATTTGCGGCGCATCGGCCGGCATGACTACCGTGGTCTCCACCCCGGCAAGTCGGCCCACAAGGGCCACGGCCTGAGCATGGTTGCCGGAGGAAAACGTGATGACACCCTTGGCTTTTTCTTCGATCGTCAGGCGGGAAATGGCATTATACGCCCCGCGGAACTTGAAGGCGCCCATGCGCTGAAAGTTTTCACACTTTAGAAACACCGCGGCCCCGGTCATACGGTCTATGGTTCTGGAAGTCACCACCGGGGTGACATTCGCGACACCGGCCAGTCGGTCGCGGGCAGACGCAATCCTTTCGAACCAATCACTGGTGTTGCCGTTCTCCACTTGCAGTTCCCCTTTCGCGACAAATTTACATTGAACTTACCTCATAAATCAAACTATAAAATAGGTCGATCGAACCGGGTCTTGCTTCGGCACTCAACCGTGCGCATCTTGACCAGTAAGTTTTTGCCTTCTGCCACAGGGAAGGTTTCCCATCGCTCCGAAAAAACTGATAGGCTCCTCAGAAATGGGCCTGTCGAAAAATGAAAAGGCCATCATGGTGAAAAATACAACCCTATTGCTGGCAGCGATTTTCCTCTTCGGCGGATGTGCCGCCGTCCGGGTCAGCCAAGACTTCGATGAAACCACCGATTTCACGCGGTTTCAATCCTTCGCCTGGGCGCCTGGGCCTTTTCCGCAAAGCAACGACATATTGATGAGCAGTCAATTGATGGACCGTCGCGTTCGCCGGGCCGTGGAGAATACGCTGTCCGCCAAAGGGCTATCTTTCACGCCCGGACAACAGCCGGATCTCTTCATCACCTACCAAATCGTCGTCCGGACCCGGATCGAGGCCGACACCTTCAACACCGGATTCGGCTGGTACGGTTACCCCTACTGGGGCTACCCCTATCCCTTCTGGGGAGGTATCGACTACCGAACCTACGTCCGACAGTATGAGGAGGGCACCCTGATCATCGATTTCACCGATGCACGAACTTCCGCATTAATATGGCGTGGGATCGGTACCCGCCGCGTCGCTCAGCAATATTCGAACCCGGAAAAAACGACGGCCGCCGTCAACGAAGCCGTAAATGAGATACTGAAACAGTATCCGCCGCAGTCGTCAACCCAATAACGGCACCTGTGCCTTATCAAGCTTTGTCGAGAACCATTCATTTGCCCCTTGTCGTCGGGAGGATCCCATGCCGTATGCGATTATTGTCCTTCACCTGTGCATCGCCCTCGCGTTGAACGGGTGTACGAATGTCCGTGTCAACCAGGATTATGATGTTGCTTCCGATTTCACCCGCTTCCAAACCTATCGATGGGCGAACGATGTACAGCCTAAGACGGGTGACCCTCGGGTGGACAACCCCCTTCTCGACAACCGGATTCGCAAAGCCGTCGATCAGGTACTGGCCGGCAAAGGTTTCCGCCGGTCAGCCAAGGAAGCATCCGATTTCACGGTGGCATACAACATGGTCATCCAATCCCGGATCGAGTCTTCCCCCGTCAGCATCGGTGTCGGCACGGGGTTCGGGATCGGCAGCGGGTCATTCGGGGGTGTCGGTGTCGGCACATCGAATGTCGACAGCTACGACGAGGGATTGCTGATCATCGATTTCACCGATGACAAGAGTGGAGAACTCATCTGGCGGGGGACCGGGTCAAAGCGCCTGTCCAGTCAGTCTGACCCACTGAAAACAACCGAGATCGTCAACACCGTGGTCGAGAAGATTTTGGCGCAGTACCCGCCGTCGCCGAAATAACGATTCGCGGAGACTTTACGAAAGGCTCAAGCAGGAGCGAGGAATCGAAACTTCGCCCAATACGGTTCCGGCATCCATCGCTCCCGGGGACCTGACCTGCGGTCACCAACAACCCTTACGGGTTCGAACTCGTCAACACCGGCACCAGTCACCGGCAATTTCACTATAGGCCTCGGTCGCTGCCTCAATCTTTGAAAGATGGCAGTATTCGTCCGTTTTGTGCGCCATGCCGGGTTCCCCGGGCCCCAGAATCACCGTCGGTATATTCCCGAATGCCGCGGTCAGCGCTGATGCATCCGTAAAGTAGGTCACGCCGCGGGGAATAGGTGTCTCATCGATGAAGCGTCCCATCACCCCAAACACATACCGGACCCATGGATCATTCGGGTCAGAAGCCACTGCCGGTGCATCGGTCCGTTTTTTCAGGCCGATCTCCGGGCCGAGATGATCCTGCAGGGATCGGTGGATTTGGTCGGCGTTCTGGGGCGGAACCGTTCGGATATCGATGGTGAACACCGCTCGATCCGGTACGGAATTGACATTGATGCCGCCGGTAATGGTTCCAATGTTAAGGGTCGGGGCACCGAGAACGGGATGCGGGGCACCGTCAAACCTGAAATCGTCCAAACGTACAATCGCCCGAGCCGCCTTGTAGATGGCGTTGACGCCCTGCTCGGGCATGGAGCCATGCGCAGTGACGCCCGTTGCCTCAGCATTTAGCCAAAAGGCGCCTTTGTGTCCCACCATGGGGTAGTTGGCCGTCGGCTCTCCCACCACTAAAGCCCCTGCAGAACCCAGCACGCCTTCTTGGGCCGCCAGGAATCCGGCCCCTTCGCAACCGTTCTCTTCCCCGGCCGTCAATACGAGCAAGATCCCGGACGATCCGCGGGTACGGGGCGCCATCCTCAGAGCGGCCAAAACCATGGCCGTCACCCCGCCTTTCATGTCTGATGTCCCTCGGCCGTACAGTCTGTCACCGTCCAACTCGCCCTTGAAAGGATCCTTGTGCCACCCGGTCATACCCAGCGGGACGGTGTCGAGATGCCCGGTGAAACACAGAGGCGGACGCTGATCGTCGAATATTTTGCGGGCAATGAGGCTGGTTCTCCCGTCGGCGAATTCGTGATAACTGACCGCCAAACCGCTGCTTTCCAATATGTCGCCGATAAAAAGGGCGCACTCCCGCTCGTTGCCCGGCGGGTTGATGGTGTTGAACCCGATCAGTTTCCGTGTCAATTCTAACGGAGAGAACGATGGCATCATGATTCAATTTCCTTTTCGACCCTATGGTTGCGGCTGAACATCCGAAAGGTGTTCCCATACAAAAGTCCAGCGGGTTGTCCGAACCTGCAATCTATCGACGGCGAGCCAGAATAATGATTTATTACGCCAATCCCGGTTGCCGCTGGTCCCCTTATTCCCGCACGTAACGCGGGAAGGTATCTTTGGCAGCACCACCAATTCGCTCCCTTGGGTCGGGATGTGTATGGCCAGCCTTTCCCAATCGTGGGCCAAATTGTGCGGATCATTACCGATTTCGCAGACGGAGACTTTCAAGGTTGGGTTCGATAGATACTCCCATGTTCATTAATTTGGATATATTTCTCAACCGCCTGTCACCCGAAGAAAATTTGGCAGGCGACAACGGCGAAAATCAAGCCGCACAGGTCGGCGGTCAAAGCCGCTGCCAACGTGTGGCGCAAGCGCCGCACCTGCACGGCTCCGAAGTATACAGCCATGACGTAAAAAGTGGTTTCGGTCGACCCCTGCAGAGTACTGACCAGGTATCCGGTGTAACTATCCGGTCCGATGGCCGGATCGTTGACGATCGAGGCCAGAATACCATAAGCCCCTGAACCCGAAAGTGGCCGCATGATGGCCATGGGTAGGGCCTCGGCTGGCAAACCCACGCGGGTCGTCCATCCGCCCAGCCATTGGACCATTTCTTCGAGGGCGCCGCTGGCCCGGAACATGCCGACCGCCACCAGAATAGCCACCAGATAGGGAATGATACGCAAAGCGACTTGGAAACCTTCCTTGGCCCCGTCGACGAACACTTCGTACACCCTGACACGGCGGAAATATCCGAACAGCAGGAAAAAAACCATCAGGCCGGGTAGAATCCAGGGTGATAGCGATCGGCCATATACTATGGCCACCGGTATGAGCGCCGCAACCCCGACCAATGCCGTCAGGCTGACCCACATCGGGTATCCATCGGTCGGCATATCGGGAATTTCGTCCTTAGTTTCTGCAGGCTCCGGGATCTTTTTCCCCGGGGCGGGCGCACCGTTTTTGATGGGGAAAAATCGCCGGTACACTTTCGCGGCAATGATCGCTGCGAGGGTCGATCCGATGGTGGCAAACAGGGTGGTGGGCAAAATGCCGGCCGGGTCGGTGGAACCGGCGGCGGCTCTCAATGCGATAACACCGGTCGGCAACAGCGTAACGCTGGATGTGTTGATGGCCAGGAACAGGGCCATGGCGTCCGTGGCCGTGCCATGTCGGGGGTTGAGCGAATCGAGTTCCTGCATGGCTCGAATACCGAAGGGCGTAGCGGCATTACCCAATCCGAGCGCATTGGCGGACATGTTGAGGATCATGGCCCCCATAGCGGGATGATCCGGGGGGACATCCGGAAACAGCCTCACCATCATTGGACGGATCAACCGGGCCAGGATCGCCAGCATTCCCCCGGCTTCGGCCACTTTGACCAAACCCAGAAACAGCGTCATCACCCCCACGAGCCCGATGGCCAAGTCCACCGCTCCTCCGGCGGATTCCACCATTGCTTTGGATAGCGCTTCCATGGGAGAAACGGCGCCTACGGTGGCCACCCAGAAAATTTGCCGCCATCCGGCAAAAGCAACGGCTGAAAGAACAATGACCAGGAATACGATATTCATTCAAAAACCGTTTAACGGTGGAGAGTCGGTTTCAGCCGACGATATAAGTCCCCGTTCCCACAGCGATCAGCAGATCCTCATCGTTATGCAGTTCCATGCGCGTCACGGCAACCTTCTTGCCGGTACGCATGATCGAACTGGTGGCACGAAACGCCTGACCGCGGCCCGGCCTCAAATAATCGACCCGTAGATCGATGGTGCCGATCCGGGCCACCCTTTTCTCGATCTCCTGCACGTTCTCTCCCTGCAGTTTTTCTACCATGCTGATCGATACACTCAGTCCTCCGGTGGCATCCAGGACGGATGAAATCACCCCGCCGTGCAGCGTCTCCATCACGTAATTACCGATGAGATCGGGCTTCATGGCAAAACTCACGGCAACGGTGTCGGCTTCGTAGTTTTCGAACTTGAATCCCAGAATCCTGTTAAAGGGAATTTTCTCTTCGTACAAGAGCCTGACGTATTTCAGTAGGTCTACCAGGTCAACATTCATAGAATCCATCTTGCCAGTCTCCGGCGGTCAAAAGAATCAGACGGCATGGGAAAAAGGCAGAGGCCAGGATGGCCCTCCAACCGAGGTCGCAAATGCCGATCTCAATCCAGTGCCCATATAGTAATATAAAAATCCGCTCTTCACTCAGGTCGACTCATGCCGGTGTTTTAAACTGAAGTCGTCGGGAGATTTTCTTTTACCCCTCATCATTTGTCAACGGGCTTTTACCGATTCCCGGCCATATGCGCAGGAAACCAAACAGCGCCCGCAGGAGAATCCACCCGCCCGTGACGCACCAGACGGCTGTGAGTGCGCCCGGCCGCTGCGTGTCGATGAGCATCAAGGCCAAACCGCCGCAACATGTCGCCAGTACGACCACATTGCGCAGGTATCTGAAATCGCCCGTGCCCCAGTGGATGCCATCGGTGGCGAATGACAGGGCACAGAGGGGTTGCGTCGCTGCGGCAACCGTCCACGCCGGAACAAAGAAGGGTACAGCGGCTGCCGGAACCCAAATCGCTTCAGCCAGGTCGGTTCCCACCCACAGCGCCAGAGCCAAAAAGATCCCCGTCGCACAACTCCACCAACAAACGATTGCAGCAACTTTGCGCGCCTGGGCCACCTGCCGGCCGCCGAAAAAGTATCCAATAAGACTCTGGCCGGAAATGGCAAAAGCATCCAGAAAAAGGCTGGCAAAAACCCATACCTGGCGAACAGCCTGATGGGCCGCCCCAGCCTCGGGTCCGGCTAAGGTGGCTGTTCTTGTTCCCAGCAGCAGAAAAAGCGTCAAGAATCCGGTCCGGACAAAAAGATCGCCACCTACCCGCAACAATCTTAGCGCTAGGTCAGCCGGGATCCGGCCTGAGCTGCCCAATCGCCTCCAAACGACGATGACGGCCCAGGCCGAACCCAACCACCAACTGACCGAACTGGCAATGGCCGCGCCGTCGATTCCCAGAGGAGGAACCGGTCCCCAACCGTAAATCAGAGCCGCATCCAGCACTATATTCAGAACATTGATTCCCACGGCCACGTAAAGGGGGGTGCGCATGTCCTGCAATCCGCGAAGGGTTCCGAATGCGGCCATAGAGACGAGAACGGCCGGCGCACCGATCAGCCGCAGGCGGATATAGCTGCATGCCTGTTCCGCCACCAGCCCCGTGGCACCCATCAACTGGGCCGCCGGTGCGGCAGCAAAGTAGCCGAGAACAGCCATTATGCCCCCCAGGCCTGCTCCCATAATCAACGCCAGCGAATTCACGCGAGAGGCCGTCGGCATCGAACGCATGCCCAAAGCCTGCGCCACCTCGGTCTGCGTGGCGATGCCGAGAAAGTTGAATATCCAGAACACGCTCGACAGAATCATCGTCCCGACGCCAAGGGCGGCGAGTGAATCAGATCCAAGGCGGGCAATAAAGGCGGTGTCGACCAAACCGGTGACCGGCTCGGCAATTAATGCAAACAGAACCGGAAGTGTCAGGGATGCCAGGGTCCGATGCGGGGCTTTGACAAAAGCGTGTTCACAGGCATTTGCGGAGGGCATGTGATGAATTGTTGAGCCGCGTGGTGTTATGAGAAAAATGCCGTGGCTTCCGCCGACCAAACCCAAAACAGCGGTAGGCCGTCTGGATGTGGTTTTAACCTGTCGGTGCCGTCAGTTGAGCAGAGCCGGCCACTTGTCATGAACGACTCCGCCCGTCCGAACGTCGAAGCGGGTAATGATGCCACCTCCAAACCAACTCGGTACAGTCAACAGGGTCCGGCCGCCAGGGCCAAAAACCTGGTGAGCCTGATGAAAATGACCGACAAAAATGATCCGGCCGCCGGATGCGAAACGGTGGCGCGCAAATCGGTCCAGTTCTTCCAACGGCAACCGTCGTCGAAACTCTAAGTTGGTGTGCCTCAACCGTGCCTTGACATGTGCGACGAATTCGGGACCCAAGGGCATCACTTGCAACGCCGATTTCGTCATTCTGTTTTTGGCCAGTTTTCTGAAACGCAGATAGTTTTTGTCCAGACGATTGATCTGATCACCGTGGCAGAAAAGATAACCCAGGTCGCGGTCCATAAAGGGACCGTCCGAGCACCATGTGAAAAAGCGGCTCCTTTCTTGGGCCAGAAAATATTCGTGGTTGCCTTCGACGAAACCGATACTCCGGTATTCCTTCTGGCGGCCGCACCAGGAAAGAAAATGGCGGTGAGCCTCGCTTTCGTATCGGGGAAGAGCTATCCACAGGTCGAATATGTCACCGAGAAAAACAAGGTCTTCCTGTTTTTTCTCCAAGCACTGGAGCATTCGGAAAAACTCGCCTTGGTTACCGGCGGATTCATCGAGATGGGCGTCGCTGATAATGATCATGGTAAAGACGTCAAAAAAGAATGATGTTCGTTTTTTTAAGCCAACCGCAACAAAAGCAAGGCGATTATGCCGGACAGTCTGTACCATGGAGGTCATCGAGTTTTCAAGATGCAACCACCGATAGATACCGATCAAACTATAGCCGGCAGATCGTGGTCGAGACCTGCGACCTATAATGCGACGTTTGCGTATCCATCGTAAATTTCGATTGACAGGTCCCGGATAAAGATCATAGATAATAATTTATAAATTATAATTTATTACAGATGCTCACAAATCGACCCCGCATTTACGGCAAAACATGAAGATTAAAAAGGCCACTTTGCATATTCAAATCGCCGACGCATTGCGCGAAATGATCATGATCGGCGACCTGAAAAACGGAGATAAAATTAACGAAAACGATCTTTGCGCCTCCATGGGTATCAGCAAAACCCCCTTGCGAGAAGCCCTCCGGGTTCTCAGTGCAGAGAACCTGATCGCGCTCGTCCCCAACCGAGGCGCATTTGTGACAAAACCCACAACCGCGGAAATCAAAGAGATGTTTGAAGTGATGAGCGTGTTGGAGGGCTTCTCTGCGCGTGCCGCGGCCGAAAAAATGACCCCCTCGGATATATCTCATTTAGAAGAACTACACGCCGGGTTGGAGGAAAAATTCGATTGCCGCGATCAAAAAGAATACATCCGCATCAACAACCGGTACCATGCCTTTATACAGGAATTGGCAGGAAACCGCACATTGAATCAAATCGTCAACGGACTCCGAAAAAAAATCCTGCTCTATCGCTTTCAGTCCCTGAATCTACCAGGCCGATTTGAAGATTCCATAGAAGAGCACCGTGAACTCTTGACGGCATTTCGGAACAGGTCGCCTCAGAAAGCCGAAAGGATAATGAAGAACCATTTGCACAAACAGTCTCAAGCAATAGAGGCGCTTGCGCTGGGTAGGGGAGAGGAAAACTCAGAATCCGAAAACATGTAACGGTAGAGCGCGCCTCACCCGGCACCACCGGAATGCAGCCACTTTGCCAAGGTGGGATACATCACATAAGGATGTGGTCTCCGCAGGGTTTGGATAAACCGTAACACCCAACATAATCAGAAGGGGGGCTAAAATGAAATCGAGAAGAGCTAAAACGATGGTGAGTTTTTTGGTTTCGGTTGCATTGTTAATCTTTTTGAGCCCGATAGTCTCTGCGGCCGGCAAGATGACATTGAAAGTATCGCATCAATTCGCCGCAGGAGACGTCAGGGACCAGTTGGCCCGCAAGTTCGGCGACATGGTCACCGAAAAAACCAAGGGTGAAATCGAATTCCGGTACTATCCTGCCAGTTCTTTGTTCAAAGCCAAGGAACAATGGGATGCCTTACGAAAAGGCTCTTTGGATATATCGGTATTCCCCCTGGACTATGCATCCGGAAAGGTGCCTGAACTGTCGATTACCCTGATGCCCTGCTCGGTAACCAGCGTCAAACAGGGCATTACCTGGAGGAACAAGCCGATCGGCAAGAAAGTCGAAAAACTGCTGGAAGACAACGGTATCAAAAACATCATCTGGGCCTGGTACGATGGGGGCATCGCCAGCAATGTCAGACAAGTCGTTCTACCGGATGATGTCAAGGGAACCAAACTGAGAGCAGCCGGCAAAAAATTCGAATTCATGCTGAAAGAAGCCGGGGCATCAATCACCAGTATGCCATCCTCTGAAACTTATCACGCCCTGTCCACTGGTGTCATCGATACGATGCTGACCTCTTCGGCGTCATTTGTTTCCTACCGCCTTTACGAAGTGTTGAAATACATCAACGCCCCACGGGATTTCTCCATTTGGTACATGGCTGAAAATTTAATAATATCACAAAAAACCTGGGATCGGCTGACTCCCGAGCAGCAAAAAATATTTCTTGAAGTTGCTGAGTGGATGCACGAGAACTGGGTGTATCAAACCGCGAAACCTGAAGTGGACAAGCTGATTGAAGAGTACACCAAGGCCGGTGTCGAAATCCATTATATGAATCAGGATGAGTTCAACGTATGGCTTGAATTCGCAAAGAAAACAGCCTGGAAGGAATATGCCGACACAGTTCCAGGCGGACAGGAATATCTGGACCTGGCGTTGGATGCCATGAAATAAGACCGAGAAATGAGACTGCAACGACTGGACAAATCTGTTGCGGTCTCATTTGTTTCGAACATTGATTTTCATCTTCAACAGACACTTTCCCTCCATTCAGGTAAAGACTATGAAAAAGCTCGGCAAAGTACTATTGCAGCTTGTTGAAGGCCTGACGGCCTTAACCGGTTGGATGTCGGCATTATGCCTTGTCGCTGCGGCATTTATCATAACCGAGGCTGTAATCGTCAGAAAGATTTTTGGTGTATCAACGATCTGGCAAATCGAAGCCTCGGTTTTTTTGTTAATCTTCACCGTTTTTGTCGGTGCACCTTTTGTTCAAAAAAACGAGCACCATTTGAACGTCGATTTACTGATCATCAATTTAGCACCCCGAACGCGAGAGATCACACTCATCGTTGTGTCCATCATTTCTTGCATATTGGCTGGTTTAGTGGCGGTGTATGCATGGCCGATGTGGTGGGAAACAGTTGTCAACAATGAGCACTCAGAATCCCTTTGGGGCCCTCCACTATGGATTCCCTATCTGTTTCTCCCTCTAGGCATGACTCTGCTGTTTCTGCAGTACATTGTGCAAATAAGGGAAAAAATCACCGCATTCAGGAAAGGCGGGTTTGATCCTGTTATAAAAAGAAAAGAGACTTAAAGGGAGAAAGCATTCCAGTGGCAAGCACCAATTTTATAAGTCTATCAAACAATAAAAAAAGGTAAATCCGGCATGAGCGAATACATTATCTCTGCCCTATTATTCGGTGGTGCATTTATTTTATTGATTACAGGCATTCCCATCTGGTCGGGATTGGCGGCTATATCAGTTATTTTCATTCTCATTTTTTCACCCCACCTCATGACGACCTTGCCTTTCGTATTTCATGGCAGTATGGATAATTTTGCCTTGCTCGCCATTCCCCTCTTTATTTTGCTCAGCGCGCCGATAGCCGCCTCCCATGCAAGCAGGGATCTCTATGAAACCCTTCACAAATGGCTCCACCGAGTTCCTGGCGGCCTCGGCATAGCCAATATGGTAGGCTGCGGTATATTTGCGGCGCTGTGCGGTTCCAGCCCTGCCACGGCAGCGGCCATCGGAGGGATCGGCATACCGGAAATGCGAAAACGCGGTTATGCTCCGGCGCTCGCTACCGGTTTGATTGCACATGCCGGTACTTTCGGTATATTGATTCCACCCAGTGTCACAATGATCTTATACGGTGTAGCAACCGAAACTTCCATAGGTAAATGTTTCATCGCCGGAGTCATTCCGGGTTTGCTGCTCGTGCTCCTCAGCTGTCTGTGGGTGGGATTGGTATTCTTCTATCGTAAGGTGGTGCCGCCAAAGCGGGGAAGTTTATACTACATAAAGGACCGGGGAGCCGATGAACGCTATACATGGCATGAACGTTTCGCCTCTCTATCCAAAGTCCTGCCTTTTGTTCTGATCGTGATCGGTATTATGGGTTCGCTCTATGGAGGATTGGCTACTCCCAGCGAAGCCGCCGCCCTGGGAGCTGTTCTATCTTTGTTTTTCGTAATGACCATTTACAAGATTTATAAGCCCCGCCAGTTGTGGCCGATATTCATAAAGGCATTAAATGAGAGCAGCATGATACTGATGATCATGGCCGCAGCGCTGGTGTTCGCCTGGATTTCTTCCGACCTGTACGCTACCCAAGCACTAGGGGAACTGGTTCTAAAACTCCCGTTAGGCAAATGGGGCATCATTTTTCTAATCAACATTCTGCTTCTTATCCTCGGCTGCTTTATACCGCCGGCGGCCGTCATCTTGATGGTCGCACCACTGCTGCTTCCTATTATACAGGGCTTGGGTTTCGACCCTATCTGGTTTGCGGTTATCATGACTGTAAACCTTGAAATTGGACTCGTGACACCGCCAGTCGGGCTTAATCTGTATGTGGTCAAGAATATCGCTCCAGACATCCCCATGTATCAGGTTCTCTGGGGGGTAACGCCTTTCGTGATCATCGATTGCCTGGTAATTGTCATTTTGTGCATCTGGCCCGAGCTGGCGCTCTGGCTGCCGAACAAGATGATCGGATGACCGGGCAAGTGGATGGAGGTAAAAATGAGTGAAGAAACGTTTAAGGCGCGGATTGAAAGCGCATTCCTTGAACATCGCAATAAGAAAGCGATATCTTTTCTCCGCAGCGGCAACCCAGAGACTGTCCTGTCTTATGGCGAACTGGATCAGGACGCTGATCGCTGTGCCAATTTTTTTCTCGAATCTGGTGTCGAAAAGGGCGACCGTGTCGTTCTGTTTCTGAATAAATCGCTGGTATTTGTCGTCGCACATCTAGCGCTCCAGAAATTCGGCGCCATCTCCGTACCATTGAATCCCGGATTCAAAGCTTCGGAGATGGATTATCTCCTCAACGACGCGGACCCGAAGCTGATCATAAGCGAACCGGATAAAAACGAAATGCTATCGAAAATTAGACCAGGTTGCCGATTACTGCCGGTCGATACCCGGCTGCCTTATCAGGATAGCGTTTTTTACCATTCGGTATCCCCCGGAAGTATAGACGTTGATCTCAGACCGGATGATCCGGCGCTGATCATATACACCTCCGGGACTACAGGAAGCCCGAAAGGGGCTGTTCTCACTCACCGCAATCTTGTCTGCGACGCCCGGAATGTCATCAAAGTCTGGGAAATTGACGAGACGGATTTACTCTGTCATGCACTTCCTCTATTTCATGTTCATGGCCTTTGCTTTGCGCTTCATACCGCTCTGCTGGCCGGATCCAGCGTGGCTCTGCTGGATCAATTCAAACCTGAAATCGTATTGGAGGTGTTGGCCCGCAAAGGTCCGGGAAACACCTGCACCGTTTTTATGGCGGTACCGGCCATGTATTCTAAACTGCTGGATACGCCGGCATTGGAGGGAAATCGTTTCGATCATCTCCGGTTGTGGACCTCGGGCTCCGCGCCCCTGTTGGTGAAAGACTTTGAACGCATAAAAGAGAGGTTCGGCAAAGAACCCGTGGAACGCGAGGGGATGTCGGAAACCGGCATGAATTTCTCGAATCCGTTAAATGGAAAGCGAAAACCGGGCTCAATCGGGATACCGCTGCCGGAAGTGGCCGTACGCATCGTTGATCCGGGCACCTACATTGACCTGCCGCCCGGACAAGTTGGCGAACTTTGGCTCAGGAGTCCTGCAATATCCCCTGGATATTGGCGAAAACCTGCCGAAACGGCTGAAACCTTCGTGGATGGCTGGTTTCGCACGGGTGATTTGGGGAAAATCGATGAAGAGGGCTATTATTACCTGACGGATCGGATAAAACATATCATCATTACCGGAGGCGAAAACGTGTCCGCCAAGGAGGTGGAAACGGTCATCAACCTTGTGGACGGGGTGGTCGAAGCGTCGGTTGTGGGTTTGCCTGACGAAAAGTGGGGCGAAAAAGTCGTCGCCGCAGTCGTCAAGGAATCAGGATTCGACCTGACCCCGCTAGAAATACAGGCCTTCTGCAAAAATCGCCTTCATGACTGGAAATGCCCGAAACAGATTCTATTTACGGAAGAAATTCCGAGAAATACGATGGGAAAAGTCCTTAAAGAAGACGTCAAAAAAATGTTTCAGGGTTAATGTCCGCGGGAATAAGATTTTGAACGACCTGGTGTTCTGTGTGGAAAAAACTCCTCAGAAATGGCTTGTAAAAACAGATCGACGGACACATAATGCGTTAACTTATTGTTGCTGAGCATTCATCGAACAATAGTCAAAAAACCGATTGCGGGGTCAACGACCACCTGCAAAGCGGGTGGCTTGGATTTTCGGCCTAAACCGGAAAATTAAAAGTACGTAACTGCGTTATTCGTTGCGGTTGTCACCGGAAGTATAGCACCTGGATTGAAAACAACCCATTTACGGAGTGAAGACAAATGGATCTACGACCTTTAGGCCTGTCGGATATCAAAATCTCTCCGATCATCATGGGTACGTGGCAGGCCGGTAGGGATATGTGGATCGGAATCGAGGACGACGAATCCATTCAGGCCATCCGCACCGCATTCGATTCCGGTATCACAACTTTCGATACCGCTGAGGCATACGGCAATGGGCACTCGGAAAGAGTGCTGGCCAAGGCGTTGGCCGATAAACGCGACCAGGTCACCTACGCCACCAAGGTATTCGCTAACCACCTCCGCCGGGACCAGGTGTTTCATTCCTGTGAGCGGTCTCTGAAAAACTTGAAAACCGACCGGATCGACCTGTATCAGATTCACTGGCCATCGGGTTCCTTCGGATCAAAAAAGGTATCCATCGAAGAGACCATGAACGCCCTGAACGATCTCAAAATTCAAGGAAAAATCCGTGCCATCGGCGTTTCCAATTTCTCGGCTACTCAACTGGATGAAGCTGCCGGATATGGAGAGATCGTCAGTCTTCAACCACCCTATTCCCTTTTTTGGCGCCATGTCGAAACCGATGCCATGCCCTATTGCATCGAAAACGGCATCACCATTCTGGCCTATTCCCCCATGGCACAAGGACTGCTCACAGGAAAATTCGGCCCGGAGCACCAATTCGTCAGCGGCGACCACCGGGTTAAAAACCGCCTCTTTCATCCGGACATGTACAAAAGAGTGCTGGATGCCCTGCGACGATTACGATCCATTGCAGAGAAGCACGCCTGTACTCTTGGCCAGTTGGCCCTGGCCTGGGTCATTTCCCGGCCGAAAACCTGCGCCATTGCCGGTGCCCGCAATGGCAGGCAAGCCGCCGAAAACGCCGCCGCTGCCGAGCTCAGACTCTCCCGGGAGGACCTGACGGATATAGATGCCATCGGACGGACGGTGACCGACACCCTTGACGACAATCCAATGATGTGGGCGTTCTGAAGGTCCTACCGGATGAAAGCAACAGTGAACAAATTATGTAGATTATTTGTGGCCGTTTCTTGTTTCATCGGATCGATGGCTTACTTAACCGGCTGCAGCGGCACGGAGAAAATTCCGTCTGCCAGCATAGCCGAAAGTGGCAGAGTGGAATTGTCGTGGCAAGAAGTGCCCGGTGTATACGCCTATAACATTTATATGTCTACCGCTCCGGGCGTTAACAAACTCAACAGTTACCAGATATCGCGTGCTTCGAGTCCACTGACAATCACGAGCCTCGAAGACGGCACGACCTATTTCTTCGTTCTGTCGGCACTCAGCGCATCCGGTGAAAGCCAGGAATCCAAAGAGATGGCCTACACGGCCAAACAGGACGAAATCGGTGCCGTACATTTGGTTCCGCGCCTGGCTAACCCAGCGGCGGAGCAACAGAGCGAAAGCCAACTTAAACCATCCGCACGGCCTTCCGCAACAGCAGGTAGCAGGGCACCGAACGATCCCAATCTCTATGATACGAAGAAAACAGATACCAGCATAATTCCTTCTCCTGCCGGTGGTGAATCAGCGGCGGATGTGCCGCGCAAGGGATCGAAGAAATCACCCGCAGAACTGACGGTGGCTTGGGACAATGCCCCCGGTGCGGTCTCATACAACATCTACTGGCGGACGGCGCCCGGAGTCACGAAACAAAACGGGACCAAAATTGCCGGTGTGAAGAGTCCCTATACGTTCACCGGTCTGAAGGCTGGTGCTGCATACTTCTTTGTAGTGACTTCCGTCAGCCAAGTCGGAGAAAGTCAGGAATCCGAGGAACTTTCGTTTTCCTTGCCCGAATGATTCTCCTTGGGAACTATCGGGCAGAAAAGACGCCGAACTGGCGACGGTTCACCCCTGGCTTCCTTTGGAGTTACTGCTGCGATAGAAACGGACATCGGCCTTCTCTATGGTGGCCAGTCCCCCTTCGATGTCCCCTTCGACCACCTTCAAATAGTTTTCGACCTTTTCCCTGCTGTCGATGATTTCAACGACCACCGGAAGGTCTTCCGAAAGCCGCAGGATTTTCGCCGTATGTATGCGGCTGTTGGCCCCGAAACCCATAATGCCTCGAGTGACGGTGGCACCGGCCATTCCCAGTTCACGTGCTCTGATCACGAGCCACTCGAACAATGGTCTGCCCTTGCGCTTGTTGCCCTCGCCGATCAGAATCCGCAATAAACATCCATCCCCGCTGAGTTCCATCTTTACCTCCAGATCAGTTGGACGATACTCCTACCGCCCCAAACCGCCCCCAGCCCCACGATCAGGTGAAGCCCGACGTATGAAAACGCATACAACCACTCGTTGTCGCGCAGCAGGTTCAGGGTTTCGTACCCAAAGGTCGAATAGGTTGTAAATGCACCCAAAAACCCGATGGTGAGGAACATTCGGGTTTCAACGGAGAACAGACCCATATCCTCGGCCATTTTCGATATCGCCCCGATGATGAAACACCCGATCAGATTGACCGCCAGCGTTCCCACGGGAAAGCTGTAGCTTCCGGACAGGTTCTGCGCGTAGCCGCTCACGTAATACCGAAGGATGGCCCCCAAAAAACCACCGGAACCGATGATGAGGATTTTTATCAACTTTAATCTCCTTGGCCGGATGATCAATGTAAAACGGATACCTGTCTGAAAATTGCCGGCGTGTCCGGGGGCTCATACGGATTTGGAAATCGTTTTTATCGAGCTCCTTTTTTGCCTCAACCAAATTTTGAACTGCTCGAACATTTCATAATTGGCCGGGGTAATCAAAAGCGTGAGAATCGTCGCACTGGACAGACCGGCAACAAAGGCTGTCGCCATCGGGGCCCAGGATATGGATCTGTTGGGGATACCGATGGCCATGGGCAACAATCCCAGGGTCGTGGTGACCGTTGTGATTAAAACCGGCCGCATTCTTGCCCCGCAGGCCTCGATCACCGCTTTTCGTAACGGCCTTCCTTCTCGAAGCCTTACATTCATAAAATCGATCAAAAGCAAGGCGTCATTGACCGAGATACCGGCCAAACCGACAATGGCCAAAAAACTGCCCACCGTAAATTCGGTTCGCGTCACGAACAATCCGATCACAACGCCGATGAGAGCAAATGGAACAGCCGAAATGATGATCAACGGTTGAATATAATCTTTAAACTGTGATGACAACACCAAATATATTCCCAGGAGTGCGATGAAAAAAGCAAAAGTGAGCGACCGGTAGGATTTGCTCGTCGACTCGAATTCTCCACCAAAGGAGAGCGACACCCCTGAAAGTCGCCTGTCGCTCTCCGTAAAATGCCCTTTGACGAGGTTTTGTACTCTCACTGGTGACAACGGCGAACCGGACCGAATATCGGCAGTTATGGTCACCGTCGGTTTCCCGTTGTAGCGTGTACGCACATTGGGATCGGAACCGATGGTTACATCCACGAGATCCCGCAGGAATATCGGACCGGTGCTGTCTTCAATCACCGGCAGGTCGAGCACGTCCGTGGGGCCTGATAGCCCACTGGCGCCATTTTCTCCCGGGTTGTCCCTTCGCGCCGCACGAACCAGAAGATCGACCTCTTCGTCTGAAATCCGGAAATCCCCAGCACGGAAGCCGTAAAGGGCTCCGGCAACCAGGGCGGTGATGTTGCCGGGCTGCAGGCTGTACTCGTAAACCGCCTCCTGGCGAGGCCTAAACTGATACGTTCTGTGCTCGCCGGAGCGGTTGTTGGTCAACCCGACCAGGTCGTCAAGTTCGTCTTCCGAGCCCATATACAGCAAAATGGCCTCACTGGCCGCCAACGCACTTTCAAGGTCGGTGCCCGTCACGCGTATGTTGACGGCCTTGCCCGTCGGAGGACCGTCGCTTTCCTCAAAAACGCTGATCGAGGGGACAAAGGGCAGGTCTTGATACTTTTCGGCATGGTGCCGTTTGATTTTCTGCCGGATATACTCGAGGTGCACCAGCGGGTCATTGCGCGAATTATCCGGAAATTTTTGGTTCCTTTGCTCCGGAAGAGTCACGACAATCTGGCCGAAATTGCTACCCGTATGCCGAACATAGTCCTGGTCTTCGTAAAACCCGGCGCTGCCGGATGCCGATTGGGCCTGCCCCTCGCCAAGGGCCATGATCAGTCTTGAAAGATCGCGGACAATGGCATCCGTCTTCTCGATCGGAGTGCCTACAGGGTTGACGACGGTGACATGATAGCGAAAGTAATTTCCCGGGAAGAATTTCACTTTGATTAGGGGGACGACACCGGTTGCAGAGAGAACCAGCACGGCCAGGGAGGACAGAAAAACGATCGTCAACCCGGCAAAGGTGATGAGTTTGTGGTCGAGCAAGGTTTCCAGGAAACGCCGGTACACTTTCCAAAACCATCCAAAAGGCCCGCTGCTCAAATGGTGAAAAGGATCGTCGTTGGCGGCTTCTTTTGCTTTGGTTGGTGGTTTCTTGGGTCCCCAGTCCAAAAAATGAATCGGCAGGATGAAAAGGGCCTCGATGAGTGAAGCGATGAGGGCAAAGGTAACGGTTTTGGGTATATAGGCGAAAAACTCACCCGTTGTACCGGTCATGAGGAGCATCGGCAGGAAAGCCAGAACCGTCGTCAGCGCTGCCGCCGTCACAGGCAGCATCACTTCGGCAGTGCCGTCTATGACCGCCTGTTTTACCGGTTTACCCATTTCGAAGTGTCGGAAAATGTTCTCAACAATGATGACGGCATCGTCCACCATGATACCGGTAACCAGAACGAAGGCGAACAGGCTGATAGTGTTTAGTGACACGCCGGTCGCTTTCATTATGATGATGGTGCACAGAAATGCAAAGGGGATCCCGATGGCCGTCAGCATCGCATTGCGAAATCCCAGGCTCACCCAGAGAATGCCGACCACCAGAGCCATACCTAAAATCAGGTTCCCCCCCAAAGTGTTGAGCGAGTCCTTTATTTCGATGGTGGAATCGTTGGTAATGACAATCCTTAGCCCGTCTCGGGAATGCATGGCCTCGAAGTCTGTGGAGATCCGTTTAACTTGCTCGGAAATGCTCACGGAGTTTCCGGCCTGTTCTTTCGTGACCACCACCCGGATGGTATTCTCTCCATTGACCGATGGAATCAGAGTCGGATCCCGATGACTGAGTCGGGCGCTTCTGACAAGATCCGCGACACGGATGAAGTTACCGTCACCATCTCGCCGGACAATGACGTTCAACACAGCCTGCTGAGAGTCCAGCCGATGCCCGGCATCGAGCATATACTCGATTTCCTCCCGCCGGAATCGACCGGCGGGTATCTTGGTATTGGCAGAATGGATGGCTTCGGCCAACTGTTGAAAGGTGACGCCGTGTGTCCTGAGTTTTGCCGGATCGGCGGTCACATGAAATTCTTCGACAAAATCGCCTTCTATTCGGGCGTTGCGGACTTCGGGGATGGCGATCAGCCGAGCACGGAGCTCGTCGGCTAAGAGTTTCAAACTGCGTTGGGGCATCTTCCCGGAAAGATTGACCACGACAACCGGCATCCATGCATGGGTGTCGATATAAAGAAAACCGGGTTCATCCGCTCCGGTGGGAAGCTCGTTTTTTATGTTGAGGACTCTGAAGCGCAATTCGTCGTAAAGCGCTCGGTAATCGGAATCGTCGATGAATTTGACTTTAACGGAGGAATAATTGCGGTAAGAGTGAGATTGGACATATTCGACATTTTCAAGACCGTCCAGAGCCTCTTCAACCTTGGTGGTGACCAGCTTTTCGACATCGTCCGCCGATGCCCCGAAATAGACCGTCTGGACAAATACCTCACCCATATCGACCAAAGGCATATTCTCGAGGGGCGTGGTGAACACACTGAATCCGCCGGCGGCAAGCAGAATGACAAAGGCCACGTTGAAGAAAACCGCTTGCCTAATGGCTAACTTGACGATCGCTTTCATCGAGACCTCGTTTCTCTGCGGGACTCATGTATCCGAACAGGTCAGGGAGCGGCAAGTTCGATGCCTGGTGAAAGCTGCCGGTTATCTCCAATAGTCAAATGATCGTTGGCTTCACCAAGAACCAGGATCGCGACCTCCTTACCGGTCGCTTTGATTTTCACCCTTGGGTTTTCATAGCGATTGATGACCGCCGCTTTGGGTACCTGCAGCCCCTCCCCAGAGACTGTAAGAGGAAGTGTCAGCCGCAGCCCTCCCCTATGGTCACCGTTGTAACCATGAATCTCGAGATCCAACTTTATTTTGCGTGTTTTTTCATCAAATTGGGGATCGACCCGCAGAACGGTGGTGTTAACCGCACTCCCTTCGAGGATGGCGTCTATCGACGGGTCCAGGCGCAACAAGGCGGTGAATTCATCTGCGCTGACCGCCAGCGGAACCACCAGGGTTCGGTAGTCGCCCACTGTGGCAATGGGTGAATTGATGCGGACGATTTCACCCGTTTCGGCAAGGCTCCCGGTAACACGCCAGCCACGGGGAGCACATATCCAGTGACGCCTGCGTCGTTCTTCTAATTCTGCAAGTGAGGTTTCTGCCTGGGCCATCTGAACAGCGGTGCTGTCCGTCTCGAACCGGGCTTGAGCGTATTCCTCTTCGGCCGAATCTCGTTTCGATCCGGCGGTGCTGTTGCGCTGGTGCAGTTCCCGGATGCGTTCAAATTCCTTTTTGAGAAAAGCCATCCGGGAACGCTTCATTTGCAATGCGACTTGAAGCTGCTCGAGTGTGTGACGGGTGGATTCGATCTGAAAATCGATGAAGGTGGTGTCGATGACGAATATGGGCGCGTCCCCGACAACCTGGCCGATATCGTAATTACGTTCGACGATTTTGCCGGAGACTTCGGCGGATAAACTTACCGTGGCTTTAGCCCTGGTATAACCGGTCAGAGTCACTTCTCTTTGAGCGCGCTTGACCACCAATGCTTCCTGGGCCGAACTCCCCACAGGAAGAAAAACAATCAACAGCACCAGAGTCCACAACCGGTGGCCATACACCGTCATTTTCATAAACTGACCTCAGTAAGTGCCACTTTCCTTGCAACGGGACCACTGCTGATCCAGGCTGCAACCGATAAGAACCGCCGCCTCATTTTTTGGGGCCCCGTTGGCGGTTGCCGTTGAGTCAACCGGTACGCAGAGGGATTAGAAACGCCTTGCGTATCGGCAAGGAAAGGTGCTTTGGGCCGAAACAGCGGCTAATTTTTAAAACCTGATAATTGTATAATGCAGCAAGGCTGTTCCCCCACCTCGGCCGCTGAACCCACAGACCGGGTTCAGTCGTCAGCCGAGAGCCAGTCAGAACAATCCTGCAGATTGACCGTCAAGGTCGGCAACAGAACGATCAGTATCGCGCTGAGAACATCGGTCTGCAAAGCCAACAAAGGGGTGGCAACCATCGGAAAACCGAGACCGAGCGTCCCGTGAACCAGGCCGGCGAAAAAAACAATGCAAAAGATCAGCAGCATGACCTGTGGCGTGGTTTCAGTGAAACCCGGAATGGACATCTCATGATTGCCACCGTCCCGCAATGGTGAATGAAAGCGGTAGGAGGTGCCGATGTTAGAATTCCAGCAAGGGTAACCTTTTCGGGGTTTTTCCCCGCTCAATCGGCAGGAACCTGATCTTGTTCTCGCGGAAGGCCTCTTCACTCTCTTCATTGACCTGGCCAGACAGAGGAATATAGTAGAAAGCCGTTTTCATCTTGCCTGCGGTCGAATCGACTTTCAATTTGATTTTGATCTTTTCGGTTTTCCATCGATAAATGGACGGCTCTCCTCGCTCGTTGTAGACAACCTTCGGAACACCATAACGCGTTTGCAGTGCCTCCTTGATCCGGCTGAAGACCTCCAGGTTTTCGATGTGCACATATGCCGCGAACATTCGCTGTTTGAAAAAGCCATATATGACCTGGGAAACACGAATGTCACCGATGGTGTGGACAACCTCCGGATTGATGTAATAGTCGATGTCTGCATTCGAACCCACCCGGATAAGATTGCGGGTCTCCCCTATATCCGTCCCCCACTTCAGACCGGAGAATCCTTCGGTCAAATCCGCTGACCAGACCGCCCCATGCAATGAAAAAAACAGAACGGCACCGATAGCCAAAATTCGGCTCCTTCTCATAACATCCTCCTCATGTTCATGCTGCACCCTTACCGGCATCGGAGAACCGCCGGCATCCGGTCCGGTACCAACCTCCGTCTCGCCAACCTTTTCCCGAAAATCCTTCCAATGGACTCCGGAAACGGCTCTTGATAGGCATAGTCCAGGGGTCGGGGAGTTTTTCCCGCAAATGGCGAACCAAAGCGGAGGGAGTGATCAGCAGCGAAATCGGGCACTGCCTGAATGCATTAGGCAACTTTGGGAAAGAACAGCGGAAGTCCCGGTTATCAGATTCGGATCCTAATAGGTGGATTGAGCGCAACAGTTTTATATCATTATGAAACCTGTTCTTTCCTTAGGTTGCCTTATGCATGAGTTTGCGCGCTGAAGTCGCTGATTATTCCCTCCGCTACCGGATAATGAAAACTCCCCGAGGGCTCAGGCATAGTCATTAACCTGTCAAGTCATCCCGTCTTTCTTCAAAGAATCACCTTATCAAATTGGTTTTCGATCCACAACCTGTCGGGAAATTCTTTCGCCGCGAGCCGTGAGCCCCTCTCCCCCCATGAGGTGAATCGTTTGATGACTTAGAATCCGTCCCGGAATGACATTGACATAGGCATGAAGACCACCTATAAAATGAACCGAAGTCAGATGGTTCACCATCGATTATGTGCCACACCGTAACTATTTCCATTGGCAGCCGGATCGACGGACAAGAGGCGCCGCAGGCAACGCCGCCTGCCGAGGAGAAAAAATGGACTTTTCATTGTCGCCCGAACAGGAAATATTGAGAGAATCTGTGCGCGGATTTGCCGAAAAAGAGATCAAGGGCCTGGCACAGGAACTGGACAGAAAAGAGGAATTTTCCTACGAGACCATGCAGAAAATGGCCGATCTGGGCCTATTTGGTATTGTCGTACCGGAGAAATATGGCGGGCAGGGGATGGACTACCTGTCCTATATCATCGCCACCGAAGAAATTGCCAGGGTCGATGGGTCACACGCGGCCACCGTCGCAGCCGAAAATTCCCTCGGCATCGGTCCGATCTACTATTTCGGTAGCGAAGAACAAAAGCAGGCCCTCCTGCCGCCACTTTGCAGCGGCAAAGCCCTCTGGGGGTTCGGATTGACGGAGGCCAATGCCGGCTCCGACGCTGTAGCATCGAAAACCTCGGCGGTTTTGGATGGAAACCAATGGGTTATCAACGGCAGCAAGATATTCATTACGAACGCTTCCACCGATATCAGTGCCGGGGTTACGGTCATGTGCCGCACCGGGACACTGCCGGACGGCAAGGCCGAACTCTCCTGCATCCTGGTCGAGTCCGGCACGCCCGGCTACACCGCCAAGGAAATGCATGGCAAGATGATGTGGCGGGCATCCAATACCAGCGAGCTATACTTCGAAGACTGCCGGGTACCCAAGCACAACCTTCTCGGTCCCCGGGGCGAAGGCTTCAAGCAGATGATGAAAACCCTCGACGGTGGCCGGTTGTCCATCGGCGCCATGGGGCTGGGCGGCGCGCAAGGGTGTTTGGACAAGGCGTTGAAATACAGCCGTGAGCGCGAACAGTTCAACATGCCCATTTCAAAGTTTCAAGCCAACGCGTTCAAGCTGGCCGATATGGCCGTGGATATCGACGCTGCACGACTCATGCTCTACAGAGCGTGCTGGCTGCGAGACAACGACAAACCTTTTTCAAAAGAGGCGGCCATGGCCAAACTGTACTGCTCGGAGGCCATGTATCGTTGCGCCAACCATGCGGTTCAGTTGCATGGCGGCTACGGTCTTATGCAGGAATACGATGTCGAGCGATTTTACCGCGACCAGAAACTTCTAGAAATCGGGGAAGGAACCTCGGAAATACAGCGCATCGTAATCGCGCGCCACATCGGCGCATTGTAGTCAAATTACTACAGTCCCCCTTTTGTCAACCCAAGGAGAAGATCATGCCACAAGAACCTAAAAAGCCGTACATCAATGTCGATTTCTTTGAAGACCTCACCGGTTCGATTCCGGAAGCGACCCATGAAGGCGTCGAAGAAATCGGTCGACGGATTAAATCATTGAGAGACGCAAAAGGCATGAGCCTCGATGAATTATCCCAAATGACCGGTTTCGAAGTGGAAATACTTCAAAAAATCGAGAAAGACGAGATTCAGCCTCAACTCGGAACGGTGATCAAGCTCTCGAAAGCCCTCGATGCCGCTTTCGGGCGTATCGTTTCCGGTGTGGGTGATCGACTCTATTCGATAACGAGAAACAACGAACGCAAGGTCGTATCTCGATCCACGTCACACAGAGGTCAACGCCGGGCCTACACCTACATGAGCCTGGCTCCGGAGGTCAAGGGGCGTCACATGGAAGCTCTGTTCGTGCAGCTCGAGGAGGACCCGGAGGTAGAGATATCGGTACACGAAGGAGAAGAATTCATATTTGTTCTCGGCGGGACGGTAAAAATGAAAATCGGGCGGGACGAGTTCGACCTGGAAACCGGCGACAGCGTCTACTATCTGTCAACCACCCCGCACCATATATCAGCTAAAAAAGGCAAGGCCACGATTCTGGCCGTGCTCTACGAGGGATAACTCGCCGGCCAATCCATTGGCCGGTGGAGTTACCAGACTACATGCATTAGCAGCATGGGGAAAACCGGGGAAATTTCGATCAATTGAAAATAGTTCTGGACATTCCCCAGCACTCCCGATATAGTAACAATATACCCCTCTAACTTCATTCAAAGACATGCGATTGCCACTTTCCGAATCCTTCTGCGGCCGAACCGTAAGCAAGAAGAAACTTACAGAAATTGCAGGAATTGTCTCTATGTTCCCAAACCTTACCCGCACGGAGCTGGCCAATACAATCTGCGAGCTGTTTTCTTGGAAGCGACCGACGGGCAAATTGAAAACCATTGAATGCCGGCAATTTCTCGAACGCCTGGATTCCTCCGGAATTATTCAACTGCCAGCGTGCCGCACCCAATATACCCAAAAATCCAAATTCAAGGTTGCAAGGACGAAAGCCTTATCCACTCAACCGGACATCTCAGCCAAACTGAAAGAATTGATGCCTATATGCCTGGACAGAGTTTGTACTGCCAGTGAACGGCGGGCCTGGTATGAGTACATTGACCGATACCATTATCTGGGGTTTCGTTTACCTTTCGGCGCCCAATTGCGCTATTTCATCGTATCGGGAAAAACTAAGGGTCAGCTCGGATGTTTACAGTTTTCCAGCCCGGCCTGGATGATGTCAGCCAGGGATCGCTGGATCGGCTGGAACGATGATCAGCGGAGGAGAAACCTTCAAAAGGTAGTCAATAACAGCCGCTTTCTGCTTTTCCCATGGGTCCGGGTAAAAAACCTGGCCAGCTCAGTTCTTTCTCTGGCAGCCCAAAAAATACCTATTGATTGGTTCGAAAGCTATGGCTACCGCCCGGCCCTAATGGAAACTCTTGTCGACAGGTGTAGATACAACGGGACGTGTTATAAGGCCGCAAACTGGTTTCACGTCGGCGAGACAACCGGACGCGGCCGAATGGATCGCCATAACAAACGGAATGGGATGGCCGTAAAGGACATTTTTTTATATCCGCTGTCGAACAATTTCAGAAGAGAATTATTGCGTAGTTGACTGGAACGCCACAGAAATTCATTTCAATGAACAATTATGCAAACAATCCGCAGGCATTAACAATCCCAATGGCCATCATCCGGATATCCACCCTTTTGGTCGTCGCAACCATTCCCATTCTTTTTGCGTCGGTCCAGCCATGGGTATGTTCAACCTATAGCTTCTTCATGCTGTCAGGATTTCTCTTGATTCTATGGCGTGGAAATATCGGAACGCCGGTTTTCGCAGCATCTTTTGGGTCAAAAACCGCTGTTGGATTATTTTTTGCCTTGTCGCTCTTTACTTGCTTGCCGATACCTCCGGCGGTACTTTCCTATCTCAGCCCTGTCAGGTTCAGAATAATTTCGGCCTCCTGGGAATTGACCGGCAATGCGCCCACTTGGGAATCGCTCAGCTATACTTCCTGGGAGGCATTCAATGGGTGGGTTTTTTTACTCAGCTTGGCCTCTTTATTCGTTGTGCTGTGCCACCTTTTCAACGACCGGAAGACATTGAAGATTTTCGTTGTGGTCATGATCAGTATCGGCCTGATTGAAGCTTTCTATGGTCTAATGCAGGCACTGGTGCCATCGATGGGGGTTCTATGGGTCGACTATATGCAAACCTACAAAGGATATGCTCGAGGCACCTACATCAATCGGAATCATTTCGCCGGATTTATCGAGATGATCTGGCCTTTGGCTCTCGGGTTTGCCATGTCGCTGAACTGCCGCGCCTATACATTTAAAAGTGCCCTGTCTTCGGACAGGCTCAATCGTCAAGCCTTGATGGCTCTCGGAATTGTGGTTCTGCTTCTCTCACTGCTGTTCTCATATTCACGGGCCGGCATAACCGGCGGTTTAGTCGGTTTTATTTCATTTGTGCTAATGGCCCGTTCAACCCAAAAAAGCCTGAAGCAACGCTCTTCTCTAATATGGAGCGGCATTGTTGTCTTGTTGGCAACCTATGGCCTGACAATCGGCGTCGAACCCATTATAGACCGCTTTTTGATGATCGGTAATGATGGTTCGCGGATGGATTTTTGGCGGGACAGTCTACCGATAATAAAAGATCACCCCTTAGGTATTGGACTCCGCAACTACGAAACCGTTTTTCAAGTTTACAACCAATCCTTCATATCCGACAAGACGGTCACTTTCGCGCACAACGACTTTCTGCAACTACTCATCGAAACGGGTTGGATAGGGTTTATTTCAATAGTGGGGGTCTATGTCATTTTTCTTTTTAAAAGCGCCCGGCACATTAAAGTCATCGATGCACGAATCGATCCGTTGCGTTATTATTTGGCGGTCGGTTCCTTTAGCGGGCTCATTTCAATGACCTTTCATAGTTTTTTAGACTTCAACCTGCAGATACCGGCGAACGCTGTTTATTTTGTCGTGCTTTTGGCTATTTTACGTACTTGCCTGTATCCGAACCGTTTTGCTGCGTCAACCGATAAACCGAAAGACCGGTTCAATCGGCGGTTGCATACCAAATTGAATTTGGGGAAATTTTAGAATCGCTTCAATGAATTCAAGAACACACACAATGTATCAATTTTTACTTCGCATCCTGATGACCGTTGTCCTGTTGTCTTTGGGGGTTTGGTCTTTACACTACAACTGGCTTCAGCGGGCGGTACGCTATGAGAATTATAACTACACGACTGAAGAAGCTCAGCGTCTCAATAAGTATCCAAAGGCTCAGTATGCCTATGGTATGCAAGCCTTGTTGAAGCAGTCCCCGGGGACAGCCGCGTTGTTTTTCCGGCAAGCCGTATCACAAAATGTGTTTTTCCTTGACGGCTGGCTCAGGCTGGCAGAATCTGAAGCAGCGTTGGAACGGCTAGAAAAAGCGAAAAATATTTTAACTTTTACCACCGGCCTCACGGAAAAGGTCTTTCGTTGGAAATGGCCCCAAATGCTTTTGGCACTTGAACTGGGAATGACCGAAAACCTGTATAATAATACGAACTACCTCTTGTCACAAGGCGTGTTGGAACAGGATGCCTTGCACCTCATTCATTACCACTTTAACGGCGAGGCCGCGAATGTTATCGCTGTTCTCAAACCCGAACACCTGCCGGATTACCTCAATTGGCTCATCCAATGGTCAATGATCGAAGAAAGCCTGGTGGTCTGGCAAAAAATAACCGGTAGCGAAAAGGTGGACATGGAAATCGCACTAAAGTATGCTCATTTCCTACTCCTCAATAAACGCGTCCGTGAGTCAAAGGAAATCTGGAACCAATATACCGGAGTCTCGGGACTGACAAATCCAGGATTCGAAAGTGACATTACCCGGCAGGGATTTGATTGGTATATTGGGGACAGTGCCGGCCACAATTGGGACTTTAAGCGCGTCAACAAGGATAGCATCGAAGGAGATTTCGCCTTAAAGATCTCGTTCAATGGCAAAGAGAATATTCATTTTCACCATATCCATCAGGTTGTTTCGGTGATTCCACAAGAAAAATACCGACTGACTTATGCCTGGAAGAGTCAACGGATCACTTCAGACCAGGGCCCGTTTTTCGAGATTGCCAGCTACGACAGGCCTGGACTTTACCTGGTCGGCCCGATGATCACCGGCACGAAGGGTTGGCACAGCGCATCCATCGAATTTGCCATTCCCGAAGGGTGTCAAGCCGTGCTCATCCGTCTTTGCCGCCTGCCAAGCCAGCGCTTCGACTCAAAAATCAGAGGGGACCTGTGGCTCGATGACTTCCGGATTGAAAAGCTTTCCAATGGGGAGCGGAAGCCTCACGGATACACCAGCATGACCAAAATCGATTCTAAATATAGTCAATTAGCATTTAACGATTCGCCGATGAGGTTGGGGCATGGCAAGTAACACTGTAAATAGAGGTGGAGATTCTCACGCCAGCTGGCTGCCGGTTAATCAGAATGAATCTCTGCCATCGAACGAATTTCGCGAACTGATCAACCGCGTTCAGAAAAACGAAGAAATCTTGATGCGTGACTTCCTGGACATATTGATGCGCAGGAAGTGGTTGATCGTCACTGTGCTCATGCTTGTCTTTCTTTCGACCCTGATTTACACCTTGGCATCCACCAAAATATACCGAGCCACTGCTGTGGTTGAAGTCAATCAGGAGACACCCCAAGTCACTAAATTTGAAGACATATTAGGATCGAAAATCCAGGCCCGCGAATTTTACGAAACCCAGGTGGAATTAATACGCAGCAAAACGATGATCAACCGGTTGATTGATAACATTGAACTGCTGGACCATCCGGTCATTCTCCAGGCAACATTCGGGGACGAACGCGATGGGCTGTTTCAAAGGATCAGAAAAGCGATTAAATCATTGACTGCAGGCCATGTGGACGGCCACCTCGGTCAAACGATTGATGCTGAGGTTGTAAAGCGCCAACGCGTGGCGGACTATTTATCAAACCGGCTGACGGTCATTCCCAGCCGAAAATCGATGCTCATAGAGGTGTCCTTCAGTTCACCGGATCGAACGCTTTCGCAAAACATCGTCAATTCCATGGTAGAAGATTACATCAGTTGGAAAATGGAGCAAAAACTTGAGGCGTCTGGCCTGGCCAGAGACTTTCTCATGATGCAAATCGATAGAGCCAAAATTACCCTTGAAAAATCCGAGGAACAACTGAATCAATTTGCCAAACACGCCGGGATCGTATCCTTGGATACCAAATTGAACAGTGTTTATCGCCATCTGGATGAATTGAATACTGCTGTCGCAGCCGCTGAATCGGACCTAATCACGAAAAAGGCAACCTATCAACAAGCTGTCAAAGACGGTCACGCCAACTTGCCTCGCATTTTAGATAGCGACCTGATTGCCAGCCTAAAAGACAAATACGCCGAACTCAGTACCAGCTACGAAGATTTGAAAACAACCTTTCATGACGACTACCCCAAGGCCAAAATGATGAAAGCGCGTCTGGATAAAATGGCCGAAATGATCAAAGCGGAAGAGAACGGCATTATTCGGGCCATTAAAAATGAATACGAATCGGCCCAACAGATTTTCGATGCCATACAAAAAAGGACTGAGTACCAGAAAAAACTGGTTTTAGATCTCAACGACCGGGCCACCCAGTACACAATTATGGAACGTGAAGTGGAGACAAACCACGCTATCTACCAAAGCCTGTTGCAGCGTGCCAAAGAGATCGAATCGGTGGCAGGCGTGTCTTCAAGCAATGTCCAAATTGTAAGTCATGCGGATATTCCGCTTTTACCGGTTAGCCCGAACATCAAACTCAACCTGCTCCTGGCAGTGCTCATCGGCTCTCTTGGCGGAATCGGCTGTGCATTTCTGGCCGAGTACTTTGCTGACACGGTGACCAATCCCCAGGAGATTTCGGACCGGTTTCAAATTCCTCTGCTCGGAACTGTCCCACAAACAAAACCGGACCAACATGGCCTCGAAAATTCGTTCCTGCGCCATCCTCTATCCCCCTTCTCCGAATCCATCCGCTCCTCGCGAGTATCGATCCAGCTCTCCGGATCTGAAGCCCGCTCTAAATGCTGTCTTGTCACCAGCACGCTTCCCAGTGAGGGCAAAACGACCCTTGCCGTTAATTTAGCCGCAAGCTTTGCCGCCGCTGGTGAAAAGACGGTCATCATCGACGCGGATTTAAGAAAGCCGCGGTTGCAGGATATTTTCAATTTGAAATATTGCTCCTCAGGCGGAGGACTCTCGAGCTTTTTGGCGGGAGTAAATAACAAACTGAAATTTTATAATAAAAACCACAAAAATCTCTGGATAATTCCTTCAGGGCCAACGCCTCCGAACCCGGCCGAGCTATTGGCCTCTCGCAGGTTCAAAATTCTAGTCAAAAACTTGGCCAATCGGTTCGACCGCATCATTTTAGATGGACCGCCGCATATCGGTTTTGCCGACACCCTGATATTATCCAAAAGCGTCGGCGGCATTGTGCTTATCTGCAGTATCGGGGAAACAAGCCGTGAGGCCATCAAACAGTTCAAGAACTCCATTTACAATGTCAGAGGCAACATTCTTGGGTGTATCATCAACAAGGTGGATTTCAGCAGAAAATACGGCTATGGCGGCTACTACAGATCTTATCACCAGTACAGCAGTTACAGCCTGAAGGATTCCAAGGCAATGCAACTGTCGGTCAATTAATCCAGTAGCCGTGAACGGCAGCCTGTCGTGGGATTAATGTTAATCGGTTACAAATTGATTAAGGAGGGCCATCTGATGCAGCACATAAAAACGATATCCCGCATGTGCATCATCGTTTTATTTCTGTCTATTGCGATTACGCTCCCGGGCGTTGCTTTCGGTGACGGCTTGAACAGGATTTATCCCACCAATGAAGTGGAAATATACAAGGGTGATCAGAAGGTGGGGACCTACACCAGAGAAGCGCCGCTTCCGGAAGGCGTCACAGTATCGGCCAACGGACGATGTGCCATAAAGCTGGACGACCTCTATCTCGTCGCCGAAGATCAAAGTGTATTGTCGACCCACACTATCGGCCGCCAAAGGAACCTCTTCCTTCGGGAGGGAATCATCTACTTTAAGACGTCCATGTTGCGGCAGCCATTGAATCTTATCACACCCGGGGGCCAAATTACGGTTCAAAGAATTCTTCTCGATGCGTCTTTCAGCGATCAGGCGATAGTCGGTTACGTGACGGTTGAAAAAAGGCAAAGCGAGGTGGGTGTCGTTCAAGGAGGGGCCCTCGACGTCTTGACAGAGAACGGCCAAAAAACTATCCGGCCCGGCGAGACAATTATTCTTGCACAAGCAGACATGGATATCGGAGCGCCGGAGAGTGAGACCCCGGAGAGTGACAAACCGGCTGCAGAGCAACCACCTGAGCCAAAAGAGGGTATGTCGACGGCGATGAAAGGGGTCATCGGAGGCGGGGTGGCCGCTCTGGCCCTTGGCGTAATGGCCGCCCTCGGTGGTGGTGGTGGTGGAGGAGGCGGCGGTGGAGGGCCATCTGTCAGCCCATCATCGCCTTAGTACGAAACCGTGAAAATAAATCCTACACCATTGGTTACATTCGGTTTGTCCGAAACCCAAAAAGGAGCACCAAAAGTGCATATTCAACTATCATCCTTCAGGCTTGTTAGCTTTGGATTTTTCATTAAAAGACCTGTTCTTGTGCCGGCGCTCTCCTTCCCTTTATATTTCCTGCTTGCAGCAACTGTATTTATCGCCGCCTGTGCATCGCCCAACCAACAGCCTGCGATCAATTATCATCAGGGTGCCAGCGAAATCAGCCGATTGAACGAGCAAATTATGACCCGGGCAGATATGAACAGTGATCCGGGTGATTATCTCCTCGGCGCAGGTGACCTCGTGCGCATCAGTGTTTTTGAAGCTGAGGAGCTTGAATCAACGGTAAGGGTTAACTCCCGCGGTTTCGTCACACTCCCGCTAATTGAAAAGGTTCGACTCAAAGGGTTGACAACGATAGAAGCCGAGGAAAAAATAGAGGAAATGTACCAAAAACGATTTATCAAAGACCCTCATGTCAGCATCTTCATTGAAGAACACTTCAGCCAGCGCATTACACTGGTGGGTGAGTTTAAAAATCCCGGGACCTACGATTACGTCTCCAAGCAAACACTGCTTGATGTCATCGCCCTGGGAGGTGGTTTAAGCGAGAAGGCTGGCCAAATTGTCCGTATTCGTAAAACCCAGTATGATAAAGGAAATCCCGATACCCATATTGTCGATCTCGATCGGCTGATCAAAAAGGGCGAGGATCGATTAAATCTCGAGATAAACGGAGGGGATGTTATTTATATCCCGGAGGCGGGGGTATACTTCGTCGATGGTGCTGTAAGGAGACCCGGTGCATACCCTATCAGGCATAAAACGGTTGTACAGGAAGGACTCGTGGAAGCCGGAGGGGCAGCCTCCTATGCCATAAAAGACAAGGTCAAACTGGTGCGCATCGCTGAAAATGGAGAGCGGCAAATTGTTGATCTCGATTTCAGCCAACCAGGCGCCAAGGAAACGGTCATCAAAGACCGGGATATTCTGATTGTTGAATCGAACCCGATTGCCAAATTTTTCAGAGGGTTCAGCATCCATGTCGCCGGGACTGGTATCAGTGTATACGACAGATACTAACAAGATAAACAGGCCAAAAATAATAGGGAATCGCAACAAATTTCAACAACGCCATAAGATATCGGCCTAAACTCATTGCCTTCCTTTCAGCGATGGTCCTTTTTCCTATAGCGATGACTCACAGGCGGTTACGTTAAAGCGCGACGAGTCCCGTCAATACCGCAGCAAATTGAGAAATCAGCGATAGAAAATCGGGCCATTTTTGCGTTGTGGCCAAAGACCAATCTTGTCCATTTCGATCCTTCCCAGCCCACAATCAGACGCCAAGAGGAAATGTAGTTGTATTTATTTATTTTTTTCGTATATTAAACTTATTGTGCAAACAGTGGTAGAATCCGTCCCCCTGCCGATGGGTAGTCGATACAACCAAACGACTGCTGCTTTGGCAAGAGCATGATAATTTAGTATACTAATAGAAGGTTGAAATACGTATCCATTTTTTTGAAATGCATCGTATGGGGCATCATTCCCCTGCTGCGGTAGTAACCGTATGAAATCAAGCGACAATTGCTTAAAATTCAAACTTTAGAAATATGTACCTTAATCACTACAATTTAAAAGAAAAACCCTTTGAGATGAGCCCGGGCCCCCGTTTCCTGTGGTTGGGCGAAAAACATCTGGAAGCCCTCGCAGCATTGCAATACGGAATTTCAGAGAACAAGGGTTTTTTGTTGCTGACCGGTGATGTCGGGCTAGGAAAAACGGCATTGATTCATCGATTAATCAATGAGGTCGATGACTCGAAAGTGATAGGATATATCCCTAACCCGGCGATGGATTCTCTCGATTTTTTTAACACTTTGTCCCTTGAATTGGGTATGGACCAAAAGTTTGCCAGCAAGGGCGCCTTTTTGATCGAACTCAAGAAATTTTTAATAAAGAGTCATGCTGATAAGAAGATAGTGTTGCTGATTATCGATGAGGCTCAACGGTTGTATCATGAATTGCTGGAGGAGATTCGGTTACTCTCAAACATCGAATTGGAGACCCAAAAACTGATCAACATTTTCTTTGTCGGTCAGCCCGAATTCAATCATATCCTGCTGGAACATCGCAATAGGGCTTTAAGACAGAGAATCGCCGTTCGCTACCAGGTCGAGCCGCTGAATCTTCAAGAAACCTCGCATTACATTCTTCATCGCCTGAAGGTGGCCGGCGCCAACCATCAAATTTTTAAACTAAGTGCGATTCACGAGATCTTCAGATTTTCGAAAGGTTGCCCTCGGCTAATCAACATCGTTTGCGATCATGCCTTACTGACGGGATATGCGGCCGGTTTAAAAACGATTGATTCGACTGTAATCAAAGAGTGTGAACCGGAGTTGAGATTACCGGAGGAGTATACCGTTGCCGACGTTGATCCGGCTCAAGATATCGGTCCCTCAGAACCCGAGTATTTGATAATTGATGACCGAAAATCAGCCTTCTGGAATAACCCTTTGATCATTGGCTCCTTTATCCTATTTTGCGGCATTGTGTCTTATCTGTTCTTTTGGCCGACAGACCGCAGCTCGATGGAGCCGATGGCCCAGCAGGATTTAGCCGCACCCTCGACCGAGAAAGATCAAGCAGCCCTTCAAAATGAACCCAAAATGAATAGGACCTCTGACCGATTAGCCCCTCAGGCGCCTGGGCAAAGCGAACCGGATAGCGCGAAAACAGATAATCTACAAGCAACTCTCTCATCAACGGGGCAGACGGAAACGATTCCACAAGATGTTTCGAAACCGAGTGCACCGCCAGACAAAGTGCCTTTACAGGTGCCGGAAAAAAGGACCTCAGACACCCCGGCCATTGATGATTCACAATCGCGGCTTCATACTGCGGTTTCGGAACCGCCATCTGGATTGCCGGAACCAAGCCTACCGGTGACTGCAGGGCAAAGCGCACCGCCCACGGGAAAAATCGTTGCGGAAAGTGAAAATAATACAGAGCCACAAATGATTGTGGCCGATGGAGAGGCTACGAATCAGTCGCTCATCCAAACCGCTGCGGCAGAACCGCAAGGTGGCAAAGACAACCGGAATACTTTGGGGGGGATACTGACGGAAACGGATCCATCCCTATCTAAAGAACCTGGGAAAGATTATATCGAAGATGCGGACATTCAATCCCAGGAACGCCCTATTGATGACAAAAGCCTTGCGGTAGAAGGCGACAAACCGCTCCCGGACACCGCAAAACAGTCTATAGCAGGAAACCTGTCACAAAGTAACATGCCGGTTTTGCCCCCTAAATCCGACACGCTTGAAAAAGTAGAATCAAAGCCGGGAGCTATACCGCTTATACAAAATCAGGATGCATCCACGGCAACCCCGGAGCAAAAAGGACCGTCGGAGACCAAGCAGAACAAGCCACAAGAAATTATCGAAAAGACCGCCACTGCCAAACTCGATTCCTTCGCAAATAACAAACAGCCGACCGCGGACCTGGAGAATCGAATCCGCTCATTCCTGCAGCATTACTGCAATACATACGCCTCGAAAGAGTTGGGCAATTTCGCCGGTTTTTTCAGTGCGGATGCAACAGAAAATGACAAACCATTTGCAAGCATTTTACCCAAATATGGGAAGAATTTTAGTTCGATCGATAAAATACAATACCGTATAGACCTTCAGAATTATACATATAACGAGAAAGAAAAATCCGTCGAGGTCGAAGGTAGGTTCATATTGAAATGGATGCCCTATGGTCAAGATTGGCGGGAAAATTCAGGAAAGATTTCATTGAGCCTCAAAGAAAAAGGACCGTCGTTTATGGTGCAACGCCTGGACTATTCCGGGGATCGTCGGAAAAGCTCCGTGGGTTCGGGATCTGCATCATCGCCATAAGAAAAAGAAACACGCAAAACCGTTTCATGCGACCACTCATCTCGAACCTAAAGTGTGCCCCAATCCTTGCCTCATTCACCGACGAATGCGATCGCGTCTCGGCCGACGGTCTCGGCCATTGTCTGGGTGCCGACAAGGCATATTCACTCAAGATGTTTGAACTTCTCTGAGTATCCCGTCATCTCTACGTACCCTTTGCCACCTAAACGGCCACCCTTATACTGCCCGCTGACGGATACGCTGCCCTCCCAGTAAGTGATATCGGTGCTGCCGGTTGTTCGCATTTCCTGGTCGGCCAGTTTGGGGACGATGTCCAGAATCATCTCCTCCGTGGGAATGATCAGCTGCCATCGTGCCGGGTAAACCCCATTGGAATGCGGGCTTCGCCAGTGAGCCAGAACATCCACTTGAAAATCCGCCATGGATAAATGGCGTGTCTCCCCACTGTCACGGACAACCGTACCGCTGGAAGCTGGATGAGGGCTGCCGTCTGACTGACGAAGGATATAAACCATCACCTCCCTGTTGCCTTCCAGTTGCAAGCTGAACCAGTCCCAGCCCACTATATCCGCCTGAATTGCGGCTGTGCTGAACTCGTGATCCATCCAGGCTGTTCCACTGACGACATACACCTTTTCGCCGATTTTAAGTCGACCTTCTGTTTTCAGGCGGGTATAAGAATAATAGCAACTGGCCCGATCGCCCGAATCACCCTTGCGGCTGTACCCAAGATTCCCATGCAGGACTAAAGGTTTGACCGGGTTCAGCTCGAGATCGAATTGGAAGTCGTCTGATACCGCCGATATTCGTTGGCCTACCGAACCGATTAGGATTTCCCACCGTTTGAGAAAAACGGTCGTCGTCTCTGATGTCTGCCCGACACCGGCCAGATTCATGGCTCCCCTTGCGATTTCTTCAGCACTGTAGTGTCGGCCGTGGGAAATATCAGACAGAGCGGCGTGGCCGAAATAGATGTTTTGGGTGCGCCACCCGGATGACGGGTCGGGCCACATCTTTCGGGCTTCGGGCGGACTGATCTGGCGCCGAAAAATCGTCAGCTGAAACCCGAACGGCCGGCCTTCGTGGGTTTCGAGGTTTCCAGTGTAATACCACCATTCCGTGCGAAAACCCGGATGGGCACCATGATCGGCCGGAAATTCCAACCGACACGGGCCGGTCACCTTTGTATAACCGACGTCCTCCGCGGCAAGAGCTACGGAAACGGCAGCCAGGATCAACCCTGACGCAAGACCCCAAACTGTCAGTAATCCAGCGACACGCCCGACGATTCCAATGATTCTTACCGGTGCGTGAGATTCCATCGCAGCAACACCCCTCTCCCAACCCCAACGACCACGATAGGAATTTCCTTCTTCTTTTAAACCATCTCTTAATGATATTGTCCGTCCACGACACCCCTGCCAAAAAGAGTCTTCCCTGTCAGGCGAGGCAGCACATAGGTTTACTGCAGCCCCTCACTCTTGTGCGGCCGTAGACAATCTTCGAACAACACCCTGATGGAAGAAAACCCTTAAAGAGTATACCTTTGTAGTCATCGCTCTCTGAGTATTACCGCCGGCGGCTCCCTGAGAGTCATCCTGACAGCCGGCAATGCCGCCATCAGCGCTGTGGCGAAGATCAGCGGCAAAGACATGGCCAGCATCCGCCAGTCGACTTGATAAATGAAAGACCAGCCGAAGGATTGAACGTTGATCACATATACGAGTATATATGACAGGATGAAACCACAGACCAGGCCGGCGACTTCTCCGGCCAGAACCAGCAGAGTGGCCTCCCAGAAAATCATCGCCCGAATCTGTCCGTGGTCGCCCCCGATCGCAAAAACGGTATTCAGCTGCCGGGCGCGTTCCAATACCTGTACGGCCAAGGTCGTTGTGATGCCGAGAGCGGCGATGATCAGGGCGATAAGGAGGAGCACTGTGGTCACGGCAAAGGTCTCGTCGAAAATACGCAGCACCGCCCGCCGCAGGGTGTCACCGTCGACCATGTCTATATGATCCCCGCAGCGGCTTATGATCTCCGTCCGCAGTTGTGAGACGGCAAGTGGCATATCGGCTTGATGACGATTGAAGAATAGCCGAACACCGCTCCACCCCGGATCGAAGTACCGTTCCTGAAAAGCCGGCAGGTGATAGAAAACTACGCCCCCACTGGTACGGTAATCCCGCACGACGCCCAGTATCGGCAGTTCGACGCGGGCATTCAACACCTGTGCCCGGTAATGGTCCCCCCTTCCGAGTCCGGTTCGGTTAGCGAACACCTCCGATACAAGCACGCCTTTACCTGCAACCAAATCGGGGAGGACCCGGTCCGGGTCTCCCTCGACCCAGACGAAACGGCCGTGGCGCAGGAAAACATCCAGTGCCATCACATCCAGCTCGTAAGCGAAATGGTTCTCATGGGTTAAAGCGAAGCGGCGATCGGGTACGAGATCGACAGAAGCCGTCAACCCCTTCAGACCGTCGATGACGGCCAAAGGCAGCGGATCGCGGAACCGGTTGATCGAACCCAACTTGGAGGTCACAAACAGATCTCCACTGACGGTCTGCCGGACCCAGGTGTCGACCGTGCTGCGAAAACTATTGATCATGATGACCAGTGAGGTAAACAGCGCCACGGCCGTTATAAGGGCCCCCACCGACACGGCTGTACGTGTGCCGGTGTCGCGCACGTAGAGGCCGGCTAAGTAGGCGGAAACCCCACCGGTGCGGTACAAAACCGGCGAAAGGAATTTTCCCAACTTCCCAAGCCCATAGGGCGCGAAAAGGGCGAAGCCGACAAACAGGCACAGGATGGCGACATATCCGGCCACCGGCACATCACCAACAGCCGGCAAACGGGAGATCGGCCAGACGGATAAGATCAAAATCACCGCAAATCCGCACAGCCGGCAAGCAGACGTTGGCTCAGCGACCGGCTGCCGGGCGGTCGCGAGCGCCTCTCTCGGCACCACCTTTTTAGCCTCCCAGGCCGGCTGAAGCGCGGCCAGCAATGATATGAAAACGGTGACACCGAAAGAAACCCCTATTTCCCAAGGGTCCAGTTTCAAGCCTTCCGCGTGAACCCGCACGAATAGAGTGCTAACGGTGTGGCTGATACCCTCCAACAAGTATTCGACCAGCAAGCCGCTCAATGGGAGCGCCACCAGACATCCGACCCCCCCGAGGAAAAACCCTTCGGATATAAAGAGAAAAAACAGCATGCGCGGCGATGCACCGATGGCACGGAGGACCGCCAGTTCATGCCGCCTGGTGGCCGCATTCAACGCCACCAGGCTGTAAACCAGAAACATTCCAACAAAAAGAGACGCGAAGCTCAATAATGACAAGTTGAGGTGGTACGACCGCATCATAGACTGGCCGGTCGCCCTGGTTTCTGTCGGCGCCGTGATCAAAACATCCTGCGGTAAAAACGCTGCCAATCGCTTTCGCGCAGTTTCAAGCGCCGGCTTTGCCACGCCAGGGCCAAGCTTGACATCAATGCGGTCCGCCGTGCCGTGCAAGCCCGTGAATTCTTGAAAAACGGCAATGTCCGTTACGGCCAGCCGACCACCTTCGGCGAGGGCCAGCCCGGCGGGTCTCAAGACACCCACGATTTTGAATTCAGCGCTGCGGCGGGAATGTTCGAGGGAAAATCTGTCTCCGATTGACCAGCCATATTTACGCGCCAAAACATCACTGACTAAAATGGTATAGGGCTCCGCCATCAGGGGAAGCCATTCCCGGCCCTCCGCTTGCTCCAAATGGCGGTCGTCCCAGGTCCGGAACGACCGGTCGAGAAGGGGGTCCAGGCCGAGCAGCAGGAAGGGTTCCGCACCTTTGGCAATCGGACGGACATAGACGGTCATCAAAGCCGTGACTGCAGCCACATCCGGGTGGAGGATTAAATCAGAGACGAGATGGTCTGGAATCCTACCCCCGGGCCGTATCAGGACAAGCTCCGATAGTCCGGCGATACGGTCCATGCTCTGTGAAAAAGAATCAATGGTCGCCTTGACTGACAGCCGAACGCTGGAGAAAACCGCCGCACCCAACGCTATCCCCATCAACACGATCGAGGTCCGTATAAGGTGTCTCCGCATGTGGCGCAGGCTGAAAAACACGAAGAGCTTGAAGTACAGAAAGACAGGTTTCATGGCTGAACGATAATCCTGCCGTCCTTGAGGTGGATTTGGCGGTTGGCATGGGAGTCGGCGAGGGTGCTGTGGGTGGCGACAATGACCGTTCGCTTCAACTTGCGGCTCAGTTCCGCCAAGAGATTCATGACGCTTTCGCCGTTGCGACTGTCCAGATTGCCGGTGGGTTCATCGGCCAATATGATCTCCGGATCGTTGATCAAGGCCCGGGCTATGGCTGTCCGCTGCATTTCTCCGCCGGAGAGCTGGGCCGGCAGGTGGCTGAGGCGATGATCGAGGTCCATCCAGCGGAGAAATTCTCGTGCTTTACCTGCGGCCTCTTTATTGGATCGACCGGCCAACATCGCCGGAAGGCACACGTTTTCCAGAACATTCAGCGTCGGTAGCAGGTTAAAGGATTGAAAGACCATGCCGATCACTTCGCGGCGAAAAAAAGTCATTTCGCTGTCGGGAGTTGATGCAAGATCATGTTCAGCGACGACCAAATGACCGGAAGTGGGGCGATCGAGACCGGCCAGAAGGGATAACAGAGTGCTTTTGCCGCAACCGCTGTTGCCTTTGAATACGATCAGTTCACCCGGGTTGATTTGGAGGTCCACACCGTCGAGGCCGACGACCTCGGTGGTGCCGTGGGTGTAAATACGGGTCAATTTCTCGGCACTGATGATCATATCCTGCACCACCCACTGACGAACGATACAGACGGCCTCCTGAGTGCCAAATTATCCGGGGCTCTTGTTGCCGCCCCAATCGACACGACAATATCGTTCCGATCCCCAATGCACCACCAAGCACAAACCGTCGCCAGGTGTCAATGTCCGAAAGATGTGCATTCAGGCTAAGCGAAGGCAAAGCACCCAGAAACAAGCATATAGCGTTTATTTCTTCTGCCTGAGTCGGGACTGCATGATGTACCAATCGCTGATCTCAGCGATCGCCAACGACATCTGGTAGCGCCCGCCCGCAAATACCCCATAGTCACCACCGCCGGCCATGGCGGATGAAAACCGTATGGCATTGGCATAAAACAGCCATGTCAGCTGCCATTTTTTTTCAATCGCCTCATCGAAGGGATTTTTTCCACGCTCCAGTCCCTCGGCCAGTCCGCTATTCCAAATATCACGCATGAATTTCGTGGCGGTAAGAATTTCAGCGTTGGTCGTCTCTATGGCCTTCTCAAATTTTTCCCAATGCCCATTGACCCATGCGCTGCTGTGACAACTCAAACAGATTTTCTGCATCGTTGCCTTCCGGTCCTGCATTTCTTTATTGTCGATCAGGTATTTTCGAGCAAACCGCCCGTTGAGATCGGTGGGCAGGGGTTGACCATCCTTGTTGCGGATAATCGTCGTGTCGGGTGACTGTGGATGCGGGTGGGCATATATGAGCCCGTAAATTCGCCACGGCAGTCGATTGTTCATCTGATGGGAACGCTCCGCGACGACGTCTCCGTCTTTGTTGACCAGAAGGCTGATGTGACAGGTGCCGCAGGTCGGAGCGGAAAAATCCTCACCCACGGTCCACGGTACAGCCTGAAAATCCCATCGACTGTCCATGGCGGCCTGTATATTACCGTGTTTACTGGCGGCGTAAACCGGAAAGGCAGGCACGTCCGGCCCCACATGGCACTCCTTGCACGTGTGTGGTTTGCGGGCCATCTGGATCGAAAATTGATGACGGGTGTGACAGGCCGTGCACGATCCACGGCTGCCGTCCAGGTTGATACGCCCGACGCCTTGATTCGGCCAGCCGCTGATGACGGGAAATTCGAGTTCACCGGCCGTTTCAGTATCCCTCACTTCTCTGCCGGTGACCTCGAGTCGGGTGCCGTGGCAATAGTAACAGGCGTCTGCGGCCGTCAGCGGATCGGCCGGAGTGTAAATCACGCGTTTGTTCCGCTCTTTTGTAGCGCCGATGACACTGGTTTCGAGCTGTCGGTAAAGGGCATTGTCAGCCAGGTTCGTATGGGCATAGGACATGAGGTTCTGGGCAAACTGCTTGGCCTCCGTACTATGACAAACGGCGCAGTCTTCCGGGCTCACGACGACATGGACCTGGTATCCGTTGTGATCAAAAGTGTCGGCGTGACGATCGGGACGAAGCGTGTGGCATTCCGCACACCCGACAACCACCTTTTTTACGGTCTCCGGAACGTCCGGACTCGACACCTTGCGAGACAATCCTTCGACCGCCATGGCCTGTTCGGGTGTCACCTCTGAATGGCGGCTGTTGTGCCAGTCCTGCACGATACCGGTATGGGCCGATTCATGACAAGCCAAACACTCAGCGGTCGCATCGCTGATCGGTGGTTCCAAACCAAGCCCCCGGCCGACGGATAAACCGAAAACGATAAGGAAAATCAAACCGAAAACATGAACTGTTTTCATATGCGACTCCTCCTCTGAAGGGTTCCCGACCGATTGATCCTTAATGCCGGTGACATTCCGAGGATGTTACCCCATACTGCGCTGGCGGAGGACCGGGTCGATGGAAGATCTGGCTTCTAAGCGGTACTAATTGATCTTCAGCGTTTCTTCAACCCTAAATGTCGTGGGCACGGTACGAGGGGGGAGACGGGGAGAATCAATCATTTCTTCGCAGCAACATGCTTGTTGGTCAAGATGACGCCGGTAACGACCATTAGGGTTCCGAAGAAAAGTGAAACCGTAACCGGTTCGCCGAGGAGAATGAATGCCATTACCACCGCACTGATGGGAACAAAGTTGATGAACAGTCCGGCTTTTGTCGGACCGATGGCCTTGATTCCGTCGTAGTACCAGACAAACCCGATGGCTGTCCCGAAAAAACCGAGGTAAAAAATACTGAACCAGTCCAAGAGGCTGTAATGCCAGATGCTTTCGAACATGCCTTCGGCAACGGCTGGACCAAGAAGCATGGCTCCGCCGACGACCGCGGAGTAGAAGATAGCCGTCAATGGTGCAAGTCCGCTCAGAACCGACTTTCCGACCAGTGAAAAAGTCACCCAACTGAGAACACATCCGAATATGAACAACTCCCCCTGGCCAAATCCACCTGCCCATAAAAGCGACAGGTTGCCCCTCAAAACGACCAGGATCGCCCCGCAGACCGACATGAGAATGCCGAACAACTGGACATGGTTTAATTGTTCCTTGAAGATCAGCGCCGAAAGAACAGCGATCAGAACAGGGTTGTTGGCAATGATTACAGCGGCCCGGCCCGCCTCTATGCGTTCCAGGCCCTTGAAGAAGAAAAAATTATATGCGAATACCCCCGTTAACCCGAGAACAAGGATCGAAAGCAATTGCGTTCTGCGAATGGTTGGAATTCGTCCGTTGGCATTGAGCAAAAACATGAGTAGAAAAACCGAGGCAACGGCAAACCGCAGAAAAGCCGCCGAGAATGGTGCCACCTGACCGGCCAGAGCCCGGCCGGCAATAAAAGTCCCCCCCCAGAAAACGGCAGTGAGAAAAAGCTTGAGAAAAATGGTCATCCTGTAAAAATACCCCCATTCGATAAGGCTCGCAGAAACGCTGCTCTTAGCATGGCCGCCGTCAGAAGTCCATGTATTCCCGTCCGTTTCATTGAATGGACCGCCGGTAACGGATATTGCGCAATGGGGGATCAGGCTAATCTTTTTGGGCTTGAGATTTTATACGCTCGGTCATATGATATTGGGTCGGGGAAATTTCATTGCACACCGAATAAACTGGAGTTTAAAGGAAGAAAGCCGCAATCATATGGGAAGCACTCATAGGGCACCGCACCGGCTATGTTGTCGGGCCCTTGAGTTACAAAAGTACACCTGCGCACCCGACGCATTGCATCCGCGGCACCTTGTAAACGCTTACAGTCCTGTGATCTGAAGCACATTGTCCGTTGCAATCCTGTGGACCGATACATCCCATGAATTCCATCGAGCGAGATTGCCGTATGTTGTCCAACTGGAGACGGGTCGGTGGATGCCTGTCCTGTGGTTCGAAAAGATATTTAGGCCCAAGGCGGTACTGCTCCATCCAGTGCCGCCAGAGGCTTCGCCGATCCCTTAATATGAGAACCGGCCTCTTGAAAGCCCTAAATATCCGTTTTGCCACGTTCTATTTCACAGACGATTTGATAATGCTGGATACCATGGCCTATGGTGACAAGGACATCTTCAGTTTCATTTATCCACGCTCGGCCCGTAAAAAACCAGTCGACGATTTTCGCCGCATGGCCGATGTCCTCGGCAACGCCTGGTGGGCTGAAAGGCGCAGAACAAACCGCAAATACCTGGCTTCGCGCCTGGTCCTTAAGCAGGCGCAACGTAACGAAACCGATCAAGACACCGTGAAGCCTTTAGAAATCAAGATTCCACATGTTAGAAACAAAGCGCTTCTGCAGCTGAAGCTAAGCAAGTCCGTACTCGACTCGCCCGAACTTTACCGGGTCATTAAAACCGCCTATCGCCAACAGGCTATGAAGCACCACCCGGACCGCGGCGGCAATGCCGATTCGTTCAGGCGTATTCACGCGGCGTACGAAGAGCTTCTCAATTGGGCGGAAGATCCTTCATTCGCTAAAAGGCGGGGCTTCCCGGACAAATGGTTCTATGATGGCACCACGAATCGATGGGTTCAGCCAACGCCATATCAGGAATAGTCGTTTCTGTCGGAAGTAAGATCCGTGGGCAATTCGGTGGTTCGCACGGGAAAATCAGCGGGCGGCGTTGAGGATCCGGTCGTTAAAGGTTTTCGAGAGGGTCATTTCTAACAAGTGTTTCGATGATTCTGGGCAGGTATTCGTCGGACTTGCTGACGGGGAAACGGCAGGCACCGGCACCTGGATGCCCGCCCCCTTCGTACCGCGAAAGGAGTAATCCGACATTGACCTTGCACCGCGATTGAATATGCTGTGCCCCACGTTGACGGCAATCCACCCGGGTTGTCGGGTGTCGCGACTTATGCGTATATGAACGTGGGCGTCGGGAAACAAAGAATAAACCAGGAACCGGTTCCCGGTGGGTGATTTTTCGAGCGGTCTGAAATCGGTGACAGCCACTTGACCGTGGACGCGGGTGCAGCGAATGAGCATTTCCCTATAGCGCCGGTTTTCCAATATGACCCTGTCACAATTTTTTTGAACTTCGGCGTCTGCCAAGACAGCATCGACGGTCTTTTCCCGCAGAAGCGTTACCAGCCGGTTCCAGTATGTTTCATCCGGATTTTCCTGGTTGGATATCGTCATCGCGAGTAGAACGAAATCGTGTTTTTCCGGTTGCAGCACTTCGTCCATGGAGAGGTCGGCAGAGTCGATCTTATCCGCAGCGGCAACTAAAATCCGGCGGTTCGCGGGAAATTTTCCCGGGTAATGGGCATAGATGATTCCGGCCGCAGATGGCGCTTCCCGGTAGGCACCGTTGAAGGGCTTGTCGATCCGGTTGGTAAAATGATGATCGAACCATAAGGCACATCGATCATCATAAGGCAGATTGGCGATAATGTCGTTGCCTCTAATTTCAACGTGCCCTTTCTGCACATCGCCCGGTTCAACCCATTCAACAGGCGCGGTGATCTCTTCGGCATCATAGAGCAGTACCGCGCAAACAACTCCGTCAAAATCGGGCCGGGTGACGATCCGCATGGTCAGGTCTCCAGAAAGGATGTAAGGGCCTGTTGATCCCTTTAATAAACTGTATATATTATACGGACGACATGGAATTGGCAACCCCTTTTAAAGCAGGAGGCGGGCCATGGCGCTCTATCTTGTCCAGCACGGCAAAAGCGTGACCGAAGACGTCGACCCGCAACAGGGTATATCAGCCGAAGGCCGGGAAGAGGTAGAACGGATCGCTGCGGTGGCCAGTCGTTACGGCGTAAGGGTGGCCGAGATCGTTCACAGCGGGAAGTTGCGGGCGCTGCAGACAGCTGACATATTCGCCTCCGTTTTCGAGATCCCGCAGAAAGTGACGGCCCGCAGCGGTTTGAAGCCACTGGATGACGCCATCGAATTTGCAGCGAACGTGAATGCCGGTGACGACCGGATGATCGTCGGCCATTTGCCTTTCCTGGAAAGATTGACCTCTTATCTTGTAGTAAAAGATGCCGCAAAAATCATCTTCAAATTTCAAAACGGGGGCATCGTGTGTCTTGACCAAAGCGGGGCAAACGGGGGATGGTACATCAAATGGACATTGATGCCGAACATCAGTTAGGATTGGCCGCGCAGCCGGGATCAATCTGCATGTTTTCGGCTGTCTTTCACAACCCGGCCGCCAGAAAGCTTCAGACCGTAATACAAGAAAACGAAACCTGCCTGTTCGCACGCAATAGGTTGTCAACCTCTCCGTGAATTCCGAGGGGGTGAAAGGTATAGCGTCTAATGGATGCACTTCGAAAATCTGGCAAAGACCGGCGTTCCGGTGTGGACCGAAGGAATCAGCTGTTGTCTACATATCGTGGAGCGGAAAGGCGGGGGAGCCCCGAGAGACGCTTGCACATGGACAGACGCGATCATGTCCTCATACCTGAGAGGTCACAACCCAGAAAACCAACCCTGATCGAATTCCTTTTCGGCAGGAAAGACAAGTTCACACGAAATAACGAACACCCCGAAAACCGATCCGGTCCATCTCCATCCTTATCGTTCTTAGACGAAGGCGGTATTGTGCCGCGGGCTCATGAACGATTGTCCTGCGAGGTCCCGGTGCAGATACTCGACCGGGACACCCATTCATTTCACCCGGCCATCGCCCACAACTACTGCCGTCCGGGCATGTATCTGGAATCGAAGCACGCTCCCAGGGTCGGGTCGGGGCTCATGATCGACGTGGTGAATCACTCGGTCGAATCCAATGGCCCCGACAATGTCTCCAGATACTATTCACAGGTTGTTTGGTTAAAAAAACTCTCCGGCAACGTCGTATTCCTTCAATACGGCATGGGCGTCAAACATTGCAGCGACCTCAACGAATTCCTGAAATTGTTCGGTCTGTAATGGTAATCGAACTCACAGTGTTGGGTCTTGGTATCATGGGTCGGCAGATGGCCCGGACATTGATTAATGGGGGTATCGCCGTCCGCGGGTGGAACCGTTCACCACTCCCCGAGCACGTCACGTCTGGAATCCCTTTGTGTCAAAGTTTGAAAGAGGCGGCCCTTTCCGATGTTTGTCTTTTGATGCTGCAGGATTCCACTGCCGTCGATGCCGTTCTCCATCAGTTAGGGCCGCACCTGTCAACCGGCCAGACGGTTCTGGATATGGGCAGTTCGGATCCGGCCCGCTCCGAAGTCCTTGCCGCAGATTTGGCTTCCCGCGGCATCGGCTGGGTTGATGCCCCCGTATCCGGCGGCCCGGAAGGTGCAGAAGCCGGGTCCCTGGCAATCATGGCCGGCGGTCGTCAGGTCGATGTCGACCGCGTCAGACCGGTGCTTGAGGTTTTAGGCGCGAACATCGTCCATGTCGGCGGACCCGGTATGGGCCACATGGTCAAGGTCATCAACCAGATGATCGTGGGCTTGACCATCGAGGCTGTAGCCGAAGCGCTGACCCTCGCAGAGAAATCTGGAATCGATCCCGATATCGTCCAGAGCGCACTTAAGGGAGGCTTTGCAGACTCCAGGATCCTGCAGCTTCACGGCACCCGCATGGCGAAACGGCGATACGTCCCGGGTGGAAAAGTGAATGCCCAACTCAAAGACTTGAAACTGGCCCAAAAGATGGCTCAAAAAGCCGGTATCGGCAAACTCCCCCACCTGGAGAGCACGGTCAAGCTCTACGAAATACTTACGGAGCAGGGAAAGCCTGAATGGGACCATTCCGCCCTGCACAGTTTGCTGTGGCAAAATCCCGGACCATCATTGGGATTGAAATGAAGGCCACTCCAGCCGTCATAAACATCCTGAAACCGACTCAGATCTTACTCGTCCGGCAGGATCCAGGCCTGAACTGACGATGTGGCGGGGTTGACGGAAGGATTGAATCCGGTAACGAAATCTATCCCGCTGAGGTTGGAGTAAACGGCCACGGGCGTCGGCTGATCCATCGAAAGATAGGCACCACAGGCCTCTCCGGCGTCACAGACCGTCTCATCGTTGTCGAAATTCGTCCCCACATAAATCAGATACTCGCCGGCCGGCACATCCTTCAATTCGTATAAATAAAGGCCATTGACGGCATCGGCGGTCGCCGTCGCCAGGATCTCCGATGTTGCCGCGTCCACCGCCAAAATGTAGTGAAAACCAGCGTTTTCGGAAAGTGCCGCGGAAAATTTCTGCATCATTACAGGCACACCCAGTTCTCCAGCGGTCGTTTTGAACACAATTCTGGCACTGTAGGCACCGTCGGACACCGCCTGGCGGTCGACACCTATCCGATACGCACCCAACCCAGTGGCGTCTGTTTCCTCGGCTGAGACGGACAACCAGCTTGCCGCAGTGGGGGGATCGACAGCCTGACCGATCACCGAAAGGGTGCCCGAGCCCGCGTTGGTGAGGGCCACCTGTGCGACTGTGGTTACGGCCCCGACATTGACGGACGCTGGGGTCACCACGAGCATGGGCCCTACCGAAGTGGCACCGCTAACCGCCAGAACCGCCCGGGCGGCATCGATCAAACCGTAACCGTATAAATCGTCCCTTCCGGGCGTCCCGGCTTCTTCGGTGAGTGCGCCGGCAGCCAGCAGCGTATCGAACTCTCCGGGAGTTATGTCGTCCCCCATCGAATCCGCAACGGCTTCCATCAAGGCAATCACACCCGACACATGGGATGCCGCCATGGATGTCCCGGCAGCAAACGTGTAAACAGAATCGATCGTCCCCCCGGTATCGCTGCCTCCGGTGCTCAACACAAAATCGGGATATCCGTCACCGTTCACATCTCCCTGGTCTCCTCCCGGAGCGGCGATGTCTATCGCGGGACCGAAATTGGAATAGGAGGCGATCTTCTTGTTTATATCGACGGCACTGACCGAAACGGCCCCCGGGCAGGCGGCGGGATAAAAAAGGATGCTCGATCCGCTGTTACCGGCTGAAGCGACGACGATTGACCCGGCAGCGCGAGCCGCGGAAACAGCATCGCAGAGGGTGTTGGAAAAAGCAGTGGCCCCCAGGCTCATATTGATTACCGCTGCAGGCTGAGAAGGAAACATTCCGGAATCATTGGGAAGGCCCGCGGCAAAACGGATGGCCTGGGCAATATCGACATCTGAGCCCCCGAGAGCCCCCAAAGCGCGGAGCGGCATGATTCTGGTGTCCCAGCCGATGCCCGCCACACCGGAAAAATTGTTGGTGGCTGCGGCCACAGTCCCGGCGATGTGTGTTCCGTGAAATGAACTGGACCCGTCGGCGTTGCGGCCGTCACCGGGATCATCCGGGTATGAATCGATTCCATCACCGTCCCGTGCGTTTGCAGGGTCGCTAATGAAATCGTACCCAGGAACAAATCGGCCCTGGAGGTCCGGATGCACCAGCAAAACACCGGTATCTATCACAGCCACCGCCACGTCCGCGTTTCCCGTTGCACGGTCCCAAGCCTGGGGCAAGTTGATCAACGGGTAATGCCATTGAAAATTGTAGAACGGGTCATTGGGCACAAGGGACGTGGATCGGATGTAGTTCGGCTCGGCGTAGAGCATGTCCGCGCGTTTGCGAAGATGCTTGATAACTTGCAGGGTTTCCCATTTAAGCCGCTGGATGGCATTGTGGCGGTACATGTCTTTCAAACGAGGATTCCGTAACCACCTCAAATCGAGCGTTTCGAGAATACGTGCCCGCTGTGTTGAGTCCGATAAAGTATACACATTTAAATCGCCTTCTGGGCCCGCCCGCACTCGACGTCCCATGCTTCGCAACCCATTTCCGATACTCAGCGGACCGGCGGCGAGTGGCGTTTTGAACTGGGTGACGATTTCGCCGGGCACGAAGTTTTGCTCCATGGACAGCGCCGGGCTGACGGTTGTGATTGCCTGGCCAACGGTCAATGTATAGTTTGAGGCTCCGGATTCTGCGAAAACTTCCACAAAATAGATTCCATCAGCCGGTATTGTCACGGATTCACTGGAATTTGCTCCTACCGAAGCAAAATCAGGTGCATTCAGGTCCACGTTGCCGTCATCGGTATAAACAAAAATATCCAGATCGATGGCCGGGGTGTTGCCAGCATCGGCGACATTGAGGACGATGGTTTGATCGGCAAGCAGCGACATGCGGAAAAAATCCGCCGGATCTCCGGCCGCAAAGGACCGGCCTGCCGCACCCGAGCCAGGCTGGTTGACATATCCGCCAACTGTCACGGGATTGGGCAGGTTTTGAGCTTGCTGCAGACTATCGTTGGGTGCGTAAGGTGCTTGTGGGTCATTGACGTCGCCGTCCGCCAGGGAACCCGGGGCGGCTCTCAATTGACCTTGGATCGAGAACCCCCTGACCTCGATAGACGTGGATGCACCCAGGCCTGACGCATGGTTGGCAGAAATCACGGCCACACCGACTTCACCTCCGCTAACCAATCCTGTTGCATTCACGGATGCGATATTCGGGTTAAGGGACCGCCAGGTAACGGTTGCGGTCAGGTTCGCGGTGGTCCCGTCACTGAATATGCCTGTGGCGCTAAATTGCAGCGTACCACCGGAGTCGATAGCGGGATCACCCGGTGAAATGTCCAATGCGATGGGAACACCGGTAGCATCTGATCTGCTTTCTTCGCTTGATAGCGCCGCACTGCTGCCACCGCCTCCCCCGCCGCAGGCGGCTAGCATCATGCAGAGAGTAGCGATGGCGAGTATTTGAATGGCTTGTTTACCTGACATGGGGAAATACCTGCATGTCTGACGGCTGCATGAGCTTGGCTTGTAGTCGGTTTAATCACCGAGCTCCCGGTCTTTCCGAACGGTACGGCGATGAATCAAAGGCTCATTGATATGTAGTACCAGAATTTCGAATTGCAACCTTCGATTCGGCGATACCACCATCCGTTACAGCGCTAAATTCAGCAATGAAAAAGCGTGTTTCGTCTTCGCAAACAAAAAAAATTAGTTTTCTGGTACTCTCCAACCAATCCACGTAAACAGAACAGATTGAAAAATTACAATAATCTGGATATCTGTAGTCAAACTCTCCTTTTATTATTCCGATACACCACAGTTCACCAGGATTATTTGCCATATCGAGGTATTGGTATGATGTCATAACTTTTTCAGCATTTCTGGTGTCCACAATACGTTGGGGTGACAAGGTTCAAAATTTCGATCCAGGTGTTGGCCAGCAAACCCAACCGGAAGGAATGATCCTTTAACCAGCACATTCATTTTTCTTGACTCTATTCTAAAGTTGAAATAAATAGGACTAAATCATTCTTCAATGCTCCAAAGGGCTGAAACTTTCTACGGTTTCTGTGAATGGTGCATCCTCTCCCCAACTTCCCCCTTCTCGAATCAATCTCATTCAATTTATGCCTTCTATCTTTTTTGCCCAATTACAGTCTTCATACCTTCCAAGACACAAAAATACCAGGAGGTATGAATGAACTCCAAAAAAGGTCCAAAACTGAATGAACTCTCCCCGCAGCAAGCGGCGGAGTATCTATCTGTTAGAATTACATCAATTTTATCGAAGCAAGCTTCGGGGAATTAGACCCGAAGAGATTAAATGGGCTTGGATTTCACATCTCATTCTCGTACCGCACCTAAATTTATTGAATAATAGGTATGCTCGCTTTTGTATGTATTCTGCATCTCTAACCAATCCGGAGGTTACGATGAAAGAGAAACTATTGATTGGTTTCATCTGTTATTTCGGTTTTGTAAATCTCGCTCTTGCTCAGAAGACAGACTTATCCTTGAACGCTACTTTTGACCAAAATGAGTATCAAGTTGGGCAACCGGTAAAACTCATAGTCACGATAAATAACGCCAGTTCTGAAGAGCTTCTTGTTCGTTGGTCCTCGCCAGACGTAACAGTGGAATCAGGAGGAAAAATCATTTTCAATCGCAAAGGAACACCGGGGAAAAAGGGCGAGGTCAAGAAACTTAAACCGGGCGAGTCTTGGGAAAATCGGCTGGAATATACGTCGGAATTTTTTGATATGCCTTCTGCCGGAACTTACCCGGTGACAATCAGCTATAAAAACAAGCAGAAAAAGGGCAGTGGAAGTGCTTATGGTAAAAAACATTCAGCCATTAAATACGATTTATGGACGGGAGAGGTCAAAACTACAGCCACCTTGATAATTAAATGACCCTTGATGTGATTAATGAGGTTTACTTTTATGACTTTACAGGTTTTTCGACATTTAAAGCTCATTGGACACCCAGTGAAACAACAATCAGCGAATATGGCAATGGAGTGGTGATAAAAAGGGTATTGGTAGATAAAGGAGCAACGGCGACCTGAAATGTTTCATTAAAAAGAAAATAATTTGAGTACGACATTATAATCGTTCTGGAATGTATCCTATCATAAAAACCCAAATCTAGCATAGTAAACTACTGCCAATTTTTTAAGAGAGAAGGAACACATGAGGTTAAAATTCCAAATATTGTTTATGACAATTATTTTAATGAATTTTTTAGCAGTCAAAACTGGCCAATGCGAAGATGGAGTTCGATAGAAGGATTTAATAGGAATTGGGAAGCCAGATTTATCCGGGGTAACCAGGCTTCTTAAAATTAGCGACGACGGAACCTATAAAATCGCCTGGAATATCGATTTGATTGATACGAGACCGATACGCTCTATTCAGAACCACCCAAATCGCCAGCATGGAATGACAAGACAGAATATGTTCCGTCTCTTCAAATCGAAAGAAGATGCCTCAACTCACGCACACGCCCCATGAAATGATGATCATGGCCACACTCATGGTGCCATCGACCCGTCTATCATTACGACTGAACGGGGAATTTGGGCCATCAAGTGGTCGTTTTTAGGAATAATGGCCACGAACCTTTTTCAGGTGGTCATCGTCATCTTTTCGGGAAGTGTGACCCTTTTCGCCGACACCATTCGCATCGATCCATTGAACGCATCCGGGGAAAAACATCATTCCATCGCCGGTCACGTGCACGGAGACTTGCCGACGCATTCACACTGACGACAGCCTGCCGGGTTGATTTCCATCTTAGCTAAGCGTCTCCACAGCATATTCCGATCGGAGCCATATTTGACTTTCGGGGTCATGCACTTAATTTCCTTCGTGAGGAGATATAGTGATTGTCAAATATCGTTCCGATATTCGGACGTTTATTCTACAACCACTTATACCACCCTATTGTGTTTCAAATTTTATATTGGATAACCAGTATACGTTGTGCGTTATTCATTCGTCAAAAAGCATAATGTTCCATAGGTCTTGAAAGGATATAACCATGAAGAAAGAAACGAATAAGATTGCCCTGATTACCGGGGCAAACAAGGGCATCGGATTCGAAATCGCCCAACAGCTGGCGGCCAAAGGGATGACGGTTCTCATCGGCGCGCGCGATTCAACCAAAGGCATCGCAGCGCAGGATAAGATTCGGGAAAAAGGCGGGGATGCTTATTGTATCAATGTCGATGTAACGCAGCCTGTGACAATTCAATCCGCAGTGGGTCACATTACCGAAAAATTCAAACGGTTGGACATTCTGGTCAATAATGCCGGCATCCTCATCGATCCCCAGACGCATGTTCTCGAACTCGATCAGACCACATTGAAAAACACACTAGTCACGAATACTTTCGGGCCGTTGTTGATGTCCCAGGCGTGTATTCCCCTGATGAAGCGTAACAATTACGGTCGTATCGTCAATATGTCCAGTACATTGGGATCACTGACCGAAATGGCCGATCCCGATTCGGATTATGCCGGGGTGTTATCACCGGCCTACCGCTTGTCTAAGACGGCACTGAATGGCCTGACTACCTTACTCGCTAAAGAGTTGCGCGGGACAAATATTTTGGTCAATTCGGTTTGCCCCGGATGGGTTCGTACAGAAATGGGCGGCGATCAGGCGCCGATATCACCCGCGCAAGGCGCTGAAACCCCTGTTTGGCTGGCCACGCTTCCGGATGACGGCCCGACCGGCGGTTTTTTCCGCGAAAAACAGCCCATCGCCTGGTAGGTGAACAAGAGCAAATAAGAGAAACGCTATTTGGCTTGAATCATTCGATACGGGTGAGGGGTAAAATGCCGAACACATCTCACGCGGTCAGACGCCAGATCGAACACAGAGGGCTCTCGATACCCACGTTTATTTATGGAACGGCATGGAAAGAGTTACAAACCGAAGTCTTGGTCCGGTTGGCCATTGATTCCGGTTTTAGGGGAATCGATATGGCGAACCAACGCCGCCACTATTACGAGGCCGGTGTGGGCGAAGCGCTTAAAAAAGTTCTCGGCCAAGGGAAACTGATGCGCAGCGACCTCTTCCTACAGTCGAAATTCACTTATGCAGCCGGGCAGGACCATCGACTGCCTTACGATCCTGTTGCAGGCTTTACCTCCCAGGTTCGGCAATCCATTGTAAGTTCGCTGAACCATCTCCACACGACGTATCTCGATTCATATATTCTCCACGGGCCATCCACAGACCGTGGTCTCACCAGCGCGGATTGGGAAGTATGGCGGGCTATGGAAGGCATCCAAAAAACCGGGGTTGTAAAAATGATCGGCGTATCGAACATCAGCGTGGAGCAACTGCGTCTGCTGCTCGATGAGGCCGAGGTCAAACCGTCCTTCGTTCAGAACCGATGTTTTGCAAAAAATCGATGGGATGCCGAGATGCGTAATCTGTGCCGTAGTAACGACATCATCTACCAGGGATTTTCTCTTCTCACGGCCAATGCGGCCGAAATGGACCGCATTGAGATTCGTCAGATCGCCGATCGCTTGAGATGTTCACTACCCCAGCTCGTGTTTCGGTTTGCGCTGCAGGTTGGAATGATTCCTTTGACGGGGACGACAAACCAAGGCCACATGAGAGAAGATTTGTCAGTGTACGACTGGGAACTGTCAGAGGTGGAAATAGCGGCGATAGAGTCAGTTGCCATATAGATTATATTTGGGAGATCGAGTCATAAAGGGCTGGAAAGTAGGAAGAGAAATATTTACGAGGGAGATATCATGAGGTACTCATTGGCGCAGTACGAAGTTTGATGGCGCTGTCCGCAATCAACACCATACCTATGGGCCAATGAACACCTCTGATACATCCTCTTACCTTAATGAGTTGGCTCAGATCACAGGCCGCCGACAGCGACTTCCACGCGGCGGTTTTGGGCGCGGCCTTCGGGCGTGCTGTTGTCGGCAATCGGGTTGGTCTTGCCGTACCAGAAGGTGGCGATCCGCTCCGGTGCGATGCCGAAGTTCTGCTTCAGGTAGTTGGCGACACTCTCGGCCCGCTGCTGGGACAGCCACAGGTTGTATTCCTCATCGCCGGTGTTGTCGCAGAAACCGGCCAGGGCCGTCGTCGCGTTCGGGGTCTCCTGCATAAATTTGCCCAGCTTGTCGAGTTCAGCGGCATATTGCGGCAGAATGTCGCTCTTGTCGAACTCGAAATGGATGTTGCCCACCTTGGCCCCCGCAATGCGGGTCTCGGCCATGGTGACCACTTCCTTGGTCGAGTCGACCAGGTACAGGATGCCGCCGCCGTAAATCGGATTTTTATAAATTTCGTCGAAAGGAATCACCCGCGAACAGACATTCACCCCGGCCATATCGTTCAGCAGCTTCTGCGGCTTACCGGGCTTGGCCGAGCTGATGAAATAAAAACAGGTGTCCGGGTGCTTCTCGGCCACCGCTTTGATGGCGTCCATGGGCCACAGTTTCTTGGGCTCCACCCTCTGGTAAGTGCCGTCGGTAAAAATAAAAACGGCGGTTTTACCCGATAGGCCGGAAAGCAGCGGATCGAGCCGATCGATGCCGTCGGCCAGGGGGGTCGTGTTCTGTACCCAGTCACCGGCGGTGCGGGTCGAGGGCAGACTTTCGATCGCATTGCCGTAAGCCGCCTTGTCGTAAGTGGCCAGGTCGTAATAAGACTTCCAGGGCGTAAAGGTAAAAAGACCGGCATTCCAGCCCAGCTCTGGCAGGACGGCGTTTTGTTGGCGCAGGATCTCCTTGGCCGCTTCGATCTGCTGGCTGCCGCTGGCCGGATAGGTGTCGGCCATGGAGCGCGAAGCGTCGAAGAGCACGATGAAATTGTCGACGACCTTGATAAAGCTCTCTTTTTCAATAACGTTTTGTTGTATGTCTTCCGCGGTGACGATCTCAAGGGCCCGGGACTCTGAGGTAAAGAGACCCGTTGACACCAGGGTGATTGCCAGCAATATAACCAACCAGTTCCTTTTCATGCTTAGCTCCTTTCAATGGCATGATAATAGATGACTACGGTATGAATATATGGCATCCTCAATAGTTAACACAGCGGGAAACAGATGCAATTGGACTTTGGTCCAACACTGAGAATAGTCCGCTGAGGACATGATTCGCATATGTCACGGCCGATTTCTGATTGGACGATGCACTTGAGGTCATTTTCCCTCTGGGGCGGTAGCGACATGAACAGGAGGTTGATGTTGGTGTTCGGCCCTTCGCTGCAACGGTAATGAGAGCTCCTCGACCTCGCCCACATCGTATCGGTGCACCAAAGGGGCCGATCATGGACGGTTAGAAAAAAATAGGTTATTGAGATATCCGGTTAGATTCAAACAAACCAGAGTTGACAACGATCTTCGACGGAGTTTAGCGCCATGCTGACCAAACCACCAACTGTCTATTTTTTCGCGACGTGTTTAGTCGATTCCCTTTACCCCGAAGCCGGGATAGCGGCCATTCGGCTGATACAAAACCAGGGCGTCGACGTGGTGTTTCCTCGCCACCAGAGCTGTTGCGGACAACCGGCATACAATTCCGGTTTCCCGCAGGAGGCCCGCAAGGTGGCCCGCAAGCAGATGACGGTTTTTTCCAAAAACTATCCGGTTGTCGTTCCGTCCGGTTCGTGTGCCGGCATGATGAAGCAGCATTACCCCAACCTGTTTGCCGGAACGTCGGAAGCCGGACGGGCGCAGGCGTTTTCCCAACGGGTATACGAATTGACCGAATTTCTGGTACGGGTTCTGAACATCCGTTTGGAGGATCGGGGGGTACCGGTGAAAGTCACCTGGCACTCCTCCTGCCACGCCATGCGTGAAATGGGCGTTACCGATGATTCGAAATCCTTGATTCGCCAGCTTGGCAGTGTCGATTTGATCGAGCTCGCTCGCGAAAACGAGTGCTGCGGGTTCGGCGGCACGTTCGCGGTCAAACAGCCCCGGATATCAGCGGCCATGGTGCAGGACAAAGTACAAAAAGTGACTGAATCCAGGGCCGCCTTGATGCTGACCGGAGACTGTGGTTGCCTGATGAACATCACGGGCGCCATGGAGAAAATGCGCGCACCGGTAAAAGGTCAACATATCGCCGAATTTATTTGGGAGAGAATCAATGCCTAATGCGCTGTCATTCGACTTCGAAGCCAATGTGGCCCGAGATCTGGGCAACAGGCAGCTGCGCCGAAATCTGCAGGCCGCCATGGACACGCTTATCAGCAAACGACAAGCGGTTTTTCCGGACCCGAAAGAAATCGAAAAACTTCGCGAAATCGGTCATGCCATCAAGCAGCAGGCATTGAGCCGGTTACCAGAGCTTCTCAAACAGCTGGAAGAGAAATGTCTCCAAAACGGCATCCGGGTCTATTGGGCCGAAACAACGGATGCAGCCAACCGGATCGTCCTCGAAATCATGCGGTCACACGACGCCAAGGAGATCGTCAAGGGGAAGTCCATGGTGTCGGAGGAAATGCACCTCAACCATTTCCTTATCGAAAACGGCATCGAGCCGATTGAAACCGACCTGGGTGAGTTTATCATCCAATTGGCCGGGGAAACACCTTCACACATCATCGTACCGGCCATTCACAAAAACAAAGACGAGGTGGCCCGGCTTTTTCATGAAAAGATCCCCGACACACCTTACACCGAAAAAGTGGAAGAGCTCAATGCCATCGCCCGCAGAACCCTGCGCAGGAAGTTCGCCGCAGCGCCTGTCGGATTGAGCGGAGTGAATTTTGCCATCGCAGAAACCGGAACCCTGCTATTGGTGGAAAACGAAGGCAACGGGCGCATGTGCACCACCGTACCACCGGTGCACATCGCCGTAATGGGATTGGAGAAGGTCATCCCCAAATGGACCGATGTGCCACCGTTGTTACGCTTATTAACCGGCTCGGCAACCGGTCAACAGATCACGACTTATGTCAACATGATTACATCGCCCCGGCGGCCGGGGCAGAAGGACGGTCCAAAGGAGGTGCACCTGATCCTTCTGGACAACGGCCGATCGCACATCCTTGCCGATCCGGAGTTTCGACAGACCCTGCAGTGCATCCGTTGCGGGACCTGCCTCAATCACTGTCCGGTCTACACCCGGATCGGCGGCCATGCCTATGGGTTTGTCTATCCCGGACCGATCGGTAAAATTCTGACTCCCCAGATGGAAGGCCTCGAAAAGGCGGGAGATCTCGTGACGGCGTCCTCCCTTTGCAATGCCTGCGGCGAGGTCTGTCCGGTTAAGATCCCAATCCCCAGTCTGATCCGTCGCTTGCGCGATGAAAGTTATTCTTCGGCCGCAACTTCACCGGTAAAGGGGCACGGCTGCAAGCGCAATCCCATCGAAAGTCTGGCTTGGAAGGCCTGGGCGCGAATGAACACCGTCCCGCTGTTGCGCGAAGCAAACGAGAAAATCATGGGTAAACTGGGGAACATACTGCCCTCCGTCGGCCCTTTGCGAGCCTGGACCACCGTGAGGACGGCGCCCCGATTTGCCAAGAAAAGTCTGCACCGGCTAGCCCGCGAAAAAGGAGTCCGCGATGAATGACAGCGCCCGAGACCGTATTTTGAACCGCCTCCAGACTGCGCTGACCATACCGGCCGCCCGGGAGACGGGATCGGCGAAAACCATGCCCATTCCCCGGCTGAGCCGGGATGAGAAACTACGACAACTCAAAACACATATGGAAGCCGTGCGAACAGAAGTGTATGTGGTAACCAAGAATACCTGGGTTAAAAAACTGGATACGATTGTGGCAGAGAAGAAACTGAGCAAACTTCTGATCGCACCCGAAACCACATATGGCAAGGCCCTTCAAAGCGCTTGGTCCGGCGGCCATGGAGGACTGCCGGTCCTTGCGACTTATGGTGAAAACATCGAGGCTTTCAAATCCGAACTGTTCGAAGTCGATGCGGCCCTGACAACCACCATCGGCGCCATCGCCGATCCGGGCCTCATTATCCTCTGGCCGACGGAGAAGGAACCGCGCTCAATGTCCCTGGTCCCCCACATTCACATCGCATTGCTGGAGGCAGACAAGATTTTCGCTTCCCCCACCGAGGCCTTTACCGAGCTCAAATGGCCGGAAAAGATCCCTACCAACGCTCTGTTTATCTCCGGCCCTTCGAAAACGGCCGACATCGAATTTATTTTGACCTTCGGCGTGCACGGGCCGAAAGAACTGGTTCTGCTGATCATCAATGAATGACTCGCTGCCGGATGGGCTTAGTTAAGAAACAAATTCTTGGCACCAGGCTCACCACTATAATTTTTCGATATCGAGGGACCCTTTTGCGCGTTCGCGAGGAACTGCTTGTCGATGTCGTAAATGTCTTCCCTAAAATGCACGTCTCCACCCTCATCCACCCACGCCGTGAAGTAGACCAGATGGACCGGGATCGACTTCTTCAACACGATGACCTGTCGTCGTCCGGCTTCAATGGTCGTTTCGAGCCTTTTTCGATCCCAATCCTGTTCTCCGATCAGGTATTCTGCCAATGCCAGTGGATCTTGAACGCGCACGCATCCGGAAGAAAAAGCTCTTTTTTGTTTTTGAAATAGATTTTTTCCGGGCGTATCGTGAATATATACGCTTTGCCGGTTGGGGAACATGAACTTTACCTGGCCCAGGGAATTCATTTTAGAAGGTTCCTGGCGCAGGCGGTAGGGGAAATAACTGTTTGATACACGTCCCCAGTCGATGGCGACGGGATCCAGTACCGATGCTTCCTCCTTCCAGCCGTTAAAAACCCGAATACCGTGCTTTGCCAGATAGCCGGGATCCTCCTGAATCCGTGGCAGGATATCTTCGAGGACAATTCTGCGAGGAATATTCCAATAGGGATTCAACTCTACGTAAGTTATACGGTCGGACATGACCGGTGTCTGGCGGCGCTTCTTTCCCACTATGGCTCGCATTTTTCGGACCACCGTATCGTTTTCTACAATCCGCAATTCAAACCCAGGGATATTGACCATCAAATAATGCGAGCCAAAGCTGCCTGGAATCGATCGCCAACGTTCCATGTTGATCTGCAATTGATTGATCCGCTCCTCAACCGGCACGGCTATAGCCGCCTGGGTATTTTTCCCGACAACTCCGTCCTCAAATAACCCATGGCGACCTTGAAAGCGCATAACGGCCGACTCAAGTGCCCGATCGAAAACAGGGTCAGAGGACAAAGTCACCGTCGGCAAATCGCCGGTGGCTCTCAGGTAAGAGCGCAATGCCTTCACGCGCGGCCCCTGATCGCCCACTCGTAGCGGTGGACCGGGTTCGACTTTTGGCCAGCCTCCTGTTCGATTGATGGCATCATACGCTCTCAAGGTTTTTTGAAGAAATTGATACTCCGCTTCTTTGAAGGTAGTATGATTGTCATCGACAGGCCGCCATTCCTCGCCTGAAGGGCGGTCATGCCGGTTCGGGACTTCTACCGGCAAAGGCAGGGCGCAAAGGTCACTTTTTTCGTGGGATTTCTTCGCCAAGGCCCTGGCGTGATATAGGGTAGAATCATCAACATCGTCAACCGCCAGAGGCTGTGAGGAAAGCAGAGCAACCGGTCTCATCCTTAAGCCGTTAACGACTCGGTCCGCGCCATCAACCAGTCCTGAATCCGCCGGACTCGCTATAAAGAACAAAAACAGCAAACCTGTGATACCGATGAGAACCTTATTCACGATAGAGCACGATACTATTGGGTGACCTGCTAATTCTGGCCGCCTTGTTTCCATTTCTGCACAGGGTGTAATGCGCATCTCGCTGAACGTTTCCTTTTGCTGAAAATCATTCCCGACCGTGGGGATTTCATCCGTGCCTTGAATCCACAAAACATTAACAATTCGCTAAATCAAAAAATGGACCAATTTTTAACGATGGCTCATAATTTATATTTTTTACTAATTACAATATTTTATACGGACCGCCCTGATCTGTTTCGAGGTCGGCGCTCCACAAATTAGGAGTTTTTTTTCATATCCACTATGGAAATGAACAAAAGAATATCCAATTGACCCATTGACAGGTTGAACAATGAAATGGTACCGCATTGCATGTCTATCTCTCTTGGAACGGAGGTAACCGGTCGATGATCCCCGCTGCAACCGTTGCCCTTAACGACCACTCTCCAAAATCCAAGGAATGGAGCGTGATGGAGAAGAGTGACAGTCAATCGGTGTGTTCATGGCCGACCGGTATCGACCCATGGAGTCGCGTCAGCATCAGCGGTAACAAGGGGGGACCACAATGAGGGGGCACACGGAAGGGAGACGGACAAGTAAGGAAGATATCAAGAGACACAAGAGTACTGCCAAACCGCAACGGTTGGCTTTAGAGGCTATACAAGAAATCAAACACCTGGAAATCGTTCAGCAGAAAAGGTGGCGCAAGCCAGTCAAGAACGGGTGAACCGCCAGCATAAGGACTCAGACTCGCGCCAAGTTTTCAGTGCGATCGATTTCTTTTGACACAGGAACAAATCGCCGCAGCCGGATGTCTCTGTATGTCGGGTCTAACCCGTTGAATTTAGGAACCGAACCGACCAGTCGACACACACGCCGGCTGGACCAAAAGACCAACCCACCCTTCTGCAGCCAAATTCCCAAACGCCGGAGCGCCGCCAGACCCGCAAAAGGCAAAAATGCCGGTCGTTCCGATAACCAGGAGGACCGGCATTGAGCAGACGTCGCTAAGGACGCTATTTGCTTTCTTTGATTTTCTCAGTCAACTCGGGGATGAACTCGAGGACATCTTCCACGATACCGACATCGGCCACCTGAAAGATGGGTGCTTTTGGATTCTTGTTGACCGCCACAATGAAGGGCGAACCTTTGAGGCCCCCCATGTGTTGGAAGGAACCGCTGATTCCCAGGGCCAGATAGACCTTGGGTTTGACCGTCTGGCCGGAAGTACCCACCTGGCGGGGTTTTTCGAGCCATTTGGCATCCACGATCGGCCGCGAACATGACACTACCGCTCCCATCGACTCGGCCAGTTCCTCGGCCAGTTCGATATTTTCCTGATCCTCGATCCCCCTGCCCACGGAGACGAGAACATCGGACTTGGTGATGTCGACGTCCCCCTTTTCAGCTTCAACCACCTGGAGGTAGCGTCGATTCGCCGTCAGCTCGCCGGCTTCCGCCGACTTGTCCACCACGCTGCCTCCAACCGGTGCTTTCTCTGACGGAGTAAATGATCCGGGCCGGCAGGTAAGCACGGCACCCTTGGACAGATCGCAAAGGGTGTGGGTACTGACCATGCCGCTATATTCCTGGCGGATCACCTTCAGGGTATCGCCATCGCTTCCGGCGAAATCGACGGCATCGGCCACATAGGCGGTGTCGAGTTTGATTGAAAGGCCGGGCCCCAAATCCATCCCAAAAGTATTGTGAGGCAGCAAAACGATGGCGCCCGCCGGCAGTATGTTGACCAGCGCTTTGCGGACAATTTCGGCATTCGGATAGGCCATCGCGTCGTGGCCGATCTTCCATATTTCAGGATAGGCGGATGCCAGAGTGGAGCAGACACTCTCCAATGGGTCACCGGCGCCGGTGATCAAGGCCGTTACCGGCGCGTCGGGATTGATTTTGGCCGCCGCGGCAAGTAATTCAAGAGCCGTATCGTCGGCAACCCCGTTTCTGTGTACGATGTAAGCAAAAACCTGTCCGGCCATTACTTCAGCCCTCCTTTGGCTTTGAGAAATTCGATCAACTTGTCAATTTTTTCCTCCATGCTGCCTTGCAGGATCTCGGCCCCCTCCCCAAGTTCGGGAACAAAATAATCGACCCGCTTGACCCTGGCACCACTGACGCCCACGGCATCGGCGGGTAGACCGAGATCGGCGGATCCGAAAACGGGTATGTCAACCGAAGCCACCTTGCGTATACCCCGGATACCGACGTAGCGCGGTTCGTTGATACCGGTCTGAATCGAAAGCACGCAGGGCAGATCAATTTCATTGATTTCCTGATTGCCACCCTCGATCTCACGGCCGACCTTTATTTTTCCGCCGTCCTGAACATCGACTGAGTTGACCAGTGAAGCATACGGCCAATCCAGCAAGGCGGCCAACATTCCACCAACCTGGCCGGCACCGTCGTCGGCTTGGGCGCCAGTTAATACCAAGTCATATTTTCCTTTTCCAACGGTGGCCTTGAGAATCGTCGCGACGCCACGTCCGTCGGAGCCTTCAAATGCCGCATCGGATAGAAGAATACCGGCGTCCGCACCCATGGCCATCTCTCTTCTGAGCACCTCTTCCGACTCCTCATCTCCGACCGTAACAACCGTAACGCTGCCACCCACTTTGTCGCGGATCTGGATCGCCTCCTCGACGGCATAATTATCCCACTCGTTGACCGAGTAAACGAGATCTTCACGCCTAATGTCCGAGCCGTCCTTGTTCACTTCAATCTCGTTTTCGGCCGTGTCGGGAACCCTCTTCACGCAAACCAAGATCTCCATTTCTCCCTCCCAATCGTATCAATCGTGTCTATGGAGGCCTGACCCCAGAGGGTCAAACCGAATCGATATTAAGTATGGGCTTCTTCTAACTGCCGGCTCACAAGCTCACAGAAATCGATGGCCGTCATTTCCCCTTCCAGGCCGGCGACTTTAATGGCATCCTCAATATTTACCAGGCAAAACGGGCAAGCAGTGACGATAACGTCGGCCCCGGCGTCTTTGGCCATCCGGACCCGGATCACTCCCATGCGCTGTTCTTCCTCTTCAGGCTCGTAAAACAGCATTAGGCCGCCGCCTCCGCAACAGAAAGAGCGGTCTCGGCTTCTTTCCATGTCGATTCTCTTCAGGCCGGGAATGGCATCGAGCACGGCACGCGGTTCTTCATAGAGGTTGTTGTGCCGGCCGAGGTAGCACGGGTCATGATAAGTATATGTCTTACCCCCATTATCAATAGGCCTGAAGGTCAGCGTTCCGGATTTGACTTTCTCATATAAAGCCTGGCTGATATGTTCGGCCAGCGGGATATCCCGATAGTCTTTTTTCAGGGCATTATACGCATGCGGGTCGGACGTAATCACACGGGTGACGCCGGAATCGAGAATCTTATCCGTGTTGTGGGCCATCAGGTCCTGGAACAGCATTTCTTCCCCGAATCGGCGGGCCTCATGGCCGCTGTCTTTCTCGTCTTTACCCAGAATTCCGAAATCGACATTCAATGCCCGCAGCAAGAGAGCCGTGGCTCTGGCAATCTCCTGCATGCGGTCGTCGTAGGAACTGATACTGTCGACAAAGTAAAGCGTGTCGGCAGATGCCTTCTTGCCCAAAACCTTTACCGGGCATCTTTCTTCAAATCCCTCCACCGCCGTCCACTCCGCACGCTTTTTCTCGAGCTTGGCCCAAGGGTTGCCTCGTTTTTCGAGGGCCTGCAGCGGTTTCTGGAGAGACTGCGGCACGATACCCTCATCGACCATTGCCCGCCGTACGTCGACGATCTTGTCGATGTATTCGATCATCACCGGGCATTCTTCCTCGCAGGCACCGCAGGTCGTACAGGACCAGATTTCGTCTTCTTCCAGTACATGGCCGATCAGCCCGGTTTCCGCTGCTTGTGACGGACCCAAGAGGGGATACTTGCGATATCCGTGATCCCGGCATTTGATCGAAATGAACCGCGGCGACAGGGGACGGCCGGCGGCATTGGCCGGACAATTGTCGGAACACCGCCCGCAATCGACACATGAGTAAAAATCGAGAATGTGCTTCCAGGTGAAATCCTCGTAGACCTTGACACCGAAAGCATCCAGATCGTCGAGGTTCTCGTCCTCTACACCCCAGCGAACCGGTTTTACCGTTCCCTTGTCGAGCTTCATGAAATAGACATTGAACAGGGAGGTGATGACATGGAAATGCTTGCCCAACGGCAGAAAACAGAGAAAAAAGAAGAAAATCAGTTCGTGAAGAAGAAACGCTCCCTGGTTCAACACCTGCAGGGTGGCTGGCGGCAGGGCGAGAAAAAGGCTGGCCGTCACCCAATGACCGGTGCCGGGGATCACCACTTCTGTGGCCAGTCCCTTTTGTCCTTGAGCGGCCGTGAGGCTGCCGTCGAAGACCATGTCGCAGGTTACCAAACCAGCGATCAGGCAAAGCACGAATATAGCCTCCCAAGTGTGTCCTTTGCCGTAGCGCGGCGGAACGGCATAGCGGGCCGGTTTGAATACGGCTCGCCGGATAATCAGCACCAGGACCGCCAAAAGGACAAACGTCGTCGCCAAATCCTTTAATACACCGTAAGCGTGCCCCAACTCTCCGTCCAGTCCCGGCATGACGAACCCGTCGACGAAACCCATCATGACGAGGGTCAGCGACCGGATCGATAAAATCAGGAAGCCGGCAAAAAGCAGGATGTGCATGATTCCCGGAAGCAGATAGCGCGGATGTTTGTACTGTCCCAACCAGTATTTGAAAACACTGCGGATGCGTTCGCCCGTGCGGCCGAAACGCGGATCCGGCGCCGCCTTCCGCAGGGGGCTGACCCGTCGGAACATGATGTAGGCGAAGATACCGATACCGATCAGGGGAATGAGAATGAAAATCGCCTTTCCGGGCAGACCAAAGTAGAGGGCATTTGCGGGCGAGATCAAGGCTGATTCCATTATGGGTTCGAGGCTCCTTCTGGTGTTTCACATATGTTGGCGCTAAAAACTGAATGAATGCTCATTCAGTTTTTAGCGCCAACCACGTTCCCTGTCAAGGGAAAAACGATTACAGGCGGCCCTGCCGGACCCTATATCCGCCACCCCAGAGCGTAAGACGGATCTGGAGACGGCCAGCCCTTATAAATTCAGCGTCTAAAGAAAGGGTGGTCATTGCCGTGTTCCCGGTTCGTTCTCGGCCGGAGATTTTCACTTTAACCTGTTGAAAATTATTTATTCTCGTTATATGGGGTGGGAAATAGCATGTATAATTATGACGCTGCGGCATAGGGAGGGATTCATAGCATGCTCGGGCCTGTTTAACAACCCAAAAGGAGGTGACCGTGACGACAGAATCCGCATACCAAGATAAGCCTTGGTTGGCCAATTACGAAGAGGGAGTACCCGAATTCGTCGATTTCGAAGACATCTGCCTGCCCGGGTTCCTGGAGCGTTCGGCGGAAAGGTTTCCAGATCGTCCGGCTTTGAACTTTCAGGGATACCGAATTTCCTTCCGGCAATTGAATGAAATGGTGGGTCGCTTCACCTCGGCTCTTTCCGCAATGGGAATCTCACAAGGCGATCGGGTCGCCATACTTCTGCCCAACCTGATCCCCTGCGTTGCAGCCTATTATGCGGTGTTGAAGATCGGCGGCATCGTCGTCATGAACAATCCGCTCTATTCCGACCGCGAACTTCTGCATCAGTTCAACGACTCGAGCGCCAAACTGCTCGTGACCCTCGACCTGCTCGGCAACCGCATGATCGATTTACGACCCAAAACACAGATCCAGCAGATCGTCATCACCTCCATCGGCGACTACCTTCCCTTTCCCAAGAACCTGCTGTTCCCTCTGGTCGCCAAGAAGAAAAAACTGGCCGCGGATGTCAAACCAGCCGATGACGTGTATCGCTGGAAGTCGATCATCGAAAAACATTCTGCCGATTCTCCGGTGGTGAACATCGGATTCGACGACGTGGCCATGTACCAGTACACCGGCGGGACCACCGGCGTGTCGAAAGGCGTGATGTTGACCCATGCCAATCTGAGCAAAAACGTCCAGCAGGTCCGCAAGTGGTTTCCGACTTTCGCGGAAGGTGAAGAGATCATGCTGGGCGCCCTGCCGTTCTTTCATGTCTTCGGCCTGACCACCGCCATGAATTTCGCCATATACATGGGTTGGGAAGACATCCTCGTTCCCAAGCCTCAACCCGAACCATTGTTAGAAACGATCGGCAAATTCAAGCCGACCTTCGCACCCCTCGTTCCGACCATGTACATCGGCATCCTCAATCATCCCAAGATCGACCAGACGCCGATGACCTCCATCAAGGGTTGCTTTTCCGGCAGCGCCCCCTTGCCGGTCGAGGTCATCCGTGAATTCGAAAAACGCACCGGATCGGTTATCGTGGAAGGCTACGGTCTTACGGAAAGCTCTCCTGTGACCCATATCAACCCGTTTGCCGGCGGCAAACGAAAAGTGGGCAGCATCGGCGTGCCGATACCGGACACCGAATGCCGTATCGTCGATCTTACTGACAACCAAACCGATCTGCCTGTTGGAGAATCAGGCGAACTGTTGATAAGAGGCCCCCAGGTAATGAAGGGCTACTGGAACAATCCGGCGGCCACGGCGGAAACCCTCTCTGACGGCTGGCTTCACACGGGAGATATCGCCATGATGGACGAAGAAGGATACCACTACATCGTCGACCGCAAGAAAGACATGATCATTTCCGGCGGTCTCAATGTCTATCCGCGGGATATAGAAGAAGTATTCTTCGAACACCCCAAGGTTCAGGAAGCCACCGCCATCGGCATTCCCCATTCCACCCGTGGCGAAACGGCCAAAGTGTTCGTGGTCCTCAAGGAGGGCCAGTCGGCCACACAGGAGGAGTTGATCGAGTTCTGTCGCGAAAAACTGGCCAAATTCAAATGGCCGACGGAGATCGAATTCCGCGCGGAACTGCCAAAAACAAACGTGGGTAAGGTGTTGAAGAAAGAACTCCGGCAACAGGAAAGGCAGAAGCAAAGCCGTTAAACAACCGGGCCGCACTCGCAATCATCTGATAGGCCGGCCTCTTTTGGTGACCGTCGGGGCCGAAGGACGATCAGCAGCGAGAGTGGGCAACCATTCTCGTTTTAAGCTGCCAGAGGCGAAGACTAAAGCCGCCTGTCCCCTCAGTTTAGAAGAGCCCAGCACCGCCGCCGATTCAACCTCCGAAGGCCGCCTCGGAAATATCCACTGCAGCGCCATGGGTTTCTAAAATGGCCTTCATCCTGCCGTTTGTCACCGGCAGGATGGTGTGGATAAAAAACTCGGCGCTTTTAATCTGCCCTTCGTAGAATGCGGCTTCTTTCTTTTTGGCCCCATTTCCCAGGGCCGCCGCCGCCACAGTCGCCCGCCACAGGTGCATCCAACCCAAAACAACATCGCCGCAGACATCCAGGAACGGATGGGCATAGGCAAACGCGTAGAGCACCTTGGCAGACATGGCGGTCTGGCCCAAATGCAACGCCACCTCCCCCAGGCGGTTCACCGCTTTTTCCACCCTATCAGCGCATCCTTTCAGTGCCTCTATTTCCTTGGCCTTTCCGAGGGTCTTCTGAATTTCACCCAGCAGGTCCATGATCGGCTTGCCCTGATTCAATCCCAATTTACGTCCAAGCAGATCCATGGCCTGGATGCCGTTGGTTCCCTCGTAAATCATGGTGATGCGGCAATCGCGCAGCAGCTGCTCCATGGGATACTCCCGGATGTAACCGTAACCACCGTAGACCTGAAGCCCCTGGCTGCACATTTCAAACGATCGGTCAGTCACATATCCCTTGGCGACCGGAATGAGAAGATCGATCATCCCCTGCAACCGCGACTTTTCTTCAGGGCTGACAGCAGTATCCACCCGGTCGCTCAACATCGCCACCAGATAGAGCAGGCTGCGCATCCCTTCCACATAGCTTTTTATCGTCAACAGCTGCCGGCGAACGTCCGGATGTTGAATTATCGGTACCGCACCGGCGGTATGATCTTGCATCTTTAGAAGGTGCCGCCCCTGTACCCGCTGGCGAGCGTAATTCAGCGCGTGGAGGTAGGCCGAGCTGGCGCAGCAGAAACCCTGCAGGCCGACCAGCAGTCGGGCCTCGTTCATCATCAGGAACATGGCGCGCATGCCCTTGTTCTCCTCCCCCAGGAGCACTCCCCGGCATTGGCCTTTACCGCCGAGAGCCATGGAGCAGGTGGCGTTGCCGTGGATACCCATTTTCTCTTCTATACCGGTGCAGACAATGTCGTTGGGTTCTCCCAGGGTGCCGTCGCCGTTGACCCAAATTTTGGGTACGACGAAAAGGGAAATTCCGCTCGTCCCCGGCGGTGCATCTTCGATCCGTGCCAGCACCGGATGGATAATATTCTCGACCAGATCATGGTCTCCGCCGGATATGAATATCTTGTTGCCGGTGATTGAATACGTACCGTCATCGTTTTTTCGAGCCGATGTGGTCAGGGCGCCGACATCCGATCCGGCCTCCGGCTCGGTCAGGAGCATCGTACCGCACCATTGCCCGGAATAGAGCTTCTTGAGGTAAAGCTTTTTCTGTTCCGGCGTGCCGAAGGTCTCAATCAATTTCCCGGCGCCGTGGGTCAAACCCGGATACATCATAAAGGCCAGGTTGGCACCGACAAAATACTCGCTGGCCGCCTGGGCGACGGTCCGCGGCATGCCCTGTCCGCCCCAGTCAAGGCTTTCGGTCATGGCCACCCATTCACCCTCTTGATAAATGTCGTAAAGTTTCTTGAATTCCTCGGGAACCCTTACGGAACCATTTTCAAAGCTCACTCCCTGACGATCGCCGACGACCTGGGTCGGGAGAATTTCCTTTATAGCCAGATTGCGGGCTTCGGTTACCACCAGGTCTATAGTCTTGCGGTTGAAGTCCTGATATTTTTCATGCTGGCTCAATTCTTGGACATTCAACATTTCGTGAAGTACAAAATCGATATCCCGCCGATCTGCAATTTGCTGTGCCATAACCAGACTCTCCTTGTGTATGGGGTTTTCCCGGAGACACTAAATGTCGTTCTCAGCCTCAAGGGCTTGGACCTGTTTCTGACTGCCGATGCCGTTCAAAAATAGGTCTACCAGCGGATCCGCCATCGATACCAGATCGTATTTACCGCTGGAGTGGAGCCAGGTATTGATCACTTCATCGACAGCCCCGACGATAAACCGTTTGACCAGACCCAGATACAAATCCTTGCGGATCTGTCCTTCCGCCTGCCCGGTTTCGACGATCTCGGCAATGATATCCAGGTACATTTTGGACATCTCTTTTATTTGGGATTCCGCCCGGCGGCTGATCCGATGGGTTTCGGCCTGGTAGACGATGGCCACGTTGCGGTCGCGCTGAAACTCAGACAGATGCAAACGGACCAGATTCCTCAACTTCTCTATCGAATTCCCCCCGCGGCCGACCTCTTCCCGGAAGCGCTCGAAAACCTGCTTGGTCTTGTAGCTGAAAAACTGGACCAGAATATCGTCTTTATTCTTGAAGTAGAGGTAGATAGTCCCATCGGCCACTCCGGCTTCTTTGGCGATTTTGGAAACCGTCGAATGGGCGTATCCATATTGGGCAAATACCTTAATGGCGGCATCGAGAATCAGATGATACTTGTTATTTTTGTTTTTAGCGCCGATCGTTCACCTCCCTGGTGGCCAAACAAATAATGAATGAATGTTCATTCATTTTATACGGCGCGTCATGGGTTGTCAATACCAAACACCTTCAGAAGCGTTTCTTGATTAAAAGGTGCAAAAGGATTGTTGGACAGGATCGAGGGCGGTGGGCTGGCTGGTGCATGAATTTCCCTCATCAATGTTCCGATCGGTACCTGCGGGTATCGCCCCCGAATGAAGGAAATCCATGACACTCACCCATCGAGGCGATCTTCGGGTTCGTGAGCGGACTGCATCGCAGCTGCAGTTCGGGTGCGGCTCCTCGATCGGTCGCGCGGTGTCCCAAACGAAAACGGTCTGTTGCTCTGCGGCTGGTTCACGGCACTGGCAAGTGTTTGAATATTTCATCTGGGGATTGTGATGGGAAGGTTTCGATGATATGGGTCCGGTGGTTCACAAGAACCCGTAGAGCAACAAGTGTATTGACCGTTTTCCCGTACCTTATATTGGATAAGATCCTTACTTATGGCAATCTCATCAAGGCATATGACTACGGGCAGCTCTTCACGCCGCCTGCAGGGCTTATCCTGGCAGACACTGATGAATGACTGCGTGACCACGGCTGAAGCGCTGTCCCGGCATCTCGACATCGATCGCCGGGATACGAAGGCCGTGATTCGGCGTTACCCGCTGAAGATCAACCCGTATTACCTCTCCCTGATCGATCGAAATGGCGGGGCCCTCTGGCGACAGGCAGTACCGAACATCCGCGAAATTCTACCAGACCCTTTTAGTGCGGACCCGCAGCAGGAAGTCGGCGATTCCCCAGTGCCAAATCTTACTCACCGCTACCCGGACCGGGTCTTGTTCATCGTTTCCAACCGCTGTGCGCTACACTGCCGCCATTGTTTCCGCAAAAGGATGGTCGGGCAACCCGGTGTCGTCACCCCGGCAACACGCGACCAAGGGCTGGACTACATCCGCAACACACCGGCGGTAAGAGAGGTCATTCTGTCCGGCGGCGATCCGCTTTTGCTGGAAGACCAACAACTGGATGATCTCCTTCGACGTCTCCGTGATATCCGTCACGTCGAGATCATCCGCATTCACTCACGAGTGCCGTGCGCCCTGCCCCAGCGCATCACACCGGCGCTGGCCGCCCTTCTGAAACGCTTTCACCCGCTCTATCTCAACACCCAGTTCAATCATCCGGACGAGATCACCCCCCAGGCAAAAGCGGCATCCACCCTTCTGGCGGGCGCCGGCATTCCTTTGGGTTGCCAGACCGTCCTTCTGAAGGGGGTCAACGATTCGGCTGAGACCATGAAGTCCCTTCTGCAGGGTCTTTTGAAAATCAGGGTCAAACCCTACTACCTTCACCACGCCGACCCGGTCAAAGGCACCGCGCACCTTCGCACGACCGTGGACTGCGGCCTGGCCATCATGCAGGCGGTGAAAACACAGGTTTCCGGCCTGGCCGTACCCCAGTATGTCATCGATCTGCCTGGAGGCGGCGGCAAGATCCCGGTCCCGCCGACGGGTTGCCCCGGATATCCATAGACCCATAAAGAGTGGGGAAATCGGTGTAATTCTGGGGGGATAGAAATCACATGCGCCGGCGACCGGATGTCAAGCGGATGTTGACCGCATTGGCATGCGCCGTCAGGCCTTCGGTTTCGGCCAATCGGACAATATCAGCGGCTTCTTTCCTGAATGCAGCCTCTGAGTAGTGGATAATGCTGGTTTTTTTGACAAAATGATCGACTGACAAGGCCGATGAAAACCGGGCTGTCCCGGCCGTGGGCAAAACGTGGTTGGGTCCGGCGACGTAGTCGCCGACCGGTTCGGGCGTGAAAGATCCAAGAAACACGGCGCCGGCGTTTCGGATCCGCCCAAGATAATCGAACGGCTCCTGCAGCTGCAATTCCAGGTGCTCCGGCGCGATCCGGTTGGCCAGTTCGACCGCCACATCGAGATTGTCGACCACCAGTGCCACCCCGTAACGGGACAATGATGCTGCGGCAATTTCTCTCCGATCCAGGGCCTGGAGCTGGTTATCGAGTGCCTGAGCCACTTCGGTCGCCGTCTTTCGGCTGTCGGTAATCAAGACGGCAGAAGCGAGCATGTCGTGTTCGGCCTGTGAGAGAAGATCGGCCGCCAAGTGACGAGGGTCGGCTGCACTGTCGGCAATCACGAGGATCTCGCTGGGACCGGCCACCATGTCGATGCCAACCGTTCCGGCGACGATTTTCTTCGCCAGGGTGACATAAAGGTTTCCCGGGCCCACAATCACGTCGACACTCTTCACCGTCTCTGTACCGTAAGTGAGAGCTGCAATCGCCCAGGCACTGCCGATCTTGTACACTTCGGTCACCCCCGCTTTGCGGGCCGCCACGAGGAGGTGCGGATTGACGCGGCCGTCGCGGGTCGGGGGAGTAACCATGACGATGCGCTCCACACCGGCGATTCGCGCCGGAATGACACCCATCAGAACGGAAGACACCAGTGGCGTGGTGCCTCCTCTGCCACCGGGCACGTAGACTCCCGAGGCCTGAACCGGGTTGACAATCTGTCCCACGAGGGTTCCTGGCCGCTGGGCCTGAATCCAGGATTTCGGCAATTGCAACCGGTGAAAAGACTCGATCTGGGCGGCGGCCCGATCCAGCGCCCGCCGGAACGATGCGTCCACACGCTTGGCGGCGTCCTTGAATTCCTCTTCGGTGACGGACAACTGGTCGATCTTCATGTTCGGGGCGTCGAAGCTGTTAACGTACTCGATCAGAGCCCGGTCTCCATTTTTTCGAACATCCTCCAGGATGCGGGTCACAGCGGATATGTCTTTTTTTCTGAAATCCATCCCGCGATTGACAATGGCGGTCAATTTCCTCTCCGCAGAAATCGACGGATAATCGTAGATTCTCATCCACATGCCTTCCTTTGCTGGATAGGTGTTACGAGTGAATACAAGCTCCGTTTTTATTCATTCGAATCCTGTTTGTCAATGGTTCGTGCCCGGCAACGACCCATCCGCGATCCTGTTCGATCCCCGTACTCGGCTGTGCGATCCCTCTGCAGTGTGCTTCAAGCCCTTGCGTCAAGAAGGGATGCCGGTGTGTAAGAGTTCCCCTCTTTTTTGAAAAGGGGAATTTTAAAAAAGCGCCACTCTTAATAATATTCTGATATTCAGCATAGTCTTCTGCAGCCCTCCAGGCCCGGCCCTGATATAATGAACATTATCCCAAAATCAGGTTGACATCCATGATCCGTTCGGTGCAAAAAGGGAGCGCAAAGGACCCGCTGTTCGATAAACACCGCAATGCAGGATCAGATTAAGTGGAGGAAACCATGACACCCAAAAGGATTTACAATTTCAATGCCGGACCGGCCGCGCTCCCCCTGGAAGTACTCGAAGAAATACAGGCCAATTTCCTTGATTACGGCGGATCTGGAATGTCCATTACTGAGATCAGCCACCGCTCAAAATGGTTCGACGACATCATCAATGACGCCGTCGTAAGAACCAAACGTCTCCTGAAGATCGGAGACGACTTCAAGGTTCTCTTTCTGCAAGGCGGAGCCAGCCTGCAATTCTGCATGGTAGCGATGAATTTTCTGGGAGACGGCCGCTCCGCCGATTATGTCGACACTGGCACCTGGTCGACAAAGGCCATCAAAGAAGCTCAGCAATTGAAGAAAACCGTTCGGGTTGCGGCATCATCGGCCGACAAGAACTACTGCTACATCCCGCGGGACATCCACTTCGATCCGGATGCAGCATACGCTCATATTACTTCGAACAACACCATCAAGGGAACCCAATGGCGGCAGTATCCGGCGACCGGAGGGGTCCCGCTGATCGCCGATATGTCTTCCGATATCATGTGCCGTCCATTCGATGTGACTCCCTTCGGCCTCATCTATGCCGGCGCGCAGAAGAACATCGGTCCAGCGGGCGTCTGCATGGTCATCGTGCGCGAAGACATGCTCAAGGCCGTTCCGGATCATCTGCCCACCATGCTCAACTACAACACTTACGCGGCAAAGAATTCCATGTACAACACACCGCCCTGCTTCGGCGTGTATACCATACAGCTGGTCCTGAAGTGGCTCGAGGAAACCATCGGCGGACTCGCGAAGATGGCTGAATTGAACACGGCCAAAGCCGAAAGACTTTATAGCTACCTGGATGCGAGCAGTTTCTACCGGGCAACGGCAGATCCGGACAGTCGCTCGCTGATGAACGTCACCTTCCGCCTGGCCTCCGAAGAACTTGAGAAGCGCTTCGTCGAAGAGGCCTCGGCAAGCGATCTCGGCGGGCTCAAAGGCCACCGGTCCGTGGGCGGATGCCGCGCATCGATCTACAATGCCACCGCCATGACAGCGGTGGAAACCCTGATAGACTTCATGAAGACCTTCGAAGGCAAAAATGGATAAATCTTGAACCGTTACAATAGCTGGCATCCAGGGTTTTTCTTGACATTACCGGGGATTCCTCATAATGACAATGGAGAAGCTGACCCATCGTTCTTTTCTGGATGCCCCTGAACACCGCATAGGGCGACCGTAACATTGTTGAGGCAAAGGAGGTTCTTCATGGACAAGATACTTCGCATCGACATGGGCGCGGAGGGTGGTCCCAATTTCAAGACCGACCCCCCGGGAGATTACGCCGGAATGGGTGGGCGAGCACTGACCTCGGCCATCGTTTCGAAAGAAGTGCCGCCCCTCTGTCATCCACTGGGTGCCGACAACAAACTGATCATTGCTCCGGGGATGCTCAGCGGAACCACCGCTGCGATGTCCGGGCGAATGTCGGTTGGTTGCAAGAGTCCGCTGACCGGCGGCATAAAGGAAGCCAATGCGGGTGGACAGGGTGCCCAGGTTCTGGCCCGCCTCGGTTATGCCGCCATCGTGCTGGAAGGCAAACCGGCTGATAAAACGCTTTACAAGGTGTTCATCAACAAAGACGGGGTGAAGATAAGCCCGGCTGGAAACCTGAAAATGCTGGGCAACTATGACGTGGTAGATAAAATGAAAGCCGAATTCGGGGATAAGATTACGACCATTTCCATCGGACAGGCCGGTGAAATGAAAATGTCGTCCGCCTCGATAGCCTTCTCCGACATGGAGTTGCGCCCCACCCGTCATGCCGGACGCGGCGGCGTCGGTGCCGTTATGGGCTCCAAGGGCGTCAAGGCCATCGTGCTCGACGATACCGGAATGACGATGCGGTCTCCCAAGGATCCTGAAAAATTCAAGGAAGCCAACAAGAAATGGGTCGCTGGTTTGAAAAAACATCCCGTTACAGGCGAGGGCCTTCCAACTTATGGCACGAACGTTTTGACCAACGTCATCAATGAGGCGGGTGCCTATCCCACGAGAAACTTCATGTGGGGGCGCTTCGACGGCTGTTCAAAGATCAGCGGGGAGACCCAGGCCGAAACCGAAATTGCCCGCGGCGGTAAAGGTTCCGCTACCCACGGCTGTCACCGGGGCTGCATCATTCGCTGTTCGGGCACCTACTACAATAAGGATGGGCAGTATTTGACCAAACAGCCGGAGTACGAAACCGTCTGGGCCCACGGCGGCAACTGCGGAATCGATGACCTGGACGCCATCGCCATGATGGACCGCCTGGACGACGATTTCGGTCTCGATACCATTGAAATGGGTGCCACGATTGCCGTGGCGATGGATGCCGGTGTGGCGCAGTTCGGTGATGCCGAGGCCGCCATCAATCTGATCAAAGAGGTCGGTCAGGGCACACCGCTGGGACGCATCCTCGGCAACGGTGCCGAGGTCACCGGAAAGGTGTTCGGTGTCGAGAGGGTACCGACGGTCAAAGGCCAGGCCATGCCGGCATACGACCCGCGCGGCATTCAGGGTATCGGCGTCACTTATGCCACCAGTACCCAGGGGGCGGACCACACCGCCGGGTATGCCGTAGCCACCAACATTATGGGCGTGGGAGGCAGTGTTGATCCCTTGACACCCGTTGGGCAAGTGGAACTCTCCCGGAACCTGCAAATCGCCACCGCGGCGGTCGATGCCACCGGCATGTGCCTTTTCATCGCCTTCGCAGTGTTGGATCAGCCGGATACCTTTCAAGCCTTGATCGACATGCTCAATGCTTTCTACGGTCTTGAGCTAACCGGAGACGATGTGACCGCACTGGGCAAGAGTGTTCTCTCCAACGAGAGAGACTTCAATGCCCGGGCCGGATTTACAGCCAATCATGACCGGCTGCCAGCGTACTTCATGAAAGAAAAACTGCCACCGCACGATGTCACCTTCGCTGTCAAGGACGAGGAACTCGACCAGGTCTTCAACTGGTAATTTTTTTGCATCGATGGACGCAGAATATAGAGAATGGGGAACGCCGCAACAGGGTTCCCCATTCTCGTTGATCAACCACCGGACCTGCCGTTACGACGCACCGCCATTCGAATGGGGTGCAGCCCCTTCAATTGACCATGACACCTTTTTATTAATTTAAGCGAAGAAAGAACGGATTAACACGCCCCAGGAGCGTCTATTCATGGACGAAGATGCACAGAAAAAGAGCTTGACCATCGAGATGGACCGGGAAGCGATTGCCGCCTGTTTCATCCAACTGCTGACAGAAGGGGTCAATATTGAAGCCTCGTTGGACTGCAATCTCAAAAACCTGCTGTGTGACCAGATCGGCATGGCGCCGGATTACTTGGAGAAAAGACTCCAGACCGTTTTTCTCGATGGTCAGCCTGTCGACGATGTCGAGCAGACCATTGTGGGTGAGGGTTCGGTCATCGCCCTTTCGGCTGCCATGCCAGGCCTGGTCGGTGCCGTGCTGCGCAAAGGCGGCACCTTTGCCGGCCTCCGCAAGAGCATCACCTATCGTTGTGGCAGATCCAACGGAAAGGGTTGTGTTGGCAGGGTCAAGATCAAGTTGTTCAACATGACAACCCGCGAAGTCGGTCCGCTGCTGTTAAAATATGGCATCCTGATTGACGGTGAGGACGTTCTAAGGATCGTTTCTGATCAGGCCGGGCCCCGGCACCAAGCGTTCAGGCAGATCCGCCTCGACAATCGGTCGATGAGTATGGCGTCGCTGCCGGAATCGATCCGACCGGACGACACCATTTTCCTTCAGTTATCCATTGTCTGAACGCGTCCGGTAGAGACCCAACCGGTTCTATCCACCGCCCACCGGCGGAAAAATACCCAACCGGCTCCCGTCCATCAGCACCGTTTCCATTCCGGCGTGAACACCGTCGACGAATATAAGTTTGACCTGTTCCGGGGGAACGCACAGGTGGTTGATCAACGCCCCGACTGTCATACCCTCGTCGATGTCGACAATACCACCGGCGTCTTTAGCGCTGACAGGAAGATATCGGGCCAAGTTGGCATATAGATTGACTTCTACTTTCATCGCTTCATCACTTTCAACATGATCGAACGCCGATGGGTTCAGATCTCACTGATATTGGAGTCTCGCGGCGCTTCCCCCCGCCTTTTCAACCCGTCTGGCAGGACTAAAGGCAGCGGGGGCAGCCGCTCCCCCGACCTTGCCGAATGGGTGCGAACCCGACGAGGGACTCGTATAAAGGCAACATAGAGCCAAATTCCCCCGATTTCAAGCCAAGCATACCCGGCGGCTGCTCTCCTATTCCTGTTTAAGGGGATAAGAGGGGCTTGTCTTTCCGCCGGGAGACGTATAAAAAAGAATCTGGCCCCGTTGCCCGCCGCCGTTGACCGACCGATAATACGCCGGCCTTAGGGTACCGGCGGTGGACGTGAAACGGCACCTTTTTCGAGAGCCCAGGAAAACAACAAATGGAAACCGGTACCAAGGAGCTTATTAAAAAATCCATCGCAGGAAAAACCCTGCAGATGACAGATCCGGCGGGTCGGCCGGTGCGGGTTCTCGAGGACAAACCGGCCCTCCAGCTGACGAAACGACATGGTTGCGGCTTGCTCGAAATATACATCGCCGCGCTTGAACAGGGTGTCTGGCCCTATCGCTATTTGCGCAATCGCGACATTTTCTCGGTGACGGACCAGTTGCGGCTGGCCAGATCCCGAGTGGCCGTCATCGGTGCGGGCGGGCTTGGCGGCACGGTTATCCTTCTTCTGGCCCGGATCGGTATCGGAGCCTTGACAGTCGCAGACGGCGATGTCTTCGATGAAACCAACCTGAACCGTCAGGCCCTGTCCGATATGTCGAACCTCGGCCTTTCTAAAGCCGAACAAGCTGACGCTCGGGTGGACGCTATCAACCCCGCGGTGGAGATGACCACCCACCAAACATTGGTTGGCCCGGACAACATCGAGTCGATACTGACCGGCGCACAAGTGGTGGTCGACGCGCTGGACAATATTCCGGACCGCTTGATGCTCGGTGGGGCGGCGCGAAATCTCAATCTTCCCCTGGTGCACGGCGCGCTGGCCGGGTTCGACGGTCAAGTGATGACCGTGTTTCCAGATGATCAGGGGCTGGAGCGGATTTACGGCGGCGCTGAGAACCTGAAAGGCTCGCCTGAACGTCCGGAAGCCGTTCTGGGCGTTCCGGCCCTCACTCCCGCCATCGTGGCCACGCTGCAGGTCATGGAGGTAATCAAAATCCTGCTTGATCGCGGCCGGCTCATCCGCAACCGGATGCTGCACGTCGACCTGGAAGGTGGCCGGTTCGACAGTTTTTTATTCTGAAAGTGGTTCTTCCCCTATCCTGCACAAGCCGCCGGACCCTCTTTGACCTTTCCCTGCTTGACTCATCCGGCTCAATTTTCTATACATTTCGATCCAAGCGTCCACCGGCCCGAAAAGCCATGCGACTGCGGTGATGCGGATTCTCAACATTCAGGAGGCTTAAATGAAAAAGTATGTATCCATCTTGTGTGTCCTGCTGGCGCTTGCGGCTGTAAATGCAGCATACGGCCAATCTTACAAGATCTCGGTCAGCCAATTTGTAGAGCACCCGGCGCTGAATGCCGTTCTGAGCGGTTTTCAGGATTACATGGCGGAAAAAACGGTAGACATCCACTACAGCGTCCACAATGCCCAGGCCAACATGGCCACGGCTAACCAGATCGGGCATCAGATCATGGGCGAAAAACCGGACATGATCCTGGCCATCGCCACGCCCACCGCCCAAGCCTGCGCCCAAGCCTTGAAGAAATCGCCCCATATGGCCCAAACCCCGATGCTGTTCACCGCCGTCACCGATCCGGTCAGCGCCGGTCTGGTCAAAGAACTGCAGCGCCCCGGGGCCAATATTACCGGAGTCTCCGATATGCTGCCCGTCGATCGTCACCTGATGATGGTCAAGGAATTCCTGCCTCAGATCAAGCGCCTCGGCTTTCTCTACAACGCCGGAGAAGTAAACTCGAAAATCCTGGTGCCGCTGTTCCGGGCGGAAGCACAAAAGTTAAATTTCGAAATTATCGAAGCTACCGTATCCAAATCGAGCGAAGTCTACCAGGCCACCCAGAGCTTGGTGGGCAAGGTCGATGCAATTTTCATCCCAACCGACAACACGGTGGTTTCCGCGCTGGAATCGGCCATTAAGGTCTGCGAACAAAACAAACTTCCGTTGTTCAATGCCGATGTCGACTCGGTGAAGCGGGGATCCATCGCTGCCATGGGATTCGACTATTACCAGCACGGTTACCAAACCGGTGCCTTGGCTCAACGCATCCTCGAAGGTGCAGACCCGGCGGTTACCCCGGTCGAATTCCAGGCCAAGCTGCAGCTGCACATCAACGCAGGAGCGGCCCAGAAAATGGGGATCGCCTTACCTGCTGCTCTCAGGCAAAAAGCGGACAAAGTCTATGAATAAGGAGAGTTTTTTTTGACATGACATGGTTTGCCTTGATTGGTGCCCTTGAGCAAGGCCTGGTATATGGAATCATGGTCCTGGGAGTCTATCTGACTTTTCGGGTCCTTGATTTTCCGGATCTGACCGTCGACGGCAGCCTGCCGCTGGGTGCAGCCGTGTCAGCCGTGTCCATCACCCACGGTGTGAACCCTTTTGTATCCCTGGTGCTGGCCGGTCTTGCCGGATTTGCCGCCGGCGCAGTGACGGCTTTTTTGAATACCAAACTCAAAATCCTACACCTTTTGGCGTCGATTCTGACCATGATCGCGCTCTATTCCATCAATATCCGCATCATGGACGGCCCCAACATTTCCCTGCTGGGCGTGCCTTCGGTACTGGACCCCATGATGACGCTGGGGATTCCGGGATATGTCGTCGCTCCGGCATTGTATGGTGTTTTGGCCGTGTGCATCACCTCCGGAATCATCTGGTTTCTACACACCGAATTCGGCCAGGCCATGCTGGCCACCGGTGACAATCCCCAGATGATCACCAGCTTGGGTGTCAATACACACCATGTCATATTGTTGGGCGTGGGCCTATCCAACGCGCTGGTTGCAGTCAGCGGTGCCCTGGTGGCGCAAAACCAGGGGGCTTCCGACGTCAATATGGGTATCGGCACCATTATCGCCGGATTGGCCAGCGTCATCCTGGGTGAAACCGTTTTCGGCCGATCCGGTGTAGTGCGGGCCTGTGTGGCCGTGCTCCTGGGATCGGTGCTCTACCGCCTGGCCATTGCTATGGCCTTGGGGGCGAAATTGGGACGCTTTGCTTTTACCCCCAGCGATCTCAACCTGATAACCGCCATGCTGGTGGTGGTGGCGTTGATGGCGCCCGGCGTCAAACGCAGATTCGGCGCAAAAAGGCCCGTATGATACGGTTGGAGGGCTTCACAAAATATTTCCACAAGGGCAGCGTCAATCAGGTGCTGGCTTTGGATCATATCGACCTAAAGGTCGCAAAAGGCGATTTCATCACCATCATCGGATCGAACGGCGCCGGCAAGAGTTCGCTGCTCAATGGCGTGGCGGGAGTTTTCCAGGCGGATGCCGGACGGATACTATTGCACGGAAAAAATATCGCCCACTGGCCCGAGTACCGCCGGGCGCAATTGATCAGCCGGGTGTTCCAGGATCCCCTGATGGGCACCTGCGCCTCCCTGACCATCGAACAGAACCTGGCCCTGGCCCAGCGTCGGGGTAAAAGGAGGGGGCTGGCCAATGGGGTCAAAAGAGCCGACCGCCGCTTGTTCCGCAAAAAACTGCAGCGATTGGGTCTCGGATTGGAAAACCGTGTCAGGGACCGGGTGGGCTTGCTTTCCGGCGGTCAACGCCAGGCTCTCACCATGTTGATGGCCACCCTGGTGCCGCCGCAGGTGCTGCTATTGGATGAACATACGGCGGCCCTGGATCCAAAAACGGCCCGGCAAATTTTGGAACTGACCGGCAGCATCATTGCCGAACAAGAGCTGACAACCCTGATGGTCACTCACAACATGCGTCAGGCCCTCCAGATGGGCGACCGATTGATCATGCTTCACCGTGGCAGAGTCATCCTCGATCTTCACGGCGCGGAGAAAAACACCCTCAGCCAGGAAGACCTGGTGGCGCGTTTTTACGACACCCAGAAAGAGGCTGTGGCAACGGACCGAATGCTTTTAGGGTAATTGGTTCGGCGCTCAATGCTAACGGCCATGGGATGAACCGGGGCGGAGATACACCACCAACATTCGCGGGCCGTCTGTGACGACGCTGGAAAAGGCGTCGAACACAGATTGCCCCAGCGTTTTAAACGGCTCGGTGATTCCCCGCAAGCTGAAGAATGCCGTTCAACCGGCCGGGCTGTCGGACGGCGTAAAGCCGTGCCGCAAAGCAAGTTTGGCGAACATCTGCGCAAGCCCGGCGCCCAATGTAAAAACAGCTTCGCTGCCTAAATTCTCATCGGCCGTTACATCGAAAAACAGATTGAGACTCGATCCGATGCCGCCCTCCGGCAACCAGTAGCATACCATGACGGGAACCTTCGGCAGGGGATACAGCACGACCGATATGTCGGCCTTAAACTGCTGCTCCACTTGCCGTCCGTTGAAAATGTGGACCATATCGTCAAACAGGTCGGTGTAGTCATCCGCCACGCTCTTCAAGGCTTCCTCGCAGCGTTTCTGGAACAAGGGGTACCGTTCTTTACCATTTTTCAATTCGCGAAATGAGACCCACCGCCCCACCACCGGAAGCCCTTTTCCGGTAAGGATGTAGCTCAGGTAGGGACCGGCGACCCAGGGATTGATGTGAATCCCTGCCGAGAGATTTCCCTGTGAGTCTATACTGAAATCCTTACCGAGCACTTTGAGGGTGAGTTTGCCATCGCAAAATCGCCCCCCTGCCCTTTCAGCCGCAGCGGACAGATCGAGGGCAGCGATATCTTTCTTCATCTTGGAGAGAATGTCTGCCTGATCCCGATCTTCGGAATCCGGAGTTGAGATCGGTTCCGAGTAACGATCGATGATCTCATGGTCAAGATTCGGACATTCTTCTATTCTTTTCTGACCTCGCAGGACGGCCCCCGCAAACGCCAGGCAGGTTCTTTCGCCGCATTCGCGGCAATTCGACTTGTCGAGGTGTTGAAAGACTTCCATGGCGCTCTTCGGGCGTGGCATTACAAACCTTCCTGTTTGCCAGTGCTGCCGTATAGAAAAGAAGGGTTGGGAACGGCCCTTGCCCGGTGGTCAGATGTCAACCCACCACCCAGACGGCCGCATCGTTGATGGACTTGATGATCTCATCGCTGAAGCGGCGGCGCAAGATCCTCAGCCTGCGACCGGAGTTATCCGGACGACTGACCGATCGTGCCGAATCCTTCGACAACGGCAGTTGAATTCAGCTTATGCTCTCCGTCCCCTTTAGCCGCCAGAAACGTACGGGTGATCCGTTGAGCGGGAACCCCTGCATCCAACAGCCGCTGGGAAGCCTCGTCCATAACGGGCTGGAACCTGTCTTCGTAATACTTGCGCCACTGGGGCTCGTTTTGGATGGCACCTCTCCTGCCGCCGCCTTTCATAGGTAACATTTCCGCTTGATCCAGGCAATGGCAAACGGTAATGTCCAGGCCCTTGGCCGCTGCCACTGAACCGAAGCTGCTCACACCCCGCATCGACTCAAGGGATGCATCGAGCAAGATCATCACCCGGCGCGAAACTGGCTTTCCAGCGACAACCACGGTGGGTGCATGTCTGATTCTTTTGATCAGTTTGTACGCCAGGCTGCCGGCGAACCTATCCTTTAAACGGCTGGTGCCGGTACGACCGACAACCACCGCCCATACCCCTGGTAGGACGCTTGCGAAATATCCGCCAGTATTCCGGTTTTCTTCGTCTGGGTTTTTACCGAGACGGCATCATCAGTGAACCCGGCAGTCGAAAGTATTTTAATCGCTTTTTCTTTGAACTCACCGATAGCCAACTGATGATCGGCCAACCATTCCATCACCTTGGGTATTTTGGTTCGATACAAAGGATTGTCGTTCATGTCCCAAAAGACTTCGGGAAAACCGCTGCCGACATGAAAAAGCACGAGTTCGGTGCGGTCGGGTGCCGCCGCGGAACTGATGTAGCGAACCGCCTCCAAGGCCTGGTCCGACCCATCCACGAGCAGAAGTAATTTTCTCCGGATGATCGTTTCCAACTGTTCTCCTTACCCTGAGGTGATGCCGGTCCACACCGTTCCACGCCACTAACAAACGCCTGTTCCGGGAGTCCTTGCTGAACCCTACCCTCGCCACTCCATGTCGTCCACCGTCGTTTTAAAGTCTGGTTCGACAAGATCCGGCAGAGGCATGTCCGCTTCATAAGCAAGATCCTGATTCGTCGGTTTACCCACGAACACAAGCCGCTGCCTTTTACATTTTCTGCAGGCTTCCAGTACGTTGAGCGAGCACGTCGGCGTGTAAGCCTCGTAGTTTATGGTGGACAGGTTGTTTTCAAGCGTGAACAAATTTGACGTTCTCACGCATGTCCCGCACAACCGATGCAACCGACATTGCAGACCGCGACGACGTCTTTTCCCTTGTCCTTGTTTGAGCATGTTTCGGCCAACATCTGTTCGGCCTTGAACGGCGTGACCGTAATGATATTGCGGGGACAGGCCTTAGCGCAGGCGCCGCAGCCAACACATTTGTCGTAGTCGACAGTTGCCAGTCCGTCGTTAACGTGCAAGGTGTCGAATCCCAGGCAGCCATAAGTACACCCTTGGACGTTGGCCACCAGGTGGGCTGCCGAGCATCGGTTTTCACCCCGATATTCGTTCCGGTCGAGCCGATCGTTCGTATGGGCGCCAAAATGCACGATTGGACGATACGAAAGCGATTCGGTGAAGGCCACCCCCATGATACCGGCCACGGCGACGGCGCAGTTTTGACCACCCACCGTACATTTATTGACGGACTCTTGTTCAAAAACCACTACTTCAGCGTATTCTCCGCATCCGACATACCCGCAATTGCCGCAATCGGCCCCCGGAAGCTGTTGAATTACTGCCAGCACGCTGTCGTCTATGTCCACGTAAAACTTTCTGTTGGCCCATCCGAGGACGGCGGTCAACACAATGGCCATTGTCAGCATGGTTCCAGCCGACAGGCTGACGGTTATCCAACTCATCGATCCTCCGAAGGATTGAATGTCATCGGTTCTATTTTCTCAAGGGTGATTAATCAAAGCGGCCCTCAGTCCGCTGTCCACGCCATTGAAGTCCATAAATGCCATAGCGAGGATCCCTCCCACAATCAAGGTGATGGCCGCGCCTTTGAACGGCGCGGGTACGTCTCAAAGATAGAGCTCTTCGCGGATACCGGCCATGATGACGATGGCGATGGTAAACCCGACACCGCCGAATACTCCCAGGGCGAGCGCCTCGCCCTGGCCTCAGACCTCCGCAGGATTATCCTTGCCGACGATGTGGCTCATCACGGTCTGGCAGGCAAAGAAAATAGCGCAGTTGGTGGTGATCAACGGCAGAAAAACACCGAAAGACTTGTAAAGCGGGGGAAAAAATTTACGGACATACATCTCCACCAGCTGAACCGATGAGGCTGTGGTGAATATATAGACGATATAAGTCAGAATGGTCAGGTCGGCGTCGGCAGCTGTCGCGGCAGACACGAAAATCCCGGGGATCCAACGGGTCAAAGGCGCTCCGGGTATCAACACTTGAGACGTCATCGACCAGCTGATGAAGACGGCAATAGTCATGAAGAAAGTGAAGGCAAAACCCATCATGGGGCCTCCGGCGATAATGCGGGCTGCCGTTTTATGAAGGCCCCCACAGTATCCAATCACCTCACCCATGGATATGCCAATCGGAACCAGCACGTTTTTGGGCCGGACGATGCCGTGTCCGGAGACACTGATGACTCGGTGGGTCAATGGAATTCGGCGCATCACTCCCCGGGCCACTGCCGTGACGGTGGCCACGTTTGTCATCGCCACACCGATATCCCCGGGAAGGCCGCCCAATGGGACTTCTTTGTTCAGCACCGCCTTTATCAAATGTTTTTCGCTACCCTCTGGATATTTGGTTTTCAAAACGGCGATGGCGACGCCAGCGCCTGCGGCAGTTCGCCGTAAAGATGCGACGGCTTCGATTTTGTTATTCTCGATCCCTATAATGATCCGGCGAGCACCAACCGCCCGCGCGGCCAGAAGGGCCCCGGCCACTATGGCCTCCCGCGCTTCCACCATCAAGCGGTAATCGGTCGTCAAATAAGGCTCGCACTCGCAGCCATTGACGAGGAGCGTTTCAATCGGTTTCTTGTCATTATTGAAGATTTTGGCATGTGTCGGAAATGCGGCACCGTCCGAACCGACGATGCCTGACGCATGAATGGCGGCGGAAATTTCTTCGGGCGTCATGGTCTGGTAAGCCTTTAGCGGTCATTGGCCGCCAAAAAGTTCGTCCCAAAGGGCTTGCCCAGACGCCTGTTCCCCCTGGCTGCGGATGACAATGGCCTCCATGTGGCGGCCGTTGGCCAAAGTGATCGCCTGGGCTTTCTGTACGATACCAGAAACAGGTGCATGCAGAGAGGCCGATATAAATTCCTGGCCTTGCCCGACCAATTCACCAAATGAAACCGTCTGCTTGGGTTCCACCACGGGTGTACACGGCCCGCCGACGTGCTGAAGCAGGGACAGGACTACTTTGTCGGGTGCCGGAAAGATTTCTATGGCGGCCTCGGCGGCAATCTCTTTGCATTGCGGAGGGTGAACGCCGTGATCAAAAGTGCCGGAACCGGCAAAGCCGGTGGGGGCCGGTATATTCCGGCGTCGTCTGTTAAGCATGGTCAGCATTGAATACACATCGATAAACTGGAGATAACCAAAGCAGCGGCTATCGAAATGTTGTTTCTATCACAGGGTCATCGGGTGCCAAACCCTATCGGATAGGCGTCAGCGACCACCCGAAAGCGGGTGGCTTGGATTTCCGGCCATTGGCCGGTAAAAAAAGAACCTCAGGGCGTTGATCGTTGCGGGTGTAATCCCGCCGATGGCGGGATGCCTGCCACCCGGATTGAAAACAACCCATCAATGACACGGATAGATGAGAACGGCTTTGACTTATGTCAAATGCCGGATCATTTCTTAACTATGGGAATTGGGCCTGGGAAGATTCGGCTGAAGAGAAAGAGGATCTTTCAGAGATGGTTCAAGCCCCGACGATGGTAAAAATGGCGGTCGTCGCAATGACGAGAAGCCGTACAGGCCTCTAAGGCCAAGCGCCTTGCGGCAGGCGGATAAAAGGGATGATGCGCCGGGCGGTCGAATCACGCAGGACGACATCATCCCTGACTTCGAATCCCTATTTTCGAAGCAGAATGGCAATGACAGCTATTCGCATAGCTCGAAAAGCGCAGCCGCTCCCATACCGCCTCCGATGCACATCGACTCGACACCATATTTGATGCCCCTGGCCTGCATGTTGGCCAATAGCGTTGCGCAAAGCTTGGCACCGGTGCAACCCAAGGGGTGACCCAGGGCGATGGCGCCGCCGTTGACGTTGACTTTCTGCATATCGAGACCGAGTTCTCGCACACAGTAGATCGCTTGGGAGGCGAAAGCTTCGTTGATTTCGAACAAGCCGATGTCGCCGATTTTCAATCCGGCCCTGTCGAGCAGCTTGGGGATGGCGTAGCGGGGCCCAACCCCCATTTCCTCGGGTTTGCACCCCACCGTGGTGTAGTATTTCAGTTTGGCTATCGGCTGGATTCCAAGTTCCCTGATTTTCCGTTCACTCATGATGACCGTGGCGGCGGCACCGTCGGTGGTCTGGGAAGAATTCCCGGCCGTTACCGTCCCGCCGGCCGCAAAGACGGGGTGCAATGCCGCCAGGGCTTCCCGGGTGGTGTTTTCCCTGATGCCGTCGTCAAAGGTCTGCAACTGAGTTTCCTTCTTAAAAGTACCGTCCGGCTGTCGATCGAAAATTGTCGCCGGCGTGGGAACCAACTCGGTGTACAGGCTGTTTTTTTTGGCATGAGCCGCTTTCATCTGTGACTGATAGGCGAATTCATCCTGCTCTTCACGCGACACCTGATAGGTTCGAGCGACGTTTTCAGCCGTGATACCCATGGAGACATAGTGTCCGGCGTGTTCACGCGTGAATTCGGGATGCGGCCGGGGCATGAATCCCCCCATGGGAATGTATGTCATTGATTCTACCCCTCCGCCTATGGCGACATCCACCCACCCGGCCATCACTTTCAGGGCCGCCCCGCTGATCGCCTCCAACCCGGATGCACAGAAGCGGTTGACGGTGGCGCCGGTCACTTCGACCGGAAATCCGGCAATCTGGCTCACGAGCCGTCCGATATTCAACCCCTGTTCGGCTTCGGGAAAACAACAGCCGACCATGACATCCTCAACGTCTTTTTTTTCGATATGCGGGGTGCGCTCAACTGCGGCGGACAAAATGAAAGCGAGCAGATCCTCCGGCCTTGTGTCACTGAATGCACCCTTGCTGCGTTTACATCCCGGTGTACGGATGGCAGTGGTGATATAGGCGTCCCTCATGATTTGTTCCTCCCTGAAAAACCTGTTTCCTGGCTTGGAAATGGGCACGATTTAGTCTAAGACCGGCCCTACGGATCCTCTCAATATTAGTTTCGGAGCGGTTTACCTGTCTTGAGCATATGGTCGATCCGCGCAACGGTTTTATCTTCGCGGAGGAGTTCCATGAAGGCTTGACGTTCCAATGTCAGAACGACCTCCTCATCCAGCGTGGTGTTGGCCCGGACTTCACCGCCGCTGATAACGTAGGCGATTCGTTTGGCCAGATGGGCGTCGTAATCGGTGATGAAACCGGCTCGGTGCATGTTATAGATTTCAGCGGCAATCATCCCCTGAGCCGACTCTCCAACGACGGTAATCTGTCGCTTGGCCGAGGGGGCATAACCATCGGAAACCATTTTAAGGACTTCCCTCTTGGCTTCGCCGATCAGGTAGTCCCGATTGAAGACGATCCGGTCTTGAGGCCCGATAAACCCGTTCGCCCGGGCATCGGCAGCCGATGTCGACACCTTTGCCATAGCGATATTCATGAATACCGGTATGAAAAACCGGGTCAGGTCCACTTCCGAGACCGACGCAGGGATGGTCCGGACAAATTTACGCCACAGGTTGAGACAACCGCCTCCGGCCGGCAGAAGACCGACGCCGATTTCGACCAAGCCCATATAAAGCTCGGCATGTCCGACGATCCTGTCCGCAGCCAGGCAAATCTCGCAGCCCCCCCCCAGGGTCAATCCGAACGGCGCGGCAACGACCGGAAACGGGGCATATCTCGCTTTCTGAAGCACCGACTGCAGGCCGGAAACCATCCCCTCGATGTCCGCAAAGCGCTTATCCTTCACAGCGCCGAGAATTCCCTTGAGATCCGCTCCGGCCGAGAAGGCTCCCGGCATACCGCCAGCCTGGTTTCCGATGATCAGACCGGCCCCGTTGCTGTCTATGTAATCGATGGTTTCGTCCAGCAATTCCAGAATCTCTGCGTTCAAAGCGTTCATCTTGGTGTGAAACTCGAGACAGGCAACGCCGTCTCTCAAATCGACCACCGTGGCCGACGGGGTCTTCTTGATCACTTTCTGGGCCCCCTTGGCTGCTTTGAGAGAAATAATCTTCGGGCTGACGACGATCTCGCGGTAATTTCCACCGTCGAAATCGTAATAGAAAACCTTACCCCCGTCAGTCTTGTAAAATGCGTGGTGACCGGCAGCCGTCATCGAACGGATCGCATCGGGGACTTTCATTCCCTCTCGATCCATTTTCGCAACCGACTCCGGCACTCCGATGGCATCCCAGGTCTCGAAGGGGCCCAGCTCGAAGTTGAAACCCCATTTCATGGCATTGTCGATGTCGACGACGGTATCGGAAATCTCCGGTATCCGATTGGCAGCGTATATAAGATTGTGAGCCAGGGATTTCCATGCAAACCGAGCCAGTTTGTCGTCTCCGTAAACCACGGCCCGCATCTTCTCGGGCAGGCTTTTCGCCTGCCTCGCGGCCTCCATACACGGGTATTGCGGAATTTCGTACTCACCGTATGACAGGGTTTCCGGGTCGATAACCTTGCGTATTTTCTGCCATTCAGGGGTCAGCTCGGTCTTGTAAAATCCGCTTTGTGTTTTTTTCCCCAGCAGGTTTTTTTTGATCATGCCCGTAACGAAATCTGGCAGTATAAAATCGTCCCGGCTTTCATCGTCAGTGACCATGTCGTATGTGTTAGCGGCCACGTGGGCCAAGACATCCAACCCCACGAGGTCGGCTGTTTTGAACATAGCCGTTTTGGGCCGACCCATGGCCGGACCGAAGGCCAGGTCCACTTCCGGAATCGTTAGCCCTTCCGTAACCATCAACTGCATGGCTTTGATCATGCCCTGAACACCGACACGATTACCGATAAAGTTGGGCGTATCCTTGGCCCAAACGACACCTTTTCCCAATACGCGTTCGCCGTAGTCGGCAATAAACGAGAGCACTTCTGGCAGGGTCTCCTCGCCGGGAATGATCTCTAGCAGTCGCATGTAGCGAACCGGATTGAAAAAATGGGTGCCCAGAAAATGCGTCTTGAAATCCCGGCTCAACCCTTCGGACATGGCTTTGAGTGGAATTCCGGAAGTGTTAGTAGTGACAATGGTATCCTTTTTTCGCACGGCATCGATTCTATGCAGAAGCTTTTGCTTGATCTTGAGATTCTCGACAACGACTTCAATGACCCAATCACAATCGGCGATCTTGTCGAAATCGTCTGAAAGATTGCCTAAAGTGATACGGTCGACATCCTTGGGGTGCATGAGAAGTGCCGGACTGGCCGCGACCATCTTGTCGAAACCGGATCTGACGATGCGGTTGCGATTCTTCGGATCGGAATCTTGCCCGTTTTCAACATCCGGCGGCACGATGTCCAACATCAATGTGCGTATCCCGGCGCTGGCCAGCAAGGCGGCAATGCCGCCGCCCATGACACCGGAACCGAGCACCGCAGCCGTTCTGATTTTTCTCATGATCCTTTCCTCCATGGCTAAGAAATGAAATGAATGAACGTTCATTCATTTATCAAATTTAATCCTAGCCTGTCAAGCAAAAAGCCTGGCGAGGCCAATTCAATTCAACAATCTAAAATCACTTTAATTTAAAGACTATACCCAATGGCATGCCCTCTCTGAACGGATGGGTAGCAGCGGCAGCTGAAGTCGGTTTTGTATGAATAATCGTTCATCCGGTTTGACAGGCCGGCCGAGGGACCCCATACCCAGATGGCAGGTGATTTTCTAACTGACGACTTGCGCGGAAAGCCCGAACGGACCACTCAATTCTTGAGGATCCTATTTTCCAGACAGGACTGCTCTGCGGTGGATCCATTGCATTCATCACTCAGTTCGGTGCAGATTCGACCGAAACGGGCCTCTTGAGCGATAAAGGCATCGACCACATCCGGATCGAAGTGGGCGCCACGCAGCCCCACTATGATGTCCCGCGCCTCCTCGTGACCATAGGCCTCTTTGTAAAAGCGCTTGGAAGTTAGCGCATCATAGACGTCAGCCAACGCGACTATACGGGCCGAGAGGGGGATATTCTCTTCAGAGAGGCCATGGGGATACCCGCTGCCGTCCCACTTTTCGTGGTGATGGTAGGCGATCTCCCGACCCAAGGTCAGAAAAGACTTGCCTTCAATGCCGGAATCGATGTCCTCGAGAGCATTTCCGCCCAGAAGGGTATGGGTCTTGATAATTTCAAATTCGGACCCGGTCAGTTCGCCCGGCTTCAACAGTATGGCATCGGGAATCCCGACCTTGCCGATGTCGTGCAAGATCGAGGACTGATAGATGTCCGTCGCATACTCCTTGGTTATGTAATCCCTATACTTTGGCCATCGCGACATCTGCTCGGCGAGGAGACGGGCGTATTCCCTTATCCGTTCGAGGTGAGCCCCCGTTCCCTCGTCCCGATATTCCGCCAACTTGGCCAGCCCCAGTATGGTTGCTGCGCGCGCTTCATCCAGTTGGGCCTCCAGCCGCTGTTTTTCCCTTTCGGATTTCAATTGTTCGGTTACATCCCGGATGACCCCGCGAAATCCCGATGCGTGGCCGTCGTGCCGCCGCAACAGGTAAACCGAAAGCGCGATACTCTTTCGCCGACGACCCGGCGGCCGGACTTCGAATTCATCAATGTATTCCGGATGACCGGTTTTCAGGACGTGTTTCAATACCGAATCGACTTCAGCGGCCTTGTCTGCGTCGGTGAAGGTCCCCAGTTTCAGTCCCGCCAATTCCGATCTCCCGTCACCGAGCATCCGGTGGGTGGCCCCGTTGTAAAATCGCAAGCACCCTTGCAAATCAAGTTCGTAGTAGCCTTCCTCAATGCTCTCGAGAATCGTACGATATTTCTCCTCGCTGTTTTTTAGTGCTTCTTCAGCTTTTTTGCGATTGTTTATCGTATACTGAACGTGGGAGCCGAAAAACAGAAACAGGCAAAAAACGATCAGCCGCGGCCATAATTGATTGATATCCGGGCCAAGCAATTGTTTCAAGAAACTGACCTCATGGGTCGTAAATATGTTGAGCAGCGACTCGAGCACCCAGTATGACGCAGCCAGTCCGATACCGGTCAACAGCATGGAATCGGCAACGCTGACCCTGTTCCTGAGGACATTTTTCATGTTGGGCTCATTATCTTCCCGGAAGGCATAGGATAAGGATTATCATGGGCCATTGATATTATGTAGTACCTGAAAATATTATTATTTTACCATTTCCCCCCCGATATGTCACGATCTATGGAGGACCATGGGATCCCGGTGACGTCGATAACAGCAGCACCGACTTGAATCCCTGAATTTCCGGCGGGTATAGATGGTTTACTCTGCCGTATTGACCGCGCAACGACAATAATGTTAGAATAGTATACCAAAAGCCGGTGATGATCAGGCTCTGACTGAATATCCGAACGCAGTTCGGTCGGTGATGTGGAGAGCGAAGGATGAACATAAGAATCAAAAAATATATCGTAAGCGGTCTGTTTCTTTTTGTCGGATATTTCCTGGCCAGCCAGCATATCGTCATAAACAAAAAAGATTTCAGGCTACTTGAAAAGTCCGAATTGACTTATGAGTATACTTTTTACAACCTCACCGACAGGGAGCCAGGTGACGTCCTCCGGATCGATGTTTTGCGCGAGAATGGAATCGGTGATGTCATGGTGGAATTGGGCCTTCTGAGTGAGGAAGAGAAAAATCGCTGGGAAACCTACTACAACTCTCTGTATGACTGATAAAAGCGGCCGTACTCGGCTGATTGTCGCCTCCGCCTTGCACACCCCGCCGCCTCAAAGACCCTATAGGAATTCGGAACGCTAATCACCGATCTGTTACTATCCCTCGGCAACGGGCACCTTCAGCGAAAGCCAGCGCGAATTGGGGCGCATGGAAGCACGTCGAAATCCGTGTCGGTTGAGAATATTCACCCGTTGGCATGCCTACCTGTATCGTCGATCGAGTTCCTTTCAGCCGCCGTTGAGCATGTCGGCGAAAACCACCAGCATTCCGCTCATTCTCGGTGTCATGTCTCTGAACCGAATTCCCAGGGCGACCGTTTGATGCCCTTCAAAGGAGACCTCTCTGCTCCAGACGACGCTTCCGGCCACATTCAGGGTCATGGCCTCACCTGGGATGCAGACCTGGATCCCGGCCTCCGGCAACGCATTGAGCGTTCGCGAGATATTGGCATATTTGGCGTCCACCACGACACACACGCCGCCGACGGAAATATCCCTAGTATAACCCTGGAGCACCAACGGCGTATCGCCGATTCCGTCGGGATATATCTCTAGGTTGATCCTTACAGGAACGGGATGTCGACCAGCCCTTCGGGCGCCGCGGGCCGGTTCCGTTGCTGCATTTTTTCGACTCCTCTCGATAAGCCCGTTCACGGCCCGTTCCAAACCCGGGTACTTCTCACAGACCTCCACCAGTCGTCTTTTGGAAATTTTCAGCAATTCAACCCCGGAGACCGCCTGCGTGTAAGACAGAGAGATTTTTTCCGCATCGAAAGGCAGAACATCGCCGATGACATCATTCTCACCCAGGTAAACGATCGATTTTTTTTGATTGATTTCCCCCCGCTTCAAAGGACGGTAGATCGTATCACACAGGGCACCGGAAGCAACAATGTACAGGGCATTCTCTATATCGCCAATTTTTTTAAGAATGGATCTGGCGGGCAATCGCACGCGCACGGCCCGGTTGGTCAGTGCGATGAATTCGGCATAGGATAGACTGCGGAAAAAGTTTTTCACCTCTGTGGCAGCCGAATTGGTGTGCTGAATGAGAGAATAGAAACCACGGGCCTGTTTATGAGAAGGCCGAGCGATACGCCATTGGATAACCTTCGCCAGGATGGCAGAAATGATTTGGCTGTTTTGAACAAACAACTCCGCAGCTTTACCGTAAACGATCGACGCCGCGCGCTGAGAGTTCTTTTGAACCAGCAGATCGGCGAATGCGGCATGCAGGGCCGGATTCGCCGGAAACGCCTGCAGCATGTTGCGAAATTCGGACACGGAATCGATGGTGATGGTGCCATCGGTGATATACCGTGCGATGCTCCTGTGTTTGTTCAGTTGATCTTGCACCGTTTTCGCCTTGAGGAAATCTTCATTTCTGGAATAACCCTTGTAGGATTTTACTCGATTATAAGAATAAAATCTACTATTTTAAACAGTTATGAATAAGAGGGCTTATTTGCGCCGGCCGGTGGTCGTCCGGACGGAGAGGGTTCGGCCGTCAGTGGTCAGCAATACGGCACCGTCGGTGTCGGTGCGCAACAGGCGGGTTTGCTGCCGGTGATACCGTTCGATCACCCGTGGGTGGGGAAACTTGTACCGGTTCTGCTGACCGGCGGACACCAGACCGACCGAAGGTTGAACTGCGCGGACAAAGGCGGTACTGCTCGAAGACGCACTGCCGTGATGCGGGATGACAAGCACGGTGCTTTTCAGTTTCTTACCTAAGCGCTTGACGATTTCTCCCTCGGCTTTGCTGGTGATATCGCCGGGAAACAGAAACGAAATCCGGTCGAATCGGGCCCTGATAACCAGAGAATTGTCATTGAGATTTTGCCGCCGATCCGACGGAATGCGCGCTTTGTCATCCGGCAGGGGATGAACGATTTCGAAAAGAACCCCTCCCATGTCGACGATGCGGTCGAGTCGATGGAATTCGGGGTGATCAATACCCTTTTCATTTAGAATAGCACCGAACTGTCGATACCCCGCAGTGCGGCCTACATCCCCATTGGTCCACGCCGTCTGGACTTTGAAATTCTCAGCAATATACAGCAATCCGTTGAGATGGTCACTGTTGGGGTGGGTCATCACGATCGTCTCGACGGTTTTTATTTTGTTTCGCCAAAGATAAGGGGCGATGACTCGGGCCCCGATGTCGAACACGGCGTTGTCCGCATATCCGCCACCGTCAATTAACATGCAGGCCCCTCCCGGCAGTTCTATCAGCGCTGCGCTTCCCTGCCCGACATCGAGAACGGTGACCCGCAAATCCCGCCGCCAGAAACGCTGATAGGACCAATAGCATACATCGACGGCCATTGCTGCTACCACGACCGCCAGAAGAATCCATAGCGGCCGGCGATGATGACGGCCACCGGCCGCCCCCTCTCGCCCGCTGTTTTTCGACCTGCCGCTATTTAATTCCGACGCACCGACCGCTGTCCGAAAGGTGAGTCCGATCTTAAGTACCGTCCACACGAAAAGGCCGTACAGGGCGATTTCAACCAGCGATGGTGTTACCGTACGAACCGCCGCGAATGGCAGGGGGGACAACATATCAACCCATTTTAATGCCCACTCAAGAATGCCTGCGGCGATCCGCAGAACGCCCGTAGAGGCCCATGGGCTAAACGGAAGGATGGCAGCCGCCAATAGACCGCACGGAACCACTCCGAAACCGATCAGGGGAACGAAAATAGAATTGGCCAAAAGGCCGATCAGCGACACTTGATTGAAATAATAGAGCGCCAGGGGTAAGGTTCCGATGGTCGCCCAAAATGAAACGAGGAACAAGGCGGCAACGTTGTTGGCAATGTTGCGTGAAACGGCCCTGGTCCCTGTCCGCATGTCCGGTTTGAAACAGGACAAGCCGCAAATGATGGCCAAAACGGCAATGAATGAGAATTGAAAGGAAATGGAGAACAGCACAGGCGGATGAATCGACAGAAGGGTCATAGCCGCCAGTGCCAGGCTGTTCAACAGATCCTGATCTCTCTTGATCAGATAAGTGAGCAAAAACACCCCGACCATTATCAGGGCCCTTTGAGTGGAAGGCGACATACCCGACAGCACAGCATAACCCACCACGGGGGGCAGAGCGGTCACAGCCGCCCATTTACGGGTGCTGGCATTCCACAAGAACCATGGTATCCAGGAGAGGCAGCGGCTGACAATAAAAAACACTGTCGTGGCCACTATGCCGATATGCAGGCCGGAAATGGCCAACAAATGCCCTATGCCCACCCGGTGAAAAGTTTCCGTTCTCGCCGCTGACAGCCGGCTCCGGTCGCCGAGTATCAATGCCGCCAGAACACCCCTATGGTCCCCCGGAGGCATCCGGTCAATCAAAGCGTTAAGGTTGTACCGCGCCCGATCGAGACAGCCATTGAGGTCACTCCCGGCAGCTTTGCCCAGAATCATTAGTCCGTCCTGCCGGCAAAACGCCGTCGCCCAAATTTTTTCGAAAGCCAAGTGCCGCCGATAGTCGAATCCTCCGGGATTGCGAAAACTCCTGACCCGCCGTAAGCGGCTATCGAACGCGACACGGTCGCCGCGCCCGATACCGATCCCAGAGCCTATCATCGTCACTCGAATCCGGCCGACAACCGGAGTGGACCGGCCGCCACTTTCGAGCTTTTCGGCATCGAGTATCCAGGTACTGCGGTTGTCGCGAACCAACGGCCTGGAATCGATGGTTCCTGTGATGCGCCACTTTTGGGATTCGGTATGATGAACGATATGGTAGGGCGGAAAACGGGGTGATGCCCAGGGTTGGATCGCAATGTAGCCGAGCAGGCCGAAGATCAGGAGGGGAACCAGCCGCGTCTCTTTTCGCCGCTTCAGGCAGTAACCGAGAAAGACTGCAGCAGCTGTCAGGCCGACGAAACACCCAATTTCCATGCCCGGATAACGGTCGCCGGCGGCGATACCGGCCATGAGCGATAGGACGATGGGGATACCCGGGCGGGCGTAAGCCTTATCAAACATCCCTACGGCCCTGTGTTTGCTCGAATGTGACCGTGTGGCCAGCCGGTGCAGCGGGCCATTTTCACTATCGAGCAAACCGTTATTTTCAAAGGTGAGTATAATTTATCTTCGGCTTTGGCGTATGATAACTCCTGGTGCTGCCAACATTTTATTTCCCCCCAGAAAAACAGACAGGGGTGGCGAGGATATTAAGCGGGCACCCTTTCTATGGCGGCACCGAGGCGTTTGAATTTCTTTTCGATCGCTTGATAACCACGATCCAGATGGTAGACGCGATTGACTTCGGTGGTGCCCTTGGCCACCAAACCAGCCAGAATCAGAGAGGCACTGGCCCTCAAATCGGTGGCCATAACCGGCGCCGCCGACAAGCGGCGAACCCCCCTCACCACGGCCGTGTTCCCCGAGCACTGAATGTCGGCCCCCATGCGATGTAATTCACTGACATGGATGAAGCGGTTTTCGAAAATGGTTTCGGCAATGACGCTCAATCCACTGGCGATAGACATCAGGACCATGAACTGCGCCTGCATATCGGTGGGAAATCCCGGATAGGGCTGTGTTTTAACATCCACGCTCGTAATTTTGTCACAACCGGTTATGGTTAAACGTTCGCCTTCAATCCCGATTCTCGCCCCCACCAACCGGAGTTTGTGTATGCAGGCCTCAAGGTGTTCCGGCTCGCAGTTGTGCAGGGTGATCTGACCTCCGGTCAAGGCGGCCGCAATCATGAAAGTGCCGGCCTCGATCCGATCGGGAATGATCGTGTAGGTGGTCGGCCGCAATTCGTCGACGCCATGAATCTTTATTATCGACGTCCCGGCCCCTTCGACCGCGGCGCCCATCCGGTTCAATACCTCGGCCAGCGCCACGATTTCCGGTTCACAAGCCGCATTCCGCAGAATTGTCTCCCCATCGGCCAGCACAGCGGCCATCATCAGGTTCTCGGTCCCCGTAACCGACGGCATATCGAAATAGACATCGGCCCCTTTCAACCGATCGGCTTTTACGTCCACGTAGCCGTGTTCGAGATCGACCGTCGCACCGAGCAGCGACAGACCCTTGAGGTGCAGATTGATGGGCCGGGCGCCGATGGCACATCCCCCCGGCAGAGAGACCCGGGCACGCTTCAATCGCGCCACCAACGGACCGAGGACTAGAATCGAAGCCCTCATCTTTCGGACGAGTTCATAAGGAGCCTCAGGATTGTTGAGGCCGGCCGCGTTGATCCGCACCGTTTCACCGGACCTTTCGACCGAAGCGCCGAGATGCGACAACAACTTGCCGGTGCTTTCAACATCTTTTAAAGCCGGTACGTTGCTGAATTCATTCCAGCCGTCGGTCAGCAGGGCCGACACCAGAATTGGCAAGGCGGCGTTCTTCGCTCCGCTGATGGCCACGTCGCCCTTCAGGGTATGTCCCCCCTCAACGAGTATTTTATCCATATGTCGCGACGACCGACTTTCTCTCTAACCTGCAGAGTGCTAAAGTAAAAAAGCGCTCACCCACAGGATGACGTGTCTGGGGCGAGCGCTTTTTCTATTTTTCGGCAAGCAAAAGCCAAACGATCAATGATGACGGCTGCCGTTTCCTTTTTGGGTGTCCAAGACGGCTTTGATGACGCAGTAGGTCATACCGAGACCGAGAATCGTAAGGGCGTACCAGAGCCCACCGTGAAACACCAAGTGCCCCATATCCCATATCCATTCAAAGCTAAACGGGAACATCATCTACCTCCTCTTCTCGGTTCAGGCTTGTGCCGGTTGAAGATCTCCTTCAGAGGTCTCTCCGCTTTGCGATTCGCTATCCGGTGCCTGGGCTAATTCAGCGGCCGGCGCCGGTTCGATAGGGTTCAATTCCGCTTCCTGCGGAAAAACCGGCAAATAACGGTATGACAGGGAAATCAGAATGATTCCATAGGCCACCGGCAATATGGTAGTCGCCACTTCCTGCCAACTCGGGTAATAAAGCACCCAACCAATGAACGGCATAACCGGCACTGCCAACACTTGCAGTACCATAACCCAGCGGTTGAGGCTGACACCAATGACTGCAAGAATCACGGCCAACCAGAGAAGCTTGTTGTTTTCCCTAGTTTTTCGGCCGACCAGGAGCAGCGCCGGCAACCAACCGCAGATCACCAGTTCAAGAAAGAGTATCCAATAACCGTAAAGGGCGTTATTGGTATAGAAATGACTCAGGACCAATCCTTTTTCCGGGGCAGTAACCATCGCCCAGTAGATGGTGTCGAGGGTCTTGGCCATGGCATATGTGAGCATCATCCAACCCGAAATCTTGGCCAGCAACCAAATCACGTTGTCTTTCACCAGTTTCTTGCGGGTGACACCCTCCGTAATTTTGGTGATCATAATCGTAAAACAGGGGCCATATGCCGCCGCGGACCAGGTAAAGAGAAAAAAGCTGAACGGCCAGATGAGGATATGTTCCCGAAAGCCGAAAGGCCGCCCAAAGAGAACACCGGCCACTCCACCCAGGGACCCTTGATGGAAGAAAGAAAGAAAAGCACCGGTGGCGGCAAAGATGGCCATGATTTCGTGCATGTTGTGGCTAAGATTGTGAAAGAACGGCACCCGGTCGAGTTGACGGTTTTCTAACATCAGGGGAATGTACTCGATGGTCAGCACGAAAAAGTAGCAGGTAAGGCAGAAGGCCACCTCGGTCAACATGGAGTGGACGTTGGCATGCCAGAAAATGAACCAGCCCCGCAGCGGCTGACCGATATCGATCGCCAGGATCAACAAGGCCGAACTGTAGCAGACGAAACCGATCAATACCGCATAGTTGATGATGTTTTTGAGCTCATCTTTGCCCACGAGGTACTTGAGGAAACCTGAAAAGAAGGCACCGCCACCCAAGGCGATCACAGCCAAGTCTGCCCAGATCCACAAAGCGAAACCGTAAGCGTTGTTCATGTTGGTCTGATTGAGCCCTTTCAACCAGCAAAGCAACATGGCATATACGCCCCACAGCAAAATCAGGACAACCGGCGTAAGCCCGGCGAGAAATTGCCACAAAGGACAGCGTTTTACTCCTTTGGGTATCAATGCAGCGTCCATAATTTCTTTGCTCCTCAGTATCTTTTGAATGATCTGGTTGGTAACCCGGCCTGCCTCTCGATCTCCGAAAGGGTTCGTGGTCCTATCGAAGATTTTTCACATCCCGGTCGGGCTGTCAGGCCTTGCGCTGCTCATCCTGATAGTTGTCACCCAAGCGGCGCACCCATTCCCGGTTGGAATGGTAATATACCTTGGTATTGGTTCCCAGACGCTCCAACAGTCGGAATACGTTTTTGGCTTTCGGTTTTCCCCCGTGGCTGTTATCCGGTTTCGCCAGCTTGGCCACCTTGTGCTTCGGGTTGTTGAGGTCTCCGAAGGTGATCGCCCCAGCCGGGCACGACTGGGTGCACGCCGTCTGATATTCCTCCTCCTCCAAATGTTCCCGGCCTTCATAGTAGGCCCGGTCTTTGGCCAATTGGTAGCGGTGGTAACAGAAGCTGCACTTTTCGACCACACCGCGCATGCGCACCGAAACATCCGGGTTCAGCGATTTTTCCATTCCATCGGGCCAGACCGGGTCCCACCAGTTGAATAGCCGGACGTGATAGGGGCAGGCGGCCATGCAGTAACGACAACCGAAACAACGGGTGTAGATCTGGCTGACAATCCCGGTGTTGCTGTCATAATCTGTGGCCGTTGCGGGACATACGGACACACAGGGGGAATGCCCATGATGCCCTTCGCAATGCTGGCATGGCCGCGGAAGGTAGCAGACATCCGATTCCGGAAAAGGCTTGCGGTTATCCAACTTGTAAACCCGGAGCCAAGTGACGCTGAGCAGTTTGTCCGTTTCGTCCTCACGGAACGGCACGTTGTTTTCGGCCATACAGGCCACCATGCAGGAACCGCATCCGGTGCACTTGTCAAGATCAATAACCATTCCGAATCTGTGGGCTTTTTCCTGTTTCATCTGTACCTCATCGCCGGTTTATATTGAGGGGTCTAAGCCGCCGGCAACACGCCGGTTCCCCTGCTGGTCTTCCTGTTAGGCCTTGGCAAGTTTCGCCCGAATTCCCCAAGCGGCATCCAAACCGGTAGCGGAGTCTTCGACTGAAGCCATCAGGGCATTGCTGTTGACTCCCTTTCCTCGCAGGTTCTTTTCGAAGGCGGTATGCCCCAATCCACGCGGCAAGCCCACCAGACCCGGCATGATGCCATTGCTGTAGTAGACCCGGACCTTCGCCTCTCCAACGGGGGTCGACAGTACCGCATGGCCGTTGTCTCCGATTCCGATAGCCTTGGCTGTGGCCGGATTGATTTCGACCAGGGTATCGTTGCCTATCAAAACGGTCTCCTCCAAAGATTTGATCACGAATTGAGGATCACCGATGTAGCCGCCCCAAAGCCGCATGGTATCGAAAGGAACCAGTACAAGAGGAAATTGGGCTTCATCGCCCTCCGGGTTGACGGGTGAAAACAGCGGCAGGGAATCGATAGCCGCATTGGCGAATTCGAAGCGGGAAGATGCTGTTTCGAATCCTTCGGACCAATCCGGCGGGGTAAAGTCTGAATCGACCCAATACCCCTTTTCGATGAGTGTTTCCCACTTATCCCCCATCGTTTCTTCGAGGCACTCCTGATAGGACGACCATGGAAAAGCCGCAGCTATGGGGCCGCCGAGGGCTTGGGCCAGTTGAATAACCACATCACCGGCAGGCATGGTCTTGAAGAGCGGTTGGACCACCGGTTTCGTCAGGTTTATCAACGGACGGTTGAATCCGGCGGTAACCGGTCGGTCCTCATAGCGTTCAAGGTAAGTCGGACTCGGCAGAACCAGGTCCGCGAGTTCAGTGGTCTCCCCCATGTACGCCGAAAAACTGACGACCATCGGTATCTTTTCTATGGCCTCGCTGAAAGCCTTGCTGTTCGGCAGCGAGTAGGCCGGATTGGCCTCGTTCACGAAAAGCACCTGGATCGGCGATTCCCCGTTGGACATTATGGCCACCGGCAACCGATTGAGCAGGAAACGGGCGTGCGGGTATTGGCTGGATCCGGCCGAATCGATCCGCTGCTGTTGCATCCCGGTGGCGGCGATACCGTCAATTTCAGGTTCGGGCCAGCTGATGTATTCGGGTTCAGGAATCGCCCACACGCCCCCCTCTTGGCCGATATTGCCAACCAAGGCATTGAGGGCATGGACGGCCATAAACTCCATCAAGCTACCGGGAACAAGTCCTTTACCCCGACCGCAGATGGCCAGAGGCTTTTGGGCTTGGGCAAATTCTCGCGCCAAACGTACCGTCGTATCGGCGCTCACACCCGTAATATGGGCCACGTTTTCTGGGAGATACTCGTCCAATATCCGCTTCTGCCAGGTTTCGAAGCCCGTGGAGTTTTCATTTATGAATTCAGTTCGATAGAGTGACTCTTTGACGATGACATGGGCCATGCCCAGCGCCAGCGCGCCCTCGGTGCCTGGATTTACAGCTATCCAGTTGTCGGCTTTGGCCGCGGTGGCCGACAAACGGGGTTCGACCTGAACCAGTTTCCCCCCTCGCTCCAGCCACCGGCTGTGGGCTTGAAACATGTGGACCGGAGAACCCCATCCTTCCAGCAGTCCGCTTCCGAAACTGACGACCATATCGGCGTTGTCGAGATCGAATCCGACCGTTGCCCGTGCTCCCTGCATGAGATTCAGGGTCAATTCATAATTGTCCTGGATGGAAGGCATTCGGAAAAACTGCGGTGACCCGTAAACCGTCAAAAAACGGTTCATCAGCTCCGCCACCGTGCCGCGGTCCAAATCGGTTATGCAAGCGACAGTGTGTGACAGCCCCGCGCCCCTCAGGTCACTGAGCTTGGTCGCTATTTCCGATAGAGCATCATCCCACGAGATCTCGAAAAATCGTCCGTTCACTTTTTTCAATGGGGTTTTGACGCGGCGCGGCCCATAGAGCAGCTGGGTTCCGGCCAGCCCCAATGCGCAAAGGCGGCCGTCATTGACCGGATGGCTCTCCAGTCCTTCAATTTTCACAGCCCGCTGATCCACCATCCGCACGCTGATGCCGCACCCCCCCGGGCAAAGGGTGCAGGCCGAGGTAGCGTAGGAGACTTCTCCCTTTTCGGGAACCGGGGTCCATGGCCACATCTGGGACCAGATGGAAATGTCGTCGGTCAGTTTCCAAGGCAAAGGTGAAAGTGTGGTTCCAGCTGCACCGCCGATTAAAAACGACAAGAAACTTCTTCTGTCAATCTTCATCTATGCAATCCCCTTATACCTGTACATACAGCCAAATGTTTGAAGGGTGTATTCCCGACAGAAAAACCAAGGCTTACTTGTGGCAGACGAAGCAACCGCCCCTGAGAGTCTGCACGCTTCCCTGATTGACGTTCTCTTTTTTATGGCATTCGGCGCAATCATTCATCTTCATCCGGTCCCAAGAGTTACGCTTGATTCCGGCAATATTGTGGCCCCAGATATCTCGACTGTAACCAGAGACCCTGTTTTCCTCGTAAGGCCTCAGGCTTTCTGATTCGCCAATGTGTCCATGGCAGGTGACGCAGTCCATTCCGCCTTTTTTGACGTGAGCCACATGGGAGAAAAATACGCAGGGCGGCTGCCGCGAATAGATCAACCAAGGGACTTCGCGGTTTTTCTGCACATATTCAGTGACAAAATACTCCTCCGCCTCGCTGTCACCCTGGACTTCCTCATGGCAGTCGATGCACTGGGCAAGTTTCGGAACGCCGGCGTAACTGCCGTCTTCGCGAAAGAAGTGGCAGCTTTCGCATCCCTCATCGACAAGCTCGTTATGCAGCGCATGGTTGAATTCCACCGGTTGCTCTTTTTGGGAATAGAGCAATTGGGGGAAAACAACCCAGCCGACAACTAGGCTGGCGATGAAGCCGACAATAAAAAACAGGATGATCGAAGCGCTCGAACCATCCTGTTTATCGCGTTCATGTCCCGAAGACGCCGCTCCCGAAACCTGGTCGGCTTCAATCTCCGATTCCGTCCTCTCACGATCGTCTACTGTACTCATGTAAACTCCGTCTGTGAAAGATTGATGGGTTCACGGTCTGACGGAAGCCATCCCGTTTTTCTATCGCTAACGCCATATCGATTGAAGCGAAAGGCCGGCTCTGGTCTAACACGATCGATAATGGGCTAAGCTTTCGAAGGTGTATGACAGCTCCCAGGCACCGGGGAAAAAATTTTTGCCTGTTTACATTGAGAGCCGTTCTTTGTCAAGGGAAAATCACTGCCCCATGGCTCCGTAACTGTGCAATCCTGGCAGCAGGTTGACACCGAAATAGGTAAACAACACGGCCGCAAATCCGAGCATCGAAAGATAGGCGATGCGACGCCCGTGCCAACCGCGCATGAGCCTGGCGTGCAACAGCGTCGCGTATACAAACCAGGTAATCAGCGACCAGGTTTCTTTGGGATCCCAGCCCCAATAACGACCCCAGGCCGAGTTGGCCCAGACAGCGCCCGTGATGATACCCACCGACAGAAAAAGGAATCCGAACATGATCATTTGATGTGTAAGGCCGTCGAGAATCCGTGGTTTTGGAAATCGTTCGATCAGCGCGTTTGGATTGGATGATCCGCGTTGTCGGATGAGAAACATGATGCTGAGTCCGAAAGCGATGGCAAAGGCGGCATAACCGATGAAACAGGTCACCACATGGGCAATCAGCCAGTTGCTTTTCAGAGCCGGCAGCAAAGGCTGGATGCGATCGCTGATGTTGGGCGAAAGTGATGCATAGGCAATGGACAGAAACGCAAGGGGCATCACGAAAGCGCCGATGATCCGGTTCCCATAGCGGCGTTCGATCACCAGATAGAGCAGGGCGATCGTCCAGGCAAAAAACACCAGGGATTCATAGAGATTCGACAGGGGGGCGTGCCCGATTCCCATCTGGTACGATTCCACCCACCGCATGCTGATCCCGGCCGTGTTGCCGATGAGGCCCAGCAGCGCCACCCATGTGCCGAGCTTCCCAGGGGCGTCTGCCTTGAAAACCAGAGCCACGACGTACAGGAATGCTGACGTACCGTAGATAAACGTGGTAATGGAAAGTGTCAGGGAGCTATTCATTTTCAGTCCTTTTTAAGTTTCCCGTTTAAGTTTCCCACCGACAGCGAAGGGTCACGCTCTGGACTCCCCCTGCCAATCGGTCAGTTGGTCGGCGATGATCGCTACCTTCCGTTGCATCCCGATTTTGTTTTTATTGGCTTTTCCGGAAACCGTGACCGTACTTCCTTCTCCAGCGGCAGCCACCTCGATGAAGATTCTCTGGTGAGACATGAAAAAGGTGACAATGCACCCAACGATCATCATCAAGAAACCCGTGTAGACCACAAGCACACCGGGATCTTTGGTGACCTGCAGACCGGTATAGTATCGCTTGCCCTGATCTTCAGGACGGGGGCCCAACTCGTCTACGGTGATCAAAACCGAATCACTCCGCTCAGGATTGATCATGGGACTCATGCGATCGAAGCTGGGAAACCGCAAGGGCAGGATCACATCCACCGAGGCCCCGGATTTCTGGACCAACACGCCGATCAGGGTCGGTCCCAATTCTCTCCCTCTGAAATCGTAGGTCTTTCGAAATTCCTTGAGTTTAAACTCACCCAGATCTTCGGGTATATTCACCGGCTCGTCCATCCGCACCTTTCTATTGTATACCATACCGGTTTCTTTACTCGTGAAACTCAGACCGATTTCTTCCGGCACCGCAGCCAGCGAAATCTCGGACGGCACTTCGCCGTAGCTGGATTGAAACAAGTTGATGCCTTTGTAACGCAACGGATGGTTGACCAATATATCCTTCTGAAGGACAGGTGCTCCGTTTTCGATGATGGTCAGGCGGCTGCGGAATTCTTTCGGCATCCCATTGGGATAAAAGCTGACATCAAAATCGTCGCACCGGATATCGAAATCCAGTTTGACGAGCTTGTCGGAATTGCGCAGGCGAACCGAGTTGACAGATTCGCCCTCGGGAATATTGACGAACCCTTCGAAACCGAAAATCGAACCGATCAGTCCGCCGATCAGAAGAAGAACGACACTGGTGTGAACGACATAGACGCCGATGCGCGTCCAGCGCCATTTTTCTGCGAAGAAAACAAACCCGCTCTCCGTATTGTCGTCACGATGATAATTGAATTTGCTGTTCACCAGTTCTTTGACGATCGGTTTGAGCTCTTCGACGGTCAGGGACAAGGATCGCTGAATTTTGCGTTTGTCACTGCGGAATCGGGCGAGATTGAAACCCGGGTTTTTGTTAAAAATAAGCTTCCAAGTCGTTTTGAGGCGATCCACCGAACAAACGACGACATTTAACATCAACATCATCAACAACCACTGAAACCACCAGGAGTGATACATATCGAATATGTCAAGAATACCAAACAGGCGATAGAGAAATTCGCCGAAGGCCTGACGATAGGCTTGGGGATCCTCGTTCTGAGGGATAACGGTCCCGATGATGGAAGTCGCCGCCAGGGTCAGCAGCAGAAAAACGGTGAGCTTGACGGAGGCGAAAAACTTCCAGACAATGTTGACTTTGAGGGGATCGTGTTCGATCTCCTTTTCTTTCATTTCTCGTCCTTTCTGGGAGCTGCAGGACAGCACAATCCGATTAGCCGTCAGATGATCGTCGCAACCGATCCTTTCGGTGGACTGGGGTTTATGCGCACACCGGAAAGGAATCCCACGGGCGCGTTCCTTGTGGGTTCGCTTGCCTGGCGGCAACCATCGCTGGCGCCGGCGCAAAACTGCGCTTCAGATGTTCTTTCGCAGGGTTCAATTCATACAAGATTGGAAAGGTCATTGCAATGGGAAAGGGTATTCGGCGGTGCGGGTGCTCTTGAATGGTTTTTTCGTTTTAATTACTGCGGGTTAAGCAGTGAACAGCTCTTGAAAAGTGCGGGCCTTGTCGTTCGTCATCGTTAAATGGATCGTAGGCTCGCGATCGGCCCATGTGGCCAGGAAGGAAAGCGCCCGAACCCACATAAGAGGGCTTGGGCGCCAATTGGAGACCTCGAACGAAAGAATAGACCCCCCGGCGAACTGCGGGTCAGATCGCCGGGTTAGGCGACCTGATCCGTTTGAATATCTGAATTTTTCGACGCCATGAAATCGCACCCAGGTTCTGCTGCCGGATGCGACTTCGGAGGAAAACCCAAGGTACCGATTTTAAGGAAACGATAGGGTCCCCGCCGAGGTTGCCTCCGCGACAAAGGTGTTTTCAAGAAAGGGCGGTGGCGGTCAACTCCAACTCACCTTTCTCGGGCTTCGGTGCGGATTGCCGTCAGATCGCCCCTGTTTGTCGCCATCGGGAATACTAAGCCTTGGTATATACTCCCCGGGACATTGATTTGATGACGCCCTTTTTGGTCAATTTATAGAGGGCATTGCTGAGCTGCCTGGGATTCAGTTGGGTTTTTTCTTTCAATTGGGCGATAGAGATGCCCTTTTTACTCTTACCGATGACACCGGAGACCGTATTGAGAACCGTCGCACCTTTGTCCACTTTGGCTGCTTTTTTGTCTATCTTTTTAGCCGCCGGTTTCTTGGCGGCTTTCGCTTTCTTGGCCGGGGCGGCCTTTTTGGTTTTCTTTACTTTTTTGACTTTTTTAGGGGCGGCCTTGGCCTTCTTCGCCGGAGCCGTCTTCGCTAATTGATCGGATAGGCTTTCTACTTTCTTCGACAGCGTGGCAAGGTTTTTTGCGATGGATTTTAACTGGTTTTTTACTTTGGTCATCTCAACATTCCTCCCTGTTCAATTGAAGATTTCTGCAAAAACGCTGTTTTGCTTCATAGTAGTATATATATACTTAAAAAAAAGTCAACAAATAAAACCAGTTTTCGATAATTAATTCAACGAAATAACGCGGAATCGACAGTAATTTGAATCGGAGGTGGAATCACGGATTATAAGCAAAGGGACATCTTCTACCTCAGCCCCTCTATCTTTTCTTCGGTGATATGGAAACGCACACCGTCCAATGCCCCATGTACCGGGGTGAATTTTCATCCATCTGTACAATAACCCCGAATCGTGGTAACGAAGGCCTGACATCCGGATTAGAATGAGTGCAAAAAGACTTCATGGAATATTATGGACGATAACACCGAGCGCATCAATTACGCGAAGGAACTCAATCCCGCTCAGCTCGAAGCGGTTATGTTCAACGATGGACCGCTGCTGGTCATTGCCGGCGCTGGAAGCGGAAAGACGAGAACGCTCACATACCGCGTAGCGCGTTTGGTTGAAGAAGGGATCCCTTCACCCGCTATCCTCCTTCTGACATTTACCCGCAAGGCGGCGCAAGAAATGCTTTCCCGCGCCTGTCAGCTATTGGACGAGCGCTGCGGAAAGGTGTCCGGCGGTACTTTTCACTCTTTTGCCAACACGGTATTGCGGCGATATGCGTCTGCAATCGGTTTCGCTCCCCGATTCTCCATCCTGGACCGCTCCGATGCCGAAAGCCTTATCGGTATGGTGAAAAAAGAGTTCGTGGCGACTGGCAATCTGCGTACTTTTCCGCGCAACCAGACAGTGGCCAACATATTCAGTCGGGCAGTCAATAAGGCTCTCACGATCGGCGACGTCGTATTCAATGACTATCCGCACCTATCACCGGTTCTCGATGACCTGACATCCATGTTCGACAAGTACACCGAACGCAAGCAGCAGCATAATTTCCTCGATTACGATGACCTGCTGGTCTACCTTTACAGGCTTCTGAGGGATCACGAAGAACTCCGCCACCGGATATCAGCCGGATATCGCTACATAATGGTTGACGAATACCAGGACACCAATCACCTCCAAGCCCAGATCCTATACCTGCTGACGGGCAGAAATCAAAACGTTATGGCCGTCGGAGACGACTCCCAGAGTATATATGCCTTTAGAGGCGCCAATTTCAAAAACATAATAGATTTTCCCCGCATGTTTCCCGGCACCACCCTTGTCAGCCTTGAAGAAAACTACCGTAGCGTTCAGCCCATATTGTCCCTGACGAATTCGCTTATCGAACGAGCCGCCGAGAAGTATGAGAAAAAACTGTTTACCCGGAAAAAGGGTGGTTCGCGCCCCATGCTGGTAGCGGCAAAGGACGAAAACAGGCAATCGAAATTTGTGCTTGTCAAAATCAAGAATGCGCTGGCCGAAGGCGTACCTCTAAATAAAATCGCCGTACTGTTCAGGGCCGGCTTTCATTCCTTCGACCTTGAAATCGAACTGTCGCGCGGGCGGATACCTTATGTCAAGGTCGGCGGTTTCAAGTTCATGGAATCGGCCCACATTAAGGACCTATTGGCACACATGCGAGTCGTCAACAATCCTTACGATAGGATAAGCTGGTATCGGTTGTTACTGCTCATAGAGAATATCGGCCCGAAAACAGCCAGCGATATATACTCGGAGATTGCAGCGACAAACGCCGGTTACAACGGCATCTTCACCGCTACGGAAGGCCGCCGCAAATTTGAAGGATTTAAAGGACTGGTGGAATTGTATGCCGCCATCGATGCGGCACGCATGTCCGTGACAGAGATGGGGGAAGCCGTACTGGCCTACTACCTGCCGATATTGAAAAGCAAATACGACGATCACCCAAAACGTATGAAAGACCTGGAACAGCTTCTCACGATAATGACCCGATACGAGAGTCTTGAATCGTTTCTGATAGACATGGCGCTCGAACCACCCAGCGCCAGCGTCGAAGGGGCGCTATCGACCGAAGACAGTACAGCCAACCGGTTGGTGCTATCCACTATCCATTCGGCCAAGGGCTTGGAGTGGCATACCGTGTTTATCATCTGGGCGGTGGACGGCCGTTTCCCATCGGTCCATGCACTGGACAATCCCGAGGACCTCGAAGAAGAGTTGCGTCTCATGTACGTTGCGGCCACGCGTGCCAAAGAAAACCTCTTCATCATTTATCCCAGTCAGGTTTACGACAGAGGCACCGGTCTTTTCTTCGGAAGGCCGTCGCGGTTCGTTGACGGCTTTCCGGATGCACTCATGGACAGATTGATCCTTCCATCTTTTTAAAACAATACAACGCCCCCAACGCTTCTGTCTCAAAGCGCTTGCCAGAGCCAATTCCCGTCATCAACCGACCGCATTCCAGACTTGATAACGTGTGGCGTCTCCTTCACCTATGAACAAGGGTGCCTCGGACGGAACGATACGATAAAAAACAGGTACGGATCAGCTGCTAAGGTGGCGGTAGTACAGCGAAGTTTTAGCAAGGGTGTTGCAAAACGTCATGAGCGCAGGCATGACAAGGCAAAATATGACGAAAAAGCGGAGTTTATATGTGATAAATGCGCATTTTGAGGAGGATTTTAACACCCAATGGTCAAGCGCAATAGTTTTTCAACAGCCTGTTAGAGAAGGGCGCCCGGGCATTGACGGTTATTCCGAAAAGTGCTCGACCGTGTAAACCCTGACCGAAAGATCGCCCTTCTGCCAGCTGGTTTTCTCCAACCCGGCTTTCAGGCACAGATTCTCGAGAAAGGAGTCTTTCTTCGGCAACTGCTGCCAGACTTGCGGCAGAAAAGTGGCCGAATGCCAGTTTTTATTGATGATGACTCCATGGATGCCTGGAATCAATTTGTCCAGAAGATCATCGGCCCCATGATAAGTCAATTCTTGAGGTACAGACAGCACGCTGATCTCAATACGTACGGCGGGCAGTTCGGAAGCCCGCAAAGGCGGGAATCGGGGGTCTTTAAATGCAGAACTGACTGCATTCTCCTCGACACTTTCAATGAGGGAGCGCGTGGCTTCAATGTTGCCAATGCACCCTCTTAAGGCTCGGCTCATGTGCAGGGTTACGAAACAGCCGCAACGGGCAAGCAGTGTTCCCGAAACCTGTGCAGGTCGGACCACCTTGGCCTCCTGCAGAAGCTCGGCGGCTATAACGCTGCGTGCCAGCAACAGCAGGGATCTTCTCTCTGGCCCAGATAGTCGGATCATCACAGTACCAAGATCATCAAGGGAAAAAGGTGGGGCATCATTTGCGGAGAAATGCCCACCAAATGTAGATGCCGAATCCCAGAACGGCTAAAAGGGCCGTCAGGTATGCAGTCCAATTCACGGTTCTTTTGGCCATGCCGTGGGTATCGACATCCCCCAGTTTCGTTTTACAGGCGGGGCACTGATCTGTTCGCAGGGAGACATAAGCGTAGCATTCCGGGCACCTCTTGGTGGCATGGACAAAACCGTCTTCCTTCGGGTCGGAAGTCATCTCCGATCGTTCTCCTTTTCAATCCGGGTGAAAAGTTATTTTCTTTACACATGATATATTTTACACAATTTTCACGGAGATCGAAACAGATTATGTTCGGTGTATTCAAACCCTTTCGGGAGGCATCGCCAAACCTCCGTCCCGTCGATTACCGGGGGCATCGTCTTCCCTCCGGTTACGTTCGCCCCCCCGGGTAACATGCCGTCCCGCTGCAACTTTGTTACGCGAGCCTTTTTCCCTATCGTCAGAAAGCTCCAGTGAAATCAGTCTAAGCAAGGAATCCCTCTGCAACAAGCGACAGGAAATAATCGAGTTCGTGCGATATAATTTCCTGCCATCAGTTCAAGTAAGAATTATCGATAACAATGTTGCTGGCATTGCGCATATCCGCCAGCCAATCCCCTATCAAGCGGAACTGCTTCTGCTGCAAAAGCCTCTGCTTTACATTGTCCTTCTCTTGCTTGAATTCGCCCTCCGTGGGTTCTTTTCTGTCGCCGTATTCGATGACGTACATATCCCCGTTGACCTCGAATACCTTATCAACCCAGCGGTTCTGTTCAGAAAGTGTAAAAACAACTTTCGAGAGTTCCTGGTCAAACCCAATTTTTGGCAAGGGCGCATTCCGTTTGAAAAACCCGGTTGAGTCAACCGCGAGTCCCTGCTGAGCAGCCACCTCGCTCATCGAGCGGCCTCCTTTAAGCGCCGCAAGGAACGCATCGGCCTCTTCCCGAGCTTTTTCTTTCTGCTTCTTCTTGATCAAATCCACTTTGGCGATCGGGGCTACATCCGCGAAATCCCTTTGGCGGGTGTCTTTTTTGTCCATCACCTGCAGGATATAATATCCATCGCTGAGGTCCTGGATCGGCGAAATGTCACCCACTGACATTTCGAAAGCGGCGGCCGCAAACTTTACCCGATCCTTGATGTCTTTTCCCGGGCCTTTGCGGGTGAAATAATCGGTCTCACCCACTGCAAGGTTGTTCTCCGCAGCACTCCGAATGAGGTCATCGCCTTCGAAAGAATTATCAAAGATCAGAGTCGCCAAGTCATAGGCCAATGCTTTGGCCTGTTCCTCGGTCAATTTATTGCGGATGTCATCGCGGACCTCATCTATGGTCGCCGTGGTTTCCTCGTTCACGCTTTCGACTTTTATGATGTGCCAACCGAAACGGGTTCGCACCGGTTGGCTGATTTCACCGGGTTGCATTGAAAAGGCTTGATCGGAAAAAGGTTTGACCATAGCCTCCCTTCGAAAAGGGCCCAAGTACCCTCCATTTGCTGCGGTCGGCCCCTCGGAGTGCTGTTTGGCCAGTTCCGCAAAATCTTTACCCTTGAAGGCCTGCTGGTAGATTGAATCGGCCTTTTGTCGTGCCTGCTCGACGGATTGATCGTCGGCGTCCTCATCGACTTTTATCAGAATATGGCGGGCCTCCACCGTCTTGGGTGTATGGAATTCATCCGGGTTGCTGTCGAAATAAATTTGTATGTCATCCTCGGAGACATCCGCCTTCTCTTTAAACAACTCCGGATTGATGTGCAGGTAGCGGGTTTTCAATTCCACTTCGGTCCTGTAATTGTTCTTGTTTGCCTCGAAATAAGTCCGAACCTCTTCTTCGGTCGGAGCGATCCCCTGGTAGCTGCTCGGCACGAATTTAACGAATCGAAGGTCTGTTTCGGCATTGTTCCATTTGAACCACTCAAAGGCTTCGGCATCGGATACTTTTACGCCCGACATGACAAAATTCCTGAGTTTGTCGACGAGAAGGGCCGTTCTCTGTTCGTTTTCGAAGGCTTCCTCGGACAATCGGATGCGGCTCAAAACGTAAGCGTATCGCTTCGGGTCGAAAACACCGGCCGTTTGAAAAACCTCGACTTGGCCGATCGACTCTGCCAGTTCTTTATTGCTGACTTCCAGGCTCAGTCTGGCCGCTTCGTCCAACATCAATTTCTGGTCGATCAACTGGTTGAGCGCCTGTTCCTTCAACCGCAAACCTTTTATGGTCTCCTCGTCAACCGATCCGCCGAAGTTGTTGCGGACCTGGTCGAGCAGGTTGTTGTATTGCCGGTTGAAAGCTTCAAACGGTATCGGATCCTCGTTTACATTCGCCACTTCCATATCCCGCCGGTCCTGGTATATGCCATAGCCGAAGGGGATAAAGGCAAGAATGACCGCCCCAAGAATGAATTTGATGAGCCAGCTGCCGGCATGTTTCCGCATGAGGTTGAGCATAGTCTTCCTTTCTTTTATCCTCCAGGTGAGCAACGATATCTTTGCGGCCACATTTTAAAGCCGTCAGATTCATTGCTGTCGATGCCAATCACGCGAGGTCAATTTCTGTGTTTTACTTTGATCGGGACAGGATCGTCGCTTGATGGGCAGGTACATGATGCCCCTTGGCAATAGAGTTTACGTGCTAATTACAGAAGGGGGATGTTTCCGATCGAATTTGGTCCCCACTGGGCCTGCACAGTAGGCGCAAAGATATACGTACTTATCCCCGTCAGGCAGAACCAGCAGCAGCTTCTTGCGAACCGGCACCGACCGGCGGCACTTCGCACAGTAGAGTTCAGTGGCGTCGAATTCTTCGAAAGCGCTGGAATGATGACCTCGATACGTGTCTGCTCCAGCGCGGGACCATTTGATTCGAGACTTCATCGATCTGTGTTCACAATGCTCCGGCAGGGTGTAAGATATCCGAACAACATCAAATTCGTCTGTAATATAAGCATGTTTAACTCGCCATCAAAATTTTATATATTATTTTTATAACGGTTTTTTGTCAACAGATTAAGGGCCGCGGCAATCACGGCGGATGGAGGGCTTGCTGATTGAACACACAGACGATTGTAGAGACGGCAAATAAATGTTGACACCCCTTTGGGTAGTTTGGTATTTTCCACCCTCATGTTTTCGGGGCTGTAGCTCAGCTGGGAGAGCGCATGACTGGCAGTCATGAGGTCAGGGGTTCGACCCCCCTCAGCTCCACCAGAAATACATTGCAGACGGCTGACCCTTTGGTTGGCCGTTTTTTTTCTCAGCATCATTATTATGAACCGTCGGGAGTGGGCTACCGTTAACGGAACTTGACAATCTCGACGATTCTGACCTAAAAGTAAAAATTTTAGCGCGAAAAAGGGTCCTACCACCACTAAAAGGGTAAATACTCTCGCCGAACGGGTACAGACGGCGTTTATGATGCGCACTTTCAAAACCCTATTATGCCGATTGTGTTGCTTGACAGTCGTTATCGGCACCTGCACTTTATGGCCCGCCGTCGCCGGTTGCGACGCCACCACGCCGCGGGCTCCTTCGGATGATAGTGCCATGCATCCGATAGGCCATGGGCCGCAGGACCATGGCTTGGTTCATGTCTATTTCGCCGATAGCATAGGTCATTACCTGCAAGCGGAAGAACGGGTAATCGCAACCGCCGCGAATGGAGTCGAAAAGGGTCGGCTGATCATCAATGCGCTCATTAAAGGCCCGAAAACAGATCTGGTTCGAACCGTTCCAGCCGAAACTCGGCTGAACGCATTCTATATTGCACACGGTGGGCGAGCCTACATCGACCTGTCTGAAAACGTTTTCATCGACAACCCTGGTGGGTCACGGACAGAATTGTTGACCGTTTACTCCATCGTGAACTCCCTTATATTGAATATGGCGGAAGTCTCGTCGGTAAAAATACTGGTCAACGGCAGCGAATCTTCTACCCTGTCGGGCCACATCGACAACAGATATCCGTTTGCCGCCGACATGTTGCTGATAAGATGAGTGAAAACATTAAAATAGACCAGATCCGGAACATCGGAATCATCGCCCATATCGACGCTGGCAAAACGACCGTAACGGAACGAATTTTGTATTATACCGGACGGTCGCATAAGATCGGCGAAGTCCATGATGGCGAAGCCGTTATGGATTGGATGCCCGACGAACAGGAACGTGGTATCACGATTACCTCGGCAGTGACCACCTGCAACTGGAAGGATGCCGAAATACACGTCATCGATACGCCGGGGCATGTCGACTTTACCATTGAAGTCGAACGTTCCCTAAGGGTCCTCGATGGCGCCATCGGCGTTTTCTGTGCTGTCGGCGGGGTCGAACCACAATCCGAAACTGTGTGGCGCCAAGCAGACAAGTACAAGGTCCCCAAAATCGCTTTCGTCAACAAACTCGACCGGGTGGGCGCGGATTTCTTTGGGACCGTCGAATCGATGAAGAAGAAACTCCGTGCCAACCCTCTTATTCTGCAGCTCCCCGTGGGCATTGAAGACAACTTCACCGGTGTGATCGACTTGATCGAAATGCACCGCATCGTTTGGGACGACCAGACCCTGGGCGCCAGTTACCAGGTCCTGGAGATACCCGAAGACCTGGTCGACCAAAGCCGGACATACCGCGACCGCCTCATTGAAACCGTGGCAGAGCAGGACGACGAGATCATGGAAGCCTACCTGTCGGATGTGCCCATCGGGGTGGAGGCCCTGCAGAGCGCCATCCGGCGTGCGACCTGCCGACTTAAACTGGTGCCGGTAATGTGCGGATCGGCCCTAAAAAACAAAGGTATTCAAACGTTGTTGGATGCCATCGTCCGATACCTGCCCAGTCCCGTTGATGTCCCACCGATAAAAGGCGTGCATCCGGATACCGGCGAAACGGTCAGCTGCAAGAGCAGCAACTCGTCGCCGCTGGCGGCATTGATCTTCAAAGTCTCGATGCTGGAAGGGCGCAAGCTGTCATTTGTCAGGATATACAGCGGCCGCTTGAAAGCCGGCAGCGACATCTACAACCCTGGCCTGAAGAAGTCCGAGAAACTCTCACGCATTTTGAGAATGCACGCCAATAAACGCGAACGGCTGGATATCGCCGGAGCCGGAAACATCGTCGGTGTGGTTGGCCTCAAACTTTCCTCGACCGGCGAGACCCTGTGCACAGCCGCCGCTCCGGTACTTCTGGAGCGTATCGAGATTTACGAACCGGTCATTTCGGTCGCGGTGGAACCGAAAACCCATGCCGATCAGGAAAAGCTCGACCAGGTGTTGGAAAAATTTTTGGCCGAGGACCCGACCTTGCGGGTTCGGCAGGATGAGGATACCGGCCAGACCATCCTGTCCGGCATGGGCGAGCTTCACCTGGAGATCATTATCAGCCGCATGCAGCGTGAGTTCAACACTCAGGTTAATGTCGGCAAACCGCAGGTCGTGCATCGCGAAACGATCGAAACGGTCGGCTTAGGTGCCTCGACTTTCGATAAAGATATTGCCGGCCAGCGTCAATTCGGTGATGTCGCCTTGCGTATCAAGCCGTTGGCCAGGGGCGAAGGTGTGCGGTTTGTATCTAAAATCACCGCCGAAAAAATTCCGGATTTCTTCATCCCGACGATCGAAACCGGCGTCAGGGAATCGTTGGAAAGCGGAACCCTTATGGGCTATCCGGTGGTCGACGTAGAGGTTCAGCTGGTGGACGGATCTTTCAGGGAGTCACTGGGCACGGAACTGGCCTATAAAGTCAGTGCTTCGATCGCTTGCAAAACCGCCCTCAGCAGCGGAAATCCTTTTCTCCTCGATCCGATCATGAAGGTCGAAATTTTCGTTCCCGAAGCATTCATGGGGGATGTCATCGGTGACATTAACTCCCGCAGCGGAAAAATCGAAGCGATAGAGTCCCAAACGGGCCTCCAAATTATCAGGGCCGTGGTGCCACTGTCGCAAATGTTCGGCTATTCTACGGCCTTGCGTTCAGCATCCCAGGGTCGCGGGACATTTACCATGCACTTCTCCCACTTCGATCGGCCCTGATATCTGTCCCTCCGAGTGGGCGACTGCCGGGGCGCTTGGTGACCGTTGGGCACCTCGCCCGCAAGCCCGCTCGCCTTGGCCCTTAATTCCGATTCTGTTGCTTGAGAGCCGCCTGAATATCCTTGATCTCCTTGAGACGCTCTTCTATTTCTTTCCGCTTTTCTGAATCCTGAGCATTTTCAAGGGCCTGGGTAAACTGGACCCGGGCGTTGCCAAAATCCCTTTTCAGATAATAGTAAAGCCCCAGGCTAAAATAGGCTTCTGCCAGCTTCCCCTGTTCTCCATAAGATTTGCCCAGAAAATAATAGACTTGCTTGGTCACGACACCCTGCTTTTGCAGGGTTTCAAAAGCCGTCTGAGCCTCCGCCGGCCGACCGAGTTCCATCTGGGTGCGTCCCAAGAAGAACAAGGCTTCCGGTTCCGCCGGATTCAAGCTGAGGGCGCTTTTCAGGGTGCTCAAGGCCTCCAGGTATTTTCGGTCCATGAAATAGACCCGCCCCAAGGCCGAAAGGATGGCAGCATTGAACGCTTCGACCGCCAGAGCTTTCCTGAGCGCGGCAACCGCCTCTTCCCGCTTACCCGCCCTGGCAAGCACCAGCCCGTAACCGTAATTGGCCATGGCGTCCCCCGGTTCGCTGCGCACAGCGGTTTCATATCTTTTCAGGGCGATGCTCTGGTCGGTATACAGAGCGATGATTCGCGCCCGAACGAGCGCGAAGTCTTCTGAATGGTCCTGGGGGGTCTTTTTGTTCTTGTCTTCGCCTCCGGCGAGATAGGTGTCAATGTAGGCAATCCGATCTTCCACCGCCGGGTGGGTCATCAAATAGGATGGGACTTGACCGGCTCCGTACCATTGCTTGGCACGGATCTTGTTGAGAACAGCAATCAATCCCTCTCCCGTATATCCGGCCTCATTCAAATAGAGCAGACCGACCTGGTCGGCCTGAATTTCGTCTTCGCGACTGAACGCCAATGCGGCCGATTGACCGGCCGCCATGGAACCCATTGTTACGGCACTGGCGGCCTGGCCGCCTCCGGCGGCCCCTATGAGCAGCCCCGCGGCGACGCCTGCCAATGTGGCCATATTGATCATCTTCGAGCGCTCGATCTTCTGGGAGATGTGCCGGCAGTACACATGCGATATTTCGTGGGCAAGAATGCCGGCTAACTCTTCCTCGCTGTCCATCGCGGCAATCAGCCCTGTATAGATGAAAATATGACCGGCTGCGGTGGCAAACGCATTGTACACGTCCTCTTTGACGACATAAAAATGGTAGGCAAAGGGTTGGGTCGGAAAGTTGGCGAGGATTTTTTTGCCGATCTTGTTGATGTAGTTGACAACTACCGGGTCATCGACGATTTCGAACTGGGCCGTGATATATTTCATGAATTCACGGGCCATTTCTTCTTCTTCCTTGATCGTTATTCCCATTGAGGAATACGGGCAGAGAAGATCCGCCAGCAATGCTATGGTCACCAGCCCGACGATGAATCTTTTCAGGGGGTTCATAATGCCCTCGGTTTGGCATTGAGCGACCGGTCGGCCGACGAGCACGATCGCTGCAGTTATCGGATATTGGTGATGATGCCACACTTTTAATGCCTTTTCAAATGGGTTCTATTATGTTAGGTTTCCGGCCATGGCACAGATCCTATGCATAGCAAATCAGAAGGGTGGGGTTGGCAAAACCACGACAGCGGTCAATCTGTCGGCGGCATTGGCGGTGTCGGAGAAAGAGGTCCTGTTGGTGGATTGCGATCCGCAGGGCAACGCCACATCGGGGGTCGGCATCGACAAGCATCGCCTCGGCAAAACCCTCTACCACGGTATGCTCGGGAGCAAAACGGCCCGAAACTTGATTCTGGGCACTGAGATCGAATCGCTGAAAGTCATCCCCGCCAACGTTGAACTCATCGGATTCGAGGTTGAAATGATGGCCAACCCCGAGAGAGATTCGGCCTTGAAGCACTTGATCTCCGAAGTGTCCGATTCTTTTGAATATATCATCCTTGACTGCCCACCCTCCCTGAGCCTGTTGACCGTAAACGCATTGACGGCTGCCGATTCCCTGGTCATACCGCTTCAATGTGAATTTTATGCCCTCGAGGGTCTGGGTCAGCTACTGCAGACCGTCAAACGGATCAAACATCACCTGAATCCGCAACTGAAGATCGGCGGTATCCTCCTGACCATGTTCGACCGCAGAACGAACCTGTCGTTCCAGGTGGCCGAAGATGCTGAAAAACACTTCAAGAATCTAATTTTCAAAACCATCATACCGCGAAACATCCGTTTAAGTGAGGCCCCCAGTTTCGGCAAACCGATCCTGCTCTACGATGCCGCTTCCACGGGAGCCCAGAGCTATATAGCACTGGCCAAGGAGATCATTGACGCAGAAGTGCCCGTTACGGCTCGAGTTTAACCGGTATGCCTTCGATACCTGCAAGCGCACAGCATACAGTGACCGAAAATATGACGATGAAAACTTCGGAATCCGCCAATAAGAAACGGAAAAAATTGGTCCTGGGACGGGGATTGGATGCCCTCATCCCCGAGTACGAACCGGCGATCGACTCCGGTAAAGAGTATTTACTCTGCGACATCGACCAGATTCAACCCAACCGCTACCAGCCGCGTCAAAATTTCAACGAAGACGATCTGGAAGACCTCAGCCGCTCGATCAAATCCCAGGGTATCATTCAGCCGCTGCTGGTGCGCCAGTTTGAGCGCGGCTATGAACTGGTAGCCGGAGAAAGACGGTTGCGGGCTGCGGTCAAAGCCGGTCTCACTCAGGTGCCGGTGGTGATCAGGAATGTTTCCGACACCGATATGCTGGAGATGTCAATCGTTGAAAATATCCAACGTGAAAACCTCAACCCCATGGAAGAAGCGCAAGCCTACCAGCGCCTCATCGAAGAATTCGATCTCACCCAGGATCAGGTGGCTGAGCGTGTCGGCAAAAGCCGATCCGCCGTGGCCAATTTTCTTCGGCTTCGAAATCTGCCGCCGCAGATCAAGGAAAGCATCGTTTCCGGTTCAATGAGCATGGGACATGCCAGGGCCATTGCCGGGATCGACAAAAAGACCATGCAGATGGATATCTGGCGGAAAGTCGTTTCCAGGGGGCTTTCGGTGCGCCAAACAGAAGACCTCGTCAAACAGGCCAAGACGACGAAACCCGCCCCCCGTCAGCCGATAGTAAAGGAGTATGCAAACTACTTGTCAGATGTCGCGGACGACCTCAGCCGGCACTATGGCACCAAGGTCATGATATCGCACCGCGGCAACATCGGAAAGGTGGAGATTGAATTTTACAACGACGAAGATTTGGACCGGCTCCTCGGACTACTGAAAACATAACGAAAGCATCGGGGCATCGAGAGATCCGGGGTTTCGGCCGGCCGTCTTTGGCGACCCGGTGCCGCCGCACCCGCTGCATACCTTCCTGAGAGATTCCGACAGACCCGACAAACAAGGCCACCGACGAGACCGACGTCTCTGAGAAATATCGGACAGCGGGAGTCGAAGACGAATCCATGGCGCTGCATATTATTATCGACGGCTATAATCTGATCAGGAATTCAACGCCCTTGAGCGAACTCGACCGCCAGGATATCCAGCTGGGGCGAGAAGCACTGGTCGACATGCTGGCCGCGTACAAAAAAATCAAACCTCATAAAATTACGGTCGTCTTCGATGGCGCCGGCATGGCTGATCCCACTCGGTCCAGGGACCGGGTCAAAGGCATACTGATCAAATTTTCCCGTACCGGCGAGTCGGCCGACAGCGTGATCATCCGCATGGCGGCCCATGAAAAGGAAGGCGCCTTGATCGTCAGCTCCGATCAGGAAATCATCCGCGCCGCAGCCGCCTGCCGTGCTGCGACGATCAACTCTGAGGCTTTTGCAGAAAGGGCATGGTTGGCCAATTTCGGTAGCGATGAAAGGGAAGAAACTATTCGTCGTTCCGGCCGCCGGACCATCTCAACCCGCAAAAAGGGACCGCGTCGCCGCCTGCCCAGGAGCCAGCGTCGAAATAAAGAAAAAATAGGCAAACTCTGAATGCCCAGAACCAGAAGGTCGATGGTCAGTTCGGTCGATATCGCAGTGAGAGCGCGTAATGAAAAAGAAACCCTGATAATGGAAGTCGTCGATCGAATCGAACCCCAGGGAGACGGCCTGCAGCTCGTCAACATCTTCGGTGACCAGAAATTCACCAACGCTCGCATCCATACATTGTCGCTTGTCGATCACCGGGTCTTTCTAAAAAAATGGGCCTCCAACGACGTGCGTTCAATGGGATCGGGCCCTCGCATCCGATGAAAATACTGATCGCAAAAACCGCCGGTTTCTGTATGGGGGTCCGCCGGGCCGTTGAAATGGTCATGGATACCCCCGAAGAACACCGGGGCCCCATTTATACATTCGGCCCTCTGATTCATAATGCCCAGGTTCTCAGCCTGCTGGATTCCAAGGGCATTTCGATACTGGAGGAAATCCCCGAGCACGGTTCCGGAACTGTTTTGATCCGAGCTCATGGTGTGCCGCCGAAAACGAAACTTCAGTTGCGGAAAGCCGGCTTCACAGTGATCGATGCCACCTGCCCACGGGTGATAAAGGTCCAGAGCATCATCGGCCTTCATGCGAAGCGAGGTTACGCATCAATTATCGTCGGCGACAGGGATCACCCCGAAGTTGCCGGCCTTCTGGGTTACGCCGGTAAAAAAGGCCACGTGGTCGGAACCCTCGAGGAATTCGCCGCCCTGCCGCGTTTCGACAAAGCCATAGTGGTTGCCCAGACCACTCAGAATACACAGTTCTTCGACGCCGTGAAAGCGTTCATCCATGGCGAACAGCTGGATTACAAAGTCTTCAACACGATATGCGATTCCACTGAACGCCGTCAGGCCGAGGTCAAACGCCTGGCTACCGAAGTGGATGCGGTCATCGTTGTCGGCGGGCGCAACAGCGGCAATACCCAACGCTTGGCCGAAATTGCCGTTGCCTCGGGCAAACCGACCTATCACGTGGAAACGGAAGAAGATCTCAATGCCCTCGAAATGAAGGAACTCAACGCCTTGCAATTGGTCGGCATTACCGCCGGCGCCTCCACACCCAACTGGATTATCAAACGTGTTTACAAGGCTTTGGAATCATTACAGTTCCGCAGGGCCATCGGGTGGCGGCGAGGGCTGTTCACTCTGCAGCGCACACTTCTGCTGACAAACCTGTATGTCTCCCTGGGGGCTGGCTGCCTGAGTTTTGCCTGCACCCGGCTTCTCGGAATCCGACCGGCCCTCCCCTTCGTCGTCATTGCCATGCTCTATGTCCAGTCCATGCACATATTGAACCACCTGACTGGCCGCCGATCGGATCAGTACAACGACCCCGAACGGGCATCCTTTTACGTTCGTCACCGGGTTATCCTATCACTGCTTGCAGCTGCCTCCGGTGGGACCGGCCTGTTGATGGCCTACAGCCAAAGTGTCGTGTCATTCCTTACGCTGCTGACGATGAGCTTGCTGGGCCTGAGCTATAACTTGCGGATCATTCCGGCAGGATTGACACGACGGCACTATCGTCGCTTGCGCGATATCCCCGGCTCGAAAACGCTGCTGATCGCGGCGGCATGGGGCGTTGTCACGTCGCTGCTACCCTCGCTGCATGAAACCCGCATGCCGCCCATGGAGGTGGCCACAGTATTTCTCTGGTCAACCGGCTTGGTTTTCGTTCGAACCGCATTCTTCGATACGCTGGACATGCAAGGTGATCGAATCGTCGGAAAGGAAACCATTCCTATTCTTCTTGGAGAAAAGCGTTCGCTGAGGCTCCTGAAGTCAATTCTGCTGGTAATATTGATTGCGCTCCCGGCAGCCTCTGTGGCCGGTCTGCTGCCCGGTCTGGCGTATGCGCTTTCCCTCTGCCCGGTGTTTATGACCAGTGTCGTCCTGGGCTATGAGCGCAGCATGGTGATTCCTGGAATCAAGCTAGAATTTCTGATGGAATCCCAGTTCGTTTTGGCCGGAGTCATCACCCTGCTCTGGTCGCCGTCCCTGTAGCGGAATCAGTTGAACGGACCGGGGATCAAATGCAAGGTTCTATCCATCGGCACGGGGGCCCCGGCCGATGGAGGGTTCGCTTCCGGCCAGAAGCCGTCGTAGGTTATCTTTGTGACGGATAAAGATCAACGTGGTCACCAATAAGGCACTGACACCGTAAATCCATGATCGTTGGCACCACCATACCGCCGGAACGAGAATGACCGCCGCGGCGAGCGATCCTGCCGATACCCGGCGTGACAACCACACGATCAGGAGAAAAAACAGTAAAGCCAGGGCCGTGGCCAGAGGAGAAATAATGCTGAAACAACCGAAGGCCGTGGCAACACCCTTGCCGCCGCCCCTCATCCCGAGGTAGAGAGGAAAGAGATGCCCACTGAATGCGGCCACGGCCGTTGCGGAAATCAAGACCTGGTGGAAAACCGGGTCGAGCCCAATGACGCGGCCGGCAAGGTAGACCGGCACGGCGCCCTTCAGCAGGTCACCGGCAAGTGTCAACATGCCAAGCGGCGTACCGGCCAAGCGGCGGACATTTGTGGCGCCTATGTTTCCGCTGCCTTCTTTTCGGATGTCAATTGTCGAAAACCGGCGGGTCAGAACCAAGCCCCAGGGTATCGAACCCAGAAGATAGGCCAAAAGAGGCAGACCGAGCAGGACCGATGGCAGGGGTTCAATCATCAATCAGGTCACCGAAGGCGGAATCGTCGATTGAAAAGCCATTTCCTATTCTCCCGTCACACAGCGCTTGTAGACCAAGCGCACCCGCTGGCGCCTGAAACAGATGACACCCGCAAAAAGGCCTTCGGCCACACCGTATTATGGAACCGATAAAGCTGACGATAGAAGATGTCCTGGACCTTCACACGTTTCATCCGCGCGAGGTACCGGATCTGCTTGAAGATTACTTTTCCGAGTGCCTCGCGCGCGGGATAAATTCTGTCCGGCTGATTCACGGTAAAGGCAGCGGGACATTGAAAAAAAGAGTTCTCAGCCTGTTGCGTAAAAGTCCCCTGGTAGGGAGCTTTAAGGATGCACCACCCGAGGCCGGGGGATGGGGGGCAACTGTGGTGGAGTTGAGAAGGAAAACTTCCGCCCCTTTATAACCGGCCCTTCTCGGCGAACTCAGACAGCACCAACCAGGCTTTGGCGTCGAATTTCAGAGCGGTATCCCGGCACATTCTGGCGACCTCGCTGGGAGAAGCCAAAATCACCTCGATCTGCTCGGCGTCCTCATTGGCCGCCGCCGAGGGCAGTCCTTCACATTCCACAAAAACCATGATCACCGCCTCGTCGGTCAGGCCGGCTGAAGAATAAAGCGGCGGGCTGATTTTCAAAAATTTCGTAACGGACAGACCCGTTTCTTCGTACAGTTCCCGGCGCGTCGCCGCTTCCACCGTTTCTCCGTCATCGATGAGTCCGGCAGGAAATCCGTATTCGAACCCAGCCAGGGGAACTCTGAATTCCCGGGTCATTACGATCTTGCCGCGCCCGATGTGAAAGGCCACGATGACCACGGCATCCGGCACGGTATATTGCCCGGTCATGCACTTGGGGTGTTTTTGCCGAGTGGCAAGCTGCCATTGTCTCTCAATCCCGTGAGAATCGATATAGTGGACATCAAACAGGTTCAACCACTTGAGATCCGTCAGTTTCTCGCCGCCTTTAACCCGCATCTCTCATCCATCTCCAGATTCAATGCATCATATACAGCAGGGCTGCTGCATCATAATACCATACGTCGTGTAGGTCGGGCCCTGATTTCAACATGTCTGCTCTGTAAAAATCGGGATATATCAACAGCGGAACCCGAGCATTCTCCGGCCCCCGTTAGGGTACAACCGGCGGCACGGAAAATTTCCTCATGGCCTCAAGGCTGGTACGTCAACACAACCACACTCCCATCGCCCGAATTGGCAACAGCCAGGTCAAGGTCACCATCGCCATCCCAGTCCGCCGCCTCCAAAGCCAAGGCGCCTGCCTGATCGGGAATGCTCTGTACCACAGTGAAAGCCCCGGCGCCGTCGTTGGCAAGGATATCGACCCTGTCAGACCCGAAATAGGCATTGGCAACGGCCAGGTCGACGTCGCCGTCACCGTCCCAGTCCCCCTCAGTCAAAGCCTGGGCGCCATCCTGGTCGGTCAGGGTTTGCGAGACGAGGAAACCGCCCCTGCCGTCGTTCTCAACCACATCGACTGTTCCATTGTACGAGTTGGCAAAAACCAGGTCCCTGTCGCCATCGCCATCCCAATCGCCATCGACCACCGCTAAAGGACCGAGTCGGGCCGATAGCCTTTGGGTCAAAACAAAGTTGCCGCCGCCGTCGTTAATGAGGACATCAACCCAATCGCCGATAAAATTGGCCGCAATCAGATCGAGGTCGCCGTCGCCGTCCCAGTCACCGGCCGCGAAAGCCGCGGGCCCGATCTGATCCCAGATGAGCTTCTTCACTTCGAAATGCCCGTTCCCGTCGTTGGTCAATACGACCACCCAATCGCCATCGAGATTCGCCACGGCAAGATCGATGTCACCGTCGCCGTCCCAGTCGCCGGCGGCCAGACCATAAGGGCCCCAAAGGCCTGAGAAAGTATACCCGACGCTGAAATTGCCCGAACCGTCATTACTCAGCACGTCAAGCCGGTGGGCCAAAAAGTTGGCCACGGCCAAATCAAGGTCGCCGTCTCCGTCCCAATCTCCGGCAGCCAAAGCCCTGGCGCCCGGTTGGCTGGAAATCAGCCCCGATTCACTGAAATGACCCGAGCCATCATTTCTAAACAAGGTCACATTGTCGGCCGCAGAGTTGGCGACAGCCATGTCGATGTCGCCATCTCCATCCCAATCTCCGGCAGTCAAATCGCTGGCTCCGTATTGACCGTCTATTTTTTGGGAAACGACAAAGCGGCCCGGGCCACTCACGGTTTCGGTCCTGAAACGATAAATGAACGGGTAAGCCAACGACAGCCCCTCCACCGATGTCAGCGCACCGGTCAGGATGACGTCGATCTCTTCACCGGTTTTATTCCGGCTGAAGGTGTCGATGCCGAGGGTGGCCGTTCCGCCGCCGGTATACCCGCCGGGCAACTGACCGGTCTGGGAGCCATGCACCACGAAAGAACTCACCGTACCCGGGTTCATCGCGCTATCGAAGCCTGCAGCAATCGTCGTATCGGCCGGCACCGCAATATTGTTGGCTTCCGGCACGACAGTCAGAACCCGCGGTGCACCTTCAAACGACCCGACCGCTCCGGCCGACCCGCCCGATGAACCACCGCAGGAGATTGTGCCAACCATGTGAATTAGGGACAGAGTGATGAGGAAAACATTTCTTACCATATGATCCTCGACCGGCAACCACCTACGATGCGGGCGGCGCAGCGCCTCCATCGCCCTGGTGCCGGTGCGCCTACAGATGGATGATTGATGAATGATAATCCCTTGCCTATTGAATTCGGTCAGGGGACCGCGTCTACCACTTGAACAACACCCCACCGGTGGCCATGACGGCCTGCTGATCGTAGAAATCGATATTGGAATCGACGTCCGCGAATGCGCAGCTGAGATAAAAGTTTATGGGATGGCTGCCGAAGATTCTCCAACCCCAAGGGTTTTTGTAGTATATGGCCCCCTGAAATCCGAGGTGATCGTCCATCTGGGATTGGTTGTATATCGGATTGATCTCGTCATATTCTTCAAAACCGAAGAAAAAGTTGGCAATAACCGAAAAAGGGTCTCCGAAATAGGAGTAGTTTAGTTGGAAGGCATAGGCGTCACCGGCCATGGCGTCGCCTTTTAGATCATTCCGGGTATACCTGAAAATCGGCGTCAACAAGTGCTTCGGGGACATACCGAAGCGGTAGAGGATCTCACCGGAATGGCGGTTCCCGTTTCTATCCAAAAGGTCGCGCTGTCCAGCGGGCAGGCCCAAAAACTCGCCGCTTCGCTCCCGGCCAAGATCGATCTTACGATAGGTGTACTGCAACTGGAATTGACTGCCGATAAGCCTATCCCAAACGAGACGTAGGCCATTTGAATTCCGTTTCGTCTCGACACGCTCCTGGTAGCCCGCTACATAAGGATCCTGCCAGACTTCCATCGGAAAAGGGTTGAACAGACCCCCCACCTGGATGATACCGAATAATCCGATTTCCTGTTTGACACCGATTTGGTGGCTGTAATCGAGCCGTATCAGGTCGGTTGGTTCCGTTCCAATGAAAATCTGTGTGCGACTCTCGGCGAATGTATAGGCCAGTGCAAAGGGGATCAGTGCAAACGCTGCTGTTTTGGAGGCCGGGTTATCGAAAAGAGACCCTACTTTTTTGTCGGACACCTCGACGCCGAGAAAACTCGCTACCATGTTGGTCTTAAAGCTGCCATAGCCGGCTCCCGGACGGATATAACCACTGAAACCGGACTCGCGGGGAATGGGCTCCAGAGCTGACGTCACGCTGGCTGTAAAGGAAAAAACCGCCAGAGAGGCTAGAATGAACAGATAAATCTTTTTTTTCATATTCCACTGCTTCCTCATCGAAAACCGGTGTTTTATCGACTGGGGTTGGTTATCCGTTTGGCGAATCATAGTCAAGGGGTTTCAATGATCCACGATAATTCTGGTGAACCGCCCACAGGGCAATCATATGACAAGTTAATGTTGTGGGGTTTCCTCCGGTAGATTTTAGGACCGTTATTAGGCTATCCGAAAAATTCTATTATATAACGGATGGCTACAAAAAGAACACACGCGCAAAGTATACTCTTGATAAATCTGGCAGGTACAAACTTTTGAGTTCGCGCCCCAAAATACATCCCCAATAGCCCGCCAACTCCAAACAAGATCCCCAGAATCCAATCGGGTGCGACGGCTACATCCGTATATAAAATCGACAGGTACTCGTGAAGGCTACACCAGCTACCGATGTGATAAAAGTTCCCATTAAGGCAGCTCCGGCAACTGTATAAACGGGCAGTCCGATAATGGCCACAAAGAAAGGTGCTACTATCGATCCGCCGCCGATTCCATATATCCCTCCAATGATTCCCACTAAAAAACAGATTATGTAGACAATCGGGGGCGAGAATCTGTGTGTTTCACCATCGCAATCAAATTTTACTTGTCGAATAGTAGATTCAATAAGCCGGACGGTATGGCGTTCTTCTAAGATTGCTTTCTATTCAAAACCTTTTTTCGCCCTTTGTTTTTAATCACATCCATAAGCAGTCTGAATCCGATGTAACAAAGCACTAAACCAACAAACAGTTTGAAGTTCTTGGGATCAGGTAAATACTTGATGCGAATCCATGCACCGATGAAGACACCCGGCAAAGTGCCGATGATCACAGCCCATGTTAAAGGCCACAGCATCCTACCTTCTCGGATGTATCTATAGACACCGCTTGGTATCGCTACGACATTGAAAACTTGATTTGTGCCGCTGACGGATGGTGCCGTATATCCCAAAACACTAACTTGAAAGGGAAGCAGGAGAAAAGCACCGGAAACCCCTCCCATTGATGTGAAGAATGACACGACAAAGGCCACTATAAATGGAATGAATGGATTAACCTCGATCCCCGAAACTGGGAAGATCATAATTTTGACCTCCGATTTCGCGAATCTTGTCTTAAAAATGTAGTCATATAATCGTTGTTCTGGCTGTCATTTTTGGTAAATATTGGTCATTTCTCATCTTCAGCAAATAGATAATTTTGTCAATCGAAAAGTGTAACTATTTGAATTTTTATAAAAGAAGGCATTACAGCACATGAATTAGAAATTCATACTCTTTTGCATTAGATGGAACGAATTTGGCTAACTATTCCCAAAGCCAGTGGGTAAATATTTTTTTTAATTAATAATAACAGTATGTTAACATATTTACACGCCAGATAAGAATCGGTATAATATTATATAAAACAAATAGTTACGAATACTTATGCAAGAAAGCCGGGGTCCGTTATTTTCGGTTTCACCCGATCAGGCATTCCGGTGCGTCCATAATGGATGGCAACGGTGTGCCATTAGGTGCCATCCAGCGAATCTTGGGTCATGGAAACCGCGGACAACCGTAATCTACCTGCACAGTATGGGTGACTCGGAGCGTGATGCGATGCGTGTATTTGAACGGTCTCGACAAAAATCCCCATACATTCCCCACACTGGTACCTGACCAAAGAAAAGGGGTTAACCAGGCGAGTGGTTAACCCCTTTAACTCATTGAAAAATAATTGGTGCCGAGGGACAGAATCGAACTGCCGACACGGGGATTTTCAGTCCCCTGCTCTACCGACTGAGCTACCTCGGCCAGGGTACATTCAGAAGTGCTATCTTCTATTGAACGGGCAACAATTTGTCAAGTTTTTTTTCCCAAATCGCCATACAGGTATTGCAGCAATGCCGCGGCTGCCACGGCAGCGGTTTCAGAACGCAGGGTCCTCGGGCCGAGGCCTGCGGTTACAAAACCGTTGGCTGAGGCCGCATCCACCTCGGCCGGAGAGAACCCTCCCTCGGGGCCGAGTATGGCGAATACCTGGTTGACTCGAGTACCATCTGCAACGAACTCCCGGCCGGCCAGAAGCCGCCGCTCATCCTCCCAAAACAGAATACGGAGATCGCAGGATTGGGCCCTGCGGACGACATCGTCGAAATTGTCGGCCGGTTCGATGTCCATGGCATGCTCTCTTCGGCATTGCTTGAGCGCCTCACGGCTGATCTTGCCCCAGCGCTCGAGGCGTGAGCTCAGGCGCCGGTTGTCGGGCCTTGATACAGACCGTTCCGAACAAAAGGGCACCCACACATCAGTTCCCATTTCAGTCATCTGGCGGACAAGGCCGTCCATTTTTCTGTCTTTTAAAAATGCCTGCGCAATGATTATCTTCACGGTCGGCTCATTGATTGTTCGACGGCAATGAAGGATTTCGACGGCAATACTATCGGGCATGATCGATTCAATCCGTGCTGTGAATGAGTTTCCCCGGCCATCCAGCAGACCGATCCGGTCGCCCCGTTTCAGCCGTAATACATTCCTGATGTGGCGAACATCGGGGCCTTCGATAATGACCGATTCTCCGGTGAGCATGGGAGTGTCGACGAAAAAATAACGCATGACCAACTATAGCGCCTTCACCGATTGTTTGTAAACGTCTCATGGTCGAACAAAGCCGTCCAGCAAACATATTGACTTGATAGTCCCTATATGATAATGTACTAAAATTAAAAGAAAATATACAATATACACCCTCACACTAAACACAGAGGACCATCATGCAGAAGCACGATATCAAATCACCGGCCGATGCGAACAGCATCGAATTGGAAGACGAAGGTATCATCAAATTCGCCGAAGAACTCCTGGAAGATGAAGATAGCGGCATTCTCGAACTCGAAGAAAATGAAAACATGGATGCCGAGGAAGAGGACATCATCGACCTGACCGAAGTTGCCGAGACACAGTTGCAAGACGATGATAATATTCTCGACCTGACGCAAGACATCGAGATATCGGTGGAAAACGAGGATGCTTTTATTGATTTGGAAGATATGACCGATGAACCGATGGATACCGAAGAGACGCTCAGCGGTCCTGATGACGGCGGGGACAATTTGACGTTTCTCGACGACGCCGTGGTTGACCTCAACGATGTCGCGGAGGAAATTAGCGCGGTCGAAAAAAACATGGCTGAACTTGAAGATACGTTCGACGGTCAGCGCTTGACAATACCAGAGGGTTTGGCAAGCGAGGCGGATACAATCGAACTCACCGAAGCCGACCGGAAAGCATTGGAAGCGGAGTTCGGATACGAGGCGCCCATAGATAAACTCACCGACCCGGAAGCCATTGAAACGTTGACCTCGGGCGACGTCGAGGAGGAAATTCTACTCGATTTCAATGACGACGCCGAAGAAGAAATTCTTGAAGAAGTCGACCTCGCTGCCGATCTACTCGAAGAACAGCCCGACGAAGCAACGGTTGTGGGCGAACTTCATGAAAAACTGGAACTCAGCGAGGCCGACCGCCGGATCCTCGAAGAAGAGTTGAGTTTCGACACCGATGAAATTTCCGAAACCTTTCCGATCGACGACAATGCCGCCGAGGAGAACGATGCCCCCCTGGAAGGCCCCCTCGATACCGCTCAACGAATTCATATCGAAGATAGTCTTGAGTCCGCTGCGCAAGAGCTGCCAGGCCAAGCGGAGGAAATGCCGGGATCCGTTATCGAAGAGTACGGGTTTACAGACAGGGCCTTTGGACCGGATATGAACGGCGATCCGTCGGCACCGGCTGAAAACGGAGACGGCGAACAAGCGCCGCCAGACGACACGGATCCGCTTATCGATCCCGAAGCCGCCGCAATGGCTGCGGGAGATTCGGAGGCGGAAGGGTCTACGGAAACCATACAGGCGCCGGAGGACTTCAACTTTGATGTCGACGAAACCATCGAACAACCGGCGACCGAGACCGACGAAATCGACTTCCCGCCGTTGACGGCCGAGGAGGAGAGGTCGGTTGCAAGCCTGCTGGCCGAAGCCGAACCTGCTGATAGTTCGAAGCCATCGCAGAAATTCGGGCCCACCGAGCGGGATGAAACAGACGGTATCATGGAAGAGGTGAGCTATGTCACCCCACCTTCGGCTGCGTTGATTGCCACTGGCAATAGTGACATGGATCCTGCTGAAATCGACACCGATTCTGTAAACGGCGGGCACCGTATTGAAGACCCAATCTCGATCAATGAAAAGGAGACGATTGCACCGAGCCCCACTGACGAGCGCCAATTGTTCAGTCGGGTTGCCGGGCTGGCACCGGTGCGCGAAGAGATATCGCCGGACCAGCTTGAGGCGGCCGTCGAAAAAGCGGTCAGCAAAATTCTGTCAGACAGGATCGAATCGATGCTCTTCGATGCCGTCGACCGGGCCGTGGCCAAAGAAATCAGCCGGTTAAAGACTCTCATCCTCGGCGACCACGACCCCCACGATTAAAAGTCGGCCGCTATCCAACCTAACACCTGCATCCAAGGTCGAAAAGCGGTCCGGCGAAATAAATACGGCGTGGCGATTTCAAGCAACCCTTGGCGGCGCCGTCCTTCCGTTCTTCGCCAACTCACGGAAATCCACCTCTCCAACTCTTCTGGCTGTCCTGATGGGCCAATGCCAAAGGGCCCGCGCGGGAGGCGCCCCCCCTCACCCGAAACGTCGGGCCGCCTCTGCCGGTCGCTGCAGCCACTTCTTCAGGCGATTTGAGGTTGAAATATGTCCCGTCATCTATTAAAGATGGGCCTGTTTTGCGCTTTGTGAGGTAATCTCTTGATAGCGGCATCCTTGGGTGCCGTCGATGTGGAAGGAGTCATTTTCATGAGTTCGGACCCATTGAGCAAAAGTTATGAACCCCAGGAAGTTGAAAGCCGCTGGTACCGGTATTGGGAACAAGAGCAGCTGTTCTCCGCCGAGGAAGATCCAACCCGCCGAAGCTTTTCGATCGTTATACCACCGCCGAATGTCACCGGCGTTCTTCATATGGGACATGCGCTGAACAATACACTGCAGGACATCCTCTGTCGCTATCGCCGTCTGCGGGGCGACAACGTCCTCTGGATGCCCGGCACCGACCACGCCGGCATTGCCACCCAGAATGTGGTGGAACGCAGCCTGGCCGCGGAAGGCTTGGACCGTCATCAACTCGGTCGCGAAAAATTCATCGAAGCCGTCTGGCAATGGCGCCAAAAATACGGCAGTGCGATCATCAACCAACTCAAACGGCTCGGGGCTTCGTGTGACTGGCAACGGGAACGTTTCACCATGGATGACGGCCTTTCGCTGGCCGTCCGTACGGTTTTCGTCAAACTATACGAAGACGGATTGATCTACCGCGGCAACTACATCATCAACTGGTGCCCACGCTGCGCCACAGCCCTGGCCGACCTGGAGGTCGAACACGAGGAAACAGAAGGCCGCCTCTACCACATCCGTTATCCTTACACAGACGGCTCCGGCGATATCATCGTCGCCACGACCCGTCCGGAAACCATGCTGGGCGACACGGCCGTCGCCGTTCATCCGGAAGATGATCGGTATCCTGACTCCGGCGCCCGGGAAGTGACGCTGCCTCTGATGAATCGCACCATTCCGATCATCCGGGATGCCTTTGTGGATCGATCATTCGGTACCGGGGCGCTCAAAGTGACACCGGCCCACGATCCAAACGACTATGAGATCCGCTTGCGACATAAACTGCCGCTGGTCAAGGTTATCGATGACGACGGTCGTATGACATCCGAAGCCGGCCGGTTCGAAGGCCTCGAACGTTTCGAGTGCCGCAGTGCGGTTGTCGACGCATTGCGAAATGAGGGGTATCTGGCCCGCATCGAAGAGCACAACCACAGCGTCGGCCACTGTTATCGATGCAAAGAAGTTGTCGAGCCGAACCTCTCGCGGCAATGGTTCGTGAAAGCCAAACCACTGGCCAAAAAAGCCGTCGCGGCCGTGCGAAACGGAAAAACGCGTATAATTCCAGAAAGTTGGACACACACTTACTACGATTGGATGGAGAATATCCGCGATTGGTGCATATCGCGGCAGATCTGGTGGGGGCACCAGATTCCGGCCTGGACATGCGCTGATTGCCAGAAAATCGTGGTGGCCGTAGAGACGCCAACCCAGTGCCCATCCTGCGGCAATGGTGCCCTGGTCCAGGATACCGACGTACTCGACACATGGTTCAGCTCGGCCTTGTGGCCGTTTTCGACCATGGGATGGCCGGAGCAGACACCGCTCTTGAACATCTTTTATCCGACATCGACCCTTGTGACCGGATTCGATATTCTCTTTTTTTGGGTCGCCCGCATGATGATGATGGGAATCCATTTCATGGAGGATGTGCCCTTTCGTGACGTCTATGTCCACGCTCTCGTGAGGGACGCGGAAGGCAAGAAAATGAGCAAGTCGAAGGGCAACGTCATCGACCCGCTCAACGTGATCGACAGCTATGGTACCGATGCCTTCCGCTTCACGCTGGCGGCCTTTGCCGCGCAAGGACGCGACATCAAGATGTCCGAGAAACGGATCGAAGGTTATCGCCATTTCATTAACAAGCTATGGAACGCCGGCCGCCTGTGCCTCATGCACCTCACCGATGCTCGGACCTCCAACGCAAAGGCCGCCACGAGCGACTACTTGCCGGACCGCTGGATACAGTCCCGACTGCACGCATTGACGACCTCGGTCACCGATGCTCTGGAAGGCTATCGTTTCAACGAAGCCGCCGGCGCCCTGTACAACTTTGTCTGGCATGAATTTTGTGACTGGTATTTGGAGGCTATCAAGCCGGTACTCTACGATAAAACCGGACCGGAACAGAAAGCGGCCACCCTGACGGTACTCAAGCGCGTGCTGCGTGACACGCTGGTCCTCCTGCATCCATTCATACCCTTCGTCACCGAAGAAATCTGGAGTAAATTGCCGGGCACCGACGGATCGATCATGACGGCCGCCTACCCTCTCGAAGACGATCTGTCTCCGGCTCTGGCCAGCGATCCTGAAGCCGAATCGGAGATGAAACTGCTGAATGATATCATTACCGGGGTGCGTAATATACGCGGCGAGATGGACCTGCCGCCTTCCCTGGAACTCAATGTCGAATTTCAAGCCGAAGATAACGCCGTCAGGGAGACAGTCGACCGCCAACGGGACCTGATAATCAACCTTGCCCGGGTTAGTGAGGTGACCACGCGCAAGCCCGGACGCCGGCCGGCCGCCGCCGCAACAACGATCATCGACGGCGGAGCCATTTTCGTCCCCCTCGAAGGCATCATCGATCTCGTCAAAGAAATGGATCGCCTGCAGAAAAGGATCAGCAAAGTCGACGCCGATCTGGCGCCGGTCGTAAGGAAGCTAAATAATGAAGATTTCCTGAACAAAGCGCCGGAAAACGTCGTGGCCAACGTACAGGAGAAAAAAGTTCAATTACAGCTAACCCTCGACAAGCTCCAAGCCACCCTGACCAAGGTCAGGGAAATGGCCCATAGCCGTTAAGCAAAAGATCCATTCGCTCATGCCGTCCCCAGAACCGAAACGCCTTGACGTGGGCTCGGTCGGACGACCGTCTCGATGGTAAATGGCATCATCGCTGCTGATCGGCCATAATAGAGTTGGTGCACCCTATGTATATGCTTGAAAAACTCATCGATCTGGCCCTGGAAGAGGACATCGGGCCGGCGGACATCACCACCGAAAACCTGGTTCCCGAGGATGCGTCGGGGACCGGGGAGATCGTGGCCAAAGAACCACTGATAGTGGCCGGACTAGACATCGCCCGGAAGGTCTTCAATCGACTCGATCCCGCTATATCCTGGCAACCCCGCTACCGGGACGGGGACCAGGTGCCTATCGGCGCGACTCTGGTAGCGCTAGCCGGCAGGCTCAGAGCGCTGCTGTCGGCCGAACGGGTGGCGCTCAATTTCCTGCAGCGTCTGTCCGGGATCGCCACCCTGACCCGGTCTTACACAAAAAAGCTCGGCAATGATCGCGTCCGGCTGGTCGATACTCGCAAAACCACGCCGGGATGGCGGGCCCTTGAAAAATACGCCGTTAGGATCGGGGGTGGATTCAACCACAGAATGGGCCTCTACGACGGCGTCTTGATCAAAGATAACCACATCGCCGCCAGCGGCGGCATCGAATCGGCCGCATCAATCATCCGGCAGCGGATCTCCCACCTCATAAAAATCGAAATAGAGGTTACCAGCCTGGATGAAGTCCGGGAAGCCCTTGCCGTCGACGCAGACATTATCATGCTCGACAACATGACGCTCCCACAGATCCGGGAGGCAGTCGAATTGATCGACAAACGGGCCACGGTGGAGGTCTCCGGCGGCGTCACCGACGCGACCCTTGGTGAACTGGCCCGAACAGGCGTCGACATCATCTCGGTAGGCGCCCTCACCCACTCGGCCCGCTGTGTCGATCTGAGCATGCGCATCGCCGCCGCCGGTAACTGACGTTTACTTTTCCGGATAGACGATGATACCGATCCGAGACACCATCCAGCCACGCCATACCCCGGTTGTCAACCACGTCCTTATCGGCATCAACGTTGTGGTCTTTCTGGTGCAGATGGCCCAGGGACCGGACATGGATCGGTTTGTCTACCTGTACGGCCTCGTGCCGGCACGCTACACGGTGTCTCAGGTTGCCGCTTATTTTTCCACCGGCCAGCAGATTTTCTCCCTGATCTCCTTCATGTTTCTGCACGGCGGAATCTGGCATATCATCGGTAACATGTGGTCCCTCTATATCTTCGGTGACAATGTCGAAGATCATCTCGGACACCTGCGTTATTTGATCTTCTATCTTATGTGCGGCCTGGCTTCGGGTCTGTCGCACCTGATCGTCAACTGGCATTCGACCATACCGACCATCGGTGCCAGCGGTGCCATAGCCGGTATCATGGGAGCCTATTTCATACTTTTTCCATCATCGAAAATCCTGACCCTGATACCGATCATCATCTTTCCCTGGTTTGTTGAAATTCCGGCCTTTTTTTTCCTCGGCCTCTGGTTTGTTTTGCAGTTTATCAATGCCGCCGGCACCCAGGGCGCAATGAGCGGAATCGCGTGGTGGGCCCACATCGGCGGGTTCATTTTCGGCATCATTTTTCTAAAAGCCCTCCAGCGTCTGCCCCATTCCGGTCTGGCCGAAAGGATTGGTCCGGTCACGGAGAAAAAAACGAGTCACCGCCTGCAGGTGATTCATCCTCGCGGAAGCGGTAAAGATCCCCACCTCTACGGAGACCTGACCATATCTGCCCATGAAGCCTCAACCGGCACCAATAAAATGGTGAGCGTGCCCTGGGGGTTTTATAACCGGATATTGAAAGTGTCAGTGCCGTCTGGAATCAAGGAAGGGAACTCGTTACGGCTCAGAGGAATGGGGCGGCATGTACCCGACGGGCCGCAAGGGGACTTGTACTTGAAAGTGCAGATCCGTTAAGATTTCTGTGTGGCGGTATCTTTTGCCTGGAGGGCAGTGACGCGGTTGCGGCCTTTCTGCTTGGAAAGGTACATGGCCTTGTCGGCACGCTGGATGAAAGCGGAAAGCTCTTCATGCTCGGTATACTGGGTGGCGCCGACGCTGATGGTGATCGATATCTCTTTTTTCGCCTCAGGTCGGAATACTTCGGCCTGGACCACATTGCGGATTCTCTCGGCAACCAGGACAGCCTCTTCACAACTTGTTTCGGGCAGAATGACCGTAAACTCTTCCCCACCATACCGATAGGCCGTGTCGAGCTTACGCAGACAAGTCCGGATCATCTGGCTGATTCTTACCAGGACTTTGTCGCCTTCTAGGTGACCGAACGTATCGTTATAATTCTTGAATCTATCGATATCGAGCAGGAGAAGTGAAAGAGAGTGTTTGTAGCGGTTGTAACGGTCGACTTCGACCTCGAGCTGACTGTAGAATGACCGGGAATTATGAAGTTTCGTCAGACCGTCAGTTATGGCCAGCCGCTGAAGCTTTTCCATCATTCGCACGCGTTCCTGAGTGAGGTTGCGCTCTTTCAGCACGCGTTTAAGTCGGAGCAACAATTCTTCGAGTCGCACGGGTTTGATGACGAAGTCGCTGGCGCCCATGTTGATCGCTTCTTCGTATGAATAATCTCCGCTGTACCCGGTCATGACAATGACGTCGGAATTGAAGTCTCTTTTAACGAGCTTGGTCAGTTCGAGTCCGCCCATGCCCGGCAACATGATATCGGTTATGACGACATGGATGGCGCTCGGATTCTGCTCTAATACCTCGAGAGCCTCTTCCGCACTCGATGCCATGGTAGAGTTGTATCCGGCCATCCGGATGAACTCGTTCATCGAGTCGCGCACCCCGACTTCGTCGTCAACGATCAGTATGTTTGAACCCTTGCTGGCCTGTTCCATTTACCTTACTTGGCTGAAACGTCAGGAGAGTTTCCGGTTAGCGGGCTTGACAGGTTTGAAAACGATCTGATAGATTATGGCGTTTTAACAACGAGGCGGTAGTATATCCGTTAATAAATAGAGTGTCAACTCACTTTTGAACGCCCACCCGCCGGCGCCAGCTGCACCGATATGATGTACCGTCACCTTGCCGGCTTCACTAATGTATCCAACCGGAATATTCAACCGATGATAGACACCCTGCAGCCGAAGGTGCGCTGCCACCGGGTCTTCCCGGCGTGAGGGCTCCAGGCTGTGACCAAGATGAAAAACATAAGAAATTTCAGTATTATCGCACATATCGATCATGGGAAATCGACCCTTTGCGACCGCATGATCCAGGCCACCGACATCATCGCCGAGCGGGACTTCCACGACCAGATTCTCGACTCCATGGATATCGAGCGGGAGCGGGGAATAACAATCAAAAGTCAGACCGTATGCCTTCCATATCAGGCCCAGGACGGACAGAGTTATCAACTCAACCTCATCGACACCCCCGGGCATGTCGATTTTACCTACGAGGTGTCCCGCGCGCTGGCTTCCTGTGAAGGCGCACTGCTGCTGATCGATGCCAGTCAGGGCGTCGAGGCCCAAACCCTGGCCAACCTCTATCTGGCCATGGAACACAATCTGGAGATCATCCCGGTCATCAACAAGATAGACCTCCCGTCAGCCGATATCGACCGGGTTAGAGAACAAATCAGTGATGATCTCGGCCTCGATCCGGACGAGGCCCTCCTCGTCTCGGCCAAGGAGGGAACCGGTGTGGCGGAAGTGCTGGAAGCCATCGTCCGCCGGTTGCCGCCGCCCAAGGGTGATCCTGATGCCCCGCTGAAAGCCCTCATATTCGATTCCCATTACGACTCCTACCGAGGGACGGTGGTCCATTTCCGCGTTTTTCAAGGCCGGATCGCCCCTGGTGAAACCGTCCGGTTTATGTCCAACAATGTGGCTTACCGGGCGGAAGAGGTGGGAATCTTTCAGATCGTCAGGGTTCCCCAGAAAGTCCTCTCCGCCGGTCAGGTGGGTTATATCATTGCCGGTATTAAAACCGTCAGCGACACCCGGTGCGGCGATACGATCACGTTGAAGTCACGCCCGTGTGACAAACCCATGCCCGGTTTCAAGGAGGCCAAACCGGTGGTTTTCTCCTCGATCTACCCTGTCGCCTCGGACGGCTACGAAGACCTTGCCGTGGCCATCGAAAAACTCAAGCTCAACGACGCCTCCCTGGTTTATGAAAAAGACACATCCGTGGCGCTGGGGTTCGGTTTCCGCTGCGGTTTTTTAGGCCTTCTTCACCTTGAAGTGATTCAGGAGCGGCTCGAACGCGAGTACGATCTTTCCCTGATCCTGACCGCCCCTTCCGTCCGATACAAACTGATCATGCAGGACGGCACCGAGGAGGTGATCGACAATCCGGCGCTGTATCCCGATCCGACACGCATCGAAACCACCATGGAGCCGTTCATCCGGTCGACCATAATGATCCCGGATCGCTACATGGGCGCAGTGATGAAACTCTGTCTGGACCGCCGCGGGATCAGCGACAACTATCAATATCTGACGAACAACCGGCTGGAGATGATCTTTCAGATGCCACTGGCCGAGGCAATCTATGATTTTTACGACAAGCTCAAATCCGTCACTCAGGGTTACGGATCTTTCGATTACGAGCTGATCGACTATCGGGTAACCGACCTGGTCAAACTCGATATTCTCATCAATGGCGATCGCGTGGATGCCCTTTCGCAACTGGTTCACCGGGATCGGGCCGTAGAGCGGGCCAGAATGGCCTGCGAGAAACTGCAGCAGGAGATCCCGCGGCAGATGTTCAAGATCGCCATACAGGGGGCCATCGGCGGCAATATAATTTCCCGCAAGACCATCTCGCCGCTCAGAAAAGACGTCACCGCCAAATGCTACGGTGGTGACATCACCCGCAAGAGAAAGCTTCTGGAGAAACAAAAACGGGGCAAGAAGAGAATGAAAATGGTCGGCCAGGTCATGATACCCCAGTCGGCGTTTCTTTCGGTTTTAAAAACTGACAGCGACTAGATCCGAACCAGCCTGGCCATCCTTCAGCTGGCGATAAAGGCTCGGGCGATGCCATTTGCCGAAGGCGCATTACGGCACCGGAGCCATGCTTCATTCTAAGAGGCCGGTGTTGGGCTTCCCGGTTGCCGTCGCCACAGGCTGGATTGAAGCGCGACTCAAGCGGCGGCCTGACCGCCCCCCAGCGATGGTGAAGGATGAAGGCGTTTTTTTTGTTCTGCGGGCGGGCCGTGAAGATCGGTGAAATTTGCCAACCCGTCTTGGCCCATAAATTTTCGCAGCAGCCGAGTATCTGTTTTTCTCAATTCCACCATCAACAGCCCGTCCACGACATCTGAGAACGACCTGTCGACATTGAAGCAGATTAAATGACCATTCAATTTCAAATACTGCCGCAGTAGGATGGGGACGCCCTTGCCGTCCTTTTCAATCTCCGATATAAGCAGGGAGATGTCATCGATATCCTTGATCGATGACTGCAGCAGTTGCTGCGAAATCCCCGACGACGCCCAGGTCCGGTAGCGGCACCGCGGAGATACGAGACGTGACAGCGCACTGTCGAAGCGGTTGTTTTGGAGGAACCTGACGATCAGGTTGCGGGATAACGTATTGTAATAGTTGCTGATGCTCACCGGACCGAAAAGAATACTGTAATGCGGGTTGCGGGCAACGAAGGCCCCGATCCCTCTCCAGAACAGCATGAGACTGTTGTATTTTTTCTGATACTCTATCCGGATGAAAGACCGCCCGAATTCAATGGCGTGGGTAAATTTTTGGAGCAGCTCCGGTTTGAAGCGGAACAGCTGGTTGGTGTATAGACCCTTGGGCCCGAATCGTTTAAGAATGACATCCGTCAAACCCAGCCGGTAGGCACCGACCACTTCCCTTTCGGCGTGATTCCAGAGAAACAGGTGCAGATAATGGTCGTCAAACCGATCCAAGTCGATGGGCTTGCCTGTACCCTCGTGAACCTCCCGGAAAGACACTTCCCTCAGCCGCCCGATCTCGCGCAGGATATTCGGAATTTGCTCCGCCCCTGCAATATAGGCGGTATATTCTCCGATTGAACTCAGTTGTTGGGCAGCAGGCAGCCGCGACACATCATCAAGCAGGAGAGCTGATTTCAGCGGTGCAACTATAGGCGCCGGGAAGTCTTGTTCGGTATTCTCGCTGAGCGGCCGGTGGTATCGCCTGGAGGTGTCGGCGCCTCTGTTCTGCAAAAAGTAAGTTCGCAAACGCAAATAATCGATCAATGCCTTGTCGCTGTTGTCTTTCTTCAATGCGGGCCAGGTGATGGCGTTGCCCACCGCTGGCCTTACTATGCGCTCGGACTTGTTCATCAATTCCCGGGGCAGCAAAGCGGTCCTCAAACGGGGATGCAGCAGCCCCAACAAGTGAAAAGGCAGGCTGTTCTGTCCCGGAAAATATACCGGCAGAACTGTAGACCGGGTGTGACGGAGGATGCCGGCGACATGGTGGCTCCACGTTGGATCGGTCACCTTTCCGCTCTTTATCCGAAAGCTGGCGACTTCACCGGCCGGAAATACGGCCAAAACGCCGCCGGATTTCACCCAGCCCAGGGCTTTTTTCAAGCCTGTCAAGTTTCCGATAGCCGAACCGGGCGTATCGAATGGATCGACGGGTATGATATAGTTTTCGATTCCGTCCAGCCTTTTGAGCAGATAGTTTGCCAGAATCTTCAGATCGGTACGTGCCCGCCGGATGAGGGCTCAGAGGATCACGCCTTCGAGCCCTCCGAAGGGGTGGTTGGCCACGACGACAAGAGGGCCGCCGGACGGAATTTTACGTAGATCGGCGGCACTGATACTCTAGGTGACGTTCATCGACTCCAGGGCGACCTGGAAGGCGCATCTGGCGCCCTTACTTGACTTCAGGCTTTCATGATAGTCGGCATAGCAGCGGTTCAGCCGGTCGAGGGAGAGAAGGCTTTCGATGGGTGTCTGAATCAGTGATACAGCACTGCGAAATAATGGGCGTCTTACGGAAGCCTTCAGGTCGATCAACCGGGGGACGTCCGCTTTCACAGGGCCGTGTGTCTCGGGACCGCGAGTGGGTCGGTTCATGACTCATCATCCTCCGCAAAGTCACTCTGGCGTTTTCTATGATCGCCCACATCACTTCGTATCTTTGCCGGTCGTCTCCGGTCAGGGTGCCATCATGCAAAGGTGGTGGATCGCGCACCGGGTGCATGAGATCGAGGACAGCGCTGCGTGAGAATTCGGATTGAACTTAAACATCGCAGGTGGCGACTAAGATGAGGCAGACAGCCCCAAAATGGGAGCCGATTTTCCTGATCTGTATCATATTCGTGTTGGTCGCTCAACCGGCTCAAGCAACCGCCACCGTTTCCAGCGATCGGCCCATCCGGCACTCTGCACCGGTCGTTTCAGTATTGCCGGCCCCTCTGACGTATCTGGGAGGCCGGATCGATCCTTTGCGGGGATGGGAACTGATTTGGACTCTGCTACTGATCGCCACGGCGACACTGATCCGTGAAGACCTGGCCTGCATCAGTGCCGGCCTTATGGTGGCCCGGGGGACCATCGGCCTGGTTCCGGCGGTCGTTGCCTCTTATGCGGGAATATTGATTGGTGATATCCTCCTGTACCTTGCCGGTCGGTACATCGGTCAACCGGCGCTCGGCCGGGCCCCCCTCAAATGGTTGCTCAGGGAGGAGGAGGTCGCCAGGGCCACCCACTGGTTTTCGGCCAAAGGCCCGGGGCTTATTATCACCAGCCGCTTTCTGCCCGGCAGCCGCCTGCCGACCTATTTCAGCGCCGGGATGCTGGGCACTGGCTTCTGGCGATTCACGCTCTATTTCAGTGTCGCAGCCGCGCTGTGGACGCCGATCCTGGTAGGCGTCTCGGCCCTGGTAGGCAACCGTATGTTCGTCTATTACGATACTTTCAGAGGTTACGGCATGATGATCGTCGTGGCAACCATACTGCTGATATGGCTGATGGTGAAACTGGTGATCCCCCTTTTCAGCTTCAGAGGGCGACGTCTGCTGCTCTCTTCTTTCCGTCGTAAGACACGATGGGAATTTTGGCCACCCTACGTGTTTTATATTCCAGTGGCGGCCTATGTCCTGTTTTTAGGTCTTAAGTACAGATCGCTGACCCTCTTCACTGCGGCCAATCCGGGGATGCCCGACGGCGGTTTCATCTGGTATCCGCCGTCGATGCAGTGAGTCAAAGATACGACGGATTCTTTTTCGGCCGGCACGACATACGCACCCCGTCCCTCGAAGATTTCCGGCAAGGAAGGAATTTCAAAATCGTGGAACTCAATGGCGTCACTTCCGAGGCCACCCACATATACCAGCCCGGCAACAGTATCTGGTATGCCTATCGAACATTGATGCGGCAATGGCGGCTGGCCTTCGATATCGGGGCGGCCAATCGCCGGCGCGGTTTCCTGCCGTCGCCGGCAAGCAGACTGTTTAAACTCCTTTTCCACTGAGGCAGGGGCCGGCCGTCAGCGCTGTGCAGCGTATCCGGGCACCCTGCGGCCGGCAGGCGGTGCACGATGGGCCCCTTCATTGACAGCTGGCTGCAGAATGCTTTGGACGCCGCACCGACCGCTGCCCCCCACGGTTTGCATCTTACTTGTGCGTGAGTATGCCGGCCAATGGATGGCAGAACAAAGAACAGGAGGAAAAACAAAAATGTCGGATTATGAAGCCCTAAAAACTGAAGTTCTCAACAGCAGCCGGTGGTTGTGCGATCAGGGCTATTTCGGCGGTAAGCTGGGAAGCGGCGGCAATGTATCACTGTTTCTACGCAGCGAAAATCTGGTTGTCATCACACCCTCCCGCAAACCCTACCGTTCGATGACTGCCGGAGATATCTGTGTTGTCGATTCTCAGCTCAAACTGGTGGATGGTCACCTGCCGCCGTCGATGGAGTCGAGTATGCATCTGGCCATCTATCAGAATCGAACGGATATCGATGCGGTGGTGCACTCCCATCAGGTCTATGCCAGTGTCCTTGCACTCATCAACCAACCGATCCCGGCCCTCTTCGATGAGATTTCCCTTGAGATCGGGCCGGAAGTCGCCATTGTCCCCTATGCTCTGTCGGGCAGCGGCGAACTGGCCGCCAATGTGGTCTCGCGCCTGCAAAACGGCGGCCGCTGTTACATTATCCAAAACCACGGCGCGCTGTGCCTGGGCAAGAATCTTACGGAGGCGATGCGGAATGCGGAGTACCTCGAAAAGGTGGCTCAAGTTTACGTTAATGCGCTGCACACCGGCAGGGAGATCAGCCGGCTCCCCGAGAGCGCGGTCGGACAACTGATGGCCATGCGGCGACCGAGCTGAACTCGTCTTTGGGAAAACACCTCTGATCCGGCACGGTGCAAACCGGCGGCTGGACCCTAAAGCGATGCATCGTCGACAACCCTGTTGACGATAGCGCCTATTTTATCGATGCGGCATTCCACCGAATTACCGGCTGCCAGTACGATGGGCGGGTCCCTGAAAAAACCGACACCGCTTGGTGTACCGGTTGAAATGATATCCCCGGGCATAAGGGTGATATCCTCGCTGATGAATTCGATCAGGGTCGCCACGTCGAAAATCATGTCCCTGCTGTTGCCGGTCTGCATGACCTCGCCGTCCACCATCGCGATCAGTTTCAGGTTCTGGATGTCGCCGATCTCGTCCAGGGTGACGATGGCCGGACCCAGCGGGGCAAACGTATCGAAGGATTTGCCTCGAAACCACTGGGAATCGGAGAACTGGGCTTCCCGGCCGGACACATCGTTCATTATCGTCACCCCGGCGATGAATTGATGGGCCTCCGCCTTGGAAATACGCCGGCCCTCCCGGCCGATAATCACCGCCAGTTCGACTTCCCAGTCGATTTGGCCGCAACTGCGCGGCAGCAAAATGGGATCGTAGGGGCCGTTGAGTGCATTGGGCCCCTTGCCGAACAACAGCGGCCTCTCGGGCATGTCGAACCCGCCTTCTTTGGCGTGTTCGGCATAATTTTTCCCCAGACAGATAATCTTGGAGGGCGCTTGAATGGGACAACCCAGCCTTTCGGCCTTTGATTCGGCCGGCACATCGAGATCGGCGATCTTCCGGTGCCAGTCGTTCCTGAAAAATCTTTCGCCGATATCGGGAATGTCCGGATAGTGACGCGTCAGGTCGACGATGCCCTCGCCGACTTGTATCCCCGGTTTCTCTTTTCCTTTGGGTCCGAACCGCACCAGCCGCATATTACCGCTCCTTGCTCTGTTTTCCGTCTTCGTAACGCTTCTCGGCGTACCAGTCCACTTGGCGACAAATTCCCCGGATAATACTCACCTCTCTGGCCGTTATTTGGATCCGGGTAAAGAATTGGCGAAGTTTACCCATCCAATAGTCGGGATTCTCCGGATTGATGTAGCAGATGCGAACCAGAATGTCCTTGAGCTGGGCAAACATTCCAACGAGTTCGTGATGATTGGCCAATCGGGGGATATACTCGGCCGGGTCCTCCCGCCCTGAAATGAAGAGTTCGTAGCAGATGATCATGACGGCCTGGGCCAGGTTAAGCGAGGTGAACTCATCGGTCGGTATATTCACCAGCCACTGGCAGTGGCGGATATCATCATTGGTCAAACCCCGGTCTTCCGGCCCGAACACCAGCGCCACCCGGTTGTTGCGTGAGATCGGCACCAGCTCCTTCACCAGCGCGGCCGGCGATTCGAAGACTTTCCGCTGACGCCCGAGCCGGGCGGTGGTCCCCACGACGAATTGAAAATCCGCCAAGGCTTCCTCGAGGCTATTGAAGCGCTGCATGTCTTCGACCACTCCGGCAGCCGCGTGGGTGGCCATTTTCAAGGCCCGGGCCAGATGGAAATCTTGAGGGGCCACGACAACCAGGTCCTTGATCCCCATATTGCACATCGCCCTTGCAGCAGCCCCGATATTTTCCGGAAAATGCGGCTGGTGAAGGACAATCGCGATATTGGACAACTCAACCCGCTCGGTCATCGGGCGACGATTTCAAACCGATTGAAGAAATAGCCGATTTCGAAAACGGCCGTATCGGGGCCATCCGATCCGTGCACCACATTTTTCTCTATGTCGGTGGCGAATTCCCGCCGGATGGTCCCCTCGGCGGCTTCTTTGTAATTGGTGGCCCCCATTAATTCGCGATAACGGGCGATGACATTCTCTCCTTCCAGAATCAATACGACACAGGGTCCTGACGACATGAACTCGGTGAGACTGTCGAAAAATGGCCGCTCCCTGTGCACCGCGTAGAATCCGCGGGCCTGGTCCCGGTTCATGTGGATCATCTTCATTGCCACAATCTTGATGGATTGTTTTTCCAGTCTCCGAACGACCTCTCCAATAAGTCCTCGTGAGACGCCGTCTGGTTTGATAATCGAAAGTGTCCGTTCCATAATTCATTGATCCTTTCAGTGAATGAATAGAGCCCCGTGTCGGGACGTGCAGGTGGCCAAACAATGAAGCAGCGCCACCGCCGTCTTCTCCTTTTCATCGGTTATACGGTTGCTTCGGCCGCATGGGGATCTGGCCCCCATATCAAATGGCCACAGCCAAGTCAACATGACCCCGACCGCGGGGTAGGACCGGCCTCATGGCGGGTCTCACAAGCACCCGGGCCGGTTTTTTCTCCGGTTGACAAAAAAAAAGGCTAATTCTATCATTTCAAGGCAAATAGCCGAGTCTGCCGGCCGTGGGGTTCTGATCGCGAGGATGTAGAAGAGGGGAGAAGAGTATATGCCGATATACGAATTTTATTGCGCTGACTGCAACACGATCTACAGCTTTTTTTCCAAAAGCGTCAACACGAAGAAAAAACCCAAATGCCCGAAATGTAAACGCATCACTCTTCAGCGGCAAATGTCTCCGTTTGCTATCGCCGGCAGAGCCAAGGAGAACGATGACATGGATGACCTGCCTTTCGACGAGGGCAAGATGGAACAAGCCATGGGCATGCTGGCCGGCGAAGCGGAACGGATTAACGAAGACGACCCGCGCCAGGCGGCCAACCTTATGCGCAAGCTGACGGAGATGACGGGAATGAAGCTCGGGGACGGGATGCAGGAGGCGCTAAGCCGCATGGAAAAAGGTGAAGACCCGGATAAAATAGAAGCCGAACTGGGCGATATCCTTGAAAACGAAGACCCTTTCACCTTGCCAGAGAAAAAAGCAGGCGGCAAAACTACTCAAAAACCGTCTCCAGCCCGTGACGACACTCTTTATGACCTGTGAATTCACCACAGATGCGGGGTCATCGAATTGATACCGGACATTCGCAGTCGAATCGAAATTCGCCAGGGGGACATCACACGCCTCGAAATCGATGCGATCGTCAATGCCGCCAACCGCACCCTCTTGGGGGGCGGCGGTGTCGACGGTGCCATTCACCGGGCGGCCGGCCCGAAGCTGCTGGAAGAGTGCCGCACATTGGGGGGGTGCCCGACAGGCGAGGCCCGGATGACCAAGGGTTACAATTTACCGGCCCGTCACGTGATCCACACTGTCGGGCCCATCTATCACCGCATGGAACCCGATCAAGCCGGACGGTTGCTGACTCTCTGCTATAAGAACTGCCTCAAGCTGGCCGAAGATTACCACCTCTCCGGCATCGCCTTTCCGGCCATCAGCTGCGGTGTTTACGGCTATCCGATCACAAAGGCCTGCCGCATCGCCGTCGATACCGTCGCCCGATTTCTCGCAGATAACCCAGCGGTGAATGAGGTCATCTTCGTCCTATTTTCCGATACCCACAAGAAAGTCTATGACGAATACCTCACTTTTTCTGATTGACAAACTCCGGGAGGATCATTACCTTCGTCCCCTGAATAAGGCGACCGCACACGCTCAGACGGTTCGAGTTCATTTCCAAGGAGGATATCATGGTCGAGGTTACAGACGCGGCAACACAGCAGATTGCCGAATATTTCAAAGACAGAGAGGTGTCTCCGATTCGGATTTTTCTTAACGAAGGCGGATGAGGCGGGCCTTCGTTGGCCATGGCTCTGGACGAGCCGAAAGATTCCGACCAGGTTTTCAGCATTGAAGGCTTCACTTACATCGTCGACAAGGACTTTATGCAGAAAGCCCAGCCGGTCAAGGTCGATTACCTTGATTACGGCTTCAGATTGACCAGCAGCATCAAATTCGACAACAAATGCGGCGGTTGCCATTCGGACGGCAGCTGCGCAGTCTAACTTCAGGCGGTTCCTAAAGGGCAGCACGTCATCGGTGTTGCCCTTTTAGTTTCTCGATATTTCGCTGTCAGTCCCCTCCTCCCCAGTCGTATGGTCAGCTTAGGATGGGTTGACGCTCCAGCCTGACAATGTTAGGCTGGTTTATTGTCAAGTGTGTTCCTATACCATCCGGACCGACATTCGGTACTGAGAAACTTGACCCGCACCCGCGAGGCCAGAGAGAGGATGCCCATGTGGCTCATTCTAACCGCCCTTGTCGTCCTGATTGGATTCGCCTGGTTTATCCTGGTGAAAACATCCCGACCCGGAAGCCACTCCGCCCGCCGCGAAATTTATGTCTGCCCCCAATGCGGAAACCAGCACTGCGATTGCTACAAACAGACACAAAAATAAAATCAACCCTAACAGGCAGAAGCATCCCGCATTCTGCTGCCATGCGTTATGAGTGAAGCGGAATCTACAACCCCGATCAACCTCGACGCTGACGAGCTCAGGGGTTGGGTGGAATCGCACAACGAAAAGGATTATTTGATCATCGATGTGCGCCAACCACAGGAATACGGCCATGGTCATATTCCCGGGGCCATGTTTCTCCCGCTCCTGGAGTTGGAATCTCAGCTGTTCGGGCTGCCGACCGATCGAGACTTGATTTTCTACTGCAGCAACGGTGGCCGCTCCCTGGCTGCAGCCACCCTGGTTATCGATGCAGAGATATCCGATCGCAAGGTATATAATCTATCCGGGGGTATCTTGGGTTGGTACGGCCGGACTCTATCCGATTTTCCCCGGTTGAAAACCTTGGAAGAGTCGGAGGATATCGATGCCCTGCTGCATACGGTCATGAATCTTGAAAAAGGCGCCTGGCGCTTCTACGATACCATGGCCGGACGCCTCGCGGGCGAACCGTGCGCCGCGACCTTCAAAAGGCTCCGCCAGGCGGAAACCACTCATGCGGCAACCGTTTACGCCATATGGACATCCCGAACGGAGAATCCACCGGCGTTCGACCGCCTGTTCGCGGATCTAACAGGCGACATATTGGAGGGCGGCGAACACCTTGAAAAAGTGTTGTCCGGAGTCCCCGCAACGGATTCAACGGCCGTCTGTTTAGACAGCATCGAGCTCTCGCTGCTCATCGAGTGCCGGGCTTTCGAACTCTATCGCACCGCAGCCGACCGCACTGCGGACGACGGTGTTCGCGACATCCTGTTGGATCTGGCCCAGGCTGAAAAGGCGCACATACGCGTTTTGACCCGAGCCATCGAAACCTGCGGCGGTTAAAGCCCCCTATCGGTTTCGGCGTCGCATCATCGGTCTTCCGTTTCGTCCGCTGAGGCATCGACCCACTGGGAACAATCAATCCCTGCAGAGGGCCGTCACAAAACGTATTGAATAACCTTCGAAAAACACGGGTCGGCAGACGTCGCATCTGGCAAAGGATATCCTTCAACAAAATCGACCCAAACAACCAACACACATGCAAGACAACCCTTCTGCGGAAGTCATCCGCTATCACGAACAGTCCAAGCACCACATTCACCGGTATGCCCGATCCCCGGGGTACATGGACTGGGATAACCAGCCGAATCCTTTCCGCTTCTATGAAGGAGCCCCCGCCGTTTCGCTTCCTTTTTTAAACGAGGATCCGCCCAGGCACCATATGGAATTGTATCGCCGCCGGAGGGAAACCGACGCGCCTTTCACGCTGGGGCACGTGGCGGCCTTTCTGGAGCTCTCCATGGGGCTGTCGGCCTGGAAATCCTACGGCCGAAACCGCTGGTCGCTGCGCATGAACCCCTCAAGCGGCAACCTGCACCCCACCGAAGTTCATCTGCTCCTGCCGGAAATGGATCCGGTCCCAGCCGGTATTTATCATTACACGCCGCTGAAGCACGCCCTGGAAATGAGAGCCGCGCTTCCTGCCGCCCTTTGGGACCGCACCCGTGTCCACCTCGGCAGCGACGGGTTCCTGGTCGGACTGAGCAGTATCGTTTGGCGTGAATCGTGGAAGTATGGGGAAAGGGCTTTGCGATACTGCCATATCGATGCCGGGCATGCCCTGGCGGCTTTGAGTTATGCCGCAGCCCTTCACTGCTGGAAAGTCACCTACCTGAGCGGCCTCTCCGATGACGACCTGGCCGTTCTGCTGGGATTCGACCGGATCGAATGGCCTCCGCTGGAGGCTGAAGAACCGGACCTGATCTGTTTCGTTCACCACCATGATACGGCTACCGTGCCACGATCGATACCACCTGATATCGTCGCCGGCTATGGCGGGGTTTCGTTCTCGGGAAAACCGAATCGACTGAGTCCTGATCGGATCGACTGGCCCGTGATATATCAAACACTGCAGAAGAGCCGCAAACCGCGCACGGTCGAAGCAAGGTACGATTACGGCGACAGACCCCACCTGGAGGTGCATTCAAGAGCGCTGAACGCTCCCGGTATCATCCGCCACCGCCGTAGTGCCTCCGCCTTCGACCCGGAGGGATCGATGGAACGGGACGCCTTCTTGGCCATAATGGACAAGACCCTGCCCCGCGATCACTGCCCGCCTTTTGACCTCGAGATCGGGGAGACAGCCATCCATCTCCTGCTCTTTGTCCACAATGTGCAAAACCTTCCCCGGGGCCTCTACTTTCTCTGCCGCCACGAAGGGGATCTTGCACGCCTCAGGGACGCATTCCGCAACGATTTTGTTTGGGAGCCGGTCACCCGTTTACTGCCGCTTTACCGGCTCGAACACGGTGATTTCCGTCAACAAGCCACCCGGGTCAGTTGCCATCAGGACATCGCCGGCCAGTCGATATTTTCGCTCGGCATGATCGCGCGCTTCGCTGAAACCGTGAAATCGGCCCCCTTCCGCTATCGACACCTTTTCTGGGAATGCGGTATGATCGGACAGGCACTCTATTTGGAAGCCGAAGCACACGGAGTGCGCGGCACCGGCATCGGCTGTTTTTTCGACGACCCGGTGCACGACTTGATCGGATTGGCAGACAACAGTTGGCAGAGCCTTTACCATTTCACCATAGGGTCCCCCGTCGAAGATCCGCGCCTGTCGACTCTACCTCCCTATCACCACCTGAAACGCACCGGTTCAGAAAATGGCCATTGATATACCCAACCTGCGGCGACGCCTGCTCAACTGGTACCGGCACCACCGACGCCAACTGCCTTGGCGGGATACGGACGATCCCTATGCCATCTGGGTATCCGAAGTCATGCTGCAGCAGACCACGGTCAAGACCGTCGTCCCCTATTACCGGCGGTTTATGGAACGGTTTCCGGATCTGCCGCATCTCGCGCAGGCCAACCTCCAGGATGTTCTTAAAATCTGGGAGGGCCTGGGGTATTATGCACGGGCGCGCAACCTGCACCGGGCCGCCCGGATCATTCAGCAGCATGGCGGTTGCGTCCCCACCGATCTGAACACACTCAAGCAATTGCCCGGTGTCGGCGATTATATTGCCGCTGCCCTGTCGAGCATTGCCTTCAACCAACCGTTTCCGGTTGTGGACGGCAACGTCAAACGCGTTCTTTCGCGGTTGCAACTGATACCCTCCCCGGTCAATCGGCCGACATCGCATAAGGTGTTCTCAGAAGCGGCATCAGAACTGCTGGACACCCGGCAACCCGGAACATTCAACCAAGCGCTGATGGAACTGGGGGCTCTGATTTGCAAACCCCGCCGGCCGGCCTGCACCGACTGCCCGATCCGCAGGCACTGCCGGGCGTATGTTGAGGGCGCGGTCGCATCCTATCCCAAACGGTTCAAAAAAGCGCCCGTTCCCTTGCGCCATATTTCCGTGGGGGTCGTCTTCAACAACGGAAAAGTTTTGATCACCCGTCGTAAACCGGAAGGTCTGTTGGGAGGGCTGTGGGAATTTCCCGGCGGCCGAATCGAAAACCAAGAATCCGCTCAGGAGGCCTGTATCCGTGAAATCCGGGAAGAGGTGGGTCTGAATGTGCAGATCGATTCTTTCTTAACCCGTGTCCGGCACGCCTACACTCACTTTAAAATTATCATGGACGTCTATTGCTGCCACATCGTATCCGGCCAAGTCACACTTAACGGACCGACAGACCACCGCTGGGTGTATCTGGATGAATTGTCGGACTACCCCTTCCCCAAAGCCAACCACAAGTTCATGCCCCTGCTGACACACGGTTCGAAGCGGCACACGGGAGAAGCGTAGCCCCGTCGCCCGACAATTCCGGCAACCGGAATGCGGCCGGCAGCCGAAAACATCGCAGCGCATCCTCCGGCAGAGGCGATAATCTCTCGCCAGCAGACATGGAATCGCCGGCTCAGAACGGGCCTGGATGTCTTCTCTGCGGTCCACACCCACCGTCCTGACACCCCCGTCAGGGTATGGTATCGGACCTTATGTCAACGCTTGAGGTCTCTCGCAGAAAAGCGACCACACGCTCCAAACAGCTGTGAATCATGCAAGCGTTTTTACGGTAGGTGTCCAGCGAACCGCCATAGGGATCCGGCACGTCGAATCCCGAGTCCTCCACGCCAAACCCTCCCAGCAAACGAACATTCCCAAATCGCCCCCCGGCAGTGCCCAGTAGGACATCCACATGCCGCTGGTCCATGGCAAGAATTAGATCGGCGCTTTTCACCAGTTGGCGGTCGAGGGCCCGCGATCGATGGGCACTGATGTCAACGCCATGCTCGCTGACCGCGCGGATGGCATAGGGCTCCGCCGGCGAGCCTTCCAAGGCATGGGTGCCGGCGCTTTTGACGACGAACTGCGGAAAATAATCCCGCGGCCACATCCGTCTCAACAAACCTTCAGCCATTGGGCTGCGGCAAATATTTCCGGTGCAGACGACCAGGATGGCCGGTGCGAAAGGGCGGCGTTTTTGAGAATAGGGCATTTCAATCATCACCTTGACCGTTTTATACGATGAATGGCGAATTTGAATCCAATGTGAGCAGTGGACCGCTTGAACGACACATCGAGCGGGCGATCATGCGGTACGGAGATCGGTCCATCGGCGGCCGCAGTTCGACCGGCCCCTCGTATAACCGAGACCGTCTCTACGAAAGCCTTCCCCCAATGCCTCACTCTTTTGGGCTTTCTGCACCCATGTAACCCCCGGCCAACCGCTTGTATGTCTTCACCGTCCCCCGTATTTTTTCGAGGGACCGGTCATCCAGACTTCTTTTGACCTCAGCCGGGACACCGGCCACCAAGTGAAACGGGCCGACTTCCTGCCCTTCCCTGACCACCGCACCCGAGGCCACGATCGAACCCTGTCTGATGATGGCGCCGTTGAGTACTGCGGCCTTGATGCCGATCAGGCAGTCATTCTCGACTGTGCACCCGTGGACGACTGCAGCATGCCCGACAGACACCCCGTGCCCGATGCGGACCGGTTGGCCGGGATCGGTATGCAAGGTACAGTTATCCTGGATGTTGGTTCCCTCTCCGATGGTGATGGCATCCCTGTCGCCCCTGACGACGGTTCCGAACCATATACTGGCGTTGTCGCCGATCGAAACGTCCCCGATAACAACCGCCGTGGGTGCGATAAACACGTTCTGCCCGATCCGGGGCCTTATCCCATTGAATTCCAATATCAAAACGATTCTCCTTTGGTAAATTCGATTTCCCCTGACAAGGACTTGTGCGCCATCCCATGCGGCCTTTGAAATCGCTGGTTCGGGCACCCGGCCAGGTCATTGAAGGTCGATCCGTATCGGATCAGTTGAAAACCCTGTCATTGTCGTATAATGAAACGTTATGCTTCAGATGGCCGACCTGGCCTCCGGAATGCCGGTACGGCCCGTTCATAGGCGCATTGTTCAACGATTACAAGCTTAAACTACCATGAATCCTTTCAGGATCCCATCAACGGAAATCGACTGGAGGTGCAGCAGCATCCAGCGCCGGCTTCAGGCGAGCGACATTGACGGCCTGTTGATCATTCAGCGGGTCGATCTCTTCTATTTCAGCGGCACGGCCCAAAATGGTTTTCTTTACCTCCCGGCCGATGGACAGCCGCTGCTCTGCGTCAAACGTCATCTGCCGAGAGCCCGGGAGGAATCTTCGCTCCGCGACATCGTTCCCATACATTCCGTGACAGAGCTTCCCGCACGCATCCTCGATGCCTACGGACGCCTCCCGGCGACACTGGCCCTCGAACTCGACGTCTTGCCGGTCAGAGAATTCAGATTCTTCCGCCGTCTTTTCAATGGCTGCCGAATGGTTGACGGATCTCCCCTGGTTCTGGACGTACGTAAAGTCAAATCGGCCTGGGAGATCCGGCAAATGGAACACACAGCGGAAATGAGCGCCCGCACCTTCGCTTATATGCAGACGGTTCTGCGGCCGGGACTCAGCGAAATGGAATTTGCCGGCTTGTTCGAAACCCAGGCCCGCAGATGGGGGCATGGCGGAAAGCTCCGCACGCGGGGCTACCAATCCGAAGCCTATCCATGGCATGTGCTCAGCGGGGAAAACGGCGGAAAGATCGGGATGCTCGACTCCCCGTTCAGCGGGCAAGGAACCTCCCCAGCGTTTCCGTGTGGTGCCGGATACCGCCGGATAAGGGCCCATGAGCCGGTTCTGGTGGACTTCGGGTCCGTGCTCAACGGCTATCACATGGACGAGACCCGCATGTTCGTGATCGGCAGACTCTCAGACAAGGCGCTGAAAGCTTGCGATGCGTCTGTCGCCATTCACGACCGGGTGCTCGATGCGGTCAAGCCGGGCATGACGACCGGCGAACTCTTCGAGCACGCTATGGACGCCGCCGCAGCAGCCGACTGCAGCGAGAATTTTCTCGGACCACCGGATCAAAAGGTCGCTTTTGTCGGCCACGGCATCGGCCTCGAACTGATCGAACCGCCTTTTATCGCCAAGGGCAAGGGTGACGTGTTGACCCCCGGGATGACCTTCGCCCTGGAGCCGAAACTCTGCTTCCCGGGTGAATTCGCCGCTGGAATCGAAAGTGTTTTCCTAGTCACCCAATCAGGATCGTGCCTGGTCAGCAGGGTGCCGGCCCGAGTGATCACCTGTAAAGAATGATCCGCTGCCCCCGGCCCTCCTCTTTGTGCTGGAAAGCACGTCCGGCAGTTTTCCGTTGATTTTATACGACACATCCGTCATTGTTATTAGTTCTACAGTTAGCCAATGGAAGGCTGGGCGTGGGGTTTGAGGGAGGCTGCCAGGGCATGGCGTCTCCGACGGTGACGCGGCCGTCGTTTCCCCGGAAGGAGCCGCAATGGGAGTGAATAAAATGGATATCAGTTTTGAGCAGGGGCCGATTCGGCCGCCCAACGAAGCCCGCAGCCTTTTGGTGAGGCTGACCCGCAACTGTCCCTGGAACCAGTGCCTTTTCTGCCCGGTTTATAAACGCAGGAAATTTTCACTGCGGACGGTGGCAGAGATTAAGCGGGACATCCAGACAGCCCGTGACATCGCAGACGATATCAAGAACTTGTCGTTGCAGTTGGGGCACGCCGGCGACGTGACCGATGAGGTGATCAACCACCTCTTCAATCAGCCCGACTACAACGATACCTACCGGAGCATCGCCGCCTGGCTCTACTATCGCACTGAGGCCTGTTTCTTGCAGGACGCCGACAACCTGATCATGAAAACCGACGATCTCGTTGACGTGTTGGGTTTTCTCAGGGAAAAGTTCCCCACAATTTCGCGGGTCACGACATATTCCAGATCACGGACGGTGATCCGCAAGTCCGTCGAATCGCTGAAACGGATAAGAAAGGCCGGGCTGGATCGCATCCATATCGGATTGGAAACCGGTTATGACCCGCTGCTGAAATTGATCAAAAAGGGGGTCTCTGCCGAGCAGCAGATAGAGGCCGGCCTGAGAGTGCGGAAAGCAGGCATGGAGCTCTCCGAGTACGTCATGCCGGGTCTTGGCGGTCGGGAAATGTGGCGGGAACATGCCATAGAAACCGCCAATGTGCTCAATCGGATCGATCCTCATTTCATTCGATTGCGCAGTCTGAGAGTTCCCCGACGGGTCCCGCTTCATGAGAAAATTGAAGACGGCTCATTCACCATGCAAACCGATGACATGCTAGCCGCTGAAATCAAGCTGTTTATCGAGTCCCTCGATGGTATTACCGGCACCCTGGCAAGCGACCACATCATGAACCTGTTGGAGGAAGTTGGCGGCAGATTCCCGGATGACAAGGAAAACATGCTGGAGGTGATCCGAAAGTATCAGGAACTCGATGACACCGACCGGCTCATCTACCGCGCAGGCCGCCGGGGAGGCGCGTACAGATCCACCGATGATCTTGGCAGAGATCCCGCCACTTACCGCAAGATCAAAGGGCTGATCGAACAACTCCTAGAAAGCGAAGGCCCCCCAGGCGTCGAGAAATTTATCAGTGAAATGGTCGACCGGTACATCTAAATCTCAGCGGGACTTTAATGAAAAGCTCCCGGTTCTCTTTTTGCGGGGTTAACAATACACTTCACGGATTGGGGTCGCAATCGATGGAAACGATCAGAATTCTGGGGACGGGTTCCTATGTTCCGCCGAAGATATTGACCAACGACGATCTGGTCGCAATGGGCCTCGACACCTCGGACGAATGGATTGAAAAAAGAACCGGCGTGCGCGAAAGGCGCATGGCCGAACCGGGCGTTGCCACATCCGATCTCGGATACGAAGCCGCCCTCCAGGCACTCGAGATGGCCGGAGTTTCCGCCCGGGACCTGGATCTCATCATCATGGCGACCATTACCCCGGACACCTGCTGCCCGTCCGCCGCGAATTGGCTGCAGGCCAAGCTTGACGCTCCTCAAGCGGTTGCATTCGATGTCACGGCGGCCTGTTCGGGGTTTGTTTTCGGGCTCAACCTCGCCGAACAGTATTTAAAGAACAGGGCGTGTCGGCACATTCTGGTCGTGGCGTCCGAAGTGATGACCCGGACTCTGAACTGGCAGGATCGTTCGACATGCATCCTGTGGGGCGATGGTGCCGGAGCGGCGTTGCTCACATTGGGGGAGTGGGGACCGGAAGTTCTATCGACCCATGTTCACACGGATGGTGCCTTGGGGAAGGATCTGCTGCTGCCGGGCGGGGGCTCCAAAACGACCCCTATCAGCCATGAAAGCGTCGACAGAGGGCTACATACCCTGAATATGTTCGAAGCCAACCTGAGTTTTCGGGTGGCGGTAAGATACTTTATGGACGCGATCAATGAAGCCGCCTCCCACAACCGGGTCGGCCTCGAGGAAATGGCCTGGTTCATACCCCACCAGGCCAATATCCGCATGTTTCAATACATCTCCAAGTCGATGGAAATTCCCTTCGACAAATTTTATTTGACCGTCCGCAAATACGGCAACATCTCATCGGCATCCTGCGCCATTGCGCTGGATGAGGCCGTTCGCGACGGCAGCGTAAAGTCGGGTGATTTGATCTGCATGCCGGTCTTCGGCGGCGGGCTGACCTGGGGGAGCACCCTGATCCGCTGGAACGGGTAACGCCCAGGGTGTCGACCGCCGCCGGACGCTGCGGCCCGGGTCCCGGGATTAGCAAAATCCAGGGCGAAAGACTTCAGTCCTTACGCGGCCATTCCACATCGTCGCGTTCCTCGACGGCGTAACAGAATCGATCCCAATCGAACTCTCTGTTGCTGATGGGACAGCGTAATTTGACTTTGCGGTCGCTGATGCTGACGACTTCCCAATCCCCTTTGCGAGGGCCTTCTGAAATATAGATCTTTTGACCGCGCGAGAAAGGGTACGGTTTAAAGATGACGACTGGCTGATTTCCCACTGGCAGAACTCCGTTTGGTTGTTCCATCAGGCAAGTTTTTTACCGACCGCCTTACCGTAATCCTGGCAGGCACTCCGGCCTTGGTCGCTCGGTACGATGCTTTCCTTCAAGTTTAATGCGCCCAAATCGGTCATGTCCATCTTGTAGACGTGCTGCATGGTATCGTAGATCATCTGCGCCGATTCACCGCTGTGGGTGTAGGATCCGAAAGCACCACCGATTTTACCGACCATATTGACCTTTTGGGCCAGAAAAAGAAAGGTCTTCATGCCACCGGTCAGATCCCTGTGGTATGTCGGGCAGCCAAAGACATATCCGTCATAACCTTCCAGTTCCTTTTCATTTTTGATCTCGGCAATTTTGACCACGTCGGCCGTGTGCCCGATTATTCTTACGCCTTCGGCGATGTATTCGGCCATTTTAGCGGTGATGCCGGTTCGGCTGACGTAACCAATGAGAACTTTCTTCATGCTTGGCCTCCTTTTTGACTGCTGCGGGTTGACTGCCTTTGAACCGGTGCCTCGGCACCGACCTATGCCTGAATCTGTAACACCAATTCGCAGAAGTCATCAATATTTTTTTCGAACCGTTCCGGCAGTTTCGGGGCAGGGGCCGGCGGGAATGCCCGAGAATTCAGCGGCTTGCCTTACAGTGAGGAAATCCCCCGGGAGCGCCGACCGGTCTGTTCGGCCGGCGGCAAGACAGGGTGCAAGTTGACAGTAACGGCCCGCACGGGTATAATTGAGGAAAAATCTTGGAGGCCAGTGAAATTTGCACCCATCCGGTACGTTTGCTGAGGCGGCCCGCCTCGCAGGATTGACCCGTCGTCGTTTCATGAAAATCGGACTGCTGACCACGATTGCCGCTGCCGTCAGCCCGATAAACACCGCTGAAGCCGTCATTAGAGGCTTGGTTCCCACCCGGCGCCTGTCGATTTTCAACACGCACACCGAGGAAATGCTGGAGATCTGCTATTGCCGCAATGGCGTCTACCGCCCCGAAGCCATGCGCCAGATCAATCATCTCCTGCGCGATCACCGAACCGGGGATATCGAGGCCATCAAGGCCCGGCTGCTCGATGTGCTCTGTGCCCTGGCCCGAACGCTCGACACCTCAGAGCCGTATCACATTATATCGGGGTATCGATCGCCGGCGACAAACTCCATGCTGCACCGAAAAAGCCGGCGAGTCGCCCGCCGAAGTTTTCACACGCTGGGTATGGCCGTCGATATCCGACTCCCCGGCCTTGATACAAAAAGCCTGCACTCGAAGGCATTGAAGCTCCAAGCCGGCGGTGTCGGCTATTATCCCGAATCCGATTTCATCCACCTGGATTGCGGACCGGTAAGACACTGGTAAGTCGGCCTATCGATTTAGGCTGCAGGGCGCTGCGCCGACTCTATACGGCTCAACTCGCAGACCTTCGCTCCGGCACAACCACCAGTTCCTTTCTTCTCCCCTCGCCGACAATCGGCGGCCTTTCTTTCAGGGCCACATCGAGCAGCGGATCCCTGCCGTAAATGTCGCTGCGGAAATTGACCTGTCCCTGAAGATCCACCCATGCCGTCCAATAAAGCAGATGAACCGGTACCGGCTTTCTTAACCGGATAATTCTGTTCCCTTCGTCGTCGTCAATCGCCTTGAGAATAGCCTTACGGGTCCATTGCGGGTCGCCTTTCAACAGATATTCGGCCAGATCCACCGGCCTTTCCAGACGGATGCACCCGGAACTGAACGATCGGTAATTCCGCCGGAAGAGCTTTCGGTTGGGAGTGTCATGAAGGTAAACGGCATATTTGTTTGGCAGCATAAATTTGATTTGTCCCAGATCGTTGGCAGGGCCTGGTTCTTTCCTGAACTTGAAGGCGAAATTGTGTTTGGTTACTTTGGACCAGTCAACCGATCGGGGATCGACCTCCGGAGCGTCATCCTTCCAGTTTTCAAACACCTTTATCCGTTTCTCGATCAGATAGTCAGGGTTCCGGCGTACGTTGGGCAGAATGTCTTCAACCGCTATTTTGCGGGGGATATTCCAGTAGGGATTGATGACCAGGTATTTGAGATCGGCGCTGAAAACCGGGGTGCGGCGATACTCCCGCCCCACAACCACCCGCATGTCCCACTTGGGCCGATCGGACTCCACGACCGCCAGACTAAAAGCCGCCGTATTGACGAGAATGTGGGGATCGCCGAGTTCGTGCGGGACCCAGCGCCATCTCTCGAGGTTCAATTCGATCTGCCGGACTCTCTCCTCCACAGGAACATTCAATGCCTCCAAGGTCTCCGCATCAACCCTGCCGCTCTCGGGTAATCCGTGCCGGACCTGGAATCCCTTTATTCCCTCCTCCAGCATGTCGTCGAACCACTGGCTACTGTCGTCGGGCCAGGCCGAAACGTTCAGGTCTCCGCTGATTTCGAGACGCTCCCTCAACAGTGCAATGTGTGCTCCGGAAGCACCTTTCTGCCATGACAGGCGGTTGTCCAGAAGTGGCCAGCCACCGAAGGCCGCTATCTCTCTGTGACGCTCCAAGGCCGATTTCAATGAGCGGTATCCTCTATGAGGAGGCCGCAGACTGTCGAGGGTGGACTCGATCTGATCGGATTCCAGAGCGGTCTGCAGTATCCGGGCCAAATCGGCATCCGGATGATAGACCGTCCATTCGGTATGGATGGTTTCTGGATTCACCCGTCCGGCCAATAAATGAGACCCCAAGAGTAAGAAGGCATCGCTGAGAAGCAAATCGAAGTCAACGAGGGTTTCCGGATCGTTCGGCGTCGTGCAGAGACGGTTTTCAATGACGCTCTCGATCAGGCCCTCGAGATTGGCGATATGATAGTCGGCGGGCCGCAACCCATCCATACCCGCCAGACGTATCGCCCTCACCAAAGATTGAGCTGCCGTCAACGAATTCTGTGATACCCATGCCGGACGAAACCCCCGGCGGGCATAAAAAAGCGGTAGATCGGCGATACCGCAAATCAGCTCATCGCGGCACACGAACCGGGCCTGCCGTTGTTGCCGTTCGATTTTGCCGCGCAGTATCACCTGCAGTTCATCGTCAGAGGGCTCCTCGATCGTCGACGCCTGGGCCGATACCGTCAGCGTCAGCCCGAAAACGACCCCAATCGACAAAAGCACCCAAAAGGGCTTTGTTCGTCCCTTTATTCTGGTCATGGCTCTCACGCTCGCCTCTGTGGCTTGGAATCCTAAAGCCGGAAAGTTTTCATTATCCCTGAGAAGAACACGGCAACGCTACCCAGGCTTTGGGTCACTGAGCTTAGGCTTAACATAAGCACGCTGCCGCTCAAAGATAGAGCCCCAAGGATCATCCAGACCCGGTGAGGGTCGACGGCCCCCGGCGGCCTTTGGGTCAGAGAGACCGCACCCATCGGCTGCCACAGACCAGAAACTCTCCTGCAGTTCATTTACATTTGTCCCAGTGAATATATTATTATGGAGGCACAAACAATTAAGCACAATAAAGGAGGCCGTCGATGGAATTCAACAAGATTATGTGGCCGACGGATCTGTCCGGACGGGCTGAAAAAGCGCTACCCTATATCAATTCCTTGGTCGAAAAATATAACACCGAAATTCATGTTCTCTATGTGATCGAGGATATCGCCCACCACAAACCCTGGTATGGAGATTTCGAGCAAAATACGATCGAAAAAATTATCCGATGGGAAGAGAAAACCGCCAAGGATCGTTTGGACCGCCTGTGCTCCAGTCACCTGCACGGATGTCCCCTGTACGTCAAACACGTCGCCGTCGGGGACCCCGCCCAGGAAATCCTCAAGTTGGCCGAGAGGGAAAAGGTGGATGCCGTGGTCCTGACGACCCGCGGTGCCAAAGGGCACTATCGGTTCGGCAGTACGGCCCACAAGGTGGTTCGCAACGCTCCGGTTCCGGTCATCACCATCCCGGTCGATCAAGAGCCGAGCACCTGACCTTGCGTGCATATGGATTAAATTCTTTGCCCTCAGCCATCGTGACGACCGAATGCCGGGGGAGGGAATTAAAAATCGAAGGTGATGCCCTGGGCCAGCGGCAGTTCATCCGACCAGTTTATGGTACAGGTCTGCCGCCGCATGTAGGCTTTCCAGGCATCCGAACCCGCTTCCCGCCCCCCACCGGTGTCCTTCTCGCCGCCGAACGCCCCGCCGATCTCGGCACCGGAGGTGCCGATGTTGACGTTGGCGATGCCGCAGTCACTGCCGCGATGGCTCAAAAAATATTCCGATTCTCTGAGGTCCCGTGTAAAAATGGCGGACGATAGGCCTTGGGGTACACCGTTCTGATAGGCGACGGCTTCCGCTAGGGTGTCGTACTTGATCAGGTACAGAACAGGCGCAAACGTTTCTTCCTGCACGACGGGCATATCGGCCCGTGCTTCACAGATGCAGGGGGTGACGTAGGTTCCCGCATCATAGAGACCGCCGTTGAGTACCTCGCCGCCGTAAAGCACTCTGCCGCCCTGGTCTCGCAGCTGTCCGAGTGCCGCCTGCATGGCCGCAGTGGCTTCCGTGTCGATGAGCGGGCCCATGAGGACCCCATCCTCCAAGGGATCGCCAACGGCGATTTGCCGGTAGCTTTTTATGAGAGCGGCCGTCAATTTGTCATAGACGTCCGCGTGAACGATCAGTCGCCGGGTTGAGGTGCAGCGTTGACCCGCCGTTCCCACCGCACCGAAAACGATCGCCCTGACGGCCAGCTCGAGATCGGCGCTGGGGGTCACGATGATGGCATTGTTACCGCCCAGTTCGAGGATGGTCCTGCCCAGTCGGCCGGCCACCGCCTTGGCGATGTGCCGGCCCATGCGGACACTGCCGGTAGCCGATATCAGGGGAATCCGCCGGTCATGGATCAGGGCGTCACCAACCTCGGCACGGTCACCGATGACCAGGCCGAGAATCCCCGGGGGCAGATCGTTTCGTTCCAACACTGGCCAGACGATCCTCATGGTCGCAATGGCGGTGAGAATCGCCTTGGAAGACGGTTTCCATATGACGGTATCACCGGCCGCGAGGGCGATAAGGGCATTCCAGGACCAGACGGCCACCGGAAAGTTAAACGCGGTGATCACCCCCACAGGCCCGAGGGGGTGCCATTGCTCGTACATCCGGTGATCGGACCGCTCGCTGTGCATGGCCGCACCATAGAGAATTCGCGACTGTCCGACGGCAAAATCGGCCATATCGATCATTTCCTGAACTTCCCCTTCGCCTTCGGTTCTGATCTTTCCTGTTTCCAGGCTGACCAAAGCGCCCAATTCCTTTTTTCTGTCCCTCAGGGCATCGCCGATCTGACGAACGATATCACCGCGCCGGGGAGCCGGCACATTGCGCCAGATATGGAACGCTTCCACGGACCGGGCAACGACCGATTCGCAGTCTTCCCGACCGGCGGATCGAACGGCACCGATTGGCCGGCTGTTGATGGGTGATATGGCTTGTATTACCGGCCCGTTGCATCGCAACAGATGTCCCGCTCCGGCGCCGGGCAATTCACCATTAAGGTCGAAGGAGGCGAGTATCGATTCCATAAGTTGTGACTCCTCATGTGGATTATCGGTCGGTGATCAATGCCGTGGTCGACCCTCTCATGGTCGATACCGGCCAAATAGCTCTGAACTATGGGCGAAAATACCATCGTCAGTTGGGGTTGCGGACTCCGCTGTGCTTCAGGCAGGCCTCCACCGCCGACTGCATGGCTGCGGCACGGTTGGAAAATACCCATTTGACGCCGCGATTCAACTCTCTAAACAGGCAGTTGGTCGAATCGGCAAATCCGGTGCCTGTCTCCTGGCCCAAACCCTGGTGCCTTTTGACGAGGGAATCGGTCACCATCACGTAATGCCCCAACAGTCCGCCATACCCTTTTGTCGCGGCGATCTGGCTCATGGCGCCGGTGTTGACCTGAGCAATCGGCAGCATGGCGCGCTCGGGTGCGAAATCGACAAGGTCAAACACGTGTGGCGCCAGGGAGATGAAGTGAAAATCATCGCGGGGAACGAGGCCGCTGAATATCCTCTCGAGGATCCGTTTCTGCCTCTCAGGGTCGGGATACCGTTCCGCTTTTAATTCGACCATAAGGTGGACTCGCCCACCAAACGTCTGAACCACCTCTTCAAGGTGAGGGATCAACGGGTGCGTGCGCCGCAGCGTTCGGTAGGCTGTCTGCTGGATGCTTGGTCCGGTGCCGAAAACTCTTCGAGGGTCCGGATCATGGATGACGATCGGCTGGAGGTCCCGGGTCCAGCGCACGTCGAATTCGATACCCCACACCCCCCCGCTGACGGCCGAGTCAAATGCGGACAATGAATTTTCCGGCATGCCGGAATGTTCATAATCGCCGCGATGGGCAATCAATCGGCAGTGCGTCAGCCGTTGGCGGTCAGGAACGGGCTGCCGGAGGCGGCGGTAAACCGCATCGGCCAATCGTAGAAACGCGCTCTCGACCAAGGGGGTGACATGCATGCGGCAGGGATCTCAGCTTGCGGAAACACGAGCGATGCCCGGCGGACATACCGATCGCGATTTCATCCCACGATCAGAATCGAGGTGTCGGGTACCAAATGGATGACTTTCTGGGAAATGCTTCCCATGAAATAGTCTTTTATGCTGGAGAAACCGCGGCGACCCAGCACGATCAGGTCATAACCGTTGCGCGCCTCATTGGCGATGTCCCGGGCGATGCCTTTGTTCTTCGGCTCGGCTTTTATGGTGATTCTGTCTTCAGCGAATCCGGCATCGCGCAGAATACCGGCTGCCTTCGCCAGGGCCGTCGAAACCAAGTCTTTCTTTTTCTCCTCGAGGGCGCAAAAAGCCTGCTGTTGCGACTTGAAATAGGGCGTCAGCTCGGGGCTCTGAAGATCGCAGAGTGCCGCCGTATCCTGCAGGACGGTAAAGAGGACCACGCGATTCTGCGGCAGAAGGGTTTTGCCCACGTATTCCACCGCACGCATGGCGTTTTCAGAATCGTCAAAAGCAATCAAAATTTTCTGTCCCATCGCCTGAAGCCTCCTTTGATCGATCGATTGAGTTGATTTACATCCGAAGGTCGTCGGTTTTCCTGGTTCTATAATGACCGTGAATTCAACCGGGTATGTTTACCTACGGCAACGTGTGACTTGAAAGAGTTCTACGCCATGGGCGCCGCAAAAATCAACCATTAAAATGGCTGATGACGTCTAAGCGGCAATACCCGCCGCCCGGCGACAGCCGTCCTCTTTCCCATCTATTGACCTGCCGGTTACATATCCCTATAATGCGGCAGAAGGCCTTTTTTAAAATCCAATGGCAAATTGCGGAAGGTGGCACGGCGTGCCCGATACGTTTGATCTCTGTATCATCGGCTGCGGACCGGCAGGTTTTGCCGGGGCGATGCGCGCGCTTGATCTCGGGAAGCATGTGTGCGTCGTCGAAGGCGGCGAGATCGGCGGAACGGGTGTCATGTGGGGGGCCCTCTCGTCAAAAACCATGTGGGAACTGGCCAAAGATTACGATATCGCCGCTCAGGTCGACCGCGGTTACCGCAGCGCCGGCCTGAGCGTCGATTACACCGCAGTACGCAACACCGTTATCCAGGCCGTAAAAGAAAAACAATACCAGATGCTCTCCCAGCTGGAAACTTACTCCCCCGAACGCTGGAAGGGCCAGGGGTCGATCACCTACAAAAGAGGCTGGGGCTCATTTCTCTCAAATCAATCGCTTGAGGTCAGGTACGGAGAAAACCATAGCGAAGAAATCCGGTCCGATTACTTCCTTATTGCAACCGGATCCAAACCCAGGGGTTTTCCCCACATCACAGTCGACCAAAAACGGATTCTGAACTCGGACGGAATACTCAACCTGAAAGAATTCCCCCGACGCCTGGTGATCATAGGTGCCGGAATCGTCGGGTGTGAATATGCCACCATCTTCTCCAATTTCGATCAGACCAAGGTATACCTGGTCGATCATCAAGAACGGATCATTCCCTTCGAAGACGAAGATATCGGCCGTTTTGTCAGCCGGAATCTCCAAAGGAACGGCGTCGACATTTACCACTCCGCTATTTTGAGAACCATTAACACAAGGCCGAACCATCTAGAGGTCATCCTGGACTTTTCCGACGGCCATTCCGAAGTCGTTGAAGCCGATGCGGCTCTGGTTTCCATTGGTCGGATACCCAACCTGGGAGACCTGAACCTCGACCGGGTCGGCATTGTAGCGGATGAAACGGGCTATCTCTCCTGCGACGATAATTGCCTGATAATAGACAACATTTACGCCAGCGGTGATGTGACCCGTCATCCGGCCCTGGTGAATATCGCCGAGACCGAAGCCCGCTACGCCGTGAAGCACATGTTCAATGCCACCAAGTGGCCGCTCAACTACTCCAACATGTCGACAGTGATGTTCTTCAAACCGGCGGTCGCGGCCGTGGGACTCAACGAGCAGACGTGCCGAAAAAAAAAGATTCCGTATCGCGTAGCCGTGTATTCCAATGCCTTGCTGACGCGCGCCATCGCCATGCGGGCAGCGGATGGATTTGTCAAGATCATCGTGAGCGACGACGATAAGGAGATGATCCTGGGGATGCGGGCTGCGGGTCCCCAGGCATCAACCACAATCATGTCCATCGCACTTTTAATGGATCAGGCCAAGGGTATTCGCGATGTCCTCAAATCGGTGCATCCGCACCCGACAATGTCGGAGAACATCCAGGAATGTCTGAGGGTGCTGCTCGGAAAATCGGTTTACAAACCCCACGCCTTCCCCAATTTCATCCAGATTCGGCGGTGGCACCCGGATCACGGAATGACGGCGTGAAGCCCCGGCTTAAGACCACTGGGCGCGCCGGGTCCCTTTTAGAGGATTGACCCGGGATGGCCGCACATTCCGCCGGTGTCAGATCCAAATGACCCGGCGCCCCATGGTCACATGGCGACAACCACTTGACAATGACTCATCGGCCGGTATCGATGGACACCAACTTGGACAAAATTCTCTGCGCAGTCGACTTTTCGAAATTCTCGAACCCGCTCGTTGAATATGCCTCAGGGCTCGCTCGGGGATTAGACGCTCACCTCACCGTATTTCATGCCTTGAGTTCTCCCCTGGCGCCACTCCGCGAAGCATCGGGCTGCCGGCCGGGCACCTCTGTGGCAGAACAGATCGCCGACGCCAGCACTCGAATCGAGAAGCTGATGGCTCAACGGCCGGTTCGTTGGGATGTGGCGGTCCGCTACGGCGATGCGGTGGAAACCATCGCCGATTTTACTCGGGAAAACGGCATCGGGCTGGTAGTGGCCGCCAGCTACGGGCTGTCGGGTTGGAAACGTTTTCTGCTGGGTACCGTGGTCGAAACGTTGTCCCGTACGCTGAACCGCCCGTTTCTGGTTGTCCGCCCACCCCGCAAGAAAGCGTCGGCGCAGCCAGGCGCAGGTCCGTTGCAGATGAACAACATCCTGATCTGCTGCGACCTGAGTCCGGCGACCCTTGCGCTCTACCCTTTTGCCGATAAATTGGCGCAGCATTTCGGTGCCAGGCTGCACATCGTCCATTCGATGGAAACCCCGGTCCGGGAGGATCTTGTCGATCCGACTTCCGGTCCTTACACTGAAGTCCAGCACCGCCTGCAGGTTCAGCTTCTCGAGCGCCTGTGCCATCAGGTGCCATCGAGTGTGCGGCAGGACGACAGGATCACCCCGGCCGTCGTATCGGGGAACGCCAAAGACAGCCTGCGAGACTATGCGATGGCCAACGCCATCGACCTGATCATCGTAGGGGTACGCCCACGGGGTTCGCTGCATAAGATTCTGGTCGGCTCGACCACGGAATCGATGGTCAGGCAAGCACCGTGCAATGTTCTCACCATCCCTTGCGGACCCGCAAATGGGTGACAAAAACTGCCGCAACATGGCGGGTCCTTTAATCTGTTGACTCATGATACGACCTCTAACCGATGGCAGAGTAAATACGGGCGTTCCCCGGATGGCCAGGACAGGCATCGTCCGTGACCGCAGATTCCTCGACCACCGGACCGGGAGCGGCCATCCGGAAACACCGCTGCGCCTGGAGGCCATTTACACGCTGCTGGATCAGCCCGAAAGGATCGACCGCTTCAGCACCATCGCGTGCCGCCTGGCCGAAGAATCGGAGATATTGCTGGTCCATTCCTCGGATCACATCAAAAAGGTCGCTTCAACGTCAGCCGCTGAATATACCGCTTTATCGCCCGACACGGTCGCTTCCGCCGGCTCCTATCTGGCCGCCCGCCTGGCTGTCGGCGGGATACTCCAGGCGGTGGAAGACGTGACCTGCGGCCGTTACGACAACGCTTTCGCCCTGGTCAGGCCTCCCGGGCATCATGCGGAAGTCAACCGGGCCATGGGGTACTGCCTCTTCAACAACGCCGCCATAGCAGCCGCATATGCCCGAACAGCCCTCGGCATGCAGCGGGTGTTAATCCTGGACTGGGACGTCCACCACGGCAACGGTACCCAGCACATTTTCGAAACGGATGACACGGTTTTCTTCTTCTCCATTCATCAGTACCCGCACTTTCCCGGCACCGGCAGCTTCACCGAAACAGGCCGCGGCCGCGGTGAAGGGTATACCGTCAATATACCGCTTTCAAGCGGTTATGGCGACAGCGAGTATGCCGCTATTCTGCAGGCGCTGCTGCCTCCGCTGACCGCCGAATTCCAACCAGACCTGATCATTGTGTCCGCGGGGTTCGATCCCCACGCCATCGACCCGCTCGGCGGCATGCGCCTCTCCCCGGCAGGGTTTGCCGCCATGACCCGCTGCCTGATGACAACAGCGGACGCCTGCTGCAACGGGCGCATCGTATTGGTGCTGGAGGGGGGGTATGACGTCCGCGCCTGTGCCGAAAGCGTTATGGCGGTCCTTGACGAGCTATCCGGCCAGACAAAAAGCCGGGTGGCCGAATTGGCCGGCGCCGCCGACACCAAGAAGGTCAACTATGCCATCATGCGCAGTGTCAACGTTCACCGCAGATATTGGAATTGCCTGTCCCGCCCCTTGGATAACCGCTGCGCATAAAAAGGCTTCGCGAACATACGGAGGACAGATAACGGGGGGGACAATGAACAAACTCAAAATCATGCAGTCATCGGTTCGGAAATGGAATCGAATCATCGCCGGGGAAGGTTCGGACGGCGGGATTCTGGACTGCCCTCCTTGCAGAATTTACTACATGCTGGTATGCACCGGCTGCCCTATTGCGGAGTATACCGGAAAGAAGTTCTGCAAAGGGAGCCCTTACGGACGCTGGTACTGGCACCAAAACAACGCCCATGGTCACATCAGGAAAAAGGTCTACTGCCCGGAATGCCTCAAGCTGGCCACCGACATGCGCGATTTCATGATAGAGATCGTCGATGACCTCAAAGCCGAAAAAGACCGCGGGTGAAAACGACGAAACATAGACGTCTCTGGCGATGGCCATCACCAAGGTTCTCCATCCGTAAGAAAGACATGGCCAGGTAGACTGCTGGTTGACGACGCTGATAGAGGAAGAGAGTGGGCGCTTTGTTGAATGCCGCCTGGGTTGTGGCAGCGGAACTGATCATCCTTTGCCTGGCCGGTTTCATATTCTTTCACCGCCGCGGCAACACCTTGGCCGAGGCCTTTGCCTACGGCCTGGTGTCGACGCTGATGACGCTCTCCTTTTTACTTCAACTGTCGCTCATGGTGGGGCTGCCGGCAGCGACCCTGGCCGTCGAAATTCCCATAGTCGTCTTTGCTGCCGCATATGTATCAAAGCACCGCAAAGTTCTGGTGCATGGGTGGCGGAGCACCCGCACCCTCTATTCCAGAGCCCCGTTGGCCGGCGCTGCCTTCGGTCTCCTTTCGGTCTATCTTGCCTGTCAGGCCTATATTATACCACCCACCACGGATTACTGGCAGCCCCTGGGGCAGATGTTACTCTACGGACGTCACGCTGCACAGTTTTCAAGCGACGCCATGCCGGCGTCCCCCTCGCCAACCAACACCCTAGTGCTCCCGTATCTATTTCTCCGATTTCAGACTGATTTGGGAGTCGGAATGCTTGGATTCATGGCCTATCTCGCCGTCGGATGCAGCGCCTACGCTTTATCCCGTCGATATGCCTGGCAGCCGACGGCCGCCACGGTTGCCGTCATCATCGTCAGCATGCCTCGGCTGGTTTACCTGTCGACATCCCCCGGCTATGACATCATCCCGGCGGCCACGGCAATGTTCTGCCTGCTGGCCGCTTTTCGAGCCATCGAATCACCGAATCTTCCCGATCTTTATCTCCTGGGTCTGGGAATCCTTTTCATGATATCGGGCAGCTTCATGAGCCATGTCTTTCCGCTCATTCTCATACCGCTGACAGGCATACTGCTCATCCGGCGCCACGGGTTACACACCTGGTGGGCCATGATCTCCACCCGCCCTTTTCTTTTGTTGGCCTGCCTCTTACCAGCAGCGGTCTTCTCCCATGTTTGGTTGTTGCTGCCTGATGCAGCCGGCGGTGGAACCAGCCCGTGGGCGTTGACGACGCCACCGGTCGCGTTCAATGACGACGGCATCCAAGGGGCGCTGGCCAATGCATTGCGCTATACCCTTCAGAGCATCCACTTCACACAGCCGATCGACAGCCTGTTGAACTGGGCAACCGGCTTTTCGCTCACCGAAACCCTGCAAAACCTGCATGATGGCCTGATTGTGCCGATTCTGGGGAACCGGGGCGCCGCCGATGTCGTGCGAATCTCGTGGCTACCGGATGAAAAACTGTCCTGGTTCGGACCGTTCGGTTTTCTACTGGTCATGCCCGCTGTGGGGTACGCCGCCAGAAAAGCCCCGCGGCGCTTGAAGGCGATTTCGATCGCCTTGATTGGCTACTTTTTTCTCTTGGCCCTCATTCCGGCCTGGCGTCCTGAAAATGTCCGCTATTTCGATGTTTTTTTCGTTTGCGGGGGAATCTGCATCGCTTTTTTTCTTCCCCCGTGGCGTCTGAGCAGAAATCGGCGCCATTTTCTGGTATTCATCTGTGCCGGAATGATGCTGTATGCCGCCACTTGCAATATCCATAAACCCGCATTGGGTTGGCCACTCGGGAAGACAGGCGGCAGCATATGGCAGAGTTCGGGATGGGGTCTGAATCGCTCTTTTGCCGCCAATAACATATACGGCGATGACCGGCTGGAAAAAACACTGCCGTTGGCGGATGCCGGCGAGCGCTTATGGTTGATCTATACAGATTTTTCCTTCACCTACCCGTTCCTGCTCCATCTGCCGAACGCCCGCATCCTATCGGCCACGAAAGTCACTCCGGGGGTGGTCGACCAGATGCGGGACGGGGGCGCCGAATTTTTAATTTTCATCGATGGCGCTCCTCCCTCTTGGCTCGAAAAAGGTTTCGGAGAAACCACCTGGCTGAAAACCACCGGCGCACAGCGCCGGCCGGGCGGTATCGTTCACATTGACCGATCGACGACGATCAGGCAGGAAAGATGACAGACCCCGGACACGGAAAAGGTTCTCCCCCTGGGTTTAAAAAGCCGTTCTCCTTTGATTTTCCTGTCGAAATCTTCTATAATAATCCAATTATACAAGGATTTTTTTAATTTGGACCCGAAAGCGATGAAATTGACCATGAAACTGACGCTGACCTTTCTGGCCCTGACGGCGGCTGCCGCCTTTTTCCATATGACCGGCGAAAGCCGGGCCCAAGACACCCCGCCCATGCAAATATCCGAGAAGCAGTTGAAGGCCGCTGCCAACAACAGCCTCTGGCGGCTGAAGCACATCATTGAAAAAGAGGGCTATTACAGCGCGCGGGTGGCCCTGAACGTGTGGCGCAGCAATGCCATAGATGCCGGGGTTTTCGACCCGACTGAATACGATGCGTATAAAAAGCAGATTTATGAAAAATCGATTCAAAGCAACCTGCGCTGCTACGAACGGTCACTGCAAAAAAAAAATTTGACCGACGCCAGGATATGCCTGTTCACGTGGAAGGCCCATACGGAAGAGCTGGGCGTGTTCGATTCCGATCGTTATGAAGAAATGAAAAAAAAACTCAAATAGCCCCTGGTTGAATAGAGACCTGGCATACCGACAGACCTTAGCGGTTCCGTCGGCCCGAGGGTATCCGGCTACGGCATCCCGGCGGCCGATGACAGTGTGACAGGGCAGGAGTCTGTTTAATGACATCGATTGCGGCATACAAAGTCGAGCCCCTGATCGGCACCCAGGTGGGCACATCGACGATTATCAAAGAATTGGCCCGCGGTGGCATGGCTATCGTTTTCATCGCATTCCAGAGGAGCCTAAAACGGCAGATTGCCGTAAAAGTACTTCCCAAATCCCTGATAACGGCAAAATCCGCCGAATTGTTTCAGCAGGAAGCTGAAGCGGTGGCGATTCTTTCCCACCCTAACATAATTCCGGTTTACGAGGTCGGTGAAACAGACGAGTTTCTTTTCATCACGATGCAGCTGATCCAGGGCAACACCCTGTCCCAGTACCTGCAGGCCGCCCAAAAAAACCCCCTGCCCTCCAAGCGCGTCATCCCGCTGAGCGCCACATTACGGGTCATCGGTCAGGTCCTGGACGCGCTCGATTATGCCCATCGCCAGAATATCGTTCATCGCGACATCAAACCCGGCAACATTCTCGTCGAAAAACACTCCCGCAGGCCTCTGCTGACCGATTTCGGTATCGTCAAAGTGCTGAATGCCGACGCTCAGGCCACCACCGTCGTCCATGGCACCCCCATGTACATGTCACCGGAGCAGATCTTGGGCATGGAAGTGGATGGTCGGACCGACATATACGCCGTCGGTACCATGCTATTTCAGATGCTGGCCGGCGAACTGCCCTTTCCGGCCTTCAAAAATAAAACCGACCTCTTGAAGCACAAGGTCATGAGCAAGGACAATGTGTTCCTGAAAAAGCCGTCCGAAATGAACCCGGTCGTCGGCCCGGAAATGGATCAAATTATCCACAAATCGACGGCCTTCGACCCGGCTCGACGGTACGCAACCTGCCGGGACTTTCTCGATGACCTGGAACGGTATGAAAAGCTGCGCGCCGCCTAGCCTGGGGAAGGGTCCGCCATGACAGTCAAAAAACTCCCGAAAGAGGTTTCGAACAAAATCGGACGAACATTCGCCCTCTTGTTCAACCGGTCGATGATGTACCAAATCGACCACCCGTTTACCACCCAGGCCCTGGCCGAGTTTTATAAAGCGACCGCCCATGGCCTCATGCTGTTTTCGCCCATTGTCCTGATCATGCACCAGGATCAGTTCTTCATCGAAGATGAACCCCTCGACCCCCGGATCAATACTGGCAAGATGCTCCAGCACTTCAAGAAGGCGGACATCCGTTCCGTCTCTTTTGAAAGCGGTCTCCAGGAGACGGAGGTGATTAAATTTGCCGCGGTGTTCATCGACATCGCCCAGCATATCAACGCCGATGCCATGAAAGCGGCATGCCAGGACAACGGCGTCACCAACATCAAGATCAATCATGTCTTCTACCAGAAGGTCACGGCGGATGACGAGGTCGTTGACCGAAGGGTCTTGGAACAATCCGGGGCATCGATTCCCGGAGCCCCCGGAGGAAAAGCCGATCAAGTTCTGGGCATGATGGTGGAAAGCGTGTTGATGGAGGAGCTCGAAAAATCCCTTTCCATTCAAAGCATCGTCGAGAATCCCGGCAATACGTCGCAGAAGATGATCGAGGCCGATCAGGCCGCAGTATCATCCAGAAAGCCTGAAGCCCCTGAATCGGGCATGGTGATCATGGCGCAGCTGCAAAAGATCCGCGAAGAGGTGAATCGGTCATTTGACGATACCGACAGACCGAGTCTCGGTGAGCTGGCCGATGCGGTTTTTGCCATGAAGAAGGAGCTTCTCAACGGTATATCATCCCGGAAGGCGGAAGGGGTCACATACGAAAACGAACAGCAAATTATAGAAGAAACCGAATCTCTCACCGACACCGTCCTAGTCCAGCTCATCCGGGAGGAATACCAGGAGGGAAAGATTTCGGTTCAGCGTCTGGCTCAGATCCTCAGGCGACTGGTCCCGGAACCGGGTGAACTTCAGCGTCTGATGCCGAAAATCAAAGCCGCGCTGCTCGAAGAAGGCATGAGACTGAAGGAATTTCTTCAACTGACCCGTGAACTGAAACAGGAACTGCAAAGCGAGGACCTGGTAAAAGCGCTCGAAAAAAGTGCCGACCAAATGGGGATCGACCCCGAAGTGCTGCTCGAAGAAGTCAGCCGTGACCCCAAGGGTGCCGCCGAGTTGATTTACCTCGCTTCTGAAATACGCCGGGGAACCGGCGATGAAGAGGTCCTTTCCGATCTGCTGGTGGACTACATCGAGCGTATCGGTTCTGAAATCGCCATGGATACCGCCCGGAAAAAAGGGGATGGCGGAGGACAGCACCTGCAGGAACTCATCTCCAGCATAGAGACGGCCCTGGTGGACCGCTTGAAAAACAAGGATATCAGCACGGAAGTGTTGCACAAAGTGGCGGACCGGCTCAACGAGCGGATGGAAGAATGCCTCGACGCCTTGAAAACCCAATGGACGATCCGGCACAAATCCTTCGCCGGAGACGGCCAGGAGAGTGCCACCTCGATCATCGGGGTCTTCGAAGGCGATGCCGAAAGCGACACCGAACTCGGCGCCATCATGGAGCAAGTGCGTTCTTCCATCGATGACAAAGACAAGAGAAAGCAGCCGTCAACACCGACAGAGGCAAACCCGGAAACCCAGGCGGATCAGGATGCACCGCCTAAGGCCAGTTTGCCCAAGGGTATCCTGATCCGCAACAGCATTCTTTACATGCTGGAAAATGAAATCGCCCGCACATTGCGCTACAGCACGCCTTTTTCAGTCCTGATGCTCTCGATATTCAAGGTAACACCGACCAACCCGCTGCCGGCCGGGGCCATCAATCGGGGGCAGATCATGCGGTTCGTGCTGACTAACCTGGTGCGGATCTGCCGCACCACCGACATCATCGGCGTGCTTGATCGAAACAAATTTCTCATCCTCTTACCCATGACTCCCGAGAAAGAATCCCGCGCCGCCATGCGCCGGATTCTGAAACAAATCCACGAGGTGGATTACCGGATTGAAGAAACCGATGTCGTGATCAAACTCGCCGGCGTCGTCACCACCTTCGACAAGGATCGGACACCTACCCTCAACGATCTGGTCAAAAGAGCGGAAAGCGATATATTCGACATGGTCAACCGCTTGCGAAACATCCAGAGCATTTACTAGCCCGACGGTTCTTTTTAAAGTTTGAAACAACAGGTAGACAGGCGAATCCGCAACCGGTCGTTCGGACAACGATCGTCAAGTCGTACCGTGCCCTTTTCAGCCAAACCGTCTCCGTTGTTTGACACGATGGCCTCGTTCAGCCTATAGTTGACTAGTCTCTTCACCGGTTTCAATGGAAACGTCAGTCACTTTGTGCAGGAGCAATCATCGCTCATAGGGTTCGTTGTCGGCCCGGATCCACATTCACCAAACAATACGGCTATTTGACTTCCCGCATCGCCGATTAAACTTGGTCATGTTTCGCGCCGATGACAATTGCGGGGTCGGTGTTCGGATGCTGCCGAAGGGGCCTTGATCCCCACTCCAGCAGAACCTTAAAATCCGGAGGCTCCTTCCATGGATCCCCTGAAACCACCGGGCAACGATGACGACAGAGAGAGTGGTAAGCGTTTCCGGCAAATCGCCGAACACAGCCACAATGTTTTTTGGCTGTTTGACCTGCAAACCCGAAAAGTTATCTATGTCAATTCCGCCTTCGAAGAACTCTGGGGGCGGCCCGTCGCCGCTTTATACGACAGTTATAAGGTGTGGACCGAGAGCGTCCATCCGTCGGATATCGATTCCGCTCAAGACTCCTTCACCCGAATAGCCGAAACCGGCGGAGGCGGCCCGCGCGAGTACCGGATCATCAGGCCCGACGGAACCATCCGTTGGGTCTCCGACAAGGGCTATGCCATTCGCGACAGAGATGGCCGAGTGACAAGGATCACCGGCATAGCCGAAGACATCACCGAGCGTAAATCCGTCGAAGATCTGCTGCGCAAGAACAATCAATACCTCTCCGCCCTTCATGAAACCGCCGTCGGCCTGATACGCCGGCACGATATCGACGAACTTTTACAGGACATCATCGAACGCGCCGCACGGCTGGCCGGCACCGAGCACGGATATATATACCTGTATGACAGTGAGGCAGAAGAGTTTGTCATCCGCTTCGGTATCGGCGCATTGGAAAAGGCGATCGACGTGCGGGTAAAGCCCGGTGAGGGCTTGGCCGGCAGGGTCTGGAGTTCGCGTCAGCCCATGGCGGTTGTCGACTATAATCAATGGTCGGGCCGAATCTCCAATTCCGTATTCGATAGAATGAAAGCGGTGGTCGGCATTCCGCTGAAATCAGATGACCGGGTGATCGGCGTCATCGGTCTGGGCCGATGCGAAGACGACAACCCCTTCGGTCAAGAGGAAATTTCGGTTCTCAGCCGCTTTGCCGAACTGGCCGCCATTGCCTTCGACAATGCCCAACTGTATTCAAAGCTGGGTCAAGAGCTTTCGGAACGGCGTCGGGTGGAAGAATCTCTGCGCATGTACGAGAAGATCGTCTCGACCGCTAAAGACCTGATGGCCCTGATCGGTCGCGACTTCGTATTTCAGGCCGTCAGTGACAGCTACCTGAAGGCCCATTGCCGAACACGCGCGGATATCATCGGCCGCACGGTGGCCGAACTGATCGGTCCCGAGCGCTTCGAGCAGGATTTTCGCAGGAGATTGGAGCAATGCTTAGGCGGGGAAGAAGTGACTTTCCGTATCTGGTTCGACTTCGAGGGTATGGGAAAGCGCTACATGGAAGTCACCTGTTATCCTTATGAAGATGAACGGCAGCAAGTTTCCGGTATCGTCATCGTTTCCCGCGACATTACGGAAAACAGACAACTCCAGGAGCAGCTGCTGCAGTCTCAGAAAATGGAGGCCATCGGCACCTTGGCCGGGGGCATTGCCCATGACTTCAACAACTTGATGATGGGTATCCAGGGGCGAACGTCAATGATGCTTCTTGATATCGACAAAAATCATCCCCACCACGAACAGTTGAAGGGGATCGAAGAACATATCAGAAGCGCATCGAACCTGACGCGGCAACTTTTGGGCTTCGCCCGGGGCGGAAAATACGAGGTCAAGCCGCTCGATTTGAACGGGGTCATAAAAGAGAAAAACCGTATGTTCGGCCGTATGCAGAAGGAAATCGCGATACAGGAAAAGTTACAGCCCGCGCTCCGGGCCGTCGAGGTCGACCAGAGTCAGATCGAGCAGGTCCTGCTGAATCTCTATATCAACGCCTGGCAAGCCATGCCCGAAAGGGGAACCCTCAGCGTTCAGACCGAAAATGTCCGTGTGACAGCCACAGAAGCCGAGTCCTATGGTGTGAAGCCTGGCCCCTATGTGAAGCTGTCGGTGAGCGACACCGGCGTCGGGATGGATGCCGGAACCAAAGCCAGGATTTTCGAGCCGTTTTTTACGACCAAAGATATCAGCCGGGGTACCGGATTGGGATTGGCCTCGGTGTACGGGATCGTACAGAACCATGGCGGATTCATCACCGTGATCAGCGATGAGGGGCACGGTACGACCTTTCACCTCTTTCTGCCCGCATCCGACAAGCCAGCCGCCACCCCCAAGGAACCGGCCACCGCAATTTCGACCGGCAACGGCACCGTTCTACTGGTGGACGACGAGGAGATCATTATTACCGTCGGCGCCCAAATGCTGCAACGGCTCGGCTATAACGTCCTGACGGCTTCCGGCGGTAAACAGGCCGTGGAGGTCTACAAAGATCACAGTGACCGGATCGATCTGGTCATCCTGGATGTCGTTATGCCGGATATGGGCGGCAGAGAGACTTTTGAAATGCTTAGAGCCGTCAATCCGACGGTCAAGGTGCTGCTGTCGAGCGGCTACAGCATCGACGGCAAAGCCGGCAGCCTGCTGAAACGCGGCTGCAAGGGGTTCCTGCAGAAACCGTTCGACCTGCACGCCCTGTCGAACAAACTGCGACAGATCATATAGGAGAAGTTAACCATGCCGATTCCCGGCCGACTCATGACAACGGCCATGGCCGTCATGCCGCACACAGACGTGGATCGGGCTTTGGCTCTGGCGCTTTCTTTGGATGTGCCTTATTGGCCTCAACTGCCGAACGCCAACTATTATGAAGACATGTATGTCCAGGCCGCGGAGCACTTTCCCGGCATCCTCCTCGACATCGAAAACCGCAAATTGAGTTTCTCCCTGGATAAATTTATCGACGAGCTGGAGCCGGTCATGGAACGTATGGACGATCCGGCCTATATGGATATCAGCGAGACCTACTCGGCGGTCTACCATCGTTTCCTCGCGTCGCCGCTCGGAGATCGGCCGGCGATCCGCGGTCAGCTGGAGGGGCCGATCAGCTTCGGTTTCAATATATTGGACGAGAACGACCGGCCGATCCTCTTCGACGACACGGTGCGCCCGTTCATGTTCGAATTCATGGCCCGCCGCGTCAACGCCCAGCTCGCTCGGTTGAAGAAAAAGAACACCAACGCGTTCATGTTCATCGATGAACCTGGACTGCAGTTTCTCTTCTCGGCCCTGGCCGGTTATGGCGACCGAAAGGCCAAAGAGGACATGGATGGTTTCTTTGCGATGCTTGACCGGCCGCGGGGGATCCATCTCTGCGGCAATCCGGACTGGGATTTTCTCCTGGGCCTGGATCTCGACATCCTCTCCCTGGACATTTACACCAACGCCGAGGTATTCGCCTCTTATGCTCCCGCGGTTCGACGTTTCATTGATCCTGGCGGTGTAATCGTCTGGGGTATCGTGCCGACCAACGCCGAACCGTTTGAAAAAGAATCCCTGACCTCCCTTTCGGCCCAGCTCGAAGCCGTGTGGGAGGCTCTGTCCCGAAAAGGCATCGACCGGGACCACATTCTTCTGAACAGCATGCTCTCGCCGGCCACCTGCTGCCTGGTCAATCCCGACCGGGAAAAAACTGTGGAAAAGGCCTTCGAGGTTGTCCGTCGGCTTTCCCTGGATCTCAGGGCCCGCTATGGGCTTTCTTGACTTCAGAGAACGAGGCGCCCGACCCCGTCGCCCTATAAATTCCAAAATCGCTGGAGAACAAACCGCCCCTGCATCGAGAACGTATTTCCCCGTTGATGATCACCCGGCACACGCGCCGGTGTTGTCGGTGGGGTACCGGTCGCCCCCCTTGACACTCATCCCTTAGTGTTGCAGTTTCAAACAGATACCTGAAAACCATCACGGCAAGGAGCATGTCTTCTTGGCCGGGTAAAAGAGAAGGAGCACGCCATGCCGCTCAGAAGGCCGACGATCCATTTTGTTGTCTTCTCCATAGCTTTGGCCACCGCTCTAGTCTTTGCCGGACAGGGTACGGTGCTGGCTTTCGATGAGATCAACACCACGATATTCGGTGTGGCCATAAAGGGCTACGATCCGGTATCCTATCACACGGAAGGAAAGGCCGTGAAAGGTAAAAGCGCCTTCACTTTCAACTGGAACGATGCGAGGTGGTACTTTGCCTCAACCGAAAACCGAGATCTTTTCTCCTCTAACCCGGAGCGCTATGCGCCGCAATACGGCGGGTACTGAGCGCGAAGCCTTTCGACGACCGGCAAGGTTGCCGGTGTGAATCCCGAAGCCTTCAAGATCATCGACGGCAAGCTTTACTTGAACTGGGACAGGGAGGCTGCCGAAGAGTTCGAGGCCAATGCGGCCAAAGAAATAAAAACGGCGGACGAAAACTGGGGCAAACTCGTTAAAAGAACTCAATGACTTCCGGAAGGATGGTCCGTAAACCGCCAGATGAGGCCCTGGCCAATCGTCGTCCCGCAGCACCAGCCGGTCATCGTCTGTTGTGATCTCATTCAGGATACCCTTATCGGTCTTAGCGTGGAAACCGGCCAGCCGTCAGCCCGGCTTTGCCCGATAAGCACCAGATACCGTCGGCATCTCGAAACAATCCCGCCGCAAGAAACCGAATCCAAAACCGTTCCGATCACTCCAGGCCGGCTTTGCGCAGGCCCGCGACTATTTTCTCTCGATCATTCCGGACCGTGAACCCTGTCCCATAAGATGCCGTATCGAAGAAAGGGTCGAGACGGCGGACGTCCACTGCCGCCTGGGCGGCTTTTTCGTCCCGGCCCAACTCGGCGTAGGTTGCGGCGAGAATCAGGTAGTTGCCGATGAAAGACGGTTGTTTGACGATTCCCTGTTCGAGCACGTTGAGGGCCTTTTCGAAACGGCCCTGCAGATAGTAGGCCGTTCCCAGCAGGTGCCAGGTGTTGCGCGGTGAACTGCCGTCAAGCCGCAGCGACATCTCCAGGGCCGAAGCCGCCTCATCCACCCGCCCCGACCACAGCAGGGCCCAACCGAAGGTGTGGTAGCTGCTGGCATGATTGGGGTTGAGGGCGATAGCCTGCTCAAGCGCGCCGATGGCCAGTCCATATTGCTCACGGAAGGCATAGACGGCTCCGAGCAGACCATGGGCCGAGGCATCGAACGGATTCAGGTCCAATGCCCGTCGCGCCAGATATTCTGCGCGTTGAAGCGACTGTTCGGGAAATTCGGTCCAGCCCTCCCCTACCTTCAATTCGTGCACCTGGCCCAGACCGACATAACCAGCGGGATATCCGGGATCGAGCTCAATCGCCCGTGAGAACATCTCTGCCGCTCTACTGGTCGACTCTCGCGACCGGCGGGAAAAATAATCGTACCCCTTCAGAATGTAATCATACGCTTCGAGATTCTCCGTTTTTTTACCCGACACCCGGCTGCGCTCCGCCTTCGATATGCTCAGGGCCATGTTGGCGACGATTCCCTGGACGATGTCATCCTGCAGCTTGAAAATGTCTTTCAGGTCACGGGTATAGCGTTCGGCCCAGATAGGGTTGGCACTGGCGGCATCGATCAGCTGGGCGTTGATGCGCACACTGTCGCCGGTCTTCTGAATGCTGCCCTCCAGCACGTACCGGACCCCCAGGTCTCTGCCGATTTCACTGATGCTCACCGTTTTTCCCTTGTAAGTAAAGACGGTGTTGCTGGCGATCACCAACAGTTCGCCGAATCTCGACAGGTCGGTGATGATATCGTTGGTGATGCCGTCATTGAAATACTCCTGGCTCGGGTCGCCGCTCAGATTCCTGAAAGGCAGCACGGCAATCGATGCCTTACGAGCCGCCGTCACCGCGGTGCCTGCAGAAGGTCCGGCCGCCGGCCTCTCATCGGGGCGGTGGGCCTCGACCCACAGAAAAAACGCACCGGCCAATAGGAACGATGCCACGACACCGCCGCCGAATATCAATGTTTTCGGCAGTCCGGATTTCCGGTGGTCGATCCGGCATCCGTTGCCGGCGGCACCTGGCTGTATCCGGTAGACCGAAACGGGCCTGTCGATGTTCTTCATCCTGCGCTCTCCCAGGAAAGTGCAGCCGAAGCTCAACTTGTTTTCAATCTGCTCGTAAGCGCTGCCCGAAATGCAGATACCTCCCGCTTCCGCCAGGGATTCCAACCGGGCGGCCACGTTTACGCCGTCGCCGTAGATGCGATCCCCATCGACAATCACATCCCCCAGGTTGACGCCGATGCGAAACAGCATGCGCCTGTCCTCGGGCAATCGTTGGTTGCGTTTCTGGAGTTCGGCCTGGATCTCGATCGCCGCCTGAACCGCGTTGACCACGCTGGCGAATTCAGCCAGGAGGTTGTCTCCAGGCGCATCGACCACCCGCCCGCTATACTGCCCCACGAACTCGGCCAGCACCTGTTTGAAAGCCGTCAGCGTTTGCACGGTTGCCGCCTCATCAAGACCCATCAGGCGGCTGTAACCGGCCACGTCGGCGCTGAAAATCGCTGAAAGTTTACGCTTGATATCTCTGGATGTCATATCGCCGTTTGAGGATTTTGGGGTGGCGTCTATTCCTGCGGGCGCAATCGGGCGGCATTTTGTCATCAACGTCCGGTAACCGTCACCGCCTGCCGGAAGTCTTCTGCGGTGGGGGCCTTATGAGGCGGACAGCCAAAAATGCCGCTGCGCCACCATTTCTATTTTCGAGTTGCGTCGCCGGTATGAACAGTATAAGTGTTTATTTGGACGGTACAAGAGTCCGCCCTCGACACGTGCCGGTTATCCGGCTTTCGAACCGTCAGCCCCGATCACAACCGAAGGTTTTCTCCTACGGGAACTCCTGCGGCGGCCAGGGGTAGATCGGCCACCGGCTTATCGACAGAAGATTTAGCCGACAGTCCCATATTCGAGCGCCATATGGACTCAAAAATTTTGCAGCGGGAATTCAAAAAACTCAAAAGAGAAAAGGCCGTTTACCAGGCCCAAAGCCGGCTGCTGGAGCATTTTGTCTCTGCCGCCAGAGCCTCGGCGGACAAAAGCATGCTCACCGAGACGCTGCAAAAAACTCTCGATGTGTCGATTGGTTTGACCGGTGCGGAAAAGGGAAGCCTGTTCATGCTCGATGCTGACGGTACGGTAATCGAAAGCATCCTGACCCGTGGGCAAGCCTCCTCGGAGGAGCGCAACCGGCTCGTCGGCACCGTGCTGGACCAGGGACTGGCAGGCTGGGTGCGGCGCCAGTGTCAGCTGACGACCGGTGATTGCCCGGTCGCCCATATCCGCGATACGGAACAGGACGACCGCTGGTTGACGCTTCCCGGCCAACCCTACAAAGTCCGTTCGGCCCTTGCGATCCCGATCAACAGGAAAAATCGACTGTTGGGGCTTCTGACACTGCTGCACTCCCAACCGGAGCATTTCAGCACGGAATCGATCGATCTCATCGTCATGACCGCTGAACAAATCGCCGTCATCCTGGAAAATGCCACCCTGTATAAAGAATTGGACGACTCGGTTCAACGCATCGAGCAGGCCAAGCTGGAGATCGAAACCTATTCGCGTGCATTGGACAGTGAAATGGAGAAAGGCCGGCGGATTCAAAGGGATTTTCTGCCCGAGGACATCCCGCAGCTTCCCGGTTGGGAGATCGTGGCCTATCTGCATCCCGCCATTCAAGTCTCGGGGGACTTCTATGACGTCTTCCAGCTGCCGGATGGCAAGCTGGGGTTGGTGGTGGCCGATGTCTGTGACAAGGGTGTCGGAGCGGCACTGTTCATGGCGCTGTTCCGCAGCCTTATCCGAGTGTATACCTTCGGCATCGGGAGCATAGAAAGCCCATCGGACCCGGCGTCTTTCAAAGGCCGCCCCAGCGTCTTGGCCGCGGTTCGCAAAACCAACTCTTACATTGCACGGCATCACGGGAAAATGGGCATGTTCGCCACCATGTTCGTCGGCATGCTGGACGTGTCCACCGGAGAGCTGGCTTACATCAACGCCGGACATGAACCGCCCGTCATTGTCAGGCATTCAGGGGAGCGATCGCTGTTGAAACCGACGGGTCCCGCGGTCGGGTTGATGCCGGATATGAATTTTCATATCGACCGGGTGCAGATGAATGCGGGTGAATCAATCATCGTTTACACCGATGGGGTTACAGAGGCAAGTTCGGTGGAGATCGAGATCTTCGGACGCCACCGGCTCCATTCGATTCTCGACAACCCGTCTCTCTCGGCATCGGAAACCATCGAGCGCATTAAGAAAGAAGTATTCGCACACATTGGTGCGGCGCCGCAAAGCGATGACATTACTCTCCTGGGCTTGCGCCGCACGGAAAAGCATTGATCATCGCTCGCCGGCACCTCGCCCGTACATAGCGTCTATGCTGTTCTTGAACCTCTCCAGGATAACGCTCTTCTTCAATTTGAGCGTTGGTGTCAGCATCCCGTTGTCTATAGTGAACTCCGGAACGACGACAAATTTTTTTATGGTCTCGAAAGAAGGCAGGGATCTGTTCCGCTCGGCGATCTCGCTTTCAACCAGGTTGTAAATGGCGGGATGCTCGCTGAGTTCTTCAGGCGATCCGAAGGCGATTCCGTTTCGGTCGGCGTAGGCGCTGACCGCCTCCGGGTCCAGGGATACCAGGGCCGTCAGATAGTGGTGTCGATCACCGACCACGCAGACCTGATGGATGTACCGCGAGGCGGCCAGATGTCCCTCGATGCCCGCCGGGCCGATATTTTTGCCGCCTGAAGTGACGATGATCTCTTTTTTTCGCCCGGTGATGCGCAGGAAGCCTTCTTCGTCGATCTCCCCCAGGTCGCCCGTTTTCAGCCAGCCGTCTTCAGTGATCACCGCCGCCGTTTCCTCCGGCATCTTGTAATAGCCTTTCATGACGTTTCGGCCGCGGAACAGAACCTCGCCGTCCCCGGCGACTTTCTGCTCGATTCCCGGGCCGGGCGGTCCCACCCAGCCGAAGCGATAATCGTCGTAGCGGTTCAAATTGGAAAAGCTCGTGTTTTCGGTCATGCCGATCCCCTCCACGATAAGGATGCCGACGGCATGAAAAAACTTTCCGACCTCCGGGCTCAACGGTGCTGCACCGCTGATACACCAGCGCACCCGCCCGCCCAGGGCGGACTTTATTTTTTCGAACACCAGACGGTTCGCCAATTTGTACTGGAGGCTGACCAGTGGCGGTATGGGACGATGATCCAACCTCAGGTCGCCCACTTTGTAGCCGACCGCCATGGCCCACCGGAAAAGCTTCAGGGCCAGCCCGCCTTTGGCCTCGACCGCGGTCAGGATTTTGGCCTGCACCTTTTCATAAACCCTCGGAACGCTGGGAAACCAGTGGGGCCGGGCGCTTTTCAGATCCTCTGCCAGCGTCTCCATGCTTCGGTTAAAAGTCAGGGTACATCCGGCCATCAGGGCGGTATAGACGCAAGTGCGCGCAAAAACATGCGCCAGCGGCAGAAAAAGAAAAACCTGGTCGTCCGGATACCAAAGCACGCTTTTCTCGACCGACTGCGCCGTAAAGGTTATATTGTCGTGGGTGAGCATCGCCCCTCTGGGCACGCCGGTGGTTCCCGACGTGTATACGATGGCGGCGATGTCTTGGGCGGTAACCGCCGCCGCCATGGCTGAAAATTCGCTGTCGGAAACAGCGTCCCCCAGGTGGAGGAAGTCGCCGAATCCCATAGCCCATTCGTTTCGGAGGGGCTCACCTTTGAATAGCACGACACGCCGGACATCGGGAATTTCTCGGCGAAACGCCCCCATCTTGTCCAACTGCAGGTGGTCTTCCACAAAAACAAGCACGGCGTCTGAATGGCGGACGATAAAGCAGCAGTCTTTGGCCGGCAGAGTCTGATAAACCCCTACCGTTACGGCCCCGATGCATGTGGCGGCCAAGTCCACTAGCACCCAGCGGTAGCAACTGTAACTGATGATGGCGACCTTATCGCCTTTTTGCACTCCCAGCGCAATCAGGCTTTTGGCAACGTGGTTCACCTGAACGTAAAATTCCTCCCAGCTCACCGTTTCGGACTGGTCGTCTTCCGCCAGCCACCGATAAGCGGGATACTTCCCTCGGCGGCCGATGGTTTCGCGCAGCATCGCGTGCATGTTTTCAAAATCAATAAATGTCTCCATCCCCTCCCCCCGGTTCCAGTGGTATGCCAAAACGCCAGAGTGTCGTCTTGGCATACCACGTCCCTTCCAGTTTGACAATTGACGGAGAATTGGGAAATCATTTTCATAACATCAGGAAACGATTCTCCTTTCAACCCGCAATGGAAAAACGTTAGATTCCCATATCTTCTTGTAATTAATCATTTAATTATTGCTACCGTATTGTTGCACACTTATTGCATCGATTTCTTGACATATGCAATGGACCAATCGCCGGCGGTGTTGCAACCGGCCTTTTTTAACTCAAACCTGAAGGAGGATGACATGAAGAAACTGATTGTGCTCGGTATGATAATGGCCCTTTTCACTATCGGGTGCGGCCACATGGCGAAGGAATCCGAGTTCTACGACCATAATGCCATGTACAAGAACTTGGATCACATGAAATTCAGCATGTGGGGTCATAAAGACCCGACGGCGGAAGTCGCCCAGGTATCGAGCAATCAAGAATGGTGGGGGATAGCCGTACCCTATGTGCCTGCCAAGTAATTTTATGGTCTGGGAACGGCGTCGTGGCCTCCGGAGGTGACTCTTGCGCCCCCCGGCCGGAGACGATGCCGCCCCAGGCGATCGAAAGACAGGGAAAACTCCTCGGCTCTCTCATCATCTACATTCGGGGAGTTTTTCTTTTTGAGCGAGCGGGAGGAACCTTTCCCCCTCATCCCAAGGTGTAGGGAAACCCGGACTATGATCCGGTCAATCCGTCCAATCCGCCACCGATTGTTGACGAATCCATTGCTAGGTGTTATCGGAATGTTCGAGCGCAAGGATTCTCCGGTTGTGGGAAATTGCGGCAGGCGCCATCGCTCGCCCCCTTCTTTGGGATCCCTTGCGCCGTCTTCGACTGATTGGCCCGGCACCTGGTCAACCAAGCAGAAGATAAAAAACGCTGCGACTGTGGGAAGGCAAGGCTCGGTCACAGCCTCCGCCGGGAAACTCCGACTGCACCTTCTGAAAAACGAGTACAGCCTTTGCCTGTTTCACGACGCCTTTCCGGTTTAAAGGAGCGATCTCCACAGTAAAATCACAGGCAGTCGTAAACAGGACGGTCGGCGAATGCTTATCACACCCCGAATTCGAAGCAACATCTGCATCAACGCCCATCCCCGCGGCTGCGAAGCCCAGGTTCAATCCCAGATCCGGTATGTCCGATCCCGGGGTCACGTGTCCGGTCCGAAAAGGGTCCTGGTGGTGGGCTCGTCCAATGGTTACGGGCTGGCCGCCCGGATCGTTTCAGCCTTTGGATCGGCGGCCGCCACAATCGGCGTTAGCCTCGAAAAGGCCGGCACGGCGAATCGAACCGCAACGGCCGGATGGTACAACGGCTCGGCGTTCCGCAGGGAAGCTGCCAAGGCCGGACTGTCGGCATGGGACGTCAACGGGGATGCATTCTCTGCGCAAATAAAAACCGAGGTGGCGCGGCTGGCCAAAGAAAAACTCGGCCGGATCGATTTTCTCGTATACAGCATCGCAGCTCCGCGGAGAATCGATCCGGAGACCGGTGAAATCTATTCCTCGGTCATAAAACCGATCGGGCAGCCGTTCACGGCCAAGACCGTCGATTTTCTCACCGGTGAGATCGGCATGATCACCGCCGATGCCGCGACCCAGGAAGAGATCCGCCATACCGTTAAAGTAATGGGCGGTGATGATTGGCGCCTGTGGGTGGACAAGCTGCGCAATGACGATCTCCTGGCCCCCGGCTTCATGACCGTGGCCTTTTCCTACATCGGCACGGAGTACACCCGACCCCTATATCGCGATGGAAGCATCGGCGCCGCCAAGAAAGACCTGGAATTAAAAGCCGAAGACATCAACCGAATCCTCGCACCGCTTTCAGGCAAAGCCTTGATCAGCGTCAACAAGGCCCTGATTACCAGAGCCAGTGCCGTGATACCCGCCGTTCCCCTTTACATCGCATTACTCTACCGTGTCATGAAATCCAAAGGCTTGCATGAAGGCTGCATCGAACAGATGGTCCGGCTGTATCACGATCACCTTTTCTCGGACAGACCGTTGAGATTGGACTGGAAAGGCCGCATTCGGCTCGATGATTACGAAATGCGCGAGGATGTCCAGCGGGCCGTGGCCGACCTCTGGGAGGGGATCGACGCCGAAAACATCCATAGGGTGGCGGATATCGATGGGTTGAAAGCGGAATTCTTACGGCACCATGGATTCGGGATGCCGGATGTGGATTACGACCGTGATGTCGATCCCGCCGAGGCCGAGGAGTAGCCGACAGGCGGTATGGGGCGAGATCGCCTCCTCCTGCAGCCTGAGGGGTTATGCAAACGGTTTGTCGAGGGGCCTGTGGGTAAAAGCACGGGCGGCAGGGCCAGTGTAATCCGCCACGATATGACCGTTGCCGATCATCCGCCACTTGTAGATAAGCAACCCCTCCATTCCCACTGGCCCCCGCGCGTGGATCTTGTTGGTGCTGATGCCGACCTCGGCGCCCAGCCCGTAACGGAAGCCGTCGCTGAATCGGCTGCTGCAGTTCATGAACACGTCGGCCGAATCGACCAGATCCATAAAACGGAGCCCCCGCTCTCGATCTGCGGTCACTATCACATCGGTATGACCCGAACCATAGCGATTGATGTGTTCGATGGCCTCATCGAAACCGGACACGATTTTAATCGACAGGATGAGGTCCAAATATTCTGTACCCCAATCCCGGTCGGTCGCCGGTTGAACATCGATCCGTTTCCGCGTCTCATCACAGCCGCGGATTTCAACCCCCTTCCTGTCCATGGCCGCCTTCAGTCGGGGTAAAATCGCATCAGCGACCTGCCGGTGCACCAGCAGCGTCTCAGCGGCATTGCACACCGCAACATACTGGCATTTACTGTCCACAGCGATTCTCAGGGCCATGTCCGGATCGGCGTCCCTGTCTATGTATACGTGACAGATGCCATCGGCATGGCCCAGAACGGGAATCGTGGTGTGGTTCATAATGTACTGAACAAAGGCATTGCTTCCGCGGGGGATGATAAGGTCGATGGTGTCATTCAGGCGCAGCATGTCGGCCACCTCGTCCCGGGTTTCGAGCAGGGTCAACCAGCCGGGAGGGATTCCCGCTTTTTCACCGGCGGTAGCGATCAGCCCCGCAAGGACCCGGTTGGTTTCGGCGGCTTCCCGGCCCCCTTTCAAAATGACGGCATTGCCGCTTTTCAGGCACAGGGAGGATATTTGCACCAAGGCATCGGGTCTGGATTCAAAAATTACACCGATCACGCCGATCGGACAGCTGACCTTGTAAAGCTCCAATCCGGTATCCAATTCCACGGCGCTCAAGGTTACGCCGACCGGATCTGAAAGGCTGATCAGGCTGGCCAAGCCGCTGCAGGCCTCTTTCAATTTGCCGCCGTCGAACTTTAGACGCTTCAATAGCGGCGGAGCTAGATTCTCTCTCTCGGAACGCTGCAAATCGGACTGGTTGGCGGCTTCGATGTCTGCCGCGTGCCCCTCCAGTATCCGGGCGATGGTTTGGATGGCCTGGTTTTTGACCTTCCCCGAAATGGCGGCCAGGTGAATGGCGGCCTTTTTGGCCTTCCGGGCCGCTCGCTCTATGTCCACTCGGTCCTCCTTTTGACCATTTCGATCATTGCCAGGCCGGAGCCGGTTTTATCCCGCTCACGCATGCCCTGAGCCCTTTAAAAGATCTTTGCGTCGCACGCCGCACCGCATTTATCGAAATCGTCGCTCCTCTCCAGTTGGAGCGTCACGTGATGGATGCCGAATTCTTCCAGCAAACCGATGCGGGCTTGATTGATGACGCTGTCATCCATCTCCGGGTCCGGTTTTACGATATGGGCTGTCAAGGCGGTTTCGGTGGTGCTGATGGCCCAGATGTGAAGATCGTGAACCGCTGTCACCCCAGAGAGCCGCGCAAGGTAATCGGTAACGGCCTGGGTGTTGATTCCGGCCGGCACCGCTTGCAGGGCCAGGTTCATCGACTCCTTGAGGAGTCCCCATGTCCCCACGAGGATAATCGCAGCGATGATGAGGCTGACCACCGGGTCTATCCATAACCAACCGGTCGCCAGAATTCCTAATCCGGCCAGGACCACGCCGGCGGACACCCCGGCATCGGCCGCCATGTGGAGAAACGCGCCGCGGATATTCAAGTCCGTTCTTCTGCCGGACATGAATAGCAATGCGGTCATCGTATTGATGACGACGCCGAGGGCGGCCACGACGACAATCGTCATGCCGGCGGCCGGAGCCGGGTTGTCAATCCGCCGAATCGACTCCCACAAAATGCCGCCGACGGCCACCAAGAGGATGATGCTGTTTGCCAAGGCCGCCATGATGGTGGCGCTCCGCCAACCGTACGTCCGCCGGGGGGTCGGCTGCAGCTGGCTCATGTAGCTCGCCCCCCATGCCAGCAACAGGCCAATAACATCACTCAGGTTGTGTCCGGCATCCGCGATCAAGGCCAGTGATCCAGCCGAGAGTCCGCAAACGACCTCGGCAACGACGAAGCCGACGTTCAAACACACAGCGGCCGCGAACGCCCGGTTATAGTTCGCGGGCACGTGGATGTGATTGTGTGCCATAAGCAGATCGAATCGTGTCGACACTTGCAAGAGCAGGCCATTCCGCGGGTTTTCTCGAACATCGCGCGTCCCTCTCGCTGAAAGCCAGAATGGCCATGGCGACTGCTCCGCAGGAGTCGAGACCACCGAATCCAGTGACCCCGTAACCGGCGCTGGCAGCCATCAGGAGGGCTCTTTTTAGCATGCCGGCTCTATTTGGCCCGGTGATAATATAGCGGCATCATGGGTATTTTGACGGTGTCTGAAAGTAAAAGGGCTCACCGGCGCCCAGTTACTTTTTTTTCTTTGCTTTCTCTTTCTTAGGTTTTTTCTCGGCAACTTCAGCGCTTTTTTTCGCCGCTTCTTTTGGTTTTTCCTGGGCGGCTTTCTTGGCCGCCTGCCTTTCGGCCTTGGATTTGACATTTTCCGCGTTCAGATTCTCTTGGGCGGCAATAGCCGACAAACGGGCGTTGGCCTTGCGGATATCCGCCTTTATTTTTCTGAACGTGGCATCGCGCTGCACAGCAACGTCATCCAGCCCTTTTTCTTTAAGTCCCGCCTGCCGGGCGGCGAGTCGGTCTTGAGCCTTTTTCTTCTGGCTCTCTACATGGATCTTGGCTTTGAGGTTCATTCAGCTCTCCTAATCATGCTTGATTTTTTTACCGGAAACGATTCGGGGCAGATCGATGGCCAATCCTCCCGGCCCGTATGACGGCCACTGAAGCCAGCATAACTGTTTAAAATACCGCCCCGGGATGCCTCATGTCAAATGGGCCGTAAAACGCCCCATGAATTAACCAAGAAGTCGATGATTGTCAATCCCGAGGTTCGAGCGCGCCCCCTGCCAAAGGGTGTTGAAAAACGTCATGAGCGCCGGCAAGACAAGGCAAAATCCGACGAAAAAGCGGAGTTTACTGCGGGGGTATATTCTTACCCGACACTATATTTCTCCAGTAAGCGCAAATTAAGGGTTTGTAAGTATGACATGTCGGGTGTCTTTTAACCCCATTCGTATATGTGATAAAAGAGCATGTCGAGGAGGATTTTAACACCGTATGGCCAAGTGCCATAGTTTTTTGACACCCTTTGTTAAACCTTTTTGGCGCCACTGGCCCAGTCCGGATTCAGCTGTTGACAAACGGCGGGAAATGTTCTCCATTCTAACATTATCCTTCGTGCAGTAGCGTACGTTTTTTTGATACCCAAGGAGCTGAAAATCGCCAAAATCAGCCAAGGCGCGGGCACTGATCCATGAATTCCCCCAGGTGGTTTTTACATCCGATACTCATATTTCTGCTGTCCATCGCCGCTCTCGGCATGTCGCTCTTTCTTTACATTTACTGGTACATGGAAGCCAGCATTGGGCTGCGTGCCGTTATCGAACGCTTCAATCTCGACAAGGGGCAGGTGCTTAGGTCCGAGACCTGGATGGTCATCATGGTCTTGTCGCTTTTGGTGGGCGTCATCCTGATGGGTATTTTCACCATTTTTGTTTACAGTCAGAAAACCCTGCGGTTGTATCGCCTTCAAAACAACTTTATCAACAGCTTCACCCATGAACTCAAAACCCCGGTGACGTCGTTGCAGCTGTTTCTGCAAACATTGACCAGGCACGAACTGCCGCGGGCCGACCAGCTCAAATACATCCGATTTATGATAGCCGACGTCAGCCGTCTGACCGATAACATCAATCGAATTTTAAACCTGGCGAAAATTGAGAGCAAAAGCTACGCGAATGAATTCGTCGATGCCGACATGACGAAAACCATCGCAAGCTTTTGCGAAAACAACAAACATTTGTTCCATAACGGCCGCATCCGGGTTCATCCTCCTTCCCAGGAAATCACCACCTTCCGGATCAATCCCCCCCTGTTTGACATGCTGCTGATGAACCTGATGACAAACGCATTGAAATACAACGAATCGGATAAGCCGATGGTCGATATCCGGTTCGAGGTCGAGCCGCGAAAGCTGCTCATCCGCTTCCAAGACAACGGAGTCGGCATCGAAAAAAAAGAACTGCGCAACATCTTTAGAAAATTTTACCAAATCGGCCGGGCTGACAACATGAGCGCCATAGGCAGCGGTCTCGGCTTGTTCCTGGTTCAGACAATCGCCCACATACACAAATGGAAAGTGAGGGCCAGCAGCGACGGCCGGGGTAAAGGTTCCGAGTTTATGCTGATTCTGCCCACATAAGGATATGGAAACGAAAAACAAACAGATAATCCTGATCATCGAGGATGACGCCCACATAGCCGAAGGGCTTTCACTCAACCTGTCTTTGCAGGGATACGAGGTTGTCAAGGCCGCCGACGGGCCGACCGGACTTCAGAGATGGAAAGAATTCCGGCCGGATCTGATTGTACTCGATATTATGCTCCCCGGCATTGATGGCTTGTCTATTTTACAAGCGATCCGTTTGGAGGACGAACGCCTTCCCGTTCTCATCCTGTCGGCAAAAGCCGCATCGGATGACATTGTCAAGGGCCTCTCGTGCGGCGTGGACGACTATCTGGCCAAACCGTTCAATCTCGAGGAGTTTCTGCTGCGTGTGGAGCGTTTGATAAAACGCGCCGGTTGGACGCGGGGCGACGATCAGCCGAAAACCTCAATCGAGAACATCTACACCTTCGGCGCCAATACGATCGATTTCGAGAAAAATATCGCCCTGTGTCGTATAGGGCAAATCACCCTGACTGAACAGGAGGTTAAACTCCTCAAACTGTTCATCGCCAACCAGCGCAAACCGCTTTCCCGCGACGCTCTACTTGAAATCGGTTGGGGATACACCCGTAGCGTAACGAGCCGAACCGTTGACAATTTTATTGTGCGTTTGCGAAAGTATTTCGAGGAAAACCCGAAAAACCCCAAGTATTTTATCAGTATGCGATCTGTCGGATACCTGTTCGAACCCGACCCGCCCCCATAATCCCTCCAAAACATCTGTCAGGCTTTCCAGCTTCCCAATGTGCAGATGGTTCTATCCTGAGACAACGTACCGTCACCAAGGAAAAGATAGCCTAAAAACCGCCATATAATCCGATCGTAATTTCAGTGTTCGTCCATTGGATATTTTGTAAAACTTTTGTAAAACCCCCCTGCGATCTTGCCATACCGAAACCCGCGGATTAAAGTTAGTTGAATATAGCGACCTGGATTGAGCGGGTCATAATCAAACAGGGACACAAAGCAATGATAACTACTCTACCAGAACTGCGAATCGGCAATCGCGTCAGTACGGTTCCGATCATCCAGGGCGGGATGGGAATCTGTATTTCGCTATCACGATTGGCCGCTGCCGTGGCCAAAGAAGGCGGCATCGGCGTCATCGCCGCCGCCGTGACCGGGATCCACGAACCAGATTTCGCTACCAACAGTGCCCCGGCTAACATCAGAGCCCTGAAAAACGAAATCAGGAAGGCCCGCCGGGCGACATCCGGCATTCTCGGCGTCAATATCATGGTCGCCCTGACAGATTACGCCGACATGGTTAAGACTGCCATCGATGAAAAAATCGATATCATCTTCTCAGGTGCCGGCCTGCCGCTGGATCTTCCGGGTTACCTGAAGCCGGACTGCCAGACGAGCCTGGTGCCGATTGTCTCTTCGGCCCGGGCAGCCGCGATCTTGTGTAAAAAATGGCTGTCTCGCTATGACTACCTGCCCGATGGCTTCGTTGTGGAAGGCCCCATGGCCGGCGGGCATATCGGCTTTAAAGAGCATCAGATCGATGATCCAGCGTTTGCGCTCGACCGCCTGCTTGCAGAGGTGATCGAAGTCGCCGACGAATTTGAATCGGCCAAGGGGAATAAAATACCCGTCATTGCCGCCGGCGGAATTTACACCGGCGAGGATATTTACAACTACATCGAATTGGGGGCAGCCGGCATACAGATGGGCACCAGATTCGTTGCCACATATGAATGCGATGCCGACGACGCATTCAAACAGGCCTACATCGATGCCAAAGAAGAAGATATAGTGATCATTAAAAGCCCGGTGGGACTGCCGGGCCGAGCGATTTACAACGCTTTTATCGAAGGGGTGAATCAAGGACGGAAAAAACCGTTCAAATGCCCTTTTCACTGCATTAAAACCTGCCAGACGGATAAAAGCCCCTATTGTATAGCCATGGCGCTTGGCAATGCCCGCAAGGGTAAACTCAAAAACGGTTTCGCCTTTGCCGGAAAAAACGCTTACAGGGTCAAGGAGATCGTATCGGTTAAAGATCTGATGGACTCACTGATAAAAGAGTATACTCTGGCCGAACTCGCCCATAAGTTGCCCATTGGAGAGGCTTCCGACCAAAGGCTCGAGCGCACCCAAGCGGCGTCGGCCAGATACTGATGTCCCGCTGTTTGTGGGCACGCGCTTATTTCTTCATCCGCCCCCTGAACAGTGCCGCATTTTCAAAATCGTTCAAGGCCTGGTAGCATCCGGCGATGGGCCCCAGGGCCTGCTGTACGTGCTTGAACGGCAGCAGCCGGACCAAGGCCTCCTCGAAACGCCCCAGGTTCATGAGACTGATTCCCATACAGATGCCGATATGCTCGTCTTGCGGGAAAAGCTTCCCGGCCTCTTCAAGAACCGGGAGGGAGTCACCCGGACGACCGCCTTTTTGTAAAAGTATCCCCAGCCCGAGGAAAGCCCGAGGATCGGGATGATAGGACAGCGCGCGGCGATAGAGGTTTTCTGCCGTCGAGACCCGGTTTGGAATGGCCTCTATTCCGGCATAGTCACCGTGATCGAACGTCATGGCCAGCCGAGAGAGAAAATCGGCATGCAGCGGAAACAAATCCGGCGCGTCTTCCAAATCCAAAGCGGCAACGGCATCCCCCAGGCTCTCGTGAAAACTTCGCCGCAGCGCCTTCCCGAATGCCCGGACCTGCTCCCACCCCAGGTTCGGATCAGTGTCGCAGTAGAGAATATCCTCGACGCGTTCGAGCCAGATATCATCGGTGACACCGGCGGCCTGTTTGTATAATTCATACAACACGGTTCCGGGGAAAAGATCGAGGATGTAGAATATGGCGCTGAGCGGTTTGATGCGCCGAATCAGGTCGATGGTCGCCTGGATGGTCTGCCACGATTCACCCGGGCAGCCGTATATGAAATACGCCCGGGACAGCATACCGTAGCGCGTCGTCAAGCGGAAGGCCCGCTCAACCTGGTCATCTGTGAATTTCTTGTTCAACAATCGCCGGATCTTCTCGGAGCCGCTTTCAACCCCATAGCTGATTTGAATGCAGCCGGCCTTGCGCATCCAACAGAGAGTGTCCCGGTTGACCATGTCGACCCGGGATATCGCCTGCCAGGTGATATCGAGATGTCTTTCGATAATCAGCCGGCATACCTCGATGACCCTTTCGCGGTTTACGGTGAAGGTGTCGTCGGAAAAGAAAAAATGGCGCACGCCCTTGCGGCTCAGGCATTCGAGTTGATCTACGAAATAGGCCGATGAATGGAAACGAACTTTTCGATGCCAGAATGTCGGTGACCCGCAAAAAGTACAGCCGCCAGGACATCCGCGGGTCAGCGAGACGTGCCGGTAAGTGAAATACTGCGCCGGATTGGGAAGGGAATCGAGGTCTTTGATCTGCGCTTCGCATTCAGCGAAAATCACTTCCTTTTCCTGCCGCGAGGCGACACCGCCGATGGTTGCGGTATCCGCTGTACGGCCTTCGTCCAGACACTGCAGCAGTTTCAGAAAACTGACCTCCCCTTCGCCCACCACCACATAATCAATTTGTGAAAAGTGGGTCAGCAAATGTTTCCACAGATAAGAGGCCCCGATTCCGCCGAAAACAATGCGGACCCGCGGATCGATCTCCTTGGCAATGGCGGCTATGTCGATTCCGCTCCAGCGGTTGGCATGCAGTATTGAAAAACCGATCACATCCGGACGCTTCGACTCCAGGGTTTCACGGATCCGCCGGGGGGTTTTATGAATGTCATGCCAGTTCAGCACCTCGACATCGTGACCTTGCTGTCTGCAGAAAGCAGCGACATAATAGATACCCTGGGGCGGAACGCTGATTTCGTCGACATTGATGCGGTCTTCGAGAAAATAGGGATAAACCAGAAGTATTTTCACATGTCCCCCGCCGATCATCCGCGAGAAATTGACATTTAATGATGATCGCGTATCATATGAGCATTTGTTGAGCCCGAGCGATGAGTGTAGATGGGTTCAAATCACCGGTAGAGTCGGTGACCGCCCGCAAAGCGGGCGGCATGGCCTTCCGGCCTAAGGCCGGAAAAACAAAAGCACGCCAGGGCGTTAATCGTTGCGCTTTCAAACCGGGGGTATAGCACCCGCTTTGAAAGCAACCCATCAACCGGCCCATCGAACAAGCTTCCAGAGTCCGAGATGAAGAAAAACCCGCGTTACATCAAGGCCGTACTTTTCGACTTCGACGGTACCCTCACCCGGCCCGATTCATTGGACCTGTCGATCATCAAAAGACAGATCGGGTGCCCGACAGGCAGCCTTCTGTTGGAATACATTACGTCGCTGCCCCGGCGGGAACAAAGGCGACAAGCCCTTGCGGCCGTGGATGAGTTTGAACTGGCGGCAGCGGCCGAGGCCAAGCCGAATACGGGTGCCGAAGATCTCGTCCGGTTCCTTCACGACTGCGGTGTCCGGGTCGGAATCGTTACGCGCAACAGCAGGCCATCCGTTCTACGTGCACTGGCAAATTTTCGTAAAATAACCGTAAACGATTTCGATCTGATTATCACGCGCGACGATCCGATCAATCCCAAACCAAGCGGCGACGGCATTCGTCTGGCCGCCCGGCGGCTGAAGGTGACTGAAACGGAGATGCTGATGGTGGGTGACTACCCGATGGACATCGAGGCCGGCAACCGGGCTGGGGCCTTCACCGTCCTGCTCGCCAACCCCCATCGGACCGATTCATCGGAAAATGAGAGTGATTTCAGCATCGACCAACTCGGCGAACTGATGAATATCGTGCGTATGGGATTGCCCCTGCCCGGCGGCAAACTACCGAGTGATCTGCTGGCACAATTTCTTGATCAATTCGGTTTTGAAGACCCGGACGTTCTGATCAAACCGGCCATCGGCGAAGATACGGCAGCGGTCGACATCCGCGGGGAAGAGGTGTTGGTGCTCAAATCGGACCCGATCACCTTCGCCTCCGAGGCCATCGCGAAATATGCCGTGCTGGTGAATGCCAACGATGTCGCCACCGCCGGAGCGGTTCCGCGCTGGTTCCTCACAACCCTTATGTTTCCTGTCGGCACCAGCGCCTATGGCATTCAGCATGTCATGGAAGAGCTGACCGAGGTTTGCCGGTCCGAGGGAATTACCCTCTGCGGTGGTCATACCGAAATCACGGATGCGGTAACGCGACCGGTCGTCACCGGCATGATGGTCGGTACCGTCGACCGGCGCCGCCTGATCGACAAGCGCCATATGAAGCCCGGCGACAAGGTGTTGATGACAAAGGCCGTCGCCGTGGAAGGCACAGCCATCATCGCCAGGGAATTCAGCGAGCGCCTGGTGGGCCTCGGGGTCCCCACGGCCGACATCGATAACTGCCGCCGGTTTCTCGACAACATCAGCATCTTGCCAGAAGCGTCCATTGCCGCAAGCGTTGACGGCGTCAGCGCCATGCACGACGTCACCGAGGGCGGGCTGGCTACCGCGTTGGAGGAACTCAGCATCGCCGGAGGTCATCGGATCCGAATTGAGACGGATAGGATCCCCGTCTATCCCGAAACGGAAAAGATCTGCGGCTTGCTGAAGCTCGACCCGCTGGGGTTGATCGGCTCGGGCAGCCTGCTCATCTGCTGCCGGAAAGGTGCATGCGATGCCCTGGAACAAAAAATCCGCAGGGCCGGTATTGCCGTATCGATCATCGGTGAGGTATCCGGAGCCGGCAGCGGTATCGAAGCACTGCGTGAACACCGGCCGGTCCCCTGGCCGCATTTCGAGGTGGATGAAATCACACGCCTGTTCCGACCTTCATGAGCGGTCTCGCCGACGGCTTTCACCGGCCCCCTATTTGCGCATGACGCCGTCCTTGAACAACTTGAAGGCCAGCTCCAGAGTCTCTCTGAGGAAATCCTTATCGGTGTTGATGATGCGCTTGCTGGTCGTCCACAGAACCACACCGGAAAACAACGACCAGAAGATATCGGAAAGCGCCATGGGATGAATGTCGACGAAGACGCCGGACTGGATGCCTTCTTTGAAGATAAGTGACATGCCGCCGATGGATTTACGAGAAAGGTCCTTGATCTCCTCCAAGAGTTCAGGCGACAGGTTTTTGAGCGTTTCACTCGACTGAAGGTGAAACATGTTGATGATCACGAGAGGGTCGAACTCGTACACATCGTACATGGCCTCGATCATGGTATCCAGCTTCTTCACCGGATCGAGATCCTTGGCCTTGGCCACATGTTCGACACGAATATGTAGATAATGCAATATTCTCAGGGAAAGCGATGCATAGAGTTCTTCTTTGTTTTTGAAATACAGGTATAGCGTTCCGGGACTGAGTTCGGCTTCACCGGCGATATCGTCCATGGTCGCCTTGTTGAATCCTTTTTCCGAAAACACTTTCTTGGCGGCAACGATGATCTGTTGGCGTCGCCTCTCCCGTTCGCGTTCCTTCCTTTCAAGGATTCCCATAGTCACCCCGCTGCGTGAATCATATATATTTGCAGAATCGACCTATAGTTTATTTGTTGAATTTGGTCAACAGCAAGGTTCGTCAGGCCATTTTGAGGACGGAGAGATGAAACGCAACCTTTGAGATGGGAGTCATGTCATTTGACCTGAAAACTATCGGTCATTATTGTAAGGCTTGACTAACCGGCGGTAGACACATTATTTAGAAGCGGGTCTCAGTTTAGAGGATGCCGTTAGATGGGAGCGATGGGTCCGCTTATTCCTTTACCGGCAGCACGTGGATTGCTTTAATCACCAATTCAAGATCGTCCCCCGGTGCAATTTGGAGGTGCTCGACTGATTCCGTTGTGAGGACAGAAGACATTTCATGTGGTGTGGTGACATCGAATTTTACCAGCGACATTACATCGCCGTTTTTGACACTTTTCACTTTTGCTCGGATTCGATTGCGTGCACCGTATTTCATTCGTTTACCTCCTCAACGTGTAATAGGTTGTTAAATGTTGATCACTTTGTCGGCCAGCTGCATGGCTGTGACGATATCCAGCATGTTGGTCGTCTCGCCAACCTGTTTGCTATCCAATAGGTTAAAATGGTCCAGACAAGTGCCACATACGAGTATCTTGAGCCCACTTTTCTCGTAGTCTTTCAGATCCTCGAGTACATCCGAGCCCTCGATGGTAAGTTTGACACCGTTATTTACGAATACCAACCGCCACAGTTCGTCACCCATTTCCTTCAGTGTGCGCAGGAAATTGACCATGAGTTTCAAGCCCAGCGAGTCGTCACCGAAGCCAAGCCGGTCTGTGGCGCACATAATCATGATCTTCCTGGTATCGCTGGATGGCGTTGAGGCTGGTTGTTTTTGGGCTGAAGACATCGAATCACAGCTTCCGATGACAACGTAATCAGGCCCGACTTGTTCCAGCGCCGTCTGAAATCCCTGGGATTCAAGGAATCGCTGAACATTCTGCTGGGAAGCCGCATTATCGACGACCACCCTCACATCATTCAGACTCTCTTCCTGTAAGGCAGCCTTGGTTTGAAGTACGGGTGCCGGGCATGCCAGGCCCCGCGCATCGATTTCCTTCATATAAGTACCTCCTGGTTGACCATTTTATCCATTTCAAACCTGCTTGGATCAGATAACCGAAATTCTCTCTTCTTGGCTGTCAACAATTTCCCCAATTGGGGCTGCATCTGTGATTCCTTCATCTTTTAGGGCTGAGACCAGGTCCTTACACTGAACGTCACTGACGCTCATCAGAAGTCCACCGGATGTCTGGGGATCGAACAGCAGATCCTGCAGTGTGCGCGGGACTTTCCCGGCAAACGTGATCATCTGCTCACGAAATACCCTGTTTTTATAGGCGCCGGCGGGGATGAGCCCCATGGTGGCAAAATCCTCGGCTTCTGGGATGACCGGCACCTGACCGGAAACAATCCTGGCACTGCAACCCGAACCGTTCACCATTTCCGCAAGGTGTCCTAAAAGCCCGAAGCCGGTCACATCGGTGCAGGCGCTGATATCAAAATCCGCCATAATCCGTGCGGCGTCTCGGTTCAGCGCAGCCATCAAGCGGGTCACTTTTTCCAATAGGTGCTCAGAAACCATATCGGCCTTGATTGCGGTGTTGACAATGCCTGTCCCGAGCGGTTTGGTCAAGACCAGTCGGTCCCCCGGTCTCAGATTCTTTTTGGCCAGAACTCGTTCCGGGTGAACCACGCCGGTCACGGATAATCCGTATTTTATTTCCTTGTCCTCAATGCTGTGCCCGCCAATCAGAACCACTTCGGCCTCTTTGAGCTTATCGACACCACCCTGGATAATATGCCGCAGGATGTTCAAATCCATGGTCTTGGCCGGGAAAGCGACCAGGTTCATTGCGGTTTTCGGGGTTCCGCCCATGGCGTAAACATCACTCAAGGCGTTCGCGGCGGCAATCTGTCCAAACCAGTAAGGATCGTCCACAATCGGCGTGAAAAAATCGACCGTCTGAATAAGCGCCAGGTCATCCGATATTCGATACACACCGGCGTCGTCGGCACGGTCCACTCCGATGATGACGTTTTCATCAGATGGAAACGCCATGCCGCACAGTGCCTTGTCCAGGTCCCCTGGAGGCAGCTTGGAGGCTCAGCCGGAGCCGGTCACTGTCTTTGTGAGCTGAACTTTATTGATATTCTCCATTATAGATTTTCCTTTTTGGTTCTATTGCAGCTCCCTGGGACCTCAAACGGGCAAGACAACTCGTTTGCAAGGTAAATATGCTTCTCTCCACAGAAAGGGCAGGATTCGTCGAGTTCAACCTTGGCATCCAACATCTTGTTGCCGGATGAATCGCTAATGACTCCCCGATTTTCTATGATTTTGAATTCGGCACTTTCAAATGTCATATTTCGCTTCGGGCAGACAAAAATGAAATCCATGATATACGCCGATCAATCTGTTTTGTTATTGTTATTTTGCCCCCTGGACCAACCCCGAGAAAACACGGCGTAGATCCTTATCCGTCAAATGCTTGAAAAGGTCATGGTCATCCGCATTGTTTTCAGCAAGTTCGCTCATTCGCGAAATCATTTTCGCCGGTTTCTTTCTAACAATACGGATCATCCTTCCTGCATCAGTATTAAAACCCTTCAGCCGACTGTTGTTTTCCAGCCAGCGCTGGCAATTATCGTGTGTTCCCAAAAAGGGGATGAAAACACTCTCGCCACGCTGCAGGGTAATCAAGCGGTAGCCACAACCGAGGTCATATTTCCGGCAATTTCTGATCCGTTTTTCCCCATATTTGGTGAATCTGCCGATGGCATCCATATGGTGTTGAACCTCTCCTGAAGCCAGGCTGTCAATGATGCATTTTGCTTTATTGGCTAGGGCCGTTCCCGCCTTGCCGGATTTAACGAGCGTTTCAATGCAGTTATCAACCTTTTTGCTCACGTATATAAATTTCATACCTGGGGTGAAGCCTTATTTACATTTTGGGGCAAACAATCCGGAACAGTCTCGTCATCATGGCACCGATTTTGGTATCCATTTTATGAAGAAATCCATTTTCGGTGCATTTGATAAGCTCAGGTCTTTGATATAGAATCAACCTCGCAGCCATTTCTGCCGCACTTGCCGTCAAATGCGCACACTGCTGAAAGTGGGCCTGTCGATCATGGCGGACACTTCGAGAGAGCACTCTACAGCAGGTTGCGCCATTGGTGGCTTTAAACGCATCGTGCAGTTGCCGGGCGCTTTTGCGCATGTGTTGGCGGTGATGGTAAGGTTGATCGTTTCCTATAAACAGGCCGCACGCCAAGACGGCGCCACTCAAAGCACCGCATATACAACCGCTGTCTCCCAACGCCATGCTGAACGGTGCCGCAACAGCAACGGCCTGAGCATCACTCAGGCCGCCGTTAAGGGCTTTGTTCAAGGTCACTACAACCGCCTCGGTGCACAGCAGCTGCCGGGTTTGATACAGATTTCCTGCGCGCTTTTTAATCTGAGCGATTAACGCATCAGCCTGGGGATCGTGATTGTTGCACCACTTTGGCATCAATAGAGCCCGTCCGATTGCCTACTCTGCCTTCTCAATGGGAAAATCCGCCCCCTTCCAGGCAAAGATCCCGCCAGGATAGCGAAAGACGTTCTTGTAGCCGAGCTTGACGGCCCAGGCAGCACCGTTGTGGCTGCGGGTGCATTTGACAAAACCGCAGTAGATCACAATCAACCTGTCTTTATTATCGCCCAACAATTTTTTGAAATCTTCAAGGGTCTTGCCGTCGGTTTCCTTGGTGTCCCATTCCTTCATGTCCGGTATGGGAAACAGAAACTGAACCGCCCCTGGCACATGCTGCTTTTTGTAACTGTCCTCATAGGGCATGGTATCCACGATCAGAATGTCTTTTCCGGAATCGATCCATTTCTTGAGCTCTTCGGTGGTCACCACATCGTAGCCACCGCGCTGAACTTCACGGACCAGCTTGACCGCACCGGCTTCCTTTTCCAGTTCCTTTTCAAATTTATCATCCAGAAGGGCGCCGGCAGGAGCGGCCATTCCGGCCACCAGTCCTACAACCAGAATCATGTTCAACACAAAATTACCCAAACGCATTTTCTTTTCTCCTTTTGCTGAATAGTTGGTTAACCATAACCATGACGCCGGCCGGCCGTATGGCACGATACCGGCGCCAACCATATATGAAAATGACTCCGGCCATCATGACCAGATCACGAAACAAGGACAGCCTCAGACCGTGAAACGCCTCGGCCTCCGGATCTTCGGGACCGAAGCAGCCGCAGTCCACATCCAGCCCCATCCAGATACCGTAACCAAGCACCACCATAAAAAGCACCAACAAGCCGGTAATCAGCGACAGACTTCCGCGAATGTCGAACAGCAGTCCGAAACCGGCAACCACTTCCAAAAACGGCAACCCAATCGCCACTGGCATGAGCAGCCCTTCGGGGGCGATACCGTAGGCCTCGATTAAAACCGCGAAGGTTGCCGGCTCCAGCAACTTTGTGCCGCCGGCACAGATGAATACGCCACCCAGAGTCCATCGACAGAGTCTATATAGCCAGTCCATCTTTTTCATTTTTATTCGATAAAGGTGTTTTCAAGTTCCGAAGCCAACAGCGCTGCCTCAAACACGCCAATGAATTGCGGGTTTTTGGGAATCAAATCCCTGCGGCCCAATTTTTCAGTCAGAAACGAAGCCATGCAGGGTTTTGGAACCACACCGCTGGTGAAAACGATATCGCCCACCGGAGTAGACCGATTGATCATCCTGGCGGCTCGGCGGATCACACTAGAGTGCAAACCCGCTCGATTTCCCGCCGGTTACGCGAACCGAGATGATACCTTTTCCTATAATGTATTCTTGTCCGGGAGTGTTTGGATGGGCATCACGGATGCAAAGGCAACCGATGGCCCGGGGACGATTAAGTGATGTCAGGATGGATATGATTTTGGCACACGGCTTCGTCTAACAAACCCGGTTAGAAGGATAAGACCCCTCAAGTAAAGCCAAAATCATGATTCATGATAGACCTCGTAGCGGATAGAAAAATGAGATACAGGTCAATACTATAGTAAATATCGATATGTCAAATAGAAAATACTGATATATAATTTTGTTTTCATCGGGAATTCCAATGGGTGTGTAAATAACGATGGGACAGGATGCTTGAGTAGATAGAGCAGCATAACCACCGCTGAAGACCCTTGCCAATAGTGCTCTTTCCATGGCTTCGGACTATTTTCAGTATTCCACTTAGGAAGAGGCATCGTGTCGACATCTCTTTTATCCAGCAAGGTTTTCTTAAATCTCTGGGGTGCCGCTCCATCGCCAATTATCGGCAGCCCCGAAATCCGCCCTCCCCTCAATCTCGTACCGGCATTCGGCTGTTCTCTGCCTTGACAAATCGCGCTTGCATCGGTAGAATCCGAATCTCTCCAAACACCGATCTTGCCCAATCCGGACCTTTCATCATGGACCGGGAATCAGTTAATATTGAAGGAAGGGACTGTTCTATGGACCATCCCTCTGCAGAAGAGGCGAAGATCATCCTGGACAGTATCACCGATGGGGTTTTCACTGTGGATGCTCATCGAGTGATCACCTACTTCAATAGGGCAGCCGAGCAGATAACCGGTATCTCCAGTTCCGAGGCCGTAGGACGACACTGCTGGGAGGTCTTCCGAGCCAGCATCTGTCACCAATGCTGTTCGCTGCATCAAACCCTCGAAAGCGGACACCCGGTCGTCAACAACGAAATCTTCATTACCGATTCCGAAGACAAACGCATCCCCGTAAGCATCACAACCGCCCCGTTGAAAGACGGCAGGAATCGGGTGGTCGGCGCAGTGGAGGCCTTTCGAGACCTCAGCGAGATTCGGCAACTGCGTCAGGAACTGACCGGCAGGTACACCTTCGATGAAATCGTCAGTAAAAACGAAAAGATGCGCCGCTTGATCGTAGTGCTCGAATCTGCCGCCGAAATGGAGATGCCGATCCTTCTGGAAGGCGAGAGGGGCACCGGGAAGAAGCATATCGCCAAGGCCATCCATGCCATGAGTCTGCGGAAGAGCGGCCCGTTCATTGCCATCTGTTGCAAGGCACTGCCCGAGGCCTTGCTGGAAACCGAGATCTTCGGGTACACCGCCGACAGCAAAGGAAAAACACGACACGACAAACCGGGCAGAGTCGCTCTGGCGGCAGGCGGCACGCTGTATATCGACGATCTGGACGCCATGCCGCCGGGGCTTCAGGAGCGGCTGATCAGGGTGTTGCGGGACGGACTCTTCGATCCATTGGGTTGCAAGCGCCCGCAAAGGGCCGACGTTCGTATCGTCGCCGCCACCAGCGGCAGGCTGGCGGGAAAGGTGGGCCCGGAAGGGTTCTTGGAGGACCTGTACCAACTCATCAGCGTCGTTCATCTGAAGGTACCGCCTCTGCGCGAGCGCAAGGAAGACCTTCCCCTGCTGATCGATTATTATATCACCAAGCACGCCAAGCTCAATGGCAAGCCCATAGAAAGCGTTTCACCGGAAGCGCTGCCGCTCCTGATGGCCCATGACTTTCCTGGAAACATCCGGGAGCTGGAACGCATCATCGAATACGCCTTGGTCGTCTGCCCGGAAGGGCAGATCCAAATCGAACACCTCCCGGAAAATGTTTATCGTAAACCGAACCATCGCCCCCCCAAGGCCATCCCCGATCCCCTTCCGGCCGTCGATTCCCTTATGACGGTCGAAAGATCATTCATCTATAAAACACTGATGAAAAACGCTTGGAACCGCAAAGCCACGGCAGAAGAAATGGGCATACACCCCACCACCCTGTGGCGCAAAATGAAGCGTCTCAACATGGAAATGCCAGTCACGCCGCGCGGTGGTAAACGGAAATGACTCCGGTTTCACGGGCCACGGCAAGGCTTCTATCCAGGAGCTGGCGTAACCGTTCAGCATTGCGACTCCCGAAGCAGCGCAAACTGTCCCGGAGCCCAATTCAGCCCGGAGAGGCGGGAAACCATTCAGGCGATAGACCGGTGGGAATCTGACCATGCCCTACATCGACGTCGCCGGTGAACGGCTGTTTTTTTCCACCAGCCGACCGGAACCCGGCACCAGCCATACCCTGCTCTGTATCCATGGATCCGGGGGCAGCCACCAACACTGGCCTGCGCAATTACGAACCTTCAAAGAATTCAGTGTGATCGCCGTCGATCTGCCCGGTCATGGACGCTCAGCCGGTGGAGGACGCGAAACAGTCAATGGCTATGCCGCCGTAATCGAGGGAGTTATCGAGTCCATGTCTCTCGAACGGGTGACGCTGATGGGGCATTCTTTAGGGGGGGCTATTGTTCAAATGTTGGCACTCGAAGCACCGGCATGGCTGGAACGCATCATACTCGTCGGAACCGGTGCACGCCTGCGCGTGGCTCCCGATATTTCAGACGCTCTGCAGGGGCCGGCTGACGTGGTTGCAGATCTGATCAGCAGTTGGGCCTTCGGCCCTTCAGCCCCATCGTCCCTTGTGGATGCCATGCGCCTCGAACTGCAGCGGACCCCTGTAGCGGTCACCCGTGGTGATTTCGATGCCTGCGACAGATTCGACATCTTGTCGCGGGTCGCGGACATCCGCCGTCCTGCCCTGGTCATTTCCGGAAGCAGGGACCGGTTGACACCCCCGAAATACGGCGGCTACCTGGCCGCGAGCATACCCGGCGCCAAACATGAAATCATCCTCGACGCCGGCCACATGATGGCCCTCGAGTTCCCCGACGCCTTCATTGCTCATGTCATGTCGTTTATGGAACCAAACCCCACTCGTTATCGATGAGGACCAGTTGAATTTCGAATCAGAAACGGGAATGGCATTGGTGGATCGAGAGATGCGCAGCAGGAGTCAAAAATCGCCCGCAAAGCGGGTGGAGTGGATTTCCGGCCACAGGCCGGAAAACAAAAGCACGTCGGCGCGTTAATCGTTGCCAGTGTAATCCCGCCTGGTGGGATGCAAAGCACCCGGTTTGAAAACAACCCATCGAAGTTCGGCCGAGGATGACCGCCCCTTCAACCGACAAATACGTTCAGGACATCCTTGCGGGCACTCACCCGCTGGATAACCACCTGCACGAGGTCCTCGGGTTTGAGGTTCAAGCCGCTGGTAAACGGGATGTCACATTCGATCATGTATTCCGGGATCAGAACCTGGTAGCCCTTTCGGCGCTTGCCAAGAACGATAGCTTCCTCTTTTTCTCCGATCCGTTTCTCCAAATCTCTCAATAGCCAGTAGCGAAGGCGACGGTGCTGGAGTCGCGAGACCTGGCCCATCGGCAGTTCCAACTGCTGGATGATTTTGCCGATTTCAGCGGGCGAATACGGGGTTTCCAATCCAAAAGCAGCGCGTATCTGGCGTTGGGTGACCAGATCGCAGTACTTCCGTATGGGAGATGTCGCCGTCAAGTAAGCATCGAGCCCGAGACCGGAGTGGGATTCCGGCGCAGGGGTCAAAACGAACCGGTTCAATAGCCTGCGCTGCATGATATTCTGAAACAAGCTTTCCGACTCACCCTTGTACAATCGTTCCTTGGCTTCCGGTTGCGACCGGAAAATGGCGGGTAGTCCATGTTCCTTGAGAAATCGGGCCATCAGCCAGTTCGCCATGATCATCAACTCGGAAACCAACATCCGACCGGGGCTCTCACGGTTGATTCTGTTCACCGATATCTCGCCCCCCTCTCCAACCCAGACATAAACTTCCGGCAACGTGATCTGGATCGCACCGGAGTCCAGCCGCAATTTTCGGAACCGGGCCGCCGCGTCTCTGAGGATCATGACATTCTGGTTTTCGTTGGCGAGAAGGTTGACATCATAATAGGTCAACTGCTGATCGACTTTGACCAATGACGGCACCACGTCGTAGGAAAGGATATCGAGCGATGGACTGATGGTGACCATCGTACTGACGGCCGGCCGAACATGGCCCGCCTTCAAACTGCAAAGGTTCTCTGCAAGGCCAGCCGGAAGCATCGGTATTTTGCAATCCGGCATATAAATCGAACTGCCGCGGTGCAATGCTTCCCTGTCGAGGGGCGTGTCCCTTTTCACCCAGTGTCCCACATCAACGATATGAATGCCGAGCCGATAGCCGTCATCGACTCTCTCGAGACTGAGGGCATCGTCATAGTCGAGGGTGGACTGGCCGTCCACGGTCATCAACGACAGCTTCGTCAAATCTAAACGGGGCGATGACGGCGACACCTGAACTGAAAACGGCGGGGCCTCCACCATTTCCTCCGCAGCGGCACTGGCCTCCCGGGGAAATTCGATGGGGATATCGAAAACGATCAGGTCGGTGTTCTGGTCTTCGCTCCAAACACCGAGCTTGACCAATACCGGAAAAAGATCCACCGGGTCGCTGATGACCGATTTCGATAGAATTTCTCGGCCCAATGCATAACCGGGGCTCTCTTTTCCGTACAGGTAGACCGATTTAAAAATATCGATCAGCTCCTGCTCGTCAGGGCTGAAAGGGCCGGCTGGACGGTAATGGTTCTTCTGCAAGGTATTCAGCCAGTCAACCCCCTGGGCGATCAACCGGTTGCAGCGCTCGGCCGCCTCCTCCTGAGCGGTTATGCGTTCAACCTGATCGGGGGTGTATGGAAAAAACCGGTCCGGATTGAACTTAAAATAGTGCCGGTTCCTGAAAAATGCCCTTATGACGGCTGACTCGTGATCATATGATGGGCTGTTAGGGAAACAGAACTCAGTCATGGTCGCCACGTCGATCCATTCCTGCTCGCTGTTCAGCACCTCCCAAAGCTCCCTGATATCGACACTGTCGATCAGTTTCTCTCGCCGGCAAGCGACGTGCTTGAGCGTTTCGACCGTTTTTTCCCTTCCGTGGGCAAGGTCGAGGCGATCTCGGCATTTATGGGACAGGCGGCTGGCAGACAGGTTCACCTCCCGGTTGTTCTGATTGAGAACCCTCAACCGCTTGTCTTTGACCTCGAGAACGACGGCACACATTATCCTCTCGCGGTCGATATATTCTACGATAAGACCCGTTTCCATAACCGACCATACTAACAACCGATCCATGGAAAGTCAATTAATGCCGCTGGCGCCGAACCCCCGCCTATAGGACCGGTGGAACGATTCCCACACCAGCTGTGAACCACGTCCCGCATCCTGGAGACGGCACCGGACGCCCGTCTCTGAACAGTGCTGCTTGCAGATGAACCCACCAGTCACTATATTGAAACGGTTCTCGGACCGGTGGTGCCCTGGCCCACCGGTCGGAACCGCTATGACGGATCGGCTTCCCCAAGTGCTCCAGACTAGCCGCCAGTCATCTGATTCGGGAGAGTCGGTTTTCAACAATCGTGAGTCCCGACATCATCACCCGTTATCGAGCATCAGCCCATGACGATGAAGCCAACCGACCTGATCAAGCCCTACTTTTTGGAAAACCGCTATGTGATTCTGGTCGGCCTGTTCAGCCTGATCGTTGTCGACGTTCTCCAGCTTTTCATTCCCCGGGTAATCAAATGGGCGGTCGACGATCTGACGACCGCCCGGACCGATGCGGGCGGACTGCTCATCTATGCCCTTTACATGTGCGGTATCGCGGTGACGATCGGCGTCTTCCGCTTCATCTGGCGCCGTTGCCTGCTCGGAACGTCACGGCGGGTGGAAGAAGGGTTGCGCAACACACTTTTCATCCACCTTCAGAGCCTCTCTGCGGCCTATTTCGATCGGGCCAAGACCGGTGACCTGATGGCGCATGCCACCAACGATATCCAGCAGGTCAGAATGGCTACGGGAATGGGCCTGGTCGCCTTGAACGATGCCCTGGTCCTGGGAACTGCAGCGATCGGTTTCATGGCTTACATCAATGTGCGGCTCACCCTGCTGGTCCTGATCCCGATGCCTCTCATCGTCATCGGTGCCCGTTTTTTCAGCAAAAAAATGCACCGTCGATACCGCAAAGTTCAGGGCGCTTACGCCGATTTAACCGAAGCGGTCAGAGAACGTTTTGCCGGCATCCGGGTTGTCAAATCGTTTGGCTGGGAAGGAAACGAAGCTGAGCGGGTGGAAAAGTATTCCCGCACCTACATCGACAAAAATCTCGAGCTGGTTAAAATTACCGGCGCTTTTTTACCGATGATGATGTTTCTGACCAACCTGAGCATGGCCATCGTCATCTTCTTCGGTGGACGCCAAACCATCACCCGTACCATAACACCCGGGGATTTCGTCGCCTTCATCAGTTATCTTGGCCTGCTCACTTGGCCGATGATGGCCTTGGGCTGGGTCACCAACCTGATCCAACGCGGCAAGGCTTCCCTCGACCGCCTGAGCGGCGTCTTGAGCATCCGGCCGGAAATCTCCGATCGCCCCGGGGCGAAGCCCATCGTCCGAACCCGCGGCGCGGTCACCTTTGACAACATCCGGTTTGCCTATGCCAATCCATCGGCGGTAGGATCGGTCTCGGCACTCGAGGGTATCGATCTGCAGATCGAACCGGAGAGCATTGTCGGCCTCGTCGGCCCTCCCGGCAGCGGCAAAACCACCTTGCTGAATCTGCTTCCGAGACTCTACGATGTCACCTCCGGCCGCATTTGCCTGGACGGACGCGACATCCGGGAATTGACGCTGTCGAGCCTCCGATCACAAATCGCATTCGTATCCCAGGAACCTTTCCTCTTCGCGGGCAGTATTCGGCGGAACATCACCCTGGGCAGGGAACAGTTCGGGGAAATTGAGATAGTTTCAGCCGCCCGGAGAGCCGAAGTCCACGACACGATCGTCTCGTTCCCCGACGGATACGAGACCCTGGTGGGGGAAAAGGGCGTTATCCTTTCGGGCGGGCAGAAGCAGCGGATCGCCCTGGCCCGGGCCCTGCTCGATCCCGCACCGATACTCATTCTGGACGATCCCATCAGCCAGGTCGATCTTGAAACCGGAAACGCCATCGTAGGAAATATCCGAGCCCTTTCGGAAGGCCGGAACGTTTACATCGCCTCCCATCGACTTTCGGCTGTGCAATTTGCCGACACCATCATCACCCTCGATGCCGGGCGGATCACGGAAATCGGCACCCATCACGATCTGATGCGCGCCGAAGGCTATTACGCCAGAACCTGGCGTCTGCAGGAAATCGAAGAAGACATCTATGCCAATTGACAACGGATACTTTGAGGAAAAAACCCTCGGCAAGGCCTACGATGCCAGGCTTCTTCGCCGTCTGTATCTGTTCACCCGCCCGTTCACCAGGCCGATCCTCTGGTCTGTTCTGCTGGTCATGACGATCACCGGCCTCGACCTATCCGTTCCGTATGTAACCAAAATAGCGATTGACCGCTATATCACCCCTTCCGGACCCGGCGGAACGCATACGATTGAAACGGACATGCAGGACCCTTCGGCCAAGACTGTGGTTGACGGACACCCGGATCTGTTCACCATCCATGGAACCCGTGCGCGGATCGCTGCCGACAACCTCGCTGCCCTGACCGAAAGCGAGATCGCCACATTGCGCGCCGAAGACCTTAACGGACTGGCCCTTGTGGCGGCCCTCTTTTTGGCCATCATCGCGCTGAATTTCGTCTTTAATTTCATGCAGAAGTGGATCATGGTTTACACCGGCAACATGATTATGCACGATTTGCGGATGCACCTGTTCCGTCATATCCAGAGCCTGCCGATCGAGTTCTTCACCCGCAACCCCGTGGGAAGGCTGGTAACCCGGGTAACCAACGACGTTCACAACATGGATGAGCTGTTTACGTCGGTGATCGCCTTTGTCTTCAAAGACCTTTTCCTGCTTGTCGGCATCGCAGCCGTACTGATCCTCCTCGACTGGAAGCTGGCCCTGGCAACTTTCACCGTGCTTCCGCTGGTCGGTCTGGCCACGGCCATCTTCTCCGCCAAGGCCCGGGGCATCTTCAGGCAGTTGCGGATAAAAATTGCCGAAATCAACACCCGTTTTGCTGAGACCATCGGCGGCATGAAAGTGATTCAGCTTTTTCACAACGAAGCGGACAACTACCGGATGTTTAGCACCCTGAACCATGAAAACTACCAGGCCGGGATGCGGCAAATCAGGGTGCTGGGCCTTTTTCTGCCGATGGTTGAGGTCCTGGGCGTCCTCGCTGGCGCCGTCGTCATTTACACCGGCGGGCGAGCCGTGCTGGCCGACACCCTGACCCTGGGGACCCTGGTGGCCTTTATCGCCTATATCAAAATGTTTTTCCGCCCCATCAGGGACCTGGCCGAAAAATACAATGTCCTTCAGGATGCAATGGCCTCGGCCGAGCGTATTTTTCTCATTCTCGACACCGACAACCGGATGTCACCGCCGGTCCCCGCAACCGCAAATGGACAACCCCTCGAATCCGTGGCATCCATTTCCCTGGAAGATGTCTCTTTCAGCTACCTGCCGGGTGAACCCGTTCTCGAGGGGTTCAATCTGACCATCACCGCCGGCGAGGTCCTCGGGGTGGTCGGTCCTACCGGCTCCGGTAAAACGACCCTTATCAATCTGATCAACCGGTTTTACGAACCGACCAGCGGACGTCTGCTGATCAACGGCAAAAACGTTGACGACTACGATCTCTCAGCCTACCGTTCCAAAACCGCATTGGTCATGCAGGACCCCTTTCTTTTCTCGGAGACGATTCGGGACAATATTTTCCGCGGCGACAACCCGATGTCATCCACCGAAATGGACACCATTTTCGAAGTCTCCAACATCCGGAGCCTGATCGACCGTCTGCCGGAGGGCGCCGACACAATTCTATCGGAAAGCGGCGGTTCGATTTCGAGCGGCGAACGTCAGCTCATTTCCATCGCCAGAGCGTTCGCCCGCAAACCGGAGCTGATCCTCTTCGACGAGGCCACCTCCTACATCGACACCCAGACCGAGATCAGGATTCAGCAAGCCCTGGAAGTGTTGATGAAAGGGCGGACCTCGGTTATCGTCGCCCACAGGCTTTCGACGGTGCGCCGTGCCGACCGGATCATCGTCCTCAATCGCGGCCGCATCGTGGAATCCGGCAGCCATGCAGAGTTGATGGCAAAAAAGGGCGTCTACTACCGTCTCCACCAGCTCCAGGATTGAAACCGCCCGACCCTGGGTACACCCCCCCATTGCCACGCCGCTTTTCATCATATCACTTGCCAAATCCAAATCGTCGTGTTATTGATTTTTTTCTGTAGGCTAAGGATGGGCCGAACACCCTGAAAACCTTGGAAATTTACTTCGGGCGAATAGAATCGGGGCTCTCCGATTCACGAGTTGTTAACCTAATACAAGAGGAGGAGGATAGATGGCTTACGATGCAGTAAACATGGCAGACTGGCAAATATCCGAAGCGGCCGAGAAAAACATGCCGACACCGGACGAATGGCGCGAAAAGCTCGGCCTGGAGCCGGAAGAAATGCTGCCGATGGGGAGACTGGCCAAGCTCGATTTTCTCAAGATCATCGACCGCCTGAAAGACAAACCGGATGGAAAATACATCGAGGTGACCGCCATTACGCCGACACCCTTGGGTGAAGGGAAAAGCACCACCTCCTGCGGTCTGATGGAAGGTCTCGGCAAACGCGGCGTCAACGTCGGCGGCGCCCTGCGGCAGCCCTCCGGTGGCCCGACCATGAACGTCAAGGGTACCGCTGCCGGCGGCGGCAACTCGCTCTTGATCCCGATGACCGAGTTTTCCCTGGGACTGACCGGCGACATCAACGACATCATGAACGCCCACAACCTGGCCATGGTGGCGCTGACCTCCCGCATGCAGCACGAGCGTAACTACAACGACGAGCAGCTCCAGCGCCTGACCAACATGCGGCGGCTCGACGTCGATCCCACCCGGGTCGAGATGGGCTGGATCATGGATTTCTGTGCCCAGTCGCTCAGGAACATCATCATCGGCATCGGCGGCCGGTTCGACGGCTACACCATGCAGTCCAAATTCGGCATCGCGGTCGGTTCCGAGTGTATGGCGATCCTGGCAGTCATTCGCGACTTGGCGGATCTCAAAGAGCGACTCAACAACATCACCGTGGCCTTCGACAAGAGCGGCAAACCGGTCACCACCGGCGACCTCGAGGTCGGCAATGCCATGACCGCCTTCATGCGCAACACCATCAACCCGACCCTGATGTGCACCGCCGAGTACAACCCCTGCATGGTCCACGCCGGACCGTTCGCCAACATCGCCGTGGGGCAATCCTCGATCATCGCCGACCGCGTCGGCCTCAAACTGTTTGACTACCACGTCACCGAGTCCGGTTTCGCAGCCGACATCGGCTTCGAAAAATTCTGGAACGTCAAATGCCGGTTCAGCGGCCTCAAGCCCCACGTTTCGGTACTGACCACCACCATCCGCGCCCTCAAGATGCACGGCGGCGGCCCCAAGGTCGTTCCCGGCATCGCCATGTCCGATGTGTACAAAAAGGAAAACCTCGAGCTAGTGGAAAAGGGCTGCGAGAACATGGTTCACCTGATCAATGTCATCCGCAAGGCCGGCATCAATCCGGTGGTCTGCATCAACCGGTTCTACACCGACACCGACGCCGAGTGCGCCGTGGTCCGAAAAATCGCTGAAGCCGCCGGCGCCCGCTGCGCCGAGTCGAAGCACTGGGAAAAGGGCGGTGACGGAGCGCTCGAGTTCGCCGATGCGGTCATCGACGCCTGCAACGAGAAGAACGACTTTCAGTTCCTCTACCCGCTGGAGATGAAACTGCGTGATCGCGTCGCCAAGATCGCGAAAGAAGTCTACGGCGCCGACGGCGTGTCCTGGTCCCCCGAGGCCGAGGCCAAAGCCAAGATGCTGGAAAGCGATCCCAAGTACGCCGATTTCGCCACCATGATGGTCAAGAGCCACCTGAGCCTCAGCCACGACCCGACTCTCAAGGGCGTGCCCAAGGGCTGGACGTTGCCGATCCGCGACGTGCTGATCTATTCCGGCGCCAAGTTCCTGTGTCCCTGTGCCGGGACCATCAGCCTGATGCCGGGTACCGGTTCCAACCCAGCTTTCCGACGGATAGACGTTGATGTCAAAACCGGTAAGGTTTCCGGTCTGTTCTAATTCGAAGCATTTAGAGATACAGCACAACAAAAAGCCCGGGGCGTTTGCCCCGGGCTTTTTGTTGTGAACCATAGTCTCTAAATACGGCGAGGCAGACCATCACCGTTCGTCGAGAGGGACGTAGTCCATTTTGGTCCGGCCGGTGTAAATCTGGCGCGGTCGGCAGAGCTTCCAATCGGGGTCGTCCATGCTCTCCTTCCACTGGGCGATCCAGCCCGGCAAACGGCCGATGGCAAACATGACCGTGAACATGTTGGTCGGTATTCCCATGGCCCTCAGCACGATACCGCTGTAGAAATCGACGTTCGGGTAGAGGTTGTGTTCGATGAAGTATTCGTCCTTCAGGGCCACTTCTTCCAGTTTCATCGCAATGTCCAGGAGCGGATCGTTCAGGTTGAGCTTGTCGAGAATCCGGTGGCACATCGATTTCATGATCTTGGCTCTGGGATCGTATGTCTTGTAGACCCTGTGTCCGAATCCCATCAGCCTGAATGGGTCGCTCTTGTCCTTGGCCCTTTCGATGAAGGGATCGATGTCACCGCCGCCGTTGCGGATGTTGGTCAGCATTTCGATCACGGCCTGATTGGCGCCGCCGTGCAGCGGCCCCCAAAGGGCGGCGATGCCGGCGGATATAGCGGCGTAAAGGTTGACCCGCCCGCTGCCCACCAGCCGCACCGCAGCTGTGGAGCAATTCTGTTCATGATCGGCATGCAGGATCCAGAAGACGTTCAAGGCCTCGACCAGTTCATCGTCGAGCCGATACGGCTTCACCGGTGTGTCGAACATCATGTTGAGGAAGTTGGCGCAGTAGGTCAGGTCCGGCCGCGGATAGACCACCTTGTGCCCGCGTGAGATTTTGTATGACATGGCGGCCATGGTTCGGACCTTGGACAACAGCCGCGTCATGGTGAGGTTGATTTCCTCCTCCGCGCTATGCAGTTCAGGATAAAAACTCCTCAAAGCGTTGACCATCGATGACAGGATCCCCATGGGGTGCGATGCGCGCGGATATTTTTCATAAAAAGCCCGCATGTCTTCGTGTACGAGCGAGTTGTCGTTCAATAACACCGAAAATTGATTGAGCTGGGTCCGGTTGGGCAGATGGCCGTTGATCAGCAAGTAGGCGGTCTCGATAAAAGTAGAACTCTCCGCCAACTGTTCCACCGGTATGCCGCGGTAACTCAAAATCCCTTTTTCGCCGTTCATGAAAGTGATCGAACTGTAGCAACTGCCCGTGTTGGCATAACCATAGTCGAGAGCGATCAGGCCGCTGTCCTTGCGCAGTGTCGATATGTCGATCGCCTTTTCCCCTTCGGTCCCGACCACGATCGGTAGTTCATAGGTTTTGTTCCCGTAAATGATTTTGACGGTTTCACTCATGCCAACCCCCGTTTCCTGATTTTTCCTTTAGGCGGTATACCGGTGCCTCTCCCCATCGATTTTTAAGCCTGTATTTATTGCTTCATTCAACAGAAATATCAAGTGTCTTTTGTAGACCCCGCGTTCTTCGGCATTTCGAATTGGATCCGGTTCGTATGCAACGGTTATTTACAGACGCCGCTGCTTGTATTAAGTTGAAGAAAAATTGGGTCGGGAGGAGAACATGTCATTCAAGGAAAATCTTCTCAGGAAGATCGAAATCGACAATCTGGCCGCCAAAGTGACGGCATCCATCGGGCCTTCGGAGAGCGGGCTCAAGGTGGACAAGGACGCCATGCGGACCCTGCTGCAAAAGGCCGGGTACACCCTCCGCAAAGAAAGGGATCTCGAACTCTACCTGGAGGATTCCTCGGCGGATATCGGCAACATCCTGGTCCTCGACAACGACCTGACGATCTACCACACCTCCGTCAAAGACGTTGTCATCCGCAAGAGCCCGTTCGTGAAGGACATGATCAGCATCCGCAACATCGTCAAGATACTGAACGACAAGGACGTTGTGGTCAGCAAGAAGGAGACATCGGTAAAGCAAGTCCAAAAGGCCTGCATCTCAAAGCTCGATCTCTCTTTCGAACCATCCGATATTGCCGACATCGCCATCGATGGCGTGGCGTCCGTTGAGAGTCGCTATGCCGATGGCGTGATCGAGGTCGTCGACATGTTCGCCGATCTGCTCGGCTACAAGCCGCCGCCCAAGATTTTTTCAGTCGACCATCATCATGTCAGGGGTAAACTCAAAATAAAAGATAACGGCGAACGGCTATTCGGTCCGGCCGTCCTCTACAGCCTGGCCGACAACACGGTAAAAGTCATCGAGTCTCCCATCAGTTCCAATGACAAAGAGAAATTGGCGTACTACAAAAAGGTCGCCTCCGGCGAAGAAAAAGCCGCCATTACCGGAGAGGCCGCCTTTGCTTTCCTGAAAGAGTCCGTCCTGGAAATGTAACCGCCGCAGGCCGGCCGCGATCCGTTTCCCCGCGTCGGTTCAGAATACCCCTGATCGTCCCCCCGCCCCTTATTTCCAATAAACGTGTGGATCATCCCATGGCCCCGATCGGGAATAGCAGTCCATACATATAGCACGAGGAACCCGCCGGCACAGCCGCGTGCACCGGACACAACCAGAGTCCTTTGATGGCCTGGGCGCCAGGATCGGTCACCGATTCCTGATCCCTTCCGCGGAACTTTATATCACCACGCGATCGTTCTTCCCACCCGATGAAGGTTATGGCCGAAATCAAACGCCCCCTTTTGGGGACACCTGCGTATAAAACCTTTGCAGGGGCACCTTGATGACCCCTTCATCGCTAATCACTTTATGACTAAGGCCGGTCTCTGCGATGACAATGTCCAGAAATAACTTAACGTCCGGTTCAAGAGGAAAACCGCACAGACCGCCACATGGCGACTAAATTGCCATTTATGCCCCACGCCAATTAGACCTTGATTTATCACCTCTTATAGAGTAATGAGACTACCTTGGCAGATCCAGAACCAACCAGACGCCCACCGCCGCTTGACGGTGGGTTCGCTATAAGGACCCCGTCCCGATTGGAAAAAACAGCTAAAGGAGGCTGCAATTGAAACGTTTCCTGGTGAAAGATTTGATGGTGCCGCGGGATGAATATGCGGTAATCAAAGAAAATGCCACGATTTACGAGGCGGTTAAAGCTCTCGAGACGGCCCAACAGGAATTCGATCAAACGCGCTACCGGCACCGGGCCATGCTGGTGGAGGACAATAACGGGCGCATCGTCGGCAAGCTGGGGCAACTCGACATCCTGCGGGCCTTGGAACCCTCTTACGAGGATATCAAGTCGAAAAACTCGGCCGTTTCTCATTTAGGCTTCAGCAAGCGCTTCATTGAATCAATGGTCGAGAACTACCGGCTTTTTGAGAAACCCTTGGAGCAAATCTGCGAAAAAGCCGGGAAGCAGGAGGCGGGGAAATATATGCATGTACCCTCTGAAGGGGAGTATATCGACGAGGGGGCCTCTCTCGATCTGGCGATTCACCTGCTGGTGCTCGGTCACCACCAGTCGTTGCTGGTCACCCGAGGGACACAAATCGTCGGTATCCTCAGACTGACCGACGTGTTCGCCGCCATTTTCCATTCCATGGAAGGGTGCTTCAGCGACAAGGTGTGACAACCGAGACGGGCTGATATTATCGACAAAAAGGTCAAATGTAAGGAGGAATTGAATGGCAATCGATGCTGTGGCGAGCGGTCAAGACACTGCAGTCAACTGGCGTAAAATCCTTTTTCTGTCCATCGGTATTATTTTATTTTCAGTGGTTTATCTCTCACCGGCCTGGCCCGATGCCATCGATCCCATGGGTAAGCATTTCCCCTTGAGCCGGGAAGCCAAGGGCGCTCTGGCGGTTTTTCTGCTGGCCGGTACCTGGTGGGTGTTCGAAGTGGTTCCGATCGGGGTCACCAGCCTGGCCATCGGGGTCCTTCAAGCTCTTTTCCTGATCCGTCCGGCCAAGGAAGCATTCAAGGATTTTATGGACCCGTCGGTCATGTTCATCTTTGCTTCGATCATGATCGGACTAGTCTTTACCAAGACCGGACTGACCAAACGATTAGCTTACAAGATGCTGGCCATTGTGGGCGAAAAGACGAGCATGATCTACCTGGGCGCCTTCGTTGTCACCTCAGCCCTGACCCACATCATGGCCCACACCGCCGTAGCCGCCACCATCTATCCGCTGCTGATTTCGATTTACGCCCTGTACGGCGAAGGGGACAAACAAACCAAGTTCGGCAAGGGGTTGTTTATCGGCATGGCCTACGTCGCCGGTGCCGGCAGCATCGTCACCCTGCTGGGGGCGGCGCGGGGTGCCGTGGCGTTGGGATTCTACAAAGACATCATGAACCAGGATATCAGTTTCTTTCAGCTGTCGTACTACATGTTCCCCATCGGCTGGCTGATGACATTTCTCCTGTGGGGTTTTTTCATGGTCTTTTTCAAACCCGAAAAAGACCGCATTCCCGGCCTCAGGGAAAGAGCCAAGCAGCTCAACTCGGAACTCGGCCCCATCACCCGCAAGGAAATCACGGCCGCCACCATCGTCCTCGGCTGCATCATGGTCATGTCCCTGCGCTCATTCATTCCCTTTTTGAAACCGATCGACAAAACCGCCATCATCCTGATATCGACGATCCTGTTCTTTATCACCGGCATCATGGACCTGGAGGATCTCGAAGAGATCCCCTGGAACATCATCCTGCTGTTCGCCGGGGCCATGAGCATCGGCTTCTGCCTGTGGGAAACCGGGGCCGCCAAATGGATGGCCGTCAACTGGCTGACCATGTTCAAAGAATCCAACTGGTTTGTATTCGTGATGAGCATCGCCTTCTTTGTCATGATGATGACCAACTTCATCATGAATGTGGCGGCCATTGCGATTTCGCTCCCCGTGGCGCTGGTCATCGCCCCCTACCTCGGGGTGGCCGGTGAAGTGATCCTGTTCGCTTCCCTTGTGACTGCCGGTATGCCCTTTCTGCTGCTCGTCGGGGCGGCGCCCAATGCCATCGCCTACGATTCGAAACAGTTCACGACCGGCGAATTTTTCCTGTACGGAATTCCGGCGAGTATTATACTGATGGTCGTGGTGGGATTCGCCGTGTTCATCCTCTGGCCGCTGATGGGGATGCCAACCACCTTGAGTGGGTAGACGATGCGGACCTGCAACCTGCAACATACCCGCATCAAAGAAGTAACGGGATTCAACTTGCTGGCAGCGAATACTACCAATAACAAAGCCGCTCCCGAAGCCGACGTTTACGCGGTTTCAGGAGCGGTTCGCGTATCGGCCGGCTGAGAATTAATAACTACAGACGATTGCTATGGAGGAAGAATGAAACAACTCGAAAAACTGCGCGATCGAATCCTTAAAAGAGTTGATGTCAATCTGAGACGTTTCGATTTCGATGTTCCGGGTTTCCTCAAGTACTATGTCCCACTGAACAAAATGATCAAATATTACGCCCTTTACGGCATCACACCCCACCACTCCCTACACTATCAATTTAACTACTCCAACCTTGCCGGAAGCAACATTCTGGGGCGGTGCAAGGTCGACAACTCGATTTTGTATAAGTGTGACATCCGCGGCGATGAGCTGAAATCTTGCGGTGATGTCTTACGCTACGAAGGGACCGCCATCCCTCTCGATTACGACGAAACGATTCTGATCAAGGACAGCTTTCTGATCAAAACCCTGGTCCACAACTGTTCCCACAATCCGGAAAATCCGGAACTGTTTCTGATCAAGAATACGGTCTCAGCCGCCTATGTAAACATCCACGGTTCCTGGACCGAAGGCTGTTTTCTCAATCCGTTCAGCACGGTCGACTTGACCAGTCTTCACGGATGCGCTGTGGGAACCTTTGCTTACCTGCAGGTCGGTGAACTTTGGCACGACCAGATCCCCCCAGGACAGATCTGGGTCAAAGCCGAGGATCAATTCGATTTTAAATACAACCATCCCGTAAAAGTGCTGAAAAAATATATCGACTTCCATCCCGATCGCCGCCCCACCGGAATCTTCATCGATTTTCTCGAAAGCCGCAAGGAAGATTTTCAGGACGTCTTTAACGTGGTTCACTTTTCAAACCCAGTTTCTGTTCCGAAAAGTGCTTCTCTCAGCCCTTATGCTGTCGTGAAACCCAAGACCCGTATTGCTGATAACGTTCTCATTGCCCAGCATGCCTATATTGAAAGTTCGGTCCTCGGCAAAGGGGCCAATGCCCAGGAGCACTGCTATATTATCGACTCGAAGCTTAAGGGTAACAACGTGACCGCCCATGGGGCCAAACTGATCGACGTCGTGCTGGAGAATAATGTTTTTGTCGGGTTCAATTCATTCCTGCGGGGCACTTTCGAATTTCCGTTGCGGGTCGGAGAAGGGGTTATCGTCATGCCGCACACCATTATCGATATGCAAGCGTCCCTGGCGATCCCACCGGGGCATCTGGTCTGGGGGCTGATCCGAAAGCCGCAGGACCTGAAAGAGCACAGCATCGCTCTTGAAGACCTGGCCAAGGTGAAGGACAAACTCAACATCGGCGCCATGGAATTCGCGGGTAACGGCAAAGCCTTTGTCGAGACATTTCAAAACCGTATCGACCATATCCTCGAAACCAACGGGGCCTATTACGACGGTAAGAAGAACAGAGGGCATGCCCAAAGAACCCAGCACATTGCCTACAACATCATTCAGCCGCATCCGCTCGGCGTGAAGAAAGGGGTCTATCCGACCATCGACATTCGGTCGTGAGTCATTGGATCGGTTCGGTCATTATTTGAAGAAATTCAGTAAGGCATGCAGGTTGGTCAAGGGATGCGGCGGGCAGCCGGGAATGAACAAGTCCACCGGCAGCAGGCCGTCCAGGCCCGGGGTGATTTCAGGGCTGCCCCTGAAAGGACCACCGCTGAGCGCACAACTGCCCACGGCAATGACGACTTTGGGGGACGGCACGGCTTCGTAGGTTTGAAGCAGTGCCGTTTTCATATTCATTGATGTGGGTCCGGTAACGACGATACCGTCGGCATGGCGCGGTGAGGCCACGAAATTGATCCCGAACCGGGCCAGATCGAAGAATGGGGTGGCCAGAACGTTTAAATCCGCTTCGCAAGCGTTACAGCCGGCGGCCGATACCTGGCGCAGTTGCAGGGAGCGGCCGAATAGCTTTTTAAAGTGCTGGCGGGCATGATCGGCCAAGGAAGGCAGCGTGCCGTCGGTCATTAAATGCTCTTTTTCGGCAACCGAAAGTTCAAAATTCCGGGTGAAAGAGACAAATCGGCCTTCGGAAATACGTTCGCATGTGCCGCAGAATACGCAGCGCCCCATATCGATCCTTTTGCGCCCGGCATCGATGGCGTCCTGGGGACAAGCCGCCGCACACTGGGCGACCAGTTCCCCCGGAGCTTCCTTATTAATTTGCGGACACCCGCGATAGCGGGCCGGTAGTTTTATTTCCTTTTTGGGATAGGCACTGGTTCGGTATCCCTGTTCAAATCTGTTTTTCAGTGTTTTGAGCATGGTCGTTTCACTTTTGCCGTTGGTCGTTTTGGTGACTGCCCGGTTGCATCTATCGCCGTATGGGACAATTGGAACCTTTGCCTGCTTGCAATGTCCGATGTATTGTAATCTACCTGACTGACAGCGTTTACAGGGTACCGTAAATGCAAGGCGTCGGGCGCGCAGACGAAATTTTGTATAGCAGGCGAAATTTTGTATACTTAAAGCGTCCGACAACATAGCAGACACGGTGCTCTGTGAACGCTTACCGATTATTAGAGGTCGAATCCGCAATATGACAGATTGTAGCTCTTGTTGTTGAGCGGAAAATCTGAAATTCCGGTATCCCGCAGGGACATAGCCAGTCCGTTCCAGTTATGAAAGGAAGGATCCTTGACCTTGTAACGCAAGATCCCGCCCGCTGTATCGGTCAGCACGCAGTGCGACAGCTCACCGCGCCACGCTTCGTTGATCGCCACCACAAAAGAAGCCGGCGCCAAAGCCGCGTCGAAAGTCTCGACACACACCGTGTCGATCGGTTCGCTCAACCAGGACTGAATCATCTCGATCGATTGAATCACCTCATCCGCCCGGATCATGGCCCGGGCATAGACGTCACCTGTGGATTTGGCATTCTCGGGGATATACTGCTGCCCATAGTGCCCGGTGGGAAAACAGCGCCGAACATCATACGGAATGCCGCACGCCCGGCCGGCCGGCCCTACCAAGCCCAGTTTTTCCGCCGTCGCCGTACTGACCGTTCCGCAGTCCTCAAACCGGGATCGGACACTGGAAGTGGCAAACAGCAGGTCGATCACATGTTCGACCTGGGGTTTGAGTTCGTTCAAACGCGCCATCAGCGTGCTGCGATCCTCATCGGTCATAGGGAAGCGGACCCCCCCGGGCCGCACCAGCCCTTTTCCGAAGCGGTTGCCGCACATCCAAAGCGTCAGGTTAAGGAAATCGCCGCGCATCCGTCCGAAGTAATTGGCCGGCGGTAAAAAAGCGACATCTCCGCTCAGCGCACCCAGGTCACCAACGTGGTTGGCAAGCCGTTCCAGTTCCAATGCAATCAACCGGATGATGTCCGCCCCGGTATCGGGTTGGACCGCGGTCAATGCCTCAACCGCCTGGGCCATGCACAAGCTGTTTCCAATGGCGGTATCGCCGGCAATCCCCTCGGCCAGAATGGGCAACCGTTTGGCCTCGACATTGAGCAATAGTTTTTCGACACCGCGGTGCTGGTAGCCCAGTTGAATTTCCAGATGCAGTACGCGCTCTCCGATGCAATTGAACCGGAATTGACCCGGCTCGATAACGCCGGCATGCACCGGGCCCACGGCCACCTCATGGATTTCATCGCCTTCCACGGCGTAGTAATCGTATCCGCCAGGGATATCTTGACTGTAGTCATTTCCGAAGACATCCGGTCTGCCGAGGTCGTTGGCGTGATAGCGCACCATCTTCAACCAGGGATGCCCCTCGGGCCGAATGCCGAACTGTTCGGCAATTTCGCGTTCGAACATATGGAACGGTTCGCACGGCAACGTCATGGCCGGATAGGCGTCCGGCGCATCGCATCCGGCAACCAGCAGTTGTTCGGTCCTGAGTACCGCCAGAAGTTTGACTGCAGAGCCGTCCTGGTAGGCGAAATAGTGGACAACTTTGCCCCCGCCTTCGACGACCGCCAGAGCCTGAGTGCGAAAGTCATCGAAATCAAGATGCGGGATGCGGTCTCTGTCAATCGCCTCCCCATTGCCAATCTGTAAAAAACCCGTCTCCATTGGTGTCACCTAACCCACATACATCGATGTGCTGACTTCTGGCTGACAGTCATCAGCCACCCTGAATAATTTTTGTTGAGGCTATTTAATATTATGGGCCGATAGCATTTAGCGCATTGATAATCGTTTGGTACAGCGTTCCCGGCATCCAGAAAAAGAGCACGATAGAGGTAAAGAGCAGTGCGAATTGGGGCCAGACCATTTGGGATATTTCTTTCTTTTGGATCTCGGCTTGGGTATCGCTGAAGGCGATCTTCATGACATGATTGGCAAAGCCGGCAAAAATCACACAGATGCTCAGTATAAAAAGTCCCGCCCCCAAATAGTGCCCTGTACGAAAGGCACCGAGAACAATGAACAATTCGCCCAGAAAAATCCCGAATGGCGGCATGCCGGCCATACCGACAAACCCACCGAAAAAAGCCACAAAAGTTTTGGGCATCAGTTTGGCAAGTTTCCCGGTGCCGTCTATCAAACGACTGCCGTATCCCAGGAGGATATTACCGGATGAGAGAAAAAGGGCTGATTTGATCAGACTGTGATGGATCAGGCACAGCACGGCGCCATAGGCCCCAATTCCGCCGATCCCGGTACCGAAGGCAATGATACCCATGTTTTCGATACTCGAATAGGCCAACAGCCGTTTGTATTCGGTCTGCCTGATGATGAACGTGGCCGCTGCCAGCATGGAGACCAGACCGAAGACGATCAGAATGGTACCGGAAAAATTTCCCAGGCCTGCGGCCTGCATGATTTTATTGGTTTTGAATATCCCCAGGTAAGCACAATTCAGCAGCACACCCGACAACAGGGCCGATGCCGGACTGGGGGCTTCGCTGTGCGCATCGGGCAGCCAGGTGTGCATCGGCGCCAGTCCCATTTTGGTGCCGTAACCCACCAGAATAAAAACAAAACCGGTTTTGAGCCACAACGGATCGAGGCGTTGGGCCACTTCAGTCAGCGAAGAGAAGGCCACCGGAACATCCACCCCGCCCACTTCCATGGAAAAGTCAATTAGTACCGAGCCCAAAAGGGCCAGGGCGATTCCCACCGAGCAGATCAATACATACTTCCAGGTGGCTTCTAGAGAAGCGGGCGATCGGTGGGTGTATATCAAAGGCGCACTGGCCAATGTGGTGGCCTCGATGGCAATCCACATGACCATGATATGGTCCGAGAGGGTGACCATTGTCATGGTGGATAAAAAGAGCAGCATCGAGCCGGTGAAAATGTTCTCCGACCGGATATCGGCTTCCTTGAGATAAGCGATCGTATAGATGGAGATCAGGAAAAACAGCAGTGAAATGACCAGTAACGACAACAACCCCTCGGGTGTCACAGCAAAATATTCTGGAAATATCGCTGTCGGTCGACGGATCCACAGCGAAAGTGACAGCAGCAGGTGGATGGCTCCGGTGATCACCAGCAGCAACCGTCCGGATGCCCGCGGGAGGAAAAAGGCGATGACACCGGTTAAAAATGGAGTCATGAATACAAGTTCTACCATGAGAAGCACACCTATTCCTTTAAGGTTCTGAGCAGTGCCGTGTCCACATCATCGAAGGCCTGTTTGATATTCTGGAGAATAATGGCCATTATCATGACCCCGGCCAATACATCCAGAAGGATGCCGAATTCCACGATATGGCGGGCGCGAACGGAAAAGCTGGTGCCCACCAGATAGATGCCGTTCTCCATCACGATATAACCGAGAACCATGGCAATCGCATTGCGGCGGGCCATGAGCAGAAACATGCCCGCTGCCAACAGGGTGATAGCGGTTGGGAGTAACAGGGCGTTGCCGCTGGTCTGGAGCAAATTGAATTTCGGACTGACGAAAGTGGCGGCCACGATGAGGATCAATCCGACCAGAAGAGAGGCATGATATCCGACAATGGGTTCGACCTCCCGACGGATAGCGACTTTTTTGATGGCCAGATAGATGCATAGGGGAATGACGATACCCCGAATCAGAAGGGTAACCAGGGTAAACACGGTTCCACCGGTGGTCAGGTCATGGCCGATAAACAGCGGCACAATGGACACCGCCACGCCCTGAAAAGCGATAATTTTGATTAATGCCGGCAACCGACTGGTACCGAACGAAAATAAAACCGACAACAAAACCAGGGCTAATAGTGTATCGACGGAATCGATCATCGCATGAACTCCAGGGTAATGACGGTTGCAAAAAAAGCCAGGGCAAAAGATGTCAGGACAAACTGGGGTACCTTGTCCATCCGGTAACGGGCCATGACAGACTCGGTGACGCCGACGACTGCATAAACCAATGCGAGAATGCACAAGAACAGGCCGATGTCAGCCAGCGTGCTGCCGAACGAAAACGGGCAGATCAGCAGGCTGACCAATGTCGCGTAAAAGAATAGCTTTAAAAAGGACCCCAACTCAATCAAGGCAAAATCGGGTCCGCTGTGATCCAGCACCATGACTTCATGGATCATCGTCAGCTCCAGGTGGGTAGCCGGGTCATCCACCGGCACCCTGGAATTTTCGGTCAGCAGGATAATAAAAAAGGCAATAACCACAAACAACAATGGCGAGCCGGCTGTTTGCCAGAGCATAAGCGGCTGACCGCTCGAAAAATAGGCCGTCAGGCTTAATTGCCCGGTGAGAATGGTAAACAGGATTAAAATCATGAACAGTGTGGCTTCACAGATAATCGGAAAATAAGCCTCACGAGCGGCACCCATGCCTTCAAAGGGCGAGGCTGTGTCCATGGCGGCGGCAATCGTGAAAAACCGTGCCAGACCAAAAAGGTAAAGCAGCAGAATGATATCTCCATTGAAAGAGAATAGCGGCGATTGTCCGGCAATGGGTAAAAACATCAGCGCCGTGACGGCCGCAGACAAAGAGACCATGGGACCCAGTTTGAAGATCAAGGTGGTACTGGTGCTGTATACCGATCCCTTTTTGAGCAGTTTGACCAGCGTAAAATAATTGATGAGCAACGGCGGCCCTTTTTTACCGCCGAAAAACGCCTTGACCTTGAGGATAAGCGCTGAATACAGCGGTGCCAGAAATATCGCCAAGGCCAGAATGATTATGGATCTCATCACAATATCCTCACCCTTATTCCGTATCGAGAGGGTTGTGCCTCACCAGGCTAAACAAGAAACAGCAGGACCACAATTGCCAAAAGAATATAACCGATATATAGGTGTATGTCCCCGTGCTGCAGCCAGCGTAATTTGTCGAAAAGCGACAGAATCGGTCGCACGATCACGCTCCCCATGTGCAATTCGGCAATATCATTGATGTGGCTGTAATAATGGGTTTGTTGAGGGAAATTCCCCCGCACCTTCTTGTCGTCTACGGTCAAGGGTGCCAATGGTCTGAAAAATTCGAGAATTGAATCGGCATAGGAAGATCCCGTGTACTGCATTTTAACCGTGGGCCGGGTGAATCCACAGCCCCAAGTTCCGGATCGGGTGATGGTTTTGCCCCTGTACAAAGCCGTCCGTAGCGCCAAAATGATGAAAAAAACGGCGAAAACGAGAGCGGCGGCCCGGGTAATATTTCCGGTTAATTGCTCGAAGGGTGCCAATGGAACCGTGCCGTAACCCAACTGCAGGGACTCAACAGCCTTGACCGCCATGGTCATAAACAGCGCCGGGAACACACCGATGACGATGCAGGCAGCGGCCAGGACCATCATGGGAATCAGCATCATGGGCCCGTTTTCATCCACGCTTTCCGCTGCCCGACTGCGCGGCTCGCCTTGAAAGACAACGCCCACCACTCTGGTGAAACAGGCCAGGGCCAGCCCACCGATCACCGCCAGGCTCACAATCGCCAGCAGGCTGAGCGCAAAATCTGCCCTGCTCAACACAATGCCACGGAAACAGCCGAGATAGATCAAAAATTCGCTCACAAAACCGTTTAGCGGTGGGAGGCTCGATATGGCCAGAGAACCGATCAGAAAGGTCGTTCCGGTAATTTTCATTTTCTTGATCAGGCCGCCCAGAAGATCGATGGAGCGGGTGCCGGTTTTACGCGCCACCATGCCGGCCCCCATAAACAGGAGGGACTTAAAGATCGAGTGGTTCAGGACATGCAACAGTCCACCGGCAAATCCAAGCACAGCCATAACCGGTTGGTCGGCAGAGATCCCGATCATTCCGATGCCGATACCGATCAGGATGATCCCGATATTTTCAACACTACTGTAAGCTAACAAGCGCTTCAGATCGTTCTGTCCAAGAGCGTAAACCACGCCTAAAACTCCGGAAACGATGCCGGCGACCAACACGATATCGCCGAACAGCGCCGTGTGCCAGTCCAACATAGAGTAAACGCGGAGGATCCCGTAAATGCCGGTCTTGATCATGACGCCGGACATCACGGCGGAGATATGGCTGGAAGCCGCCGGGTGGGCATGGGGCAGCCAGACGTGAAAGGGGAAGACACCGGCCTTGGAGCCGAAACCGATAAAAGCCAGAATAAAAACTAGAATTTTGGCACCATCCGGCAAGTTGGCTGCCGCACTGAGGTCGATACTGCCCGTATGGGCATAGATGACAGCGAACGCCGCAAATATGAACATGGCCCCCACTTGGGAAAATACAAAATAAAGATAACCCGCGCGTCTGTTTTCTTCAATTTCGTAGTTGTAAACCACAAGGAAAAACGACGCCAGGGACATGATTTCCCAGCACAGCATGAAACTAATCAGGTTGCTGGCGGTCACCACCAGCGCCATGGCGGCAACGAGCAGGCTGAAGAAAAAGTAGTGGACAGCCGTTCGAAATGCTTTGGCTGGGTTGTCCATGTAATGGAAACTGTAAATGGCTGCTATCAGCGAGACAGCGAAGATGGCGATAAGAAAAAAAGAAGACAGTGCGTCTATTTGAAATGTTAGGGAGAGCGCATTCAGGTAACTGAATGAAGCGGAATAGATCTGGGGGTGGAACAGCTTAATTACCGAATAGACCAGCCCCAACAGGCAACCAAAACCGATGCCAAGTACACCGGCCAATTTCATGAAGACAAACTTACGCCCAAAAAAAAGAGGCACAAGGCCTCCGTAAAGAATCAAAGCTACCGCAAAGAAAAAGTGATTCATAACGCCCCTTTTTAGTCCGGCAATATAACAACCCGACAGCAGGTAAAGGCTGGGAAACGGATCCTAGCGTCCGGTAGAATTAGAACTTAGGTTTCAGCAGGTGTGCCGACCTTAAAGAGCCCCATTTAAATAGACAATTTTGGTTGTATATTTTAAAATCAGTATTGAGTCAACCCTGTTTAGAGCAGGGCATTGATCCCTTTCGATTTCTTAGATCACATGGCTTGAATGGGTGTAGGAAATGCTTACGCTATTTATAAACCAGAACGGAGGGAATGATCAGCAGCGAAGGCGGGCACTGCCTGAATGCCCAATTGCTGGATGAACCAATCCATTTAAAACACCGCGAAATTTTTCCCTTTTAGCCATTCCTGAATGGCACTATGCTTACTTAGCATGTCTATCATTTTTCAACACAGGAGTTGTCATCTATGAAAACATACAAGGTAAAGGATACGATGGTGCCGATATCCGAATACACCACAATCAATCAGAATGCGACCCTTGGGGAAGCACTTATCAGCCTGAGAGATCTCAAGCAGAATTCGGTGCACGATCACAATATCCACCGCAGTCTCTTGGTATTGGATGATCACGGCAAAGTCGTCGGCAAGTTGAGCCAGCTGGATTTGATTTTGGGCCTTGAAGAAGGCTATCGTAAGATTGGCGATCTGAAAGGGGTGACTCACTCCGGATTTGACCCGAAATTTATCAAAGCCATGATCGAAAAAAACAGGATGTGGGAAAAGCCGCTGGATGAAATCTGCCGCAAGGCGATTGGAATCAAGGTCAAGGACATCATGTACGCACTGACCCGGGGCGAATACCTGGATTCAGAAGCCTCCCTCGATGTCGCCATCCATCAATTGGGAATGGGGCGGCACCATGCCCTGCTTGTGACCGAAAAAGACCAGGTGGTGGGTATCCTCAGGTTAAGTGATATCTTCGATGTGGTCGATGAGGCCATCCAGAAATGCAGTCTCTGAACCCAGCCTGTTGTGGCTTGACGGCTGGACTTATAAATATTCCAGGGGTCGGGGATTTTTTCCCGCAAATGCCGAACCAAAGCGGAGGGAGTGATCAGCAGCGAAAGCGGGTCCCGCCATGGCGGGATCTGAATGCATTAGGCAACTTTGGGAAAGAACAGCGGAAGTCCTGTTTATCAGATTCGGATCCTAATAGGTGGATTGCGCTCAACAGTTTTATATCATTATGAAACCTGCTCTTTCCTTAGATTGCCTTATGCATGAGTTTGCGCGCTGAAGTCGCTGATTATTCCCTCCGCTACCGGATAATGAAAACTCCCCGAGGGCTCAAACATTCGGATTCGTCATATAAGCGATGTCTGCAATCCGACTCAAAAACCGCCAATAATCATTGGATATTGGAAAAAAGATAAAACTTGAATTAATATTTGGCTCGTAGCCTACTATTAAATTGCCTGTTTCGCATTGCGATGAAAGGATAACATCCGTGCCGGTTCACCGCCAAGGAATACACGAAAGGATCAACTGGCTGCTCGAACTAGGCCGCGAACACTCACATGAATTCTGCACCCCGGAGGTCTTCCTGGCCCGGCAACGCTACCTGGCCGAACACCCGACTCTGGTAGCCGTGATGAAGTGCATGGATGGACGCATCCACATCCCCTGGGCCACCCAAACCCCACTCGGCATTATCCACCCGATCCGCAACCTCGGCGGCATCTTTGACCTTGGCTGGCCGTATCTCGGCGAGGTGCTCAACGTTCTCTTTCAAAACGCGGTCAACAATGGCCGTCGTGTGTTGTTGTTGATTACCTATCATTTCTCGAAGGACGCGCCCCATCGCGGTTGTGCCGGTTTCAATTACGACCGTGATGCCGCCATCGAACACACCTACCGCATCAAACGACAGGTTGAAGAAATTTTTGGATCGAATCATCAGACCGTTTACCCGGTTGTGTGCGGCTTCGAGACCGACGAGGACGCATTAATCCTTCATGGCGCTGCCGGCAAACTTGATCTTGCCTCAGCGCCTCATAGCCATGATGACGAACTGTTGCCCAAGCTGATGGCCTTGTTTCCCGACATGCCCCGTCAGGTGCAGTTGGATCTTCTGCCATTAATCAAAGGCAACATCGCCCATATTGCGGAAATGCGCAATTCTGACCGCGAACTCGATATCGTCCATCGCGAATGGGCCATCTGTATCGGGCGAGGTTTCGATTTTTTCCATGTCCCCAATGTCGCACTCATCATCGGCCCTTACAGCCCCGATCTCAGCGATCCGATCCGTAAAGCAGCAACGATCATCAACAACAATATGAGTGAAGGCCGTATCCCTGACGATGGATTCCTCCTTCTCACCTCTTCACCCTACCAGGAAATCGGTGTCGACCGTGCCCGCGCCACGCTCAAGGCTCGTTTTTTATCCCAATTTGCTGCCGACGTTATCCGTAAGGCCTATCCTGATCTTCACCAAAAGATGGTTCCCTACACCGCGGTACTCAACTGGCAAACACGGGATCTTGAGGTGATTTAAATTGCCAAGGTTTGTTTGCTCTGCCTTTGACATAGATTGATATTTATGTTTCGTGGTCTGAAAGAACGTTGACTTTGGAAGAAAAAAGCAATCATAATCTATGATGGAATCACCCAAACCAATAAAAGATTCAGCCGTTCTCAAAGGGATTTATAAGAAAATTACTTTAAATGAAGCCCGATTGCTCTCTCAAATCATCTGTCAAGATCCTTTCACTGATTTGTATAAGAGAGCCCTTCTCCTCTATGTTGTATTTCTGACTCTGATTTTACTTTGGCCGTTTCAATTTGCCTTTACCGGGAAAAAAAATCATGTGAAATGGAGTGATGCTACCCCCGGAATCGATTTCACAGGGGAAGGGCAGGCCATTTCTCGCCCATTTTCAAGGCCATTTTATGAAAGCCTGATGAAAGGCAAGGGCTTCTCGCTTGAAGTTTTAATTTCCCCGGCAAACAACCATCAAGACGGACCCGCAAGGATCGTCTCCTATTCGCTGAATCAAAATTATCGAAACTTCACATTGGGCCAACGGGGCATCGACTTGATCATGCGGCTGCGTACAAAAAATACTAATTTGAACGGAACGGAGCCGGTGCTGATTGTCGAAGACGTTTTTACCCGTGTGGAACCGCTACATATTGCCGTCAGTTACAACTTCGAAGAGCAGAGTGTGTTTGTAAACGGGAGCATAAGGACGACATCGATTCTCCCCGGTGGCGATTTCAGAAACTGGGATCCTGGGTATCCGTTGATTCTTGGTAATGAAGCGACAGGCGACCGACCGTGGTTGGGAAAGATATATTATGTCGCAATCTACAACTGCCCGCTTGATGCTCGAGGAGTCCGAAGCAGTTACGATGAAGTCAGAAGTTGGGTTTTCGAAAATGTAGAACCGGCTGCTCCGAGAAAAGGTGTTGTGGTCAGATATCTGTTCAATGAGAAAAATGGGATCAAAGTGACAGACTCTGGGACTTTGGCGGAGCCGCTGACCTTGAATATTCCTGACAAGATCCAGACGGAAGGCAAGCCATTCCTGGATTTCTCGCAGTATTGGGTACCTGATCGGGGTGCCGGATCTTTCGATGAGGTTGTATTGAATGTCCTTCTATTCATCCCGTTTGGTTTTTTGCTTCATGCAATAATCGCGAGCCGAATGGATGGAAATTGGCGGCCTATGCTGTTTGTGGTGGTTGTGGGTGGGGCCATTACCTTATCAGCTGAAATCATGCAATATTTTATTGAAATAAGACATTCGTCTTTGGTGGATGTGATTGCCAACGTGATCGGAGTTATGTTGGGCGTTCAACTTAAGAGAATGTATGATCATCTTCTGATACGAAACAACAGAACTGTATGCGAAAGTTCCGAGGAGTAAGCCCCATCTTACCCCAGTTAGTTCTTTTCTTGTAGGCTCTTTATAAGTCGGATTTATCATGGCTGAATTTGGCTGGTCAGGTTAAATCCATGATCCGGAAATCCGTTGGCATATCATCAAGTCTTCGACGAAATTTTAGATGTAAACGACATTTCCCTTGGCATCCAGAATGCATATGTTAGGTGACGACACCGATAGCCCAGGGATGCGTTCGAGAGATGCCTTTTTGAAAATTGAGCCACCGCATCAACCGACAGACCGGCAGACAGTGGTTTTCATTTAGGCCGAATGGCGCTCGCACCCGGGGAGAGCTTAGAGAATACGCCGCGAACGTTGTCAGTAATTTTTACACCGCGTCAAAAAGCGTGACACAGATGGTGCCTGTAACACAGAGGCACGGGTTCCTTATGCGAGTTCAAAAAAGGAGGGAAGCCATGAACGACCGAAATGTATCCAAACGGGCGGGCCGCCGCAGGGTGTCCTTCACTTACTATGCCCCGCGGGCCAACGAAGTACTGCTTCTCGGCGACTTCAACAACTGGAAAGCCGGTGCTTCCCCGATGAAAAAAAACGGGGACGGTCTCTGGCAAAAAATCTCTTATCTTCATCCCGGCAGGTATGAGTACCGGTTTCTTGTGGACGGCAAATGGTGCTGCGATCCGCGAATCCTGAAACGCTGCCGCAACTGCTTCGGATCCGAAAACACCGTTATCGAGGTCGAGGATCGCAGATAGGCTCCGGTTCATCCTATAACACCCATAACCAATTGCAGTGGAGCCATCTTGGGTACCCACGGATTCTTCAAACAAAAACATCCCAAACAGTTAGAAACGGGAGCGCTCCATGACAATAAACGCCGGTGTTTGGCTGGATCAAAGAAAGGCAATTATTGCCTTCACTGGCCCTGATGGGCAAAGCCTTCAACAGATAGACTCCGGCGTCGAAGGCCGTGTGCGAATGGCCGGAGGGTCGCGGGCCGGTAGAGCCCCCTACGGGCCGCAGGATGTTGTGCACGAGAGCAAACGTGACGCTCGCTACCAACAGAGCCTCAAAAAGTATTTCAGGAAAATCATCGGCTCCATCGCTACCGTCGACAAGATCATCCTTTTCGGACCGGGAGAAGCCAAGCTGGATTTGATGAAAGAAATTGAAAAATCGAAAATTATAGCTCCGAAAGTTGTCGACATCCAAATATCTGATAAAATGACCGACAGGCAAATAGCCGCGTATGTGAGGACATACTTCCAAGCGATCGGCCCGGTATCTAAATGATATTATGACCGAAATCATACTCTTGCTGACAGGGTTCGTTCTGCTGATAAAAGGCGCTGATTTTCTCGTTGACGGGGCGGTGGGCATCTCCCGTCGGTTGGGTGTATCGGACCTGGCGATCGGATTGACGGTGGTGGCTTTCGGGACTTCGACACCAGAGCTTTTTGTCAACATATTTGCCAGCCTGAGCGGAAATGTCGACATTGCGATCGGAAACGTACTCGGCAGCAATATCGCCAATATTCTGTTGATTCTCGGCCTGTCGGCGGCCATCTTTCCATTGGCGGTCGGCAAAGGTACGGTATGGAAGGAAATTCCATTCAGCCTGCTTGCGGTGCTCGTTTTAGGCGTGCTGGCAAACGAACGGTTGATCGAGGGGGCCGAAAAATCCGTTCTGAGCCGCGGCGACGGGTTGACGCTCCTGGCCTTCTTCGCCATATTCATCTATTATACCTTCGAAATCGCCCAGACCATCGAAGGTGTAGATGACCATGTCGACACCAAGCCTCTGGCGGCGATGAAAGCCTGGGGTTATATCTTTTTGGGGATTGGCGGGTTGGTTCTCGGAGGTAAATGGATCGTCGACGGTGCCATATGGTTGGCAAGGGCCTTCGGGGCCAGCGAAGCCCTTATCGGGCTGACCGTGGTTGCGGTGGGGACGTCCCTGCCGGAGCTGGCCACCTCCTGCACCGCCGCTTACAAACGCAATGTCGACATCGCCGTCGGCAACGTGGTTGGCTCGAATATATTTAATATTTTTTTCATCCTCGGCATCAGCTCTCTCGTCAAGCCCCTCCCCTTCAACCCGCGAAACAATGTCGACATCGCGACCGTCATCATTGCCAGCCTGCTGCTCTTTGCCACGATGTTTACCGGAAAACGCCGTTGTCTCGATCGCTGGGAGGGAATTGTCTTCTTGTTTCTTTACTGTGTTTACATAGCGGTCCTGGTCATCATTGATTGATACGAAAGACAAGATAGGCGGATTGGGGGGTATCCAGGCGCTGAAAAATATCGGGACTGATACCACACCTGATGACTTCGATAAGCGCTGGATGACCGCACGTATCGAAGTCATCACTCGTCACCGGTCGGGAGCCTGAGTTTACAGGTGCATCCAGTTTCACGGCAACCCTTTTTCACAAAGTTACCCGGTTTTTATTTCAATTTTTTTGCCTTTCGCCTCTTTGGTTTTTGTGAAAACCAGTCTTAAAACACCTTTTTAGTATTTGGCGTCAACGTTCTCCTGATCGACTTCCGCCGGCAGTTCCAGTGTTCGGCTGAAATAGCCGTAAGAGCGTTCAACACGATGAACATTCTCCTCTTTTTCTTCTTTCTCTTTCTTTTTCTCGCCTTTGATCGTCAGCGTTCGGCCTTCGATACTGACGTGGATGTCCTTAGCGTCGCATCCCGGAATCTCAGCCTTGACGGTAATATCCTTCTGCCCTTCGCTGACATCCAATCTCGGTAGCCACTGTTCCTTCGAAAAAAGCTCACGAACACTGGGAAAATCAGTATCGAAAAAACGGTTGAAAAGTTTATCGAATTCCCTCTTAAATCCGACCAAATCTTTTATCTCCCTTTTACCCCATGGCATTAAGTCAAACATGCTGCGTCCTCCTTTCTAAAAAAAGATCGTTACCGACTGACGACACACGTTATTTGCTGCTACAAAAACTCATTGCTCCATGGATCATCCAAAAGTACCGAACACGAGCGGAGCGTCAATACACGTCCACATATCTCACTCCCATTACATATACCACTTCATATTCTTCGGTGATTTGCTGTTCCCAGCAAACCTCCGTCAGCCCATGCATGCGAAGGCATGCGCCATCGGCCTGAACGTCGAATGACGGCAGGTCAATCAGCCGCAAGACAAGGTTGGTGCCGGGCCCCACCGGTTTTCGCGACAGAAGAACCAATTCGTTGTCGGTGTAATCGATCAGCCTAACCACGAAAACGTCGCGCCGACCGGCGACCATGATGCATTCGGCCCTCAGGTCGATCGTTGCCCTTTGCCTCAGGCTTTGTCCCGGTTGACTGTTCATTTTTTCTCCAAGACCTCCTCAAGAGTCTCCTTGAGCCCATCGACGCCTTCGGGACCTCGAACGGTGTATAAAACGGCCGGAAGGTTCGGCATTTTTTCCTTGATGGCATTGAGCAGATCAAAACTATCGAAACCCTGGGATAGAGAATTCATCAGGATCGCTGCCGGGTGATGCTCCTCGAGGTACTTCCAGGTCTTCTCTACACTATCGGCGATCTCGGCCCGACGCCCCTTTGCACGAATGGCCGTCGCCACCAAACTGCTGACATGGATTTGGTCATCCGCGATGAGGATGAAGGCTTTACGGGTCATTGGTTGCTCAAGGTAATGAATTGATCATCAGCCGTCATATCCCGTCGAACCCACGCTTTCTGACACCGTTCTTTATTCGGGTCGGCAGCCTACCCCGCTCACCGGTCCACCCTTTTGATGTCGAATGAGGCCGGTATTCTTCCCTGTGTTCAGTTTGACAGGAACAGTACCGACCCGTTTCGCCTCAGGACAAAACGAATTATCGGACGGCATCAGATTGGGATTCCATGACTTGAGACTAAGCAATCAGCATGCCAACGAATAAAAACAAATTTATTTATTTTAATTCAAACTGGTTAATTGAAAACAGGCGGCTTCGTATCGTCGAATAAGTGTCAGTTTTTTTTGCATGGTGGTAAAGGAGCTAACGCGGCAGGTCGGTAATCACATGACCCCGTCGAGGTAGGGACCCTCCTTGGTCGGTCTTCATATTTAGCCATAAACCTCAGAGGGTTGGCATGGTCTTTGCGGCAATTTAGATTTCCGAAGCAGGCAACGCCTGTTCTGAAGCCAACCGCAAGGGATCGGCCTGCGTGAAAGACACTGGGATGCAAAACCTCAGGGACGGGTGTCAAAGCCATGAATACCATCAACAGTCGGTTAACGGGGAAATGGACAGCGTTCTGAAGGCTTGCGGACTAATTTGGTTTGATTTTTAACGGCAAACAACCTAATAATTTCAAACACCTCATTGGGAGCTATTCCGTGCGGACGGTCACGATTTAATCTCATCGGTGGCGCATGCCATACTTTCTTGTGCGGAACACTAAGGTCTGACTAGCGGTAGGGATATGATAAAAATATTGAACCTGCGTCAGCGAATTTATCTCACTCTTGCCTGTGTGATGGGAATCACCCTTTTCGGCGCGATCTTGATGATTTGGTACACCTATCGAGTGGAATCGGTCATTGTCGATATTACCGAAAAAAGCTTCGCGGCGCTGCTGAAGGCCGAAAACCTCGAAAATGCCATCGTCAGACAAAAGGGTTTTGTCTCCTATTATTATATGGATGGTGATCCGGCGTGGCTCACGCAACTGGAAGAATACCGGCAGTTGTTCAGCAGCCGGCTCGCGGAAATCAGGCAGTCGGTCCAGAATCAAGAGCAGGCGGAAATAGTCGAACGCATTGCCGTACTGTATAATCAATATATCGCCCTCAAAGACCAAGTCATCGTCCACTACCAAAACGGGGAGCGTGACACCGGTTCGGAGCTCCACCGCAACGTCCGCAAGCAGTTTACCACTATCCTGGATCTATGCGAAAAGTTAAAAAACATACACGTCCAAAGTGTCCGCTCGGCACAGCATCAGATGAGCATCAGGGCAATAGAGTTGAGGCTTTTTGCCGGCGGGGCTATAGCGGCTAACACTCTACTGGCTTTTATCCTGGCGTATTTAATGATTAGCAAGGTATTGAATCCCATTGCGCATATGCTACAAACAACCGCCCGCGACAAACCGCCCATAAAAACCCACAACGTTGTGGACGCCCTTGGCCACAATGTCGAATGCCTGATTCAGAATGTGGATCAAACCCAATCCGAACTGGCCAGAAGTCGCGAACACCTCCTGCAAGCAGAAAAGATGGCCATGGTGGGAAAACTGGCCGCCGGCATGGCCCACAGCATCCGCAACCCATTTACATCGGTAAAAATGAGACTATTTTCCATGGGACGAAGCTTGAATCTCAGTTCGACCCAAAAAGAAGACTTTAATGTCATCTCCGAAGAGATTCGCCACATCGACACTATCGTTCAAAACTTCCTGGAATTTTCCCGCCCCCCAAAACTGGTCATGCAATCCGTCAATCCGTCGTCGGTCATCGATAACACGCTTAAATTATTGACTCACCGGCTCAAATCATTCAATGTCAACGTGCAGATCGTCCGCACCAGAAGATTGCCAAATGTGTCCGCCGACCCGGAGCAAATGAAAGAGGTCTTTGTCAATCTTTTCATCAATGCCTGCGAGGCAATGGGAAAAGACGGAACCATCACTGTGCGCGAAACGATTAATGAAGATGCGTTCCTTAGAAAGGTTGCCCAGATACAGATATCAGATGATGGACCGGGCATACCCGAAGCCTTTATCGCCAAAGTTAAGGAGCCATTCTTTACGACTAAAGAAGACGGTTCTGGCCTGGGGCTCAGCATCGCCGAGCGAATAATCGGGGAACATGGCGGACGCCTCGATATCTCCTCCACCGAGCACAGAGGAGCGACATTCACCATCAGTCTGCCAGCCATAGGAGACATGCGTTGAGCACGATACTCATTGTCGATGATGACGATCAGTTACGAAAAAGCTTTCACAAATTATTGACCGAAGAAGGTTATGCGGTCAATAGCGCCGCTTCCGGCGAAAGTGCATTGGAAATATTAAACGACGTTCCACCCGACCTGATCATCCTGGACCTGCGCCTTCCGGGGATCAACGGCATTGAAGCGTTTCGCGCCATCCACCGCATTGAACCCAAATTGCCGGTGATCATCATGACGGCCTTCGGAACGACGGAAACAGCCATCGAAGCAACCAAATTGGGGGCTTTTGACTACATTCTGAAACCGTTCGATATTCCGGGCATGCTTTCCATCATCCGCCAGGCTCTGGAGGCCGGCCGCTTTATGCGATCACCGGTCACTATGGACGGCGTGCCCGAAGTCATTACCAAAGAGGCCATCATCGGCCGCAGCAGACAAATGCAGGATGTCTACAAAGCCATCGGTCGCGTCGCCGCCGCGGATGCTACCGTTCTCATCCGCGGGGAATCCGGGACCGGCAAGGAGCTTGTGGCCCGGGCGATATATCAATATAGCCCCAGGTCCGACAAACCGTTTCTGGTCATCAACTGTGTGGCCATACCCGAGAACCTGCTTGAAAGCGAACTTTTCGGTTATGAAAAAGGGTCCTTCACCGGCGCCTCCCACCGCCGGGTCGGTAAAATCGAGCAGGCCAACGGTGGAACCGTTTTTCTCGATGAAATCGGCGATATGCCCTTCGCCATTCAAGCCAAGATCCTGCGGCTGCTTCAGGAAAAAAGTGTCGAGCGCCTGGGCGGCCGCGAAACCATACCCGTGGACGTCCGAATCATTGCCGCAACAAACCGCAACCTGGAACTCTCCATAGAAGAAGGGCGTTTCAGGGAAGACCTCTACTATCGGCTCAAAGTCGTCACCATATCCCTGCCGCCACTGAAGGATCGCGCAGATGACATCCCTCTGTTGACCGATTTCTTCATGCATCGTTTCTCAGCCGAACTTGAAATCGATAATCCCGGCATCACGGACAAGGCTCGGCAGTTGTTGGCTCAACATCCTTGGACCGGGAATATTCGCGAACTTGCCAATACGATACAAAAAGCGTTGATCTTCAACCGTGGCGCGCCGATCGGCGAGACGGATATCCACCAGACCATCGGCGCCGTTTCAGTCGTCGAGAATGATAACCCCAAAGAGACCGACTATGCTATTCGGTGCTGGGTCAGAAACATTCTCAAGAGTGATGATCAAAAAAATCTCTACGACAGCTGTTTGGATCGAATCTCGGGCGTGTTGATCAGTGAAGCGCTCCATATGACCGGTGGCAACCGATCCCGGGCCGCCCAATTGCTCGGCCTGTCCCGGCCCACCCTCCACGCAAAGATCGACAAACATCATCTCAAAATCGAAACGACGGTCGCCAAGAAACCGACTTCGATGCTTTGAAAACCCTCCGCAGCCTTCATTAATCGTCGAAACCAGATAACCGCCAGCGCCACTATTCCTTCCATATTGCTTTCGATTTTATTCTTTACAGCCTGAAAAAAAACCTGACAGCAAAATGAAGCAATTGCTGTCACATTTTAACAGTGCCATACATTTTCCCTATTAATATCTATAGTTCGGTCGACATTAGTCAGCCATTGAAAGTGGCACGCTCTTTGCGTTACCGATAACCAGAAAAACAGCAAACAGGCAACCGTCACGGTGAAACCATCACCAGCAACTAACGCCTCCCTAAGATTGAAAGGCCTAACTGTTTTTCAATCACGCCAGCAGGGACGGATACAAGAGAGAGGAAGTTAAAAATGGACGAGATAAAGACGGTTATGGTGGCGTGCGATTTTTCCCAGTATACGACATCCGTCGTTTCGTATGCGGTCGGCTTGACCCGGCGTCTGGGGGCAGAACTGTTGATCGTGAACGTTATCAACCAGCGTGACGTGTATGCTATCCAAAGAATCGAGGCGGAATTTCCCTCCTTTTCAGTTTCAGTATCAGATTACTTAGCAAAACAAAAAGAAGAACGACTGAAAATGATGGGGAATGTCAGCATCGAATGCGGCGGCAGCGACCTGAAAGTAAAAAAAATCATCCGAGTGGGAGTCCCCTTCAAGGAATTGCTTCAGGTGGTCGAAAACGAAGAAATCGACATGCTGGTGATGGGAACCAAAGGCCGCGGTGATCTGGTCGGCACGATATTCGGATCCACTGCTGAAAAAGTCTTTCGCCGATGCCCGGTTCCGCTGCTCAGCATTCGGCCAACTGATAGTTAAATCGAAAACCCATTCAATCAATAAGGTCATGAATGATCCAGAAAAAGGAGGCGTAAAATGTTGGTCAAAAACTGGATGAGCCGACCGGCCATCACCGTCGATATCGATGATTCCATGCAGAATGCCATCAGGTTGATGAAACAACATCGTATCCGCCTGTTGCCGGTTATGAAAAAGGGTAAACTGGTTGGGATCGTTTCCGATCGGGATTTGAAACGGGCATCGGCATCCGATGCCACCACCCTCGAAGTCCATGAACTCCTGTATCTACTGTCGCAATTGAAGTTGAAGAATATAATGACCAAAAACCCGATCACTGTGCCGGAAGACTACACCGTGGAGGAAACCGCCGAAGTTCTCCTGGTAAAGAAAATCTCCGGAGCACCGGTGGTCGATAAAACCGGAAAGGTGGTCGGCATCATCACCCAGTCGGACCTGTTCAGGGTTCTCATTTCCCTCACCGGTATCAGCAGTCGAGGGGTTCAGTTTGCGTTCAAACTGGAAGACCGTGCGGGATCGATCAAGGAGGTCGCCGATGTAATCCGCGAATTCGGGGGGCGGATGGTCAGCATTTTAACTTCCTACGAAAAGGTCGATGCCGGATTCCGCAAGGTTTACATCCGGATGCAAGATATCGACCAGCAAAAACTCGATCCGCTCAAAGACGCCCTGCGAAAGAAGTTCACGGTACTCTACATGGTGAATCATCGCGCGAATCAGCGCGAGATCTTTGTCAAGTGATTCTTCAAAGGTGACTGTTGAAAATCATTCAGGCAACGATACCGCTGGCCCGCGTGACACCCGGTGAGCGACAGAAAAAAAGGGGTGATAACCGGCACATAAGGATAATTCTCCATGAGCATTTATAATCTCGACAGGCTCTTTCAACCAAGATCCGTGGCTGTGGTCGGTGCCAGCGATCGTAAGGGATCGGTCGGCGCCGCGGTCATGCGCAATCTGGTCGAAGGCGGTTACCGTGGTGGCATACATCCCATAAACCCGAACCACCGACAAGTTTGTGGACAGCCCTCTTTTTCTTCACTCTCCGAGATCTCCGATCCTGTGGATCTCGTTGTCATCGCCGTGCCGATCGTGTCGGTGGCGGACGTCATCGCTGATTGTGCCAAAATAGGTGTCGGTGGTGCGGTCATCATCTCCGCCGGCGGAAAAGAGACCGGTGCCCGTGGCAGCGAAGTCGAACGGACCATTGCCGATGCCGCCAAAGGTAGCGGCGTCCGTATTGTCGGCCCGAATTGCCTCGGCATCGTCAACAGCCGTCTGAACCTCAACGCCAGTTTCGCGGCCCAGATGCCCGCATCGGGCGGCATGGCCTTCATTTCACAGAGCGGTGCGGTCTGCACTGCGATTATGGATCTGTCGGTCAGGGAAAAAATTGGTTTCAGCTACATCGTCAGCCTGGGTTCCATGCTTGACGTTGGTTTCGGTGATATCATCGACTATCTGGGCAACGACCCCAGGGTCAGCAGCATCGTCATGTACATGGAAAGTCTGACCCGGCATCGCAACTTTATGAGCGCGGCCAGGGCCGTCGCCCGCATTAAACCCATCGTGGTACTGAAAGCCGGCCGCACCCGGACCGGAACCGCCGCCGCTGCTTCGCATACAGGGGCCATGGCGGGCGAAGACGCCGTTTACGACGCCGCCTTCAAACGGGCCGGCATTGTCCGGGTCAGAACCTTCGAAGAGCTATTCGATTGCGCAGAAGTTCTGTCCAAACAGCCCCGAATAACGGGAAAAGGCCTGGTGGTAGTCACCAATGCCGGGGGGGCCGGTGTCATGGCCGCTGACGCTTTGACGGATTACGGTCTCGAACCGGTGTCGCTATCCACGGATACCTTGACAAAACTTGATGCCGTTCTGCCTGCCCACTGGAGCCGATCGAACCCGGTGGACATGCTGGGAGACGCCTCGGTCGAAGAGTACCGCCAGGTGGTCGATATTTGCACAGCATCTCCTGGAATCAATGGCCTGCTGATCATGTTGGTCCCCCAGGCCATGATTGACCCGACAGAGGTGGCGATAACCGTGACAGAGAGAATCAAAAGCGCACCATTCCCGGTCATTACATCCTGGATGGGAGGTCAGCGCGTAGATGACGGGCGATCGGTTTTCAACCGCAACGGAATACCGACCCTGGACACCCCGGAGCGGGCGATCAGAGCCTTTTCCAATCTCTGGAACTATTCCAATAACATCGAACTGCTGCAGCAGATACCGTCGCGACTGCCTCGACGAATCGACTTTGACCGCCAAAGGGCGCACACCCTGATCCTCCAAGGGATGGATCGCAAGGAAAAGGTTCTGACGGAGGTCGAGTCCAAATCGCTGTTGAATACCTACGGAATTCCGACCAATCCGACCGAAACCGCTTTCTCGGCAAAGGAAGCGGCTCGAAAAGCCTCTCAAATCGGATACCCCGTGGTGCTGAAAATCTATGCTCGCACGATTACCCACAAAACCGAATTCGGCGGCGTCATTCTCGGTTTGCAAAACGAAGAGCAGGTCTGCAAGGCCTACGACCAGATTGTCCAACGAGCAATGTCGCGCGGCACCTATGGTGCGGCTCCGGGAGTGACGATCCAGCCGATGCTTCCGAGCCCGACAGCAGAGCTGATACTGGGAGTCAAGCAGGACCTCGACTTCGGACCGGTGATTCTCTTTGGAATCGGCGGAATCATGACGGAAGTCATTCAAGACCGGGCCATTGCCCTGCCGCCACTGAACCGCCTGTTGGCCCGACGTTTGATGGAAGGAACCAAAGTGTTTCGGCTTCTCAAGGGCTATCGCAACCAACCGGCAGCCAACCTTGAAAAATTGGAAGAGATTTTGATTCGCTTGTCACAACTGGTCACTGATTTCGCGGAAATCGATGAGTTGGACATCAATCCGCTCTTTACCGCCGGCGACAGTTTCACTGCCGTGGATGCCCGGGTCATCCTGAAGCAGAGTGTTGTCAAAGCGCCGCTACACCTGGTTATAAGCCCTTACCCGGTCGAACACGAAACCCATGTCATCACCAAAGGCCTAAACAAGATCTTCATCCGCCCGATACGACCGGAAGACGCCCAGATGATGGCTGACCTCTTTAGTTCTCTCACCCCCCGCAGCATATACATGCGCTTCTTCGCCATGATGAAGCAGCTGCCCCCCGGCATGCTGGCCCGGTTCACCCAGATCGACTATGACCGTGAAATCGCTCTGGTGGCCCTGCCCGAGGACGAACGCAGGGAGCAGTTGCTGGGTGTCGCCAGGGTGATAATGGAACGCGACTTGGAAAAGGCCGAGTTTTCGGTCCTGGTCGGTGACCCATGGCAAGGCAAGGGGATCGGGGCAGAGCTTCTCAAGAACTGCCTGCGGATCGCCCGGCAAAGGGGAGTAAATACTATTTGGGGACATGTGCTTGTGGAAAACACCCAGATGCTGGCCCTGGGGAAAAAACTGGGATTCCACATCAAAAAAAGTTCCGAACCAGGCGCATATGAACTGCAAATCGACCTTGAAAAACTAAACGGCATATAAGGCCTGATACCGCAAGAGAGCGCAGTCGACAAAAGATTCAAAATTGTCGCGCAAACACCCGAACCAAAGGAGGATTCCATGACCCCACTGCTGAAACTGGCGGCTTACCAAGCAGGAAGCTATCATAAAACCCGGCCGAAGGTCGCCGAGGTGGCCGAGCAATACGTGAGTTCGGCCGAAAAAAAATTTCGTGAGTTGCCCGTGAAAGAGGCCACACAGGCCGGCATACCGCCCACCATATGCTTTTCCCGTAAAATCGGGGTCGGAGCAGTGGAAATTGCCGACGGTCTATCCGCAAAACTGGGCGTCCGCGTCGCCGACCGCCTGATCATCGAAAATATCGCCGCCGATAACACCCTGAAGGAAAAAACGATCCGGTTGTTTGATGAACGCTACCCGGGTAAAATAGTCGAACTGGGCGCTTTTCTTTTCGGAGAGAAATCTTTTGTCATGACCGACTACATCCGCGCGCTCTTCGGTTCCGTTTATACCCTGGCTGAATCCGAACCGACGATTTTCGTCGGCCGCGGCGCACACCTGATTCTTCCCCGAGAGCGTGTACTTGCCGTTCGCCTCATCTGTTCAAAAAGCTACCGGGTGAACCGGTTGGCCAACATGTTAGACATTTCGAACACCGATGCGGAAAAGAAGCTGGCCGAACTTGACGAGGAGCAGAAACGGTTTTTTAAGAAGGTGTTCAAACGCCAAGATGCATCACCTTATGAGTTCGACCTGGTAATCAACATGGATTTCATACGGAACCCTGCCTGGGCCGTCGACATCGTTCATACGGCTTTCACATCAATGCTCAAAGATCGATAGCTCCGATTGACCGAAAAACCAGGGTGTTGGAAAAACACCGTAAAGTCCGCCACAAAATATGCCATCCAGCGAACCGGAGTAGATAACAGCGGGAAATCATTATACTGAGTGCAGGAATAATGTTCCAATTGGCTTTATTTTAAAATCCCCCTGTCCCCCTTTTGCAAAGGGGGACCTGTGAAAGCCGGAAGTGGATCCAACCCTGTTTGGCGGCAAGAAGGGATACCGGTCTGTAACCGTTCCCCCCTTTGAAAAAAGGGGGGTGTAGCGGTCAGGGCCGGGGGGATTTTAAAGGCCGGACACACCCGCTTATCGGTACATCATTATGGAAACAGCTTATAGGACGGAACCGGACAGGATGGCGGATATATTTCCAAGATCCTGGTTCTTTCCTCAAAGAGAAATTCGGCCGATTCTGGAAGTCAATTATTGTTTTACATGCTGCAAAAGAACCTGACACCGTTTCCGCAATACGATTCTAACGCCCAAACCTATTAACAATATTAATTTATAATTCAGGCAGTTAAATCTTTCCGGCCCCCGCTCGATTGGCATGGGAATTGCCTATCTATTTTCCGAGACAGCGCGACTGATTGGCTCAACCCGCAGTATTTAGTCTAACCGAGGGACCGATGCAGAACAAAAACCTTTCTTACAGCGGAATACGCGGCATCCTGCTGACCAGCATGATTCTCGTCCCGTTCATTCCCTTCATGCTGATCATGGGTCTCAGCTTTTACTCCCATAAAACGTCGCTCGAAAGCGCGACGGTCGCACGCATGAAACGGATTGTGGACGATCATCGCCAGATGATCGAGAACTTCCTGGAAGAAAGGAGCCGGGATATCGAATTCGTCATCAACTCCTACACTTTCACGGAACTCAGTGAACCCGAAAACCTAAAAGCGGTTTTCGAACGCCTCAAGAGAGTATCGGTGGCATTCAAGGACCTCGGCATCTTCAACGCCGAAGGCATGCATGTCTCCTACCAGGGGCCCTATCAGTTGGCCGGCCGCCATTATAGAGATGCCGAGTGGTTCATGGAAGTCATTAAAAGCGGTGTATACATCAGCGACGTGTTCATGGGCTACCGCCAGGAGCCGCACTTCATCATAGCCATAGCCACCGGAACCGGGGACAAGCGCTGGGTCATCCGCACGACCATCGATACCGAGACGTTCGAAAATCTCGTCGGGGGTATACACATCGGTGAAACCGGAGAGGCCTACATCGTCAACTCTTCCGGGGCCTTGCAGACCAACAGACGATCGGGAGGGAGTCTACTGTCTATAACCTCGGACAACGTTCAATACTCGATGAGTGAAAAATCAATATCCACCTTCATTCAACGCGACGAGAACGATGAAAACTATCTCTACGCCATGGCCCGCCTCAAAGATGGCGGTTGGACTCTCGTGGCGCGGCAGAAAGCCACGGAAGCATTCGCCATGCTCTATTCTACAATCTACTGGTCGGTAGCCATTTTCATTCTCGGCGGTGCGGCCATTATCACCGTAGCCTTCTACATGACCGACCGTATTGTCAACCGTTTGGAAAATATGCACTCCGAAAAAGAAAATCTGACCCGCCAGCTCATCGGTACCAGCCGTTTGGCGGAACTTGGAGAGATGGCCGCCGGTTTTGCCCATGAAATCAACAATCCGCTCCAGATCATCAAGAGCGAACAGACCCTGATTGAGACCCTTCTCGAAGAATTGAAGGAAGGTGGAAAACTCGAAGCCTCGGAAACCCTCACCGAGTTGGAGGATTCCCTCGATCAGATAAGGTTGCAGATTTCGCGCTGTTCGAAGATCACCCAGGCCATACTCAAATTCGGCCGCCAAGGCGAACCCGAATCCGTCATAATCGACCTGCACAGTTTCATACCGGAAGTGACCAAGATGATCCAGCAGAAAGCCAGTGTGCACGGCATTTCATTCGACCAGCGTATCGATCCGAAATTCATGGCCGTAAAAGGCGACCCGGCCCAGCTCCAGCAGGTGATGATGAACCTGTTGAACAACGCCATCGACGCCATTCTAGCGCGTCACGGCGTATCGGGCGGAGAGCTTTCGGTGAAGGCAGTCGCGGCGAATGACGGTATGGTCGAAATCCAGGTCATTGACAACGGCTGTGGGATCAGCCCCGCCAATCTGGAAAAGGTGTTTTCACCTTTTTTCACTACCAAGCCGGTCGGTGAAGGGACCGGTCTCGGCCTATCCGTGTGTTATGGGATCGTGGAGCACATGGGAGGAACCATGGAAGTCAGCAGTCAAGTTGGCCACGGAACGACTTTTACGGTCAAGTTGCGATCCACCGCTTGACACCAGCCGGCCGATCCCCTCTTTTCGGCCTCTGATATGTGAGGACACAAAGCCATAAGGATACTTTCGAGCGTCACCGAAGACAAACACTGTCATGGAATCAACAATTTACCGCATAGGAGTTTGAAACATGAAAAACGTGAAGATCATGCTTGTTGATGACGAAGAGCGATTTCTGGCAACCACCCAAAAACTGCTGAACAAAAAAGGCTACGACGCCATCACCGCCTCCAGCGGCAGCCAGGCGCTGGAAATTCTGGGCCAGAAACAGGTCCACGTCGTCATACTGGATGTGAAGATGCCCGGAATGGACGGTATCGAAACCCTCAAGGCCATAAAAAAGCAGTACCCCATGGTCGAAGTGATCATGCTGACCGGTCATGCGACGGTGGAATCGGCCGTTCAGGGGTTGAAGACCGGTGCCTCCGATTACCTGATGAAACCGGCCGAGATCGACGACCTGATCGAAAGAGCGGAGGAAGCCTACGCCCGGAGGCAGCAGCTAGAAGAAAAGATCAGGCTGATTCAGCTGCGAAAACACATGGGATCGCCCAGAAAGATACTCGAAGAAGACAAAAATGAATAGACCGTCTCGCCGGTTGGCTGACAAATATCCGGCTGATCACCTGACAATTCACCCATAGACACATCGACCAAAGCGAGGAACTATATATGGAGAGCACGACCACAAAAAAAGCGACCGGATACGACAAATATGTCGACTGGAAGATATTTTCCATCCCGGTGGTCTTGTTGTTCGTTATTCTGTTCATGCCCACACCCTACGGTATGAAAGACGTCGGGGTGGAGTACAAGGTCGCCCCCAAGGCGGTTGTCGATTTCTTCACCCAGTCTCTCTTCAACAAGCAGACGGCGGACACCGAGCAGTGGGAGCTTTTGGCGGCCAAGATCATGCACGAGAACATGTTGATGGGATCCTTGGGCAAAAGCGCTTACGAAAAACGTGACCTCAAATGGGCCCAGAACCAAAAAATTCCGGCCGATCAAAAGAATTTCGACCGCGGCATGGCATTCGTCAAAGAAAAAGTCAGTGATGAGACGTACCAAAGCCTCATGCAGCAGGGCCTAACACTTCGCAGGGACGGCCTGAAGTACGAAGATCTGGCTGAGAAAGACCGCAAATCAGCCGATACGGGCGCCTGGCACATCAAGGTCGCGATGGCCATGGTCGTGTTCGTGGTGCTCTGCTTCCTGACTGAATGCATTCCGTTGCCGGGCGTCTCCTTCTGTGTGGGATTGCTGCTGGTATTCACCGGCGTCTACTCCAGAAAGGACGTGCCCATGCTCTTCTGGGACGATGCGGTCTGGTTTATAATGGGCAGCCTCATGTTCGCCGTGGCCCTGGTCAAAACCGGGGTCGACAAGCGCATGTGCCTGCTGATGTTCCGCAAACTGGCGGTTCCGAACGTAAAATGGATCACATTGATCCTTTTCATCGTCATCAGCCCGATGGCGGCCTTCATATCCGACCATGCCCTGGCGGCCATGTTTCTCCCCATCGGCATCCTGCTCTACCAGAACAGCCTGACCCGCGAGGTGCCGGATGATCCCGAGCTGGCCAAGCTCCTGATGATCACCATCGCGATGGCCTGCAATATCGGCGGCCCGGGCGCGCCGTCGGGCGGGGCGCGCAACGTCATCATGATCACCTACCTGAACGACATGTTCGGCATGGACATCGGCTATCTTCAGTGGATGATTTACTGCATGCCTATCGTCATCATCACGATCCCGGTGACCTGGTTCCTGATGAACTGGCGCTTCAAACCCCAAATCACTTCCCTGGCACCGGCCATGACGCAGCTCAAAGTGGAAATCGACCGCATGGGCGGCTGGAATCGTCAGCAGGTGTATGCCCTGGTCATATTCCTGGTCATGATCTTCGGCTGGCTCACGGAAAAGACATTCTATGACATCGGCATTCTGCCGGTTCGTCTCGGCATCGGCGTCATCGCTATGGCCGGGGCCGTGGCCTACCTGTTTGCCGGTGTGACCAACTGGCGCGACTACCAGAGCAAGGTCGACTGGGGCGTCATCTGGCTCTATGCTGGGGCCATCATTTTCGGCCGAACCCTGGACAGCACCGGCGCGGCCTACTGGATGGCGCGCAGTATCCTCGAACTGCTGGCACCGCTCGGTATCAACTCCGGCCTGCCGCTGCTGGCCACCGCCAGCGGCATCACGGCCACGATCACGAACCTGATGGCAGACGGACCGGCTGCAGCCGCCGTCGGTCCCGTCACCCTGAACATCGCCGGCCTGGCTCATCCGGGGACAACCTTTATTCCGTTCATGGCCATGGTGACCGCAATTTCCTCCTCTTTCGCCTACTGCCTGATTATCGGTACGCCGCCGAATGCCATCGTCTACGCCAGCGGTTACCTCGGACCGAAAGATTTCCTGAGGGTAGGGGTGATCATGTGGTTCTTTTCACAAATCCTGCTGCTGTTCGTCACTCTTGTCTACTGGCCGTTAATCGGATTTGGCTCGCTACCCGGTTTCTAGGCCCGGAAAATGAAAGGACAGTCGTTCATGAAAAATATCGCAACACAGGAACACCCAGAGAAAAATCGTCTGTTTTGGTTGGATGAGGGCAAGATCTATTTCAGCCGGGAATCGGAGCGGAAATTCTATTTCTTCCTGTCGCTGATCATCTTCCTCGCCGGTCTTTTTTACAAGATGGGGGTGCTGCAATGATGGGCAACGAAGCATACATGACCAATGGGATATCGCTGAAAGCTTACAGCCGGGCCTTCTCCGGCATGCTGACTCATCCCCGGCGTTTTTTCGCGGAACTGCCGGAATCGGCGGCACCGCAGGCATTGGTTTTCCTGATTGTCTGCGCGGTGGCCCACAGCATCGCCAGCCCGATATACACCGGTCCGTCGAATTATTTCGTGGTGAGCGGGATATCCCTGGCAAACGCCTTCGGTATGGCACTTCTAATGGCCGGGATCGGCTACGTTCTCGCGCGAATCTCGGGCGGTGTCCGAGTGCGCTTTGACAAACTGTTCAGCGTCTACGCCTTTTCGTCGGGCGTAACCCTTTTGGTCTCCTGGGTACCTTCTCTTTTGGTGCTCACAGAGATCTGGAAATGGTGGCTGGTCGGGACCGGTCTGACCAACGGACTCGGTTTCAAATGGTATCGGGCCCTTGCGATCATCGCATGTTCGATCGGCCTGACGGTCCTCCTTTTCCATTGGCTGCTTTCTTCCGGTGAACGCTGACGACACCGGCCAATCTGATAGAATAGGCGTAAAGAGGCAATTGGACCCAATGGTTTCTTCCGTTACAGACGATAAGGTCTTTGCTCCGAATTGAGGACGAACCGCTCTTTTATCATAACCATTTCCCTACCCGGAATAGAAAAACCCGGGCACCGAGGGAGGCGTATCGATGGAAAAGAAAATCAAAGTTCTAATGGTTGACGACGAGGCTCAGTTTAGGGCCACCACTCAGAAAATCCTGAACCGGAAGGGATTCGAGACTCTTATCGCCGGCAGCGGCGAAGAGGCCTTGGACAAGCTGGCCGTAAACCCTGATGTGGTCATTCTCGACATCAAGATGCCCGGTATCGACGGCCACCAGGCCCTGCAAGAAATAAAGAAACGCAAGCCGGACCTGCCGGTGATCATGCTCACCGGGCACGGTGCCTTGCCCTCCGCCACGGCGGCCCTGGGTAAAGGGGCTTTTGACTATCTCTCGAAGCCCTGCGACATCGAACTGCTGGCAGCCAAGATTATCGAGGCTTTTCAGCATGGCAAACCCCCCATCGAGCGTAAGGAAAAAACAGTGGGCGAGGCCATGGTCCCGATCGAAGAATACACCCGGTTGACCGGCGATCAGAGTGTCGCAGATGCCATAGCCGAATTGAAGTCCTCCTTTACCTGCAAAATTTCGACCAGCCGCATCATGGAAACCGGCCACCGTTCAGTCCTGGTGATGGAGGGCGGGCAACATGTCCTCGGCATCGTGGCCATTACGGATCTGCTCAAAATGATCATGCCCGCCTACCTTTCGGCCCCCAAACCGTCGACAGCCGACAGTATCCAATACTCGCCCATGTTCTGGAAGGGCATGTTCAGTTCCGAAATAAGAAGAAGCGCCCCGGTAAAGGTGAAGCAAATCATGTCTCCCGCTCCGCCGGTGATCGATGCTGGGGCCAGCCTGATGGAAGCCGCCTACCGCATGCAGTCTGAAAATGTCCGGCGGCTGGTGGTTGAATCGTCCGGTAAAGTCGTCGGCGTGATCCGGGAACAGGACCTGTTCTTCGAAATGGAACAAATCTTGAGTTCATAAAGTTTTTCAGATCCCATACATCCAGGCAGCCTTTAACCCAAAAAAGACTGCCGATAAAAAAGGAGGAGTTATGAAAATTAAATTCAGGAACATGGCAACATTGGTCGCTATTACATTCGCACTGGGTCTCTCCTGCGGAAACCTTTGGGCCGCGTCCGATGGCCCGGTTCGCTTCAGCTGTTCGAATCAGGTCTATGAAGCCTTCGGAAAAGAAATGGTAGACGCTTTCAATGCGTCGACCGGCATCGGGGTCAGTGCCTATCGGGCCTCCTCTGAAGCCAGCTTGAACCGCCTGATGCACGGATATGCCGACATTGCCGCCACCGCCCGAAAACCGAGGCCTTTGCATGCCGATTATGGGTACCACCAGGTCGCCTTGTGCAAGGATCCCTTAGGGATCATAGTCAAGAAGGAATGTGGGGTCTCGAATCTCAGCCAAGAGGAGTTGGAGAACATTTTTGCCGGCGAAATTATCAACTGGAAGGAAGTCGGGGGAGCTGACCTTCCCATCACGATCATTGTTCCGGACAAGAGCACCGCTGCGTATACCAACTTTCAGCGCCAGGTCATGAAGCACCGGGAAATCAAGGAGGATTTTGTCACTAAAAACTCCACCATGGTGCTCCAGGCCGTTTCCTATTTCCCGTGCGGGACGATATCTTTCATCTCCCGGGGCGCGGCTGTTCACTATCCGGAAATTATGGCCTTGAGCATCGACGGCAAATCTCCTCAAAGCCCTGATTATCCCTTCTACCAGGAATTTTTCTTTGTCACCAAGGGAGAACCAAGCGGTGCCGTAAAACAGTTCATCGATTTCTCATTTACGGAAGATAGCAAAAAATTAATTCTTAAAAACGGAATGGTTCCCTTGCAGCGATAACTGGTTTTAGTCCGTATATGCGATACGCGCTTCCGCCCGTGCGATCGGTTTCGAGCCACACCTGAAATCCGCCAGCAAAGACATCGTCCCCTCCAACAGCTTCGCCTTTTCGATTTTGGCTGTTGGAGGGGTGTGAACAATCCACTTTTCGCTGAGCTCAATAATGAGATTCAAGGTCCGGCGGACTCAAACTGTAGGTTCGCCGAAGCGAACCAGGGTTGATGGTCATGAAGATATCGATACCCAAAGACGCTGTCGAACAGATAATGGCCGACTACCGCTGCACGGAAGAAGAGGCCGCTAAAGCGTTTCTCGACGCGCAGGATCAGGCTGAAGAATCCTATCGCAAATGTCTGAAGAAGCGGTTTGATCGACTCCGTCCGGATGCCCAGACAGTTCCACGGATTTTCACGCCCAAGGAACTCAAGGCCCACCTCGATAAATACGTTATCGGCCAGGAAGAATACAAGAAGCGGCTTTCCATTTCCGCTGCGTACCATTTCGCCATGGTCAAGCATCTGGGAGACCATCCCGACCAAGTCTCGGTCAAACGCTTCAGGAAAAAGAACACGCTTATTGCGGGTCCCTCGGGCAGCGGTAAAACCTATTGTGTCGAGGTTCTGGGTGACCTTCTGCAGGTGCCCACCCTGATCATCGATGCCACCGATTACACCGAGGCAGGTTATGTCGGCAAAAGCGCCGACGACATGATCCGCGAACTGGTCGACCTGGCTCCGGGAGACACTCGTACGGAGCAAGCCAGATTTATCAGTAAGTACGGCGGGTTGATCTGCATCGATGAAATCGACAAAAAAGCCAAGCAGGGTAGCATTATCGGCCATGACATTTCCCGTGAGGGTTTTCAACGCTCGGTGTTGAAATTGATCGAGAGAAAATTGGTGTCGATACACAATCCTCTTTCACCAGCCGCACAGATGCAGGAGATTCTCAATTTTGGCAAAGGGCAGAAAGGGGTCAAATCGGAAAACATGGTCAGCACGGAAAACATACTGTTTGTCCTGGGTGGCTCCTTCGAAAGGGCTCAGGACAACCTCGAATCGATCGTGAAGCAGCGCATCAAACACAAAGGCCGGGTCCAAGAGGATGGAAGCGTCGAGATCAAAGGCTTTTCAGGACCCGAGGAAGAGACGCGTACGGTCCAACTGGCCAATTACTACAAGGAGGCCGACGCCGACGACTACATCAAGTTCGGATTATTGCCCGAGCTGATCGGTCGCTCTCCCATCAGAACGTTCGTCAATCTTCTTTCGAAAAACGACCTCATCCGCATCATGCGCGACACCGAAGACTCGATCCTCAATCAGTATCAATTGGAATTCAAGCTTTTTGACATCGAGGTCACTTTCACCCCGGAGGCCATCGAATGCGTGGCCGCTATTGCCGAGAACCGGCGGACCGGTGCCAGGGCTCTGGTCAGTGTTTGGGAAAATATCCTGACCGATTTTCAATTCGAGCTGCCCGGATCAAACTTCAACAGCCTTAAAGTAACCCGCGACCTCTGCCGCAACCCGGGCGACAGTCTGCTCACTATGATGGAAAGATCGCCTTTCGTCGATTTTGTCGAAAGCTTCAAGCGCGAATACGGTATTGATCTAGTCGTGGACGATGACGTCCAGACCTTTATCGAACAGTACGCCCGTCAGAAAATGATGCCGGTTTCGGAAACCTTGAAGAAACTCTTTTTCGGAATTTCGGCCCTGAACTATATGGGAGTCAAAGCCCCTTTCAGGATCACACGCGATATGGTGGAGGATGAGAAGTACTTCGACAAACTTTTCGCCGAATGGTATGAAGAGCAAGCTTGGAAGATCCGACGCGGATGATCCGATGGCCGAAAGGCATCTGAGAAATGACAATATGGCGGCGCCATGCACCTTGAAATATAACGAATTTTCCTTTCACGGCCACGATTGACCAAATGAATAGGGAACCAGAGATCGAGTCGATGCAAGAAAAGTACGAAAAAATCGGCCGCCGCAAAAAAAATCTGTTGACGGCGTTGGCCTTTGGACTAGTCCTCTCGATCGGATGGATCCGTTTTTTGACGGGCCCTGAATTTGCTTTTTCGCTTTTATACCTTATTCCGATCATCACGGTCGCGTGGCTGTCCGGTGTCCGCTGGGGCGTTCTGATAGCACTTGTGAGCGCCTTTTCCTGGCTGTTGGCCGATCTGGCCATGATCAGCCGTTTTTCAGATTTTTATGTCCCCTTGGTCAATCAATCCTTAAGGCTTACCGTCTTCCTGTTCGTGGTCTTTATGATAACCAAATACAAAAAAATCCTCAAGACCCATGAAGACCTGGCCATGATGGACCCTTTGACGGGGGTGACCAACCGGCGGGCCTTTTTACAATTCGCTCGAACCGAAATCGACCGGTCGCGCAGATACAACAACCCTTTCTCGGTCATGGTCATTGACATCGACGGCTTCAAACAGATTAACGACAGCCTCGGCCATTACACGGGCGACCGCCTGTTGGTCGCGGTGGCCGAAACCATCAAACACCACGTAAGGGCCATCGACATAGTCGCACGGTTCGGTGGAGACGAATTTGTCGTCTTGCTGGTTAAGGCAGAAGAGGGGACCGCACTTATAGCCGCCCGGAAACTGAAACAGAAACTCATGGATGCCATGCAGGCTAAACACTGGCGAGTGACCTTCAGCATCGGTGTGGCGACCTATCATGCGGCTCCCGACACTGTTGACGAAACCTTGAAAGCTGCCGACGAGTTGATGTATCAAGTTAAGCGCGACGGTAAAAACGATATCAGGCTTGCCGTGCTTAAAACGCAAAAAGCGAACAGGGACGATGAAGCGCTACCAAAATAAACGGCTCAAAACCTATTGGGTCTATGTTCTCTTCTTTACTGTCATGCTTTTAAGTGATCTGCAGGCGGGTTTTCTGAGGGCTGAAGACACGCCGCTCAAAATCGGAGTGCTTGCCATTAGAGGCCACCAGCAATGCTTAAACAGGTGGTCGCCCACGGCCGACTTTCTCTCCCGGCGCATCACCGACCGACGCTTTGAGATCGTGCCGCTGTCCCATGATCAGATATACTCCCGGGTGCAAAGGGGAGAGGTTGATTTTATATTGGCCAATTCCGCCTATTACGTGGGGCTGGAATACTGGTATCAAGCGAATCGTATCGTCACCCTGAAGGAAAATCGCGCCGACGGCATATCCACCCAGTACGGAGGGGTCATATTCTGCCGCAGCGATCGAAAAGATATACGTACCCTGCGCGATCTCAAGAAAAAATCCTTCATGGCGGTCTCTGAATCTTCGTTGGGCGGATGGCTCATGGCCTGGCGCGAACTCCACGAGAACGGGATCGATCCATATCGCGACTTCAAAGAGCTCCGTTTCGACGAAACCCACGACAGCGTCGTATACGCGGTCCGGGACCGAATGGTCGATGCGGGCACGGTCAGAACCAGTACGTTGGAAGATCTTCATTCCGAGGGTAAAATTGACCTGACCGATTATTATGTGTTTCCGCAGCTTCATGCTGCGGAGGGTGTAAAACCGTATTACTGCACCACACGCGAATACCCGAACTGGCCGTTGGCCAAGGTCAGACATACCCCTGACGATTTGGCCGAAAAAGTTGCCGTGGCCCTGCTGCAAATGCCACCGGATTCCCCCGCGGCCATAGCCGCGGGTTGCGCGGGCTGGACGATCCCCCTGAATTACCAGCCGGTTCACGATTGTCTGAAGATCTTGAAAGTCGGCCCGTATAGAGATCTGGGCAAAATAACCCCGTCGGACGTGCTTCGAAGCTATGGGCATTGGATATTTTTTGCCTTTGCGGCCTTCATCATCCTGGTGACTTTTTTCGTTGTGGTTCTCAAACTCAACAGCGAAATAAGAACGTCAAACGAGCACCTGAAGGTAGAAATGGGCCTTCGTCGCCAAAAGGACCGGGAGTTGAAGCAGGCCAAAGAGCTGGCCGAAGCCGCGACGCGGACCAAGAGCGAGTTTTTGGCTAACATGAGCCATGAAATCCGTACCCCTATGAACGGCGTCATTGCGGCGGCGGATCTGGCTCTCAGTGAAAACGTGCCGCCTAAAATCGAACACTACCTGAAAATTATTCAAAATTCGGCCTACTCTCTGCTGGGCATCATCAACGATATTCTTGATTTTTCCAAGATCGAAGCCGGCAAGTTTGAGTTAAAAGAACGGACCTTCCGGCTGAACGACGTCCTTGACCGAGTCATGGATCTTTTTATCAACAAGGCGGCCGAAAAAGGTATCGAACTGCTGGTCGACATCGACATCGACACCCCGAAGGCCCTTATAGGCGATCCGCTGCGCCTGCAGCAGATCCTGACCAACCTGATCAGCAACGCCGTTAAATTCACCGATTCGGGCATGGTCTTGTTGAGCGCCAGGCCGCAGTCGGAACCGGTGGTCGATTCGACCACCGACGAGATGACATTGGCCTTTGCGATCAAAGACACGGGGACCGGCATCGCACCGGCATACATCGATCAGCTTTTCGCGCCTTTCAGTCAGGCCGACAGCTCTTCGACCCGCAAATACGAAGGCACCGGATTGGGCTTGAGTATCTGCAAACAGCTGGTGACGATGATGGGCGGTAATATCGGAGTCGAAAGCGAGTTGGGAATCGGCAGTACCTTCTTCTTCACAGTGCGTCTGCGCCGACCGTCCGCCCAACCTGGGCCTCGATGGGAGGTTCCCCCCGATATTCAGGGTCTGAATGTCCTTGTGGTCGACGACCTGGCCGACAGCCGGATCATCATGCGCAAGATGTTGGAGTCCATGGGGTTCAGGGTCGAAACCCTCGTTTCCGGGCCTGAGGCCTTGAAGCGGCTGAAAGACAATCTACTGCGCAACAATCCCGTCGAGCTGATTATGATGGACTGGAAAATGCCGGAGATTGACGGTATCGAGGTGTCGAAAAAGATTCGCCAGGAATTGAAATTGACCATGCCGATCATCATGATGACCGCTTTCGGCAAGGAAGAACATCGTGTCGAGGCTGAAAAGGCGGGTATCAACGGATTTTTGACCAAACCCATCTATCCGTCGACGCTGTTTGACGCCATCATGGACGGTTTCGGCAAGGAAGGCGCACGGAACGGCGGCCGCAAAAGGCCATTTACGACCAGGGCGTCCATGTACCGAAAACCCCTGAAAGGCGCACGGATCCTGGTGGCTGAAGACAATCCCACCAACCAGCAGGTGGCCCAGGCGATATTGGAGGGTGCCGGAATTCTCGTCACCATCGTCAATAACGGCGAAGCGGCCGTTAACGCCTTGCAACATTACCCCTTCGATGCTGTTTTGATGGACATCCAGATGCCCAAGATGAACGGCTATGAGGCCACCCGTCAGATTCGTGAATTGCCCGAGGGGCGGTCAATTCCGATTGTTGCCATGACGGCTCATGCCATGAAGGGCGATGAGGAAAAGTGCCTGGAGGCAGGGATGGATGGCTACATATCCAAACCGGTCAATCAAGATTACCTGTTTCACACTCTCTGGCGATTGCTCCGACACCGCAAATATTCGTCTGATTGGACCGCACCGGCAGAGCCGGGGGAAGAATGCGGCGTCACGGGAAACAATCATGAAGATCGTGGCGGTGGAGAAACGCCTCGTTCTTCTATCAGAACAATTGAAACTGACAGTGTTTTTCCGTCCAAACTCCAGGGGCTCAATTTTGAGGAAGCTCTGGCGGCATTGAACATCGACCGGGAGACATTAACACGCATCCTGCGCGGGTTTCTTTCCGATAATCGGGATACGCTGAGAAATATTAACCAGGCATCGACCGGCACCGACATGGAAGCCATGCGCCACCTGGCACACGCCCTCAAGGGAAGCGCAGCCAACATCGGTGCTTCCGAGCTGAGCAGGGCAGCTCGCGCACTAGAAGAAGCATGCGATGACAATATCGAACCGTCTGCCCTGAAAAGATTGATCGCTGACTTGGAGGCCGCTTTGAAGCAAGTGTTCGAATCGATTCAATCGCTGAAGAGACCTTCTCCCAGCAATGCGACAGCCATTGGTTCTGACGATACCTATAACGATGCCGACTCCCTTTTGACGCAGTTGGCTGAAGCCATTGAACGAGCCGACCCGGTAGAGATAATGAAAATTATCCCCATCATCCGGCAACAGGCCGCCCAAAGCGAAAATATCGACCCTCTCAGCCTCGAAACACTGGCAGACCAGGTCAATCGCTACGACTATGACCAGGCGTTGGAAACCGTAAATAAAATGAAAGGGAAGAGTCAGGGGGCTCCATGAATCTATCGCAACCATTGGTTCTGATTGTGGATGACAATGCCACAAACATTGACATATTGGTCAATGCGTTGAGGACGGAGTACCGTTTGGGCATAGCCAAGGATGGGCCAAAAGCCCTGGCGTATGCGGTTAAACACAAACCGAACCTTTTGTTGCTCGATATTATGATGCCGGAAATGGATGGTTATGAAGTCTGCACCCGTCTTAAAGCCAATCCGGAGACCGCGAACATTCCGATCATTTTTATCACGGCCATGAGTGACACTGTCGATAAAACGAAAGGTTTCGAATTGGGCGCAGTGGACTATATCACCAAACCCTTTCATGCGGCGGAAGTCAAAGCAAGAATCCGGACCCACCTGTCACTTGAGGAAATGAGACGACAGCTGGAATCCCAAAATGTGCTGCTGGAGAAGCAGGTTGAGCAGAAGACTGCTGAAATTAGCGAAATTCTGAGAGCCAGCATCCGCAGTATGGCGCATATGGTGGAGATCAGGGATCCCTATACTGCCGGCCACCAACATCGGGTTGCGCTGCTGGCCAGCGCCATAGCAAAAAAAATGGGGCTTGAACCTGCAGCCATTGAGGGGCTTCATATTGCCGGATCCTTACACGATGTGGGCAAAATCCGCATACCCGTATCCATCCTCAGCCGTGCAGGCACGCTGATGGCGGCGGAGTTCGAAATGCTCAAAATTCATCCCCAAGTGAGTTACGACATTCTAAAAAATATCCCCTTCCCATGGCCCGTTGCCCAGATCGTGCTCCAGCACCATGAGCGCTTGGACGGCTCGGGTTACCCCCAAGGCCTTTCCGGTGACGAAATCCTGCTCGAGGCGAGAATATTGGCTGTTGCAGACGTGACTGAAGCCAACAGCTCATTTCGACCCTACCGTCCCGCCCGCGGGATTGAATCCGCCCTGAGAAAGATTGCCCGCAAAAAAGGAAAACAATACGATACCGATGCCGTATCGGCCTGCCTGGACCTGTTTAATAGTCAGGCCTTCACATTCGACGACGACAATGTGAATGGCATACCTTGTCTAAACCCTCTGACGCGGCTATACCCGGATTCAAAATGATGCCAAGGAGTAGCGACTTTGAAAAAAACCACAGAAGGATCATTTACCGACCGCCAGCACTCATTGGTCGATGATATCTCCGACGGTTATTATGCTTTCAATGCCGAGACCGGTCAATTCCACTTTTTGAATAAGCGCAGCCTCGACCTCATCGGCTATACGAACCAAGAAGCTTTGAAGTTGAGAGTCTGGGACGTGATCGTACCCGCCGAAAGACTTTGCTTCAAAGCTCAATTAACGAATTTCGTCAAAAACGACTCACGAAAATCAGAGCACTGGAAACATCATCTTCTCCGCAAAGACCGGTCTAATCTCATGGCTGAATTCTCGGCCTCTCTCGTGACATATAACGACATGCGGGTTGTGCAGGGTTCCTTAAGAGATATAACGGATTATGAATCGCTTCAGCAGCAAATCGAACTCTTTCAGCGCTTGGAAACCATTACCACTTTGGTCGGTACCCTGACAAACCAGTTCGGCAAGGCCCTGGATGTCATCCAATCGAATGTTCGGTCCCTGGAAAAGTTGTGCGTTAACGATGAGGCGCTCTTGCGGCATCTTTCTCAAATGAAGGGCGCCCTGCACCATATCGAAGGCTTGACCGATAACCTACTGACCTTTGCCCACGGTCGAGAACCCGAATATGAGCTGTTACCGTTGACGGATGTATTGGTCAAAATACTGCCCTTGATTTCCCAAAGTCTTCCAAACCGCATCCGGTTCAAGACTGAATTGGCGGAAGACTTACCCTATATCAAAACCGATATGTCGCAGTTGCAGATGATCCTCACTGCCGTCATCGCCAATGCCGAAGAGGCCATTGAGGGCCGCGGACACATAGTCTTTTCGGCGCGTAACTCCGGTCCGGACCCGGAGTTCTTCGAAGCCAACGCCGACCTCAAACCCGGTAATTACGTGTGCATGGCAGTGAAAAACAGCGGAAAGGGCATGGATGAACAAGTCCGACGGCGGGTGTGTGAACCCTTTTTTACGACAAAGCTTCACAGCCGAGGCATCGGCATGGCAGCAGTATACGGAATGGTAAAAAAGCAAGGGGGGTGGCTTTCGATCCAGAGCACGCAGCATTTGGGAACGACCGTCAATATCTACCTTCCCTCCGCGGTATAGTTGGAATTTCGCAAAAGCCGGCTGTCTTTCCATGGTGATGGGCATTCGTCATTGCCCATCCTCTATCGCTCTGCAACGGTAACTCATGACAACCATCTGCGGAAGATGGGTCAGGGCGTATGCATCGCTTTTGCGTAAAACTTTTGGACGTATTCCTTGACCATCCGGCGTGCGGAAAAACGGGCCGCGTTGCTACGAATAGACTCTTTCATGATCTTCACCCAACCTTTGGGGAAGCCGTCGTCGCCTATATCGTAGTATAGGGGTATGATGTCATCTTCAAGAATCCGGTATATGGATTGGGCATCGATGTCGGTAGGATCCTTTTCCTCGTTCGCGCCTCCGAAAGCCCAGCCATTCTTTCCGTTGAATCCTTCAATCCACCAGCCATCCAGAATGCTCAAGTGGGGCACGCCGTTCAAGGCCGCCTTCATGCCGCTGGTGCCGCAAGCCTCCATGGGCGGCAGCGGATTGTTGAGCCACAGGTCCACACCATGAAGAATATACTGGGCAATCTGCTCACCGTAGTCTTCCACGAAGGCAATGCGGCCGCCCATCTGCGGGTCGCGGCAGGAGTTGAACACTTTTTGCAGGATATGTTTCCCGGCATCATCGGCCGGGTGGGCCTTGCCGGCGAAAATAATCTGGATGGGCCGCCAGCGGTCGTTCAGCAAGCGCTTGATACGTGGCAAATCGTGCAAGATTAGATCGGCGCGCTTATAGACAGCGAATCGGCGCGCGAATCCGATCGTCAGGACGGACGGATCCAGCATGGCTCCACCGGAGAGTAAAAAGGACGGACTGACATGGTCGGATACCCACCGCTTGCGGCAGCGTTCGCGGATGGCATCGATCAGTTTGATCTTCAACCAGTAATGGGTCTGCCAAAGCTCCTGATCCGGAATCTTTTCAACCATATCCCATACGAATGGATTGTCATGATCGTCCCTCCAGCCGGACCCGAGATAGCGATCGTAAAGCATCTTAATTTTAGGCTCCACCCAGGTAGGTATGTGGACGCCGTTGGTAATGGCGTCGATGGGGACATCGGCCTCAGCCTTCTCCGGCCACAAAGGATGCCATATTTTCCGGGACACTTCGGCATGATTCCGGCTGACGGCATTTCGGTAAGCCGATGCTTTAAGGGCGAAAACAGTCATGTTGAACCCCTGCTGAGGGTGCAAGGGGTGGAGACCCAACTGCAGGAAATCGTCGCGATCCAATTCCAGATCCGGCCAATAAGACCGGAAGTACTTCTCCATCATGTAAAAGGGGAAGGTATCGTGGCCGGCCGGCACCGGTGTGTGTGTGGTAAATACCGCCCGCTCTCTTACCTTATTGAAGGCATCATCGAAAGATAGGCCCTCGCGGCGATAATTTCGTATCCGTTCGAGCAGGGCAAATGCAGCGTGGCCTTCGTTGAGATGGATCAGATGGTAACGCAGCCCCAGCTTCTTCAGCATTTCGACACCGCCAACACCCAATACGATTTCTTGGCGCAGCCGCAGCTCCAAGTCTCCGGCATAGAGCCGAGCGGATATGGTGCGGTTCCATGGATCGTTCTGTGGGATATCGGTGTCCATCAGGTAGAGGGTATTCGTACCGATGTCAATCTTCCAGACAGCCACGTGTATGGGAGGGTCGATCATTGGGACCCTGAATATGAGCTGGCGGTCCTCGTTCGTCAAGACCCGTGATATGGCAGCCGCCTCCCGGTCCAGGTTTTCATCGATGTTCTCCTGCCAACCGTCTTCACGAATCTTCTGGAGCAAGTACCCTTCGGGATACATGAAACCCACGGACACCATCGGAATGTTGAGATCGCTGCATTCCTTGATGAAGTCACCAGCCAGAAATCCAAGCCCGCCCGCATAGAATGGCAGTGAACGGTGAAGGCCGTATTCGGCCGAGAAATAGGCCACAGCCTTGGTTTCGGATGGCAATGCCAGCTCTACATCCAGTAATGGGCGGTCTCTTCTGGCCATGTAATTGTTAAAAAGGGACATGACCACGTGGTAGTGACGCAAATAGTCGATGTTTTCTGCTGCTGCAGATAGAATTTCCGGAGACAGCTCACGAAGCATTTTATCCGGATTGTGCCCACTCTCTTTCCAGGCCTGACGGTTCAACATCTTGAATAGCATCCGCGCCCGCGGACGCCAGCTCCACCACAGGTTTTCCGCCAGGTCTGCCAGGCCCGCTATTTTTTCGGGAAGGTGGGAAAAATCGGTATGGCTGGTGATCATGGCATGGTCATCCCCGGTTGGCGACACCGTGTTGCGGGCAAGGCAATGGCCGGCGTTTTCTATCCAGCATTCAACCGGTCATAAGTTGGAAAAAGAAAAGCCCGTTTGTTCGTGAACCGTTGCGGTTGTGGCCGGTTGGATAGCCCCCGGTTTGAAAACTACCCATCAAGCCGGAGCAATGAACGATTCCCCCCCAATCGGCCCTCTTCAATCGTGGGTAAGCATACCCCCGCTGCGCCGCATGAGGGCGCGGGCCTCGGCTTCGCGGATACGCGACGCCTGGGCGTCCCGCTGTTTGCGCGCGGCTTCCAGTTTGACAATCAGTTCGTCGAAATCGGCCGGTTTCAACAGGTAGTCGAAGGCGCCCGACTTCAAGCCCTTCACCGCCGTATCGACTGCACCGTGTCCGGTGAGCAGAATGACCTCGACCACCGGGAATTTGGTTTTGATCTGCTTGAGGGTCTCGATGCCGTCCATGCCCGGCATTTTGATGTCGAGAATGATGACATCGAAATCCGGCAGAGCATCGGGTTCGGTTTCGCCCAGGACGGACAAGGCTTCCTTGCCGCTGTATGCCGCCCGCACCCGGTGGCCGGCGTCGGTCAGCCGCAAAGAGAGGACCTCGACGAAATCGCGCTCGTCATCGACGATGAGAATATTTATCGGCAGTTTGACCATTGGTTTATCTCCTTGGCGTAAGTTCACGGTCTATATTTACATCGCGATATCCATGGTTCCTTCTTTGGTAACCGCATAGATATCATCGCAACGCATCGTCGCCTCCTATACCAAGCCCAGCAACTTCCACCACAGGGCGCACACCAGGACCAGGGCGGTCAGCAGAACGGGGGTCGCCACCAGACCGGCCTTGGTCAGATCCCAAGACTTGAACTGACGGTAGGAATAGGCGATGGCGTTGGGCGGACAACCGATGACCAGCAGCATGGCGAAGGACGTGGCCATGCCCAGGCAGAGCGCCAGCACCCGCGGGTCGACCCCTTCCAATTGCGCCAGGGGAAGAACGATCGGCAGAATCAGGGCCGCGGCGGCCACGTTGGCCATGGCGTTGGTGACAATCGCCCCGAAAACGGCCACGCCGATGAACATGATCAGCCAGCCGCTCCCCTTGAACAGGGGGAAAAACAGGTTGGCGAAGTAGCGCGCCGCACCGGAGTTGTCCATTCCCAGGCCGAGGGAGATACCGCCGCCGAAGATAAACAGCACCGTCCCCCATTCCAGGTGCTTGTGGATGTCCTCCCATTCGAGCACGCCGGTGAGGATTAGGACCGCTATGGCCAGAATGCCCGTGATGGAGTAGTCGAGCCCATGGAGCCCCTTGGTAAGCCAGAACCCTAGCGCGAGGAGCAGAATGATGGTGGTCTTTTTCTCCAATGGCGTCCATGGTCCGATTTTTTCTTCGAACCTGGGGAGCTTGAACTTGGGATCGGGCCGGTAAACCAAGTAAATGACCGTTACGGCCAGGGGAACGGCTAGCAGACCGGCCGGCGCGGCAAACAATGTCCAGTCGAAAAAGGTCAGCTCCATGCCGGTGAATTCTTTTAGAAACGCCGCCGAAACCATGTTACGGCCGCCGCCGACCAGGGTGATCATGCCGCCGGCCGAGGCGGCGAAGGGCACAGAAAGCATCATGAACTTGGCCGTGTTGGTATGGGGCTGAATCCCCGCCGCACGCATCAGCGGCAGCATGGTGGCAATGCCGACGGCCGCCGCCGCCGCGTCATGCATCAGGCCCGAAGCGTAGCCGAGCCCAACGGATAGGAGAAAAGTGAACCGGATCACGCTGTCACCGGCTTTGCGCGCGATGGCCTGACCCAGACGCTGGGTCAGCCCCGCCTTTTCCAGCGCGATGGCGTACACCAGGCAACACATGATGAATACCACCACCGGATGCATGTAAGGCGCCCAGGCCCCCTTGACATCGGTCACACCGGTCAGGATCAGCAACACGCCGATGCACATAGCAGTGAGTTCCAATGGAATCGGTTCGAAGACGAAGAGGAAGATGATGAAGGCCAGAGTGGCCAGGAACCGTTTGGCCGTGGGCGACAGGCCGTCGACGTAGACCACCCGGACATCGGTCAATTCCAGGCGCGCAGCCTCCTGCTCAAGCCGCTTGGCTGTCGCCCCGGGCTGCCCGGGGTTGAACGCCCGGACGACATACCCATTGGTTTTCTGGCCGTCGTTGTCGTCGGCGGTAAAATCGGTATTGACGGCGTTTAAAAGTTTTTTGTCCGGATCGCCGATGATCTCGAACTTGGTCCCTTCCGGCCGCGGGAGAAGCATGACGATCAATCCGAGCCCTAACGCAATGCACAACTGGACCAGTTTATTTTTAAGAAGCATGTTCTCTCTCCCCCTTTTTCTGATTGTTCCGGTAGCGTTCCGCCAACTGTCGACCCGTCTCAAAACCTATATAACTTGAGCAACCTCCATGCCAATTTAAAGACCACCGGCATGCAGAGAAGGAAAATCCGATATAGCTATTTGTTTTGGTGGGATAAAAGAATTTAGACTCAATATAAGATCGATAGAAAAGTGTTTTTTAGAAGTATGGCAAAGTGTAAAAAATGCTGACAGGGTGAAAAATTTATTTGTGACATACTCTGCAAGCTTTCTGTGGGAAGGTATTTATGGGAAAAGTGCCTATCGATAAGGCAGAGCGATTACTACCTTGGTTTATCTCAAGCTGGGAGATTTGTTTAACCGGTGGAAAAGGGAAAAGTGATAAACAAATCGAATATTTCGATATACACCTATCACCCCGATATGTAGCAAAAATTAATGCCAGGATGGTGGAAATATCGGCCGCACTTTGCTCGCGAATTTTCTGTCATTGTTTCCAGAGGCGCATACTCAGGATACCGAGCTCGAACAGCAGATAAGGGACACTCGCAAACATGCCGACCCCCAGGGCCAGTTTCAGAAAGGTAAAGAATGTCTCGGGGATACCGTAGGACACGAGTTTAACACCGGTCAAGCGCTGCAGCATACGAATGATCGGTTCGGCCAGCAGGTAGCCACCAATCGAAAAAACGGCCACCATTACGCCGGTTCGAATCAAAACGACTCTGAGTCCTTCCAGGAAGGGAAAAAGTCTACGGTGTTCGTTTGCGCCCGCCTTCACGTCGGTTGCACCCCTCTGGAGCGTTCCGAGTCTATGCTCAATGGGTTTTCCGGAGACGCACAGACGGCCATTTTTTTGCTAATTGCCGGTAGAGATTTGGAGTGACCGCTCGCCGTTCATGAATAAGCGTGTACCAAATTCGGGCCTCGTTCTCATAAGCCGGCTCGGCAAGATTTTTCACGTGAACGGGGAGTTCAGGCGCGAAAACTCCACTCCCTGCGCTCAATCGCCGGTCACTCTTGCCGGCCAAGTGTTTGAATATCTGTGGGCCGAGCTTCTCGTACCAGAGCAAGGTGTGTGCCGTGGAAAGGGATCCGGCCCAGGGGTAATGGTGAAGTGTCCACCGACGGGAAATCCGGTCGAGTCGTTTTTCGATATCTTCAGTCTCCGCAGCGGTCTTCGGCTCGGTCTTCTCTTGGTAGTAAAGTGTGTTGCGAAGGTCGTCTCCGGCCACATGCCAGATATCGCGTATGCCGAAGGCCGAAGGCCTGGCGGACACTGCCGATCCTTCGGTCAGCTGAAAGCAGCCGCACATGAACAAGGCGATCGCCTCGTGGTGAGCGTCGAGCAGTTGCAGAGTGGCCATGGCATCCGCATGGGATTCGGCAGGAAAATCCGTGAAACACATCGCTTCCACGGCCAGACCGGCGCCGGCCATGTTTTGAATGGCTGATTCAACATCCTCCAAGGTGATGCCTTTCTGAATCAATTGCAGAATCCTGGCCGATCCGGATTCGATGCCCAAAGAGACCGCCAACGCACCGCCGTCTGCAAGATCGCGGCAAACCTCAGGGGAGAAATTCCGTTCTGGTCGAAGATCCGTGGCCCAGCGCCACGGCTTTCGGGCTTTGCGGATTTTCACCGCCAGGCGATGAGCCGTTTTCGGAGCCATGAGGTCCTGGGATAAATAGAAAAGGCGGCATCCGTGTTGTTCGGAAAGTTTTTCCAGATGACTCATGACGGCATCCAGCGGTCTTTCGCGATAGGGGGCAGCCCCCTTTTCGGCCAGGCCGTAATGGCAAAATGCACATTTCCCCCAGTAACATCCACGAGATGGATCGTAGGGAAGCACTTTGAAAGGGCTGAAATAACGCCCCAGAGGCAGACCGTCAAAATCCGGTGGCGGCAGTTCGGATAGGTTCACCGGTTCGGCGATGTCAACTATTGCAGCCGGCCTGCGTCCCGAACTGAGCTTTTTCACGATATCCAGCAGGGACAGTTCGCCTTCGAACAGGACCGCCGTATCGAATGGACCCAGGTAATGTCCACGCTTTTCAGGCTCGAGCCGTAAAAACATTTGGGTCATGGCGGGACCGCCGACCGCCAAATACACATGGGGAAGATTCCGGCGCAGGGTGTAAGCCAATGTGTAGGCCGGTTGAATCTGGGATGTGTACGCCACCGAAACGCCCACCAGGCCGACCTGCTCTCGCGCAATCCGGTCGACCAGTTGGCCGCTGAAGTAGGCGTCAAAAGGATTGCGATCGGCCTGGGCGTCGTATCGGATTTGATGCATGTTCAGCAATGAAAATGGCGTTCGATAGCGGGTGAAATCCATCTCCAGGGGGAAAAAAGCCGCACTGATCAGCCGTAAGGCGGCATCGATCGTCGAAACCGAATGGTAGTATGCCGCCGGGTCAAAAAACCGCGCTCCCGAATGGTCGCGCAGGACAGAAAGGGCGTCCTCGATGCCGTGCAGCGCCGATCGGCCGACCTGTTTTCCCTGCCATAGTGCCGCAAAGGCCATTTGGTCCCGGTGGTCGAGAATGCTTTTGCGTTCCAACCGGCGGAGTCGCCGGGTCAGGCGTCGGTAAACGATTTCCAGGTTTTGCGGTTGCAAGAGATGTTCGCTGCCCTCCAGGTTGGCGTCGATAGGGACGACATCGATGCCGTTTGATCGAAGAAAACCGGTGAGAGCGGGCAGTGAGATGTAGGGTGCCGTCGGGTCACAGGCAGGGGGGAATATAAGGGCCACTTTCATGGGCAATCTTCACTTGTCGCCGAAATCAAGGGGACGGTGCCCGCCATAAGAAAAAGGACCCGGTGTATGGCGCCGGATCCTTCAGGCAGAAGGCCTATTTTCGTGATTTATGCTTACGGCATCAGACCGTGTCAAATCTTTTTGCACGCAGGGTTACCTATGGCTCCGTTGCGAGGCCCCATTGAAGGGACTGTTAAAACGGAGTATAGATTGGATATTTATACCCGCTGGCGGCAATAATCAAGATGTGTTCAAAAAAATGGTTAAAAATAAAAACGCCCATTTAATGTTTCCCTTCAGCTATAGTGTTCGTGATCCCTTTAGGCTGTCGATATCTTTGATTACTTCAGGTTTTATGAATGAATGTCGATATGTTAGCGATTTTCTTCCCGGTCAGATCCGGTCGGTAAATCTTGAATTTCGACCGGTGGGTTACCATTTTTACACCTGCCGGGTAAGATAGATGTTTGACAACCGTCTGACCCACCAGATTGTCTATTTCAATTATGGCTTGGTCCACCTGGTGGCCGTATACTTTTTTAGGAGTCTGATGGCTTTTACCAATTTCATGGAGCAACCATGGGCTTCGACGCGCTGATTTCGGTCATCGTATTTGTAACCGTCTATGTGGCCATCGCTTTTGAATGGCTGAACAAGGCGATTGCCGCTCTGCTGGGTGTGATGGTTCTCCTGATCATTGGCGTTATCGATGAACACACGGCATTAAGTTTCATCGATTCTGAAACCATCATGTTGTTGATTGGCATGATGGGAATTGTGGCGGTATTGAAAAAAACCGGGTTTTTCGCCATGATCACGGTCCGTATCGCAAAGCTTACGGGTGGACAGCCGCTGCGGATCCTAATTCTCTTCTCCTCCGTCACCGCGATCATCTCGGCATTTCTGGATAATGTCACCACGGTGTTGATAATGGTTCCGATCATCATCGAACTGACCCGCGGCATGGGCCTGGACCCAAAAATTTACGTGGTGGCTTTGGCAATGTCCTCCAATTTGGGCGGCACGGCTACCCTGGTGGGCGATCCACCCAATATCATTATCGGCTCCAAGGTGGGGCTGACGTTCAATCAATTCGCCGTTTATCTGCTCGCTCCGGTGGTGCTCTCCACGATAAGCGTCATGGCATATTTTTGGGCCACCAACCGCCAGAGTTTTAAATCCATTGATAACGATCTGACAAAGCTCTTCTCCGTTCAGCTGCTGATCGAAAAAATCGAATTCGATTTTTTTGCCGTCAATATCGATCGCAACTTCCTTTTCAAGAGTGTTCTCTGCCTGGGTGTGGCCCTATTTCTTTTTGTCACCCAGACGGTTACTCACCTGTCACCGGGCGTTGTGGCACTGACGGTTGCCATGCTACTTTTCATCATCACCCGCATGGAAATCGAACAAATCCTGCTGGAGATCGAGTGGAGTACTCTGCTGTTTTTTGCGGGCCTCTTCATCCTGGTCGGTGCCATGGAGAAAAATGGGGTCATTGAATGGATGGCCCGCAATATTTTTCTGCAAGCCGGCAGCAACCCCTACGTCATGACCCTAATGGTGCTATGGGTGTCTGGGATCGCTTCGGGATTTATCGATAACATCCCTTTCACCATTACCATGATACCCATCGTCCAGACGATGTTGACCGTCCATCCGATCCCAAACCACATCTTATGGTGGGCGCTGTCCCTGGGCGCTTGTCTGGGCGGCAATCTGACCATGATCGGCGCTTCGGCCAATATTATTTCCGCGGGTTTACTGAAGAAATCCGGTCATGAAATCTCCTTTCGTGAGTACACTCGCAGAAGCGCTCCCGGGACGATTCTCTCCCTTATCATCAGCTCCATCGTTCTGATCATCTATCTATGGGTTTTTTTATGAACCCCGAATCCACCCAGACGCTTTACAATTTGATTCGATCCTATATGCACTCTATGGGAACGTCTCGAACAACGGTTGTGGCGCTTAAGTCTTATATCGACGCGGTTCGGAAGCTCAAGTGCACCGCAGCCGAATTCAGACCGATGCTCGAAACACTCAACACCGTAATTAAAAACACTGAGCCCAAGATCACCCCTCTCGTACATCTGATCGAAGCCTTCGAGGCCGAAATGGCGACCGCCGGGGACCTGCCTCTGGATGATGCCAAAGCGGAAGCCACGGCCATCCTGAAACATAAGCTGACAAGCTTTCAGGGCGATACGGCCGAACTTTCCACCCAGTGCATGAACTGCATCGCTCCGGACGATCTAATTATCGCTCATTCATCCACCGCCTATATCCGAAATGCTCTCGTTCATGCCCACACGGTGGCAAAACGGAATTTCAGGGTGTTGGTATTAAAGCAAGATTTCATCCGGACCAAAGAACTGATCAATGACCTGGAGCACTATCAGGTCGAACATCTGCTGATTCCCGAGTACAATCTCAGCCATTACCTGAAATCTGCCGCCAAACTTTTCATTGGAGCGGTATCGGTGACCTCGGACAATCAGGCGGTCACCGGCATCGGCACCGCCAACGTGGTCAGCCTTTGCCACTGGTACCAGGTACCGGTCTATCTATTCGTTGAGACGATCAAATTTGCTCATAAACCGTTGGTGGATCAGCATATCTACAATGAAACCCAAGAAAAAACCGAAGCGGATTATACGTTTCATATGAAAACGTTTTCGCATGATTTCGTGGACCTGGCGATGATCGATCATCTCATCACTGAAAAGGGCGAAGTCTCGAAACCAAAAAATAAGCGTTCCAGAGGTTGATGAACAGGCGCTGAACCACCAGAACGAGGGGATTCATAAACACAACAAATCCAGATGGAATACAATTTTTAAACGGATAAACAATCAACTCATGCCCGGCACGCGGTCATGCCGGTTTCTCTTTAAATATCGATCGATAGCCTGGAAAAAACTATGCTTGGGGAAATTTTCCTTCTGTTCGTCGGCCTTGCTGCACTTACCGTGGGCGCCGAAGGCCTTGTCCGTGGGAGCGCTTCTTTAGCTGCCCGTATCGGCCTCACCCCCCTTGTCATCGGTCTCACGGTCGTCGCTTTTGGAACCAGTACGCCGGAACTCGTCGTGAGCCTCGCCGCTTCGCTCAATGGCCAGTCTGACATTGCAATTGGGAATGTCATTGGTTCCAATACCTTTAACATTGGTATCATTCTGGGGCTTACCGCCCTTCTCTGCCCGGTAAAGGTAAACCTGCAGGTCATCCGGCGCGATGCTCCGATTATGATCGCAGTGTCGCTTTTGGCTCTCATTCTCGTTACAATGGGCACTATCTCCAGATGGACCGGCACAGGGCTTATCCTATCACTCGTCGCCTACACTGCTTACAGCGTTTGGTTGGCGAAGAAAGAGGTGTCGGCCGAAATCAAACAACAATTCCAGGAGGGTATTACTCCTCCTTCAAAATCTTTGCACCGTGATTTATTGTTCATCTGTGGTGGGCTTTTACTTCTTGTCGCCGGTTCTCGTCTGCTGGTTGAATCAGCCATAGAAATCGCCCGTGTCGTCGGCGTTAGCGAGGCGGTCATCGGACTCACGATAATCGCCGCCGGAACGAGCATGCCGGAATTGGCCACGTCTGCCATTGCGGCTTTGCGGCGTCAGCCGGACATTGCCGTGGGAAACGTCGTGGGATCCAATATATTCAACATACTGGGCATTCTGGGCGCCGCATCGGTTGCCAGTCCTCTATCGGCCAGTGGCATAACCCGCTTAGACTTGTTGGTCATGGTCGTTTTTTCTGTCGCTTTCCTGCCGCTTCTGTATACGGGTTTAAAGTTGCAAAAGTGGGAAGGATTATTGCTGCTCACAGGTTACGGTGTTTATCTGTGGGTATTGTGGCCCTCGGCTTAATCGCTGTTGGTATTCCATGCCGGCTCGAAACAGATAATCTTTTGTAGTACCATTTCTCGCCCGATAGGATAGTGGCCATGCCTGAAAAAGACACCCTGCCCCTTTCGATGATCAAAAATTCTTTTGGCGACGGCGTCTTTGCGACCATCTTCGCAACGCTCACCAGCGGCGTCTTTCTGACCGGATTTGCGATATACATGGGAATGAACGAGTTGGCCATCGGCGTGATGGCCGCCTTGCCCTATGCGGCTACGCTGTTCCAATTGCCGACCTCGATCCTGATCACCCAAACGGGACGACGAAAAAAGGTGACGATTTTCAGCGCCGCCTGCGGCCGCCTGCTCTGGCTCGCGATATTGGCCGTTGCACTCATTTCCATGGAGCCATCCAGGATAACAACCGTCCTGATCCTGGGTTTGATTTTTTTGTCGCATGCCTTTATTTCCACCAGTTATGTGGCGTGGTTTTCATGGACTTCGGATTTGATACCGGACAGGCTGCTGGGCCGGTTTTTTGGCACCCGCAACATGATCAACGGCATTGCCGGCATGGCGACCATCGTCGGCTTCGGATTCATGCTTGACGCCATCACCCGGCACGAACCGAACGGAGCGACCCGGGGGTTTAGCCTGGTCTTTGTTGCGGCAGTGTTGTGCGGGATGGCCAGCCTTGGTTTCCTGGTGCGGTTGGTCGATCCCCCCAAATCGGTGACCAAGGACTCTCCGGCCCGTCTCGATCGATTTATGCGGCCGCTGCGGCGGAAAAATTTCAAATCGTTCCTTGCCTACTCGATCCTGTGGAATTTCTCGGTCTATTTCGCAGGCCCTTTCTTTACCCTTTACTTTCTTCGCGATCTCGGTTTCAGCTATGCATTTGCCTCGACCATGGGAATGGTCTCGGCCCTGGCTGATCTGACTGCCATGCGTCTGTGGGGCAGTATTTCCGACAGGGTTCGTAACAAAGCCGTTATCCAGATCTGCAGTTGGGTCACCGTTTTTCTACCCTTTCTGTGGACTTTCGTGAGACCGGACCACGTATTGTTGCCGGTGACGCTTCACATTCTTGGGGGCGCATTCTGGGCCGGTATCCACCTCTGCACGAACAACCTGGTCTTGCGCATTTCTCCGCGTGACGACAGGGCCATCTGTTTCTCCCTGCACAACATCATTGCCGGTCTCGGAGCCACTGTTGCCCCGATAACCGCCGGCCTGATAATCGACATCCTTGCCTCCGTCGATCTCGATGCCCTTCATCCAGAAATTACCCCACTGCGGTTGGTGTTTGTCGCATCCACCGTAATGCGGCTCATAAGCCTTCAGTTTTTAAAGTTCGTTAACGAGCCGGAAGAAGTGCCGTTGAGTCAGATGATACGGATTCTGCGCAATGTCCGGGGGTTGAACACAACCAACGGATTCCACGCCCTGTTGCACCCTTTTGTGGAAGTCCCGATAAAGAGTCGCGATAAAGACGAAAAATCGTCGGGCGATTAGAATGCCTTCCAGTGGAGAAATCAGGATACCGCTTTGGAAAGCTTAAAAAATTCGAATGGCTAGCGGCGGTGGAAGCGGTGGAAGTAGAGGATGGTGTTTACGGTCAGCGGCCCCATGCTGGAAATGCCGCAATCGGCTCTGCAAAAACTCCGTATCGACGGGTAGTGATTTATTAAAAAAACATCGATCTAGTAAGTGATGGTTTCTCTTGTTTCGTAATGCCGCGACCGGTGGTCATGCCTCGACAAGACCTTCCTGGACCTCTCCGGAACATAGGACTTCTCGTCGTCCTCGCCCGCGAATTGCTTTACGGCCTCCAGGGAGTCAAACCGCATGATCGTGAAAATTCCACCTCGCCGTTAAGCTCCCTCCTGAGCAGCTCAATGCCCCGATAACCGGATACCTTCCTCGCAGCGATTAATGGGAAAATTTTTTTCGGGAGTTTTTCATAGGTGTCGGCATTCTCCGGCGTCGTCCACCCGTGCCATACTCTGGTTATCATCTTTTGTCTTTCTTTCGAATGCCAAACGCAAATGCCCGCCCATTCATGGGTGGGGCCGAATAACGGCCCCACCATTTCGGTTGTTATTTCGCCGGAGCCATCAGATGCACGTATGGAGTGCCGGCCCACATCACGTAGGGCTGGGAAGTATCGGGATCGGCACTGTGGGGATATTGATCGTAGAAGCTCGCGTCGGCGCCGACGACCATGACATGCGGACCGGTTTCGATCCAATGGTTCCCGGATTCGGGTTGGGTTGCATAAGGGTCGGTGTTGCTGGCATCGGTTCCCCCGGCAAGCATGTACATGAAGCCCAGCTTGCCAGCCGGCGGCTTCTGGTGACCCACCCACGCCATGGCCCATGCAAGCGCGTTTTGATCCATACACATCGGATCCGGTCCCGGTGTAGCGGGATTGTCGGGCATGCAGGTGAAACCGTTGGTTCCGGTCTTAAGCGTGCGCATCTTGCCGTCAGACTCCATAACCACAACGGTAGCGCCGTTACCAACGTTGGCCGGTGCGGCGGACCTGGCACTGGTGATCAGCTGCTCGTCCGTCATTGCTGATTTTCCGCTTGCTGCAGCAGTGTTCAGCATTGTGATGGTCAACAGAGTTGAAACTAAAAAGTATGAAAAATGATATTGTTTCATGGCTTCCGCCTCATGTTAAAGTGCGTAGCAAGAGAAAAACCCATTTAAGCAGTCATATACTTAAGGCTTGCTGGAAGGTGATCCTGCTAAATGATGTCCTTTAAAGAAACTATACCATTTCGCGGTCCTGTCAAGAGAGGCCCGACAAGGCGCGATTTGTTTAAACTTGACTGTCCCCTGGTGTTCGCTACTGGATCGCCACTCATTCCCTCTCCCTGGGGGGAGAGGGGTAGGGTGAGAGGATGAAATGTATCAGGTTTGATACCCTGCAGCTTGCTGCAGGGGGATCCGTTTTCTATTTATCAAGACCGAACTCTCCACTGACAACGGATAAATATATCAGACAGGTGATGGACTGCTATTCCGTTTCGGATTAAAACAATCGAACAATTTATACGCTGATGCCGGTGTAATGATGGAATAAATCGGCCTGTTGTTGATTGGTCCCCATTAAAAGTGCCTTTGAGCGCCCATGCCGCCCTCCTCTTTCGTACCATGCAGAAGAATGGCGCCGTCCGCATCGCCCACGGCGTTCTTACCTTTGCTTTTCACGTTGAACATCGCCTGGTCCGCCCGGGCAAGAATAGCGGTGATGTCTCCGGCGTCGTCGGGATAGGTCGATACGCCGAAGCTGGCCTGAAGCTGGACGCCGTTTTCAACGTCAGGCAGGAAAGTCGTTCGCAGCAGTTCGGCACGGATCTCCTGGGCTTTTTGAACGGCCCGAACCTTGTCGTAGCCGGGAAGGACGGCCACAAACTCGTCACCGCCGTAGGCCACGCCATAAGCGGGTTCGGCGATACAGCTCTCCAGAACCGCGGCTACTTCTGCCAACGCTTTGCTGCCATTGAGATGACCGTGGGTGTCGACAACGCGTTTGAAATTGTCGATATCGAAAAAGATCAGGGAAAAAACAGTACCCCTGCGTCGGCCCTCCTCGACCAATGTGTCTAATGAGCGATAAAGATGGCGCGTATTGTAGAGGCCGGTCAAATTGTCGTGCAGGGATAGATAACGGTAGTTTTCCTGGCTCTGTTTGAGTTCCTCCTCGGCTTTAATGCGCTCGGCCATTTCCAGGCGTAAATGCTGGTTGACTTCCTCGATCTGTTTCTTCGACCAGTAGAGTTCCAGGTGGGTTTTGACCCTGGCCTGCAATTCGGCGCCGTTAAAAGGCTTGCTCAAATAGTCCATGGCCCCCAGGGCGAATGCCTTGACGATGCTTTCAGAATCGTTCTTGGCCGTTAAGAAAATAATGGGTATGTCCAGTCCGGCCGGCCGGTTTCGAATCCGACGGCAGACCTCGAACCCATCCATCTGCGGCATCATGATATCCAGCAGGATCAGGTCGAAACGGTTCCCTTCGACTTGGGCAAGGGCCGTCGGGCCATCCGGGGCAAAGGCCATCTGATAGTTGTCGTTCTGCAGCATGTTGGCGGCGATTTGGATATTTTTGGGCACATCATCAACGATGAGTATTTTGAAGCGTTTATGTCGATTCGGATCCATTGATCGATTCCTTTTCTCGTTCCAGGTAAAAGAATTTTAACTTGGCGACAATCTGCGGAAAGAGACGCAATTCGGTGTTGACCTGCTCAACATCGAAGGCCTTAACATGGGCACTCAGGTCCGTTCCGTACCGACTCAGGATCGCCAAGGAATGCTCGTCGCCCAGATCGCTCAGCCGGCGGGCAAAGTCGTCGATCTCGTCGAAAAATAGGTTTTGCCGGGCCGCTGTCCAGCGTTGCATGCATTCGTTTTCGAGTTGCTCCAAGATCTGAGGGAAACGTTCGAAGCGGGCAGGTGTAAAGTCGGAAGCCTGTATTTCCTGGGATTCTTGTCGGCAAGCGGCATGGCCGATGAAGCGTTTCAGTTCCCGGAAGAGAGCGGCTTCGGCGACCGGCTTGTCTATAAACCCGTCAAACCCCATGGCCAGCAGGGAATCTCTTTCTTCTTTCATGCCCGATGCGGTCAGGGCCACAACTGCGGCGCTCCGGGTATCCTCATCGAGTTTGAGCCGTTTCATCGCCTCGACGCCGTCCAGGACCGGCATGCGGATATCCATCAGGATCAGGTCCGGTTTGTGCTGCTTGGCCAGGCGCACAGCATCTTCACCGTTTTCGGCTTCTATCACGGTCAACGGCGTCTGGACCAAATACTCTTTTATCAGCAAACGATTGACGGTCAGGTCATCCACGACCAAGATGCAGGCCCGATCGAAGTCGATCCCGTCAGACGCCGAGCTGGGCAACGACTCGGACTCGGTGACCGCCGATGCGGCCGAGACGCGCGGGATGACAATCTGGAATCGGCTGCCCTTATTTTCTTCACTTTGAACCGTTATAGTGCCGTCCATCATCTCCACCAGTCGCTTGGTGATGGAAAGGCCAAGGCCTGTACCGCCGAAGCGCTTTGTGCTTTGGCCATCCTTCTGCTTGAAAGCCTCGAAGATGTCGGCGTGATGCTGCGCCGGTATGCCGATGCCCGTATCCTCAACGGCTATCAACAGATCGATGCCGTTGCCGTCCGCGGCCTCCCGCTTTCGAACATCGATGCGCACGAATCCCTTTTCGGTGAATTTAACGGCGTTACCGACGAGGTTGAACAGAATTTGCTTCAGGCGCACCTCATCAAGCATCAACCAGTCGGGGATCTCCCTGGAAAAGTCGATCACCATTTTGATGTTTTTCACAGCGGCTTGCGCGGCGAACATCTTGTAAACCTCGTCAAATAATGCGCGCGGTTTGACCGGTTCGCACTCGAGTTCCATCTTTCCCGCTTCGATTTTAGACAAATCCAGGATGCCGTTGATCAAGTTCATCAGGTTCTTGCCGCTGGAGCTGATGGAAGACAGGTAGTTTTTTTGTTTGGGGTCGGTGATCAACGGACGGAGAAGTTCGGCAAAGCCGATTACGGCATTCATCGGCGTGCGGATTTCATGGGAGATGTTGGCCAGAAATTCGCTTTTGGCCCGACTGGCCGATTCGGCGGCCTCCTTGGCGGCTTGGAGCATTTGGTTGGTTTCGCTCAAGGCCATCGTGCGGGCGGTCACCTGTTCTTCCAAGTGCTCACGGTATTCCTGGAGTTTTTGATCTCGATACTGGAGGGCAACGAGCATTCCGTTGAAGGCATCAATCAACTTACCGATTTCATCCTGGGAATGTTTTTGGACCCGGACGGAAAAATCCTTTTGCTCGGACACGGACCCGGCCACTTGAGTCAAGTTCATGATCGGCTGGGATATCACCTTCTGTAGTGAAGAAGACAACAGCCAGGCAATCAGGAACGAAACCGAAACGATGATGCCGAAAATAGCCATCGCCGCGTATATTTCCCGTTCGGTGCCGCTCAAATCGTATTGGATGCAAATCGTGCCGATGACCTCCCTTTCCTGTTTGATGGGGTTGAACACAAGCAGGTAGTTGCCTTCAAAATAGTGGCCTGGCTCGCGCAAGGCCGGGATGGAAAGATGGTCCTTTTTGTCCTGGTGGATGAATACGGCGAACGGTTGTCCGTGCCGGTCGTAGATACAGGCCAGCACGACATATGGTTTAGCGTGAAGCGCTGCCAGGTTGGTTTCCGCCGTGAATCTGTCGTTGAAAACGATAGCCCCGATGCTGTTGGCCCCGATCACCTGAGCCAAGCTGGTGAGATCGTTGCGCAGGTTCTTGCGGGTCTTGGTGATGTCCCTGAACATGAGGGCCGCAGAGGCAAAAAGCAGGGCGATGCCGCTGGTGAGCATGATGATCAGTTTCAACTTCCATCGGATCGAGACATTCCGAAAGGCGCCCATATTAATTGTGCTCCTCTCTGTATATCTGTGCAGAGCCGAGCAATTGCGAACTCATCGTCAATCCGGCCCTTTTGGCGGCATCGATATTGATTTTGAAACGCAGGCGGTTTCGCTCCTCGAAGAAATTGATGACACCGCCCATCTGGGTAAAATCCTCGGTCTCTCCGATGGTCAAAATGCTGCGTCCCCGTGCTATGCCGAGAAGCTTTTGGACCTGGCTCATGTTCTGGGTGGCGATATAGAATATATGGCTGGTATCGGGGCAACCCTCCTGCGTATAGGGGACGACCTTGATTTTCCTCCCTCTTATGGTCTGTGCGTTTAATTGGTATACGGCGTCTGCGGCCGGGTTGTCGGACGCCAGGCATAGGATCAGGTCATCGTCCTTGCCTTTGAAGGCTGCCGGGGGCCAAGAGACGAAATTCACAAAATTGTAGATGAAGCCGGTTTTGACCTCATATTCGGTACCGGTGAGGGGTTCGCCCCAAACCGCCAGGGGCTGGACAATCAACAGGCAGAACAGCAGGGGCGCGGCGAGCCGCGCGGCGACGATTTTTCTCGTGTGCCATTTTCCGGATAATGCTGCCATCGGGCAAGCCTTCAGAAATGCCAGTCGATTTTGCCGTAGACGCTGCGTTGGACCTCCAGCGTCGAGAACTCTGCATGCCCCTCCTCCAGCAGGTTCTGCCCCACAATGGACAGCTCCAATTTTTTGAAAGGGCGCCAGGCCAGCCGGGCATCCATGACCGTGTAGCTGTCGATGTTCCTTTCCGGCAGGCTTCCGACAAACCGGAGGGCCACATCGAAATCGATCTTTGGTGTCACGAACAGGAACGACCGGATAGAGATGACATTTCGTGGATTGACGCCCTCGGAGACGAGTACGGCGATGTTTGGGTCAGCGACCAGGTTTTTGTCGATTTGGGTGTTCAGGTAGGTATAGGTGCCCCCCAAACGCCACTTGGGCAAAACCTGCCAATCGGCGGCAACCTCTACTCCATAGGCTCGCCCGGTGGCGTTGTTGGCGTAGGTTAGGTCATACGGCCCGGTAGGTGGGATACCTGAAATCTGCTCGAGGCCGATCAAGTCATCGTAGTTATTGTAAAACAGGGCAACATCGAACCATAGAGATGGCTTTGGCATCAAGCGCAGGCCGAATTCGTAAGCTGTCAGTTCTTCAGCATCGAGATCGGCGTTGCCCTGTATGTTGACCATCACGGGAACATCGGGATCGACAGCCGGCAGAAAAAGTTCGTCGCTGATCCTGCCGTGCAGTTCGAGCCGCGACGGATTGCGCACAGCCCTTGAAACGGCCGTCCACAGGGCCAGTTGCTGTAACGGCGTATACATCAGCCGGAGGCTGGGTTGGATTTCCAGCCCGGTGAACTCGTTGTGTTCAAATTTCGAACCCACAGTCAGCGTAAGCAGATCGGGCGCCAGCTGGATCTGATCCTGGATGAAGGCACTCCAAAGATTTTGATTCAAATCCAGCGGATCCATACTGAAGTTGGGGCTCTTCCGGAACTCATCGGAGATGAAGCGATACTGAAGCCCCCACACGATGTCGTGGTACGTCGCGACTGTCAGGCGGTGCTGAAAATCCAGATCGGCCGTATTCACTTTGCCGCTGGCCGGATCGTAATCTTTTTCGGCGTGGTCGAAATAGAACTGTAGCGATGCATTCGAGTCTGAGGAGAAAGTGTGCTGCCATTGCCCCAGCAAGTAGAACCCAAGGGCCTCGGAATCGTCGGTTTGCTGGCCTTGACCCCTGGGGGTGGTAGGAAAGAGTATCGAGCGCCGCTCGAACTCCTTGTTGTATCTGTTTCTGTAGGCCACCCCCTGCAGGCTGAAGGTATTGGCTCCGGCAACCGCCCCATCTTCAGCGGGCGCTGTGTCGAGGCGGAACCCTGCTCGACCGGAACGCCAGTCATCGCTCGACTGTGGACTGCCGGCGGCATCCCCCGAGCCTCCTGTGACCATGTCCAATTCTCCCCGATTGAAAAACTTGCCATAGGCACGGTAAGACGTTTGTCGGCCCAGCATGCCGCCATAGCGGAGGCTGGCAATCTGTTCTTCGCTGCCGACCAGACCCACGGCTTGTCCGCCCTGGGTCTCCCGCGCGTTCTTGGTGATGATGTTGATGACACCGTTGACGGCGTTACTCCCCCAGAGGGCAGCCCCCGGCCCCCTGATCACCTCGATCCGCTCGATGTCCTCCATAACCGTGTCCTGCACATCCCAGAACACGCCTGAAAAAACGTGCGTGTAAACACTACGGCCGTCCATGAGCACAAGCAGGTTCTCGGCGAACTGATTGTTGAGCCCCCGGATGTTGACGGCCCATTCGGTGGCGCTGATGCGGGCCACATGGACACCCGGAGCCAACCGCAATACTTCGGGGATGCTGGTCGCCCCTGAACGCCGAATCTGTTCCTGGGTAATCACATATACGGCCGAGGCCGCGCCCCAAACGATTTCGGGTCTCTTGGAAGCCGAAATGATTTCGACGTTTTTAAGTTCTTCCAAGGAAAACTTGGTAAAATCTTTAGACTCGCTCTGGATTTGATCATCCGCCGCAATGCTGACCCCACCGATCGGAGGTAGGATCGATATCCAGACCATCACCAGCGTGTTTATGAAAATGAGAACCGGTACTCTCATCTGGCACTTTCCTTTAACATAATGTCGGTATCGCCGCCGCACGGACGGCGCCGACGGGAATGTCCCGCCCGGTGGTAAATGAATTCGCCAAGCCCTGAAATAGTCCAAAATACCCCGAACAGCAAGAAAGAATACCGTGAAACGTTCACCGTCTTAACGGCCACAATAGGGAAAACGCCTTCTTCACAACCGTAAAGCGGATCGGCGAGATGAAGCTCCGATGGGATCACAATGAGAATGGCTTTGGGTGATCTTGATGGATCAATTTTGCAACACTGCTGTATTTGTCAATATATTAAGAAAGTTATGCCGCAATCTTCAGTCTATTCTATCCCCCGCGGTTGCCGCTTGTCACCCAACTCCCCATAATTTATTATAATTATTGACAAATTGAACAGATTTGAAATAGTTATCATACTTTAATTGTCCATCTCACCCTTTAACAACTGGAGCTTGTCGTGACTCTCACCAAGGCTGACCTCGTCCAATCCCTTACCGATCAAATCGGCTTGTCCAAGAACCGGTCTTCTGAAGTGACCGAAACCCTGCTTGAAATCATCAAGCGAACACTCGCATCCGGAGAGGATGTCCTTGTTAGTGGTTTTGGTAAGTTTTGTGTAAACGAAAAAGCGGAAAGAAAAGGAAGAAACCCGGCCACCGGGGAGTCGCTCATGTTGAAACCGAGGCGTGTGGTAACATTCAAAGTTTCGGGTAAACTCAGAAAGAAAATCAATTCAAAGGGTTAATAAAAAATTGTAACATGGTCGTCAGTGTACACCCGACTTTCTTGATTTCCAGCATATATCCATGAGCTTTTTATCCGCCATCCCGGCCTTTATCCGCATTCTCATAGTATTTGGCGTGATTCTTCTGAGTATCCACCGTAAGCTGGCATTGGGGCACTGTTTTATTCTGGGAGCATTTATCTTGGGGATCGTTTTCGGTATGTATCCTGTAGCGATTCTCGAATCGGCAATCATAGCTCTATCCCATCCAAAAACTCTCAGTCTGGCTGCCGTGGTCAGCCTGATTCTCGTACTCAGCCATAGCCTGGAGGCCGCAGGGCAGATGCAGCGCTTGTTGGACCGTTTCCAGGGATTGATTCGTATCCAGGCTGTCAATATTGTTATTTTCCCAGCTCTAATCGGACTGCTGCCAATGCCGGGAGGCGCTATCTTTTCAGCGCCCATGGTAAAAAATCTGGGATGCCGTGGGCAACTGAACGCTGCTGACCTCAGCTACGTCAACTATTGGTTTCGTCATATCTGGGAGTATTGGTGGCCACTCTATCCCGGAGTTCTATTGATCACTGCCCTCGGTGGTTTCAACCTCTGGTCTTTGGTAATGGCAGCACTGCCCATGACTGTGGTGGCTGTCGTCGCGGGTTACTGGCCTTTAAGAGGCAAGCTTTCCTTTTTCAATCAAAGGCATCTGAGTGGCGAATCTGCGGTCAATATTTCACCATGGCCTTTTATTAAGGAACTCACACCCATTTGGATAGTCATCGTGCTTGGCATTGCCATTGGGGCCAGCCTATCCCGGCTTAACATGCTCGGACACATCGCCAAGGAAACCGGGCTCATCATCGCTTTAGTGCTGGCGATCCTTCTGGTTTGGCAGACCAACGGAATTTCGATGGTCATACGGCGCCGGATACTTTTAAACCGGAAATTGGGAAGTATGGTTTATATGGTCGTATCAATCCTGATCTTCAAGGGGATTTTGGAGGATAGCCAAGCAGTGGATGCTGTAAGCAGCGAATTGCTGAGCTGGGGCATCCCGTTAACGGTTGTAGCCGTGACCCTGCCCATGTTGGTTGGACTTGTTTCGGGAATAACTATCGCCTTTGTCGGTACAACCTTTCCGATCCTTATCTCCCTAATCCATGCCTCACCGGCCAACCCCGAGCTGCTGCCTTATTTAATTCTAGGCCTAGTGAGTGGCTTTGTTGGCGTCCTGTTTTCTCCACTACACGTCTGCCTTCTCCTGTCCAACGAATATTTTGAAACCTCCCCGGACCAAGTCTATCGTCATCTGCTGGTACCTTGCTTGGCTATGCTGATTGCCGTGCTTGTCTATTTTCAGATTCTGAGCCGACTATAAACCGGCCATTTAATGAAATACTTCAACATGGCGTCGTATTTGATCTTGCCAATTCTTCTGTGTAGAACACCCAGCCTCAATGCAATGAAGTGCTATGTAAGATGAAGGTTTTTGCGGCAAACGATAGGCTTATCTTTACAAGTTCAAAACTACAAATGTTCAGAACGGTGAAAAATTGAATTGGTTACCTATTTCTCAGGGTATTACCAAAGTCCAATGCCGTAAACATTGTACTCTGTTTTGGCATCTAGATACTTCTCTATATTTTTGTTCAGTTCGATCCGGCGTAAATCTCTTTCCCATTTCTGCCAATGTTCTTCGGTTGTCCATTTGCTTATAACAATGCACTCCTCCTGGCGAGTTAGATTAAAAAATGTTTCACCTGAAATATAGCCTGGTTGCCTGACGGCAAGGGATCTGATCTCGACTATATGTGGGAAAAGGACTTTTGCGTCAGTACCTTCTTTGACGAGTCGTTTGATAATTACCCCGACGGCCATGCTGTCCTCCAATCACTGAGTGAAATATGATTATAGAGCACTGTTAAATTTGGTGATATCAAATGGATTGGCGTGGAATCAGAAGGAAGGTTTAGACAATATTAGAGATAGGGCAGGAATTCAACCTGAGCTATAGTTATAATTAAATAGGTCCGTGGCCGTTTGTCAAGTATATCGGGTTGAACCTAAAGAATTGGAAATAATCAAGGTTGGTCAAGAGGCCGTCTTGGGGTGCCAGTGCCTGGACCAGAAGTTTGATCCTTGGCACACCAACAAATTGTGGTCGCCTGAAATGCTGCGAAATTGGTGATTAAAGATCAATACATTACGGCCGGCAAAAGGCATTACGTTGACTGTAGTTTGTTAAGGTCACTCTGGGTTTGCAGCTATGAACAATACCGGTTATCTCTTTCAAACATCTGTAAAACTATATGATTTGTGCCTGTTGTCGCAGATCAATTCGCAAAAAAGCGGCGGCCGACTGAGCTTTGGCCGGCCGCCGAATGGAGTCTACCACCCCCTGACTTTCTCGTAGATCCCGGCATCGTACCCGGCTATTCTCCGATCATCGCGAGCCAGGCACTTTTCAGAAATTCTCGGCAGAAGCCGGAATGTTACAGCATAAGCAAATGCATCCGCACAAATCGGCAGCCAGACGGCAATGACGTGGCGGCTGACGGCAAGCTCCAACCGGTTTTACGCTACGGCCGCCTCACGGCCGGAGGCCCGTCCCGAGGGGATGTCGGAAAAACCCGGCAACCCTGTCCTCACCCGAAAAGAGAGGTACAGCGACCCCCTCGACTTCCCTAAGCCGGCGTTTCAAGCAGCCTTTTTGTCGGAAGCCGGATTGGCCGGCGGCTCGGGCACCTTACCCTCAACCCCGTCGCTGGAGAAGACAGCCGGCTTGATGATCTCGGCGGATTTTTTCACGGTATCGAAAGCGGCCAGGTGCTCTTTGATCCTCAGCCGTTTCAGCATCACCAGACCCAGCGCTGCGACGCCAACCGCCAAACCGATTTCCCTTGCACTCACGTCTTGACTGCCGATGGTAAGGACGAATTTGAGGTAGCATCCTATGCCCAGCACAGCCAAGACGACAATGAGCGGCACATAGATGTTTGCGACCAGTGATTCACCGGCCCAGAAAGCCGGTATGGGATTCCGTGATCCGATCAATGCGACCCCGAAAACCAGCACAGCGAGGGCTATGCCCGCCGTTCCGTACACGACCAACATAAACACCTCCCTGGATATGACCGGCAAAAATTTAAAACTCGCACAGCCGGCCGACATCCTGTTCAAATCCTTTAACTCTGGACGGCTTGGTGGCTGCACTCCCTCGGGACCAGGAAGAAAAGAGCGTGGAGAAGTAACTTCAGCGGCTAATCCGTTAATTATGTAAAAAAATACCACGGATAATGGCGGACGAACAATTCATTCAGCCCATCCCGATTCCCAGCCGCAACCAGTTCGATTGCGTAACACCTCTAACCATTCGTAGCTTCATCGACGCATGGGTGAAAACACGCCAGATTCGCCCTACTCTGAACTTGCCTTCACCGAGTCGACGACGATAGTGGGCTTGCCGTCTTTTTCAATTACGGTACCCGATAGCGTTACCGTTTTGCCGACCATATCTGCCAAGTCCTGTTGACTTTCAATTTCATAACGTTTGCCTCCGGTCCGGAAAAACAGGCTGGCGCCATCTTTATCCTTGTAGATCGCGCCGCGAAATGAGGAAGACTTCGCTGCACTGGACTCCTGACAGGCCGTTACCGCCATTACGAGAAAAACCAACGACACCAGACATATGAGTACTCTCCATTTTTTCATTGCGACCTCCTTTTATCTTTCCACCCTGTTGCTGTCTTTGCCAGAAAATCTGCCCCTCACATTAGTAGGCAATTTCCATGCCGATCACTAACTGCCATTAATTGTTATAATTATTTTGTAGCCAGCAAATTCGTTAGAATTGTCGGCACCGGAATGGCATGTTCTCACCGGGTGGAATGGGGCACCTTCAGATGGGTATAGTGTCTATTATATTGAAAAGATTGAGATTGATTGAGCCAGAAACTGCTGTTCGCAATTTAGGATGAGTAGAACTGCGGATTCCGGTTTCGATGATTGTTATCCAGTCAACGACCACCCGCAAAGCGGGCGGCCTGGATTTCCGGCCATAGGCCGGAAAAACAATAGTCCGTCAGTGCGTTAATCGTTGCGGTTGTCATCCCGCCGTTGGCGGGGTGCAAAGCACCCGGTTTGAAAACAACCAATCAAAAACTATGACCATGACGACTTCAAAGGCTAACCTTCCATTGCGCGCCTTTACTTAGGCTTACCCCCCACCACCAGCGACAGCTTGGCGGATGACGGCTCTCCTTCAGGAGCAACCGCGACATCTTTGACGACCACCCGATCCGGCGCCACACCACCTTCCGTGGTCAGTTCGTCGACGACAGCCTGGCCCCTGGCGACGGCCAGCCCGACCAGCATCGATTCCTCGAGGGGTTCGCTCTTCAAAAGCCGGGAGTAAAGCAGCTTTGAAAATTCTCCAGGATCCTCGGCAGTCACCGGCTGCGCATCCTTTTTGGCGCTGTCGGCACCCTCATGCGGTTTATTGGAAAAGGCTTCTTCCAGCTTTTTGAGTTCCGCCGCACCCAATCGCTCCCTCACCAGCGCCTCCAGGGCCTCCTGGGTCTCTGGACTGCCGAAATCGATCGGATCGGGTTTTTCACCCGGGGCGGTTGCCATCCCGAGCTTGGCGGCCAGTAGGCGGCGCACACTCATATCCTTCAGTGCCGGCCCATCGGCATCGACACCGTAACGCCCCTGGACTTCGAGGGTCAGCTGCGGCCGCTGCTGCAGCGCCTCGGCCAATTTCTTGACTTTCTCTTTTTCTGGCGGTGGTAAGGTGTCATCTCCCGGATCGAAGGTGACGGTATCGAGATTATCCGATCCGCCGGGAATCATGATGCCCAAAGCACGGAAAGGCGCCGTAGCGATCTTGGTTATCAGATTGAGAAGGGCTTGGCCGATCAAGTGTCCGTAACTGAACTTCGGATCGTTCAGATCGCCTTTCACCGGTAAACCGATATCGATCACGCCATCGGTATTCTCCATCAGGGCAATCGCCAGATCCAGGGGTAGGTTGGTCGCTTCGGGGCTGTCCACCTTTCCGCCCAATATGATTCGATCCACCACAATCTTGTGATCGCCCAGGAGTTGGCCTTTGTCGATCTTGTATTCCAGATCGAGGGAGAGTTTGCCCGAATCGATTTTTCGACCGGCAAATTTTCCCGAGTACGGCGTCAGGCTGCTCATCTCGACGTTGTGAAAGATCATGGTGATATCTGTGAACCCCACCGGATCGAACGTGTTGATCTCTCCCTTGATTTTGGCTTGGCCGTATTGATCGACCTTGCCTTCGAGTTCGACCTGGGCGCGGGCATTCCGGGAGGATGACATCCCGGTGATCACCCCGCTAAGCGCTTCGATTTTTGTACCGAACTGGGGTGTCAATGTCAGGTCGGCAAAGTCAAGGCTCGCATTGTCGACCCGCACCTTCTTTACGCTCACCGGGAAGCTTCCACTTTTTGCGTCCTTGGTGGCACCGTCTTCCACCGGCACCGCAGCGGTCTCCTTGTCTTTCATTACATTGGCCAGATTAACAGATCCATCTTCATGGATAATCAATTTAGCGACCGGCTGTGCCAGCCTGAGCTCACGGATGTCGAGCCGATTCGGCTGCAGGTTGAGTTTGAGCTGGTCTGTGCTTAACGCTTTCCAGCCCAGCAATGTTTCCTTTGAATCGGGCTCGGTGATTCTCAACTGGGATATGTTGAAACCCCCAGCGTAAGCAAGGTCGGCACCGGCAGTCTTCTGGCCATAGGTCAGCTTCCCCCGGGACGAAAACGTGCCGGAATGCAGAACTATCTTTGCCACGGCATCGACGAGAGGTTGGAAGGGTGCCAATGCCACCGCGTCGATGCTGACTTCAGATTCCAGAGACGGACCTGCGGGGTCGAAAGTGCCGCTGGCAGTCATGCCGCCACCCTCTCGGATCTTGAAGTCCAGATTGAATCCCATGGCGGATTTGCCGTCGACATCGTTGAGGCTGATATTCAAGGGTTCGATGAAAAATATTGGTCCGTCCGGTTTTATTGCGTGGTCGCTGATGCTGGTTGTAAGATCTGACAACTCGATTGTTTTCGCAGTAAACTGCCACGGCTCGCCCTTTGCCGCCGCCTCCTCGGATCGGCGCTGGATGGTGCGACTTTCCGGGGGGGCGATCAAGTGAAACAGGTTGACTTCTCCATTGGCATCACGCTCCAGAATGATATGGCCCCCTTCGAAACCGACCCGTGATACCGTGAAATCGCGCTGAAGAAGGTCGAAGGCACCATCCTGAAGCACCAGTGCGTCAATACGGATCAACGGCTCGGCAACATCTGCCAAACCGGCATGGACCTTATCGAGGGCGACGGCGATGTTCTTGGCCAGCAGACTTGTCCGGTTCGAACCGGCTTCGGCTTCGAGACCGAAGTTGACCTTCACCGCACCGATTCCGGCAACCGACTCCGGGTCGACACTTGCATCGCGGTAATCGAGCGCCATGTCTCCGATATCGACGCTGTTGATTTTAATCCTCCACGGAGTGTCATCGTCCGAAGCCGCGGCCTCCTTCTGCACTTGCGAGGAGCCGGCATCCTGTCGCGCGTTCCCGGATGCCGGTTTGACGATGTGCTGCAGGTCGAGCGCCCCCTGCTGGTCGATCGCCAATCGCGCCGCACCGCCGTTGAGTGCCAGCCGTCCAATTTCCAGCTGCCGGGACGCCAAGTCAAACTGCCCGCCCTGGAGTTCTATTTTTCCAACCTCAAAGAACGGATGAGAGAGACCAGTTAGGGTCAGCGACAGGTCGATGAGGCTGATATCAATCCCGCTGAGTGCCAACTGCACGTCAGGGCGGCTGAAATCCAACCGGTAGTCGGCCGCCAAATTCATAAAACCATCGGGCGGCCCGATATCGATCGCGTCGCTGATGAATTCATGCAGGGTTGCCGCCTTGAGCATTTTGATCGCCATGCGTCCCGTCGATCGGATCGGATTGAGATGAACTTCCCCCGTCCATTCCAATGATGCACCGTCATCGATGGCAGCGGTCAAGGAATAGGGCCCTTTTCGCTCGGGGAGGGTGGAGATGTTTTTAAGCTCCAGGCCGAGTGGGCTAATTTTGACGGTGGCCGGTGTCGATCGCCTTTGGTCGGTGACATCGATTTCACCCTCCCGGATCGACATGTTATGCAGGATCACCCGCGGCGGTTTCGATTCGGCATCCGTGGGGCTCTCCGCCGGTTTGGGCATTATCTGCGCCAGGTTTAACTTACCGTCCGGCTCGAAAACGAAATTGATTACCGGCTTGTATAGCTCGAAATGACGAAAAGTCCACGCCCAGTTGAACAAACTGCTCAGTTCGAAATCGATTGACAAGGCGTCGAACCCGGCTATCGGTCGGCCGTCCTTTTCGGCCATCAGAACCGCGTCGGCTTCGAATGTGAACAGGAACGGATTGATGCGCACATCGCCGATGCGCACATCGCGCTGAAGGTTTTTTTGAACCCACTGCGGCACGTAACGTTTGACCAGGTAAGGGGCGAGAAGAAAGCCGGTGACGGTATAAGCAAGCACCACACTCACGGTGATGATGACGCCCTTGCCAAATAAAATGCGCCGGACGGTTCGTGCCGGACGGCGGTTCTCTGTGTTCTCTGGCATTGATACCTTATTCCTTGCGAGCTGATGTTCGGGGGTTTCATACGATCGTCGGTGCCTCCTATAGTTAGGCATGACCGCCGCATGTCAAGCCTCGGCACCGGCCGGACCCATTACAGAAGAGAAGAGTAGAAGAAAGTCCGAAAATCTTTCCCACGCCAGGCGGTCGATTCGGCATTCGACCGCCTGGCCCTTGCCGGCAGACATCGTTCCTCAGTGAACGGCAGAATCCACGGCCGACAGAGCTGCGTCACCTTCAGAGGCTATCCCGATCCGACGAGGCCGGCATCGGATTGTCCTTGAAGCACCACGGCCATCAAGGTCACCATCGCCTTGGCGACCAGTTTCTCGGACGTAGTGTCCCGGGAAAATAACTCCGACTCCGAAACGATGATTTTCCGGCCGGGATGCACCACGCGCGACCGGCAAAGGAGGGTGTCTCCCACAGCCGGTTTGAAATAGTTTATCTTGAACTCGATGGTCAGGATCCGTTTGTTTTGAGATACCAGGGTGAAAGCTGCGTAACCGGCCGTATGATCGGCCATGGTCGCCATGACGCCGGCATGGACGAAGCCGTCCTGCTGCCGATGCATTTCCCTTACGGTCAATCGGGTTTCGAAAATTCCGCTTTCCACCCGATCGACCTCGAAACCGCAGTGGGCCGGAAATCCCTGCCGGTAGTCCTTAGCCAAGAATGACCATCTTTCTTTCTCCATACCGGCTCCTCTCCTCGGTATATACGGCCGTAATCGACCGTGGAAGCGTTGAGACGGTTAAGACCGCACTTTTTTATTGCACAAAAGCCCCTCATCGGGCAAATACGAATCATGGGAACTCTATATTTCAGCTACTACGCATCGCCCATCGGTCTGATCGAGATCGTGGGAACGGAATCGGCGATAAAAGAATTGAATTTCGTCGACAGCCGGCAGCCGGATGCCGCCGACCATCCGATTGTCCAAGAGGCCGGTCTTCAGCTGGCCGAGTATTTCGAAGAAAAACGGCGCCAATTCAACCTTCGTATCGATTTGGACGGTACCGATTTCCAGCGGCGCGTCTGGAACCGCCTGCTCAAAGTGCCCTTCGGCCGGACGGCATCCTACCAGGACATTGCCCGGGGTATCGGCAACCCCGCGGCCGTGAGGGCCGTGGGAGCAGCCAACGGGCGCAATCCGGCGGCCATTATCGTCCCCTGCCACCGCATCATCGGCAAAAACGGCGCCCTCGTCGGTTATGGAAGCGGTCTTTGGCGCAAGGAATGGCTGCTCAAGCACGAAGGTTGCCTGTTGGTCTGAGCGCAATCACCGACCCTGCAGTTTTCCTGGATAAGTTTAGGCATGTCATGGACTTGCCCCTGCGGGCTGCAGTCGACGCTCTTAACCGGGGTTTAGGATCGACGGCAAGATCACTGCCGGGACAATTGAACGGTTCCCCTTTTTGCGTTATCATCTTCTATGACCTGCCCAAAATGCCACGCGACCATCGAAGAGCGTTCCAATTTCTGCCCACGCTGCGGTGTGTATTTGCATGAATCCCGATCCTGCCGCGGGTGGATCATCCTGGTTGCCGGTTGCGGGTTCATACTCGCCGCCGTGGTTTTCTTCCTGGTATCATCGGGACCGTTCGATCTCGCCCGGGATACTTCCATGCCCCCTCCAGGCGCGCCCCCTGCGACGGTGCCCCAAACCGCTTCTGAACGGCAAACCACCGTTTTTCGGAATCCGGTCCATACCGGCGACGTCCGAATGCAGCTGCCCGCCGGCGTGACGAATATCTACGACATCACCGGAGATTTCATGCAACAAATCCCGGCAGTCGTGGTCTCCGACGGATGGATCGCCTTGCCGGTGGACGTGTGTCTGGGAGGGCATCTGTGGCAGTTCGTGCGCAGCAACGGTGATGTGTTCGACATCGCCGGGGGCATCGTCGGCGAGCAGGACCAACTGGGGCTCTGGCAGCTGCAGCACGGCCATACGGTTTCAGGGCCGCCACTCTCTTCGTGGATTCCCGGCAAGATCCTCCGGTGGTTCTCTTTCACCTCGGATCGTTCGGTCGACGGCGTTGCGGTGACCGTCCTTGGGAACCAACGATACGTGATCAAGATCGCCGCAACGTCAGTCCCGGATGAACCGGGCGTTTTCACCCAGGACGACCGCGTCGTGGGCTGGACGTTCGGACCGGCGGAGGAGGCGGGTTTTTTATGGAACGGCCTCGACGGAGAGGATCTCGTCTACGACCTCAGCGTCACCGATCACTATCGCGCAACCTTCGAAAACAGCCGCGAAGAGCAGTTCATTCTGGCCCTGGCCCAAACCGATGCGCTGCCCGCCCGGCAGCTTGCGGCCCTGGCCGATGCCTTTCTTGCATACCCGAAACTCACGGATGGGGCGACGCCCCGGCATCTTAAACGGGAAGCCATCACAGCGCGTATGCGCATTCTCGCTGCGGGCCTCAAGCAGAGCGGTCAATCCGCCGAAGTCGCCGACGCCTTTGACGCTCGCCGGTTGAGTGCAGCGGGCGACAGGGCATTGGCCATCGACGTTATCGGCGCTACACTGAACAGCTACGGTTATGACGCGGCGGTAGATCTCATCGAAGCCCTGCCGTTAGGACCCACCGAAGATAACGAACACCCGCCGGAAGAATTGAGGACTCTGCACAGACAGCTTTACAGCCAGTGGCTGGAATCCCTGCTGCGAGACGGCGATGTTCAGTCGGCCGCTCAGATTTACGAGCGAGCCGGGGCCCTTTTCCCGCAAGATCCGGCAATCCTTCTTCTGAGAATTGACCTGGCACTGGCAGAGGGTGATTGGCGGGCCGCCGAGCGTCTGCTCGCCGCGAAGGTCTATCCCGCCGAATGGGCTGAACGGATAGCTCTCCTGAAAAACCGAACAGCCGCCGCGAGAGGAGAAGAAGGTAAGGTCGTCATTCGCTTTCATCCCGGTTCCCGCCAGATACCGGTCACAGCGGTTCTGGGAGGTGGAATCCAACAGGCTTTCGTCATCGACACCGGAGCGACCATGGTCACCATTCCCCGCTCCGCGGCTGAAAAATTGGGCATATCCGAAGAGCATCCCACCCTCAAACGCCAAGTTCAAACGGCCGGTGGAATCGTCGAAGCCTATGAAGTGGTGCTCCCCTCCGTTCGATTGGGCCATTCCCTGGTCCATAACGTCAAGGCCCTCGTTATCGATCTTCCGTCGCAGCCGAACGTCGGCCTGTTGGGGATGAACTACCTCAGTCTTTTTCGGATGGATATCCATACCGAAACAGGTGTGATGACTCTGGCTCCAAGATAACCCCCGTCAAATCTGAAATCATCATGACAACCGGCACGGCATATTTTTGCCCTTTAAACTCGAGAAAGAGAGCGAAACCGCACAAGTCATATTGAGGTGAGGAGATGGGTATGTTGACACCCTGTACAAAATAGAGAGAGGGCGATTCAGCAACGGATGCTGAATCGCCCTCTCAAGATGACATGGTTCGTACGCTTATCCCACGGTGACGTTCACCGCCGCAGGCCCCTTCGGTCCCTGCTCGATATCGAATGTCACCCGGTCCCCTTCCTGAAGGGTTTTGAACCCGGTCCCTGCAATGCCGGTGTGGTGAACGAATACATCCGGCCCACCTTCCTGCTCAATGAACCCATAACCCTTTTTTTCATTGAACCATTTCACCGTCCCTCTTGCCATTGTGGTACCCCCTCTTTTTCTTGATATTTTAACATGTTGCGATTTTCCGATACTGCAGGTGCCACATTGACAAGTGGTTCATCCCTTCAGTGCGAAACCGCTCCCCCTGACCAACTAATGGTCACCAATGGAATTATATATTATCCCTAACAACCCTGAAATCAAGAGATATTTGCCCTTTAAGGCATGATTTGTCGAATTACACGGTCACAGTTCTGCAACCGAGGCATTCCCGGTTGGCAGTGACCGGCCGTACGGATTTGGTCTTGCATTTGAAAATTGCCTATGATTAAAAAATGTTGGGTCCGGCCACGCCTTTACAAGACGCTGAATGTCGGGGAGGTCGATCTGCTCAAACGGGAGACCTCCGATCCAAATTGAGGAGGCAGCGGATCATCGACGAAACCCGTCAGCCGGGGGGCACCGCCGACATTGGACGGCCGGCATTTGATCAACACCTGCCTCCCCCCATTGACAGGTCAACCATGGCAGCCCCCGCTGTCCAGGCAGAGAAAAAGGGCTCGTTCTAAAAAGGAGGTGATACGGCGCACGCTTTCAGGACTGAAAAAATAGACAGGGTAAAGAGTTCTGTTCGACCAACTAAACCGATTGAAAACATGAAAGGGGAATCACGATGAGACACAAGAAATTACTGTTACCGTTGGCACTGTTGCTGGCCGTTTGCCTGATGCTTCCGGCCGGTTCGGTGGATGCCGCTAAACGTCGCTTCGTATCGATCGCTTCCGGTTGGGTCACCGGTGCCTACTTCCCGATGGCGGGTGCCATTTCCCGGGTTGCCTACAAAAATTTGCAGGATAAAGGCATCAAAGTCACCGCGGAATCATCCGGAGCCTCGGTGGCCAACGCCAAATTGATCGGTGCGGGTGACACGGATCTAGCCATCCTGCAAAACGACATTGCTTCCTACGCCTATGAAGGCAAAAAACCGATGTTCGACGAGAAGATTACGAATTTGCTCGGCGTTTGCACCCTTTTCCCGGAGCATGTCCAACTGGTGGCGCGCAAGGATTCCAACATCAAGTCCCCGGCCGATCTAAAGGGCAAGAACGTTGCCATTGGACCGGTAGGATCGGGCACGACCGAAAACGCCATGCAGATCCTCGAAGCCTATGGACTCAAGGTCGAGGACCTCGGCAAAGCCGAACAATTGACTGCCGAACAGTCCGCCGACTATCTCAAGGATGGTCGCCTGGATGCCGTCTTCTTCACGGTGGCCGTCGGTGCGGCCGTCATCGTCGATACCTCCATCGTTGTCGATACCACCATCGTTCCGATCTCCGGCGCGAATGTCGACAAACTGGTCAAGAAGTACCCGTTCTATGCCCAGCAAACCGTCCCGGGCGGCACTTACAAAGGCAACGACCAGGACGTCCCCACCGTATCGGTGATGGCGATGCTGGCGGCAAGGGCCGATCTCGAAGAAGACATCGTCTATTCGATCATCGATGCCATGTATGCGGATATCGAGCAGCTGCGCAAGGCCCAGGACAAGTTCAAGGACATCGCACCTGAAACAGGCCTGGTCGGCATGAGCGTACCGCTGCACCCCGGCGCCAAGAAGTATTTCAGCGAAAAGGGCCTCCTCAAGTAAACGCCCCCAATCGATCATAGATCCAGGCTACGGGGGACTATTCTGTCCGTTTGGGTAAAGTCCCCCGCAGATTTCTCCTCTCCGCAGCCGATCTGCCGCTATCGGTGCCTGTCCGGCAGTCAAGCCGAACTTATGTATTTTGGAGGCAAACAAGTGCCTGAAAACAGATCCTCTGACCTTGAATCAAGCAAGAAGATGATGAAAGAGGCTGAAACCGGATCCCGTACGCTCGCCGGAAAGGCCCGTTTGATTGTGGCCGGCATTGCCATATCCATGTCTCTTTTCCAGCTCTATACGGGTTTGACCGGAGAACTTCCCGGCTCCAAGCAGCTGTCCGTGCACTTGAGTTTTGCCATGGTTTTGTGCTACCTGTGCTACCCGCTTCGAAAAAAATCACCGCGGGACAGGATCTCCATTCCGGATATGTTAATGGCGGTTGTGGCCGGATTCTGCGCCCTGTATCTGTTTCTCAATTACGAACATGTGGTGACGTCGGTGGGCAATGCCGCACCATACGATCTTGTCATCGGCGGAGTTCTGATCGTTTTCATCCTGGAGGCCACTCGGCGCAGCGTCTCTCCAATGCTCCCGATCATCACGATCATATTTCTTTTGTATGCTTACTTCGGCCCCTACCTACCGGGAGAATTTGCCCATCGGGGTTTCAGGATCCAGCGCATTATCGACCATATCTTTATGACCGGTGAGGGACTCTGGGGGGTACCCCTGCGTGTTTCGGCCACCTTTGTCTTCCTCTTTGTTCTCTTCGGGGCCTTTCTGGATAAAATCGGCGCAGGAGAATATCTCATCAACCTGTCCTTTTCCTTGATGGGACGCTTCAGGGGGGGACCGGCCAAGGCAGCAGTCGTGGCCTCAGCGGCCATGGGATCGATTTCGGGATCTTCGATTGCCAACACGGTCACAACCGGCGCCATGACTATTCCGCTCATGAAAAAAGTCGGCTTCAAACCCCACACGGCCGCGGCCGTCGAAGTCGCTGCTTCCACCAACGGTCAACTCATGCCGCCAATTATGGGGGCGGCTGCCTTCATTATGGCCGAAATGATCGGTATTCCCTATGTGCAGATCGTCAAGGCGGCGTTTATACCCGCGATCTTATCGTATACCGCTATTTTCTGCATCGTGCATCTGGAAGCTGTCAAAGATAATATCCGCGGGTTGACCAAAGAAGAAACACCACCGATGTTGAAAACACTTCTTTCCGGCGTCCACTACTTGATCCCTCTGGTACTGCTCATCTACCTGTTGCTTGTGGTCATGTGGACCCCCACGACATCGGCTAGCTGGTCCATCCTTATAGCGGCCCTCGTTGCAGCCGGCAACAATCTCTACCGCGCCAATGTCTCTTTTCCGCAGATGAAGGCCCAGAACCTGGTCAGCGATGACGCAGCCTATCAAGCTTACCAGCAGAATTCCCGAAATTACTTCCCCCGCCGAACGGTCAGCGAAATCCTTGATTCTCTCGAAACCGGTGCCAGGAATATGGCCGGCATCGCGGCGGCATGTGCCTGCTGCGGCATCATAATCGGCGTGGTGACACTCACCGGCCTGGGCCTTAAAATGGCCGTACTCATCACTGAAGCCGCCGGTGGCAGCCTTCTTCTGACCTTGATTTTCTCGGTATTCGCCTGCATCATCCTTGGTATGGGTCTCCCGACCACCGCCACCTACATTATTATGGCCGCCATGACCGCCCCGGCGATCATGACCATCAGTGCCGATTTGAACTTAGGACTGCCGATCGTTGCGGTTCACCTTTTCGTCTTCTACTACGGTATCGTCGCTGACGACACACCGCCGGTTGGTCTGTGTGCCTATGCCGCTGCAGGAATAGCCGGGTCCGACCCGATAAAAACCGGTTGGAAGAGCTTTCGACTGGACCTGGCCGCCTTCACCCTGCCGTTTATGTTTATCTATAACCCCAAGCTGTTGATGATCAATACCAACTTCGCGGAACTGGCCTATATCATTCCGCTATCAATCCTGGGGATGTTCTGCTGGTCGGCATTCATTCAAGGGCACTGGCTGGTCAAGACGTACATCTGGGAACGGTTTCTCTTCCTGGGACTGGCTTTTTTGCTCGTCAATCCCGGCCACTTGTCCTTCGGCGACATCCATTTCAATAAGCACTTGGTAAACGTGGTCGCTATTGCCGGCGTGGTACTGATCTATTTCTGGCAGCGATCCCGGAAAAACAAACTGGTCGCCAGAGAGGTTTCGGTATAAACGTCGAAAAACCGGTGCGGACAAGGCAGAAAGCGGCAACGCTGATCAGTATCGTCGTCGTTCTACTGGCGATAGGCTTAACCGTTCCGGTTGACATTCTGACTGTCCGGCTGCCGCGCCGGGATTTCAAACCGGTCGTCGCCGTGCGTGTTTCCCGGGGGAGTGAATTCAGCCTTAACTACCGTCATTCGGTGGAATTGACGGAAGTCGAAGGCCGCTTCTTGATCGGAAAAGGACCGGTGCTGCTGATCAAAGAGACACGTTTCACTTCCGTCGGTTCCGGCCTGCCGAATACCCGAACGGACAAGACCCGTCGTTTGGACGGATGGTTCGTAGTCGATGAAGAATTGCGGGTCAGCGATGAAATTCGTTTCTTTATTTCCCCGGTCAACCAGACCCGACTGATCGTTGGTGGCCGTATTTTCCCCTTATACCGTCTGGGCTCTGGATCGCTCATTGCCATCGGCGTGGAGCGGATGCCGATACACCGTTGGCTCAGGCTGTGCGCAGCGGTCACTCGAATCGACGGGTAGGCCAGGGGAGTAAGATGGCGCTGCCCCCCGCGTGCTGAATGATCCTTCCGCGAGCGCCTGTATATCTTTTACCCAATTAATCCTTAGAGAGGAGTGAATGCAATGCCCGAACTGGCTTACCTTAATGGAGAGTTCCTGCCGATAGAGAAGGCCAGCGTACCGATCGAGGACCGCGGCTACCAATTTGGCGATGCCGTCTATGAATTCATCGCGAGCTACAACGGTGTCCTCTTCTGTCTCGACGAGCACTTGGACCGCCTCGAACGTTCCATGCAAGGGCTGTCCATACCGGCGATTCCGCGGGAAAATATACGCAAGGCGGTGATGACGCTTTTCGAAAAAGCCGGCATTGCCCGCGCCGGCATATACATGCAAATCTCACGCGGCGTGTCGCCCCGGAACCATCCTTTCCCTGATTCTGCCGAACCCCAATTCGTCATGACCATCCGCCCGGTGGAAGAAAAACCTGTGGAATTGAGGCGAAACGGCGCGGCCGCAATTACCGTTGAAGATTTCCGCTGGGGACGCTGCGATTTGAAAACGGTGCAGTTGCTGCCGAACGTCCTGGCAAAGCAGAAGGCCCAGGAAGCCGGAGTGTTCGATGCCATATTTGTCTCGAAAGAAGGCATCGTTAGGGAAGCCACCAGCTCCAACGTTTTCATGGTTACCGGTGAACGGCTTGTCACCCATCCCCTGACGCCGGAAATTTTACCCGGCATCACCCGCACGGTGGTGATCGATCTGGGTCGGACCATCGATTTGCCTGCGGAAGAACGCTTCTTCAGCTGCGAAGAATTTCTCGGTGCCTCAGAGGCTTTTTTGACCGGTACCGTCACCGAAGTCCTGCCGATTGTCTCGGTCGACGGTAAACGCATCGGCAACGGTCGCGTCGGGCCGGTAACCCTCCGCCTCTACGAAGCGTTACGACAGCGGGCCGGTGCATGAGACGCTTTACTGCCGGTAGAAGACCGGCGGTAAAACGCTGTTTGTCTTTGTCTCACCAACGAACCGGGTACTTTCGGCAGCAGAGTTCGGGGGTTACAGATCGATCTCTTGGCACAAACGGTTTCTATGCCGGGCCGGTCCCCGAAAAATCCACCGACTTTCACCGCAATGACCGGGAACGGTACCATATGTATTCATGGATGGTGAACCTCAATCGGGTAATCAGTAGAAGAAAACGGTTATCGCTTCTGGCAATAGCGTTTTTTTTCCTGGCTGCCGCAGGCTGCGAAAACCATGGCAAGCTGCAGCGCAACCCCGAATTGACCAGGTCTTTCGAGAATCATTCCCTGCCCCAGGATTATGCTTACTATTACTACGGACGCGACAACATGCCTTACGCCCTTGTGGGTATCGCTCCGGAATTCAGGCTCCAGTCGGAGTTATGGCAAGCTGTGGATCATCAATCGGATCGCTTTAGAGGTATGATCAGGTGGGTCTGGACGGAACACAATTACGCGCCCTGCGGGGCCCATATATTGGGGCCGGGAGGAGAAAGAATTGGAATCTGGTACTCGAGCATCACGCACGCTGCCATCAACCTGAACAAGACCGAGAAGACTGTCGCCATCATACCGGACAAACCTTTTCTACGGGACGGCCCGGGAAAATAGGCCGGCTGTCGAACCGGGCGGCACCCCCGCCGGGCGGCGCATCGTTGAACAGTGTTTCGGGGTACCGCAGGCCGCCGCAAGGGCGTTTCACCTAATTCTTTTCTTGCAGCGAATCGATATCCTCGATTCCCGGCATTTCGTTTTCCCGGTTGATAATGATCAGATAAGCATAGGCAACGATCAGGCAAACCGCCAGTAAAAACACACCCAGTATGGTGATCAGCGTTGTCATTTTAGCCCACCTCCTGCTCCTCTTCGTTCCGGTTGAATTCGAATCACACCAATCCCGATACAGAAAGGTCAATTATTTCGAACGGCTGCTCTTTTGATGCAATTCAATACGGACTTGCTGCTACTTTTAAAGCAAAGTTCGTGCCAAAAATGTGGAGCAGATGCCACCGGATCGGGTAGTGACCCTCGATTGGAGCCAACTCCTGGCGGCAGGTTCGGCTGCGGACATAAGGAATTCGGTGGACAGGCATCGATCACCCTGTCAACAGATCATCGCCGATCGGAATTCGCTTTTCCGGAACCAGACAGCGGTTTTACCATAACAATTTGTTATATTTATGAATAAATTTATCTGAATGACAGGCGGCAGCGGTGGGGTCCCCGGCCTTTCGAAGGCTGATATCCCCTTGAATGCCGTCTACCAATTGGGAATACTGGGCAGTGAAATCTGTCGTCAGGGATCAAGGCGTCTGAACAGGGGAACTCATGATCACCGCCGGCGGCGCAACTGCAGTTGGGTGAAAAACCCCAATCTATTTGGGTTTAAAAGCACAAATTGGGTCACCAATTGTCGTCACCCCGGTTTTCGGCAAAGGTAATGGTCGTTAAAAGGGTCTCCGGGAATTTCACATACCTGAATCGCCTCAAAACCCGCCTCTGCAAGCATCATCTCGGCCTTCTGGCGGCCCCACATCATTCCAAGCCCCAGGCCGCCTTCCACCAAACCGACCGGCATGCAGTGCATCAGGCTAACCGTATACAGGAAAGGACCCATCGAGTGGTTCATATTGTCCGCAAGCCGGCTACCGGCGGCAATATCGATCATTGAAAATAACCCGCCAGGCTTCAAGATCGAATAGATACCCTTCAGCGCTTCCAAGGGGCGGCTCTGGTCGTGAATGGCGTCGAAAGCGGTCACATAGTCGAAAGTTTCTCGATGAGTCTGATCCGCCGGCAAGGCAGCGGCATCCAGATGTAAAAAACGGGTGTTTTTCAACTTCAGGCGGTCAGACTCGGCCGCGGCCTGATGGATGGCTTCACCGGATATATCGATCCCCACAAAGTCGCTTTCAGGGAAGGCATCGGCCATCAGCATCAGGGCAATCCCCTCGGCACAACCCAGGTCACAGACACGGATGCCTGTCTTCATCCTCTCTATCAATCGGCCTTGGTCAACAGAAGGCAGGAATTGACCAACCAAAACCTGCCGATGTTTGGCATCGGCCAATTGGGACATGAAATTCTGAAATTGCGGATACTTTTCATACGCAATCCCTTTGCCACTGGAGAACCCTTCGACAACGTCTTTAAACGCGCACCGCGTCAGCAAGGGAATTTCCTGGGTATATACTCCCAGATTCGAATTGCCGGAGCGCCGGGTGATCAGATCGCCATGTTCGCGCGGAAGCAGGAAAAGATCCTCTCCGCTGTCATCGACGGTCAAATCGACGACCTTCCCGCAGACCATTACTCCCAACCATTCCCTCACGTACCTTTCTTTCAACCCAGATTTTTCGGCGATGGCCGAAGCTGTTAAAGGGATGTTGATTTCATCCATCACGTCCAGCAGGCCGGTTCGATAACCCACCGCGAGGGCGAGGTTCAATGCGGCGTAATTGAGAATGTCAGTCATTTTTCTTGAAAATTCAGCGCGTCTTTCAAACGCCGGCGTCTTCATGGATACTCCTTGCCCGGCACAGATCGCATCTGTTCCGTCGATGATTGTTCAACCCGAACAATTGAGGGAGCCGGATCTTCAGATCCGCTCCCTCAATGATTTTTTCCAGCAACCCGCAGAACACAATCCCTCATCCGGCAAAGCCGGCATCAGCGCAAAGCTGAACGCGGGGCCTTACCTGCCAAAGGATTGTAGAGTTTCATGATCGCAATTTTCATCACATCGATAGTCTTCATATCCGTAATGATACCAACGAGCTTGTCTTCCGCCTCCACCGGCAGAACGCAGGCGTTGTCGGCGTCGAAAGTCAGGCCCTGAAACCCTTTTACCAATTTTTTCTGTTCTTTCTGGCTCATCGGCACCTGAATGACTTTCTTCCCGCCTTTTTCGGTAACAAACCCCTGCAAGCCTGCGGCTTCGATCTTTTTCTGTTTTTCGTCATCCATGACAACATTGATATAATAGTCGGACATGAGCATTCCCCCCTTGATCTCTGATGGTCCCATTGTGAAGAATAATACCCTTTGCCTGCAGAGGAGATGTTTATTCGACACTTTCCGCCATGTCAAGCAAGGAATGCAAAGGCGATCCCATGCTTCAGGCAACGCTTGTCGCTGAAAAGCCTTTGATTTGAAAGCTCCGGCCCGCCTTACGGATTTTTAATTGAAATGGCCGGCCAACTTGTGTATCAATGCATCAATATCCGGATAGAATGCTCTGTTTTCAACCCATGAATTGCCCATCACCTCGGATAAAATGAAATATGACCTGTTAGCGTCACGGAATACGTACCGGTCGCCGGACCGACCGGTAGCCCTGCTGGCGCGTCGATACCCCACAGCGGTTTTCTACACCAAAGTGATGCTGATCATCGTCACGGCATCCCGCCTGGCCAAAAGAAGCGTTTACCATGACCTTCAATGGATCAGAAGCAGCTACAACACCGTTAAGTCGCTCGAATCGGTCGGCGGCAGCTTTCTGATCGAAAATGCGCATGTGTTCCGGGAGATAGAATCCGCCTGCGTGTTTGTCAGCAACCATATGAGTGTCTTGGAGACATTTGTTCTGCCCTGCCTGATTCAGCCCTACCGCAACGTGACTTTCGTGGTCAAGGAAAGCCTGATCGACTATCCCTTTTTCAAGCACGTTATGCGCAGCCGCCAACCGATCGTAGTCGGACGCGACAATCCCCGTCAAGACCTCAGGACCGTCCTTGAAGAGGGCCAGAGACGGTTGAGGAATCGCATTTCCGTCGTCATTTTCCCTCAAACGACGCGTAGTACCACCTTCGACCCCAACGCCTTCAACACCTTGGGTGTCAAACTTGCCGCACGCGGAAAAGTCCCGGTGGTGCCAATCGCCCTAAAAACCGACGCCTGGGGATTGGGCCACAAATACAAGGACTTCGGAAAAATTTTGCCGGCCAAGAGGGTTCACATCTGCTTCGGTGATCCCCTGCACGTGAGGGGTTCGGGCAAAGAGGAACATAAGGCGATCGTCGATTTTATTGCCGGAAAAATCGATGCCTGGCAGAATGAAAAAGGGGCATGATCAGAGGCGCCCGGTACCGGGTGAGAATCATGCGCCGATCGCTGACCCCTCCTCGCATAGAAAAAAATACCGGCAGGAATCGACCTCTGGGGCATCCCTGCCGGCGCTGTCTTTGGGACCGATAGAACACGAAACCGTTATCGAAACCGCTCGTTCAGGCCGATTTCCGGCTGAAGTTTAAGAGGCGGAACCTTGGCTTTAGTTTCTTTACGCAGTTTTGGGCGTGAGACGCTAGCCACATTTCCTCAAGGTATTTCCACGATATATTGCTGACCGAAGAATATCTGTTCGGCAACTCCCAAAGGCCCGTTGCTGAATCACGCAGAAGATCGGTAGACTGCTGGCACTCGGGACAGATCAAAGTGATGTTTTTCATGTTTGTCCTTCCTGTTGGTGACCGATCGTGACCCGCCGTATCCTGCACCGAGAGCATATGATCGAACGGGCATTAAACTTGGCAATAAGGGTCTTTCATTCTGCCTGGACCACCTTATGAATGCAATAAGCGTGCAAAGTAATACAAAAGATTATAAATGATTGTATTTATGATTAATAATTATTTTTTACGATCAACAGGGAGGTCTATAAAGGGTGTGGAATTAAGAAGTACATGTAACAAAATATCGGAAAAACTTTACACAATTCCACAGGCGAGGCCGGCAATCCGGATCATATGGCGGTCAACCAAGAGGTGCCCAGCGAACGGATCCGTATTGACCAAGGGTCAAAAGTCGACGACCAAACGCAAAGCGGGTGGCTGGGACCTCCGCCCATAGGCCGGAAAAGCATAAACACGGCAGGGCGTTACCGGTCTAAAAACAACCCATCAATGCTCTTTCTTCTCCGCACAGGGGGCGTTTTTATGGACGATCTTTTGTTTGAGTCGACACCACAGGCCGACAAATGTCCGGCACGACCTCGACCCGTCGGACAACTTCTCGGGCCAGGAAGCATACGCGCATTTCAAGTCACAAAATTGCATCTCTGTCGCTTCATCCCATTTAAGCGGATCGGAAACGGCCATAGACCGAACCAAGGACCGGACCCGAACGGATACCGTACCGGTCCTGAAAGCTTGCCAGCGGTTGAAGTCCGGCAAGGGGCCATACCTTTGACGGCAGGTTGCTTTCGACGATGCGGGTGCTTAAAATTCGACACCATATCGGAATAAGGGCCCGGATGGCAACCCGCTTCTCGGCTATCGCACCCGATCGGCCATTGCTTACCATGTGTAACGAGCCATGCGTGACATCGAAGACATCATACTCTCTCACAGCCACCGGGGCATTGAGTCCGTCAGACACGCGCTCCTGCCGGGCTACTGCCAGCGTGCAGCCGAAATGATCATCGCCGGTCCGGGGACCGTTCTGATCGGAACCGGTTTTCCGGTGGGCGGCAGTTTCGAAACCGACGGGCCTATCGGGGCCATCGGCCTCTACCGTGTTTTAGAACAAATCGGCTACCAGCCGATATTCGTCTGTGCCCCACCCATCTCCCGCCTTCTATCACTCACTTATTCCACCCATGAAATACCGATTCTGAACTGGGAAGACAGTTTCGGGATGGTGGAGGCCGCTCTGGCCGATCTGTCTCCCCGTGTCATCATATCGGTGGAGCGCCCGGGCGTCAGCCGCGATGGGCGGTACTATAACATGCGCGGTCAGGATATCACCGAGCGGGTAGCAAAATTCGATATTTTCTTCCGCCTCAACCCCTGTCCGACCTTGGCCTTCGGTGACGGCGGCAACGAGATCGGGATGGGCAACCTGACCGAAGCTCTGGCACACCTGCCGATCATTCCCTCAGTCACCACTTGCGACGAGCTGGTCATCTCCACGGTTTCAAACTGGGGCGTTTACGGCGTCATTGCCGCCATGAGCCGTATTCTTGGTCGGGACCTCTTCGACCTCTTCGATATCGAATCGATTCTCGATTACCTGGTGGCCAACGGTTCGGTCGACGGCTTGACGACCCTGCCGGCATATTCCGAAGACGGCTTCCCGATTACCGTCGGCTTGTCCATCATCGACAAACTCCGCAATGGATCAACCGCCTGACCGTTGCACTGAAGTCTTCTCCCGAACGTTTCTTTGAGCCCGAATAATGATAGCCGGTACGGATTCTGCACCGGCTATCATCTTCAAAAACAGACCTGTTTCAAAAAACAGCTCTATGGCTGGCTAACGGGCTGTGTCCTTCTACCCTTGCGCTCTGATAGGGGTCAGTACCATGGTGACACGACGATTGGCGGCCGCACTGCTCGAAATGGGTTGGGATTCGCCGAAACCGATGGCGGTCATCCGCTCGACGGCGACCCCGCGCTGTGTAAGAGCGTTTCGGACGGCCTCGGCCCGTCGTTCAGATAGGACCTGATTGTAAGCTTCCGGGCCGGAGCTATCGGTATGGCCTTGGATCTCCACCATGGTCTGAGGATAATCGGAAAGGACCTTGGCCACCCGGTCAATTTCTGCATAGGCGCCGGATTTTATCTTTGCCGAGTCGAAATCGAAAAACATGTCACTTTTGAAAGTGGCGATCAAGACGTCCTGCGAACGCTGAATCGATGCCTGGTCAGCCGCTGTAGCGGCAGCCATTGCCTGGCGCAGCGCTTCTTCCTGCCGATCCATGTACGCCCCGACCTGGTTGCCCACCAGGCCACCGGCAACGGCACCGGCCAAGCCCCCGATAATAATACCTTTCGTCCGGTCTTTCTTGCCCGTTGACGCACCGCCGACCGCCGCACCGATAGCGGCCCCCGTCGCCGCACCGATGGCGGTCCCTGTCTGCTGCTTGGTATAGGTCCCCTGTGACGCGCAGGCAAACACAAATGCCGAAGCGATGACAACGCAAAACGATTGTTTCATTCTAAAACTCCTTTTACTGAATGTTTTGGCCGTGTTGTGGCTGAAATAGCATCTCTCTCCCTCTACGATGATCGAGAGAAGCCGTCATTTTAGTAAAATTCCCGCTGAAGATCAAACGGAATAAGGTCGCCACGCTTCAGCCGGCCTCATCCTTGCATCGATTGGCCTAGCGGGGCCAAAGATGTCGAACGCCCATCACTCAGACGAGCGGATTCGGCAATAGGTTTACCTGTCTTGATACGGGCCAGTCCTTCCAGTGCCTGTAAATATCTTGACGATTGATTCTCGAAACGCGATAAGTTAAAGTGGCGAGAAGATCTCCGCAACCTAAACGGCCCGAGGACAGGGAGAAAAAAATGGAGCATTTTGCGGAACAAACACGGCATGTATATGAAGGGTGGGATGAATTCTACAACCGGACGATTGATGAAAAGATCGAGTCTTTTCAGAAAAATGACCGTATATTCGACGTTATTTATGCCCAACAGTTCGACAGGGAGTTCCTAGATCACCTTGTCGGGCTTGCGGACAAAATAAGGCTGCTGGCCAACACCAAGATGGGTTTAGGGAAACTCAAGCGACTGTTGCGTCACAAAAGGGCCATGCTCTATTTCGTGCAGCCCTCCACCCGGACGTTCCTTTCGTTTCAAAATGCTTGCTACACTCTCGGGTTGAGCGTGTCCGAAATCCGAAGCACATCCACCAGTTCAGAGGTCAAGGGCGAGTCCCAGGAGGACACGATTCGCACATTTGCCAGTTATGTCGATCTGATCATCGCCCGGCACGCTGAAGCCGGGTTTGCCGAGAAGACGGCCTGGGTATTGAACCAGACCGCCCGACCGGTGCCGGTTGTCAATGGTGGCTCGGGGCCCGACCAGCACCCCACCCAGGCACTGCTGGACATTTATACCCTGGAACGGGAATTTCGAAACCTGGGAGGGTTGGACGGCAAAAAAATCGCCATGGTCGGCGATCTCAAGCGCGGCCGAACGGTAAGATCGTTGAGCTACCTGATGAAAAATTACCGGGACATCAAGCTCTTTTTCGTGGCTCCGAAGGTTTTCCGGATGCGTGAGGATATCAAGCAATTTTTGGGTAAGCACGGCATCGCCTTCAACGAAACAGAGGATTTTGAAAGCATCATGCCGGAAGTGGATGCCATCTACATGACCCGAATTCAGAACGAATACGCCGAGCATCCACAGAATGAAGACGACACCTACCCGGCGTTTCATTTCAAAACCAAACATCTGCCGATAATTCAACCCCATTGCGCCATCCTGCATCCCTTGCCGCGACGGTATGAAATCGATGTGGCCGTCGATCAGGATCCCCGCGCCGCCTACTGGCGGCAGGAACGCTGCGGGATGTGGATCAGGGCGGCGCTCATCACCTACATTTTCAGGGTCGACCAGGTCATCCTGGATGAGTTTTCATAACAGGAGTCACACCCATGGGATACAATCTGCGCAACCGCCACTTCCTCAAACTGCTCGATTTTTCACCCCGGGAGATCCAATTCCTGCTGGACCTTTCCGCCGACCTCAAAAAGTCAAAATACGCCGGTACGGAGCAGGCTCGACTACGGGGTAAAAACATCGCCCTGATTTTCGAAAAGACATCGACGCGCACCCGTTGCGCTTTCGAAGTCGCGGCTTTCGACCAGGGGGCCAGCGTGACCTATTTAGGCCCGACCGGCTCCCAGATGGGCAAAAAGGAATCGATCAAAGACACGGCGCGGGTTCTGGGCCGCATGTACGACGGCATCGAGTACCGTGGATTTGCACAACAAAACATCGAAATCCTGGCCCGATATGCAGGCGTTCCGGTATGGAACGGATTGACCGATGAATTCCATCCCACCCAGGTTCTGGCCGACCTGCTGACCATGTCGGAGCATGGCGGCAAACCGCTGAAAGATATTGCATTTGCCTACCTGGGGGACGCCCGCAACAACATGGGTAACTCCCTGATGGTCGGTGCCGCCAAGATGGGCATGGATTTTCGGGCGGTGGCCCCGGCCGAAGTTCAGCCGAATAAGCACTTGGTCGCCGAAGCCCGCCGGATTGCCGAACAAACTGGCGCACGCATTACCGTCACCGGCGACCTAAACAGCGTCAAGGGTTGCGATTTCATCAGTACCGATGTCTGGGTTTCCATGGGCGAGCCGCAAAGCGTCTGGGAGGAGCGCATCCGCCTGCTGAAACCATACCAAGTCAATGCGGCGGTTCTTGAAAGAACCGGTCAACCCGATGTTAAATTCCTGCACTGTCTGCCGGCTTTTCACAACCGCGAAACCGCTGTGGGGGAAGAGATTTATCAGAAGTTCGGACTGGAAGCCATGGAAGTGACCGAAGACGTCTTCGAATCCGGAGCGTCGGTGGTTTTCGACGAGGCCGAAAATCGGGTTCACACCATCAAGGCCGTGATGGTCGCCACCCTGGGGGGTTGACCTAAAGAAAAGGATGACCGTTGCTGGGACCCCAGCCGACACCGGCGCGATCACCCTGCGACTCTATCTATCGGTGCCGTGCCTGTTGGCCGGGCCTTTCGTCCTCTCCTTCTAAAAGCGCTCGGCCGTGAAAGTGTCGCACACACCGATATCCCCGGTTTGAATACCCCGCCGAAACCAGTGCACCCTTTGTGCCGATGTTCCGTGGGTAAATGAATCCGGCGTCACGTATCCTCGGGACTGGCGCTGCAGCCGGTCGTCGCCGATGGCGCTGGCGGCACCGAGTGCCTCCTCGATATCCCCTTTTTCCAGTATATGACGGGAACGGTCCGCGTGGTGCGCCCATACACCGGCCAGGCAGTCGGCCTGGAGTTCCAGCATCACCGATAAACGGTTACCCTGGGCCTGCCCCACACGGCTGCGCAGTTCGTGGACTTTGCCGGCTATTCCCGTCAGGTTCTGTACGTGGTGGCCGATTTCATGGGCCACCACGTAAGCCTGGGCAAAATCGCCCGGGGCATTGAACCTGTCTTTCAGATCCTGGTAAAAACTCAAATCAATATATACCTTCTGGTCCCTTGGACAGTAGAAAGGACCGACCGCGGCCTGGGCATACCCGCAGGCCGATTCCACAGCATCCGAGTAGAGCACCAGACTCGGCTCTTGATAGGTCTGCCCCATCTGACGGAACAGGGCCTGCCACGTATCTTCGGTATCGGCCAGGACGACCGAGATGAAATCCGCCAGACGGTCTTCGGCCGGTGAAGCGGTACGGGATTCTGCCGAAGGTGCGGTGGTGCTGCCCGGCTGAACGCTCTGGTTGATGATAACAGAAGGATCGACTCCGAAATACAGCGCAACCAGTACCAGGAGCAGCGTTCCGATACCGCCGCCGGCCGTTCGGCGCGAAATCCTGAACCCACGCCGATCCTCCACGTTGTCGCTTCTGCGGCTGGTTTTCCAGCGCATGCCCAACCTCCCGTATTCTCATCCGATACCAATAATATTCATTCCAACTGGATATTAAAGCTTCTGAGCCCAGGCGGTATCTCCGAGTTTATTCTTGATGCTGAGCGCCAATTCGGACATGTGACGCTTGGCATCCGGCGCCTGCAGCGCCCTTTCATAAATCTTCCGGGCCCATTGTTTATCTTTAAGGTAGGCGAGGGCGCACTCGGCTAAAAAGCCCAGGTCCCGCGCGCCGGCCATCTTTTTTTCGGCCGACTGAATTATCCCTTGCACCATACTCGGGTCACCGGTTTGTCGCTCGACCGACCGGATGAGGACTTCGAAATCGCCGGCATTCTGGCAGAACGTCTCCGCCTTGGCATACAGGGAACGGGCGCGGTCCTTATCCCCGAGGCCAGACACGACGGCACCGGCAGCGGAAGTGCAGCTGACCAGATCGGCACAGGCCTCGGCGGCCTTGTCGAACAAACTTTCGGCCCACTCATCATCCCCCAACTTGCCCAGCACGACCCGGGACAACCGGACGAAATCACTCGAACTGCTGCAACGATCCTCCATCCCGGAGTAAATCGATTTGGCCCACTCCTTGTCGTCGAGGTTGGCCAGTATGCCGTCGACCACATTGTTGGTCTTTATCTCGTCGTCACACCTCTCCAATTGTTTGGTGTAGATATCCCGAACCCAGTCGGAGTCCTGCAGATCGGTGGAAACGGCGTCGGCCAGGGTCTGGAATTCTGGAAAGTACTGGCTCTGATCAAAGGCTTTCTTGTAAAGTTTCCGGGCATAATGCCTGTCACCCGTCTGCCCCACCACATCCCGGGCCAGCGTAATCGAAGCGCCGGCCGATTGGGACTCGATTTCACGACCGATATACTCATTATATAAGGCCGCATGGGCCTCTCTTCTTTCCTGCTGGTCCTTGATGGCCGCCACCCATTTCGGATCATCGGCATACTGCAGAATCGTTTCGGCGGTTTTCTTGAAATCGTCATTGCTCTTGACGGCCGCCTCGGCTTGCCTCAACACGTCCAGGGCACCGGGCTTGTCCTTTATGTCTTCGGCCAGAGCCTTGGCCACCTCGATGAGCTGCTTGTTGCTCGGTTGGGCACCCAGGGTCTTCTTATAGACTGCGGCGGCCGCTTCGGTATCGCCGGTATCGGCAATGATCGCTTTGGCCAGTTGAGACAATTGATCGAAAGTCGTCGACAGCGGTTCGGCCATTTTGTATACATCGAGGACCAGTTTTTTATCTTCGAGAGATTGACCGATCGATTTCGCAAGAGCCATCAACTCCTCACCCTTCTGCATCTTTGCGGCCGCCTTGCGGTAAATGGACTTGCCGTAGTCCGGATCCTTCAAATCAGCTACGGCAGACCCTGCCAGCACCGTCAAATCCTTGCCCGTCTCGAACCTGGCTTCACCCTTGGCAAACAGGGACCGCGCCAGTTCGATGTCATCAAGGCTCGCGACAACCCCTTTGACCAGTTGGGCGAATTCCTCACCGGTTTTACAGCTTTCGGCCCCCTGAACGAAAAGCGCCTTGGCCCGATCCCGGTCGCCAAGCACATCCAGGATTCCATTGGCGCATTCGATGTGATCGGCCACCGAAGAACATTTCTCCATAGCGGCGTCCAGCGGCTTTTTCGCCAGCTCTTCGTCGCCCAACACTTCCTGAACACTTTTGCTCAATGCGAAAAAATCGGCAATGCGGGTGCACTTGTCCTGCGCGGCGGCCATTAGCTCGGCTGCAGTGGCGGCGTCATCGACTTCTGAGGCCGCACGTGCCAGGTTGATGAAGTCTTGCGTCGTGGCGCCGAAATCCTTGGCCTGAATCAGGTACTGTTTGGCCTTTTCGTTATCCCCCAGCGCCTCGGCAGCCCCCCTCGCGAACAATATCAGCTCGTCCACGGTCTGCGCCCACTCGGCGCCTTCATCCATCAGCTCGCCGGCCCATTGTGTATCTGAAAGATCCTTGGCGATTTCTTTGGCCACATTCACGTAATCTTCCGATGTTTGGCAGCTTTCTGCTTTTTCCTGCAATTCTTCCTTGGTGCTCACGTCATCCTCCTTTGCATATACATTATGGATTGATAGGCGATATGATCGCTATTTTCGCAAGGTCATGTTGACCGCCTGTTACGGCAGCATATCATGGACCAGGTTGTCAATCGGGGGTTCAGCGACCGGTCTGGCATCCTACCGGCAGGGGTGATCTCCGTTTTTCCTACATCGGCCGACCGGGGGTTGTCAATCGGCAATCGGAGACTTTGGGGAATAAAACGGCAGAGAGAGAAATCCCCGGGCGCTTTCCCGCATTCAATCAAAGGATTTCATGGGGAGGTATCCCACCGCGGCTACCGCTTAAATAACGCGGCCCATCCGCACGGAACTTCACTCATCGTATTTCCTCTGGCTTGGCGGTGCTCGCCTCGGATCATTGGGCCCGTCCGCTGCGGCAGTTTAAAACTCCGGATTCAATCGCCGCTAAACCGGAACCATCACCACCGGCACATCGCTGCACTTGAGAACCCTTTCGGCGACGCTTCCGAAATCAAAATGCCCTTCGCTCCCCCGACTGGCCAATACAATTAAATCGATTTTCTCCGCCCGAATGAGTTTCAAGATTTCATTGGCCGGATCGCCGACACCGATGTGGCGGATATAGAGTGGGCAGGCATCTAGCACCTTCTCGCAGAGTTTGTCCAGACGGGAATCCGCCGTTTTCTTCTCCCAAGACCGCATCTTTTCGAATTCATCGGGATCGTATTCCCCGTAATGGGCACCGAACTCGGGGTAGTCTTTCAAAACATAGAGGATGTGGACTTCGGCCCCGTATTTTTCAGTCAGTGAGGTAACATAGGGTAAGGCTTTGGCGGCGTTCTCCGAAAAATCGGTCGGCCACAGTATCCGGCTGATCTCCATGAAGTGTCTCTCCTTCGATTGGCATTCTATCGTCACTTGGGTTTACCGAATATGCCCGTTCATTTACCGAACGGGCACTTCGGGAAAAGGCATTCGGGGCAGTTGAGGCAAAGCCCGCCGTGACCCATTTGGGCGATCTCTTCTCTCGTCAAACTCTCACCAGCGAGCACCCGCGGTAAAATCAGGTCGATGATGGTGGTTTTGTGGTAGAGGCCGCAAGCCGGAATCCCGATGACGGGGACACCGCCCACATCGGCCAGCATTACCATGGCCCCCGGCAGAACCGGTGCACCGTAGCATTCGGCCTGGCCACCGGCCATCCGGATGCCTTCCCGCGTCACGTCGTCCGGATCGACCGACATCCCGCCGGTGGTCAGTATCACTTCGGCCCCGGCAGCCAGCCACCGTCGGATCTCCCTTGAAATGGCTGCAGCGCTGTCCGGTGCGAAAGAGACGCCGATAACCTCCGCGCCGACGCGGCTGATCTTTTCCCTTAACACCGGCTCGAACTGATCTTCGATCAGGCGTGTGAAGACCTCGTTGCCGGTGATCACCAAACCGGTCTTGGCCCGCGGCAGTGATATGACCCGAAAAATACCGTTTCGGGCTTGAGCGATGGAAGCGGCCCGGTGCACCACGTCGGTTTTAACGACCAGAGGAATGGCGCGGGTGCCGGCCACGATATCGCCTTTTTTCACCAGGCTGTTTGTGTGCCGAGAGGCGCACATGACCTCGCCCAGCAGGTTGAATCGGGTCAACCTTTTTACAGCAACTTTCAGCAGGCCGTCACGATCGGCCAGAAGGTTGAGCTTTCCTTCGCGGGGCTCGACCTCCCGTACCACACCCTCCCCGCACAAGGCGTCGGCCAGAGCGACAGCCGCATCGTTCTCGTGCATGCAATTGTCGTCGATCTCGAGAACGAACAGGTACCGCTTTCCCAACCGCTGAAGATGGCACAGGTCCGTCTCCCGCACCACATGCCCCTTCTTGAAAGCCCGGCCCTTGAATTCACCCTTGCGGACCTCGGTCACATCATGCGCCAGGATCAGACCAACCGCATCTTTGAGATTGACTGTACGGAACATGGCACCCATCAATCGGGATATTTCACCAAACGAAGATCCCGTCGCGGAGCAGGCTGAAAATACCCCCCCCCCCGGCAGGCCTCGCAAACGGTTCCCTGGGCCGCGGCATAAGCTTCTCCACACCGGATACAAACGGCCGTTGCGCCCTTTTTGATCCGCCGGTAGAGCCGGGTCATTTGGATTTCATCGGCTGCCAGCACGCTTCGACCAGCATCTATAATCGTCGCGTTGAGAACGTCCAATGGAAGATCCCTTTTGCTTACCAGACGCATGTACCAGTTGTAAAGATCCTTGAACGGCCGCGCCTTTACCAGGTCCAGCCAGACGCGGTAGCCGTTGCGTTCGTGCCGGTCGTAGAGACTCAGTGCAAACTTGTCCCAGTCCAGGATCTTGAGCCAGCCGTTGCCGATGGTGCATGGGGTAAACAGCTGAATCGCATCCGGCAGGCAATGCCGGGTCTCGACAATCGCGTCGGCCTCGACCCCCTCGCCAATGAGCTCGCGGGCCCAGTCCACCATGAAGAGCCCCAAAACCAGGCCCGGGGCCTGCCAACCGTGAAATCGCTCGATAATCTGCAAACACGCCGCCAGTGGCCGACCACAGACGTTTGAGTCGAGCGGTCCACCCCCACGGCTGATAAGGGTTCTCTTTTCCATTGGGATCACCTTCAACTTTGGGTAACGGTTGCGTTCTCTTTGATCGCGGCGTACCGGTGTAATACGCCAAAAAGAACCAGTGATAAAACGCCAAGAACGAGAAACACCATAAATCCCTGAGCGTAACCGGCCGTCCCGTTGACTTTAACAAAGTATCCCATCAACGGCGGGATAACGAAACCGCCGAAAGCGCCCAACCCGCCGACGATACCGGCCGCACCGCCGACGGCTTTGGGGCTGTATTTCGGCACCAGTTTGAAGACGGCGGCATTGGCAAAGCCCATTCCGAGGGCCAGGATCATCTGACCGGTGACCGCAATGCCCATTGAACTGCCGGCCAACACCATCAGGGCAGCGCCCAAGGCCACCATGAAAAAGGACACCAGCACGATGGTTTCTCCGCCCAGTCCGTCCGAAGCGAAGCCGCCCACGACGCGCAGCAGACTGCTGGAAAGGGAGTAGAGGGCCGTCAACAACCCGGCCGTCACCAGGGTGGTGGAAAACAGTTCAGCCCAGTATGTCGGCAGCCAGACCGTCAAGGCGATGAAACCGCCGAAGCTAACGAAGTAGAAAAAGGTCAGGATCCAAGTGCGCCAGTCCGCACCGGCTTTTTTGATGGAGTCGAGGGCGTTACCCGACGGTATGAGTTCTTCCCCGCAGGCGAGCAACAGGGCGTCCGGATCGATATCCAATCCCATTTGCCGATACTGAAAATAGGGTGCGTCCTTCATGTAGACCACCACGAAAAAGATCAGAAAAACCAGCAGCCCGAACCAGAAGATATAGGAGGTGGTAAACCCTAAAGTGACGACCATCCACGGCAACACCATGGCAAAGAGGCCCGGGGCGAGATTACCCATCCCGGCATAAATGGCCAGGGCTCTGCCCTGTTTCTTCTGGGGATACCAGTAGGACACCGAGGGAATACCGACCGAAAAGACGGCGATGCCACATCCGCACAGAATACCGAAGAGCAGGAAAAAGGGGTAATGAGCGGCCGTGGGCACCGGCGCGAGACTAAACATCAGGGTGATGCCGGCGACGCCGGCTGCCGCCAGGGAAAGCAGAATAAGGATCGGTTTTTTACCGCCCATGCGGTCCACCATGGCGCCGAAGGGGATCCGCAGCAGGGAACCGGTCAATGCCGGGCAGGCGGCCAGCAGCCCCATCTTGAGAGGGCTCATTGCCATGGTCTGTTTCAGTTTGGCGATGATCGGCCCGTAGGCCGAAACGCCGGCAAATCCGGCAAAAAAGGCCAGCGTGATCCACACGAGGGCCGCCGTGGGGCTCGACTTGGCATAACAGACGTTTTCATTTTCAGTCATGGGGGTCCTCCTTCCCGCTCCGTATCACCCACCGGCGTGCTGACGTTTATCGCGCATTAATTTCCCAAACCCTTAACCCGCCGGCGGAAAACGACCGGGCTTCTGAACATATAGAAAAATGGCGCGCTCCAGATGTGCACCAGACGACTGAAAGGCGAAAAACCAAGCAAAGCGAACGCACTGAGAATGTGGATCTTGTACCCCAGAGGAACATCGGCCATCAACTGCGGATCCGGGGTTAACGTCACGATCCCTCGAATCCACGGCGCGATGGTATCCAAAACATAGAAGTGTCCGAAGACGACGTTGAAAAGCCCCAGCCCGGTGACAAAGACAAGTCCTCCCAGGATGACGTAATCGTTGACGGTCGTGGTGACCTGAATGCGTCGGAACGTCAGGCGTCGCTTCAATAATAGGATCGATCCGGTAAAGGCGGCCACCCCGAACACCAGGCCCGACCAATAGGCAACAGCCGAATGCGCCTGGCCGTCGATGCCGACCGCATCGAACCATGCCTGAGGAATCAGCAGTCCGCCGGCATGACCCATGAGCGTCAGCAGGATGCCCCAGTGGAAAACCGTTATGCCGATATAAGCGCTCTTTTTTTCCAGAAACTCACTCGATCTGGCATTCCAGCCAAAGGAATCGACGATGTAGCGATAGGCGTGTCCGACCACGAACACTGTCAGGCTAAGATACGGAAAAACGAGAAAAGCCAGTGTATTTGACAGGTCCATTGGGTGCTCCTTGGTTAGGTGTATTGCAGGTAATGTTACCTATCCCGCCGGCGGTTCGGCAACCTGCGGGGTCTTCCTATCGTCACGAACAGACGGGGTGACGGTTTGTACGTATTCTGCCAGCAGTTCTAACGGCAACCGGTAGGGACTATCCAGTTGCAACAGTTTTGCGGCAATGCCGTCGGCCGCACCAAGATGGTGCCAGAGCAAATCGGCACCTTCCGCCCGCGGGCATTGAGACAAAAATTCGAGCACCAACGGCAGGTAGTCCGGCAGTTCAGTGGTGGTTCTCTCAAATCCGGCCCGGCAGTATACCTGGTCCAATTCCGCCAGGGTCCGGCCTCTGTCTTCAGAGTCCCCCAGGCGGTGGTAGGTCAAATTCAGGCAAGTGGTCGGACTGATGTCGAAGATCTGGGTGAAGTGCTCCTGCAGGCTGAGGGGTGGCATGGCCTCGATATCGGTGAGAAACGCAAGCAGTTTACTCTTGTTCGGAGAGTCAACCGTATTCTCCACGGTTTGCTTCAGCGCCGCCAACGTCCTGATAAATCCTTCGTCCGGGTACTGGATCATCACCGAAAGCAGCTTCAACAGCGTGAGTGACCGATCTTTATTGTGCATCGCCATTATTTGGTATCCTTCCAATCACGCAATGTAAAATTTCTTAGCTCAGGAGCTAAATGCCCTCCGGATAACCGCAGCAGCCCTGGTCGACGAACAAACGGTTTGCGTCTGTTCGGTCTTTGGTTGGAAGAACAAAACGGTCCTCGAATCTGGCAAGAGCCAGCAATTCGTACATGGCCTGAACCTGCGCCGGGCTCAGCCCGACGCTCTTCAGGACATCGTCATCCGGATTCTCGCCGATGCGATCCGACCGCATGTAAGTCCGCATGGCTGCCAGGCGTTTCAGCGCCGACCTCACCGGGGCCTCGTCTCCGGCCGTCAGCAGATTGGCCAGGTAGGTCATGGGGATGCGTAGGGAATCGATTGCACTCACCTGCTCCGGCTCGGCCACGTGTTCGCTGATAGGGCTCAGTGGCGGAATGTACCATACCATCGGCAACGTTCTGAATTCCGGGTGCAACGGCAACGCCAGTTGAAACTCCTTGGCCAGTTTGTAGACCGGAGATCGCTGGGCCGCTGCAAGGATGTAGGGAGCAATGCCCTGGGATACGGCAAATTGACGGACCTTGGCATCATGGGGGTCGAGCATGATCTCTAAATGGGCCGGATAGATGTCTCTTTCTGAAACGGCGGCGGCCGCCGCGGAAATACGGTCGGCATCGTAGAGGATGACACCGATATACCGGATCCGTCCCACACACGTGTGGGCGCAGAGGGTCGGCAACCCGGCTTCTGTCCGCGGGTAACAGAAAAGGCACTTTTCCGAACGACCGGTGTGCCAGTTGAAGTAAACTTTTTTATACGGACAGCCCGAAACGCAATAGCGCCACCCCCGGCATCTCTCCTGGTCCACCAAAACGATACCGTCCTCCTCGCGTTTGTAAAGGGCACCGGAGGGGCAAGAGGCGACACAGGCCGGATTGAGGCAGTGCTCGCACAGGCGAGGGAGGTAGAGCATGAAGACTTTTTTGAATTCCAGATAGATTCTGTGGTCCAACGTGTTGAAGTTAACATCCCCCCCCCCGGTTTCGCAGACGCCGGCCAGGTCGTCTTCCCAGTTCGGCCCCCACTTGATCTGCATGTTGTCGCCGGTAATCTGGGATTTGGGCCGCGTCGAGGGCTGATGTTTCTTGCGTGGGCCGGTAATAAGTTTGTCGTAGTCGTATGTCCAGGGTTCGTAATAATCATCGATGGTCGGCATATCGGGGTTGTGAAAAATGTTGAGAAGCTTATGGGGTCGACCACCGGCCTTGAGTGCCAATTTCCCGTTTTCCAACCGCCATCCGCCCTTATAGATGTTCTGGTTCTCCCACTTGCGGGGATAACCGATACCGGGTTTGCTCTCCACGTTGTTGAACCACATGTATTCGGCACCCTTGCGGTTGGTCCACACATTCTTACAGGGTATACTACAGGTGTGGCAACCGATACACTTGTCCAGGTTCAACACCATTGCCAGTTGCGCTTTAATCTTCATACCAGTCCACCTCCCCCGCTTTACGAACCACGATCACCTCGTCCCTTTGAGAACCGATGGGACCGTAGTAGTTAAAACCGTAACTCAGTTGGGCATAACCGCCAATCATGTGGGTCGGCTTCACCATGATGCGCGTGACGCTGTTGTGGGTACCCCCCCGCTGGCCGGACAGTTTCGAGCCCGGCGTATTGATCAACCTTTCCTGAGCGTGGTACATGAAGGCTTTCCCGGGTGGTATGCGATGGCTGACTACCGCCTTGGCCATAACGACACCGTTGACGTTGAAGCATTCGAGCCACTCGTTGTCTTTGACTTCCAGTTTGGCGGCATCGTCGTTGTTGATCCAGATCGCCTCCCCGCCTCTGAACAGTGTCAGCATGGTCAAGGTGTCCGAATAGGTACTGTGGATCGACCATTTGGAATGCGGAGTCAGATAGTTGAGGATCAACTCTTTGCTATCCTCGCGGTCGAGCCGGGTCGATCCCATGGCCAGCATGTCCAGCGGCGGTCGGTAGAGCGGCAGTCCTTCTCCGAAGTCCCTCATCCAGGGATGGTCCTGGTAAAACTGAGCCCGCCCGGTAAGGGTCCGAAAAGGCACTTTTTCTTCGATGTTGATCACGAATGGCGAATAGCGGCGCTGCTCCGATTCGATGCCGCTCCAGACCGGTGAGGTGATGATCTTTCTGGGCTGGGCCGACAGGTCGGCGAAATCGTATTTATCGCCCTTTCTGTCCAAGCTCAGATGCTTCAGCGCCACACCGGTCCTCTTTTCAAGGGGTTCCCACGACTTCACCGCCGTAGCGCCGTTGGTTTCGGGTGCCAGGTTGAGAATCACCTCGGCCACCTGTTTGCCTGTCTCAAGTTGCGGCATCCCTTGGCTGATGCCCGGTTCCGCCACCACACCCAATTTCTCTTTGAGTTCGGCATACTCTTCCGCAGCCTTCCAGAGCAACCCTTTGGAACCGACACCCGGGCTCTCCACCAGCGGCCCCAGGGCGGTCATCATTTTATATGTGTTGGAAAAATCACGGGAGACAACGGTCAGGGCCGGCATGGTTTTGCCGGGAATGGCTTCGATTTCGCCCTTGCGCCAGTCCTTCACGTCCGGTTGGGCGATCTCACCGGGGCTATCGTGCAGCAGGGGTGTGGCGACCAGATCCTTTGCCGGCGCAAGATGCACGGCGGCCAGTTCCGAAAACTTCTCGGCGATCGCTTTGAACTGATCCCAGTTGGTGCGGGTTTCCCAGGGCGGATCGATGGCCGGGTTGAACGGATGGATGAACGGATGCATGTCGGTGGTACTCAAATCGTGCATCTCGTACCAACTGGCGGCCGGCAGGGCCACATCCGCATACATGGCGCTGGTTGACATGCGCAACTCCAGGGTCACCAGTAGATCGAGTTTACCCTCGGGTGCCGGATCCCGCCATTTGACCTCCTCTGGCCGTTGGGAACTGTCGGTATTAAGGACCGCGTTATCGACACCGAGCAGGTGTTTGAGGAAGTACTCGTGGCCTTTGCCGCTCGCGCCCAGCAGGTTGGCCCGCCAAAGAAAAAATACGCGTGGAAAATTGTCCGGATGATCCGGATCTTCCACGGCAAATCGCATCCGACCGTTTTTCAACTGGTTCACCGCATGAACGATGATCTCCTGATCGGTTGTCGCGCCCGCCTCGGTCGCCTCCCGGCACAGGTCGATGGGGTTGCGGTTGAACTGGGGATAGGAAGGCAACCAGCCCAATCGGGCCGCCGTCACGTTGTAATCGGCTGCATGACGGCTTTTCCCTTGGTCTGCACCGGGGGTCAGAATCGAATGCACATCGAAGTTGTCATACCGCCACTGGTCTGAGGCAAAATAGTAGAACGATGTGCCGTTCTGGTGCCGGGGCGGCCGACGCCAGTCGAGCCCGAAGGCCACCTGGGACCAGGCCGCCTGGGGTCTGACTTTTTCCTGGCCGACATAATGGGCCCATCCGCCGCCGTTGACGCCCTGGCACCCGCACAGGGTCGTCAGGTTGATGATGGTGCGGTAGATCATGTCGCTATGGAACCAGTGATTGGTCCCAGCCCCAAGGAATATCAATGATTTGCCTTTGGTTTGCTCGGCGTTGCGGGCAAACTCCCTTGCCACGCGAATCGCATCCTCCCGGGGTACCCCGGTTATCGCTTCCTGCCAGGCCGGTGTGTACGGTTTCGGATCGTTGTAATCGGCCGGGTATTCGTCCTTTCCCGATGCTAACCCCGGTAGCTTCACGCCAAGATGCGCGGCCATCAAATCAAAAACAGTGGTCACCGCAATCTCTCCGTCGGCTGTCCGCAGCTTCTTCACGGGCACACGACCGGCCCGGGTGCCCTTGCCCTTGACATCGAACAAGGGCAAATCGACCGGCAACCATCCGTCGTTATCTTCCGAAAAACTGAGCGCCGGATCCACGTCGCCGCCATTCTCACCGTCCTTCAAATGAAGATTCCAGAGCCCTTCTTCACTCCAACGAAAACCGATACTGCCGTTGGGAATGACGAAATCCTGCCGGGACGTATCGAAAATAGCCGTTTTCCACTCGGCATTGGGAAGGTCTTTCCCCAGATCGGTGGCTCTCAGAAAACGGCCGGCCGTGTAGGTTTCACCGAGTGGCTTAAGGACCACCGCAAAAGGCAGGTCCGTGTAGCTTTTGGCATACGATTCGAAGTACGCGGATCTGCGATCGGCGTAAAATTCCTTCAGGATGACATGGGTCATGGCCATGGCCAGGGCGGCATCGGTCCCCGCTTTGGCCGGCAGCCAGGTGTCGGCAAATTTCACGTATTCGGCATAGTCGGGCGCAACCGCCGCCACCTTGGCGCCCCGGTAGCGGGCCTCGGTAAAAAAGTGGGCATCCGGAGAACGGGTCATGGGTAGGTTCGACCCCCAGACGATCATGTAGGTCGACGCGTACCAGTCGGCGCTTTCGGGCACATCGGTCTGTTCGCCCCAAATCTGAGGAGATGCCGGCGGCAGGTCGCAGTACCAATCGTAAAAGCTGATTAACGAGCCGCCGATCAGAGAGAGAAACCGGGCACCGGAGGCATAACAGACCATCGACATGGCCGGGATGGGAGTGAAACCAAAGATCCGGTCCGGTCCATACTTTTGGATGGTATGCACAAGTGATGCGGCTATCAATGTGGCGGCCTCATCCCAGGGAACCCGCACGAAGCCGCCCTTGCCTCTTTCGCGTTGGTACGTTTTTCTTTTCTCCGGGTCGGCGGCGATAGATCGCCACGCCGCGACCGGATCACTGCCGGACGCCAGGGCCGAACGCCACAAGTGCAGCAGCGAAGCGCGAATAAGGGGGTATTTCAAGCGCACGGGGCTGTAAGTGTACCAGGAAAAGGTCGCACCGCGGGGACAGCCACGGGGTTCATGGTTGGGGTACCCAGCACCGCAGGTCGGATAGTCGGTGCGCTGGGTCTCCCAGACGATGATCCCGTTTTTGACATACACGTCCCACGAACAGGACCCGGTGCAGTTGACCCCGTGGGTGGAACGGACCTTTTTGTCATACTGCCACCTCTTGCGGTAGAATTCTTCCCATTCCCGCTGTCCGCAACGGGTTTCCGTCCAGCTGTCGGCGGTTTTTTCCTCTCTGCAACCGTACGTATCGCTGCGCGGGCGGAAAAATCGGAGGGAATTCAGGAAGCTTTTATCGGACATGGCGTACCTCCCGTTTGAGCGGTCAAATGCGAAAAAACAGTGAGCCGTGAAAGTGAGAAGTGCAGATTCTGTTATTCTTATACTGTGAATCTATCCAATTAAATCACATCAAGACCGTATTCTTTGTCCATATAGTGTGTATTTCTTATAAGATTCCAGCATTGTTAGTAAACGAAAGTCTTCGTTTCGTCCAAGAAAACCGTTCAATAAGCTAGTGCTGCAGATATTTTTCTGCCAATCTATCCAGCATGGCATGATATTCCTCATGACGACCCGGACCGATTTCTTCTTTTTCAAGACTTTCGAAGTCGATTTGCAAAAGGGCAAGTATCTCATCGGAAAACTGCGCGGCGGCGATCGGGAACAGCACGTTGTCTTCTTTTTCGATATGTCGGCGCAGAAGATCGACATACGCATCCGCCGATTCCTTCAAGGCGCCTGTGGCGAGATTGTCTCCGGATCGGATACTTTTCAGCGCCGCTTGCATACCCCTTATGTTCAAGCGACCGAGGTCGTGCTCGGACAGCATCACCCCGATGGGACCGCCTTCCCGACTGACCCCAATTTTCTCAAGGGCCGGGAAGAGCAGTTTTTCTTCCTTTCCGTGGTGGCATTGATCCACGAAAACCTTGAAAAATCCGATCAATTGTTCGATATCCCGCACGGATTCGGCCGCCGTCACCTCTTCGCCTTTAGAGGCCATCTCTTCGAGAATACGCAACGCCGCCAGAACGGCCTGATGTTCGTTTTTCAATTCCTCGATGGGCCCCATCGCCGATCTCCTTTTTCAGCATATTTACATTCCAACAAAGAAACGTTCCCCACGAAAAATATGCCGTTTGACACTTGATATCAGCGAAAGTTTGCAAGCCGGATGCCAAATTTTTAACTATTTATTTCAATGATTTAATATATTTGTTGCATTATTAATAACGTCGCAATGTTGCCATTCATATAACATTGTTGTAAATTTAATGACAATGAATCCATTTGAAACCCTCATATCGATGGCGATCGATTCGACCGCCGCGCTGACTGCCGGCGACCGTTACCGCCGGTTGCTGGACGCCCTTCGCAACGTCATCCCATATGATGCTGCCGCGTTACTGCGCCTGGAAGGTGACGCCATGGTACCCGTGGCGACGCGCGGCCTCTCTCCCGACACCATGGGACGTCGTTTTCTGCTGCGTGCTCACCCCCGCCTGGACATCATCTGTAAATCGGACAGCCCGGTTCACTTTCCAGCCGGTAGCCGCATGCCGGACCCGTTCGACGGTCTTGTATCCAGCCGTATCGGCCCTACCGGCCGAATCCATGCCTGCCTTGGATGCCCGCTGAGGGTGGACGGCACATTGATCGGTGCGTTGACGGCTGACGCCTTAATGGCAGAAGCTTTTGAGGATTTGGACTCTGAATTTCTCGATGCAGTCAGTGCGCTGGCGGGTGCACAAATGCGGACCGCCCATCTGCTAGCAACGCTGGAAAAATCCGCTGAAAGGCAGGGTATGATCGCCAGCAATCTGATGCGTGACATTCAAATGCGTCAAAGCATGCCGCTGATCGGAACCAGTCCGGTCATGGTGCATTTGCGCAAGGAAATCGATCTTGTCGCCCGATCGGACTTCACCGCACTGGTTTTGGGCGAAACAGGGGTAGGAAAAGAACTTGTCGTCCGCGCCATTCATGAGGCCTCGACTCGCCGGAATGCCCCTTTGTTCTATCTGAATTGCGCGGCGCTGCCTGAAACACTGGCCGACAGCGAGCTTTTCGGACACGTTCAGGGCGCTTTCACGGGTGCCAACCGTGACAGAGTCGGCAAGTTCGAGGTGGCCGACGGCGCGACTCTCTTTCTGGACGAAATCGGCGAACTTCCCTTGGCAGTGCAGCCGAAACTGCTGCGCGCCATACAGGAAAACGAAATCCAGCGAGTGGGCAGCAACGATACGCTCAAGGTCGATGTCCGTCTGTTGGCGGCCACCAACCGTAATTTGGAAGAAAGCGTCCGGTCGGGAAAATTTCGAGCCGACCTTTACCATCGCCTCAATGTCTACCCCATTACCGTAGCGCCGTTGCGGCTAAGGCATGGTGACGTCCCCCTGCTGGTGGGGTATTTTAGCGAGTTGATTCAACGGCGTTTGGGATTGGGTTCTTTCAGGGTCAGTGCCGAGGCTCTGGACGCCTTTGAAACCTATCACTGGCCCGGCAACGTCAGGGAACTGGAAAACGTGCTGTCCCGCTCCGTTCTCAAGGCAGCAGCCGAATACCCGCAGGGGACGCCATTTGTCGTGAACGCCCGCCACTTGGATACCGATATCTCCGCATGGTCAACTCAGGACCACCAGGCCGAAAAGCGGGTACCGCAGCTGGAGGAGGCGGTGGCCATGCGGTCGGCGGTGGAGAATTTTCAACGGCACCTGATCCGGCATGCTGTGGCCCAAAATAAGGGCAACTGGGCCGGCGCTGCCCGGCAGCTGGGGATGCACCGCAGCAACCTTCACAATCTGGCCAAGCGGTTGGGACTTCGCCGTTAACATTGCGTCCCGTGACCATCTGCTCCGGGTATCGACGTTGGATGAGTTCAAAGACAGAACGGGGGGCACCATAAATTGCCCCCCTTTCCGATGCAGCACGTATGATCTGCCGCCACTACCTGTTGTCGGGACTTCCGTAGCCGGTTCCGTCGGCCGGACCGACACCGTCGTTGCCCGTACCGTCAGCCGGGCCGTAGGCATGACCCTGGGCGGTACCGTATCCGGGACCGTAACTGTGGTTCTGGCTTTGTTGAGAACCGGATCCGGCTTGAGGGCCGGGACCGGCGCTGGGACCGGGACCGAAACCGGGACCCGGTCCGAAGCCCAGGTTATTGCCCCCCCCGCCGCCATTGCCGATGTTGCCGCCGTTACTTCCGGAACTGCCGCTGCCACCGGGTCCACCGGATGATCCATCGTTACCCCCGGAACCACTGCCAGCGCCATTGCCGCCGCCGCCAACGCCTCCAGAACCACCGCTGCCTCCGGATCCGCCGCCGTCACCTCCACCGTTACCCCCGCCGCCTGAGCCTCCCCCGCCGCGTGCGATGACGAACGGCATTGAGGCCCAGTGGTTCGAAGTACCATTGATCCGATGGACCGGCGCCTCATCCGAGAGGCCAATGTCAATTAGAGTTGCACTCCAAACCGCCGACCCCCAAAACACAATTGCCAGCACTGCCGCGCATACCATCTTTATTGTCTTCATAACCTTACCCTTCCTCCCTGAAGTTTCATTTGCGAGTACCTGCTGGAGATCCCCTCATCCAGCGGTCCTCATTAACCTTTCTGCCTCAATACTTTCTTTTTATCCCCTCCTTTCTCTTTGGGACTGAAACGTCTGGGAGGGATGAAGGTTACAATATTTTTGACCCTGCCGATCTGCCCAGTTGCGACTCTCTTCGATGCCGGCCGTCCGGTATTTTCTTCGCGGTCACTTGTTCCCGCCGCCTGCGCCTCCGGACCCGCCGGAACCCCCGCCGCCTCCCGAACCGCCGGGTCCGCCACCGGAACCGCCGCCAGAACCGCCACCGGATCCACCGCCGCTGCCACCGCCATCAGCCCCGCTGCCGCCCCCCGGTCCGCCACCACCGCCAGAAGGGCCGGTACCGGCCGGATCGGGCGAAGTTCCCGAAGCACCGTGCGGAAGACCCAGACCACGGCCCTGACTGTCAAACCCTCTGCCCTGGGCCATGGCCGCTGAATAGCTTTTGGCAAGATTCTCCGGAGAGTGGCTTCGGGATTGAGCCACAAGTGATTGACGCATCTCCTGTATCTGGGCCGGGCTGAACCCTCTTCCCAAGGCCTGGCTGACGAGGCCGGCGGTCACCGGTGAGGTAACCCCGAGCCGCGCCGCGGTCCTGGCGGTTTCGAAGGCTTCCCGGGCCAACGCATACGCGCCGGCGGAATGCGCCGTCTCTCCCCTCTGCTGGACCGATCGGGCGATGTCTGCCGCATCCTCTCCGGCCAAACCCGCCGCCATCGACTCGGCAATGACCATGCCCAGCTGGTGCTTCTGGTTCGACTGGCCGGTAATCCGGCTGGCCAAGGCATACGCGGCGTCATAGCGGGTTGCCACCTTTTCCATGGCTTTGACGATGACGGCCGGCGGTACCTGTTTGGCCATGCCTTCCGAGGCTTTACTGACAATCGCCGGCACAGGCAGGTTCTTGCTCCGGGCATCGATCACGACCTTGTGGGCATCGAGAACCTGATCATCGTTGAAATTCTTCTGAAGCATGTTCCGCGTCAGGCCGATGGCCGAGTGGCTTTCGACTCCCGCGGCGATCACCTGGCGGGTGCTCGCCATCACCGGCTCCGATGCCGCCCCTGCCAGACCCTGCTCGACTTCGTCGCTGTAGCCGTTCGAGGCGAAGAGGAGTACGAGGACCGCTGTCAAGGCAATTTTTCTCATGGAAACCTTCTTACTTTGTGGGTGTAGTGATTTACCTTTCCGGTATATAGATACAGTTTTTGGTGCCAAAATCGTCCTGCTCCTGAAATCGGCATTCGGGGAGATATACCGAGCCGTCGACAACATAGAAATACCTGAATTCAGACCCCACGGGGACCGTTATCCCCCACCGGGTCTGTCCGATTTTCTCGGCCTTGTGTATCCGAAAAGCGTCCAGCGAGGAGGCGAACTCGACCGACCGCGCCCCCGGCATATCGAGAAATAGACGCGCATCGGAATCCGACCGGATGATGGTGTGAGGTTCGGCACACCCGATCATGACAACCGCCCAAATCCCCCATATCGATGCTATCGGTTTCAAGATGGGCTGTCCATCACCTGAAGTATGGAATTCTCTCCGCCGAAATCGTCCGTTTCGCGCGCCAGAATCGTCGGGTCGGGTATCCTTTTTTCCCCTTCGATGATGTAGCACAGCCGGTGTTCACCGGCCGGCATTTCCAATGTGGTCTCCCAGTAGCCGGTCCTCCCCGTCTTTTTCAGCGGAATAGAAGACCAACCTGTAAAGGTACCGGCGATATCGACTCTTGTGACCTCTGGCTGGAATATGACAAACCGGTAAGCCACCAGCGATGGTTCCGGGCGGGAAACGAAAAAGACCATAAAAATTACAGCCGCCGCCAGGGTGGCTCCCAAAGCGCATATAGGGCGCAGGCGCCAAGAACTCACCCTCCGGTTGGCTTTCAATCGAATATCCGGTACCTGTTCGACGACTTCCGATCGGAGCCACTTTTCCTGGTTCAACAGCTCGACGGCCTCATCCTTGAAGGCCGACTCTGCATGAACCGCCTCCACGAATACAACCTTGTCATTGAGCGTTAGCTCGTCATCGATAAACATGCTGATCAGATGATTCATCACTCGGCACCCTCTTTCAGGATCTTTTTAAGTTTCAAACGGGCACGGTGGACCTTGACCTTCACGTTCGCCTCGCTGATATCCGAAATCGAGGCAATCTCCCGGTAGGACAGCCCGCTGCTGACAACCAGAGACAGGATCTCTCGTTCATCATGATTGAGCCGCTGCATGGCCGACAGCACCCGGCGGTATTCTTCTCTGACGAGGTATCTTTTCTCCTGGTCGCCGTCGACGAGATCGTTTTCACTTACGGGTTGCGCATGGTTGTCCTTTTTGCGCAAACTGTCGATCACCGCATGGCGCGCAATGGTGTACAGCAGGCCGATGGGGCCCTCCTCGCCATATCTTTCGAAATATCGGGTGAAGCTCTCCTGCATAACGTCAGCAGACAGGTAATAGTCTCCCGTCAGTCGAATCAGATATGAAAAAAGCTTTTCCTTCTGATTTATATAAAAAGACTTAAACTTATCCACGTGGAAATGATTGCTGTTATTTCAATTAACGGTTTAACGTTTCAGGTGGCAAAAGGTTACATCTCGCTGCGGCCGCTTGACAAACCGAACCCGCCTGCCCATTCTGCTATAGTTCAGTGTACTTCGTGCTCAGGCCCCTTGATTTGTCTACCGGATACTTGGCGGCATTTTTCTCAAGTTTGCCGTCAACGGCCTTCAGCAGGTCGATATCGAAGGCATCGCAGAGATACATCATATAAATGAAAATATCGGCCAGTTCATCGCTCACTCGGCTGGTATCTCCAGCACTCAGGCGGTAAGACTGATCCGATGACATCCATAAAAATATTTCCTGGAGCTCGGCGGCCTCAATCCCGACGGCCTGGGACAGGCTTTTGGGATCATGGTATGGGTGCCAGTCTCTGTCATCCCTGAACGCCAGGATTTTTCTCTTCAGTATGTCCCATTCGGTCGGCATGGTTTCCTCCCGCTGACGGTGTTCATCCGCTCCGGTTGGTTTTATCGCGGTGTGGGCTGCATGTGTTAACCACTCCGGGAACTGTAACATGGCTTCAGCTCATTTTAAAAGACCGGAAGATCCGGCGGCCGTTGCCACCGACCGCCTGGTCGCCATCGACGTCATGCGGGGCATTGTCATCGTCCTGATGGCTTTCGATCACGCCTCGGGTGTGTTCAACGCCGGGCGGTACGTGACCGACTCTGCCGCGTTTTATCAAACTGGATCGGTGATCCCGACCGCACAATTTCTGGTTCGCTGGATGACCCATTTGTGCGCACCCACCTTTCTGTTTCTAGCGGGGTGGTCCCTTGCATTGAGCGTCACGCGCCGTGGCCAGGGAACGCTGCCCGACGGCCGAACCGACCTTTACCTTCTCCAGCGCGGACTCTTCATCCTCCTGCTCGACCCTTTATGGATGAGCATCGGTTTCGGTCACGGCATCGTGTTCCAAGTGTTGTACGCTATCGGCGGCAGCCTGTTCTGCATGATTCTCCTGCGCCGATTGGATTCCCATGCCTTGGTTATTTTGAGCATCATCCTGCTCCTGGCCGGCGAAGCCTTGGCGGCTTTGACGATCCCTTCCGGAGGTGAAGACGCCCCCGGTATCGTCGCCGCTTTTCTGGTGACAGGCGGCCGTATCGGCATCTGGGCCTATGTGCTTTATCCGTTGCTGCCGTGGTCGGGCTACATGGTTCTCGGTTGGGGTGTCGGCCGGCTGATCGTTGACGGACGGCTGCCCTGCGCCCCTTATCTTTTCAGCCGTTTCGGTCTTGCGGCCCTCGCGGTTTACATCGTCGTGCGCGGGTTCAACAGCTACGGAAACATGCTCCTCGGCCGCGACGACGGGTCCCTTCTGCAATGGCTGCACGTCAGCAAATACCCCCCCAGCCTGTCTTTTGCCGCCCTGGAGCTGGGCATCATGTTTTTGTGCCTGGCGGCGCTGTTTTCCTATTACCGACGCCGGACGGCGGCCCATTGGGCGCCGCTGGTCGTGTTCGGTCAGACCCCCTTGTTTTTCTATATCCTGCACGTTCACCTGCTGTCTGCGGGGGCCTGGATACTGGGTCTGCAGCGAAAAGGCGGACTGATCGAAACCTTCCTCGCGACCTCGGCGGTATTACTCGTTTTATACCCGGCGTGCCGCTGGTACCGGAGATTGAAGTTGAACCGGAGATACAGCCTGCTGCGGTATTTATAAATACGGCCGCCTGCTTTCGAAGTCATCCGGCACAGACGGGGGAAGAGTTGATGGGCCGCTCGGAGCGGTTTTTCGGAACCGCAGTGTCGCACCACCTGTCGGTGGTCGGGTTCTCAGATGCATTGAAATAAAATTGACTTGCTGGTATACGACACCCATGAGGAAGGCCCTGTTATCGATGTCCTGCCGGGGGCGAAAGAAAGGTGGCTCTGAGCTCACAACCGCTGGGGGACGGAGCGGTCGTCAGCGCTGGCCGGTGGTTGTAACAGTCGGTGACACAGAAGAAACGTGCGATGAAGCTCAAAAAAAAAAGAAAGCTCTGGCAGGTACCGTTCTATTATCTTTTCGGGTGTTTATCCCGAATTCTGCTTCTGGCCCTTTTCAGCACTTGCCGGATTCAGGAATTTGGCCGGGATACACCTGAAGACTACCAGAAAAAGCACCCCGGCAAGGGCCTCCTCGTGGCGACCTGGCACAGGGGCGTCGCGTTCCTGGTCTATCACTACCGTCATCAGAACAGAGTGACCATGGCCAGTTCCAGCAAAGACGGCGAACTGGCCGCCCAGGCGGCGGAGCACCATGGCTGGATCGTCGTCCGCGGCTCTTCGAGTTACCGCGGTTTCGAAGCGCTCAAAGAACTCGTGCGCCTTTTCGAGAAAGGCTACAGCGGCGGGCTGGTGGTGGATGCCCCCAGGGGACCGGCCCATGTTTCCAAAATCGGGATCATTACCGCGGCCCGAATGACCGGCTTGCCCATACTGCCCATCATGTGGAGCGCTGACAGGTGCTGGAGGCTGCGCAGCTGGGACCGCACCATCATCCCCAAGCCGTTTTCGCGTATCGTGCTGGTATACAGCGAATCCCTCATACAGGTTCCCAAGCGGGCGTCACGGGAAGAACTGGAAGCCTATCGGCAAACCCTGGACGATGAACTCAACCGCCTGATGGTCCAGACGGACAACTGTTTCTCACCAGCCGGCGTAACCGATCCCCGTCGAATCACCGCAAGAGGCTCTTCGGCATAGGCGACAGGTTTTGCTGCCGTGCCTCCCGCCTGAAGCCGCCATGCGAAGACTATTCTTCGGCGGCCACGAGCTCCATATCGTGGGTGATCTCGATGCATCCGATCACGCTTTGGGCTGCCGGGCAGAGCTGAATGTAGTTATCCAGGGCGTCCCTGGCCTCCGGCATTTTGTCTTGCGGCAGTTTGAGCCAGTAGGAAACCGCGATCCGGGTGATCTTCAGGACACCGTTAACATCCTCGATGTCGCCGGTGACAGATGCTCGGTACCGATCCTGAAACGTGCGGATCTTCTTTTTGGCCAACACCGCGGCCAATGTTCCCATCATTCAGCCGCCCACTGCGCCGACGACATGGTCGAGGGTCGCTGCGTGTTCTTCTTCGGGATCCACCCCATAGAATTTCTTTATGCCGCCATGGACGCCGTAGTAAACGGGATGGTCGAAACCTTTGATCACGGCCTTGCGGGTCGGACCGTTCTCACGTGTGATCGTAATATCGGATCGATGGACAACTTTACCCATACCAACCTCCTTAGCCGGCCCAGATCAGGCCATGTCATTTCCGGTTATCTACCTGCCACACGCGGTAGTCCACGGTGCATTTTTCTTTCTGCGATCCGCCCTGATCGGATGAAGGGTGAATCGGCAGCCTGGCCGATGCCGTCCCCTGGATCATGCCGGCCGTACCCTCATATAGTAACGATCACCCGTAACGAGTCAACGACCATGCGCAAAGCGGATGCATAACACCCGGTTTGAAAGCTACCAATCAACACTGCAGCGGCAGCGGACCAATAAAGACCGACGTTCCCGGTTTTTTTGTTTTTAGTTCCGGTCGTTCGGGCAGGGTTACATCCAGACCACACTATCGGAACGAAGTCGCACGGCAATCGGCCGCCCGGGGAAAAGCTGGCGCTTCTCCACCTCCTGGCGCGGCAATTTCACGGTGACCGGCAACTGGCCGATCTGCACCACCGCCAGGACATTCCCGCCTTCGCGCTCCAATATCAGGCGTGACACCACACCGCTCAGCACGCCGCCGATAGGCGACCACCGCCGGCCGCCATCGATAACGGAGGCCAATTCGGCACCCGTAAAGACGGCCACTGCTTCCGGCCTCGGTGGCGGCGGAACCACGACCACCTGGCCATCGGCCAGGCTTTTGTACCAGAGCCCGCCCTCACGCGGCCGCCAGGGGCCGAAGACGATATTGATCCGTTCGCGTCCGAACAACCGTCCCTTGAAAAGGTGCAGAACCACATCGCACACCTCGTGTAGCCACTGCCAATCATGGCTGGCAATCACCAGCGTCGTTCCCCATTCGCTGCGGGCTTTCAGGGTGGCGGTTTTGATTCTCTCAGCACTGGCAGCATCAACACTGGCGGTCGGTTCGTCCAGCAGCAGCACTTCCGGTCGCAGAATCAGCCGCGCCGCCAGGGCCACCCGTTGGGCTTCACCGCCGGAAAGCTCAGACCATGGCCGATCCGCAAATTCCGCCGCGGGCAGACCGACCCCGTCGAGCGCCTCGTCAATCCGTGCCCTCAGACGATCCCGATCGCCGCGAAGTTCGAGGCCGTAAGAAATGTTCCGGGCCACCGACCGCCTCAACAGGTAAGGCTCCTGACCCAAAAGGGTAACCCGGAATCGAATGTCTACCGAAAAAGGAGCCGCCGGCCGGCCTTTGAAGAGAATCTCGCCCCGGGTCGGCGGCAAGACAAAACCGAGCAGGTTCAACAGCGTACTCTTGCCGCTGCCGTTGGGCCCGACCAGGCCCACAATGCTCGCCTGCGGAATCGCCAGAGATTCGACCTGCAGCACCGGTTCATCCCTGTAGCAGTGTTCAACCCCTCTGATATGGTAAACGGCGCCTGAAACCATCAATACCTCTTGTGAAGAAAAGAAACCGAAACGTTGACGAAAAAGGCGATGGCCAGCAGAACGAGGCCGAGGGCGATTCCCATGGCAAAGAGGCCCTTGTTCGTCTCGAGAGCGATGGCCGTTGTGATGGTGCGGGTGTGCCACTTGATGTTGCCGCCCACCATCATGGAAATGCCGACCTCAGTCATCACCCGCCCGTAAGCCGTCAATGCAGCGGCGAGAATGCCGTTCCGGACCTCCCAGAGAGTGCTCAGCACCAGCTGACGACGGTTGGCTCCCAAGGAAACTAGCGTGGTGCGCAGCCGTCGGTCCAGGTGATCCACCGCGCTGGCGCTCAAAGCGATTACGATGGGCAAAGCCAGAATGGTTTGACCGACGGCAATGCCGGGCAGTGTGAACAGGAGTCCGAAATGCCCCAGCGGACCCTGCTGGGATAAAAAAGCATAAACCAGCAGCCCGATAAAAACCGTCGGCAAGGCCATAAGGGTGTCGACCACGAGCCGAACCTGTTTGCGCCCTGGAAATCGATAGTACCCGACGAGAAAGCCCAGAGGAATGCCAATGACAAGGCTGGTGGTCATCGAATAACCCGACACCTTGACCGTAGCCGAGATGGCTGAATAGGTTTCTGCATCGCCACTGCGCAGCAAATCAATGGCTGTCAGGAACCCGCTCAGTAAAAAATCCATACAGTCACCGAGAACTCCAATAGTTGAAAGGCCATACCCTGGGACTCACGAGCGGCTCAGATTGGCATGGGCTCATACTCCCTGCCCGAGGATTTCCCCGCAAGCAGGCATAAATCGATTTCAAGAACGCACAGCGGTTTCCCAATGAGTTTGAAATCTCGGATCTACGATCACCCGCAAAGCGGGTGGCTTGGATTTCCGGTTCTAGGCCTGAAAAAAAGCACGCAAGCGCGTTAACCGTTGCGGTTGTCATCCCGCCGTTGGCGGGATGCACAGCATCTGATTTTAAACAAAACCAATCATGTCAAACGCTTGACAAACGCCAAGCCAGTCCGAAAAATCCGAGGCCAGTTTATGTTTGACGTCCGGACAGCCCTGGCTGGTGACGGAGACAACACCTTACGGATTCAGCCGTCGGAGTCAATGGCACGGGCACTTTCAGGCGGGTAATCCTGAGGGAAGATCATTTTGCCGCTCAGGCTCAGATCGTATCCGGTGAGGCCGACGGCCAGCTCATGAAACCGGCTGTCGTGCAGCAGGCTTAAAAACCGCTGAATGCCTTCGTCGAAAAAGCGCTCCTTGGCAATCATCAGGTCATAGCGTTCCCATCGCAAAGGCAGGAATTCGAGGTCAAGCATGCCGGCCACCGCCTTGATCGCCGGTGCCGCATCGGCCCGGCCGGCCAAAATTTCAAGCCCGACATCCAGGTGCCTGTTGAATTCACGATCATAGCCGTTGATTTTATCTCCTTTGATGCCGGCATGTTTCAGTTCATAGTCCAACAGCAGCCGGGTGCCGGTTCCCAGGGGACGGTTGGCGATACGGATATCGGGGCGGGCAAGGTCGGTGATCCGTTGAATATTCCGGGGGTTGTTTTTGGCTAAGAGCAAACCTTGCTCGCGGCGGCAGAAGTTGACCACCGCCGGCATGCGGTCGAGCTCCTTGACGGCAAAATCGAAATTATAGTCCCCCTCATCTTCCTGGAGTAGGTGACTGGACGCCACGTGACACAGGTTCCGGCGCAGGGCCCTTAATCCTCCCATGCTGCCCAGGTTGCCGAAAACCGCCAAATGCATCGAATTCGATGTATTGAACACGTTAATGACCTTGTCGAGCAGCATGTCGTTGCTGCCCGCGACGATCAGCAACCCATGATAGGGCGGTAGTTTGACACCGTTCTCCGGGTAATTGATCGTATGCGCCTCGATCCACTGATCCACCAGATGGCGCGGGAACAACCATTTGCCGGTGATTTTGGTAGCCGGCAGTCCCTTATCGGACACCAACGTATAGACCATTTTCTCGTTGACGCCGAGGAGTCGGGCCACTTCTTTGGTTGAAAGGAGATGGGTCATGGCACTCTGTTTTCCGTGGCGCGTGGGACCTCGATCATTGAACGGCTGTGGCGGTGAAACAGATTTTTCCGAAATTGCCGGCCCGACCGATACGGTCTGAACGAGGCCATTCGCAACATTCCTTGGTTGGCATAGTCCCTGCTTTTGACGGTCCCATTTTTTACTTTTAATGTAATTTAATGTCAAATATATTTTATATATAAAATTATAGTAACTAAATATAACCAAAATTAACTTTAAAAGACAACAGAAGGGCCTATGTTGCGAGCCCGCACGGGAAAATGTTGCTTATACCGTTCGATTATCGAGATTGTGGATGTGTTCCGGATTTCGAAGATCGTTTTACGGGCCGGGCACTTTTGACACGGGGTCGGTGAATTCCATCCGATCCCCCACCAGAATGGGATGAACCGGCTCCCGGATCCATCAAGGGCAAGCGAACCTTTCGGCTTGAATTGCATTTTTCGAATTTAACGGTTAGAGCCGGGGGCGGCCTTCAGGAATCCCGGTATGTTCTCGGGTTTCCACAATCCTGCGGTTGCGATGCCACCGGACCCCTCGTGCGCCTCTGAGCCCGCGGCATGTCTGGTGTCGGACAAACGTTGCGGTAGCTGTCGCCGAGCCGCGGCTTGACTTGCTGAGCAAGGGCCCTTAAAATTTTGCATATCGGCCCGGTGCCCAGCCGGCGGAAAGAAAGTTACCAATCAGTCATTCCAATAAAAGGGAAGCACCTGCAAAACAATGAACAATCCTATGCGAAGGGGTCGGGCCTTGGGGCTTTGCTCCGGCGGGCTCGACAGCACGCTGGCTGGTCTCGTATTGCGTGAACAACAAATCGAAGTGGAGTGGATCAGCTTTGAAACACCCTTTTTCTCGGCCGACAACGCCCGGAAGGCTGCCGATCAAACGGGAATACCCCTGACCGTCGAAAACATTTCGGATGAGTATATCACCATGCTGCGCCACCCGAACTGCGGATACGGGCAGCATATGAACCCCTGTCTGGACTGTCACGCCCTGATGTTCAGAGTGGCGGCGCGGCGGATGCGGGCCAAGGCGTTCGATTTTCTTTTCAGCGGAGAAGTGCTGGGTCAGCGTCCCATGTCCCAGACCAGACCATCCCTACGCTACGTAGAAAAGAATTCCGACTGCGACGGTTACGTACTCAGGCCGCTCAGCGCCAAGCTTCTACCAGAAACCGTTCCGGAGAAGGACGGCCTGGTCGACCGGGAGCAATTGTTGGGCATTTCCGGACGCGGGCGTAAGCAGCAGATTCAACTGGCAAAAAAGTTCGGCATCACCGATTTCCCGGCACCGGCCGGCGGGTGCCTGTTGACTGATAAAGGGTTCTCGGAACGACTGAGGGATCTGTTCGCCCATCAGAAGACCAGCACGGAAAACGAGCTGCGCCTGCTGCGATACGGGCGCCACTTCCGGCTCAACGACCGGTCGAAATTGATTGTCGGTCGTACTCAGATCGACAACGACAACCTACTCCGCTACGTCGATCCCGAAACCGACACGGTGATTAAGGTCAAAAGCTTCCCCGGCCCTGTCGCCGTCCTGCCTAACGGCTGCGGTCCGGATGTGCTCACCCTTGCGGCCTCCATATGTGCCGGCTACAGCAAAGCTCCGGCCCTGAGGCCCGTTGATGTCGACATCACATCGTCCGGAACCCGATCCACCGTCCGGGTTCTCGGCCTCATGCGGTCGGATGTCAGCAAATTTCTCGTTCAGGCTCAGACCCCAGACAACTGTTGAACCGCCGTCCGTTTTGAAAACCGGTTTGCCAAACTGTTTCTCAGAAGCGACAGCCTTCGCGTACGACAGGCAACCACCGGTGAGGATTCCCGTCCCCCGTCAAGGCGCATATCCCCCACCCCACCCCGCCCCGGTATGGGGCATCGGCGTGTTACGCAGTTGCAAGACCGGCCCGCAGCTGGCCGCAGGCCGCTGAAATGTCCTGCCCTTTGCTGCGGCGGATGATGACGGTGAAGTGCTTGGCCAGGAGGATCTGCTGAAACTGCTCGATGACTTCTTCTGTCGGCCGTTCGAAACGGCAGCCCGCATGAGTGTTGAACGGTATCAGGTTGATCTTGGCCTTTATCCCGTTGAGCAACGCTGCCAATCGTCGGGCGTCCGCGGCGGTATCGTTGACTCCTTTGAGGAGAATGTATTCAAAGGTGATCCGTCGATGCGGCTTCAGGGGAAAGCCCCGACACGCCGCCAGCAGCTCTTCGATGGGGTAGGTCCGATTGATCGGCATCAGGACATCCCTTGTGCGGTTGTCCGTTGCGTTCAAGGATATGGCGAGGTTAACGGTCGACTCCTGACCCAATCGCAACAGTTGGGGAACCAATCCAGCGGTGGACAGGGTGATTCGTCTGCCGGCAAAATCAAAGCCGACACGGTTATCGGTCAGCATGTTGAGTGCGTCGATCACGTTGTCGTAGTTTGCCAGGGGCTCACCCATGCCCATCAGGACGATGTTGGTCAGGCGTGAAGGATCTCCCAATTCCCTTCGTACGTCCCGCACCTGGGCGGTGATTTCGCCCTTGCTGAGATGGCGGACCAAGCCGCCTTTTCCGGTCAGGCAGAAACGACACCCCAGAGCGCAACCGACCTGGCTCGAAATGCAGAGCGTAGAGTGGTTTCGTTCGGGAATCAACACGGATTCGATTTGCTGGTTGTCCTTTAGGCCGAAAAGAAACTTGCGGGAGCCGTCTATCGAAATGTCGACCTGCACCTTTTTCAGTCGATCGATCGTAAAGCACCCATCGAGCATCTGGCGCAACTCCTTGCTCAGATCGCTCATCTCCTCGAAATTGTCGGCCTGTCTTTTGTATATCCAGCGCAGGATCTGACCGGCCCGGTAAGCGGCAACGCCCTTTAGTGCCAGCCACTCACGCAACTGCCCGATCGTGAAGTCCTTGATGTCGGGTTTCGCAATCATTTTATTTGCAATTGTCCAGCGGTTAAGCTAATGGTGGAAAAAGGACAGCCAGTAAGGCTGGGGCCCTGTTGCACTTGTCTGACGAGCGGCCGGCATCTGTTTGCAGACCACCCGAAATCCTTCGGCGACGGTGGTCTGTTGTGGGCCGAATTGACGCCAAAAAAACGCTCACAGATAAAGCGGTGTTTTGTCTTGACATATCATTTTGTCCGGTCTATTTTCAAGGTTTTTGACCGTACCCTAGCGTCTATTCTGAATTATGTTTGACAACCTGAGTGATAAACTTAACGTCGTTTTCAAAAAGCTCAAGGGCCACGGCAAGCTGACCGAGAAGAATATCGAAGCCGGCTTGAAAGAGGTGCGCATCGCACTGCTCGAGGCCGATGTCCACTACCAGGTCGTCAAAAAATTTATTGCCGGCATCAAGGAACGGGCGCTGGGCCGCGAGGTGATGACCAGCCTGACCCCTGGCCAGCAGGTCGTCAAAATCGTTTTCGACGAATTGACGACCCTGATGGGTTCCCAAAACGAAGCCTTGAATTTGGACGGCACCCATCCGGTGGCCGTCATGCTGGTGGGACTTCAGGGATCCGGCAAAACTACCACGGCGGGCAAACTGGCCGTCCACCTGAGAAAGAACGGTAAAAAACCGTACCTTGTCCCTGTGGACGTCTACCGCCCGGCGGCTATCGACCAGCTCCAAAAACTGGGCGACCAATTGGCGGTACCGGTCTTTGCATCGACCGCCGATATGGATCCGGTCGCCATCTGCCGCGAAGCGCGCACCGCGGCGGCCCGGGAAGGCTGCGATACGCTGTTGTTGGACACCGCCGGCCGCCTGCATGTCGACCACCAGCTGATGGATGAGCTCAAATCCATCCGCAAAGCCATCGAGCCTTCCGACATACTGCTGGTGGCTGATGCGATGACCGGCCAGGACGCGGTCAACATCGCCAAGGCTTTCGACGAGGCGTTGAACATCGGCGGCGTGATCCTGAGCAAAATGGACGGTGACGCCCGCGGCGGAGCTGCGCTGTCTATAAAGGCCATCACCGACAAACCGATCAAGTTCATCGGGGTCGGAGAAAAACTCGATCAACTGGAACCGTTCCACCCGGACCGGCTGGCATCGACCATTCTTGGAATGGGAGATGTTCTGACGTTGATCGAAAAAGCCCAGGCCACGGTTGACGAAAAAAAGGCGGCCGAGCTCGAAAAGAAACTCCGTAAAAGCCAGTTCACCCTGGAAGACTTCCGGGACCAGATGGTCCAGATCCGAAAAATGGGATCTCTGTCGGACCTGCTGAAGATGATCCCCGGGGTGGGCGGTAGCAAGCATTTCAAGAATCTGAAGGTCGACGATCGGGAATTGGTAAGGATTGAGGCGATCATCAACTCCATGACACCGGACGAACGACAGAGGCATGCCATCATCAACGGCAGCCGGCGCAAACGCATCGCCGGGGGCAGCGGGACGAGCATCCAGGACGTCAATCGTCTCCTGAAAAACTATACCCAGGTGATGAAGATGATGAAAAAGCTCAACAAAAGCGGCATGCGCGGTCTCAACCGCGGCATGCTGCCCTTCTGAATAGAATCACTTAAGGAGAACAACGATGGCAGTAAAAATCAGGCTGGCCAGACACGGCGCAAAGAAAAGACCTTTTTACCGCATTGTCGCGGCGGACAGCGAAGCACCGCGGGACGGCAAATTTCTGGAAACCCTGGGCACATACAACCCCCTGGTCGAGGCGGGGGATGTGAGCCTAAAAACGGAGAGAGTCAAATACTGGATGGAAAAGGGTGCAACCCCCACAGTGACGGTCAAAAATTTATTGAAGAAACAAGGTTTTTTTGCAGCGAGCAATTAACAGACCGACTTACCGTTGCCTAGCCTAACAGCACCCTTCCTCGTTCTCAACCGCCAACAAAGGAGATGGAGCTATGAAAGACTTGATCAGCTACATTGCGCAGGCGCTGGTTGACTATCCGGAACAGGTGTCTGTCTCAGAAGTCCAAGGAAATCAGACATCGGTGCTGGAACTTAAAGTTGCCAAAGAGGATCTGGGGAAGGTGATCGGCAAGCAAGGTCGGACGGCGCGGGCCATGCGGACCATACTGAGCGCAGCCTCGGCCAAGATCAAGAAGCGCACCGTGCTGGAAATCATTGAATAGTTTCGTGACAAAGAGCGGAACCGTCACCATCGGCAAGATTGTCGGAGTTCACGGCCTGGGTGGAACTTGCAAAGTTTATCCATATGCCGACTCCCTCGAAGTTTTTCACGAAAGCCGCAAAATTTTCGTACACACCGCGGGTGATGAAAACCTGGCGACCTTCGAAATCGATTGGTGCAAAGCCCACCACCGCGTCGTGCTCGTGAGCCTTAAGGGGGTGGATGACCGCACCGGGGCCGAGAAACTGGTCGGCCGCGAAATCGTTGCCCCCCGGGACAGTCTGCCGGTTTTGGAAAACGGCACGTATTATTGGCACGACCTGATCGGTATGGGCGTATATTCCATCAACGGCACCCTTCTCGGGCGCCTGGAAGCGGTGATGCAAACGGGCAGCAACGACGTATATGTGGTCAAGCGGCCGGGGGGCGGGCCGGATGACGATATTCTGGTTCCGGCCCTGAAATCCGTGGTCTTGGAAATCGACCTTGAGAACCGGAGAATACGCGTAGACCTGCCGGAAGGGCTATGATCCGGCCGCAATACGGTTTGAATCCCGCTCATCAGGCAACGGACGCATTAACGGCATGCTGGCCGACACACCGGACCGGGACGCAGAGACTCGAGGATGAAATTTTTCGCTCTGACAATCTTCCCCGACTTGTTCTCCGCTTACACCGAACACGGGATCGTCAGGCGGGCAATCGAGCGGAACATCATCTCTTTCAGAGCGGTCAACATCAGAGATTTCACGGCCGATCGGCACCAGGTGACCGATGACCGGCCTTACGGCGGGGGCAGCGGAATGGTAATGAAACCCGAACCGCTGGCAGCCGCCATACGGGCCGCAAAAGAGATCGACCCAACGGCGGCGACCGTTCTACTGACCCCCCAGGGAAAGGTTTTCAGCCAGCAGATCGCCCGGGAGTTGACGTCACTGAGCGGCTTGATCTTCATATGTGGCCGCTATGAGGGGGTCGACGAGAGAGTCTGCGGACACTACGTCGATTTCGATATTTCCATCGGTGATTTCGTCCTCACCGGCGGAGAGTTGGCGGCCATGAGCATCATCGACGCGGTAACCCGCCTGCTGCCGGGTGCGCTGGGCGGCGAAGGGGCCGCCGAAAAAGACTCTTTTTCAAACGATTTGTTGGAGCATGCGCATTTTACGCGCCCGCGGCACTTCGAAGGCGCCGAACCACCCGCCGTGCTGTTGTCGGGCCATCACGAGAAAATCGAAAAATGGCGGCTCGAGTCGGCATTGATCCGGACATTCTTGAACCGCAAGGATCTGCTGGAAAACCGATCGTTGAGCCGGCAGGAAGTCGACATCCTGAGAAAGTGGTGCACCGACATTGAACGGATTGTCCGGGCCCAATCTTCATCTGGCGCTGGTTCATTATCCGGTGACCAATAAAAACGGCGATGTAATCGCCTCAGCCGTCACCAATCTGGACCTGCACGACATTGCCCGCGCCGCCAGGACATACGGCGCCAAATCGTTTTACGTGGTGACGCCGCTCGAAGATCAGATCGGCCTGGTGGGTCAGCTGATATCTCATTGGACCAGCGGCGCAGGGGCCGTGTACAATCCGAAGCGGCGGCAGGCCCTGGAACTGATCCGGGTAAAGAAAAACATGGAGGAGGTTCTATCGGAAATCTCCGCTCTGCCCGACAGTACCAGTGCGCCGCGAGTCATTGCGACAAGCGCGGCTGCAAAGCGATCCGTGATCGGCTTCTCCGAATTGCGCCGCATGTTCGGCGACGGCTCCCCGTACGTGCTGGTATTCGGTACCGCCTGGGGGTTGGCAGAAGAGCTGATGGCATCCGCCGATTATGCCCTCGAACCCATTCGGGGATCGGCAGGGTATAATCACCTTTCGGTTCGATCGGCAGCGGCCATCATTCTCGACCGGCTCCTCGGTGGCCGATAAACGATGCCAAAGGCGCGAGTACAGGCCCCCATCGACGCAAGCGGAAGCGAACCCGACAAACAAAGTGTAATATTTCCAGAATAAAATAGAAACTGTAGTCAACTTGGAGGTCCAATGGATAAGATCAGACAACTGGAACGGGAAATGATGCGGCTCGACCTGCCGGCATTTGCCCCCGGAGATACCGTCAAGGTTCACGTCAAAATCAAAGAAGGCGAAAAAGAGCGTATTCAGGTCTTTCAAGGCGTGGTCATCAGCAAGCGCAGAAGGATGACCAACGCCACATTTACCGTTCGCAAAGTGTCTTACGGTGTGGGTGTCGAGCGCATTTTCCCGTTGCATTCACCCATCATCGACAAGGTCGAATTGGTCACCCGGGGCCGTGTCCGCAGGGCAAAGATTTACTATCTGCGCAAACTGAGAGGCAAAGCCGCGCGTCTGAAAGAACGCCGCTTCTAAGGTTGGAAGATTTTTTGAGCCCAAGCGAATAAAAATGACCCAGAACGCGCGTCTTCGGCAACGGGGCGCTATGCGGCTTTCGAATCGAACCGGCAGACCCGGAATCGCTGTTAAAGGAAGAAAGGGAAAGCATGCCAACAGCCGGGGCGAGACGGCCCATCGCCATCCCAAACCGGGCCGGCGGCGGCCCTGGAAAGAAGGGCGCCGCTGATCTGTGGGCTTACGAAAAAGGCGCCGCTGCAAAGGGCCATGTGATGATCGCGGGAATCGACGAAGCCGGCCGGGGCCCCCTGGCCGGACCGGTGGTGTCGGCGGCGGTCATTCTCCCGTCAGATTTTTCAGACGAGGGGGTCACGGATTCGAAGAAGCTCTCCCCGTCCAAACGCAGTCGGCTCTACGATGTCATTTACGCGCACGCCGTCTCCATCGGTATCGGAATCGTCGATGCCGGGGAGATCGATCGGACCAATATCCTTCAGGCGTCTCTGCTGTCGATGGCCATGGCTTCACTCAACCTCGATCCGTCGCCCGACTGCCTGCTCATCGACGGCATTTTTCCGATTCCACTGCCGACCCATCAGATTACGATCCCCAAGGGCGATGCCTTGAGCATATCCATTTCCGCCGCCTCGATAGTCGCCAAGGTGACGCGCGACCGTATGATGGACCGTTATGATCTGGATTATCCCCAGTACCACTTCATCTCGCATAAAGGGTATCCCACCAAGACTCACCGAGAAGCCATTCAACGATTCGGCTGCTGCCCCATCCATCGGCGCAGTTTCAAAGGCGTTGCGGAACACTTCCGGCCGGCACGCCCACGGCAGCTGCCTCTGAGGTCCGATCATGCTGAATCGAAGACAACAATTCGGTAAGACCGGCGAATCGATCGCCGTGGGATTTCTACGCAGCCAGGGGTACCGTATTCTGGAGCAGAACTACCGCACCGGTATCGGTGAAATCGACATCATTGCCAGGGATCGGAAAACACTGGTATTCGTAGAAGTCAAAGCGCGCACTTCAAGTCGTTTCGGTAACCCCAAAAGTGCAGTCACCCCGATCAAACAGCGTAAAATCTCCATGGTGGCATTGCAATACCTGAAGGCCACCGCCCAGATGCAGGTCAAAGCCCGCTTCGATGTCGTTGCCATCAGTTCCGCCGAGACATCACCCCAAATCGAGCTGATAAAGAATGCCTTCGATCTTGCCTACGAATAATACCAGCGGAACCAAGCCCCGGGGAGTCCTGTATATCGTGGCGACACCGATCGGCAATCTGCAGGACATCACCCTCAGGGCATTGGAGGTTCTCGAATCGGTCGATATCATCGCTGCTGAAGACACGCGCAAGACCGGCCAGCTGCTCAAAGGCAGAGACATAAAAGGTCGGTTCATCTCCTACCACGAACACAACGAAGAACAGCGGGGGCCGCTGCTGCTTGGCAAGCTCCAATCCGGTCAATCGGTGGCCGTCGTCTCCGACGCAGGGACACCGTTGGTTTCGGACCCCGGTTTCCGGCTGGTACAGAGTGCCGTCGACAGCGGCATTGACATCATTCCGATACCCGGCGCCTCCGCCGCTATCGCCGCGCTCAGCGTTTCAGGGCTGCCCTCGGACGGGTTCGTGTTTGCCGGTTTCCCGGCCCGCAAGAAAGGCCGCCGCCTGAAGCAGTTGCGCGCCCTGCAGGACGTCCCCTATACGTTGATCTTCTATGAATCGCCGAAAAGGATCGCAACCCTCCTCGCTGAACTCCATACTCTGCTGGGCGATCGTTCTGGCGTGCTGGCGCGTGAAATCACCAAGCGCCACGAGGAGTTTCTGCGGGGCCACCTGTCCGAGCTGCTTCTCCTTCTGAAGGAAAGGCCGACTGTCAAGGGCGAATGCACGCTCCTGGTGGCCGGCAACAGCGGTGAATCGGCCGTAACCCCCGAATTTCTGAAAGATGATTTGACAACCCGCATGAAACAGAAGAAGATTACCCTCTCGGAGATCGTGCGGGAGGTCAGTGCAGAAACCGGCCTTTCAAAAAAAATGGTGTACGCCGAAGCCCTTAAGATCAAGAAAGAAAACCGTGGATAGACCAAGCCAGGTGGATCCGCTTGATGCCATATTCAGCCCCCGATCGGTGGCCGTCATCGGCGCTTCGTCGACCCCGGGAAAAGTCGGGCACGACATCTTTGTCAACATACTGCGGGGCGGGTACCGCGGCGCCCTTTATCCGGTAAACCCCAGGGCGCATTCGATAGCCTGCGTCAAAGCCTACCCGGCCGTAACGGACATAGCCGATGCCAAGGGCGTAGGCGAAGGTTGATAGCGCATTGACTTTTATCCCGTTAGTCAGTGCCGATTCTTCAGAAGCTGGGAAACGATATGACCGGAAATCGATACCGAATTTTCTGCCCCCCACTGGAAGAAATAAGATGATGGTCGTCAAACCCCCCATGTCATGGTTGATCCTCGCGGGTTTGTCCTTGACCGCATGCGCGCCGTTGACCAAAACGGTTGAACCCGATCACCGCTCGGACAGCGCCCTCGTTCAACCGCACGGTGAAACCGACCGACTGGAGACTGAAAACGCCCGTCTCAGGACCGAAATGAACGAGCTCGCCTCACAGCATGCGGCGCTTCAGCGGTCCAACGAACAGTTGACCGACACGGTCAAGAGCCTGTCCGAGCAAACCCAGAAAATCAAGGCCGAACTGGATCGCCAGCGGTCCATGGTCAAACTTCAGCAGCAGGTGATCACCCTGTTGGACGACACGAAGAAAACCATCGAATCGAGCCTCAAGGATCAGATTGATTCAAAGGGAATCGAGATCGTCGATACCGCCGATCGATTGAAAGTGGTGCTGACCGACAAAATACTTTTCGAGCCGGGCAGTCAGGAAATCAGCGAAGAAGGTAAAAAACTTCTGATGGCGCTGGCGGAATCCTTTAAGCTGGACAACACCTATCATATCGTCGTGGAGGGGCACACGGACGATGTTCCCTTGGGCAAACGCCTGCGGAACCGCTATCCGACGAACTGGGAACTGGCAGCCGCGAGGGCGGCATCCGTCGTCCGTTTTTTGCAATGGCAGGGAGGGGTCGACCCGCAGCGCCTTTCCCTTGTCAGCTTTGCCTCTTATCGCCCGGTGGCGTCCAATGGCACAGAGGCCGGCCGGCGCCAGAATCGGCGCATCGTCATCACGCTTGGATCCCCCCAATAACGCCCGCGGCACTTATCGGCGATGAGCCGGCTGACAACCATCGAACGCTCGATGGTCCGCATCGCAAAGAAACATAGCGCATCATCGGCGGGCCATAACCTCGTTCAGTTTCGATGACAGGCTGAAGATATCGTATGGTTTCTGAAGGAGGCCGGTGCCGCCCCGTTGGATGATCTCGTCGGCTTGGTGGGAATGGCTGTATCCACTGATCAGGAGCACCTGGATATCGGGATCGATCTCTTTGAGCCGATCGAAGGTTTCCTTGCCGTTCATCCCCGGCATGATCATATCGAGGGTGACCAGATCGAAGGCTTGTCCGTTTTCACGAAAGAGGCGCAGCGCCTCCTCTCCCCCCCGGGCGGTGATCACTTCGTAGCCCAGCTCACGCATCATCAACTCCGTCGCCATGATCGATTCCTCCTCATCGTCGATGACCAGAATCCGACCCCTGCCCCTGTTGATCGTTTCCTCGCGAAGCTCGGCTTCTTCAGCCACCCCTGTTTCAGCCACCGGAAGGTAAATCGTGAAAGTCGAACCTCGGCCCTTCCGGCTGTCGACCTCGATGGCGCCCCGATGGTTTTTGATGATACCGTAGGCCGAGGCCAGACCCAGACCGGTTCCCTTACCGATCCCCTTGGTAGTGAAAAACGGTTCGAAAATCCGCTCCATAGTCTCCCGGTCCATCCCTTCACCGCTGTCGATGACGGAAACTTTGACATAATCGCCAGGCGGGATATCCAGTTGCTTGCCGAGTGATTCCGGGAGGCGCACATTCTCGGTATTGATGGTCAAGCGGCCCCCCTGGGGCATGGCCTGCCAAGCGTTGACGTACAGGTTGATCAATACTTGCTCGATCTGACCGCGGTCGGCTTTTACCGGCCGGACATCCTCCCGGCAATTGAGCTGCAGATCGATCTCTTTGCGGGTACTGATGAACATCCGGGTGCTCTCCTCCACCAGGGAATTGATCGAGGTCGGTTTGATCTCATATTGACCCTTTCTGGCAAACCCCAGCAGCTGTTGGGTCAGGTTGGTCGCGCTCAGGATGGTCCTCTCGATGGGTTCGATATGTTCGAAATGCGGCTGACTGGGATTCGACTGCAGGCGAATCATCGACAAGCGCCCCTGGATCCCCATCAATAAATTATTGAAATCATGAGCAATTCCACCTGCCAAGGTGCCAATGGCCTCCATTTTCTGAGCGTGGATCAGTTGGGCCTCGAGCTGTTTTTTCTCTTCTTCGAATGTCAACTGGTCGGTAATATCCACTATCTGGACAACGAATTTCTCCTGACCCCCTGAGTCCTTGAAGCGGTTGGCGGTGATCCTCACCGTACGCTGCCCGCCGTCTTTGCCTCTGACCTGATATACCGGCGGTGGTCCGGTGCTGAACGGGTGGCTCGAGCGCATCAGGGAGGCGCCCGTCAATGGCGGTCCGCTTTCGACGAGGTAATCTTGAAAGCGACTGTTTTCCAGGGTCGCCATCGGTAATGCCAGAATATCCGACAGAACCCGGTTGGCGAACATTATCTGCAGGCGCTCATCGAGGATCATGATGCCGTCGCTGGAGTTCTCGACCACCGAACGGTAGCGCTCCTCACTCTCCCGCAGCGCTTTTTCCGCTTCCACCCGGCGGCTGATGTCCCTGGCAACATTCAGGATAACCGGCTGGCCTCTGTAGAAAATTGGCCGGGAGTAGATTTCAACCGACAGCGCGCCGCCGTCTTTTTTACGGTGGGCCGTTTCGAGGGTCAGTTTGCCGGTTGGCCGTGCCTCGCCCATCGGGCGCATTTGCGCGAGGATCCGATCGGCGTCCCGGGGGGGCAGGAAGTCTTCCAGACCCAGTTGATGAAACTGCGGAAGCGTGTAGCCGAGTGGGGCATAGGCTGCGGAATTGGCATCCATTATTCTGCCGGTTTCATCGACGATGTAAACGGCATCGTCGACATTTTCGAACAGCTCCTTGTAGCGGGACCTTTCCTCGGCATCTTTGAGATTGGACAGCATGAAATTGAACGCTTCCGACATCTGATCGAACTCCCAGTACGGGCCGGTCCGTTCAAAGAGAAGATCCTGCTGTCCCCCGGAAATCTGCATGGCCTTGAAGGTCATATCCCGCAACGGTCGCGTCATCCGGTGGCCGATCAGAAACGCGATGACCACGGCCGCCGCCAGCACGAGGCCGGAGAAAAGGCCCATCATCAGGGTCACCCTGCCCTTCTCCAGGTTGAGGGGCTTGAGTGAAGACAGAAAATAAATGGATTCGAACCCCGATATCCTGCTGATGGCGTATTCTTTGCCGAGGTTGCCGATTTCCGCCCCGCCGGTTGCCGGCAAGCGATCGGGAGGATCGAATGGCAACATCTGGCCGGAAAGGAGGGAATAGAACTTGTCCGAATGGATGTAGGCGAGATCGCCCTCGACAGCCTTGCTGACATCAGCTAAAAGATCTCGGTCTTGGCGTATATCGTAGAGGGCGTAGGCGGTCCCCATCCGTCCTTCGGTGTGCATGATCGGCATCGAAAAAAGCCAGAGCAGACGATCTTTGTTCCGATCCCTTACAATCTCACCCCGCGGCCAGGTTTTCATAACGGACCGGATAAGCTCCCCGGACAAACCGGCATGGCTTTCGGGACAGATCGTCCGGTCGGAAGAGTTCTGGACCAGGTAGTAGGCGCCGTTACTGGCGGGAAAGAACTGGGTGATATGTTCGGACAGCTGGTCTCGGGCCCCGAGCATAACGGTCACCCGGACGGTGTTGTCGGAACTCAAATCTCGCAGGACGGCATCGATGGCAGACATGCGGTTGTTGATCAGAAGTTCCGCCTGCCCATTCTGCGCCCGGATCTTTTTCTGGAATTCGACATCCACCCGCCGGCTGAAATAGCCGTTGAGGACGAAAAGGCTGGCAAATACCGAAACCGTGACCAGAGAAATGATGGTGGCCATCAGCACTGTGGCGTAGCGGCGACGGGATTTGGCTCCGGGTGGGGAAGTTTCGGTGTTGCTTTTTTCTGTCGTCTCGTCCATAGCCGTCTCGGCAGTCGGGTGCGCTGAACCGGACAGGCACCGTCGAAGCTGGGGGTGCGTCCGTGTATGTTAAAATTATGACAAATATGGTATGGTTGTGCAACATGGAATCATGGAAAAAGAAGCCTCCCTCCACCCGGTCATTCTCACTGTACCCGCAGTAGCGCGCCGCCTGGCCCCGCGCGATCTCGTCGCCTATCTGAGCCGCCGGGCCAGAAAGGCCCTCGGGTTGTCCGCCGATAAAAGCGGCCTCGGTTCAATCGAACCGTTCAAGGATGAAAACGGTCGGCCGCTGTCGACCGGCGGTATCCACTGGTCCCTGACGCACAAACCGGAGTACGTCGCCGGCGTAGTGGCCCGGCACCCGGTCGGTATCGACATCGAGAAAATAATCAGACGCAAAACCGAAGCCCTTTTTGACAAAGTAGCCCTTGAGGAAGAATGGAATCTCGTCGGCGGGAGGTCATGGGAAGGATTTCACCGCTACTGGACGGCGAAGGAGGCGGTGCTGAAAGCCGAAGGAACAGGCTTGATCGGTATCTCGGATTGTCGGGTGATCGGAATCCCCGATGCCTTCAACCTGGTCATCCGGATGAAAAACCGGCGCGTGACGGTCGAGCACCATTATTTCGACAGCCATATCGCTTCGATCGTCAAAGCCGAAGGCAATGTCCGGTGGACCCTGACCGACTGACACCGAATGGCGAACGGAGTTCCCGGAGCGGTATCAAGAACAACCCGACCGGTGCCACTGTATCCGCTGCCGGAACGGCAGCGAAGGCGGACCGGAGCCTCTTACCCCCGTCGCACGCGCAGATCGAACATGACCATGGTCTGATCCAGCGGACGCCCGAACAGAAAGTCGAGCTTTTCCGGTTCGAGAAGACCCCTCTCCACGGCCAATTGTCTGACCTGGCGGTCGTAGGCGACGATCTCGCCAAAGTCGCCGACCCGCGATTTATGAGGGGATTGCTTCAGCCGTGCGACACGCTTTGCGAGTCCGTCGTAACTGCACCGGCGCTCATGCTCCACGAGCAGATCCCAGAGGCCGGCCACTCCGGCCAGCAGGTCGCGGCGTGACAAACGGTCCCGCTCGTACATAGATTCGATCGCAGCCGTATCCCAGCACTTGAGCAACCGGCACTCCAACGGACGCTCGGCGTAAATCCGGCAGCGAAGTGTCCGCTCGTCAAAAAACGTGCATATTCTCGAGTCTGTCTTGCCTTTAATCTTGATCACTTCCGAATTGACCGGCAGCAACGCGCCGCGAATGGGATCGTTCACCAGCTCGCCCTTGCGTATCGTGTACAGATATCGGATCGGGATGATACCCTTCTCGATCAGCGGTCGATCTTCGCCATGAAAGGCCGGGCCGCCCCTGACACAGCACGTGCCGCAGCACCGGCAGGCGGAGATACGGCCAACAGTCGCATTCTGAGATTCCACCTCAGTTTCCTTATTCAATAATGGTGGGGGATGATGGGGGAATGTCCGCCGTCGTGGATGCCGGAGCAGCGTTCCGCCAAACCACATTCTGCATCCCGGATTCAAGCCGGAGAGGTTTGATGGGTTTTTTTCAAACCGGGTGCCATGCATCCGGTGACAACCCCAACGATTACGGCTCTGACGTATCATTGGGTTGGCAGCCGGCGCAAGGATCGTTTCCAGCACCAAACGGGTAATCGGCCCACCGAGACTCGGTCTATCCCATTATGAACGGCGCCGATACTCTTGTAAAGGCCCGGTTTTACGTTAACAACCTTCCTTACCCCCGCCCTTGGTCAATCGCTGGCGACTTCCTGCCGGCAAACCTCGGTGGGATCGGCCAGTTTTTTTAACGTCAGGTAGCGCTCCCGGACTTCCTCTGCCAGACGCTTGCCAAGTGTAGCCGCCTCATCCGGAAACAACTTTTTCAGCGAAGAATAGCGGATTTCACCGGACAGGAACTCCTCGATCTTGCCGTCCGGCTCCTTGGAATCGAGGATGAAAGGATTCTTTTTCTCAGCCGTAAGCTGAGGATTATACCGGTACAGCGGCCAATAACCGCACTGAACGGCCAGCTTGGACTCCTCCTGGCTGTATCCCATGCCACGCAGGATACCGTGGTTGATGCACGGCGAGTAGGCCAGGATGATCGACGGCCCGTCGTAGGCTTCGGCCTCGGTGAAGGCTTTGATCATCTGCTGCCGATTGGCTCCCATGGCGACGGACGCGACATAGACGTAGCCGTAGCTCATCATCATGGCCCCGAGGTCCTTCTTTTTGGTCTTCTTGCCTGACGCGGCGTATTTGGCCACGGATCCGGTAGGCGTCGCCTTCGAGGATTGCCCACCGGTATTGGAGTAAACTTCGGTGTCGAAAACGAGAACGTTGATGTCCTCGCCCGATGCCATCACGTGGTCGATACCGCCGAAGGCGATGTCATAGGCGGCCCCGTCGCCGGCGAACACCCAGAAGGATTTCTTGGTGAAAAGCGTGGACATGCCTTCGATGTCCTGGATCAGTCGGTGCTCGCTGAAATGGGGCAGCAGCAGCTTGAGCTGATCGCCGTATGTGCGGGATCCAGCCGGGTCTTGCATGGCGTCCAGCCAGTTCTTCAAGGTGTTTTTGAGTTTCGGCGGAAAATCCTCCTCCAAGGCCTGGCCCACCAGATCCGCCAGTCGGCGGCGCTGCTGGAGATGACCCAGAAACATGCCAAATGTGAACTCCGCCGGATCCTCGAAAAGCGAATTGCCCCAGGTGGGCCCGAAACCGTCCGGGTTCGTGCAGTAGGGCACCGAGGGCGCGCTGGCGCCCCATATGGAGCTGCAGCCCGTGGCGTTGCCGATGACCATGCGTTCACCGAAGAGCTGGGTCGCCAGCTTGGCGTAGGGGGTCTCGCCGCAGCCGGCACAGGCGCCGGAGAATTCGAGGAGGGGTTGAAAAAACTGGCTGCCCTTCACCGATTCGCGCCGCAGCATGCCCCCGCGGGGCGGCAGGGTTTCAACGTATTGCTGGTTGGGCACCTGCGCCGCCGTCTGGGATTCCAGGGGGCGCATCACCAGGGCTTTTTTCTTGGCCGGACAGGTGTTGACACAATTGCCGCAGCCCATGCAGTCCAAAGGATAAACCTGGATGCGAAAGTGATGATCCTTGAGCTCTTTACCTACCGCCGAAACCGCTTCGAAACTCTGTGGGGCGGCTTCCAGCTCTTTCGCCGTCAGGAGGAACGGGCGGATGGACGCATGGGGGCAGACCATGGCACATTGGTTGCATTGGATGCAGTTCTCCTTGATCCACTGGGGCACATTGATGGCCACCCCCCTCTTTTCGTATTTCGTGGTGCCGACCGGAAATATTCCGTCCGGCCGGAAGGCGCTAACCGGCAGCCGGTCTCCCTTCTGAGCCAGCATGGGTCGCATGACGCGGCGCACGAAATCGGGCTCGTCAGCCAAAGGTCTCTGCTCGTCCTCGGCGTCGGCCCAGGTTTCGGGATACACCACCTCTTCCAGGTGCTCGAGGGTGTTGTCCACGGCGGCGATGTTCATTTGAACGATGGCCTCGCTTTTCACGGCGAACATTTTATGGATGTGCTTCTTTAGAAACCGGATGGCGTCGTCGATGGGAATGACCCCGGCCACCTTGAAGAAGGCCGCCAGCATGATCATGCTGATCCTTCCGCCCAACCCCACCTTGGCGGCAATCTTGACCGCATCGATGTTGTAAAACTTGATCTTCTTTCGGGCGATGGTCCGGCGCATGTGCGGTGGCAAAGCCTCCGCCATCTCTTCAACGCTCCAGGGAGAGTTGAGGAGAAAAACCGAACCGTGCTTAATGCCTTCCAGCACCTCGTATTGGTCGACATAGGCCGGATTGTGGCAGGCGACAAACTCGGGGGAAAACACCTGGTAGGCGCTTTGAATCGGTGCGCGCCCGAACCGCAGGTGCGACACGGTCACGCCACCGGACTTTTTGGAATCATAGGCGAAATAGGCCTGGGTATACAGGTCGGTGTTGTCGCCGATAATCTTGATCGCCGTCTTGTTGGCCCCCACGGTACCGTCGGCGCCCAATCCCCAGAATTTGCAGCGGATGGCATCACCCGGTGCCACCCCCAGTAGCTGATCGAATTCCAGCGAAGTGTGGGTGACATCGTCGGTAATGCCGACGGTGAAATGGTTCTTGGGAACGACCACGTTCATGTTGTCGAAGACGGCCTTGATCATGCCGGGGTTGAACTCTTTGGATCCCAGTCCGTAGCGTCCGTTGACGATCAACGGCGGCTGCATGCCGGAATGGCCCTCCTCGATGAAAGCGGTGCTGACATCCGTGTAGAGCGGGTCTCCTGGAGCAGCCTGCTCTTTGGTTCGGTCCAGAACCGTGATCCGCTTGGCCGAGGCGGGGATGACGGCCAGAAGGTGCTTGGCCGAAAAAGGCCGGTAGAGACGCACCTTGACCGCTCCCACCCGCTCGCCCCGGCTGACCATGTAATCGATATACTCCTCGATGGTCTCACAGGCCGACCCCATGGCAATAACGATCTTGTCGGCCTGAGGGTGGCCGGTGTAATCAAAAAGTTGGTACTTCCGCCCGGTCAGTTCGCCGACCTTCTTCATGTTGGCGCTGACGATTTCCGGAATCTTCAGATAGTAGACATTAGCCGCTTCCCGACCCTGAAAATAGATATCCGGATTTTGAGCGGTTCCGCGCAATTCCGGTCGTTCGGGGCTCACCCCGCGTTGGCGAAACTTTCTGACCGCATCCCAGTTCACCAGGGCCGCCATGTCGGCGGTGTCGATCATCTCGATCTTCTGGATTTCGTGAGAGGTGCGGAATCCATCGAAAAAATGGATGAAAGGGATGCTGGATTCCACGGCCGACAGGTGGGTTACCAGAGCCAGATCCATAACCTCCTGCACCGAGGCCGATGCCAACATGGCGAAACCGGTGGCTCTTACCGCCATTACGTCCTGCTGGTCCCCGAAAATGGACAACGCGTGGGCGGCGATGGCCCGCGCACTGACATGCATGACTGCCGGCAACAATTCTCCGGCGATCTTGTACATGTTGGGAATCATCAACAGCAAGCCCTGCGATGCGGTAAACGTGGTGGTATAGGCACCGGCCGCCAGCGAGCCGTGCACGGCGCCGGCGGCACCGGCCTCCGACTGCATCTGTCGGACGGTCAGGGTCTGGCCGAAAATATTCCGGCGGCCCTGGGCGGCCCATTCGTCGGCGATCTCGCCCATGGGCGAAGAGGGGGTGATGGGATAGAGGGTGGCCACATCGCTCATGGCATAAGCCACATGCGCGGCGGCGGTGTTTCCATCGATGGTTGAGGTCTCTTTGGCCATGTCATTCACCTCTCGGCTGGTTGGGAACGGGTTGGGAAATAGACAGGGCTCCGGCATTCACCGGGTCCTGGAGTCAGAGCGCCGATTGGGGTTACGGGGCTGTTGACAACCGCGGCTGCGCTGATCGCCCACTGCAGCGACGCATAGAGAGAAACCGTCTGGTGAATGACGGGGCCGTGGGCAATTCAGAGAAAGGGCAGAATGGTGGTATGGGGTCGGATGAAGCCGGGGACTCTCAGGGTCAGGCCAGCACCCGTTCATCGATCCCAAACCGCAACGCGACGGTTGAAGGAGTAGTCGGAAATGGCGCCCGAGTTGTCTGTCTGATTGAATTGATAACAAAATATCGAGTCGAGCTCAATCAATAAGTTGCCGCGATGAACCATCCTGAGCGTTGGGAGCCTGAATCCGAAATTTAGGCTTGCAAGGACAATATTTTTCTGCTAGCTATTATCTTTTTAAGCCGCTTGCAAAGCGGCCAAGCACCAAATTATATCTATCCGGGAGAATGATATCATGATCGAAATTCGTCTGCACGGCAGAGGCGGTCAGGGAGCCGTCACATCAGCGGAGTTGCTGGCCCAGGCTGCCATCAATGAAGGAAAATACGCCCAGGCTTTTCCCAGCTTCGGTCCGGAACGTCGGGGGGCGCCGGTAGTGGCCTTCTGCCGCATATCCGACGAGCCGATACGATTGCGAACCAACATCTACCATCCCGATCTGGTGCTGGTTTTGGACCCATCCATTCTGCGGCTGGTCAATGTCAGCGGCGGACTGAAAGCCGACGGAGCCCTGATCACCAATACCAAGTACACATCGTCGGAAATCCGCAAGGAGCTGAGTGTCAAGCACCGGCTGGCGACGGTGGATGCCTCCAAAATCGCCCGCGAGGAATTGGGCGTTCCGATCACCAATACCACCATGCTGGGCGCCTTGTTGAAAACCAGGGAACTTGTCCCCGTCGATTCCCTGATCCCGCCGCTGGAGAAACGCTTCGGCCGCATTGCCGCCCGGAACATCAATGCATTCAAGCGCGCTTACAAGGAAGCTGAAATCACCAATCCGTGATGACCCTATCGGCCTCCGCAAAGGCTTCGGGTAGAGTCGTCGAAAGGAGTCAATCTTGGCAAAACCAATAAAATCAGAAGATGAACTGACCTGGAAAGACCTGGAAGTCGGCTGCGTGGTAAGCGACCCCGGCAATGCCAGCCAGTATAAGACCGGCGACTGGCGATCCATGCGCCCGGTCGTGGACAAATCCAAGTGCATCCGCTGCGGGGTCTGCTACATTTTCTGTCCCGACATGGCCATCCGCAAAACCGACGAAGAATATTTTGAGGCCGATCTCTACTATTGCAAGGGATGCGGCATCTGCGCCCAGGAATGTTTCACCGGGTGCATCTCCATGGTACCGGAGGAAGAATAATGGGAAAACGAGTGGGAATCGAAGTATCTATTGCAGCAGCCGATGCCGTTGGGATGGCCGACGTGGACGTGGTCGCCGCCTACCCCATCACCCCGCAGACGCACATCGTGGAACATCTGTCCGAACTGGTCGCCAACGGGGAACTGGACGCCGAATTCATCCCGGTGGAATCCGAGCACTCGGCCATGAGCGTCTGTTGCGGATCATCGGCCGTCGGTGCACGGACCTTTACCTGCACCAGTTCACAGGGGCTGGCCCTGATGAACGAAATCGTCTTTATCGCCGCGTCCTTGCGGCTGCCGATCGTGATGATCCTGGCCAACCGCAGTATGTCCGGCCCGCTGAGCATCTGGAACGATCACACCGATGTCATGTCCGTTCGCGACTGCGGCTGGATCCAGGTGTTTACCGAAACCGGACAGGAGGTTTTCGATCACGTCATGTTGGCCTTCCGGGTGGCCGAAGATCCCGCGGTGTCACTGCCGGTCATCGTCAACATGGACGGTTTCATCCTCACCCACGTCATCGAACCCATCGAGTACTGGGATGCCGGGCATGGTCAAACAGTTACCTGCCGAATTTCAAGCCGATCAACGCGCTGGATCCGGACAAACCCACCACCGTCGGCGGTTTCGGCATGCCCGGCATCTACACCGAGGCCAAAATGGCCCAGAACGAGGCGCTGATCCGGTCCAAGCCGCACATCCTCAAGGCCTGGAAAGAGATGGGCGACGTCACCGGGCGGTACTATCGGCCGGTGGAGACCTACAAAACCGAGGGCGCCGAAACCGTTTTCCTGTCCATGGGCAGCACCGGCGACACCGTGGCCATGGCCGTGGACGAACTGCGCGACCAGGGCAAATCGGTCGGTCTGATTAAGCTGCGGCTGTGGCGGCCGTTTCCCTTCGATGAACTTCGCGAAGCCGCCAAGGGCGCCAAGCGGATCATCGTCCTTGACCGCGCCGTGTCCTACGGTGGGCCGGGCGGACCGGTAGCCAGCGAGATCCGCAGCGTCCTCTACGGTGAGGACAACATGCCGGAGGTCACCAATTTCATCTGCGGGCTGGCCGGCCGGGATGTCACCCCGAAGGACTATATCGGCGATGTATCGAACAGACTCGGAAGATGGTCAGGGCAAGCGCCAGGCAGGAAGACTACGTGTTTTACGGAGTCAGAGAATAACCCGGATCGGCCGCAGAGACAGACTGGGCCGGTTTTGCGGAATGGAGTACCCCATATGGAAACTTTGAATGTTTACGCCACTCGTTTGCTGGAGAAGAAGGAATACTTTTCACCCGGGTCACCGGGCCTGCCAGGGCTGCGCCGAAGCGCTGGCGGTGCGGCTGGTGGCCAAGGCCTTGGGCAACAACGTGATCGTGGGCAGCGCCACCGGCTGCATGGAAATCATCTCGTCGCCGCTGCCGTTTACCAACTGGAAGGTGCCCTGGCTGCACGTGGCCTTTGAAAACGCCGCCGCCGTGTTGTCCGGTGCCGAAGCGGCTACCAAGGCGCTGGTGCGAAAGGGCCGGCGGCCCTGAAAAGGGAACCGTCTTTCTCGGCATGGGCGGCGACGGCGCCACCACCGACATCGGGTTTCAGGCCCTGTCGGGCGCCCTTGAGCGCGGCCACGACTTCGTCTATGTCTGCTACGACAACGAAGCCTACATGAACACCGGTATTCAGCGGTCGTCTTCGACCCCTTTCGGCGCCTCCACCACCACCTCCCCGGCGGGTAAGATCAGAGCGCCGGTCAGGTGACCTGGAAGAAGAACATGGCCGAAATCGCCGTTGCCCACAACGTCCCCTACGTGGCCACGGCCTGCTCCAGCTATCCCTTCGACCTGATGGAAAAGGTTCAAAAGGCCGCCAAAACACCGGGGCCGGCCTACGTTCACATCCTTTCGGTCTGCCCGACAGGCTGGCGCCTGCCGCCGAACAAAGCCATCTGGATCGGGCGACTGGCCGTTGAAACCGGTGTGTTCCCGCTCTACGAGGTGGTCGATGGGAAATACCGGATAACCCATGAAATCGCCGGAATTGAAGCCGGTAGAGGAATATCTGCGGCCCCAGGGCCGTTTCCGGCACCTGACACCCGACCTGATCAGAACAGATTCAGAAACGGGTTACAAAAGATTACGACAAACTGGTCGCCAAGATCCCGGATGAACGATTTGGCCCGCCGCGGCCGTCTGTAACGGCAGACGCGTTCCAGCTCTCATTGAGGTATACACCAAATGAAACAAAAAGTTACGGAAATCATTCAGAGATACGATTCGGACAAGGGATTCCTGGTTCCGATTCTTCAGGATGTGCAAAAGGAATACAACTATCTGCCCAGAGAAGCGCTCGAATGCGATCAGCACCATCCTTGATCTCCCCTTCAGCCGCATCTATCGAGGTGGCAACCTTTTACAAGGCCTTCAGCCTCACACCCCGGGGTCGACATCAGCTGAGTCTGTGCCTGGGAACCGCCTGCCACGTGCGGGGCGCCACTCTGCTCCAGGAAAGCATCGAACGGACCCTGGGCATCGAGGCCGGCGAAACCAGCGACGACCTGGAATTCACCTTCGAAACGGTCAACTGCCTGGGCGCCTGTGCGCTGGGGCCGATCCTGGTGGTCGATGAAGAGTATCAGGGCCAGGTAACCCTTTCTAAGACCAATAAGATTCTAAAGAAGCTTGGGAAAAAGGTAGCAACCAATGATGAAGAAGATTAAATCAGCCGCAGAGCTCAAACAACTGCAGGAAGAAGCGAAAAAGCGCATCGATCCGGAAAAGCCCTGCATTGCCTTCTGTACCGGTACCGGGTGTCTGGCCTACGGCACGCAGAAACTGGTGGATAAATTCAGGGAGGAAATCGAAAACCGGAACCTCGGCGAACAGATTTATATCCGCAAGACCGGCTGCCACGGTTTCTGCGAGCGGGGACCGATGGCCGTCATCTACCCCAAAAAAATATTCTACCAGCAGATAAAAATCGATGATGTAACCGAGATTATCGAAAAGACGCTGCTCAAGGGAGAGATCATCGACCGCCTGGTCTACAAGGACCCCGCAACCAAGAAGAAGATCGCCCTCGAAGAGGACGTTCCCTTCTACAAGAAACAGATGCGCCTGGTGTTCGGCATGAACGGGTTGATAGAGCCGACCAGCATCGAAGACTACCTGGCCATCGGCGGTTACAGCGCCTTGGCCAAAGCGCTCGAAGGAATGAAGCCGCGGGAGGTGATCGACGAAGTCATTGCTGCCAACTTGCGCGGGCGCGGCGGCGGCGGATTCCCGGCCGGCTGGAAATGGGACGCCACCCGCAAAGCCGAAGGCGACCCCAAATACGTCATCTGCAACGCCGACGAAGGCGACCCCGGTGCTTACATGGACCGCAGTCTCCTGGAAGGCAACCCCCATTCGGTACTGGAAGGGATGATCATCGGCGCGTATGCCATCGGGTCCAGCCAAGGCTACATATACGTTCGCAACGAGTACCCCCTGGCCGTGAAAAACATTACCCTGGCCATCGACAAGGCCCGGGAGATGGGCCTGCTGGGTCAGCATATCATGGGCACCGACTTCAGCTTCGATATCCTCATCAACCGTGGCGGCGGCGCCTTCGTCTGCGGAGAGTCCTCGGCCTTGTTCGCCTCCATCGAAGGGCGGGCCGGCGAGCCGCGAGCCAAATACGTTCATGCCACCGACCGCGGGCTTTACAACAAACCGACCAATCTCAACAACGTCGAAACCTGGGCCAATGTCCCTTTGATCATCAACAAGGGATCGGCCTGGTACGCCGGCATCGGCACCGAGAACAGCAAGGGGACCAAGATATTCTCCCTGGTCGGCAAAATCAACAACACCGGTCTGGTCGAAGTCCCCATGGGGATCACCCTGCGGGAAATCATCTATGAGATCGGCGGCGGAATTCCGAAGGGCCGCAAGTTCAAAGCGGTCCAGACCGGCGGCCCTTCGGGGGGCTGCATCCCTGAAGAATACCTGGACATACCGGTCGATTTCGACGAGCTGACCAAGCTCGGCTCCATGATGGGATCCGGCGGGATGATCGTCATGGACGAACGCAACTGCATGGTCGACGTGGCCAAATATTTCCTGTCTTTCCTCGAAGGTGAATCGTGCGGCAAATGTACCCCCTGCCGTGAAGGGGTGCTGCAGATGCGCAAGATTCTGGATCGCATCTGCGAGGGCAACGGCAAGATGGAAGACCTGGATACCCTGGATTGGATGGGCCAGGCCATCGCCGACGGCTCGCTCTGTGCCCTCGGGGGATCCGCTCCCAACCCCGTTCTGACCACCATTCGCTATTTCAGGGACGAATACGAAGCCCACATTAAGGACAAAAAATGCCCCGCGGGCGTCTGCAAGGCACTGATCACCTACGAGATCGATCCGGAAGCCTGCACCGGCTGTCATGTCTGTGCCCGGGTGTGCCCCACCGCGGCGGCCACCGGCGAGAAAAAAGAGGCTCATACCATCGACCAGGAACTCTGCATCAAGTGCAGCGCCTGTTTTGAAGCCTGCAAATTTGATGCAGTAAAGGTAGCATAAAAATTCTGAAATGCGATCCCAAGCATTTTCGGTTACCCGGACCCTTAAGGGAGTAATGACATGTCGGAAATGGTAACATTGAATATCGATGGCCGAGAGGTAAATGCAGCGGTCGGGACCACAGTGATGGAAGCTGCACGAGGTGCCAATATTGACATTCCCAATCTGTGCAGCAATCCGGAACTCGAACCATACGGCGCCTGCCGCATGTGCATGGTGGAGGTGACCCACGGCAAGCGCACCCGCATGGTGGCCTCCTGCATTTACGAGGTGGCCCAGGATTTGAAGGTCAAAACCGACACCGAACGCGTGAAAAATGTCCGGCGGCTGGTCATCGAACTCATGCTGTCACGCAACCCCAAACATCCCCGTCTGCTGGACCTGGCCGAGCAAAACGGTGTGGAAGCCACCCGCTTCGATGTGGACGTGCGGGGCTGCATCCTCTGCGGACAGTGTGTGCGCACCTGCCGCGAGGTGGTCGGTGTATCCGCCATCGGCTTCGAAAGCCGGGGGACCGACCGCAAAGTGGCCACCCCCTTCAATGAGACACCGGCCGCATGCATCGCCTGTGGATCCTGCGCCTACATCTGCCCCGTGGACGTCATTCCGATGAAGGAAAAAGACGGTGTGCGCCAAATCTGGAAAACCGATTTCCCGATGACCAAATGCCAATCCTGCGGCCGTTATATTGCGCCCAAACGCCAACTGGAACATTTTGCCAAAATCACCGATCAGTCCCTTGACGATTTAAGTAAAAACTGTGTACATTGCCGATAGGTCGAATCGGCTGTATCGAATATATCTACGGATTCTTATCGAACCACACTTGCCTTCGGACCCTATCCACCCCGCCCTTCCCCGCTTCGATACGGGCGATTGTTACCGAACGCAATTCATTTTTCGGTCTTCGAGGACGATTCAGTTCTCTTCCGAATGGAAAGGATTTTAAGCATGAGTGCCATAACGGAAAAGCGTATCGAAGCCCTGCAGGTCGCGCTCAACAACGAAAAAAACGAAGCTGAGTTCTACCGCAGGCATGCCGAACGCACCAAAGACCCGCTGGGGCAGCAGATGTTTCGGACATTGGCGGCGGACGAAGCCGAACACTATCAACGGATCCTTGAACTGCACAAAAAGCTGAGCAGCGAGGGCAAATGGCCGGAGACACTGCCGCTGAAAGTCCAGAACACGGTCGTAAAGGATATTCTGAACTCGGTCATCGAAAACGTCGACACTTCGGCCCAGGCCGACACCGACGATCTCGAAGCGGTGAAAATCGCCATCGAATTCGAATCCAAGGGCGAGGCGTTTTACAAATCGCTTCGCCAGAATGTCGAAGATCCTCAGGAGAAGACCTTTTATGGGATGCTCGAAACCATAGAGCGTGAACACCGGCTGTCTCTGGAAGAAACCTACGAATACTTCAAGGATCCCGAGGGCTGGTTTCAGAAAATGGAGAAGCCACATCTGGACGGCGCCTGATCGTTCTGCCGCTCCATTCTGCCGGAAAGAACGCCTGATACCGAGGTATTCCGGGAAACCGGAATTCAGGAAATCACACGATTCGCGACGATTGGCCATCACCATTGTCGATGAAAGGAGGGCGTCATGGCTCGAGAAGACAGCTTTTTTTCAACCTTCGTCAAAATCAGCAAGGCCATCAGTTCCAGCCTGGACATGCGGGAGGTGCTGGACCTGATATTGAAAAACGCCATTGACGCCCTGGAATTGAAAGCCGGCGTCATCAGCCTGCTCAATAAGCGGGAAAACCGCCTGGAAGTGATCGCCCATCGAAACCTCAGCGAGGAATTCATCAACAAGGGGCCCATTCTGGCGGATAAGAGCATGCCCGATGCCATTGAAACCAAGCGTCCGGCGATACTGGAGAATATCGAAAACGAATGCCAGCTGCAATACCCCGAAGCCTGTAAGGTAGAGGGAATCAAAGCGATCCTCTCCGTGCCGATCGTCCTGCAGGACGAACTCATCGGCATCTTGCGGCTCTATGACGGCAAACCCAGGGAGTTCACTTATCGCGAGGTCGAATTTATCACCGCCCTGGCCGAACAGGGCGGCATTGCCATCCGAAACGCCCGTTATCTGCAGCGCCTCAAAAAGGACCATAAAAAGGAAATGGACGAACTCGTGGAATGGTTCAACTCCATGTCCGGAACGGCTATGCTGGATGGGTAGACGATAGCGGGACTTGCATACATTTGTCAGGCCGGACGGGTCCTCGATGCCCCCGCACCGATCAAAAAAGCGGATCTCATTCAGAGATCCGCTTTTTTGACGACCGCAAGTGCGTGATAAAATTTTGCCTGTCACCCCAAACCGATCCGAGGTGCCGGACCCAGCGGCAGGACCGGCTCTAAAGCAACCCCTCGAAAAAGTCGTTGCCCTTGTCGTCCACAATGATAAATGCTGGAAAATCTTTGACGGAGATCTGGTAAATCGCCTCCATCCCCAACTCCGGATAGGCGATGATCTCGACGGCCGTAATACACTCCTTACCCAAACGGGCCGCCGGACCGCCGATGGAGCCGAGATAGAATCCACCGTATTTTTTACACGATTCGGTCACGGTCTTCGACCGATTGCCCTTGGCTAGCATCACCAGGGATGCGCCATGCGCCTGAAATTCCGGCACGTAAGGGTCCATCCGCCCGGCGGTGGTCGGACCGAATGAACCGGATGGATATCCGGCCGGGGTCTTGGCCGGTCCGGCATAGTAGATGATGTGATCTTTCATGTAACGTGGCAAGCCCTCTCTGCGCTGGAGCCCCTCGCTGAGCCGCGCATGGGCGATGTCGCGTGCCACCACGATCTTGCCGTTCAAAAGCAGGCGGGTGGCCACGGGGTATTTGGTCAGCTCGGCCCGGATATCGTCCATCGGTCGATTCAAATCGATGCGCACCGCATCAACGTCTTCTCCGGCAGGCTCCGGTAAATACTTCGCGGGATCCCTTTCCAATCGCTCGAGAAAAACCCCTTCCCGGGTAATCTTCCCTTTCACATTGCGATCCGCACTGCAGCTGACACCCATTCCGATGGGGCAGGAGGCGCCATGACGCGGCAGGCGGATAACGCGAACATCATGGCAGAAGTATTTCCCGCCGAACTGGGCCCCGATGCCCGACTGTTGCGCCAGAGCCAGCAGGCGGTCTTCGAGCACCTTATCCCGAAAGGCGTGGCCGGATTCGCTGCCGGCTGTGGGCAGTGAATCCAGATAGCCGGCCGTGGCGAGCTTGACCGTTTTGAGGTTGGCCTCGGCCGACGTTCCTCCGACCGCAAACGCCAGATGGTAGGGAGGACAGGCGGCGGTTCCCAAGGTCTTCATCTTGCCGACCAGGAAATCGACCAGTTTGTCCGGGCTCAGGACCGCTTTCGTTTCCTGATAAAGGTAGGTTTTGTTCGCTGAGCCCCCGCCTTTGGCCATGAACAGAAACGAATAGGCACTCCCCTGGCCGGCGTACAAATCGATCTGGGCCGGCAGGTTGCAACCGGTGTTTTTCTCCTCGTACATGCTCAGGGGGGCATTCTGTGAATAGCGCAGATTCTTCGTGGTGTAGGCGTTGTATACGCCCCGTGACAGGGCCTCTTCGTCACAAATACCAGTAACGACCTGCTGGCCTTTCTTACCGATGATAATGGCCGTACCGGTATCCTGACACATGGGGAATGTGCCTTCGGCGGAAATGACGGCATTTTTGAGCATTTCCAGCGCCACGTACCGGTCGTTTCCGGAGGCATCCGGATCCTTCAGAATTTTAGCCAGAAGCGCCAAATGGTTGGGTCGCAGCAGATGGGCCACATCGGTGAAGGCCTCTTGCGCCAGAAGAGTCAGAGCCTCAGGCTCGACCTTCAGAAAATCGTTTCCGCCGATCGCCATCTCTGACACGTAATCCTTGGTAAGCTGTCGATACACAGTCTGGTCAGCGGTTAAAGGGAATAATTCCTGATATGTAAATTCGGGCATGTCAATCCTCCTTCTTTTTGAGAAGGGTTGTAGAGACTTGCCCCATCGGTGTCAAGGATTATCCCAGCCGTTCGTTCTTGCCGGTCTGTCTCACCGTCTCCGACAGCTATAACCCAGAAGGGGCAGAAAAAAGGATTGTCCTTTCATGCGTGAACCGCTAATCTTGTCATTGCCCCCAATGGTGCGGATCCCGGTAACGGCACGGCGGCCTCTGGTCCACCCGTTGACCGGGAGAAACATTCGGCCGAATCCGTCACCCGGCTGTGGGACGTCAACGGCCGATTAGGCAATGATCGGGGCCTGAAAATACGAACCGGAGAGGAAATTGTGATCGTCGTTGGACTGACAGGTGGAATCGGTTCGGGAAAATCGACCGTGGCGGCTGTATTCGAGGAAGCCGGGGCTGTCGTCATCGATGCAGACAAGATTGCCAAGGATGCCGTGCAGAAGGACCGGCCGGCATGGCGGAAGATCGTCAAGCAATTCGGTCACCGCGTTTTATTGCCGAGCGGTGACCTCGATCGCAAACTTCTGGCAGACATCATCTTCAACGATCCCCGTCAGAAAAGCCTTCTCGATCGCATCGTCCACCCCTTCGTGATGGCAGAAACCGATCGACAACTGCAAAAAATCGAGAGGGAACACCCCGATTCGGTCGTCATCCTTGACATCCCCCTGCTCTTCGAGACAGGAATGAACCGCAATCTGGCCGAAATCATCGTCGTGTACGTGCCGGAGTCTATCCAGGTGCAGCGTCTCCGCCGCAGAGACCGGCTCAGCGCTGCGGCGGCTCGGGCCCGCATCTGCGCCCAAATGCCGATCGAGGAAAAAAAATCGAGAGCCACGATTCTGATCGACAACAGCACGTCTCCGGTAGTAACCCGCAAAATGGCATTGAAGGTGTTCCAAGACTTGCAACGGCGGTCCCGCGTATAGCAGCAGAGGGGGCGGCCATGGAAGGCTATCCTGCTGGTAAATGTCGGCGTACGAGCCGCAATCCAAGGGAATATCCGGCCGCGGCGGTTAACCAATCAATATCCGCGTTCCAATACAATCGCCGCTTCGGGCAATGTCCCTATTCTTGGGTTTCAGATGACGATGTGGATTCAGTTCGTGTGTTTGACAATTCTCATGAATAACAGCTAGGCGAGGTGACTATGGATAATTCGACCCTCAATTCGCCCATTGACAATCTGAAGAAAATTACGCTCTCGGTCAGCGCCGGTACCTCCGCGCAAAACCCGGACATCTTCGATCAACCCCAGACCTTCAGTTTTATCTTCGGTCTCGGTACGGACGGCCTGACGCCTTTCGAGTACGCCCTGGCCGGCAAGTCCGTCGGAGACGTTGTCAGCTTGCAGTTGAAGTCGGTTGATCTGCAACGGATATTCCGGCACATCAACCCGCCGTTTCTGAGAGACCTCGTCGACCGGACGGAAATTTTTCTGACAGCTGGTATCACGACGGTGGAGGCGGCCGAAAGCCGGGAAGTCATCCGGGCGATGGCGGCCATGGCTGAATGCGGAGGCGGTTGCGACTGCGGATGCGGATGCGGCGTGGAAGCGGACACCCCTCACGGGCCGGATCGCCATTGAACGCTTCTTTGCAGGAGAAACAATAAGGCTCCATCGGGCCCTCTCCAGAAGAGGACGATTTCGCTCCCGGTCAAACACGGGGCCTGTCCGCTCTATCATTATCAATCCGCCACTCCAACGGGATTCGGGATGCTCAAGCGCTCATTGAAGAATTTTTTGGCCGAAAGCGGCGCACAGGTCATCTATGAAAGCTTCGACAGTTTTCATGCGCAGTTCAAAACGATCACGCTTCGTGCCGCTCATCATTTCCTCGAGCGGAATTGGGCGGGACTCCAGCAAGACGCGGCGCGACGACTGAGTCTCTACCGCAACTCGATCGACACCATCGAAGCCGAACTGCGACGGCTGCTGGGGGATGCCCTCACAGACCGGCCTGTCTGGATCGCGATGAAAGTCGTTTACTCTAAACTGATTCGGTATCGAAACGACTGGGAGATCGCCGAAACCTATTTCAATTCCGCTACCCGCCGCATCTTTTCAACAGTCGGCGTCGATCCACTGATCGAGTTCGTCAACTCCGATTTCGATGCGCCACCCACCACCGCCGTCAACGACGTCTTCCGCAGCTATCGACCGGAATGCGCTTCCCGCGATACATCCGCTCTGTTACGCCACATTCTCATAGAAAGCTCTTTCGGGGAGAAGATGCCTGCGCCCGACAAAACCGTGGCCGCGGCAGCGGCACGGATCCGCCAACACCTCGAACAGAGGGGTGACTTCTCGCCTGTCGAACGGATAGACATGGCTTGCAGTATTTTCTACCGTAGTAAAGGAGCCTATCTTCTGGGTCGCCTCATCACCTCGCAAGGCCGACATCCATTGGCCGTCGCATTGCATCATCCCCGGGAGGGAATAGTGATCGATGCGGTCTTGGTCGATGAAGCCAGTCTCAGCATCCTGTTCTCATTCACCCGTTCTTATTTTTTCGTCTGTACCGACCGGCCGTACGACCTGGTGCGCTTTTTGAAAAGCTTCATGCCCCATAAGCGCATCGCCGAACTCTACACCGCCATTGGCTACAATAAACACGGCAAGACAGAGCTCTACCGGGACATCGTCGAATTCACCCAAGAATGTGGGACCGAACAGTTCACCCTTTCACCCGGTCAGCGCGGTATGGTCATGATCGTCTTTAACATGGCTCACGACGATCTGGTCATCAAACTGATACGCGATCGCTTCCGGAGCCCGAAAACCACCACGCGCAACGAGGTCATCGACAAGTATGACCTGGTTTTCCGGCACGACCGCGCCGGTCGGCTGGTGGAGGCGCATACATTCGAACACATGCAGTTCGACCGCTGCTGGTTTTCAGAAGAACTTCTCGCCGAGTTGCAGCAGGATGCCGATGAAACGGTCCACATCCGGGAAAATGACGTTGTCATCCGCCATGCGTATGTGGAGCGAAGAGTCACGCCGCTCGACATTTACTTGAACGCGGCCGATCCCGATGCCGCAGCGGCGGCATTGGTCGATTATGGCAAAGCCATCAAGGACCTGGCAGTCAGCGACATCTTCCCCGGCGATATGCTGCTGAAGAATTTCGGGGTCACTCGACACGGCCGTGTGGTCTTCTACGACTACGACGAGCTATGCCCACTGCTGAACTGCCATTTCCGGAAATTGCCGCCGCCGCGACACGAGGAAGACGAACTGGCGGATGAACCCTGGTTTTTGGTGGGACCGAACGATGTATTCCCGGAGGAGATGTCGCGGTTCCTGGGCTTGTCGCCGGATCTGTTCCGCGTTTTCATGCAGCACCATGCCGATCTCTTCGACGTTGCCTTCTGGTTGGACGCCCAGGAAGCCATCAAGTCCGGCGAGATCATCCACATATTGCCGTACCCGCAAGAAAAGCGCCTGGTAAAGGGTTGAGCGTTCGGCAGCCTCGGACTCGAAGCCATTGGCAAAAGCAAACGCTGTTCCTCTTTACATCGCCGTAAAAAGATCTATGATGGTCGCAGCAGCCCGAGTCAACGACCACCTGCAAAACGGGTGGCTTGGATTTGCGGACACAGGCCGGATAAACAAAAGCACGTCAGTGCCTTCATCGTTGCAGGTGCCACCGGGTGTCAAGCTCCCGGATTGAAAACAACCCATCAACCGACAGCCCTTGCGCCACACCAGTCAGTTCTTCTCATTGTAAAGGAAACTGGCCGAGGGCCTATGACTAAAGGAGGTTACCATGGATAATGAGGCTTTACTGTCCGGCATCGAAGTCAACGGACCGGTAACCGCTGAATTCTCCCGTATTCTCACCCCGGAGGCACTGGCATTTGTTGCCGACCTGGCACGCCGGTTCGATGATCGTCGCAAAGAACTGCTGGACCGCCGCCGGAGGGTTCAATTGGATATCGACGCCGGCCGTTTCCCGAATTTCCTGGAACAAACCCGCTCGATCCGCGAAGCGGACTGGAAAATCGCCCCTGTGCCGGAGGACTTGAAAAACCGCACGGTGGAAATCACCGGTCCGGTCGACCGCAAGATGGTCATAAATGCCCTCAACTCGGGTGCCACCACCTACATGGCGGACTTCGAAGACTCTCACGCACCGACCTGGCGGGACACCATCCAGGGCCAGATCAACCTGCGGGACGCCGTGGACGGCAGCATCGAGTTTCAGAATCCAGCTGGGAAAACATACCGATTGGCCAAACGTACCGCAACACTCATCGTGCGCCCCCGCGGTTGGCATCTGGTGGAAAAACACGTCACTGTAGACGGAAAACCCATGCCGGCCAGTCTGTTTGACTTCGGCCTTTTCTTTTATCACAATACCCGCAAGCTCCTCTCAAAAGGAACAGGCCCCTACTTCTATCTACCCAAGATGGAAAGCCACCTCGAAGCACGGCTATGGAACGAGGTTTTCGTCCAGGCCCAAAGAGCGCTTGACATACCCCAGGGCACCATCAAGGCGACAGTGCTCATCGAGACCATCCTGGCGGCGTTCGAAATGGATGAAATCCTTTACGAACTCCGGGAGCACGCCGCCGGCCTGAACTGCGGACGCTGGGACTATATCTTCAGTTTCATCAAACGATTCAAAAACAACCCGGACTTCATCTTTCCGGACCGGGCCCAGATCACCATGACCCGGCACTGCATGCGCTCCTATTCCCTTCTGGCCATCAAAACCTGCCACCGCCGCGGGGCCCATGCCATCGGCGGCATGGCGGCCCAGATCCCCATAAAGAACAACCCGGTTGAGAATGCTGCCGCCCTGCAGAAAGTCCGCGAAGACAAGTCCCGCGAAGCCACCGACGGGCATGACGGCACGTGGGTCGCGCACCCCGGCCTGGTACCGATAGCCGGGGAAGAATTCGGCAAGGTCATGACCGGCCCAAATCAGTTGGGCAAGCTGCGCAAAGATGTCCAGGTGACAGCCGGCGATCTACTGCGCTTGCCGGGGGGAACCATCACCGAGGGCGGTTTGCGGACCAACGTCAGCGTCGGGGTTCAGTACATGGCCAACTGGCTCAGCGGGCTGGGATGCGTGCCGTTGTATAATCTGATGGAAGACGCCGCAACGGCGGAAATATCCCGCACCCAAGTCTGGCAGTGGGTCCATCATCCGAAGGGCCGGCTGGAAGACGGCCGCAATGTCACCTTGGCGCTTTTCCGCACCGTGCTCAAAGAAGAATTGGAAAAGATCCGGCAGGAGGTCGGCGGCCAACACTTCGACTCGACGAAGTATGATCTGGCCGCCCGCCTTTTCGATGAAATTATCGCTGCCGATTCCCTGGAGGAGTTTCTAACGCTGCGGGCTTACGAATATATCGACTGACACCCGGGGACGTCGAATCCAATCAAGCTGCGACGCCGGAGCGCCATTACCAACGACGGATAGAGGAGGAAAGATGAAAACGATTGTGGAAACTGCAACTGAGATATGCACGCGACTCTCCTGCCATGAAGTCCTTCCGGATGAAGTAGACGAATGCCGGTCGGGGTGGGAAATGGATCCCCGCTGGGAAGGAATTGTAAGGCCGTATACCGCCGAAGAGGTTTTGAAGCTGCGGGGTACCATGTGCGTATCGTATACCTTTGCCGAGATCGGCGCCAAAAGGCTTTGGCACCTGCTGAATACCGAAGAATATGTGCCCGCACTGGGAGCGCTGACCGGAAACCAGGCCGTCCAGCAGGTCGAAGCCGGTTTGAAGGCCATCTATTTGAGCGGCTGGCAGGTGGCGGCGGATGCCAACCTTGCCGGGGAAATGTACCCGGATCAGAGTCTCTATCCGTCCAACAGTGTTCCGGCCGTCGTCAAACGGATCAACAACGCGCTTCGGCGGGCGGATCAGATTCAGGTTCTCGACAGCCGCAAGAACGGCCCCTACTGGTTCGCCCCGATCGTCGCCGACGCGGAGGCCGGTTTCGGGGGACCGTTGAACGCCTTCGAACTGATGAAAATGATGATCGAAGCCGGGGCGGCCGGGGTCCATTTCGAAGACCAGCTCGCATCGGCCAAGAAGTGCGGTCACCTCGGCGGAAAAGTCCTGGTGCCGACACAGGAATTCATCGCCAAACTGATCGCTGCGCGTCTGGCGGCGGATATCTGCGGTGTACCGTCGGTACTGATCGCTCGCACAGACGCCGATGCCGCACGGCTGGTGACCAGCGATGCCGACGAGCGGGACAAGCCGTTTATTCTCGATCAGCCACGATCATCCGAGGGATACTACTACGTGAAGAATGGCGTCGATGCCGCCATTGCCCGAGGCAAAGCCTATGCCCCCTATGCCGATGTGATCTGGTGTGAAACATCGACGCCCGATCTGGCTCAGGCCCGTAAATTTGCCGAGGGAATCCAAGCCGAATATCCTGGAAAACTGCTGGCTTACAACTGCTCCCCGTCGTTCAATTGGAAAGCGAACCTCGACAATGCCACCATCGCCCGGTTTCAGCAGGAGCTGGCGGCCATGGGATACAAGTTTCAATTCGTCACTCTGGCCGGTTTTCACACACTCAACCTGGGTATGTTCGATCTTGCCCTGAGCTATCGTCGGGAAGGCATGGCGGCGTACGCCAAATTCCAAGAGGAAGAATTCAAGCATGGAGCGGTGGCCGGCTACATGGCGACCACCCATCAAAAATTCGTCGGCACCGGATACTTCGACCGCGTGATGAATGCCGTCACGAGCGGTGAAACATCGGTCGGCGCCCTGGCCGGCTCTACTGAAGAACAGCAGTTCTAAGCCGATCAGCCGGATATCAGCGCCTTTTGGCGGTCAGGCGCCGGTGCCATGGTTACGGGATCGGCGCCACACCCACCAACGCCTGCGGCGAGTCAAAACACGTCAGTGCGTTAATCGTTAGGGGTGTCACCGGGTGTAATGCGCCCGGTTTGGAAACAACCCGTCGAGCCTGTTTGGCCGATGCCGCCCCTTGCAGCGACAATGACATGAACTACCTGGCACACGCATTCCTTGCCGAATCATCGGAGGAGTTTCTGATCGGCAGCTTCATCGGCGATTTCGTCAAAGGTCCGGTGGGGAAACGTTTCACTGCCGGCATCGTCGACGGTATTCTGTTTCACCGGCAAACCGACACCTTTGCCGACAACCACCATCTGACGCGGATCAGTCGTAGACTGTTCAGCCAGCAGCGCCGCCGATTTGCGGGAATCATCCTCGACATCTGTTACGATCACTTTCTCTCCAAACACTGGCCGTCCTACGCCGATGTCGATCTTGCGGGATTCATCGAGCGGGTATACGGAATCCTGGAACGTTATCGAAATAAACTTCCCGCCAAGCTGCAGAGCGCCCTGCCCCGCATGGTGCAGCAGAATTGGCTGGCGTGCTACAGCACCCTGTCCGGGGTCGATACCACCTTGAACAGAATCGCCCAGCGGATTTCCCGTGAAAACAGCCTGGCCGGATCGATCAATGAAGTCAAAGGCCATTACAGTCGCCTTGAAGACAACTTCCTGGCGTTTTTCCCCGACCTGATCGATTTCGCCCGCCCATTCTGCGCGGGCGACCGTGACCAACAGGGGAAGAGTGGTGTCGGACAACCCCATGCCGTCGAGGCAACCCGGTGATTGAAGAAAAGAGAAAGGGTGCCACATATAGACGGCGCGAATATGGAATGCCGCTTCGAATACGGTTAGCCGCCGACCCGTTAACGAAAACACGGATCCGGGTTGAGGTATCCCGTTCGCGTTATGGAATTTGCCGACAGTAAGGAGGGGCATGAGATGAGTGGACCGTTGCCGGCCGCAAGCCGGCTCGGCGGACCGCAATGTCCCTCACTGCCTGGGCTTCTTATCAGATGAGATAGTCTTTGAGTTTGTTAAGATCGGTATCTTGGGGTTCGTTCAGAACGGCCCCGACCTGTATTTCACCGTCCACTTCCACCATGCGGCGGGCATCACAGTCAAAGTCCAGTTGCTCACCGGTCTGGGGCAGTTTGAAAGCCAAGTTGAACCGATCCAGCTCCCGCAGGAAGGCTTCTTTTATTTTCGAGCCTTTGGGATAGGTTACGAACACGCCACCCATAGCGATGTCGGTGATGACGCACGGAAACGAATCCCTCTGCCCGTCTATTTCCATGGTCGTTGTCGCCGGAAGGGTAATCTTGCTTCTCTGGTGACCGCGCCGGTCGGAGCCCGTTTCATGGGGCAGCAGGTAGCGTTGCTCTTCGAGATAATCGAGGATGATCTTGTCCAGCAGAGAAGCCACGGTGCGCCTCTCCTTTTTGGCTGCCCGCTTGAGTGCTTCGCGCACCAGAATACTCATACGGATGCTGTATACGATGTCCTTTTTCATAGCATTCGTATTGTACGAATATTGTATTACAATGTCAATGTTTTTTAATGGGTTCAAACACATATTCGTAAAAAACTATCATCAGGTTGCTATTGACCTGAAAGGGCGACTGTGGTTGGGTTGGTAAATGAGGGAAAAGGCACGATCGGAAGCAGGGTAGTGATCGACTTGGCCCGCTGAAGGGCAACCACTCCACTAATTTCGAAATGACATGGAAAAAACACCTGACACACCCCACCCTGAGGAGTCTCTGGCGAACGGGAGCCCCTCCGGGGATTCTGCGGATATCGAAGGCATTGGTGAAACCGACAATTCCGTCGAAGAATTGCCGCAACCGAACGGCACCTCCAGCCAATCGTCATCTTCCCTCCCGGAACAGAACCCGGTCGGCGATGCCGCCGAGGAACAGGATCGGCCGGCTGACATCGCTGGTCGGAACGACGACGGCCAGCCGGAGGTCCCCCTTGGAAACGAGGGGTTGACCCTCGACATGATCCTCGATATTCCGCTGGAGATCACCGTCGAGTTGGGTAGAGCGAGGATGCCGATCAAGGAACTGCTCCAGCTGGTTCCGGGTTCAGCCGTCTCGCTGTCAAAGCTCGAGGGTGAGCCGGTCGATATCCTGGCCAATGATCGATTGATCGCCAAGGGCATCGTCCTCGTCAAGGACGAAAAATATGGGATTCAAATCACTGAAATTACGGGCCGGCTGAAACGATTGCGCGGACTTCGCTGAGTAGAACCGTGACCGACGAGAAACACCGGGCAGCGGAAAAACGCTCGGGCAACCTGTCAGGGACGTACGGCACGAACCGCACCGCATTCGTATAAATCCTTGTGCTGACGCCTGAACCCGCTCTCTTGGGCCGTTGTCACGATCAGGGCCGTCTTGTTGTACCCCTTGGCGAACACCTCCGTCGTCCAATACCAGGGCGCACTGTCCCCCGGAAAATAGGGTGCGTTTTTGTAGATTTCCGCCAGCTCACTGCCAAAAGGCAAGCGCCAGTCCTGGTGCCCGCCGGTGGTCAAACCCGTCACGTACGCTTGGGCGGCAGTGAAATCTTTGCACTTGCCGGTGATTGAATAAGAGTCGAGAAGACTCCAGGTCAAGCCCGTTTTAGTATCGACGAAGGTTTCGCTGCCATTGACCCGGTAACGCCCGCCGGATTGGCGAACCTGTTCCGCAATCTTTTCCTTGACCGCCTGGAACTGTTTCCGCCTCAGGGCCGACTCGGCTTGTTGCCGCTTGCGTTGCTCTTCGATGCGGGTCAGGTAGAGGGACCGATTCTCGGTCTGGAGCTGGGACAACAGCGTCTGGGCATTCCGGTTGTATTTGCTGGATGGATTGAACCGGATATACTGCATCACATAACCGATTCTTTCCGACAGACTATGCTGGCTGTTCTGGCTGTATGCGGCAACCGACTGCCACTCGCTGTTTTCCCGGATGATCTGATCCAACTTGACTATTTTCTCTTTGATACGGGCAACCTGGGTCGAATCGGGGTTGTCGTTTAGGTATCCGGCCAGAATCTTCCTGGCGGATTCATACTTGTCGCCGAGGCGCTGTACCGTGTGCATCAGCTTGGTGACATCCCTCTTGTCCACCATGACGGCCTTCAGGTCTTCAATCTCGGCCGTGCGGTAATTGGCGGGGAAATATTTGAGGAAATTGTTGCAGAGCAGGATGCACCGATCCCAGTTGCTGGCCTGGTCGCACAGGGGAATCTCCTGCATCAAATGACCGTAATACTCTTCGCTCATGTCGGCCAGGTGGGCTTCGACCTTGGTGCGGTGCCGCCCGTTCGGGTGTTTCAAGAGATAACCGATGTAGGCCTCGATCCGGTTTTTATAGTCCACTTGGACCATTTCGGTCAGCCGGGCGTAATCGACATTGTCGATCATTTTCGGTATATCGGCCATCTTCAACTGGATGTCGTTGGCACGGGGGCTTTCCGGATATTCATCCAGGAACTGTCTGTACAGCACGGTCGCCGCGCTTTCATAGTGTCTGTCTATGGGAAGCCCGGCAACCGACGCCACGACAGCCTCATAGTCCTGCAATTCGATCGCGTCGTTGATCTGCCGAACCCTCTCACGGGCATCAGCATGGAATTCGCTCTCTTCGTGGGAACTGATGAAGTAATGCAGCAGGACCTTCTTGTCTTCAGGATCTTCGATGGTGTCAACCTGCTCCAATACGGCCTTGTAGTCGCGCTCGATTCGGTGCGCTTTCAGGTACCGGATCCCGAACAGGCCTACCGCCACGATCAGCAGGATGACCAGAACCGACGCACCCGCAAGCCGCAGCGTTCGGTTGACCGGCTTCTTCTGGGCCTCCCGCAGGTGTTTGTAACGATCGTGGGCGGAAATGTTGAGTGTCGATGCAGCCGCTGCGGGCGCCACGCTGTTCTTGCCCTTTTTAGCGTCGCGAAGCCTCAGCGCTTCTATCAGAACATCCATCAACGGTTGATTGATCTCCGCCTTGATCCCTGAAACCGGATCCTTGATCGAAATCTCCGTGTTGTCCCAACTGATGATCTCATAGGCGGCCGATCGATTTTTCATGCTCCCCGATTCGGCGGCGATCAATTCCCCGTCGTTCAAGTGGAGCTGTCCCACCGCACCGGCTGTGCGCACCGCAAGGGTGCAGGTCAGTTTTTCGAGCAGTGCCATGTGCAGGAACGACGCTAGGCTTATCCCATGAACCATGCCGCCGTCGCCGTTGGACAGCGCATCGAATACATTGCTGTTCAGGAGCTTGGTTTTGATCTGTTTCTCTAGATTTTCGGCCCCTTCGTCTGTCAGTTTGTTGGTGCAATACCCGAGGTGAACGGTGATGTTACCCGGTTTTTTGTGCCAGGGCCATAACGCTCCGTAAAAAAACCCGTTCCGAGTCTTTCGCAAATAGAGGACCTGATCGTCACGAATGCCTTTCAGGTATTTAAGTGTCGAATTGAACTTCAAAGTTACCGGCATCGGTTTTCCAGCCGGTTTCTTCGGCGGCCCGAAGAACCCTTCCAGTTCCTTGCCGAGGGTGCCGACGTCACGGCCCTGCGATACCGCCTGGTAGAGGCTGCGGGTCACGTCGTAGGGCGTTTTCTGCATATTGGGCAGGGTATCCAACAATTCGACCAGGGTCAGAAAATCCCGCGTGATATTGAGGATGACCATAATATCGGTCAGCCCTTTGCTGGCCCCCCGGTTTCCGGCAACAGTGGTTTGATCGGTCATAAATGCGAACTCCTTGGAAATACGACGATTAATCCGAATACAGCGCTCAACGGGTACCGAGTATGCATGTGTGCGGCCGGTACGCTTGAGCATACCGTCCTGCACGGCAATGATCGGCATCCGTCGGTCATTCAACGGGTGTGTCTGTCAACACGTATATTTGACGAGGTCGGGATGGAAGGGTAGCCTTTATAAGATCTATATTTTAAACAATTTTTCGGATTGAATCAAGCAAACCTTTCCAAATCGGATTGAGGTGGGTATAGTGAAGGGCTGGGTGGGGATGATGAAACCGACGATTTCCGCCTGAAACCAAATGTTTGGCTGCGGGCCTGAACAATCTGTCAACCTCCGGTCGCCAGACACGCTCGGACCGGGCAATCTGAGAAGGAGAATGCCATGAATGTCACTTTCCACGGCGCCGTGCGCGAAGTCACCGGTTCGATGCATCTGCTGACGATTGAAAACGATCGGGTGGTGCTGGACTGCGGACTGTTCCAGGGTCGACGGAAAGAGAGCGACGAGAAGAACAGGGTCCTTCCCTTCGACCCGCAGATCATCACCAACGTGGTCTTGTCACACGCCCACATCGACCACTCGGGTAGGGTTCCCCTGATGGTGAAAAACGGTTTCAACGGCCGCGTGGTGTGTACCCGCGCAACGGCTTCGGCCTGCCATTACCTCCTGCCTGACGCAGCCCACATTCAGGAGTCGGATGCCGAGTATCTGAACTACAAAACCCTGCGGCAGGCTCTCTCCCAGATGAAGCCCTCCAGCCGCAAAAAATTGAACGTCGGCGGCCGCATTCGGGATATCAAGAATCTGCTCAAAAAGAATCGCCATCATTTGGATGGGGAGGTCATCGACGATTACATCAATCGGCTGCACCTCGATAAAATCGCACCGCTTTTCACCCGCACCGACGCGGACCAGGCTCTAAGCCAATTTGACGGATACCCTTACCGGTACCCAGTGCCCATAGGGCAAAAAATGAACTGCACGTTTTACGATGCCGGCCACATCCTGGGCTCCGCCATAAGCATGATCGAGGTAAACGATAACGGCCGTTCTCGTACGATTTGCTACTCAGGGGATGTCGGCCGGTTCGGTAAACCGATCATAAAGGATCCGACGCTGACTTTCGAAGAACGACACCGGGAGGTCGACCTGCTGATCATCGAAAGCACCTACGGCAATCGCACCCATGATCCCGTCGTCGATCTTAAACCCCAGCTCAAGAGAGTCCTGTCCGAGACGTTCGACAGGCGCGGCAGCGTCATCATTCCGTCCTTCGCATTCGGCCGCACCCAGGAGCTGCTGTATGTGCTCCATGAGCTATATGCTGAAAAAGCCGTCACCCGAGTGCCGGTATACGTGGACAGCCCATTGGCCGTCAATATCACCAAGGTGTTCGGTGAGCATCCCGAGGTTTACGACCGGGACGCACACGAGGAATTTCTCAAAAACGGCAAGAACCCCTTCATATTCGATCAGGTCAAATACGTGACTTCGGTGGAGGAGTCGATGCGCCTGAATCGCGAGAAAAAACCCCACATTGTTCTCTCCGCTTCCGGTATGTGTGAAGCCGGACGAATTCTCCACCACCTCCGACACAAGATCCATAACGCGAACAACACCATCCTGGTGGTCGGTTACATGGCCCAGAACACATTGGGCCGCAGACTCCTCGACGAAGGCACGGCCTATGAATCGTCCGGCAGAAGCGGACCGCCGCCGCAGGTAAAGTTTATGAACAAAACCTATCCGCTGAACGCCCATGTAGCAAATATCGGCGGGTTCAGCGCCCATGGTGACAGGAATGAACTCCTGCGGTTTATCAAAGAGTCGAACCTGAACGTCAAAAAAATCGCCATTGTCCATGGGGAGGAGGAGCAGTCCGTGGCGTTTGGCGATCACCTCCGGAGCCTAAACATTCCTACAGTCGTGCCGAAAAGGGGTGAGACGATCACGGTATGATCGTGACCGCCGGGTTGGAGCCGGAAACCATCCAAAGACGGAGAGACCTGCCTATGAGCCGCTTCTTGCTAATCGACATCGGTGCCGGGACCATGGATGTTCTCTACTGTGACACCGCATCCCCGCAGCATTACAAGGCGGTCGTCAGATCGCCGGTGCAAACGGTTGCCGTAAAGGCCGAAAGCTTGCCGGGCGCCCTGCTGGTGACCGGCACGGAAATGGGCGGCGGCCCGATTACCGAAGCCCTTAAGGAACGGGCACGGCATACCGAGGTCGTCATGACCGCTGCAGCGGCAGCCACCCTCAGCCACACCCCTGATCGCATACGCGAATGGGGCATACGGATCATCGAGAATGCCGAAGTCGAGGAATACGGAAACAGGCCGCAGTACTCGCATCTGACCCTCGGAGACCTGGAGCCCGATCGTCTGAAACAGATCGTGGCGGGATTCGGCGTCGCTTTTGAATTCGATGCCGTCGGCGTCTGTGCCCAGGATCACGGAGTCCCGCCCCCTGGGATGTCCCACCTGGCCTACCGCCACGAAACCAACCGTCAGGTCCTTGACCGCCACCCCTTCCCGCAGGCGTTGCTCTACCGCGGCTCCCAGGTGCCCGAAACCCTCAACCGGTTGAATGCCCTCGCCGAGAGTGCCGCGAAACTGCCGACGGCCGAAGTCTTCGTCATGGACAGCGGAATGGCCGCCATCCTCGGCGCCTCCATGGATTCGCTGGCCCGCTCAAAAACGAATATTATGGTTCTGGACGTTGCCACATCGCACACCGTAGGGGCCATCCTGTCCGGCGGTGAATTGGCCGGATACTTTGAGTACCACACCCGGGATATCACCTTGAACCGTATGGAGTCGCTGTTGCGCGAATTGGCCGAAGGGCTGCTGACCAACGAAGACATATTGAAAGAGGGCGGGCACGGCGCCTACGTCCGGCGGGCAATCGGATTCGATGCCGTCGAAATCATCCTGGCCACAGGACCCAAACGGCGCCTGGTGGAAACATCCCGCCTGCCGATGACGCTTGGAGCTCCCTGGGGTGACAACATGATGACCGGAACCGTCGGATTGCTGGAGGCCATCCGCAGGCACGCAGGCCTGGCGGAAATCGAGTATCTCTGAGCATGGTGTTCCTGTACGGGCGGCCGCGCAGAAGTGACCGGCCGGGGATGAGGATAGACCTTTGGCTTCCAATGGTAGGGTTTGATACCGGCTCTGAACGACCAGACCGAGAAAGGCATGATGTGAAATTTTCCACCCGCAGTCGCTACGGCACTCGCCTGATGCTGGACCTGGCCAGGAATTTTCGGCAAAGTCCTGTTCAGTTGGCCGGTATTGCCCAACGTCAGAACGTTTCCATTAAATATCTCGAACAGATCATCCGGCCGCTGAAAAAAGCCGGATACGTTTCCAGTACCAGGGGGCCCAAAGGCGGTCACACCCTGACCAGAAAACCTCAAGAGATATCGGTGGGAGAAATCGTGGCCTTGCTGGAGGGCGGCACGGAGCTGATCAAGTGCGCCGCCAACCCGCGCCAGTGTCGACGTTCGGCGAAATGTGCCACACGCTTCGTGTGGCAGGAGGCTGCCCGGGCCATGTACGACCGAATGAACACGATAACCTTCGGCGACCTTCTGAATCTCACCGATGAAGAGTGCCGCGAAGACATTGAAAACCAAACCCCGGGAACCGCAACCGTGTGTCCTCCGGACCCATAGAACCACCAGGATTTTACGTTTTTTGACTATAAACATGGCCGCGACCCCTCCTACGCAAAGATTCCTCCGCTACGCCCCCCAGCGGGACATTGTTTTTGTCCTGGGCGCGGGCGCGTCCCACCCCGATGGCGTTCCATTGCAGCAGGATATCCTGCCGATGATCATATCGGACGGCAACTGCGGGATCGCCGGATCGTCCATCGGCCAACAGATCCGAAAATTCGTTACGGACAACTTCCACGTCGACGAATGCGCGTGTGCCTATCCCGAGTTGGAGGCCGTCTTCGGATTTCTCGATTACTTCATTCAGCAGAACGAAAGCCTGAACTCAACTTACGACCCCGCCGCCATCCGGCAGATCAAAGAAAACCTGATCAAGGCGATCCACTACATCGTCAACCTGAGAACCGACGAACGCAGCCAGATTTACCATCTGTTCTGGGATTCCATCTCCCGCAACAACCGCAACGTCTCGATCATCACCCTCAATTACGACACCCTCCTCGAGCAAGCGTTCGACTTTATGTTCCGCAAACTCGGATACCTGGATTACTGCATCCACCTGATGAATTATGAACGGCTCGACCCGCTCGCGGGCTTCAACTTCTGGGTCAACCCCCGCCTGCCGGTGCCGGTTGGCCCGGGTGAGGATCCGGTACCGTTCAAAGTCATCAAACTCCATGGCAGCCTGAACTGGAAATACTGCAATTGCTGCAATCAGGTTCTGCTGACACCATGGGACCGCAAGATCGACCTGGACAGGGGCAAGTTGATCGGACACACCTATCCGGAAGCCGAAGAATACGATTACCACTGCCCCCTCGATGGAACCGAGTTTCAGACGCTCATCCTGCCGCCTTCATATTTGAAAGCGTTGAATCATCCGATCATCACCCAGCTATTCGGCGAAGCGGCGATAGAGATCAGGGCCAGCCGCAAGGTTGTCTTCATCGGATACTCCCTTTCCGATGCGGATGTTCATATCAAGGCTCTTTTCATGCGCAACCTGCGCAGGGATGCCCAACTGGTCGTCATCAATACCAAGAAGGCAAGCCGGTTGAAGCAGCAATACTGCGCCCTGTCCAAGTCCGTCCAATATCTGCAATGCTCTTTTGAAGATCTGGTCCACGACGCCCGTTTGATGCACTGGATTCTGGCCGAGACCGCGGACGCTCCCCCCCAATGATTCGGTACCAAATCCCACCTTCAGCCTTTCAATAACCTTATGGCGGGCCTATTCAAAGGCAAGCGCGGGCTTGTGATACTCCACATCTCAGCTACCCATCCCCAAATGACCGGAAAAAATAGCCGTAAATGACGACACGCCATCCTGGCGACCTGCAGTCTCCACAGGGTGCGCGCTCGACCGGGAGCGGCGGAGGTGCGCTTTACAAATCCATTTTTTGCATTATTTTTTAATCTCAGAACAAAAAGTAATTGGCCCTGGAATGCCATATCACTCCCGGACTGATTCCGACAACCACCAAGCGACGACGCTTGCCAAAATATACAAGGTGATAACATGAGCGACACAGAAAAACCGATAGAGGCCAACACCCCCGCCGAACCGGAAACCAAACCGGAGACCAAACCGGACATCCCCAACGAGCTCCCCATTCTGCCTCTGAGAAACACCGTGGCGTTTCCGTTTTCGATGGTTCCCCTGACGGTGGGCATCCCGCGATCGATCAAACTGGTCAACGACGCCTTGAAAGGGGATCGCCTGATCGGCCTGGTCAGCATGAAACACCCGGAGATCGAGGAGCCGCTGCCGGGCCAGACCTATGAGGTCGGAACAATCGCCAAGGTCGAGCACGTGACCCGATCGGCCGATAACAGCCTCCAGGTCATCGTTCAGGGAATCGAACGGTTCCGGATAGAGTACTGGTTGGCCGACAAGCCCTATCTCCGAGCCCACATCGCCCTGGCTCCGGATAAGGTAGAGGAAGACGTCGAGCTGGACGCCCTGCAGCGCAACCTGCGCGACCTGGCCCGTCAGGTGGTGGCATTGTCGCCGAAGTTTCCCAAGGAGGTCGGCGACTATCTCGCCCAGGTCAAGAATCACCGCTACCTGGTCTACCTGGTGGCCAGTGGCGCCGGTCTGGACGTTTCGAAGGCCCAGCAGATTCTCGATATCGATTCGCTGAAAGAAAAATTTCGCCTCCTGATCGCCCACCTCTCGCGCGAGAAGGAAGTGTTGACCATCGGAAAAAAGATCGAATCCGAAGCCCGTGAGGAAATGAACAAGGCCCAACGCGAATATTATCTTCGCCAGCAGCTGCGGGCCATTCAAAAGGAACTGGGCGAAACCGACCCGGAACGCTCGGAAACCGATGAATACACAATGAAGATCGACGATGCGGCTCTGCCCGAAGAAGCCCGCAAGGAGGCCGAACGCGAACTCAAACGCCTGTCGGGTATGTCACCCCAGGCGGCCGAGTACTCGGTGATCAAAACCTACCTGGACTGGTTGGTGGATCTACCCTGGAATAAAGCAAGCGAAGATCAGACCGACATCGCTCGGGCGCGAACCGTCCTGGATGAGGACCACTACGGCCTCGACGATGTCAAGCAGAGGATCATCGAATATCTGGCGGTGCGCAAGTTGATCCACGAACGCAGCATCGAAACGCCGGATCGTTCCGAGGGACGCACGGACGCCATGGGGGTCATCCTCTGCTTCGCCGGCCCACCCGGTGTGGGAAAGACCAGCCTTGGCCAAGGAATCGCCCGGTCCCTGGGGCGAAAATTCACTCGTATGAGCTTAGGGGGGATGCGGGATGAGGCCGAAATTCGCGGCCATCGCCGAACCTACATCGGATCGATGCCGGGACGCATCATCCAGGCCATCAAGCGCGCCGGGACGCGCAATCCGGTTTTCATGCTCGACGAGGTGGACAAAATCGGGGTCGACTGGCGCGGCGACCCGAGCAGTGCATTGCTGGAGGTCCTCGATCCGGCCCAGAATCATGCTTTCCGCGACCACTACCTGGATGTCGATTTTGATTTAAGCGACGTGATCTTTATCACGACCGCCAATCAGCTCGAAACCATCCCCGCCCCCCTGCGGGACCGGATGGAGATCATTCAGCTCGACGGCTATACCGAATACGAAAAACTGCAGATCGCCCAGAGGCATTTGGTCCCGCGGCAGTATGCCGCCCATGCACTGAAGGAAGAAGAGGTCACTTTTACCGGGGAAGCGCTGCGGAAAATTATCCAGGATTATACCCGTGAAGCCGGTGTCCGCAACCTGGAGCGCCAGATCGGTGCCATCTGCCGCAAGGGCGTTGTCAAGATAGCCGCCCAGGAGTGGTCGCACGTCATCATCACACCGGAGTTGGTCCGCGAATACCTGAAAAAAGAAAAGTTCGAGTCAGAAATATCTGAAAACATTGAAGTTCCTGGCATTGCAACCGGATTGGCCGTCACCGCCGTTGGCGGAGACATTTTGTTCATCGAAGCCACGCGCATGAACGGCAAGGGGCAACTCACGCTTACCGGCCAACTCGGAGAGGTGATGCGGGAAAGCGCCCAAATTGCCCATAGTTATGTGCGATCGAAATCCGGCCAACTCCAGATCGATTCCAATCAGTTCGAGAAGACAGACGTGCATCTGCACGTACCAGCCGGTGCGGTTCCCAAAGACGGGCCTTCCGCCGGGGTCGCCATGGTGCTGGCCATGGCCAGTTTATTCAGCGGCCGGCCTCTGCGTGGCGATGTCGGCATGACCGGCGAGGTGACGCTGAGGGGACGGGTGCTTCCGGTGGGTGGTATCAAACAGAAATTGCTGGCCGCCCATCGCGCCGGATTGACCACGGTCATCCTGCCCAAGCGCAACGAGAAAGACCTGGACGATCTGCCGGACGACGTTCGCAACACCCTGATTTTCGTTACGGTCGACCAGATCGACGAAGCCCTGCGAGTGGCTTTTCTGACCGATGAGGCCGCCGTCGATCTCGCCGAAACGGTTGGCTGACCCCGGTGCGGTGGCGATATACATCGCAGGGGCCTCGTATCAGGCGAAGCGTATCCTCCTGCGGTGCGGCGCGGGGACAAACCGCCGGACAATCCCGGTTATTCGTCCCGCTTCGATCAGAAGGTTATATTGGAGAGGATCGCTTTTTCACGACCGATAAGGTTCGACTCGAGTTCAGCGACTTTACGCAGGGTCTCACCGACAAACTCGTCGCCTGGCAACCCGGAAAGATTCGTACGCACGTTGTAAAGAGCTGCCAGGCCCGCCGAGCGGGACATCAAAACGGCCACCGCTGCATCGGTCACGGCGTTCGGGTTGCCGCCTCGAACCGCGCGACCGGCCAATTCCATAATCCGGCAGGCCTCTTCGGCCAGCGTCAGAGGGACCAGCGCCGCACCTTTCAATGCTTTCTGGATGGCTAAGGTGCGTGCGGCCCTGTTCTCGGTTGTCGCCTTCGGCAATCTGAACGCCTCCAGAACCTGGCGGTACGCTTCCGGGTCCCGGTCGATGTCGTTTATGCTGCTCATTCTCGCGGCCGCGGCCGCAGCCCGGATCTCTTCCATTTCGCCATGCACGTTTTCGAAGCCTTTCCGGCCGACGGTCAGGCCGGCCACCATCTCAACGAGCGCCGCCGCCATTGAAGCGGCCGCGGCCGCGACACTCCCGCCGCCGGGGACCGGGGCCGAAGAGGCGGTTTCCTTCAGGTAGTCTTTCAGGGTCAATTCAGCGTACATTCCTGTCCCCTTTCTGATGGTATTTATCGAAAACCACCTTCCCTTTCTTGATCACCTTCTCGACCGTACTGACGCCGATGCGGTAGGGGATGTATGTGTAGGAAGGAAATTCAAGGATGATGAGGTCCGCCTGCTTGCCCGGGTCGATGCTGCCGATGGAATCGGCACGGTCGACGGCGGCAGCGCCGTTTATCGTCAGGGCCGTGATCGCCTCTTCGGTGCGGATGTCCATGCGCAGGGTCGCCAGGGCAACGATCAGTGGAATCGACTCGGTGAAGCAGCTGCCGGGGTTGAAATCGGAAGCCAGGGCGACGGCGCAACCCCGATCGATCATCTCGCGGCCCCGGGCATAGGGCTCCCTAAGGCTGAAGGCTGTCCCCGGCAAAAGGGTGGCAACGATCCCCTGGCGGGCCAACCCCTCAAGGCCGCTATCGGAAGACTGCAGAAGGTGATCCGCCGATACGACTCCGAGTTCGGCCGCCAGTTCCGTACCCCCCAATGGGGCCATTTCGTCGGCATGAACCTTCAGTTTAAAGCCCAGCCGGCGGGCTCCCAGAAGCAGGCGTCGGGATTGGTCGACCGAAAAAACATCCTTTTCGCAAAAAATGTCACAGAATTCGGCCAGCCGCCTGTCGGCGACTTCAGGCATTACCTCATCCAGCATGAAGTCGATGTACTCTTCCATGCGGCCCCGATACTCCGGCGGCAGGGCATGGGCGCCCATGAAGGTCGGTACGATCTCCAGCGGGTGGTCCGGACCGAGAAGCCGCATCGCCTCGAGCTGTTTGATTTCGGTATCCCGGTCGAGGCCGTAACCGCTTTTGCCCTCCACCGTCGTCACCCCGAAAGCGAGCATGGCATCGAGACGACGGTGGCCGGCCGCCACAAGGTCGGTCAAATCGGCGCTGCGGGTGGCGGCGACGGTGCTGAGGATCCCGCCGCCTCTTTGCATGATCTCCATGTAGCCGTCGCCCCGGAGGCGCCAGGCATACTCCTCCGCCCGATATCCGCCGAATACGAAATGGGTATGGGAGTCGACGAATCCCGGCAGCACCGCCTTACCGGAGGCGTCTATCACTTCGAAGCCGGCCAGATCCATTCCCTGAAGGAGTTGCGGTGAGTGTCCGACAGCACGGATACGGCCGTTCTCGACGATGATCGCACCGTTGTCGATAAGGCCCAGATCGGTCATTTCCGACCCGCTTTTGGCTCGAAATCCACTGCAGGTCACGACCTGCGCAGCGTTTTTAATGATCAGGTTGGCGTCCATACCGATACCCTATTCGTAAATGCGCGACTCGAGTATCTGTTCCGGAGAAAAATTCTCCAATCCCAGGTAATAAGTGGCGGTGTCCACCAGTGCCGCCATGGGCACCAATCCGACGATTTCGCTGCCGATCACGTTGACCCCGTAACGCCTGGATTCGATCCGAATCAGTTCGAAGACGCGGTAAAGAGCGGTCCGGGAATAGTCGGTCATGTTCATCGAAATTTGAACGATACCGCGTTCAGCAAGTTCGATTCCCAGGGCTTTACAGTGCTGCAGCCCACCACCGATGGTCCTGACCTTCCTGGCGATGGCGTCGGCAATGTCGATTTTTTCGGTGCCCAAATTGACATTGAACGCCACCAGGGGCATTCGGGCACCCACGGCCGTGACCCCGGCAGAGGGATGAATCTCGGCCGGCCCGAAATCGGGTGCCCAGTTCGGGTCTTTGATTTTGTCGGCCATCCCCTCGAACTGACCCTTGCGAATAGCGGCCAAATTCTGCCGTTCCGGCCGCTCCGCCGAAGCTTCATAAAGAAAAATCGGCAGGTGGAATTTTTGCGAGGCTTCGGCAGCCACCGTCTTCGACAGGGCGACGGCCTCCGCCATAGAAACATTTTTCACCGGAATGAACGGCACGACATCCACGGCACCCATGCGGGGGTGTTGCCCTTTGTGCCGCCGCATGTCGATCACCGCGATCGCTTCCCCCATGGCCGCCACCACCGCTTTCTTCATCCCTTCCGGTTCTCCGATGACGGTCACAACCAAGCGGTTGTGATCTTCATCGCGCTGGATGTCGAGAAGCTTGACCCCCTCCTGTGATTTGAATGGTGCAACGATCTTATCGATGTTCGTGCGATTCCGGCCCTCGCTGAAATTGGGAACGCACTCGATGATTTTCTGCATGACATCCGCCTCTCCGCGCTATCGCATTTTCACCAAACCCCCGGGGATGAATGGGGACTATTCATCTTCGGCTATCGCCTCGTCCACCAGACGGGCGATCATCTGGTCGTCGGCGACATACGGTAGGGTTACCGCTTCCGTCCCCTCTGTGATGGTATGGTAGCGAATGACCGTTTCAACAGCATTTTCGTTGCGCGCCCAAGCGCGCCGAGCCACCCCTCCCATGACATCCCAGGAAATCGCCAGGCGGATGACACGGTCCACCCGTTCACTGCCGTCCAGCACCAGGCCGTATCCACCGTTGACGGCATTTCCAATGCCGACGCCCCCCCCGTTGTGCAGGGCCACCAGGCTCATGCCCCGGGCAGCGTTGCCGGCAAAGCAGTGGGTGGCCATCTCGGCCATGATGTTGCTGCCGTCCTTGATATTGGCCGTTTCTCGGAAAGGAGAATCCGTACCGCCGGTATCGTGGTGATCGCGGCCGAGCATTACGGGTCCGATGGCACCGCTGCGAACCATGGCGTTGAATTTCAAGGCAATGTTCACACGGCCGATGGCGTCCTGGTAGAGGATGCGCGCCTGCGTGCCGACCACCAACTGGTTTTTGTCGGCATCACGAATCCACTCATGATTGTCGCGGTCCTGAAACCGCCGGTCGGGGTCGATGCATTCCATGGCGGCCTGGTCCGTTTTAAGCAGGTCTTCTTTTCGGCCGCTCAGACACACCCACCGGAATGGCCCATACCCGTAGTCGAACAGCAGCGGTCCCATGATGTCCTCGACATAGGATGGAAAAATGAATCCATCCGTTGAATCGACGCCGTTTTTACAGATTTCCTTCACTCCTGCATCGCAAACCGCTTTCATGAAGCTGTTGCCGTAATCGAAAAAATACACGCCGCCTTCGACCAGTTCCCGAACCCGCTCGAAATGGCGTCGAAATGAATCATCGACGAGTTTCCTAAAGCGCGGCGGATCGGTCTTGAGCATTTCGGTGCGCTCCTCGAAGCTGACGCCCTGGGGACAGTATCCGCCGTCGTAAGCCGCATGACACGATGTCTGGTCGGACAGCAGGTCGATGTGCCTTCGGTGGCGAGCCGCATAGTCGAGCAGATCGACGATGTTGCCGTGAAAGGCGATGGCGAATCCCCGCCCTTTTTGCATATGTTCCTCTGCCAGGCGAAACGCTGCGGCCGGATCCTCGACGACCGCGCCGACCCAGCCCTGTTCATGGCGGGTTTCGATGCGGGACGGGTCGACCTCAGCGATGATTCCCACACCTCCGGCAATTTCGACGGCTTTGCCCTGGGCGCCGCTCATGCCGCCCAACCCCGAAGAAACAAACAGCCTTCCGGACAGGTTCTCGTCGGCCGGAATGCCGAGCATCGACCGCCCGGCATTGAGCAGGGTGCAGTAAGTGCCGTGAACGATGCCCTGGGGCCCGATATACATCCAGCCGCCGGCCGTCATCTGTCCGTAATTGGCCACTCCGATGGCCGCGGCCCGCTGCCAGTTCTCATGATCGTCGAAAGCACCGACCATCAGTGCATTGGTGATGATAACCCTCGGAGAAGACGGCGAGGAGGCAAAAAGGCCGAGAGGGTGCCCCGAGGCCACCACCAGGGTCTGCTCCCGGGTCAAGCTCTCCAGATAGGCCTTGATCAGACGGTACTGCATCCAGTTCTGACAGACTTGTCCGGTTTCCCCATAAGTCACCAATTCATAGGGATAGAGGGCGATGTCAACATCCAGATTGTTGTCGATCATGACCTGAAAAGCCCGCCCTTCGATGCAATTCCCTATGTACGTATCGATCGGCCGCCCGCGAATGCGCCCTTCTGGTCGGAAGCGGTAGCCGTAAATCCGTCCGCGGGTCCGCAATTCCTGGAGGAATTCCGGTGCAACAGCAGCGTGCCATTTGTCTGGCACGTACCGCAGTGCATTTTTCAGCGCGAGCGCCATCTCATCCCGGCGCAGCGGGACGTTCCTTCTGGGGGCCCGTCGGATGCCATCGCTGAAAACCGGCATCCGGGGCAGTTCGGCCAAGATCCGATCCAGACCGATTCTCGTGGATGCAGCGACTTGCCGATTTTTTAACATGGTATTTCTCCCCCTTTTCCTATCCGTTCAATAGGCCTTTTTCACATCAAACTATGCCAACCCGACCGTAAAAATCAAGAGCGGAACTGAGCGGCCTGGATTGTGTTTTCTTTTCAACTGTATTATCCAGGGACGATGGATCATATCACGAATCGATCACGGCCCGCACGTTCAACGATCTTCGCGAACGCTCCGGTCCGGGTTCAAAGCCCTTGAATCAACAACCACGGACAAACAGCAACTTTTTCTTCTATCAAACGAGCAGGCGATGAATGTGAAAACCATTGAGATTGGATATGACGGATTGACGCTGGCCGATCTGACGATGATCGCCAGAGAGAGGGCCCCGGTGAGTCTGAGCAGAGATTCGGAAGAACGGATCAGCAAGGCCCGCCGGCTGGTGGAGCGCTGGATCGTTGAGGGCAAGACGATCTACGGGATTACCACCGGTTTCGGCGCCCTGAGCGATGTCAACATCAGTACCATAAACACACGGCGTCTGCAGCAAAACATCATCATGAGCCATGCCGCGGGGGTTGGTGAACCCCTCAGCCCCGAAACGGTCCGCGCGGTGCTGGCGCTGCGTGTCAAAGACCTGGCCCGGGGACATTCGGGCATACGGCTGGAAACGACTCGCTTCCTGATCGACCTGCTCAACAGGGACATCTGCCCGGTCATCCCCGAAAGGGGTTCGGTCGGGGCCAGCGGTGATCTGGCACCCCTGGCGCACCTGGCCTTGGTGCTGCTCGGCAAAGGTGAGGCCTTTTACGGTGGAGAACGGATGCCGGGGCTCGATGCCTTGAGAAAAAACGGACTGGCACCCATTACCCTCGAAGCGGCCGAAGGCTTGGCACTGGTCAATGGCACCCAGGTGATGACGGCCATCGGCGCCCTGACCGTCAGCGAAGCCTTGCAGCTCGCCAAATTGACCGACATCGCCGCCGCGATGAGCCTCGAAGTTCTGATGGGCAGCCGAACAGAGTTCAACTCCCGCATTCACAAGGTCCGCCCCCACCCCGGGCAGGCCGCTGCGGCGGACAACATGGAACGGATCATCCAGGAGAGCGAAATCATCACCTCGCACAAGGACTGCTACCGCATTCAGGATGCGTATACCCTGCGGTGTTCGCCTCAGGTTCACGGAGCCACCAAGGATGCCATTTCCTACGCCCGCAATGTCATCGAAATCGAGATGAACGCATCCACCAACAACCCGCTGATCTTCGGTGATCAGGAAGATTTCCTGCTGGGCGGCAATTTTCACGGTCAACCGGTCGGCCTCGCTCTCGATTTCCTCGGCATGGCGGTTGCCGAACTGGCCAATATTTCAGAACGCCGCATCGAACGGCTGGTCAACCCTCAGTTGAGCGGTCTGCCGGCCTTCCTCGTCAGGGATGGCGGCCTCAACTCGGGATTCATGATTGCCCAGTACACCGCGGCGGCACTCGTTTCGGAAAACAAGATCCTGGCCCACCCGGCCAGCGTCGACTCCATACCGACTTCGGCCAATAAAGAGGATCACGTGTCCATGGGTACCATAGCCGCCAGGAAGAGCCGCAGCATCGTCGAAAATTCTCGAAACGTCGTTGCCATCGAATTGCTGTGCGCCGCCCAGGCCCTGGACCTGTTCACCAACCTGAAGCCCGGACGGGGTACCAAAGCCGCCTACGATGTCATCCGCCGGACCATCGCCCATCTGGAAACGGACCGCATCCTGGCGGCCGACATCGACTGCATGCGTCACCTCATGCAGGACAGCGACATCGTAAAGGCGGTAGAAACCGCAGTGGGGAAACTGAACTGACCCTTTCCGGCTGAACGTATTCCCGTCAGACGACTTTCCTGCAGGACTCCGGCTGCAATCTTAAAAAATCGCGCCTCGCATCAACGTTGGGTCGGTTTGGTAAAAAGGGAATCAACACCCCGGATAACCCATGTTGACGAGTCGGTTTGCGGGCTGTATGGTAGCTATTTTGACCTGGCTGATGGATCCTATTCACTGAAAGAGCCTTAACGAGAATGATGAATTCCCGGACTCTCAAATCCGACGGACTGCTCCTGCTCACCGCCACCATATGGGGGTTCGCATTTGTCGCCCAGCGAGTGGGCATGGATTATGTGGGGCCTTTTACCTTCAACGGCATCCGTTTCGCACTGGGCGGATTGGTCCTGGTCCCGTTCATTATGGGACAGCGTCATAAGGACGACGGCAATGATGTTCCCCTGGCGCGAAGGCGAGTCGGAACGATCCTCCGGGGTGGCGGCCTGGCCGGTCTCGTCCTGTTCACGGGCGCTTCGCTGCAGCAAGCGGGGCTGGTCTACACAACGGCCGGGAACGCCGGATTCATCACCGGCCTGTATGTGGTGATCGTTCCGATTCTCGGTATATTTCTCCGCTTACGGGCCAATCCCGGTACGTGGATCGGCGCCGTACTGGCCGCCATCGGTCTCTATTTTCTAAGTATCACCGATCAGCTCACCATCGCCTTTGGCGATCTGCTGGTCTTGGCCGGGGCATTCTTCTGGGCCGCGCATGTGCTCATTATCGGCTGGCTGTCGCCGCGCACGGACTCTCTCAAACTGGCTTTGAGTCAGTTTATGGTCTGCTCCTTTCTCAGCCTCCTGACGGCGATGTTTTTCGAAACCATGAGCCTGTACAGTATTTTCCAGGCGGCTGTGCCCATTCTTTACGGAGGCGTATTGTCGGTCGGGGTGGCTTACACCCTTCAGGTTGTCGCCCAGCGCCATGCCCCGCCGGCTCATGCCGCCATTCTGCTGAGCCTGGAGGCCGTGTTCGCTGCCATAGGCGGGTGGATCATGCTGGGTGAACGGTTGTCAGCCAGAGGATTGTCCGGTTGCGGGTTGATGTTGGCCGGCATGTTGATCTCCCAGCTCTGGGGCTTGGTGAAACTGCCGGCACTGAACAAATCAGTTATAAAACAGACGTCGGGTTGATCGCCGGTATCCGTACCGTTCAGATTCATGGCCGATTAACAGGCACCGCCGTGACCAGCAAGGGCGAACCGCAATGCCGACCAATATCGATCGAAACGAAATCCGTAAATTCGAGGCTCAAGCACCGCATTGGTGGAAAAAGACCGGTGAATTCAAAGGCCTCCACGACATCAACCCCCTGCGCCTGGGCTACATCGATGCGCGTTCGTCCTTGGCCGGCAAATCGGTGCTCGATGTGGGTTGCGGGGGGGGGATTCTGGCCGAAGGAATGGCAAAAATGGGTGCCCGGGTAACGGGCATCGATGCCGGCGAGGCGCCGTTGATCGTTGCCCGGCGGCATGCTGTTACCAGCGGGCTCGACATCGACTACCGCAAGACCACGGCCGAAGATTTGACCGGTATCCAAGCCGGCGCCTATGATGTCGTGACGTGCATGGAACTGCTGGAGCACGTCCCGCACCCCCCGTCCGTTGTTCTATCCTGCAGCCGGCTGGTGAAGCCCGGCGGTGACGTGTTCTTTGCAACGCTCAACCGGAATATTCTGTCTTTCCTGCTGGCCATTATTGCGGCGGAGTATATTCTGGGCGTCGTAAAAAGAGGCACACACTCGTATCGCAAATTCATCAAGCCCTCGGAGCTCACCCGATGGTCGGCAGAATCCGGTATGGTCCGCCGCAACTTGACCGGATTGCAATACAATCCCGTACTTAAAATCAAACGTCTCGGCGGCAAGGCCATGGTCAACTATTTGATGCATTTCAGCATGATGAACAACATTCACCGCTCTTAACGACATCCAAGAATTGTGCAATGGAAGCGCCGCAAGAAGACAATTATACGATTCTTCCCGTTCAGGAGGATCATATGTGCTTCGCCTGTGGACCGGCCAATCCGGCCGGTCTCCGCATGCGGTTTGCCGCCGGCCGTGATCGGGTCGTCTCCTACTTGACAGTTCCCGATCATCTGCGGGGTTGGAGCACCATGGTTCATGGTGGTGTGGTCTCCACTATCCTCGACGAAATCATGAGTTGGTCGGCCATCCACAGATTTAAATCGGTCATTCTGACCAAATCCCTGTCGGTTGCGTTCAAAAAACCGGTTCATGTCGGCCAACCGCTCAAAGCCGTCGGAACCGTCCTTGAAATAAGAAGTTCAAGAGAGGCGCTAATGAGGGGAGAACTCTTCTCAGCGACGGAAGGTGAACTCTACGCCTCCGCCCAAGGGGTGTTCGCCATTATCAAACCGAAGGTGGCTCTTAAACTGGGAATTGTCGACGAACAGACCCTGAAGGAGCTGCTGCCAGAGATTGAGGAAGATATCAACGGGACCCGATAGCGACCGGGAAGGAGGTAACAAAATGGTCATTTCGAATTTTCTCAAGACAGCCGAAAAGTTTGAGATTCAGGCTTACAAGCGACCGAAGGATCATAAACTGTTGAGAGAAACCCATGTCGCCTTCAGCGGTTCTCCACAGAAACACCCGTTTGATTCTCACCGGGTGATACTGGTCGCCGATCCCTATAGTACGAACACGACGTACTATGAATTCATGAAAAAAGACATCTCCTATGTCGAGGAACTGCCGAACATCGTCGGCATTGACGGTGACGCGGTTTTGATGGTTCGGATTTGGGTGAAGAAGCGCAGCATCGCCGTGCGCAGCTCGGCCTTCATCGTTGACGACACCATAGAATCCTAATCGGTACACTGATACCGGTCCCGTAGGCGGTGTTGGGCAGTATAAAGGTCCTATCGAATGCATATCCCCGGGATAGAGATACTGAAAGACCTGTACTTCATTGAGCGCGGCTATCTGAATGCCAATCACTTTATTTACCGGGGCGATCCGCCGACCCTGATCGACACCGGATATATTGCGGACTTCGACACAACCCGTCGGATCATCACCGCCATCGGCGTCGACCTGACCGAAGTAACGGCTATCATCACGACCCATTGCCACTGCGATCACATCGGCGGTCACAACCGTATTCAGCAACTATCGGGTTGCGACATCTTTCTGCACGACATCGGTAAGATGTTCATCGACACGCGGGATGACTGGGCAACATGGTGGAAGTACTATCATCAGCAAGCTGAATTTTTCACTCCGACCCACGGCCTCAAAGACGGCGATACCATCAGCGTCGGTCCGCACAGATTTGAAGTCATCTACACACCCGGTCATGCCGCCGACGGCATCGTTCTCTATCACCGCCGGGAGAAAATACTGATCTCATCCGATACCTTATGGGAGAGAGACATGGCCGTTCATACGGTCCGCGTCGAGGGCAATGCCGCTGCCTATTACACCAAACAATGTCTCGAGAGATTGTCTTCTCTCGACGTGGCGCTTGTCTGTCCAGGGCATGGTGCGGCGTTTGCAGACTTTCAAGGTGCCCTTAAACGAAGCATGGATCGAGTGGAAAGTTATGTGACGAATCGTCAAATGATGGGTCGGGACGTTCTGAAGAAAATCATCGTTTATACCCTGATGATGAAGAAAACCGTAGTCGCCGAAGAGTTTTTCGGACTGCTGATGGACACCAATTGGTTCAAGGAAACCGTCGATCTCTATTTCAATTCCGACTATCGGGGCCTGTACACTGAAATAATGGAAAAGTTTTTGAGCAAGGGGATTGTAGAGAGAAAGGGGGCCTTTCTCCATACGACCGTCAAACCGTAGATCCCTCCTCACCAGCCGCGTCTCACCTCACCGGCTTCACCTCTTTCGAACGACCGGGTCTTGCTCACCCTTGCGACCTTGGCCTGGCGGCGCCCCGGTCGAACCTCGCACGCGGAATTGCGCTCTCATCAGCATCGAACGCTGTTCTGACCCTTTCGGGCAGCACTTTAATTGCGGGCGGATCTTCGGTTACTGGACGAACCGCCCGCTGCTGACGACCTGCTAGTCGGCCAGCGCCTTGGTTTGCTTGTCTGGTGAAGCTTCCACCCGATTCAGGATGTCACCTACCTTGGCCGTGTCCAGCCATTCGATCTGCCCTGTCCCGACGTCATAAATAGCACCGACCACCTTGGTTTTGCCTTCTAAGACGAGTTGGCGTGCAGTTGGGCTTTGCATGAAGAGGTCTTCGATGACCTGCCACACGTTTTCCTCGATGGCATAAGGGATGAGATCGTCGCCGTGGACGTCTTTGTGAATTTCCTTCGCCCGTTTGACCGCCGGAATGATATTGTCGACCAGGGGGGGAATGTTGATTTCGAGTTTGTGGCCTTTTCCTTCCAACGCGTGAGAGACGGCGGTCACCGCACCACATTGGGTATGTCCTAAGACGACCAGCACCGGGGTGTGGACATGGGCCAGCCCGTACTCGACCGTCCCGGCCGTGTCGGTATCACAAACGTTGCCTGCCAACCGGATGACGAACATGTCCATGACGCCGCCATCGAAGATCAATTCTACCGGTACGCGCGAATCAGAGCATGAAATGATCGTTGCGTAGGCGTGGTCGCCCTGATTCTCTTTGCCCGCCTGGGCAAGGCGGGCGGCATCGGCGTGGGGGTGGAGCGGCTGGCCGGTGTAAAAGCGTTCGTTCCCTTCCTTCAGCATCTGCAAGATTGCATCGGGGGCCGGTTTCTTTGGTTGTTTTTCCTTGGCCACCACAGCCATACTCTCGGCATGGCCCGAATCGGACATATAAGGCGTGTTCGGCCCGTAGACCAAGAGCCCGACGAGAAAAACCGCCAGCAGGACGATTGCGGCCAGCGCGACGTTTGCTAGGGAGAACCTGTTTGTTTCCATTGAGTCGATCCTTTCAGTTGTTATGTCGGTAATCGTTTGTTGCGGTGTCAGCGGTTGCGGTCTGCAAATAATTGAAGGTGGCCTTGACCGGTCTTTTCTTTAACGGGCAACCGAGACTTAGGCGGGTTGCGGTCTGCCCGCATTAAATGAAAAAACCGGCGCCACCGGACAAAGGGCCCTATAGTTCATTTCATGATCGGTTGTCAAACGGTCTCTCCTGCAGCCGCTCGGCCGGGTATTGACAATCGCCGCAATAGGGGGCACATTCCCCGAGCCTTTCGCAATTGACGGAACAAACATCATTGGCATCGGCTATCTATGAAGAATTTTGTCACCGACTTGAAATTCTCCAAGCGCAATCCCGGTCGGGTGCAGGTCTACCTCGATCACCGCTATGCCTTCACGGCCAATCAGATGGACGCCGCTGCACTGGCTAAAGGCCAGCACCTGGAGGCTGAATATGTCGAACGCATGACGCGGAAGCATGAAGAATTCTCGGCCTATGTTTGCGCCATCCGGTTCCTCGGTTATCGCCAGCGCAGCTGTAGGGAAGTCGACCGTTACTTGACCGGCCGCAAGGGCTTTGCCCGTGAAACCGTTGACGCCATTATCCAGCGGCTGGGAGATGAGCGCTACTTGGACGACACGGCATTCGCGCGCCTGTTCGTCGAGAGCCGGATACGCCACCGTCCCCGATCGTGTGGCCTTCTGCGCCGTGAACTGTATCAAAAGGGGATTGACGATGCTGTTATTGACGCGGTATTAAGTGAGGTCGATGAGGAGGATCTTGCCTGGCGGTCTGTCGAAAGCAAGCTGAAACAATGGATCGAACTCGGACCGGCGGCCTTCAAAATACGGCTCATCGGTTTTCTGCAGAGGCGCGGATTCCCCCTCGGCATCGCATTGAAGATCCATCGTCATACCCTTTCAAGTGGTGATTGAGACGATACCCCTCGCGCACCGAGGCTGGGCGAAGCCTTGGATTCAACCGAAAACCCGGCGGAACCGGCAACCCTCATCAAGCCGATCTCGCTATAAGCACATGACAGACAAAAACACTCCCATGGGAACCGCATCAAAGAGAATCAACGAGCTCGCCGGTTATCTCGGCATCGATGCCGACGACGCGGATACCCTTGTCTCCGATATCATACCTCTGTTAAGCCGAAAATTAGCCTTGTTTTCCCGCGGCACCCACCAGGACACGCCGTTGGAAAGCCGAATTCAATCCATCATGCGGGATGAACTGCCTAAAGTGCTATCGAATTACGCCCTTGATGACCTGATGGCCAACAAAAACGTCATGCTTTTCTTCATCAAGAACTTGGCCCCGGAATTATCCGATCTGCGGGCCAAGCAGCTCGTCGACCAGAACGTCAGTCAAGCCGATCAATCCCTGGCCGACCAACTCGCCTATCACCTTGGCGTCCGGGCCGAACAGCTGCAACATTTCAAGGAGAAGGTCATCCCCCGTCTAAAGAAATACACCAAGTCCATGTATCGCAAAAAAGGTCAGGACAAAGAATCCATTGTCGACTCAACGGCCTACAGTCAGTTTATCATCGATAACGTTTTCATCGACGAATTCGAAAATCATCCCTATATCCGATCGGTCACCGATAAAGACAACCGGGCGATCCTACAGCCCGAGGCCAAGGAAATTGCCGTTCAAATGATATCGGCCTGGAAAAACGAGGTTGTAGCCGAGAAAAACCAGCATTGATGTGGTTGACCGGTTCGCTTCAGCGGCTTCGGCGTCGGGGAAGTCGACTCGTCCCGTCCCCTCTCCTCACCCGATAGTCGGAACGGCCTAAACATTTGTCCCGGCAAACCGGTCGATAAGCCGCCCGGCAATACTCCACTTGCCCGGAACCCGGGGCAGGTGATCGGCGTCAAACCATCCGGCCTCGGCGATTTCGTGAGGATTGACCCGAATCTCGCCCCCCGCATAGTCCGCCATAAAGGCCACCATCAGCGAATCGGGAAACGGCCAGGGTTGACTGCCGAAATAGCGGATATTGGCGACTCGGATGCCGACCTCCTCGAAAATTTCACGCCTGACACAATCCTCGAGGGTTTCACCCGGCTCGACGAACCCAGCCAGCACACTGTGGTAGCTCGACCCGCTGCGGGTCGAGCGGGCCAGAAGTATGCGACGTTCTTTCTTTACCGCGACGATGACGGCTGGAGACACCCGTGGGTAATTGATCAAGCGGCAGCGAAGGCAGACCTTGGCGCGTTCCTCTTCTGAATCTCGGGTCGGGTGACCGCACCGGCCGCAGAACTGGTGGGTTTGGGCCCAGTGATTCAATTGATTGGCCCGGCCGGCGATGCCCAGCAGTTCGTCTCCGACCTCTCCGAGAAGCTGTCTGATTCGACACAGGGAACTGCCTGCAGGCAGCTGCGCATCAGGGCTCAGCTCGGCCGAGTAGCAATCGGTGCCCTCCAGGTCGCCGAGATACAGTTTCCGGCCAAGAGCCGATGCAAACGGCGCGACATCGTCAACGAAAGGGCAAGCGACATCGTCATTCCGACGGTGAACGAGAATGCGGCCCTCCCTGAACAAAAACCACCATTGGGGCCGGTTTTCACCGGTCGGAGGACGGAGTGAGGGTACGAAGGTCATGGATGGTTGTCTCCGGGCCAGGGGCAGATGGGGCTGTTGTCGGCAATATCTTCCGGCACCGGGCCGCTGCGGATTAGAATTCAAGAATACCAGTGTAGTTCTCTGGGGTAATCGCCGACAGCTCTTCTTTCACCCTTTCGGGAACACCCAGCCCGCTGATGAATTCAGCGATGGCCTCTCGGCCAATACGGGAATGGGTGCGTGTCAGGGTTTTCAAGGCTTCGTAAGGCTCGGGATACCCCTCGCGGCGCAGAACGGTCTGGATCGCCTCCGCCACCACGGCCCAATTGTCACGCAGGTCTTCGCTGATGGCCTCTTCATTGATAATCAGCTTGGACAGGCCCCTGAGCAGCGATCTTAACGCTATCAACGAATGCGCCAGCGGTACCCCGATGTTACGGATCACGGTTGAATCGGTCAGGTCGCGCTGCAGCCGCGATATGGGGAGTTTGGCCGACAGATGCGATAGCACGGCGTTGGCGATACCCAAGTTGCCCTCGGCGTTCTCGAAGTCGATCGGATTGACCTTGTGGGGCATGGTAGACGAACCGGTTTCGCCGGCCTTGATCTGTTGCTTGAAATAGTCCATGGATATGTAGGCCCAGATATCGCGTGACAGGTCGACCAGTATGGTATTGATCCGTTTGAGGCCATCGCAAAAGGCCGCCAGATTGTCGTAGTGGTCTATCTGGGTCGTGTTGCGAGAGCGCACCAATCCCAGCTGTCCCTCCACCAACCGGTCGGCAAAGGCAAACCAGTCGATATCGGGAAAGGCAACGGCATGGGCATTGAAATTTCCCGTGGCCCCACCGAATTTGGCCGAAAACGGCACGCTGTCGAGTAGCGCCATCTGCCGATTCAGACGCTCCACGAAAACGTAAATCTCCTTGCCGGCGGTGGTGGGCGATGCCGGCTGTCCATGGGTTCTGGCGAGCATCGCCACGTTCTTCCAGCCGTCTGCTTTTTCGGAAAGGGTCGCTATCAAGTCGGTCATTACGGGCCTGATCACCTCCAGCCAGGCCTTTTTCAGGCAGTAAGGCATGGCCGTATTGGTGATATCCTGTGAGGTCAGACCGAAGTGGATGAATTCCTTGAAGGCGCCCAGACCGATGAGGTCGAATTTTTCCTTCATAAAATACTCGACCGCCTTGACGTCGTGATTGGTCACCTTTTCGATGTCCTTCACGCGCTGGGCGTCTTCGAGGCGGAAGGACAGGTAAATATCCCGCAGCTGCGGGGCTGCAGTCGATGCATCGCAAGCAGTCAATTGCGGCAGAGGAACCTCGCAAAGGGCCAGAAAATATTCCACTTCCACCATGACGCGGTATTTGATGAGGGCGCTTTCCGAGAAGTATCCTCCAAGGCTTTCAGTCGTGCGGCGATACCGCCCGTCGACCGGAGATATGGCCGTCAAAGATGTGAGGATGGGGTCCATCGAACGTCACCTTTCATTATAGGCTGTTTGAGAATTTCATGGATGGCCAATAACGCCAATAACAAAGCGCAGGGTTCAGAATTGAACCGCTGCGCTTTGTTGAAGATGTACACACCAGAGTGTCCGTTCCGGCGGACGCCTTGAGCAGGCGACTATTTGTTGGATTCTGATGTTGAACGGCTGTTTCGGGAAGAATACCCGTCGGCATACCATCCGCCGCCCTTCAATTCGAAAGAGCAGGTCGAAATAATCTTTTTGGCCTTGTCCCCGCATTTCGGGCAATTGATCGAGCGGGTCCCCATTTTAACCAGTTCTTCAGAAATTTCACCGCAGGAACATTCAAACTCATAAACCGGCATGCTTATACCCCCTTGAAGTGACGAATCTTGAAGATGTCTCGTGACATCTTCAAACGTACCAATTTTACCCATTATTCACTGAATGTCAAGGCTTAAGGCCATCGGTATCCGGTTGGCTGTCCGCCAATGCCCCCTCCGCTAGCGACAAGTCGCAGGAGATCGATCCCCAGCCCGTCACGACAGGCATGATAAATAGCCCCCTGTCGGCCGGTGTTGGGGGTTGCTTTACGGTAATTGCGCTATATATTAGACTGTCAAAATTCTCAGGCAGTGGTTTCCACTATCGAAGATACCAAAGTCCGGCCACGGAAGGGTGCCAGGTTCAACTGCCGGAACCGCCGGTTCGATGGATTTTCAATCAGGGAGGAAAAAATGAGTCTGCCAATAAAGGTATCGATAGGTCTCCGGGCCGCTGCCGTTTTGGCCGTGATCGGTTTGATCGCCGGATCCCAGCCATACGGTGTCAGTGCCGTCCAAGATGTACCGCCACCGATGGTTCCGGCCAACTTCAGCCAGCTGGCTGAAATCGCCAAACCCGGTGTGGTCAACATTCGGACCGTCAAAACGATCCAGGGTGGTGGCCGCGTGTTTCGACACTTCTTCGGAAACCCCTTCGGAGGCCGTGAAGGTGATCCATTCAAAGACTTTTTCGGTCCGTTCGACAACGGCCCGTCGCGCGAATTCAAACAGCGCAGCCTCGGATCGGGCTTCATCATCGACCGCGAAGGCTATATCGTAACCAACAATCATGTCATCGAGGATGCCGACCAGATTAAAGTGCGGTTGGTGAACGACAAAGAGTTTGATGCGACGGTCATAGGCAGGGACCCAAAAACCGACCTGGCCCTGATAAGGATCCAAGGCGCTACCGATCTCAATCCGTTGCCGATGGGCGATTCGGACACCCAAAATGTGGGGTCCTGGGTCGTTGCCATCGGTAGCCCTTTCGGGTTGGAACAAACCGTCACAGCGGGTATCATCAGTGCCAAGGGACGCATTCTGGGCTCCGGCCCTTACGATGACTTTATCCAGACGGATGCTTCCATCAATCCCGGCAACAGCGGCGGGCCTCTTATCAACATGAAGGGCGAGGTGATAGGGATCAACACGGCCATCGTTGCCAGCGGTCAGGGCATCGGATTCGCCATTCCGATCAACATGGCCAAAGATATCGTCGCCCAGTTGCAGTCCAAAGGAGAGGTCACACGGGGCTGGCTGGGTGTCGGCATCCAGGACCTGACGCCCGAACTGTCGGAGTACTATAAACTCGGCGATCGGACCGGTGTTCTGGTGACCCATGTATTCGAAGGCGACCCCGCCGATAAAGCCGGCATAAAGGTCAACGATCTGATCGTAGCGGTCGACGGGCAGCCCGTCACCAGCAGCCGTGAGCTTTCGCGGCGCATCGCCGGTCTGGGGGTTGGAATTCGTTCTGAAATTACGGTCGTCAGAGACGGCAAGGAAAAAACCGTCGCGATCAAAACAACCAAGCGGGAAGACCAGGAAATGCAGGCCCGCAGCCAGCCGGAGACCGAAGACAAGCTGGGATTGAGCGTGCAGACGCTAGAGGCCGAGCTCGCTTCACGACTGGGCTACGATGAGACAGAAAAAGGTGTCCTGGTCACAAGCGTCCAGGGAGACAGCAATGCCGAAAAGGCCGGTGTCCGCGAAGGGGACTTGATCAAAGAGGTCAACCGCTCACCGGTGACCAGTGCGGCTGACTTTCGCAAGGAACTGGACAAAGTAAAAAAGGGCGAACCCGTTATGCTGCTCGTCAAAAGGGGTAACTCGGGATTCATTGTCCTCAAGTTGACCCGTTAATGCCCGCCGCAATCAAGGCGGCCGCCGGGGCGGTGATCCGGCCGGCGGCTGCCTTGTCTCGCCCGCCAATGGGTCTCAAATCAGCCCCCGCCTCGAACCGCCTTCCCTCCGGCAGTGGTGATTCGTTCCTTGAGTAAGGTGAATCGCTGCTGGGTTTTCGAATTTCCGACGGCCATGGCCAACGCTTGACGGGTGCCGACGATGACCACCAGGTTGCGGCCGCGCGTGATGGCCGTGTAAATCAGGTTGCGCTGCAGCAGCAGGTAGTGCTGGGTAAGGACGGGCATGACAACCGCCGGATACTCCGACCCCTGGGATTTGTGGACGGATACCGCATAAGCCAAGGTGATTTGGTCAAGATCCGAATAGGAATAGCGCACCGCCTGATCCTCAAAACGGACCACCACTTCCTGGTCGGCCGGGTCGATGCGGTCGACCCGGCCGATATCCCCGTTGAAAACATCTTTGTCATAATTGTTTCTGACCTGCATGACCTTGTCGTTGACCCGCAATTCCCGATCCCCTCTGATCAAGCGGTCGGTTGCGGGGTTGAGTACTTCCTGCAGCTGGACATTCAGGTTGTCCGCACCAACAACCCCCCGGTGCATGGGGGTGAGCACCTGGATATCATCGATGGGATCGAGGCCGAAACGGCGCGGGATTCTCTCTTTGGTCAGTTCCAGCATAATATTCAACACCTTTGCGGGATCTTCTTGCTGGATAAAGTAAAAATCCGTCAAAGGCTGACCCGAGGGCACATGGTCCTCCCATTCCGGCAGGAGGCCGTTGTTGATTCGGTGGGCATTGACAACTATGCGGCTCTGCCGCGCCTGCCTGAAGATCTCTTTCAACTCGACCACGGTCACGACCCCGGAGCCAATGATATCCCTCAGAACATTGCCGGGCCCGACCGACGGCAGCTGATTCACATCCCCGACCAGAATCAGGATTGTACCCGCGGGGATCGCCTTGAGAAGATGGTGCATCAGCAGCGTATCGACCATAGATGCTTCATCGATGACCAACAGATCGCATTCCAAAGGCTTCTGATCGTTTCTTTGAAAGCCGCCTTTGAGCAGGTTGAACTCGAGCAAGCGGTGAATGGTCCGGGCATCGCATCCACAGGCTTCGCTCATGCGCTTGGCCGCCCGCCCGGTGGGTGCCGCCAGACAAACGTTGGCGCCGATTTTATTGAATATCTGCAGGATGGCGTTGATGATCGTTGTCTTGCCGGTCCCCGGCCCTCCCGTGATGACCAGGATCTTGTCTCTCAGCGCTGCGGAAACCGCACGGACCTGTTCCTCGGCCAATTCGATGGCCAGCCGTTTTTGTATCCAAGCCAGGGCATGATCCACATGGATTGGACGCACACTCCTGGCAGACACCCTCAGGTTCGACAGCCGTTCGGCAATCCCGGTTTCGCAGACGTGCAAGTGCACCAAATAGACTGTGCGGCCGCGAAAGCCGGTCCCTCTCCCGTCTAACGGCGGGGTTTCGACAACGACCCGCCTTCCGAGGGTCAGATGGTCTATTGCTTTTTCCACCAACCCCGGCGCCACGTCGAGGACTTTGCTGCATTCGGATGTAAGGTCATCATGCGGCACGAAAACATGACCTTCGCCGGCCATCAGATCGAGAACATAGAGGACCCCGGCGGTGACCCGGAGATCCGAATCGGCCGGAAAATTCAACAGCTGCGCAATGCGATCGGCGATTTTGAACCCGATGCCGAAAATGTCGGAGGCGAGCCGATAGGGATTCTGTTTCACAACGGCGATGGAACGGCTGCCGTATTGCTTGTATATCTTGGCGGCGTACCCTGCGCTCACCCCGTGGGACTGCAGGAAAATCATGACATTTCGGATGTCTTTTTGCTCGTCCCAGGCCTTTTGGATCATGGACACGCGCTTGCGGCCGATGCCTTCGACTTCGGTCAGCCTGTCGATGTCTTTTTCAATGATGCGGAGGGTCTCGTCACCGAATTTTGCAACGATCCGCTCGGCCATAACCGGTCCGAGACCTTTGATCATGCCTGATCCCAAATAGACCTGGATACCCTGGGTGGTAGCGGGGACGGCGGCCTCATAATCGTCGACCCTGAACTGCTCGCCGTACTGGGGATGCCGGGTCCATTCTCCGGTCATGTGCAGGACCTCGCCCGGAGTCGGCGCTATTAGGTGCCCCACGATGGTGACCGGGTCATGACGGCCGGAAGTCCTGACCCTGGCTATCGTGTATCCATTCTCCTCGTTGGTGTAGGTGATGTGCTCTATGTGACCGACAAGCTCTTCTGGCATGACTTTTTTCGTGGTGTACAGGTAAAAGACACCCGGCGCCGCTTCACTCCCAGACGGGGTACCTGATCGGACAGTCATCGGCATCCCTGGGGAAATAGGCTTTGATATCAATGACAGGAGATCCATCGAAAGCGTCGATGCCCTCAATATCGATGCCGTCATCATCTACGGCCCGAACTTGGCACAGAGATAGGGCGAGGGGGTTCGGCCGGCGGGGAGAGTGGGTCGCAAAAACACCTGTCAGGGGATTGACGGGGTTTTTGCGGGGATGGACCTTGAGCGTCTTTCTCTTTTCGGTCGTGTCGTTAATATGCAGCCAGTACAAGACATGGATATGCGAAAACTGGTCCAATCCCAGCAACCCTTCTCTGTAGGGCGGGTAGATGTCGATCCGTGCGGTGTCTTCCCGACGGCGGATGATGCCCACCGGGAAGATGTAAAAGTGTTCAACCATGGGTACACTCCAAGGTCTGGGGAACGACAGCCGGTTGCCCTGCCCCGCCCGCGCCCGAAAAACTCCCCCATCGTCGTAGGGTATCAGTCAGGTATCAATCCTCCTGGAGCTCCGGCAAATCCCGGTAGTGATCAAGTGCTTCCGGATTGCTCAATGCATCCCGGTTGAGGACCGGTTTGCCTTCGACAATCTTCTTCACGGCCAGTTCCACCTTTTTCATGTTCAACGTATAAGGCACGGCCGGAATACTGATTATTTTCTTCGGCACGTGGCGAGGAGAAGCATTGTCTCTTATCAGTTTGCGGATTTTATTCTGCAGCTTATCCGTAAGTGCACTGCCAGGAGCCATTTTGACGAACAGGATAATCCGCACATCGTTTTTGTAATCCTGTCCGACCACGACACTGTCCTCGACTTCGTCGATCTGTTCAATCAGCCGATAAATTTCGGCCGTCCCGATTCTTACGCCGCCGGGATTCAACGTGGCGTCCGATCGGCCGTAAATCACCACCCCGCCCCGTTCGTTGACTTCGATGAAGTCACCATGCCGCCAAACATTCGGGTAGACATCGAAATAGGCCTGGTGGTATTTGACGCCGTCCGGGTCGTCCCAGAAGTAAATCGGCATGGAGGGAAAGGGCCGGGTACAGACGAGTTCGCCTTGCTGCCCGACCACCGGCCGGCCGGTATCGTCGAACGCTTCGACCCTCATGCCCAGCCCACGGCATTGCAACTCACCGCTGTAAACCGGACCCATGGGGTTGCCCAGGGCGAAGCATCCGTTGAGATCCGTCCCGCCGGAAATGGATGCCAGCTGAAGATCGGACTTGACTTCCCGATAGATGAAATCGAACCCTTCGATGGACAGGGGCGAACCGGTCGACAGCACGGCGCGCAGGGGGGTAAGGTCGTAAGTCTTTCCGGGCGTGACTCCGGCGTTCTGAAGAGCGGCGATGTAACCGGCGCTCGTGCCAAAAACCGTGATCTTCTCGTTTTGGGCCATTTCCCAGAGCGCCCCGGGATGGGGGTGAAACGGATTGCCGTCGAAAAGAACCAGCGTGGCTCCCACGGCTAGGGAACTGGTCAACCAGTTCCACATCATCCACCCGCAGGTGGTGAAATAAAAAATCGTGTCCTGTCTTTTCAGATCGGTGTGCAGCACCAACTCCTTCAGGTGATGGATCAGAATGCCGCCGGCGCACTGAACCATGCACTTGGGCAAACCGGTGGTACCGGAAGAATACATGATGTAGAGGGGATGACCGAAGGGTAGTTGAGCGAACTCGATTTCGAGGTCGCCTTCCGGCGCGATGAAATCACCATAGAGAACGGCATTGGGAACAGGGGCGATGTTCGGGTTCTGATCAGTGTAGGGCACCACGACAACTTTTTCTATCGAGGGCAGCTTTTTGAGGATATCGGCGATCCGCTCCAGGGAATCGATCTTCTTCCCTTTAAAGGAATACCCATTGGCTGTGAAAAGCACCTTGGGCCGAATCTGACCGAACCGGTCAAGCACGCCTTTTATACCGAAATCCGGGGAACAGGAAGACCATACCGCCCCCATGCTCACGGCGGCCAGCATGGCAATGATCGCCTGGGGCATGTTCGGCATGAACCCGACGACCCGGTCTCCGGCCTGCACCCCGGATTCTCTCAGGGCCTTTGCCACCCCTGCAACTTCGCTGTAGAGTTCGGCATACGTCAGGTATTCAGGCTCTCGGGCTTCACCCTTGAAAACAATCGCCACACGCTCGTCCCGGTAGCGCAGCAAGTTTTCGGCAAAATTGAGCCGGGCCCCGCTGAACCATCGGGCCCCGGGCATCTTTTCCAGATCGTCAATAACCTCCTGATAAGGCGTGGAAGCGACAATTCCGGCAAAGTCCCACATGGTGGACCAGAAATCGGCAATGTTTTCAACCGACCAACGGTAGAGTGTGTTGTATTCGGTAAAATTCTGGCCGAAACGCTCGTTGACCTGGTTCATGAAACGATAAAGGTTCGTGGCCTTTATTTTTTCCGCCGACGGCTCCCACAAGAGATTTCCCATCAATCATTCCCTTTCTTTTTGATCGTTGCTACGAAATAAGCCCTTGAGCTTTGGCGATGCCATTATAAGCAGGCACGTCATCGGGGGAAACCGAACTGACCGCCAAGATCACTATACTTTTCTTATTACATGTTTCGGGACGTTCCCGTCAAGACGAAGCTCCTGCGTTCCCCTTTGCCACCACTTTTTCGGCCGGAGTGCGGTGTCCACGGTGGAAGCCGAAGCCCTCCTTTGGCAAAAAGGCTTGCCGCTCAGTGAAATATTCTTTAGAAATACGGACGGGAACGCTTCCGCCTGACCGGCGCCAATCCAACTAACATCAAATGAGGAGAAAACACATGGCCAACCGAATTATCGACCTTCGCTCAGATACGATCACCCTGCCGACCCCCTCAATGCGGAAGGCCATGGCAGAGGCCGATGTCGGCGACGACGTTTTCGGAGAAGATCCAACCGTCAACCGCCTGGAGGAAATGGCCGCCGAGCGGCTCGGCAAGGATGCCGGTCTATACGTTTCCAGCGGGACGATGGCCAATTTGGTTTGCCAGCTGACCCACTGCGGTCGGGGGGAAGAAATGATTTTAGGCGATCAGGCCCATATTTTCTTCTACGAGCAGGGGGGATCGTCGGCCGTCGGAAGCATTCATCCCCGGACCGTTCCCAATCAGCCCGACGGCAAACTTTTGCTTGAGGACATCGAGGCCGCCGTGCGCACTGAAAACGTCCATTTCCCGGTGACCCGGTTGGTGGTCCTCGAAAACACCCATAACCGCTGCAATGGCGCTCCCCTGGACAGCGACTACCTTCAATCGGTGAGGCGTCTGGCCGACACTTACAATTTGAAGATTCATATGGACGGTGCCCGCCTCTTCAATGCCGCCGCCGCACTCGATGTCCCGGCGGCCGAATTGGCCGATGCGGCGGATTCGGTCAGTTTCTGCCTCAGCAAGGGCCTGGCAGCACCGGTGGGTTCGGTCGTCTGCGGGAGCCGATCGTTTATCGATCGGGCCAGGCGGGCACGCAAGGTATTGGGCGGTGGCATGCGCCAGGCCGGTATCTTGGCGGCGGCCGGTATCGTGGCCTTGACGGAGATGACTGCCAGGCTCCCCGACGATCACGCCAACGCCCGGCACCTGGCCCAAGGCCTGGCGACGCTGGAAGACATTACCGTCGAACCTGCAGCCGTCCGAACAAACATCGTCTTTTTCGAAATCATGCGCGAAGATGTCACGGCGAAACAGTTGGCCGACACCCTGGCCATAGAAGGAGTCCGCGTCCTGCCCACTGGTAGTCAACGACTCCGGGCGGTTACCCATTACCACATATCAGCGCAGGATATCGATCATGCGCTGGAGGTCATCAGGAAAGTATTGCGAAATCGGTGAGTGATTTAAAGATTAACCGTCTGTGGTGACCTGCCGATCGGAAACTTCGTACGGTATCGCCCTCATCCGCTGCGGGCAGGTACTCATGGAAAAGACACTCTGGGCTGTTCAATAAAGTCCGCGGAATCAGCTCACAGGATTACATCGTCCAATGGACTTCAGGCCAGAGAATTGCAAGCGTTTGCAGGGTGACGCGGATGCAAGGTATCGGGCGCGCAGACGTATTTTTGTACTTCAAGCGCCCGACAACACAACCGATGCGGTGCCCCATAAATGCTTGCATTCCGCGACCCCATGCATCGGTGACCCGTGCCGGTCACGGTTCGAAACTAGCTTTCCATTCCGCCTTGCAGGGATGTCTTTATTCCCTTCGGAATCTTGAGCGTTTTTCCGGTAACTATATGGTTTGCATGGTTCAAATTGTTCGCCAGCATGATATTGGCCACGCTGGTGCGGTAGCGGCGGGCTATCAGGGATAAGGTTTCACCGGACCGCACTCTGTGTTTGAGGAAATCGACACCGGCAGGATTCAAGCGCAGAACTTGATCGATGCTCGCCAGCAGAAACCGTCGGTTGCCTTCGGGAATTTTAAGGGTATACTTCCCACCGGGAACGATGCTTTGCCTTAGTTCGGGATTGAGTTCATCCAAAATTTCAAAATTGATGCCCGTAATATCTGCGACGTTTTGCAGCGGGATATGAGCCGTAACGGCCAAGGATTCAAATTTCAGCGGCGGTTCGACAGTTATGGACTCCAATCCGTATTTCTCCAGATTGTTGACGATATGCAGTGTGGCTAAAAACTTCGGCACATAACGCGCCGTCTCCTGGGGAAGGTGCGCATATAGATCCCAGAAATTATCCAAGTAACTAATCTTCTGCTTGCGGATAACTCTCAAGACCCGGCCTTCGCCGCAATTATAGGCCGCCAGTACAGTCGACCAATCCCCGAAGTGACGATGCAGTTCTTTCAGGTAGCCGATGGCCGCCTGGGTGGACTTTAACGGATCTAACCGCTCATCGATGTATCGGCTGCGATTGAGACCGAATTTATATCCGGTCGATGGAATAAATTGCCACAACCCTAATGCCCGCCGATTCGACAGGGCTTTTATCCGGAACCCGCTTTCGATCAGCGGCAGCCAAGAGAGCTCAGGCGGAAGACCTTCAGCCTCGAGCATGTCGGTGATCATTGGCCGGTATTTGCCCGATCTCTTGTATGAAGCAATGAAATGATTTCTCAGCTTGCCCCTAGTATAAAGGTCTATCTCTTTCTGCACATCCTTGTTTATTACGACCGGAATTTCATTCTGGGCACCGCTGATAGCGATCTTGCGGGATGAATAAATTTCGAAAATGCGCTTGGAGATCAGGAAACGCATGTCTTCCTTTTGCTGTGCCAACTGCTCGTCACCACCCGCATTGACGCCCATTACTAGCAGATAGGCCTGGTCGAGAAACTCAATGGCTCGATCAATATGACCGCTTTGCCAATATTCCTGAGACATCTGGCAAAGATCTAAGGACTGCTCGATCATTTCGTGCGCCAATTGTTCTGAGGCCCCCATTGGATCATCGTTTGCGAATCCGTCAGTGTAGCCCTGCTTGAAAAGACCGACCGGTATCGACTTTCCAACGATGGCAGTTTCGATTGGCAGGGAGTCGTTACCGCTGCTGACGGCTTGAAAGAATTCCGTTGGCTGGGCAAGCTTCGATCGGACGGAAGACAATTCGCCAAGGGCGGAATCTGCATGCCCTGTCGTGGGTAAAATCGAAAGGACGACCCATAGGAATGAGCGAAGCATTTTTGTGCTCATGCGACAGATAATATCTTCAATAGGATCAATCAATCGGCGCCTCATTGTGTCTGCTCTGTTGGTCTTCTCTTGTCGGTCCAGGAGTCCGACTGTAAAGTAATCACAATTTAAACCCATTGATACAATGATCATGCCAAAAGCCACTGCGGGAAAATTACCGTGTTATAACAGAATTTTACAAATAAATGACAATGTCGTTCCTGGGAGACAATGCTCCTTAAATTCAGGAAAATAGGAAAAACACTTCATGATCGGAATAGAAGTGCATCGTCGAAAGGCGACGGTGTGGATGCCATTCTTCTTTGGCCGAAAAACCTTTGAAAACCGGAATGGAAAACCCCATGGTAGTCTATGGCAAAGCCGGCAGCAACCGGATGCGGCCCTGGCCAACTATTTCCATCTGATGGGTTCAGAGTCTTACAAATGTGGTGGGCGGCATCGTTCAAGTGCTGTTTTTCTGCCGGAAAATATTTCGACAAATGACCGGGGAAACGTTTTAGGCCTATCATAACATGCTTCTCTGTGATATGGTGGAAGAGTCGCATCATTTCTTCTCTGGGCCGTATCTCCATCAATCGGCCACAGAAAGAGTAATTCACGCGGACGCCATTCGAGTTTTCTAAAGGCACCGGCCCCTGGATGATGGATCATCCGGCAGTGATTGAAAGATTATAGAAAATGATTCCCATCGAACATGACAACGGCGGGCGACGGTTGGGCTATGAGAGACGGAAAATAAGCTATTCCCTTCATATTCCCGAAAGAAGATCGAACAGTGACCGTAGGTCCGGCGTGGACCGGAGAGGCGCTTTGGGGAGGAAGAGAACCGACGCAAATGAGCGACGCAGATTATTCCGACAAATAAAATAGTCATTGCACCCCCTTTTACAGCCGTTTTCCGTTTCAACCCTTCCGATGATGATTCACCCGCTGCCCCGGACCCCACCGGCCGATCATCTCTCCCATTAATATTGATTTGACAATTGTGGAATTTGTGTAATATAAGTGAGCAAAACGTTTCACATGCCTTTGCGCAATCGTGCCGGAGACCTTGGATGAAACCGAAACTGGTGAAATTGAATACGCTCAGACAAATCTTCGCGTCCAACGCCCCGGAGAGCCCGGTCTTCATCCGCAAAAAATGCAGTCAATGCGGATGCAATGTTGACATTGAGCTTCACAAGACCTCCGGCGGCTTTGGTCTGCAGGGGGGCATTCTGCTCGAAATGGACGATCGAACAATGGCTTACTGTCTTAAATGTTACGAAAAGTTCGCCGTACAGATCGCCTAGCCATCCTTTTCATTCTGCCTTTTCTCCTCTTTGACTCATTCTCAACCGACATCAGTCCTTGCCACGATGGGTGCCCAGACGACCGATGCGAAAAAAACGAGCGGGCCTGAAACCCGCTCATCGCATGTTGATACATAGCCGGAAATTGGAAACTGCGGCCTGTTATCCGGTGTGTATGTTTTTCAATGTTTGAATGATCGCTGGCCGGTGAACACCATGGTGGCTTCCACCTCGTTGCAGGCCTCGATGGACTGGTAATCGTTGGTCGATCCACCCGGCTGTATCACCGCCCGCACCCCTTCGCGCAACCCGACATCAATCCCGTCCCTGAAGGGGAAGAAAGCGTCGCTGACCATGGCGGCGCCTATCAAACCACCCTTCTCGCGGGCCACCCGATAGTCGAGCTCGGCCTTTTTGTCTTTGTCTTTCATGTCGTTATAGGCCTTGCCGTAGGCTTCGAAGCAATAACGGTCAGCCAACTTGCGGTAGGCCTTGTCGCGGGCGATCTCGGCCACGCCGACCCGGTCCTGTTCTCCGGTACCGATCCCTACCGTTACTTGATCTTTGACGTAGATGACAGAGTTTGACGTAATCCCCGATTCGACCAGCCAGCCGAAGAGAAGGTCGTCGTACTCCTTGTCGGACGGTTGCCGGTTCACCCGATAGGTTTTGTCTTTGTAGTCGCATTGCGCCAGTTGAAGCTTGTCTTTGGTGCGGGTTGCGGGCACAAAAGACCACTGGGCGATGATGCCACCATCGATCAGAGATTTGAACTCCACCACTCGCTGGCCGACGAATTGAGCCAGGCGATCGATGTTCCCAATCTTGATAACTCGCAGGTTTTTTTTCCTGGCAAAGATCTCCATCACCCCGTCTTCGAAGTCCGGCGCCACGACGACTTCGGCGTACTGCTGGTTGACAGCCTCGGCCGTCGCACGATCGACCGCCCGGTTCAGTGCAATGCACCCCCCGAACGCGGCCACCCGGTCGGCCATATTCGCCTTAAGGTAAGCCTCTTCAAGAGTGTCGGACCTAGCGACACCGCACGGGTTGTTGTGCTTGACGATCACCGCGGTCGGTCGATCCATGAAATATCGCAGAATGTTCAGGGAATTATCCGCATCGGTCAGGTTCGTCTTCCCCGGATGCTTTCCGGATTGAAGCAGCTCGATGTCGGACGCCAGGTACTGCCCCGATTGAATCGACTCCGCCTCCCCGAAAACCAGGTTGCCGTTGACCATTTTATAGAGGGCCGCCTCCTGACCGGGATTCTCTCCGTAACGCAACCCTTTTTGGACACCGTCGATGGCCCAGAGCACCTTTTCGTAGAAAAGCGTCTGCCGCTGGCTGCCCTCGATAAAGCTGATTTCCATTTGGGGGGGAAAGTGATCATCGACAATGGTACGATACATTTTCTTGAGATCTTCGGCCATGGCTGTCTCCTTTATCGGTTGTGATGACGCACATCACTATGTGTTGCAGTGCATTGCCCCTTGGTCTTTACTAGCGCGGCTCATCTGCTGTAACAACCGGCCACCTGTTCGACTGTCTGGCCGGCCAGGTAATCGGCAATGGTTCGGTCATATACCGCCGTATGGTGGAACGCTTTTCCGGCCAGCTTAAAACGAAGTTCAAGGCCGAGCTTTCCGTTGCCGTCCTTCAATTCGGATGCGATCCGCCCATAGTCTGACGGATCGACGACAGAAGCCACCCGGATGAAATTTTTGGCCGCCGCCCGAATCATGCACGGCCCGCCGATGTCGATGTTCCCCCTGGCCTGTTCGACGGTCACACCGGTCTGTGCAACGGTCTCCTTGAAAGGATAGAGATTGACGACGACCATGTCGATGGGAACGCCGCCCGTCCGTTTGAGGTCGGACCGGTGGGAATCGTTGTAGGTTTCCGTCAAAAGGCCGAGATAGATCTTGAAATCAAGCGTCTTGACCAATCCTCCTTGGGTTTCGGGCTGCCCCGTATAGTCGGAAACCGAGGTCAGGCAGGAGGCGGCCTTGGCGCCCAGAATCTCCTTTAATCGATTGTACGTCCCGCCGGTGGAAAAAAATTTCACCTCCGGATTGATATCCAAGAGCTGCGGCACGAAGGTTTCGAGTCCGCTTTTGTCCGAAACGCTGACCAGCACGTGCTTCACGGTGACATACGCATCGATTTTCTCGACCACATTGATACTCATGACACTACTCCTTTCCGTCATATTCCTGAAGAAAGCGTTGAAAGAATTCTTCCATGAATTGATGCCGCTGTTCGGCCAGTTGCTTCCCCGTGGCTGTCAGCATGCGACCTTTTATCCGGCAAAGCTTGATCCGGTACTCCCGGTATCCCGTGTCATCCGCCGTGTACGGTAGGGTTTTCTCAATCCTTGCATCAGGATTGTGAAGACGGGCGCCGACTTCGCCGGCAAACAGAAAGGCCCTGGCGATCCCGACGGCTCCGATGGCATCCAGCTTGTCGGCATCGAATAAAACACGGGCCTCGATCGTTTCAGGCGGGCTGTTCCCGCGGAAACGGTGGGTGGCGATACAGTGCAGGATGTTTTGCTCTTGCCCCTCTGTCAATGGTAAGCCCGCCAAAATCGGCCGGGCCAATCGGACACCCACCCTGGCATGGCAAAGGCTGCCGCTGGCGTTATCTTGGTCCGTTCGCCCGATATCGTGCAATAGAGCCGCAATGCGAACCACCAGCATGTCTGTCTGCTCTTCCGATCCGATCTTTTCGCACAAACGCAGAACCCGCAAGGTATGATCCCAATGGTGGCTGCCCCGGGCCCGGGCGAAAAAAGACGCGGCCGATTCGGTGACGTCGGATACGATGTCTATTGTCTTGCAGGAGCCGTCAGCGGTCGTGTCGCCGCTGGGGGAACGGCCGGCTGACGGTCGATTGGCTTTTGAATCGAACATGAATCCAGGCTGCGAAAAATTCTATAATGAGGGACCTTTAGCGAGATGTCTTGCCGGTCATCACATCGATGTCGACCTTGAAAATGGCCGTCTTTTTGATCACTGAATCGGTATAGGCAAACTTGCCATCGGAATACTGGGCCATGATGATATCCAGGGCGTCGCGTTTGGCCTCCGGCTCTTCGACAAATTCAGCGGTCCCGAACCCGATGACGCTGCTGTACCGCATACTGAATTCACAGGCCCTTTCGCCGGTGCGGATACCGCAATCCCCTTCTAATTCAAAGCATATCCGCGGGTGTTCCCGCAGAATGTCGAGCTTCTTGCCGTGAGTTGCGGAATGGAAATAGAAGGTGTTGCTTCTGAAACCAAAACAGAGCGGCACAATATACGGTCCGTTTTCGTCGGCCATGGCCAGCCGGCAAACGAGGGCCTTTTTGATGACGGCCTCGATTTCAGACCGATCCGTTATTTCTTTCTCTTTCCTGCGCATGGAGCATCCTGCCTGCTAAGATCAAGTTTTTGGCCGTTTAACAGCCAACCTCGCTGGCCCGGAAAAAGCGAACCCAATCGCGTCAACCCCTTTTCTAATGCCACAGCCCTGATTAATCAACCGATTTTTAATCTTCATCCGTTATCTTCAGGGAAGGAGCAAAAGGTGTTACCGGAAAGCATCAGGATAATAACAGGGAGGAGATTTAACGCTGAAGCATGAAGGTTTCGTACTCGAGATCGTTCAGTTTTTGATGGAGATGGACAATTCCGACAAGGCTCGTCAGGGTCGTCGCCAGCGCGAAGCCGAATCCGAAATAGTGCGGCCCCAAGTGGATGCTCGCCAGTGTCGCCGACACGTTGATCAGCAGGAAAAGACCGGTCAGGGTCATGGCCGACCGACGTAAATCCAGGTAGAAGATCACATTGAGGACAGCCAGCAGTAGGACCTGGACGCCGATTCCGACCAAGTCCACCCGGAAGAGGTGAATGTACAGCGGGGATATACCGATGGCATTCAACAAACGATCGGCCGTCAGAAACAACAGGACAACCGTTATTCCCTGAACTTTGAAGATTTCGTATATCCCTTGTTTGATATTGAGCACCATGTCGTCCTTGTGAAGACGGATGTGCGCCAGGGTGTCCCCCTGGCGAACAGCCGAATAAAACTTGTCGTAGCTTTCGACAAAATCGGTCTCCATCCGCACCAGGAAGACCGACATGCCGGGAATAATGGAAAGATAGGCCAGAAAGATAGGCAGATCGTAAATAATGGAAGCACGCAGGGGGCCGATCACCTGCTGCGACGTCGCGGGAACCCACCAGAAGATGAACTTGTCCGCCCAAATGGCCAGATTGAACATCAGGCCGGTAACAGCCAGAGAATAGTGCGACAGTTTGGGGCTTAGAAATTCGAAGGCCACCATTCTGTTTCCGGGATATTGACGCACCACGAGAAAGAGCATGGAGAAGAGCAGAACGCACTGTCCGATGAGGAATCCGGCCAGCAAGCCCTCCATTCCCATGGGCCGCAGCAGCAGCGAGGCCACGATGGCCATACCGTAACCGCCGGCGAACACCGTCAGGATGGCATGGTAGGATTTCATGCCCGAAAGAAAGACCACGATCACCCAGATGTTCGACAGGGTGACGAACGAAGCCAGCATGATCAGTTCATAGGCAAAGGTTTCTCGAAACACCCCGACCGTCAGCCCAAGCCCTGACACGCCGGACAGCAGAGTGGTCACTATCAGCGCACCGAACAGGTTGGGCAAAACCGCCTGTTCCCGCTTCTCGAACAGGCGGTCGGATACGAATCGGGTGAACAACAGCTGCAGAGGGCCCGTGACGATCAGTGAAGCGGCCATCAGATGGGTGATGGACACCAGATACTGAACGATCAATTTCTGCGGGACCACGCGGCCGATACTCAAAATGCCGATCACCATCACGCAGAGGATGGAAAGCACCCAGGGTCCGGAGCTGATCACACCGGCATAGCCGTAAGCGCGGATAATTCCGAACAAGGAATCCTTCTTGAGCAGCCGGCGCAACTCAAATCCGATGCCCGCCATCAGTCGCCCCCCTCCACCGACCCGAACGCTTCCCGGTAGACGCTGTGGTAATTTGCGAACATGTCTTTCTGTGTATAGTAGGCCCCGACCCTTTTGAATCCCGCCTGTTGTGCGTCATGCCAGGCGGAATCGTTCTGCAGCAAGGCCAGTGCAGACTGAGCTGTCGCCTCCGGGCTGGCTATGGGAACCACCGCACCGGCCACCCCGAGCGCTTTGTCTTCCTCTCGCCCGCCTTCGATCAACTCGCGGCATGAACCGACATCTGTGGCAATGGCCGGCACTCCACTGGCAAAACCCTCGAGGATGACCAGTGGCAAGGATTCGCTGATGGAGGTCAGCACCAGGAGTCCAATTTTTTGAAAAATATCTTCAACTTTCTGAAAACCAAGGAACTTGACCTTGTCTTGCAAACCAAGGTTCCTGGCCAGAGACCGACACTCCGCAGCATATTCCCGGTCCTCGTCCTCCGGCCCCACGATCCAGCCTTCTGCTTCGGGCATTCTGTTGCAGATGGTCCGCATGGACCGGATGAAGGTCTTGATGTCCTTTATGGGAACCACACGGCCGATGAGAGCCAAAATCGGCGGCACACCCTTACTTCGGCTCGTGCGAACCGGGATAAAGCGATCGAGGTCGATGCCGTTGGGGATAACCCGGGTGCGTTCCTTTTTGGCGCCATCCTGAATCTGCCGCGATCTGTTTCCTTCGTATAGCGAAATAATCGGGTCAGCCGCATCATAGGTCACCCGGCCAATACCCTCAAAGAATCGAATCCACAGCCGGCGGATGTAACTGACATCCGCATCCAGGCTGCTGCCGAAGGCTTCGCGGGGATCTTCTATCCAGTCCGCCTGGGCAAGATCGATTTTGCGTTCCTTGGTATAGATACCGTGTTCGGTCAAAATAAAGGGCAGACCGCGCTTGTGCTTGAGCAGAGCAGACAGAAAACCCGCATAACCCGTTGAAATGCTGTGGATGGCCTTGATTTCCGGGATGGCATCGGTCACAGCCGCCAAGCGAAATATCGGTGTATGCATGATCCGTACCGTCCAGAAATAATTGATGAAAGACGGTTCGGTGCAGTATTTCATAAAGCTGTCGCAAATATGCGACCAGGCCTTTTCACTGTGAAGGAAGCTCTCGAGGTCCAGGCCCGAAGGCCGACCCATCTCTTTGACGAGGTCCCCCATCAGCAGATTGAGGTCTCTGCCGTGAATCGAACGCAGAATTTCGTGCAACTCCTTTACCCTGTCGAATACACCGGAATCACCCTTTTTCCTCCGGGGCTTATCGACCGGCTGTGAGTCCATTATGTAATGCACTTCGAGGTGGACGACATTGGGTGGCCGCGGATATTTCGTTTCGCTGTAATGCTTCCGGTCTCCTCCGATAAATATCAGGGAGAATGTGAGCTCGGGGAAGCCCTCAATGATCTGCCGGACCCAACTGGAAACACCACCGCTGACAAAAGGATAGGTCCCCTCCAGCATCAGGCCGACGTCGGCCGGCACACCCGAGTTGAGTACTTTCTTCCAGTTTTTTTTCATGTCCAATAGGCCGCCACGGCCGCCAACCGTTCACTCTTGCGAATGGACGGTCCAAGGCGGCGGATGTATTTCACGACTTGATGAAAATCCCTCTTTGCATACGCTATTTCAGCCAGATACGGTGCCACGCTCGTTTCCGGTATCCCCTTTGCGATCGCCGAGGCAAAGGCTTCGGATGCAGCATCCCAGCGCTGCTGGTGCATGAGCAAACGGCCATGCTGAATATGGAGCCCCGGCTCGTTGGCGCCGGATACCATCGCCTGCTCGATATGAAACAAGGACCGGTTCAGTGCATGGCGCAGGACTTCCCCCTGGGCGAGCCCGAGGTAAGCCAGTTCCCAGTAGCAGTTGCTGACCCGCTCATGCAGGTCCCGATGCTGATCCGGCTCGTCTGATTCGAGATGGGCCTGAAGGGAGCGAATGGTGTCATTGATCTTCTCCTCTTTGGCGTCCAGCATGGAATAGGCCAGCAAACGGACATCGTCGACCGGATCCCGCAATGCCTCCTTCAGCACGGGGATGGCTTCCTGGGAAGTCATCTGCCGGGTGGCCATCACCGCCCTGATGCGGCGTTCCGGATCCTGAGAGTGGCGAAGAATACTCACCATGCCCGCCTGCCCGTAGATGAGCTTCTCTTGGATTTTGAGCGGCTTGTAAGGTAATTCCGGAACTTCGGTTTCAAGGTAGCTCGAACGTTCCGACCGGCGGCGCATGAAGAAAGCCGGCCATACCGAAAGGAGCAGACCGATCAAACCCAGACCGGGTATAAACAGACAGATCAGAAAAAAGAAAAAAAACGCCGGCAACAGCGATTGACGGTAGCCGCTGGGCAGGATTCCCACCATAAACGCACCGCTGACCATACTCCCCGAACCGTGACACAGGAAAAAAAGCCTTTGCTGCCATTGCGGCGGTGCATCCGTGAAAAAAGCACTCCAGCCGGCGGTCTCAAGGCCGAAAGCACATACCGCAAGCACGAGAAGCCCTATCTTACTGCCCCTGCTGTTCATCGCCCTCCAGTAGCCTATCGATGGTGTCTTTAGGTTTTATTTCTTGTACCGTAATCCGAATTCCGATCTCTTCCATCGATTGGCCGAATCGTTCACGCAGGAATCGAACGATCCGCTTTCTATAGCCCTCGTACTCAACTGGCCCAGTCAGCGGCATTAACAGCCACACAGACCGGGCGCCTCCATTTTCGCGCACCCAGATACAGTCGAGACCGCGCCGCTGTCTCACCAACAGACCCTCGATCTCTTCACCCGCATCCCCCGGGGGCAGGGCGATGTTCACCACCATTGCCGACAGACCGTACAAGCGTCGATTCAAGACAGCCCGCTGGGTTTCCCTGACGAATCGGGCACTGTCGGCATCCGTACCCGTATGGCTGGCGGCAAGGGCCAGCATGTCACCAATTTGTCCGCCCAGGACTGCCAGCAGGCGAAGATTTTCCTCCTGCAGGGACAGAAAAAGCATGTCCTCTATGACCAGAATCCCATGGGTCCTATCGTTGACATCGATGAGCGGCACGGCTGCCAATGGCCCATTCGCCGGCTCTCCCCGACGATCGAGAACATCGCGCACGCTCACTAGGCACCCCTCCCTCACCGCCTGAATCACCATTTCGTGGTTGGGGTCGATGTCTCCCTGACCGAGGACGGCAACCGGATCGGGCACCACTTTTTTCGCTTTGTCCACACGATAGATGGCAGCGACGCGAATCGAGACATAATCGGCAAAAAGCTGCAGGATCTGCCGCCCCGCATCACTGTCCAATACATCCTCTCCGCTCTGCAGCAGAAGGCGCCTGCGCATCCCCATCAGGGCTTCCCTCAAGCTGACCGTACCGGCCGCCAATCGGTGCTCCATACGGTCGTGCGAGACTTTCAACAGGTGGTAGCTGCGGGTGAACTCTTCCAGGCGCATATGTTGGTAACTGTTGACGATACGTTGCCTGGCCTCCCTTTTCATCCATAAATCGACGAACTCGCCGGCAAGCATGGCCGAAAACAGCAATCCGATGCTGTATTTGACCGGGAATGTATCAACCCCAAGCCACTGCCAGCGTGCTGCCGCAGCCAGCAATCCAATCAGCAGCAGGGCACTGGTAAATCCATAAACGAACCCATAGCGCAAGGCCGGCAGGAGACTGGCGAATATCAACCACGGGAATTCCGAATGGACGAACAGGGGGTCGACCGGATTGAACCAGTATCCGATGGTGACAAATGCCAAAAGGATCGCCAGGGACTCGCCTTCGGCGGTAAAAAATCGGGTGTGCTTCGAATTCTCGCCGGCATCCCGGGTGTATTTATCGAAAATCGCCATTGACCACCTACTGCAGTGTCAACCCTTTGAGGAGCTGCATGACCAGTTTTTCCGCCGTGCCGCTCACGTTGGCATACCCCCAGCCGGTCCTGGCACCGGAGGCCGTCCAGATCACGCGCCCCGAAGGCAGATCGACAATCTGCAGCGTCAAACCCACGGCCGGTTCACCGTCCAACCCGGTTTTATATCGCCATTCATGGATGGCGCCGGTCACTCCGAAGCGGGCGCCGTTTTGACCGGCTTTTTTCAGCGCCTGCTCATAGCGTTGGCGGTCATCCAACAGCAGTCCCCCGCCAGGCTGAGGCAGCCCGTCTTGCCGCTGAAGATCGGTCACGCCTCGAATGCGCAGCGCGCTGTCGAGCATGGTTTCGATATTTTCGCCCGCCAGAGGGACCTCCGCCAGATTGATTACCGGCAAAACCACCCACCTTGCATTCTTGTCCAGCGGTTGGCTCTCCTGCACCTGATTGACCGTGCAGGCTCCGAGCATCACGAGCAGCATTGTCAATGCCATCCACCTGATTGTGTTCATGTTTCCTCCTGCCTTGTTATGTCCAGAATCGTTCACCATAATATCCTATATATTCTCTGTCATCAGTTTGTCAGCGACCGAGATTGAAACGGTAGTACAGTTGAATTCTATATGACGCCCCGCCGCCGGGAACCTTGTTCAAACGGTCATCGTATGCGGCGGTCAGGCCGAATTCATCCCCTCCGAACAAGGAAGTCCCTATACCGGCACGGGCAGCCACACCCAGGGTCGACTCGGGTTCGATGTAACCGACCCATAGATCGGCGAACCACCGGGGGCTGGCCGACTGAAAACTCGCGGCCATAGGATAATTGCCGATCAACTGGCCGCGCCCGAGGGTCATGGAAAGGCCTATATCACGGTATGTCTCCGGCACCAGAACTTCCGGTCCTACATCGGGGCTGAGCAGCGGTTGCAGATCGTCGGGTATCTGGTCGGTCACACGGTTGTCTTCCCAGGCAGCACTGCCGCCCACCATCCATTGATTGGGCCCACCGAGGAGCCGGTAGTTGACATTGGCATTCAGCGTGTAACCGTTTCCCAGAGTACTGCCGCCGAGACTCTCGTAGCGATGCCGATCGGCGCTCAGAGAAAAGGATAGTCTAGAATCGATCCGGTAGTCCAACTGGGCGCTGATGCGGTCCTGAGTGCCCAGCAGGCGCATCAGACCGCTGACCGCGGTCAATGAATTGCTCTTTACGCCCAAGTGATATTGCCATGGCCGCCGGTCGGAGGAGCGGTACGTCAGCCCCAACGGAAAAACCGATCCGCCGTTCCCGTCCCGGTAGCCGACATCGATGGCCCATATGTCATCCCGGAACCGACGCCAGGATCCGTTCAGTCGGGTCTCTCTGTGCGGCGCAACGGCGAGTAGGTCATCGTCGTCTCCGAAATCGCTGGCAGCGCCATACAGCCCCCAACCGCAGGTGCCGCGGGTTCTCCAGTATAACCCCTCGAGGTTTTGGATGGCGAGACCGCCGATACTGCCGGTGCTGAAACCGGCCTCCCACAGATTAGGCAGTCGAGCGGCCGCTGAAACCATCGCTGCTCGAAGTTCGGCGCCGAAATCCTTTTGGCGACCGATTTCAGCCAAAGCCATATCGTTGCGGCCCAAAATGGTATAGGCGGCCATTCGATCGGTGGTGCCGGCATCGATCTGCCCTCCCTGAAGCAGGGCGGCAACAGCTTCGCCGTCGTTGTCAGCTAAGGCGAGCTGCAATTGCTGCCAGGCAGGCAGGCTGCTCCTTTCAATATGTTGTTCGAGCAGCCAGACGCGGGCCGCATCGTACTGCTGACGATACAGCCACCAGTTCAAGATGGTTGCGTCCCCAACGGCACCGGGTCGGGTTGCCAGCCAGCGCGAAGCGGCCGGTATCCCCTGGAGTTTGGCCACCAATTCAACCATTCGCTCATCAGCACCCTTTTCCTTCTGTTCTATCAGGACTCCAAGCGCATGTTTGCGGACCCTGTGTGCGGCATTTTCCCGTCCCGCTAGTACGAGCAGATCGGCGAAATCCAGCAGCCAGAGCACATCGTCCTGATGCTGATCGAGCCGGGTTTCATACCAGGCCAGGGCCTCTTTATCGCGTCCCAGCAGCCTCAGGGCGACGGCGTAAGCCTCTGTCAACGGTAGGCCGGATCGAACATGGGCGTTGACCCACTGATCCAACCGCGCCCGGTCATTGGCGTTTATCAAGCTCCAGAGGGCCCCGTCCGCCGCCGCAGTCGACCGTGGGTTGACCGCCAAGGCCTGCCGATAGGACTGAAAAGATTGACGGTACTCTTGCCTGTGACTGTGCCAATCGCCCTTGATCAACCAGTAGGCGTCTTCGGCGACAAGCCCGCCCGGCGCCGAATCGGCCGCGGCCAGCAAACGCTCCACCACCGACCACAGTCCCGCTTGCCGGGCTGTTGAAAGCGCCGCTAAAAAATCACTTGGATCGCCCGTGCGCTTCCAGTTTTCTTCGAGCCGTTTGACAACCTCCTTTGCCCTCCCCAGCTGTTGGTTGGCAATGATCATTCGTTGTCGCGAGAAATCACCTCCGAAACCGCGTGACCAGAGGTGGTGATAGGCAGTGGCCGCCATGTCGAAATCGCCCCGCTGCCAGGCCAATTCTCCGGCCAGCTGGAGGGTATAATCGGTCTCGGAACCGTCGATGATCAATCCCTGTTTGAGCGCATAATGCGCGTCTTCTACCCTTCCCAATTGAAAAAGCAACCGCGCGAGAGCCACGCGATCTTCAGGCTGGACATCACGGCGCTCACTCAACTCCCGTCGACTCTCCAGCGCCAATCCCAAATCGCCCATGCGTTCCCGTAAATCGGCCTGAAAGCGCAATCCAGTAAGGCTCCGCCCATGATGGCGGCCGAATTCGTCGAGAAGGCGGTCCGCTCGCTCCGGATATCCCAAGTACTCATAACGTGCCGCCAATCGAAGCGCCTCCTTCTCCGTCAACCCCGGAGCGGCCGCAAGAATATTCATGACCGCGAGTTCGGCTTCGGTCTCGTATCCGGTTTGAGCGATGCGCAGCATATGCTGATACAGGCCCGGATCGTCCGCTATCTGCGCCAGTGCCTTCAATGCCCTCAATGCCTCCGCGTAGCGACCGTTCCACTCCGCCAGGCCGACATGTCTTCTCAAGGCTTTCTCGTCCAACGGCATCAGACGGATATACCGCCTCGAATAAAGGAGGGCTTGCTCTTTTTCGCCGCCTTGCAATTCGAAATCGACTTGGCGCGCCAACGCCTCAACATCGTTTGGTTTTTCTTCTAAATAGCGCCGGTTCCACTGGCCGGCCAACCCCGGCTGCTGCTGGGCGAGCGCCAGGGCGATTCCGCGCGCCAGCAGGCGCAAATCCTGCGGATGGCGCTCAAGCGCCTTCTGGATCATGGCCAGCGCCTCCCGGCCCTGATCGGCAAACTCGCGGATGCGGCTGGCTTCGTCGACCATCATGGCGGCCGTATCCGGGTCGGGTGCGGATCGAAAGGCCTGTTCGTAATAGCCGGCCGCATCTTCCAAGCGATCGGCGGCAAGTGACCATCGTCCGGCCTCGGCATACCAACGCCAGGCGTTGCCGGGATCCTCCTTGGCCATTATCGCGTAAAAAGTCGCGGCGTAGTCCGGGGCGCCCACTTGTAAGCTGATGTCCGCTAATAGCTGAATCTGCTCGGTGCTCAGATGGGCCAGGTCCAGGGTGGCGATATGATCACTAATGGTCTGCTTGAGCTGCAGGCGTGGGGTGCTGGCCCCCGGCAAAGCAGCGTAGTGGTCAACCAGTACCTGCAGCATCAGCCATTGGGCCTGGTGCATGGCCGCCAACTCTTCGCCGCCTTCCTTCAGCACCTTCCGCGCTAAAGTCCACTCACCGATCGTGAGATAGTGTTTGGCCAGCTGCAACCTGACCGAATGGTTGCCGGGCTCGGCTTTCAGAAACACCTTCATATAAGCCTCAGACAGAACATCCGGCGGCAGGTCGAACCGCTCGTTTTCAAAATCGTTCCTCCCGTTCACGAGAGCCACGAAAATGGCGCTGATCATCAACAAGAGGACGATCATGAAGGGAAGGTTGATCAGTTGTGGACGCTTATCGGCAGACAACCTCCGCTCCTTCCAGGTTTTGCCTGCTGATAGAAAACTGCCACCCCTCCTTTTTATGCTGGCCGTTCAGCACCTGTTTTCCGTGAATCAGGCGGCAAGGACCCGGTCCATCGAAAACCAGTTCCAGGAACTGGTGCCCACGGATCGAAAACGACACCGCCTGGCCATTTGGTCGCCAGGATTCCAGGATCCCGTTGGCCCGCACCAACCGGACGGGCGGATAGACGGAGGGGTCTCGATCCAGACGGGTCTTTATCCCCCCGGCCAGGGCATAATAGACACCGTCTTGAAGCCGGCGGTGGCCGGCCACATTGGTGACCGATCCATATACGGGTGTCCGCACTTGACCGGTCTGCCGCAGGGTCCGCAATTCGGCAGGGGCCTGGTAAAACAGGCTGCCGGATAGATCCCGCGCCACGGTGGCCTCCTGGTAGGCCCGCACCCGTTTTGCGTAATCACTCAAATGCACCGGCGTAATTTGCTGGGAAAGGGTCCAGTCAATCACCTCTTCCAGGGCTCGCAGAGAGGCCGCCTTGGCTCCCGAATAAAAATGGTAATAGATGTTGATGGGTTTGAGCCGCCGGGGCTGTTCGGTTCGTTCAAAGGTTTCGATCACCCGGCGGAACCCATAGAAGGGCCCGCGCCAGAGATTGGTGTAAACATTTTCGTTCATGACGGGCGCGTAGAGCTGCATTTCCCCGCCCACCGGCCGGATCATCGGCGTCACAAGGGAGAGGAAGGGGTGACTGTTGCGGATGGTGGTGTTACCGCCGTTGAGGTTGTAGAGACCCGCCTCCCGGGTAATCCGAATGGCGTTCTCTGAGGGTAGACAGTTTCCTGTCCACAAAAAAAACTTCACGCGCTTTCCCGGCGGGGCCAGGCGGGAGTGGATGTATGCGGTGGAACCGGTGATCTCACGATCCAAAGAGTAGTGGTAACCGGGAATCGGCAGGCTGTATTCCGCATTGGCCGCCTCGCCTTCTTCTACAGACCTCCAGTCGAACGGATGACTGTAAGAGTGGCTGGCCAGTTCCACCGTCGGCAGGCTGAAAATTTCGCGGGCGATCCGCTCTAGATCGGGACTCTGTTTCGGGTATAGGCCGGTCGGGCCGATCTCACCCTCTATGATCGAAACCGTGGTCGGGAGCCGGTATTTCTGCAGGATGCGGGATCGGACAACGTCAGCGGCATACGGCGTCCCCGGCAATTCGGCGCGGTTGAGAAAACCGTCGCCGTCGATATGCGACATCCAGAGCCGGTGGCCGTTTTCGGTAGTCACGTCCGGCATCGGCACCTCGGGCAACGCCAGTGCGGTCTTGATGAAAGCGAAGGGATCGATGATCCAGCGGGCGGTGCCAAGGGCGTCGCCATTGCGAAGCCAGGGTTCCAAAGCCAACCCTCCCCAAGGCCCGGTCACGACCGGAGTAACCGGGTTGCCCTGCGTGTCAAGCGCCCGCACGTGAATCGTATTGGTCGGTTCCGTGCTTCGCAGGTCGGTCAGTGGCTCAGCGGCTATATCGATGCGGGTCTCGAAAGCGTAAAGTTTGTCGTGGTCGACCACCCGGCAGGGATAGACGACCTCGGTGCGGACCAGCCCGAAGGATTTCAGTACCCGGCTGTCCTCAGCAAGACCGGGGTCCGCCAACATCACCAGCCGCACCCCGTCCGCCACCTGCCGTTCGAGCCAGTCCTCGTATTCCACAGCCCCCTTTTCGTACAACCAGGCCACGATGCCAGCGTACCGGTTCACCAATCGATACGCCGGCAGAGGCTCACCAACATCCTGGTAGGCCGGAACGTAGCCGAAATAGTCGAGAACCACGGCCAACGCCTCGACGTCTCTACGCCCTGACTCTCCATCGTGGATCAATAAAACACGCCGCGGCAGTATTTCCTTGACACCGGTGCCGATGGCATCGTGCTCCGGCACGGTTACCCATGGCGAAATACCGAGTGCGGCGATCTGTCTGGCCGTCTGGTGCGCTGCCTCGCGCTGGTTCGCCGGCAGATAGTCGATGCTGTATACCGTCAGATCGTATTCGTCCCGCGCCTTTACCAGTTCCTTGACCAGCCATTTCCGATCGTCTGCCGAAACGGAGTAATACTCACCGGTACGGGGATTCCAGGCCCGGAACAGACTTTCGACGACCACTCCTTGGACCAGTTCCTTAATGTGAGGGATGGCGGGGAAGCCGCGGTTGAGCAACAGAGCCGCATCCGGGTAGCGGGCTTTCAGATCCCGCACCAGAGCGACCAGTCCCTGCTCCTGGGCCTGCCAGTCGAGTTTGGCCTGATCGATGCCTTGGTAGCTGTCCAACGTATCCAGAAAAAAAGCGCGGAACCCGCGCTCCCAGAGGGATTGGAAACGTCGTGACAGCAAAAATTCACGATAGTCCGCACTGGACAGATCGGCAATGTCGGTGTTCCACCCGGGATTCCGCCCGACAAACCAGTCGGTATCCATGTCCCGGTAGCCATCGCGCCAAGACTCAGCCTCTCCGACCGAAACGTAGGCATGGACACGTCCGCCGTATGCCTCCAAGCCGCTGAGCTCCGCCGCACCGACATGGTCGGGCTCGACCACGATCCGGTCGAACTGAGCCAGCTCCGGCACCGGGACATGCGCGGCGTAATAAAAGGCGATACTCGGCAGGCCTTCACCTGCAGCCTTGACAGGCGGTGCATACCAGAACTGGAGCCATAATAAAGAGAGGACCAAAGTAACCGTTTTAGACAACCGCATCGGTTTCTGACTCCGTTTGATTTCGATTTTCGTCATTCAAACAACGACACCGTAATTCAGATACTAAAAATGTAATACAATATAACACAAAATGACTACGATAACAAGTTCGAAATCAGCGGCTTAGTTAAACAATTACAAATACTTATTCTCAAATCTCCAAAAGCCCTGTCCAAAACGTGCTTTTGAACATCATCACACCCGAGGATCACATATTACCACCACAATACACCACCATTTATTTTTCAATCTCTTTATCGATTAACACTCGTTAATTATTTATAAAAAATAAATTTATAAAATGGTTTTTCTTGACAATCAGACACAAATAAACTTAAATAGCCAAAAAAGTGGGTTAAAGTGGACTAAATTGGGGATTGAGGATGACCAGATTCCGCGGATCATCGAATCACACCATTGACGCCAAGGGTCGCTTGATCATACCGGCCCGCTTCAAAGAGCTGATCGGCAACGGCGGGCGACCTGGCGTCATGGTTTCGAAGATGGACAAGTGTCTGGTGGCCTATCCGTTCGAAATGTGGGAGAAAATCGAGGAAAGGATTCTCGAGCTGGCCGAACGAAGCGACGCCATGCGTCGCTTCCGGCGGGTTTTCATCGGGGGGGCCTTCGAGTGTTTCTGCGACAAACAGGATCGGATACTAATTCCCCCCTCCCTGCGCGACTATGCGGTATTGAACAAAGAGATAATCCTGGTCGGGGTTCTGGATCACTTTGAAATCTGGGCCCGGGACAGCTGGGATAGGGAAAACGCCCTGCTGGATCAGGACATGCAGGAAGCGGACGTTCGCATTCAAATCTCCCGGCTGGGTCTATAATTGAATGAGCTACCGCCATATTTCCGTGATGCCGGTCGAATCTATCGACTATCTGAACTGTCGCCCCGGAGGATGCTATGTGGACTGTACTCTGGGAGGGGGCGGTCATGCCGTTCGGATTTGCGAAAAAATTCTACCGGGGGGAACGCTGATCGGCATCGATCAGGATGTCGACGCCGTCAGAAAAGCACGTGAGGTATTGGCTCCCTGTAAAGCCACCGTCCACATTTTCCAAGACAATTTCATCCGACTGCCGAGCATTCTCGGTCAATTGAAGATATCTGCGGTCGACGGCATTTTGCTCGATCTCGGCGTGTCTCTCCATCAGATTGAGGCCAGTGGGCGCGGCTTCAGTTTCAATCGCGACGAACCGCTCGACATGCGCATGAATACCGTATCCGGCAGCACCGCCGAAGACATTCTCAATCACGAAAGTGAAGCTGCCTTGGCCAGGATTTTCAGAGAATACGGCGAGGAGCGCCGGGCACGGTCCATCGCCCGAAAAATAGTTAGCGAGCGCAAAAAGCGACCGATCCGCACCAGCGGGCAACTGACGCGTCTCGTACTCGAGGGTCTCCCGAGGAAGGGCCGGCATGGTCGCAAGATCCACCCGGCAACGCGGATTTTCATGGCCTTGCGCATCGCTGTCAATCACGAACTGGAACGGCTTGAAGAATTTCTCGGGTTTGCTGTGGACTACCTGAATCCCGGCGGGCGGTTATGTGTCCTGTCGTTTCATTCTCTCGAAGACCGGATCGTCAAACGGCGGTTCGCCGACCTGGCCCGAGGCTGCATCTGTCCGCCGGGGTTTCCGCAATGTGTCTGCCACCATGAGCCGACCGCCCGGATTCTGACCCGCAAAGTCCTTCGGCCGAGCCCGGAAGAAATCGATACCAACCCGATGGCGCGCAGCACCAAGCTCCGCGCCCTGGAAAGGCGGCTACAGTCTGCCGCCGAAGGCAATTGACGCAAGGGCCGCCTTAAAGAACATTCTCACGGCAACAAACGACCATTCGGATGAATAAGAAAAAGAACCGACCTCAGCAGCTGCGCCATGCCGGGCTATGGGCCCTGCTGATGGGGGTTTTCATCACCGAACTGCTGGTTTACACCTGGTTCCGGGTGCAATGCACCCAGCTGGGCTATGAAATCAATCGAGCAGCAGAAGCCCAGAAACGCCAGACGGCTCTGCAGAACAGTCTCAAGATCGAAATGGCACGGCTGAAATCACCCGAACGGATCGTCAAAATCGCCACCGACAAGCTCGGGCTGGTTATGCCTCAACCGGAGCAGATCATGTCACTGCCATGAATTCCACCGATCGAAAATACATTCGCATCAGGATGGCCCTTGTCGGGCTGTTATTCGGCCTATTTCTGGCCGTAATCTGCGGTAAAGCCGCCTACCTGCAAATATACCGCGGCCCATGGTTATCGGATCTGGCGGCGGAGCAGTATGAAGCATCGGTAAAGTCATCGGGTAAACGCGGAACCATCTACGACCGCAAGATGTCGGAAATGGCGGTCAGTATTCCGGTGACCTCCATTGCCGCCTTTCCGCGACGCCTCGCAGATCCGGCCAAAGCGGCGGCGGCGATCGCCAAACCGCTGAAAATCAACCGTCGCTCCCTTGGGAAAAATTTAAAATCGAAGAAATCCTTCGTTTGGATCAAGCGCCAGGCCACGCCGCGGGAAGTCGAACAGGTAAAACAGCTGAACATCGAGGGCATCGGTTTTGTTCCCGAATACAACCGCTTCTATCCCCAGAAGACCCTGGCCGCCCAAGTCATCGGGTTCACCGGTGTAGACGGTGAGGGTTTGGAGGGTGTTGAACACTACTACAATCGCGCCCTGAAAGGGGCGATATCGGAACGGACGTTCTTGAGGGACGCTTTCGGACATCGCATTGTTTCAGACGATAAGGAAACGCCGGATTTCAGCGGCCACAACCTGATTCTGACCATCGACCAGTCGATCCAGTTTATCGCCGCTGAAACACTGAAGGATACCGTCAGGGAATTTGAGGCCAGCGGCGGCATCGTCATCGTCCTTGAACCCAAAACCGGGGCCGTTCTGGCCATGGCCCAATACCCCGAAGTCAATCCGAATGCCTACCGTAAATTCAAAACCGAGCACTGGCGCAATCGGGCGATCACCGACGCCCTCGAACCGGGTTCGACCCTTAAGATCTTCAGCGCCACAGCCGGCATCGAATATGGCGGACTCACATCGAATTCGATCTTTTTCTGCGAGAACGGATCTTACCGCGTCGGTGCCAAGGTGGTGCGGGACACCAAATCCCACGGCTGGTTGTCGCTGCAACAGATCATCAAATACTCCAGCAATATCGGCGTCATCAAGCTCAGCGAAGACATCGGCCCCGAGCCGTTGTACAACATCCTGACGAAATTCGGTTTCGGTTCCAAAACCGGCATCGATGCCCCCGGCGAAACCCCCGGCAGCCTGTCACATTACCGCACTTGGACCCGGATGGACACGAGCGCAATCTCTTTCGGTCATGGAGTGGCCGTATCACCGATTCAACTGGTGGCCGCCGTCTCTGCGATTGCCAACAAGGGCGTCCTCACCCAGCCTTACCTGGTATCGCAGATTACAGACCAGAACAATCGTGTCGTCGATTCTTTCACTTCGCGCAATTCACGACGCGTACTATCCGAAGAAAAGGCCAGGGCCATCCGAAACATTCTCAAAACCGTGGTCGCCGAGGGCGGCACCGGTGCCAATGCGGCCCTGGACGGCTATTCGGCTGGCGGGAAAACTGGAACCGCCAAAAAGATCGGAGAAGACGGTACCTATTCCAGCGAAGATTACATTGCCTCTTTCATCGGATTTGCCCCTTCCGAGGAACCGGCGATCTGCGTATTGGTGATTATAGATGAACCGCGAAAACAGTATTACGGGGGCACCGTGGCCGCTCCGGCTTTCCGTCGGATCGCCCAGGAAACCCTCAACTATCTCAACGTGCACCCCGACAGTCTCGGCGATCAGCTGGCTGTCACCGGCTCGGCGGACGATCAGATTTGAAATTCTCTATCCTGATAAGCGGTATTCCCAGGGAACATCTCAATGCCGGATCCGCCCGGACACCGGCAGGGTGCGACCCGTTGCCCGGCCATGACCCGGAAATAACTTCGCTGCACACCCGGGCCCAAAGCGTCGCACCCGGGGGACTTTTTATTGCTATTCAGGGCTTTACCGCCGACGGGCACGACTACCTCGACGAGGCATTGAGCAACGGCGCGGCGGCCGTCATATCCCAGAAACCGGTGACAGTCCCTCCGGGCGTTCCGCTGATACGGGTAGAAAATACCCGCGCGGCCTTGGCCTCGATAGCGGCCCGCTTTTATGACTTTCCTTCCGAAAAATTGGTTGTGGTCGGAATCACCGGCACCAACGGCAAGACCACCACTTCCTATCTCATCGAAAGCATTCTGCGCCAGGCGGGGCACTCCGCAGGGGTAGTCGGAACGGTCAATTACCGTTATTCCGGAAAAGAATACAACAATCCGGTCACCACGCCGGAATCTCTTGATCTTCAGCGCATCCTCCATCAAATGCACGGCGCCGGCGTGACCCATGTGGTGATGGAAATCTCCTCCCATGCCCTGGATCTGCACCGGGTGGACGGATGTTGGCTGGATGTGGCGGTGTTCACGAACCTGTCGCGAGATCACCTGGACTACCACAAGGACATGGCCGGCTACTGGGCCTGCAAGAAAAAGCTTTTTACCGAAGTGCTCCGCTCCGGACCCAAGAAGGATCGAGCGGTGGCGGTCATCAACGTCAACGACGCCAAGGGTAGGGAACTCGAAGAGATTGGCGATCTGCGTCGGATATCTGTCGGCGGATCACAAAACAGCGGCATATGGTGTGAAAAAGTCGAACAGAGCCCCTACGGCATCAGTGGCAGAATTGGCAGCCGGACAGGCGCTTTTGAATTTCGGTCATCCTTGGTGGGTGCCCATAACCTGGAGAATATCCTGTGTGCCGCCGGGGTCGGAATGGCCCTCGATGTGCCGTTAAGCGTTGTCAAGGCCGGCATCGAAAAACTGGAGAAGATACCCGGTCGCCTCGAACCGGTGGCGAATGACCGGATGCGTTTCGTTTTTGTCGACTATGCCCACACACCGGATGCGCTGCAAAACGTTCTGTCATCTCTGACCGCCGTCGCCCGGAAAAAGACCATCTGCGTATTCGGCTGCGGCGGAGACCGGGACAAGGGCAAGCGCGCCCAAATGGGGTCGATCGCCGCCCGGATGAGCGACCTGACCGTCGTCACTTCGGACAATCCCCGGTCCGAACCACCGCACCAGATAATTGAACAGATTCTGGTCGGCATCCGACGTGAAAGCGGCCGCGAATACCAGCCGACCGAACTCGGTCATGGTTGCGCCGAAAAAGGGTATGCCGTGGAGCCCGATCGCCGCAAGGCCATACAGCTGGCCATCGGCGCCTCCCGGCCGGGAGATACGGTTCTCATTGCCGGCAAAGGCCACGAAAACTATCAAATCATCGGCGATACGACCATCGCATTCGACGATCGCCTGGAGGCGGCCAGAGCCATCGAAGCCCTCGGCAGGGATAGGGAAACAGGACGCCCGTCATGACGCAAGCTCGATACCCGCAAAATTCTCCGCAGACATGGACGGTGGCCGATTGCACATCAGCCACGGGCGGAGACCTTCTCGGGGGCGAAAGCGCGGGAAGCTTCGATGCCATCTCCATCGATTCACGCCAGGCGGCCCCGCGCGACCTGTTCGTCGCCATAAAAGGGGAAACCCATGACGGGCACAATTTTGCCGCCGCGGTCGTCGACAAGGGGATCAAGGGACTCCTGCTGGCCCGGACACGAATCGACGGCCTGCCCTGGAAGGATTGGGCTAGAAAAGGCGTCGCCTGCCTGGTGGTTGACGACACGATCGCGGCGCTCGGCCGTCTGGCCGCCTTTCACCGCCGCCGCAACAACGCCGGTGTGGTCGGCATCACCGGATCCAACGGTAAAACCACCACCCGGAAAATGACGGCCATGGTGGTGGCGCGTCAGTATCGAACGCTGTCGACCCGTAAAAACTTCAACAACAATATCGGTGTGCCGTTGACGCTCTTCGGACTTGGCCCCGAACATCGTTGGGCGGTCGTCGAAATGGGAATGAACGCCCCGGGAGAGATCGCTTACCTGGCCGATATTTGTCGACCGGCAATCGGCGTTATCACAAACGTTGCTCCGGCGCACCTCGAAGGATTGGGCTCGGTTGAAGGCGTAATGCACGCCAAGGGTGAACTTCTGGATAAAATCGACCCCAAAGGCAAAGCCGTTCTCAACGCCGATGATCCGATGGTGCGCAAACTGGTCCGCAGGGCGAGATGTGAAATCCTGCTCTACGGCACAGGCGAGGACGCGGCGGTCCGGGCCGAAAACATCGCCGCCAACCCGCGGGGTAGCCGATTCGACCTCATCCTGCCCGATGGACAGGTGGCGGTCGATTTAAAAATACCAGGCCGGTTCATGGTGCTCAATGCCTTGGCCGCCGCCGCGGTCGGACACGTTGTCGGGGTGCCGATTGCAGAAATCAAAGGCGGCCTCGAAACCTTCGCCCCTGTTCAGGGGCGGCTTAACATTCTGTCGACGCGTTCCGGAATCCACTTGATCGACGATACGTACAACGCCAATCCCGGTTCCATGGCCGCAGCGTTGGCCACCCTCGAAGAGTTGCGGAAAAACCGACGGGCATTCTTCGTCGTGGGCGATATGCGCGAACTGGGCCAGCAATCGCAGGCGCTTCATGTCGAACTCGGGGCCCTAGCGGCACGCTCTGGAATCACGGCGCTTTTCGTGACCGGTGAATTTTCTCAAAGTGTCGCTGAAGGGGCCGGCGCGGCCGGCTTGGACGCTCGGCATATCATTGCAGGGAGCAAAGACGAACTGCTCAAAAAGCTCCTCCGGACGCTCGAGCCCGGCGACTGGGTCCTCGTCAAAGGGTCGCGGGCCATGGCGATGGAGGAAATCGTCGGCCGTCTGCGCGAATGGGCGGATCGGTGACCGGAACGATAATCACAAACCAATAAAACCAGGGGATCGGGCACAAACGTGCTGTACCATCTTCTCTACCCGCTGCATACGACCATATCGGCGTTCAACGTATTCCGGTACATCACGTTCCGGGCGATTTACGCCAGTCTGACGGCTTTTTTAATATGCTTTGTCCTCGGCCCCTGGTTTATCCGGCAGCTCAGGGCGATGCAGGTCGGCCAGTACGTCCGCGATGATGGACCACAGGCTCACCTGAAGAAAGCAGGCACGCCCACGATGGGCGGTACGTTGATCATCTCCGCCATAGTGCTATCGACCCTGCTGTGGGCCAATTTGACGAATTTTTACATCTGGATCCTGCTGGGCGTCACCACCAGCTACGCGGCCATCGGTTTTGCCGACGACTACCTGATGCAGGTCAAAAAACGGAGCAAAGGCCTCAGCGCCCGCGGCAAGATGGTCCTTCAGACCCTGTTCGCCCTGCTTGCAGGGGCTCTGGTGTGCAGTCGTCCGGATTTCGACACCCAGGTGACCGTGCCGTTTTTCAAGAACATCACACCGGATCTGGGCTGGGGCTATGTCGTGTTTGCCGCCTTTGTCATCGTCGGCACTTCGAACGCGGTAAACCTCACCGACGGCCTGGACGGTTTGGCCATCGGGCCGATGGTCATTGCCAGCGTCACATACATGATTTTTGCATACGTCGCGGGGCATGTCAAAATCGCCGACTATCTCCAGATCAACTACGTCGCCGGCAGTGGAGAAGCCACGGTCTTCTGCGGTGCCATGGCCGGCGCCGGTCTTGGATTTCTGTGGTTCAACGCGTACCCGGCCCAGATGTTCATGGGTGATGTCGGATCGCTGCCGTTGGGAGGCGCCTTAGGGGCCATCGCGGTGATCACGAAGCAGGAAATATTGCTCGTCATCGTCGGCGGGCTGTTCGTTATGGAGGCACTGTCCGTCATTTTTCAGGTCGGCTTTTTCAAAGTCACGAAAGGCCGGCGCATATTCAGGATGGCTCCGCTGCACCACCATTTCGAATTGAAAGGCTGGGCCGAACCCAAAGTCATTGTCCGGTTCTGGATCATCGCCATCGCCCTCGCACTGGTGGCGATGAGCACACTCAAACTGAGATAGTTCATGGATCTGGTCAACAGAAAAATAGTGGTTGTCGGTCTCGGATCAAGCGGTGTCGCCACGGCTCGATTTCTAATAAACCGCGGCGCTAGGGTATGCGCTACCGATATGGCCGTCGAAGCGGATCTCAGCCCGGCGGCGATATCTCTTCGCGAAAGGGGCGTCCATTTGGAGTTGGGTGGACACAAACTCGAGACCATCAAAAACGCAGACCTGGTGGTAACCAGTCCCGGTGTTCCCCAGGCGGCCGGGCTCCTATCCCATGCCAGAGCGCACGGTATTTCCGTGGTGGGTGAAATGGAACTGGCCGCCCGATTCGTCCGTGAACCGATCGTGGCCATCACCGGGACCAATGGAAAAACAACGACCACCACACTGATCGGGGACATGCTCAGGCGTTCCGGCGTCAGCGCTTTTGTCGGGGGAAATATCGGAACGCCGCTGATCAGCTATGTCGATGGGGAAGTTCGGGCTCAAATCGTCGTGGTCGAGGTCAGCAGTTTTCAGCTCGACACCATCGACCGCTTCCATGCCAACGTGGCGGTACTGCTCAACATCACTGAAGACCACCTGGATCGTTATCCGGATATGGATGCCTATGCGCGGTCTAAGGCCCGCATATTCGAAAATCAGCGCGCCGACGATGTGGCTATCGTCAACGGCTCCGACAAGCGGATCGAGGCCTTGACGAAAGGCATTGCCTCACGCAAGCTGTACTTTTCCCGCCACAGCGCCGCCCGCCGCGAAGCGGCGGACGAGGGGGCCGTCATTACGGATAAGGCGGTTCTCATTGCCCCCCGGGCCTTGAAAGGGGCGATGTCGACAATCGTATCCGAACCACCGGTGGCCGATGATGAGCCGGCGATCCCCTTTTCCGCCATCAAGCTCTTTGGCCGCCACAATCATGAGAACGCGGCGGCGGCCGCCTTGGCCACCCTAGCGGCCGGCGGCAGCATGTCGGGTATCAAGGCCGCCCTGGCCGATTTTGCCGGCCTGCCGCACCGGCTGGAACTGGTTGCCGCTGTCGGGGGCGTCCTATTTTTCAACGATTCCAAGGCAACAAATGTCGACGCCGTCGTCAGGGCCCTGGAGTCCTTCGGCGAACCGATCGTGCTCCTTCTGGGCGGTCGCAATAAAGGCGGCGACTTTACCCTTCTGGTGGACGGCGTCAGACGCCGGGTTAAACATCTGGTCCTGTTCGGTGAAGCCCGGGAGTTTATCGATGCGGCTTTGGGTGGCATCGTCCCCGTGGACTTCGCGCGATCGATGGCGGACGCAGTCGCCAAAGCCAGCGAAATTTCCAGCCCCGGGGACGTGGTGCTCCTTTCTCCGGGCTGTGCCAGTTTTGACGCGTATGAAAATTATGCCCGGCGGGGTGATGATTTCCGCCGCTGCGTCGAAAGACTGAAAGAAGCGGCCTGAAATGACAGGAAAAACCGTGACGGCAAAACCGACCGGCATGAAGCCTAACAATTACGATATTCGCCTCCTCTTTCCGGTGTTGTTTCTGGTGGGGATCGGCATCGTTATGGTTTATTCCGCCAGCTCGGCCGTGGCCCTGAAATCATTTGGAAACGGATACCTGTTTCTGCAGAAACAGGCCGCATTTGCCCTGTTCGGCACCGCGATTCTGGTGGCCTGCTGCCATATTCCTTACCAGTGGTACCGCGTCCTGGCCTACCCGCTCCTGGTTTTCTCCCTCATTTTATTAGCCGTGGTCCACATTCCCGGATTCGGCCTCACGGCGGGAGGCTCGACCCGTTGGCTGCGACTCGGCCCATTGACCTTTCAACCATCGGAGGTCGCGCGTCTGGCATTGATCGTCTATCTGGCCTATTCGATGGAAAAAAAGCAGGGATTGCTGAAAAACTTCACCATCGGCTTCCTACCTCACGCAGTGGTGCTGTCCATATTCTCGGCTTTGATCATCACCCAGCCCGACTTCGGCTCGGTGGCCATCCTGGCGACCCTGACCCTGATCATGCTCTTTGCCGGCGGCGTCCGGATCCTTCATCTCCTGCTGAGCTTACTCCTGCTGCTGCCTGCCGGATACTTTGTCCTGGTCAACGCCGCCTACCGCCTGAAACGGCTGCTCAGCTTTCTGGATCCCTGGCAGTACCCCTCCACCGATGGATACCAGATCATCCACTCCCTGATGGCCTTTGGTACCGGAGGGTTGTGGGGAACCGGAGTCGGAAAGGGGTATCAAAAACTTTTCTATCTTCCGGAACCGCACACGGACTTCATTTTCGCTGTTGTAGGCGAAGAGCTGGGCCTGGTGGGGGTCATTTTCATCCTGGGGCTCTATACAGCCGTCCTGTGGCGGGGCATCGCTATCGCCCGTAACGCACCGGACGGATTCGGATCTTTTCTGGCGCTGGGCCTCACTGTCGGGATCGTCCTCCAGGTGTGCGTCAATATGGCCGTGACGCTTGGTCTTCTCCCCACCAAAGGGTTGACCCTGCCGTTTCTGAGCTACGGCGGCACCTCACTGCTGGTCAATATGGCTGCTGTCGGCATTTTGATGAATATCAGTGCATCAACACGCTCAGCCCCTAAACGACGGAGGCGCCGCCATGAAGATAAATAAGGCCGCCTCTTTCATGTCAGGGATGCTATGCGCGGTGTCCGCTGAGGCGCCGGCCGCCGGCCGCCTCCTTGTCGCCGGCGGGGGTACCGGCGGCCACTTATTCCCCGGAATCACGATTGCCCAAGAATTCCTGACCCGTCATCCGCAAAACGAGGTTCTGTTTGTCAGCGCCGGCAATCGATTTGAACAGGACGCCCTTTCCCGGGTGGGCTTCCCATTGAAAAAAATATCCGTTGCGGGTCTCAAGGGGCGCGGGGCCTGGCAAAAAGTCAAATCCCTGTCGCTCATCCCAGTGGGGGTGATGCAATCCCTGTGGATAATCAGAACATGGCGTCCTGACCTGGTCTTGGGCGTCGGCAGCTACGCCGCCGGGCCGGTTGTCCTGGCGGCATGGTTGAGCGGTATTCCGGTTGTTCTCCACGAACAGAACATTCTTCCAGGGATCACCAATCGTGCCCTGGGCCGTTTCGCCTGCCGAATCTTCGTCTCCTTCGAGAACACCGCCGGTGGCTTCGATCCGAAGAAGGTCCGGTTGACGGGCAATCCGGTGAGAAGAGACATACTGGCCGCGGCCGAGAACCGGCAACACCCCCCAACGGCGCCCGCAGACAGTCCGCTGAACATCCTCATCATCGGGGGGAGCCAAGGCGCTCACGCCATAAATATGGCCATGATCGGCGCCCTATCTTCGATCGCCCAGAAAGAGCGGCTGCGCGTGGTCCACCAGACCGGATCTGCGGATGAAGCACAGGTCAGCGCGGCCTACGAGGCCGGCGGTATCGAAGCCACGGTGAAATCTTTTTTTGATGACATGGATCGCCAGTACCGGTCGGCGGACTTGATCATCTGCCGGGCAGGGGCCACGACAGTGGCGGAAATCACCGCCATCGGCAAGGCAGCCCTCTTTATTCCATTCCCCTTTGCCGCCGATGATCACCAGAAAATGAACGCCGCCGCCCTGACCGCCCGCGGCGCCGCTGAAATGATCGATGAAAAAGACCTCAGTGCCGAAAAACTCGCGGCACGCATCAGTCACTATATTCAGGACCGCGACAGCCTGACCCACATGGCGGGCGCTGCAAGGCTCCTGGGCCGGCCGGAGGCCGCTGGCCGGATCGTTGACGACTGCTGCCGCCTGATCGAGGAAATCCCGGTTCGGCAGGGGGGCTCTGGTCGATGAAAATACCTGCAAACTCTCCAACAGGATCGGAAGATCATGTACCGTAAAAAATATCACATCCACTTCGTCGGCATCGGCGGCATCGGCATGAGCGGCATTGCCGAACTCCTGCTGAATCTCGGTTACACGGTATCGGGATCCGATCTCAAATCCTCGGATATCACGGAGCGTTTGAGACGTTTCGGCGGGTCCATATTTCGGGGACACGAAGCCCGCCAGGTCGATGGCGCCAATGTTGTGGTCGTGTCGTCGGCCGTCGACAAGAACAACCCGGAGGTTCGGGCCGCCCGCCAGATGTCGATCCCGGTCATCCCCCGGGCGGAAATGCTGGCCGAGCTCATGCGCCTCAAATACAGCATCGCCGTCGCCGGCGCCCACGGAAAAACGACCACCACTTCGATCGTTTCAGCCGTTCTCGATCGCGGCGGGTTGGATCCCACGGTGGTCATCGGCGGCAAACTCAAGAGCATCGACACCAACGCCCGCCTCGGAGAGGGAGAATTCATCGTAGCCGAAGCCGATGAAAGCGACGGATCATTTCTGAAGATGTCCCCGGCCATTGCCGTTATCACCAATATCGACCGGGAGCATCTCGATCACTATGCGGACCTGGATGACATCAAATCCGCTTTTCTCGAATTCATCGACCGCATTCCGTTTTATGGACTGGCGGTTCTCTGTTTGGACAACGAGGCGGTCCAGGACCTGATCCCTGACATTAAAAAACGTTACATCACCTACGGCATGAGCGCCCAGGCCGATATACAGGCGAAAAATGTTGTCGCCGAAGGTCTGCAGAGCCGATTTTCGCTCTACCACCGGGACTCCCACCTGGGCGATATCCGTTTGAACCTGCCCGGCCTCCACAATGTCTACAACTCCATGGCCAGCGTCGCTGTCGGTCTCGAACTCTCCATACCGTTCGGCACCATAAAGGAAGCCCTCGAAACCCTGGAAGGCGTCCAACGCCGTTTGGAAATAAAAGGGGAAATCAACGGCATCACCGTAGTCGACGATTACGGCCACCATCCCACGGAGATCAAGGCCACCCTGCAGGCAGCCAAAGACGCCTGGCCGGACAGGCGGATCGTCGTGGTGTTCCAGCCGCACCGGTATTCCCGCACCCGAGCTCTGTTCGACGACTTCACCCGTTCGTTTTACCAGTCCGACATGCTGCTGGTTCTACCGATCTATTCAGCCGGCGAGGAGATCCTCGAAGATGTGGACAGTTTTTCCATGTGCGAGGGAATTCGCAATCACGGTCATAGGGAAGTCATCTGCAAGGAAAATCTGGAAGCGGCCGTCGCTGGACTGATAGATATTCTCGAACCCGGAGATGTTCTGCTGACCTTGGGGGCCGGCGATGTCTGGAAAGTCGGAGAAAATCTTCTGGCCCGGATGACGCCGGAAGGGGCTCGATAAATCCGACCGTGCACACGAACCGATCGTCCCGTCTCGACGGAACGAGGAAGGCAAGATTCGAAAATGTCGCTTGGTGTCGAGGACAGGCAATGGCTCGCCGAAAATTACGGCCGGCAAGTCAAATTCGACGAACCGATGTCCAGACACACGTATTTCCGGGTCGGGGGACCGGCAGAGGCCTTCGTGACCCCGCTCGATCTGAATAGCCTGAAAAGGCTGGTGCGCTGGTGCACGGCCGGAGACCACACGGCCCTTGTCATCGGCGGCGGTTCGAATCTGCTGGTGAAGGATCAGGGGCTTGCCGGCATCGTCATCAGTTTGCGACGCTGCCTGGCGGACATCGAGGTGGCGGTGGACGTCGATCAACCCGGGGCCATCGCCCAGGCTGGGGTCAACCTGCAGGCCTTCTGCCGGTTGTGCGCCAAAAAAGGATTAAATGGGATGAACTTCGCGGTCGGTATTCCCGGGACAGTAGGCGGCGCGATCATGATGAACGCCGGAACCGATAAGGGATCAATGGCAGACGTTGTCGATTCCGTGGGATGCCTGCTATGGGACGGGCGGACGATCCGTTACCAGCGCCGTAAGCTTGATTTCTCTTACCGGAGCCTTTCTTGGGAACGACACCGGACGGCGGGTATGACCGAAACACCCATCATCACCGATGGATGTTTTGGCTTAGAGGTCGGTGATGCGTCTGTTCTGCAGCAAGAAGCCGCGGATCTTTTGAAACGCCGTTCTGAAAAGCAGCCTGTCGATCAACCCAGTGCCGGATGCTTCTTCAGGAACCCGGCTAACGGTCCGTCTGCCGGCGAATTGATCGATCGGTGCGGATTGAAGGGGAGCCGTATCGGAAACGCACAGGTATCGGCCAAACATGCCAACTTTATCGTCAACCTTGGCGGCGCCACCGCTCTCGACATCCTCTCCTTAATGGAGCGGGTCCGGAACGCGGTGGCCGACCGATTCGAGGTCGTGCTCGAACCGGAGGTGAAAATCGTTGGCCACTAAGCGCATCAAAAGAAACCGCTACCGGCGCAGAGACAGAAAATTGGCGTTGCGCACGCTGATCGTCGGTCTCAAAACGATCGCCGCAGGAGCCGGCGCACTGGTGCTGAGCATCCTTTTCGTCTTCTGTCACGACGTCTTCACCCAATGGGATGCTTTCGCTGTAAAAAAAATTACCCTGGCAGGAAACCAGCGCCTGAGTCAGGCGGAAATCTGCGATCGGTCCCAAATTCAGATCGGAGCCAATATCTTCGCCGTCAATCTGACCGCTGCGCGGAAAAGCCTGCGGTCGCACCCCTGGGTGGCCGAAGCCCATATCCAACGGGAAATACCGGACGGCATTCACTTCCGCATTCGCGAGCATCGGGCCGTGGCGGTCATTGACCTCGGCCGCAAATTCCTGCTCGACGACACCGGGGTTCTTTTCAAGGAGCTGGAATCGAACGACATCGAAAAACTGCCGGTCGTCTGCGGCCTGCGCTATTCGGATGTAGTGCCAGGGGGCGCCGCGCCTTTTGGCCAGCGGCCACCAGCACAGCCTGCTGATGAAGCCAGGGTCGGCGGCGCACCGTTTGACGCCCTTGTCGCCATTCTCGGGTTGGGTAACGAAGACGGCAGTGCACTGCCCAACAGGCTGATCGACCGGATCGAGGTCGACCGGGAAACCGGGATCACTGTCCACATGGCAGAGGGGTTGAAAACCGTCAAGCTGGGTTTCGGCGAGTTTCCTGAAAAATACGCCCTTCTGCAGCGCCTGCTCACTTACCTGGCGCAACGCTCGACGGGAGATTGGCAGGGGGTCGAGACGGTCGATCTCAACAACCTGAAACGGATCGTGGTTCAACCGCTGACCGATCCGGAAACCGATACGGGGCGAACAATAAACACCGACGGCGGGAGCAGCAACGTTTCATAGCCCCGAAAACGGTGAAATCAGGGCATGTGCGTCGTGGAAGGCGGTCGGGCCGGCCGGAAACAGACAGGGGGGCCCCGGCAGACCGCAGGGCCTGAACAAGGAGGTATGAGATATGCAGGAACAGGGCAACATCATTGTCGGTCTGGATATCGGAACGACCAAAATCTGTGCCATCGTCGGTGAGGCCGCCGGAGGAAAATTGAACATCATCGGCATCGGCACGCATCCCTCCATCGGCCTGCGCAAGGGCGTGGTCGTCAATATCGAGTCCACTGTTGAATCGATCAAAAAGGCCGTGGAAGAAGCGGAACTTATGGCCGGCTGTGAAATTTCGTCGGTATACGCCGGAATAGCCGGCGGTCACATCACCGGATTCAACAGTCGCGGTATCGTGGCCATCAAGGGACCGGAAATAACCGAGCAGGATGTGGAGCGGGTTATCGATGCCGCCCGGGCCGTGGCCATTCCCATGGACCGGGAAGTCATACACGTCCTGCCCCAGGAATATATGGTCGACGACGAAGCAGGGATACAAAATCCGGTCGGCATGGCCGGGGTGAGACTGGAAGCCAAGATTCATATCGTCACCGGTGCCGTTACGTCGGCTCACAACATCGTCAAATGTGCCAACCGCTCCGGCCTGGACGTCTGCGATATCGTTCTGGAATCGCTCGCCTCCGGGGAAGCCGTGCTCACCGAGGAAGAAAAGGATCTCGGCACGGCGCTCATCGACATGGGCGGTGGCACCACGGACCTGGCGATCTTCTCGGGCAAGAACATCAAGCATACTTTCGTGCTGGCCCTGGGCGGCAACAATCTGTCCAACGACATCGCCATCGGACTCAGAGCACCGTATGCGGAAGCGGAAAAGATCAAAACAAGATTCGGTACCTGCCTCTCCAGCAATATCGGCGGCAACGATACCATAGAAGTTCCAGGAATGGGCGGTCGGGGGCCGCGGAAATTGCCGCGGCAAATTCTGGCCGAAATTCTGGAACCGCGGTCGGAGGAGATCTTTACTCTGATCAATCGGGAAATTTACCGGGCAGGGCAGGAGAGTTCGATCCCATCCGGCGTCGTTCTCACGGGTGGCTCTTCCCTGCTGGACGGAGCGACCGACATTGCCGAATCGGTTTTCGGACTTCCCACCCGGCTCGGCACGCCCCAGGGAATCAGCGGATTGGTCGATGTCGTCAACAATCCGATGTACGCCACCGGTGTCGGCCTGGTCATCTATGGGGCCAAACGGCAGAGTGCCAAGAAATTCAGGATACGCGACAAGAACATATTCAATCGGATCATGACCCGAATGAAGCGGTGGTTTCATGAGGTGGTGTAGGCACCGGCAGAAGCCTCACCGGATGGGTCAGCAAGTGAATAACCGGCAACGAGCCAAGCATATTAATCCAACGACGCAGAGATCACGAGGACCGCAATCGTCCGCAAGAGGCGGCGCACCGGGGAGCGTTGACTGCAGCGAGACGTTTCTGTCCCCGGGTCCTGTGTCATCCAACAATCATTACAGGGGGTGAAACATGTTTACTTACGTTGACAATGAAAAATCGGCAAAAATCAAGGTCATCGGCGTCGGTGGCGCTGGTGGCAACGCCATCAACAACATGATCGCATCGAAACTTCAGGGTGTGAAGTTCATTGCCGCCAACACGGATGCGCAGGCACTGGAGACATCCACAGCACCGGTCAAGATCCAACTCGGCGAAACGCTCACCGAAGGTTTGGGGGCCGGAGCCAACCCCGAGGTCGGCAGCAAGGCGGCCCGTGAGAGCGAAGAAGCGATCCGGGAAGCATTAAAGGACAGCCACATGGTCTTTATCACGGCCGGCTTGGGCGGCGGCACCGGCACGGGAGCCGCACCGGTTATCGCCGAGATTTGCAAAGACCTTGGCGCCCTGACAGTCGCAGTGGTGAGCAAACCCTTTTCCTTTGAGGGGCGCAAACGGTCCCGCCAGGCGGAAGAGGGGCTTGAAGCCCTGAAACAGATGGCCGACACGGCCATTACGATTCCCAACGACCGCCTGCGGGGAATCGCCTCCAAAAGCGCCACCATGATCGAAATGTTCAAAAAGGCCGACGAGGTCCTGCTCCATTCGGTTAAGGGGATCACGGACCTGATCATGATGCCGGGTCTGGTCAATCTCGATTTTGCCGATGTCAAGACCACGATGTCAAAAGCCGGTATGGCCATTATGGGCATCGGCAGTGCCAGCGGTGAAAACAGAGCGGTACTGGCCGCTGAAAGAGCCATATCTCATCCGTTGCTCGAGGATATCCCCATCAAAGGGGCCAGGGGCGTTCTGATGAATATCACCAGTGCCAGTGATCTGACCATGGAGGAGATGGCCGAGGCCTCGGACCGGATTTACAACGAGGTCGGCGAGGATGCAGAGATCATCTGGGGAACGGTCGTCGATGACAGCCTGGGCGAGGAGATCCGCGTCACCCTAATCGCGACCGGCATCGGTGGCTCCGCAGAACCTTTGGTCAAGCACAAGCGCGGAGAAACGCAGCTCCGGGGTAAGGTTCGCGACTTGACACCCTCGGACCTGGGTTATGCCGAGGATCTCGAGGTTCCCACATTCATCCGTCAGAAAGAGGCCGTGGGAGAGTCGAACCGCGCGACTTATCGCGGATATCGCGGCATCGTTCTGGACAACTCGGACCTGGAAGTGCCGACGTTCCTGAGGCGCAAAGCCGATTGAGCCCCATGAGCTTGCCAGCCGGCAGGCATCCGGTCGATCTCCGAAGCGTATGATCGATTAAAACACGCTTCGGCGTCAACCGGTTCCGCAGCGGTCGTGACCGTGAAGGAACCGCCGCGGCCCGCTCGGCTGAGCCAGACGTGGTGACCTTCAGCCGCTTGAAAATCAGCTTCATCGTCGCTATCGTAAGTGTAGGGTCTCTGTTGGAGAGGCTCGCGTTTCAATGAAGCTGCAGCCCATGCGAAAAGATCGAAAAATTAACCGGGCGGACCTGATCGGTGCCGAAATCGGTACGATTCGAAAAAGCGGTCCCGGCCGCATGGCCATCGCGCTGGTCTACCCCAGCAGTTACCACGTCGGCATGTCGAACCTCGGGTTCCAGGTGGTATACCGCCTCCTGAACCGGATCGACGATGTGGTCTGCGAAAGGGCTTTTTCACCGGACAGCGGGACGCGGGGCCTTGGCGGCATCAAAAGTCTCGAATCCGGCAAACCGCTGAAGGAATTCGACGTCATCGCGTTTTCGATTTCGTTTGAAAACGATTACCCGAACGTCCTCACCGCGTTGGAAACAGCAGGCCTCCCCCTGCAATGGCAAGATCGCCATACCAAACACCCCCTGGTAATTGCAGGGGGAGTGGCCTGTTTCCTCAACCCCGAACCCCTTTCGCCATTCATCGACTGTTTTCTGATCGGCGAAGCCGAGGCCATGCTGGAAGATTTCTGTACCCATCTTCTGGCCGGCGGCTTGACCGACGGAAGGGACAGGCTCTCGCTGCTGGCGGAGTGCGCCCGCCGGGTTCCCGGCGTCTATGTTCCCCAATTCTACCGGCCCGTTTATACCGAGGGCGGCTTCCAGACCGCCATGGAACCGCTGGCCGATGTTCCGGACAGCATTCAGCGAACCTATCTGGCCGACCTTTCCTCGGTACCGTCCTGCAGTACCGTTGTCACGCCTCACACCGCCTTCGATCGCACCTTTCTCATCGAAGTCGGCCGGGGGTGTCCCCACGGTTGCCGTTTCTGTACGGCCGGCTTCATCTACCGACCTCCCCGTTTTCGGCCATTGTCTCTTCTGCAGGCCTGCATACAGGAGGGAGCGGCCGTGACCGACCGCATTGGCCTTGCCGGAGCCGCTGTTTCGGATTTGCCGGAAATCCGAGAGCTTTGCAACCGTGCCGGCTATGACGGCATCCGGATTTCTTTCAGTTCCCTGAGGGCCGATGCCCTGGACGATGACCTGTTGGCCGTCCTATACCAGAGCAACGTCAAGACCGCCACGATCGCGCCGGATGCCGGCTCCGAGCGCATGCGCCGGGTGATCAACAAGGGCATCGACGAAGAGACGATTTTGAAGGCCACCTCTCTGCTGGTGGCCAAAGGCATACCCAATCTCAAACTCTACTTCATGATCGGACTGCCCACGGAGACCGGAGACGATGTCGAGGCCATTGTCACGCTCTGCAAACGGATAAAGCATGTGTTCTTGCGGGAAAGCCGCAACAAGGGGCGTATCGGCGAGATAACCGTCAGCCTGAATTCATTCGTGCCGAAACCGGTTACGCCTTTCCAGTGGTCGGCCATGGCTGACGTCAACACGCTGAAACAAAAGATCCGGCAGGTCAAAAACGGTCTCAGAAAAGTCCCCAACATCCGCGTGAACGCGGATGTCCCGCGCTGGGCCTTTATTCAGGCACTGCTGTCGCGCGGTGATCGCCGGGTGGCGGACCTCCTGGTTCTGGCCAACAAACACGGCCAGAACTGGCCGCAGGCGATGAAGGAATCCCCGATCAACGCCGACTTTTACGTGACCCGCGACCGTTCCCTCAGCGAATTTCTGCCCTGGGATTTCATCGATCATGGCATTAATAAATCTTTCCTGGCCCGCGAATACCGCAAAGCCCTCATGAGCAAAACGTCACCCCTCTGCCCGATAAATGATTGTCATCTGTGCGGCGTCTGCCAAACGAAATCGAGTGAAGGAAACAACACCTGAATTCACTCGAAAATGGCTTTGTTGCGACGCCTTTTCTCCCCTCTGAAAACATAAAAAAGAACTTGAAAGCTTATATCCGTTGTGATAGGCGATGGGTGTTTTTTTTTATGCGTCTGCACTTCAATAACCCCTCCTCACCATTGAAAGGAATGTATATGTCATGAGTTCTAAAAAGGAGCTAAAGCTGGCCTACGGAATGGCAATCGCCCTGTTCGTTGTCGGTGTCGTAAGCTATGCATATACAGCCTTTTCAGCCAAACCGCCTGAAGAGCCGGTGCGAATCATGTACCAAAGTGCCGCGGGCAAGGTTCTTTTCGATCACAAAACACATACAGCCGATACCGGATACGGTTTCTCCTGTTATGATTGTCATCATCATCCGGAAAATGACGAGTCCTCCTTGCGCGCTTGCGGTGACTGTCACAACCTGCCGATTGAAACCGGACAGCTCCCGGAGTCATGCCTCGAATGTCACGATAAGGACGATATCGAAGGTTCGGAAGTCTCCAAAAGGGGCGATGCCTTTCATTTTCAATGCATCAACTGCCACAAGGAGGCCGGCGCAGGTCCTGAAGACTGCAATTCGTGCCACGTGCTGTAAGCGGAAGACCGCTGATGACGCCAGATCGACTTCTCCAAGTGAGACTTGTATTGCGACCTAACACGACGAAGGGTGAGATATGATACGAAAATCGTTTTTCGGCCTTGCCAAACCCCGCTTCGAGTACGCCGTTCTCACCGGTGCGATGCCGGAAATCCTGTCCATCCCCCCGCCGAAATCGGCCAAATTGTTGATCGAGGGCTCATTCGAAACCAAAGGCAAGGAGGCCGTCAAACCGGGTGATACGGTCAAACGCGGCCAGAAACTGATCCACTCCGAACCCGGTGGAGCCTACGCCATGGCGACCATCGACGGAACTGTGAGCTCCGTCATGCCTTACTCCGGCGATTTCGGAAAGGCATACACGGCCGTCACTATCGAAACGGGTATGGGGGATGATAGTGCCGACCACGCCGCAGGATTAAAAGATCTCCTCACCTTGGACAACGCCCTCGATACTTTGGCGTGTCTGCCGGGGGCCCCGTCGTTCGAAATGTTCAAGGATCCGGACAACCCCATTCACACCGTGGTCATCTATGGCGGTGACAGCGACCTGCTAATCAACACCAACCAGTACGTCATCAAATCCAAGCTGGAAGCGGTCAAAGCCGGCATTGCAGCGCTGAAGAAAATCACCGGCGTCGAGAATGTGGTCGTGGCCATACCCGGTGAAGTTATTCAAGGTTACGGACATATAGGCGCCGAGGTCAAAAATGTCGCCTTGGAATATCCGGCGGCATTTCCCCAGTTGATCATGAAAAATGCCCTGGGACAGGTGGTTCCGGCCGGAAAAATACCCGAAGATTTAGGGGTGACATTCATGACGGCCGAAGCGGTGGCCTCCCTGGGTGAGGCCGTCGAAACCGGTCGTCATCCAAACAGAAAGCTCATAACGGTGGCCAACAAGGCCGGCAGAGTGAAATTGGTCTCGGCCGTCGTGGGAACCCCCATCGGGGACATCCTGCAAGCGATCGGCATCACCATGGAAGAAAAAGACCGCCTGATCATCGGGGGACCCATGACTGGCAAGGCCGTCTATTCCGAAGATTTCCCCGTCGAGCCCGACACGAGCGCCATCATCGTGCAGGACAAGTCCGATGTCTCTTATGTTTCCGACTACCCCTGCATCAACTGCGGCGACTGCATCCGCATCTGCCCGGTCGACATACCGGTCAATATGCTGGTGCGCTTTCTGGAGGCCGGGCAGTACGACGATGCCGTGGACATGTACGACCTGTATTCGTGCATCGAGTGCGGCCTGTGCAGTTTTGTCTGCGTGTCCAAGATTCCCATATTTCAGTATATCCGGTTGGCCAAGTACGAAATTGACCGAGCGAGAGCAGCGGAGGCGGTGAATGAATAGTCACAAAAAATTCATTGTTTCACATGCGCCCTTCTGGCATTACGGCAGCAACATAAACGAGCGCAGTTATCATACGATGCTCGCAGCGCTGCCGGCCGTCATGCTGGGCATTTACTATTACGGACTCCCGGCCTTGGCCGTGGTGGCCCTTTCCATTTCGACCGCCATTTTTTGGGAAATGGCTTTTTCAGCCGTCACCAAGCGGACCAACACGGTCGGCGACGGCAACGCGGCGCTCATCGGGCTTCTCCTCGCCATGCTCCTGCCGGCGACGACGCCCTGGTGGGTCGTTCTGACCGGCACTTTTCTCGCCATCGTGATCAGCAAACAAATTTTCGGCGGCATCGGCGGCAACTCGTTCAATCCGGTGGTCCTGGCCATCGCCATCCTGGCCATCTCCTGGAAGGACATACTGGATTTCGACTCGGCGCTGGTCAACTACGATCTGGGATTCACCATGTTCCATCCCCTTGTCGCCCTGAAGGCCTTCGGCACGAACGCGGTTTCCGATTTCACCATCGGCGACCTGTTGTTGGGACGGCAGGTCGGGGGACTCGGTTCCACCTTCGGGCTGGGGCTCATCATCGGTGGCATCTACCTGATCCTCAGGGGGTTCATCCGCTGGGAAATCGCGGTGTCGTTTCTGGCGGGCATCCTGGTGTCGGCGACGCTGTTCCATTTGACCGATCCGGCCCGGTTCGGCGGCCCGCTGTTCCACCTGCTGACGGGTTACACCCTGATCGGTGCCTTCTTTCTGGCCACCGAAGATTCCTCCTCACCGGTCAATTTCATCCCCATGCTGATATACGGCGCGGCCGGCGGGGTCCTGACCGTTACGATCAGAAACATCGGCGTTTACGCCGACGGCGTCGTCTATGCCATCTTGGTGATCAACCTTGTCAGCCCGCTGGTCGACAAAATTCGCCCTAAAGCACTAGGAAAGGTCGTCTAACATGCGCGAAATGATCCAAATGGTCGTCGTTCTTACCGTATTGAGTTGCATATCGGGTGGGCTGCTGGCCTCCATCCGAAATGGGACAAAGGAACAGATCGAATACCAGCAACTGGTTTTCGTCAAGGGGCCGGCAATCCGGGCCATCCTTGAAGGATCGGCCAACGATCCCATCACCGACCGGTTCAAGCTCCAAGACGGCGAATCGGAACGAAGCTTTTTCGTCGGCGTCTTCGACGGCAAACCCAACACCGTGACCTTCGAAACTTCCGGCAAAGGGTTCGGCGGCGACATCGGTGTGATGGTCGGGGTCAACATCGAAGACGACAACATCGTCGGTGTCGGCGTCACGACCCACAGCGAAACACCCGGTATCGGTTCACAGGCCAAAACCAATCCGGCATTCAGCGCCCAATTCAAGGGGATGCCGCTTAAGGATACGTTCAAGGTCAAGACGGACGGGGGCCAGGTCGACGCTCTCTCCGGAGCCACTGTTACCTCCCGGGGAGTGAGTAGTGCGTTGAGCGATGCCGTCAAGGTGTACGAAAGCCTCAAGCCTCAAATCGCAGACAAAATGAAGTCATTTTCCAAATAGACAACGGGAGAACACAATGGCGCGATCGATTGCTCAGGAGTTTACCAAAGGCCTATGGGATGAAATACCGCCGTTTCGCCTGGTACTGGGACTCTGTCCCGTCCTCGCCGTCACCAAAACGGTCGAAAACGGCTGGGGAATGGGCCTGGCGACCACATTCGTGTTGGTCTGCTCCAATATTCTGGTTTCGATGCTGCGGAAAGCCATTCCATCCAAGGTCAGGATTGCCTGTTTCATCATCATCATCGCCACGTTCGTGACCGTGGTCGAACTGGCGATGCAGGCGTATGCCTACCCCCTCTTTCTGAAACTGGGTATCTTCATTCCCCTGATCGTCGTCAACTGCATCGTTCTGGGGCGAGCGGAAGCCTTCGCATCCAAAAACGGCATCGTGCGATCCACCCTGGACGGTCTCGGCATCGGTATCGGTTTCACGCTGGCGCTGGCCGCATTGGGCGCCGTCCGGGAACTGCTCGGCACCGGATCCCTGACGCTTTATGAAACACCGATCCAGATTTTCGGTTCGTCGTATCAGCCGTTCGGCTTCATGGTGGAAGCGCCGGGCGCCTTCGTCGGCCTGGGCCTGATGCTGTGCATAATGAACATGCTGGGGAAAAAATAGGAGATCGTCATGGGTGACTATATCGTTCTGGCCATCAGCTGCATTCTCATCAACAATATCCTGTTGGCCCAGTATCTGGGCAACTGCCCGTTTCTCGGCACGTCAAAAAAAATGGAGACCGCCGTCGGAATGGCCATGGCGGTGGTTTTTGTTCTGGTGATGGCGGGGATGATCACCTGGATGGTCAACGCCTTCGTTCTGGTCAAATTCGGAATGGAATACATGCGCACGGTGGCCTTCATTCTGGTAATCGCATCCCTGGTGCAGTTCGTGGAGATGTTTTTGAAAAAAAGCATCCCCGCCCTTTATGCCGGATTGGGCATATTCCTGCCGCTGATCACGACCAACTGTGCCGTCATGGGTGTCTGCCTGATCAATATCAATGAAGAGTACAACTTTCTCCAATCGCTTGTGACTTCGTTTGCTTACGCGGTCGGCTTCGGCCTGGCTTTGATCCTTTTTGCCGGGGTCCGCGAACGCATTTTGCTTGCCAGGGTCCCGCGGCCGCTTCAGGACACCTCCATTGCCCTGGTGACGGCCGGCATTCTGTCTTTGACTTTTTACGCTTTCAAGGGCTGGGTGTAATATATAAACTGCAACGGTGCCGGTTGACGCCTGGTTAGAATAATGGACGATCGGGCGGCGCCCTGCCAATGTGACGCGCTTCCGGGTAAATGTATTCAGACAGACCATTGCGCCTTTCTTCAGCGATGACTTCTCCGACGCCGGGACATACCCCGCCTTCCCCCGCATTGACTCCATCCGTTTTCGATTGTGCCGCCCTGATCGACCCGAAAGGAACGTCCGGAAACGGTAGCCATGACAATGCCCGGCGGGGATCAGCCATGAAGCAGTCACCGTTGACAGGACCTCCACGATTCGTTTACATTTGACCATGACCGGCTGACGGCCTTAGCGGGTCTTGCCGACAAACCGACCGGTCCGATGTAAAAACACTTTCGACCCGCTACCGGAGGACAACTTGATAGAAGCCGTTCTTGTAATGTTGGGGTTGGGCGCTGCCTGCGCCTCGGCGCTGACTGTGGCGTCGAAAGTATTCTACGTTTATGAAGACCCGCGCATTGCCGAAGTCGAAGGTCTGCTGGCCGGAGCGAATTGCGGCGGTTGCGGTTATCCGGGATGTTCGGGAGCTGCCGCTGCCGTTGTCGGCGGTAAAGCGGCACCCAGCGTGTGTGTCGTGGCCGGACTCGAAACCGCCATCGCAGTCGCTGGAGTGATGGGCATCGACCCCGGTACCGTAGAGCCTCTTAAGTCCCTGAACACCTGTCTGGGCGGCAATCGCGCGGATGACAAGTATTACTACTCAGGAGTCAACAGCTGCCGTGCCCTATCCGCTCTTTACGGCGGAAAGCGTGAATGCCGCGTCGGCTGCCTGGGTCTCGGCGACTGCATTGCCTCATGCCGATTCGATGCCATCGAAATGGGCCCGGATGGCTATCCCGTGGTCATTGATACCAAGTGTGTCGGTTGTGGTGCCTGTGAAAAGGCCTGCCCGAAATCGATCCTGCAGGTCCGCACCATGACCCAGCGTCTGATGCACTTCAATCAGGAGGACGACGCCCTGGCCCCCTGCCAGCAAACGTGCCCGGCTGAAATCGATATTCCGCGCTACATCGGCTGTATCCGGGACGGCGATTACGAAGGTGCCGTCAATACCATCCGAGAACGCAACCCGCTACTGCTGACCTGCGGCAGAGTCTGCCCCCATCCCTGTGAAGACTACTGCAGACGGGGTATCGAAGAAGAGGCGGTGTCCATCAACCAGTTGAAGCGGTTCGCCGCCGACTATGAAATGAATTCCGGCCGCCGCCAGCCGATTGCCTGCGCTCCAGACACAGACAAAAAGGTGGCTGTAATCGGCGGGGGTCCGGCCGGACTGACCTGCGCCTATTTTCTGAGGCGACTCGGACATGGTGTCACCATATTCGACATGATGCCCAAGCTTGGCGGGATGGTCCGCTACGGCATTCCCGAGTACCGGCTGCCCAAGGAAGTCTTGCAATGGGAAATCGACGGCATTCTCGATTTGGGCATCGATCATCGGCCCAGCGTCAAGCTCGGCAGGGACTTCACCCTTGCCAGCCTGGAAGAGGAAGGATTCGACGCCGTTTTTCTGGGAATCGGTGCCTGGAAAGACTACAGCCTGAGAATCGAAGGGGAAGATTTGAAGGGCTGTTTCACCGGAATCGACTTTTTGACGAAGTTCGCCCTCAACCAGCAATCCGATTCAGGTAAAAACGATATTCCCATCGGCCGCAAATGTATCGTTATCGGAGGCGGAAACACGGCCATCGACTGTGTTCGCACTTTGGTGCGCCTCGGCGCCCAGGAAGTCTCCATTGTCTACCGACGCACGCGGAACGAAATGCCCGCCAACGAGGTCGAAATCGTGGCGGCCGAACACGAAGGGGTCAAATTCCACTTCCTGGCCGCACCGACCCGGGTGGTCAGCGACGAAAACGGACAGGCCACGCATCTGGAATACCTGAAAATGGAGCTGGGCGAACCGGACGCCAGCGGCCGGAGACGGCCGGTGCCGGTCGAAGGGTCCGAAACCTTGATGGAAGCCGACATGATCATCTCGGCCATCGGGCAAGGCCCGGATGTCGGGTTCATGGAAAGCGACAACCGGTTAAAGGAAATGGCCATCACCCGCTGGAGCACGGTCGATGCGGACCCCGAAATCCTCCAGTCGAACATACCCAATGTTTTCGCGGCCGGCGACGCATACACCGGCGCCTCTCTGGTCGTAGAGGCCATCGGCGGCGGAAGAAGAGCGGCGCGGGCCATTCACCTCTACCTTGGCGGGCACGAGGTGGCGCCTGTCCTGCAGTCGTTGCGCAAAAAACACATCCCCGAATCGCTTTTCAAACAGGTAAACGGCCTGCGCGAGACCACGCGGGCCGTGATGCCCGAGCTGCCGGTGCAGGAAAGGATCAAAACCTTCGAAGAAGCCGATCTGGTGCTCGCGGAGAAAGATGCCCTGGCTGAATCCCGGCGTTGCCTCTCATGCTGCCGGTTGTGCTATAACCCGGACCTGAGATCTGCAGCCTAAACGGTACGGCGCACAGCGCGTAAAGATTCGACGAATCGAAAGGGCACCGTTTGTGAATCGAACGGTGCCCTTTTTTATGGTCTGATGCGGCGCAGTTGAGTGATCAGCAGTGCCATGTCCCCGGGCAAGGCGGCTGTAATCGAAACAGAAGCACCGTGTGATGGATGAATGAATGTCAATCGTCGGGCATGCAGCATCTGCCGGTCAACCTTACGCGTCAGTGCATATACTTCACCGGGCAGTTGCCGGCCCGCCCGCCGGCCGGCGTAAACCGGATCGCCGACGATCGGGTGCCCGATGGCCGCACAATGAACCCTGGCCTGGTGGGTCCGTCCGGTTTTCAGCTTCAACTCCAGCATTGTCAAACCGTTGAACCGCTCTCGCAACCGCCATCGCGTTTCCGCCTTCCGTGGTTTCCGGCTGGTGACAGCCATCTTTTTTCGCTCGACCGGGTGCCGTCCGATAGCGTGGTCGATACGACCTGATTCGTCGTCAACATCGCCATAAACGATGGCAAGGTACTGCTTGCGGATGCTTCGGGCCGCAAACTGGGCGGACAGGTACGCATGCGCTGCGCCATTTTTGGCCACGACGAGAATGCCGGAAGTGCCCTTGTCGATGCGATGGACGATTCCCGGGCGCATTTCTCCGCCAATGGGCCCAATGCCGGGGCAATGGTGCAGCAGGGCGTTGACCAGGGTCCCGGAGGCATGCCCCGGGGCCGGGTGGACGACCATTCCCGGCGGTTTGTTGACCAGTAGCACGTCATCGTCTTCGTAGAGAATGTCGAGATCGATCGGTTCCGGAACCAATGCCCCGGATTTGGGCGGTGGGATGGTACCGCGAATGTCGTCCCCGGACCGGACCCGGTAGCTCGGTTTTTTAGACCGGCCGTTGACCGTGATGGATCCGTTTTGAATCAGGGCAGCAGCCTGGGAACGGGTCAAGGCGGCAACACGGGAGGCGACAACGGCGTCGAGACGACCCGCGGCATCGGTCATATCGGCGAAGATGTGAAAAGGAACGGGGGGCGTCGTGACGGGCATTGATCGAAATGCGATTACGCGCCGGACTCCTGCACGCTTTCGGGGGTGGCGAAGAACGACTCGATTTCGGACAGGATGGTCTTCTCGTCGGTCTTCTTGGCTGTCGAGAGTTCCTTGACGAGCAAGATCTGAGCGGTATCGTAAAGTTTACGTTCTCCGAAGGAAAGATCTTTGGTCAATTTGAGAAGGGAAAGATCCCGGAACACTTCGGCAACGTCGTATAGAGAACCCGTCTTGATCTTGTCCATGTATTCGCGGTAACGGCGATTCCAGGTTTGATTGTCGCTGCCGGAATCCTTCTTGGACTTCATCACCTCATAGACTTTGGGAATTTCCTTCTTGTCGATGACGTCTCTCAATCCGACAGAGTCGACGTTGCTGACCGGAATCATGATGAGCATGTTGTTTTCGAGCACTTTCATGATGTAAAAATCGTGCTTCTCACCGTTGACCACGCGGCTTTCGATCGCTTCGATTTTCCCGACACCGTGGGCAGGATAGACCGCAAGATCTCCGATGTGGAACACCTTTACCTTCGGTTTCTTCGATCGGGTTTTCGCCGGTACGCTCGCTTTTTTCTTACTCATTGACCACCGATTGTTTGAGGCGTTTCATGCCGTTTGACTTCCGCGATGTTCGCTGCGCCTGGTTCGGTTTGGAAGTTCGGCATTCAAGTGTATGAGTTGGTTTCCTGCAGGACCAGCGGACAGGCGTCCGCTCTTGACCGGTTCGAGATCAGTATGAACTCCGGCTCCAGGTGGGCAACCAAGTCCCAATGGGCGATTTAATGCCCGAATATCAACAACCTATTTATACCATAACGGTAGTGAGTAATCAACTAAATTAAAAAAGGGTTGGCACACCGACAGCGGTGCGCCAACCCTTTCTATATCTTCGATGGAACTAATTAAAGCCGTATGTCATACCCTAACCCATTTTGATCAGGATGGGAACCAGTAACAGCGCCACGACGTTCAGGATCTTGATCATCGGGTTGATGGCCGGACCAGCGGTATCCTTGTAAGGATCGCCGACGGTGTCACCGGTAACGGCGGCTTTATGGGCATCGCTGCCCTTGCCGCCCAGGTTGCCGTCTTCGATGTACTTCTTGGCATTGTCCCAAGCCGCACCACCGGTGGTCATGGAAATGGCCAAGAACAGACCGGTGACGATACTGCCGATCAGAAGACCGCCCAGGGCAATTTTGCCCAGGACCACGCCGACAATAATCGGTACGACAACCGGTAAGAGGGCCGGTATGACCATCTCTTTGAGGGCAAATTTGGTGACGATGTCAACACACGCGGCGTAATCCGGCTTGCCGGTCCCTTCCATGATGCCCGGAATCTCGCGAAACTGCCGCCGGACCTCATCGACTACGGCTCCACCCGCTTTGCCCACGGCCTTCATGCAAATCGAAGCAAAGACGTAGGGCAGCATTCCGCCGATGAAGAGACCGATGATGACGTTCACGTTGCTCAGGTCAAAACTCATTACTTCCCCGCCGCCGTGGAGGGCGAACTCCTGGGTGTAGGCGGCAAACAGCACCAGAGCCGCCAGTGCGGCCGACCCGATGGCGTAACCTTTTGTAACGGCTTTGGTGGTGTTTCCAACCGCATCCAGCGGATCGGTGACGGCGCGGACACTGTCATCCATGCCGGCCATTTCGGCGATACCACCGGCATTGTCGGTGATCGGACCGTAGGCATCGATGGCAATGACCATACCGGTCATTGACAGCATCGACATGGCCGCCATGGCAATACCGTAAAGTCCCGCGAAATAGTGAGCAATACCGATGGCTAAACAGATAGCGAGCGCCGGAAGAGCGGTGGCTTCCATGCTGACGGCCAAGCCGGCGATGATGTTGGTGCCGTGACCGGTGGTCGAGGCGTCCGCCACGAATTTGACCGGTTTACGGATGCCCGTGTAATACTCGGTGATGATGACGATCAACACCGTTAGGACCAGGCCAACCAGGGTCGAGTAGTAGATGGCCATCGGCGTGATCACCCGGACACCGGGAACTTCCAGTGTCGGCAACATCTGGCGGCAAGCGATGAAAAACGCAATCGCCGCTAAAATGGCCGCGCCGAACATGCCCTTGTAAAGGGCGCCCATGATGTACTGATTGGCACCCAGCCGGACGAATCCGACAGCGATGATCGAGGCGACGATGGAGATCGCGCCCAGCACCAACGGAAATTCGGTGGCCATGGTGTGATCGGGGAAGAGCAGGTTGCCCAGCAGCATGGCAGCTACCGCGGTGACGGCATAGGTTTCGAAAAGGTCGGCGGCCATTCCAGCACAGTCGCCGACATTGTCACCGACGTTGTCGGCGATAACCGCGGGGTTGCGGGGATCGTCCTCAGGAATTCCGGCTTCCACTTTCCCCACCAGGTCAGCGCCGACATCGGCGCCCTTGGTGAAGATGCCACCGCCAAGGCGGGCAAAAATGGAAATCAGGCTGCCGCCAAATCCGAGTGCCACCAGCGCGATGACCGCATCCCGAACGGGTGTACCCATGGTAATCAGGATGGTGTAAAAACCGGCGACAGCGGTCAGAGCCAGCCCGGCCACGATCATACCGGTCACAGCCCCACCTCTGAAAGCCATGGAAAGGGCTTTGGCGAGACCGCCTTTGGCGGCTTCGGCCGTGCGCACATTGGCGATAACCGAAACCCGCATGCCGATGTAACCGGCCAGAAAGGAGGCCGCCGCACCGACGATAAAACCGATGGCGGTTTTGACGCCAAGCGCAAAGGCGATCAAAACGAACAAAACGATGGCCGCAAGGCCCATGCTTTTCAACTGCCGGTTGAGATAAGCGACCGCCCCTGTCTTGATGGCGTCGGCTATCTCAGTCATTTTTCCATCGCCTGCCGGCGAATTTTTTACCATGCTCGCGGTAATGATCGAGAAAAGTACTCCCGCGATACCGACTAGCGTGCAAATTAACGGTAGATAATTCATCCTTTCCTCCATCCAGAATTTAAAATGATTAATGTCAGGTCAGCAATTGTCGGTCGTTGAAACGGTTCATGCCAACCGTGAGCCCCTTGGCCAGAATGACAGCCACCGCCTTCTGGGCCCTGTCGAGGATCTGGCTCAGTATTTCGGCTTCTTTGGTGGTATGGGAGCTCAACACATGATCCGTTACACTGCGCTCATCAACCGGACGTCCGATACCGATGCGCAAGCGGACAAAATCGCCTCCGCCAAATGCGCTCATCAACGATTTCAAGCCGTTGTGTCCTCCATGCCCTCCTTTCTCTTTTATTTTCAGTCTTCCAAATGACAAATCTAAATCATCATGAATGACCAGCATGTTGGTGCCGGGTATTTTAAAATAGTCGGCCAGGCTCCTGAGCGGCGGACCGCTGTTGTTCATGAAGGCCAGAGGCTGGGCCAGTATCGATTCGATCCCTTCTATGGTTCCGCGGCCGTAGCGGGTCTGGAACTTGGATTTATCCAGTGGAATCGAATGCGCCGCCGCCACTTTCTCCAAGACCTTGAAGCCCAGGTTATGCCGCGTGTCGCGATACGTGTTTCCGGGATTCCCTAATCCGGCTATCAACCAGATGCGCTTCTCCGGCATTTTTCAACAAAACCAGCCCATGACCGCTCCGGCATCCGCTGCCGCGGGCATATGCATCGCCCCTGCTGTCCCCGTCGTTTTTATCTCGGGCCAATGCACCTTGCTCATCTCGGCTACTCTTCTTCCGGCTCCTCGGCCGCCTCTTCGCCTTCGCCCTCTTCGCCATCGCCTTCCTCTTCGGCCTCTTCTTCTTCCACCTCTTCGGCCTGCGGGGTGGTGACGGTGACAACTGTGAAATTGACCTCGGTCGGGATTTCGATATCTCCCTCCAGGTTGATTTCCTCCACGTGAATGGCGTCACCTATATCCAAGGCGCTGATATCGATGGTGATCGTATCGGGGATTTCGCCCGGCAAGCAAAGGACTTCGAGCTCCCGCCGGATGATCTGAACGATGCCGCCGTGTTCTTCACCAACGGATTTGCCGGTGGTGACTACCGGAACGTTGACCCTGATTTTCCGGGTCATGCTGATTTCGTAAAAATCGACGTGCAGGAGGTTACGAGATACCGGGTGGGTCTGCAGTTCCTTGATCATGACTGATTTGTTATGCGACTTGCCGTTTTTGACCACAAGGTCCAACACCACCTGATTGACGTTGTGGTCTTTGATCAACAGCTCGAATTCATGCGTATCGACCGACAGCAGGATCGGCTCCGTATCGGGGCCGTAAAGGATGGCCGGTATGCGACCGTCACGCCGCAAAACCCGCGCCGGTCCATTGCCGGTAGCTTTACGCACGTTGGCTGATAGTTGTATTTTTTCCAAGTTTATCTGTCCTCCTTACTTAGGGCCTCACAACATGCCCTGTCATTGCTGCATTAAACGAAAAGCGATGTCACCGAGTCTCCGGTATGACTGCGCACGATGGCTTCACCCACCAGGTTCGAAATCGTCAGCACGACGATTTTACTGCATTTTTGGGCGCCGGGTTTCAGCGGAATGGTATCGGTGATAACCAGGCTTTTCAGGCTCGACGCCTCGATCCGTTCGATAGCCGGTCCGGACAAAACCGCGTGTGCACAGCTGGCATGAACCTCTTTGGCTCCGGCATTCTTGATGGCCGCAGCGGCTTCGATCAGGGTACCGGCGGTGTCGACCATGTCGTCCAGAATGATGGCGACCTTATCCTCTACATCCCCCACCACGGCCATCGCCTTGGCCTTGTTGGGAGCCGAGCGGCGTTTGTCGATGATGGCCAAATCGGCGTTCAAGCGCTTGGCAAATGCACGGGCCCTCTCCACACCTCCGGCGTCCGGCGACACAACCACGAGACTGTCACTGAATTTTGTCTTAATGTAATCGAGAAGAACCGGGGCTGCAAAAAGGTTGTCGACCGGTATATTGAAAAACCCCTGAATCTGCCCAGCATGCAGATCCATGGTAATGACCCTTTTAGTGCCGGCGACCGTCAGAAGGTCGGCAACCAGCTTGGCGCTGATGGGAACCCGCGGAGCGACCTTCTTGTCCTGGCGAGCGTAACCAAAGTACGGAATGACGGCCGTAATCCGTTTAGCTGACGATCGATTGCAAGCGTCGATCATCAGAAGCAGCTCGACGAGGTTGTCGTTGACCGGGGAGCAGGTGGATTGGATGATGAACACATCTTTGAGACGAACGTTTTCGTCGATTTCTATCTGAATCTCACCGTCACTGAACGTTTTTACTTTGGCGCCGCCGAGTGGCAGATCGAGGTAACGGCAGATCTTTTGAGCCAGAGCGGGATTCGAATTACCCGAAAAAATAACCAAATCTTCAGCTGCAGTTGCCATTTGCGCGTTTAAGTCTCCAAGCTTGTATGTGACCGCAGCCCATCAGGTGTAGCTGCATTTTCTATATTTGTGGCTGGGGCGGGAGGATTCGAACCTCCGAATGCAGGAACCAAAATCCTGTGTCTTACCGCTTGACGACGCCCCAAAAAACAAAAAAATGATGCCGCCGACTGTATATGCGGATGGCTATCCGGACAGCCTTTGGTATCACTGGTGTTGACGGCTGTCATCAGCGGCGACGATTAACTCGCTAAGGATAAGCAGCCATTCGGATGCGACGCGCTTCTCAAGGGTGTGCATCGCCCGATGGGCCGTTTGGGCATCTTCGAACAGGCCGAACACAGCCGAACCGCTGCCCGACATCAAGGTGCCGCACGCACCGCAACCGCTGATGGCTGTTTTTGCGGCTTTCACTTGCGGATACCTGGAAAAGGTAACCGTCTCTAAATCATTACAAGAATGGAACGCCGCATCAAAGGGCCTATCTTTCAAATCGAAGTCTTTAAGTTTTTTTTCGCAGTTTGTCAATCCCAAATCCAGATTTTTGTATACCTCGGCGGTCGACACACTGATGCCGGGATAGATCAGCAGCACGGAATAGGGTTCCAACTTGCGGTACGGTACGAGGCGATCTCCGGTTCCGGTGGCAAGGGCCGGCTGGCCAAACACGAAAAAAGGGACATCAGCCCCTATCTCGCGCCCCATTTCCATGAGTTCTTCGCGGTGGAAGGGATAGCCGCTCAATTCGTTCAGCCCGACCAGGACGGCAGCCGCGTCGCTGCTGCCGCCACCCAGGCCCGCGCCGACCGGTATCCGTTTAGTGAGGCCGATATCGACCCCCTGTGACGCGCGGCCGCCTTGCCGCACGTGATGCCTGATGAATACCTCGGCCGCCTGGTGGGCGAGATTGGAATCATCGGTGGGAACGTCCGGATGTGAGCAGGCAACCCGAATCCCGGACGACGTCGGTTCGAGCCGCACGCTGTCAGACTAGACGGATGGGGCACATCAGGGTCAACAGATCATGATATCCGTCCGGTCGCTTGCCGGTGACCTGCAGGAAGAGGTTGATCTTGGCCGGGGCGGATATCTGGATCATGGGCAACCGAGCACCGTTCCGCGACCTCCGGCACGCATGCCTGGATCCCCTTTCGTCCGTACCCGCCTATTCTCTTTCCCGGACATAAGCCAATCTCAAGTCGTAGAGGATGTTTTTAACGATTTCTTCCTCATCCTTCGACAGGTTTCCGCGGGTTTTTTTCTCGAGCATGCTGATGATATCGATGGTCTGTTTGGCTATCGGCAGGTTCTTCGTGCTCTGGCCGGTCGCCGGGTCCTCGATGATGCCCAGATGGACCAGTGCCGAAGCGTTCAGAGACATGATAAAGGTCGGAAAGTTGACTTCCGGCAGCAGGGTCTCACCGGCAGAGCCCTCATCCCTTTCTTTAGACTTTGTCTCGGATTTCGGTGCCGCATCAATTCTCTCACGGGCGTCCCCTGCCGGCTTGGCTTCATCGGACCTTTTCTCTTCTTTCTGGTCTTCGCCTTCGGAAAACATCCGTCGGTCTTTGATGACAAATCCCTTATCTTCTTCGGGCATATCTGACCTCCAGTCTTCTGTCTCTTGCTATTATTGCCGGGGCTGATTGGTGGTTTTCATCCACCAACGGTCAATGGCACCAGGGCGTTTTCGATCCAGCAATACTCGACTGCCTGCAGCTTCAGGCATATCAGCGATGGGCCTTCCACGGTTGAATCCATGCGAACCGGCGAAAGGTCTCTCCGGCTTAGAATTCAAGCGGAGTCACCGTATTGACCATCGGCAACGCGCGCAGTTCGGCCAGAACATGATCCGGTATGGACGTATCGGTTCTTAGAAAAATGATGTTGTTTTCGCCGTCCTGATCCTGCCCGACCTGCATGCGGCTGATGTTGATGTTATGCTTGCCGAGAGTCGTGCCGATGCTGCCGATGGCGCCCGGTTTATCCAGATTGTAAATCAATGCCAGATGACCCTCTGGAATGAGTTCGAGTCCGAAGTTATTGATTTGAACAATGCGCGGATCCCTCTTACCGTATATGGTTCCGGCCACCGTGGTCGTCATGTCGGTGGTGACGACCCGAACGAAAATCTGGTTGATGAAATGATCGGAGTCGGCGCTGGTGCTCTCGATAACCTTTATCCCCATCTCCTTTGCGATCACCGGCGAATTGACGAAATTCACTGAATCCTGGACCATGGGTGCCAACAGGCCCTTGAGCACCGCCGTGGATACCGGCGACAGGTCGAGGCCGTTGAAATCGCCTTCAAATATGATCTCGACCTTTTTCACCGGCCCCCGGGACAATTGGGCCTGCACGGCACCGATACCGTCGGCCAGTGCCAGGTAGGGGCCCAGTTTGGTCAGGAGTTCACCGGTGATCGACGGCACGTTGACCGCATTGATGATGGTCCCGTCCTTCAAGTAGGCGATAATCTGCTCGGAAATCGCCAGGGCGACGTTGGTCTGGGCTTCCAGAGTCGATGCGCCCAGGTGCGGAGTACAGATGAGGTGGTTATGTTTGAGGAGGCTGCAGGCATCGGGGGGTTCGGTTTCAAATACATCAAGCGCCGCTCCGGCGATCTTGCCCGAATTGAGCGCTTCCTCCAGGGCCTCTTCATCCACGATGCCGCCACGAGCGCAGTTGACGAGCATCACGCCGTCTTTCATCTTCGCTATGGCCTCTTGGTTTATGAGCTTTTCAGTGCTCTTCATTTTCGGCACATGTATGGAAATGAAATCTGCCTTACTGTACAACTCGTCCAGGGAGACACTCTTGTAGCCGGATTTTTCGATTTGCTCCGGAGCCACGAACGGGTCGTGAATCATCACACGCATTTTTAGGCCTTGGGCACGATCGGCAACAATCGAGCCGATCTTTCCGAACCCGATGATGCCGAGCCACTTGTTGTAGACCTCCCTTCCCTGGAGACTCTTTTTCTCCCATTGCCCGGCCTTAAGGCTGGCGGTTCCCATGGGGATGTTGCGGCTGAGGGCCATGATCATGGCAATGGTGTGTTCGGCCGTGGTGATGACATTACCGGTCGGAGTGTTCATGACAACCACCCCCCTTTTGGTCGCTGCCGGGATGTCGACGTTGTCGAGGCCGATGCCGGCCCGGCCGACGACTTTGAGTTTTTTGGCCGCTTCCAGAAGCTCTTCGGTCACCTTGGTGGCACTGCGGATCACCAGGGCGTCGTAGTCGCCGATGATACCGACAAGCGCCTCCGGCGAGAGGCCCGTTTCCACATCCACGGTTATGCCGTCTTCTTCCTGAAATTTTCGGATGCCGATGTCACCCAGATTGTCACTGACCAGGACCTTCATATGGACTCCCCTTGCGATGTCGTTTGAAATTGGCGTTTCGAATTCAGGGCCATAGCTTATGGAATCCGTCTTTTTTGTCAAGGAGAAAGATCGAAGGCTCTCGGCTTGAAAAAACACCGAATCTTCCCTGTGAATCAACGACCATCCGCAGCGCGGGCGGCATGTTTTTCCGGCCATAGCCCGGAAAAACAAAAGCACGTCAATCGTTGTGGTTGTCATCCCGGCGGGATGCAAAGCACCCGGTTTGAAAGCAACCCATCATCTGGGCCTGCGAATGTGATGGCGGTCGAAGGGCGGGAATCGGCAAGGCTCTCATCGTCGAAGGATCGGATAGCGGGTGTCGGGTGTGGCCGGAGAGCTGCACCATGCAGAACAACCGGCGGGCCCGTTTCGTTTACCTTTCGACCAGGGCGTTTCTGAATTGGATGTAGCCGTCCCGAACGGCTGAGTAGGGTTCGATTGCGGCCGCTTTGATGGCTTCGTATTCACCGATTCTAAAAGACAGATCGTTGAACCGGCGATAGGCGCCGACGCCGAGAGTGGCGCCGGCCGGCTCCAGGTACTCGATGGGATTGACCCATATATCGCCGAAAAATCCCACCGACTCCCGTAGGGTTGAAGACCCGAAAACCGGCCAGACGATGTAGAACCCGTGTCCGAAACCCCAGAGCCCCAGGGTCTGGCCGAGGTCCTCGTCGCTGATGTCCATGTTGAAGACTTGTTTGGCCGGGTCGCCAAACCCCAGGATGCCGACGGTGGTGTTAACAAAGAACCGGGCGACTTCCGTTTCGGCATTTTTGAATTTACCCTGGAGCATGCAGTTCAACAACCGCACCGGCGTCAAAACGTTGCTGAAAAAATTACTGATGCACAAACGGAAATCTTCCGGCATCACCAAGTTGTACCCCTGGGCTGCGGGCTTGAACAGCCAGAAGTACAGCCTGTCGTTGATTTGAAACAGCACTCGGTTGACAGGCTCCAGCGGGTCGGCGATCCGGATGGGGGATACGGGCGTCTGCTCCTCGGCAAAATCAAAATCGTCCTGGAATTCACCGCCGTCATCCGCCGCCGGTGATGAGTCTGCCCCAGGTTTTGCTTCGGTTCCTGCGGGTACAGCCGCAGCCGGTGTTTCCCCAAAGTCGGAATTGGATTGGGCCCCGAAGGTATGGGGTTGGAATACAATAAGGATAAGGAGGACCAAACAACCCAATATAACCGTCGGTCGTCGATGGGACATCCATTTAGATGGAGGCGCGTTAACCACTGCTCAGCTGCTGCTCCTGATCCTTGATCTTCTGTTTCAGACGATCGATGACCTGTTTGGCCGTTTCTTTTTCAAACAGATCTCGAAACTGGGTCTGATAGTTCTGAACCAGACTGACGCCTTCAACGTACACATCGAATATCTTCCAATGTCCGTTTGTGATGCGCATGCTGTAATCGACCGAAATGACCCCATGGGAAGATGGAATTCTGGTTTTGACCTTGGCTCGCTTATGGGCGTCGTCGACATCCTGATCGAGATATTCGACCTTGATCCCTCTGGTGTCGCTGCTGATGCGGGACAAGTAAGTATTGCCGAGGAATTGGGCAAAAAGATCCGTGAACTCCCGTCGCTGTTCGGGGGTGAAGCTGTTTTCCCAATGAAAGCGGCCTGTGGCCCGTTTGGCGATCAGGTCGAAATCGAACATGTCTTTGGTGACCAACCGGATTTTCTCAAGTTGATCGCCGCGCCGGGCCGGATCGCTGTACTGCTCGTCATCGAGAATATCCAAGACTTTCTGTATCGGGGTCTTGAGCGCATCGACCGGCTGACCGACTTCGGCGGCCGCCAGCACGGCGGCTCCAAATAAAATCGATAGAAAAATTATTCTAATCAATATGTTCTCCCTCGTACATGTCTGTTTCTGCCGATAGGCACCATACCATAGGGCACGCGGCCGGTGGCGGCCGAAAAACTATTCCACTTTACCGAAGACAAACTTGCTGACCAGCTCTTCGATATCCAGTGCCGATTCGGTTTCGGTTATCATCCCCCCCGGCTTCAGGAGTTCATCCGATACGCCCGGGGATATTTTTATGTACTTGTCCCCGATGAGTCCCGCGGTCTTGATCGACGCGATGGCATCTTCACTCACAACCACACCCTTGTCGATCTTCATCTTGACCACCGCCATCCAACGCTCCTGGTCTAGCGAAATACCTTCCACCTGACCGACAGGCACACCGGCCACCTCCACCTCGGATCCGGCCTTCAAGCCCGTTATCGACTGAAAACGGGCGGTGATGGAATAGTAATTGTCGCCGATTATCTCCATTTTTCCGAGACGAATAGTCAGATAACCAATGCAGACAATGCCGATGAGAACGAATATGCCCACGGCGGTCTCAGTCGACAGTTTTTTCATCTTGCCTCCCTTTTTTAGCACACGCGGAATTCGACCAGGTTTTCCTGGGCGGATTCCGCCGTCGCCAGCACCTGCTCGATCTGGCTCCCCTTTTGGGCTTCGACAACGCCCGCACTCACCGTAAAGCAGGTGTTCGGCTCGGGCAGGATCCCTATGATATCCTCGGCTTTGATCAGCCGGGCCAGCTTGGTGCAAAAGGCCCGGGCCTGTTCCTTGTTCGTGTTGGCCAGCACCAGCAGTATCTTGTTCATTCCGTAGCGTGAGCAGGTATCGGTGATACGGATATGGCGCTGGAGTTGTGCGGCGAAATTTTTCAGCGCCAGTTGACTGGCTTTATGTCCGACAGCATTGATGATCCGGTCGAGATCCAGCACGGTCAGCAAAACCAGGGAAAAGGCGATCTGGTGATTTTGCAGGCGCAGCATCTCTTCGCGAAACCGCCGTTCGCCGGCCTGCTGGGATGCCAGGCCCGTCAAATCGTCGCGGCGACTTTCGAGGCCGGTGATGAATTGCTTGACCAGCGCATCCTCCGTGTATTGGATTTCATCGGCCGTGCCTTCGAATCGGATCTTACCGTCTTCCAGCATGGCTATCCGCTGGGAGATGTAAAATATATTCGGGATGTCGTGGCTGACGATAACGCCCGTGAAGCCGAATTCCTTCTGGTAATCCGAAATCATGCTGTAAACCACACCCTTACGGATCGGATCCAGTCCGGTTGTCGGTTCATCGAAGAGGACGATTTCCGGATCGGTCACCAGAGCCCGGGCGAGAGCCACCCGTTTCTTCATTCCCCCCGAAAGGTGAGAGGGGTATTCATCGTCTATATTGCGTAGGTCGAGCTTGTTCATCTTCGCATGCACCCTCTGCCGGATGTCGTCCCGCGGCAAGGATGATTTTTCCGCCAAAGGCAGGGCGATGTTTTCAAATACGGTCATCGAGTCGAACAGGGCCGAACCCTGGAACATGTAGCTGAATTTGCGTTTAACGGCCGCTTGGTCCTTTCTCTTCGCCGCCTTCAACGGTGCACCATTAAACAGTATATCGCCCGAATCCTGTTTGACCAGACCGATGATGTGCTTCAACAGGACGCTCTTGCCGACGCCGCTTTTACCGATGATGGACGTGATCTGCCCTTTGTAAATCCGAAGGTTGAGGTCGTCGAGAACCCGGTGGTCTCCGAAGCTTTTTGACACGTTTATAAATTCTATTAACGGTTGTTCCATCGAGCCTCACAGCAAGAAGGACGTCAGGATGTAATCGGTGACCAGAATCAAAACACAGGATTGAACCACGGCCTTAGTCGTCGAGGAACTGACGCCCTTGGCGCCCTGCTCACCTGCCTGGCGATGGGTGTTGTAGCCGTGATAGCAGCAGATGGTGATGACCACGACGGCAAAAACGATCGATTTCATGAATCCCCCGGTGACATCCGTCATGATAACGCTCGATTCAACCCGGGAAAAATAGATCCCCGAACTGAGGCCCAACAAGACCGAGCCCGTCAAATACCCCCCCAAAATTCCGATGACATCGAAGAGGGCGGTCAGTATCGGAAAGCTGACCAAGGCGGCAGCGATCCTGGGGCTGACGAGAAACTGGATCGGATTAATGTCCATGGTCTCGAGCGCATCGATCTGCTCGGATATCCGCATGATCCCGATCTCGGCCGCCATGGCCGATCCGGCCCTGGCGACCACCATTATGGCCGTCAAGACCGGCCCCATTTCACGGACCAGCGTCAGAGCGACAGCCGATCCCAGGGAACCGGCTGAGCCGTATTTGACCAAGACGTAGTACCCCTGCAATCCAAGCACCATGCCGGTGAATGCGCCGGTGAGACAGATGACGAAAATCGAGCGGGAGCCGATGAAATTGATTTGCCTGAGGGTTTTCGACACGATCGTGGGAAGCGTGAAAATCAGAGCGAAACTCTTGACAAAAAATATCATGATGTCACCCATCTGCTGCACCAACGATATGGCGGATCGACCGAGGGCGGCGATGGGCAAGGCGGCAGGTGTCAAGCGGTTCATCGATGGTTTCCCTCTGGTGCGTGGCCTCAATTGCCGACCGGTACGATTTAGCTTAAAGGAATAAATTTAGCGTATCAGGCCGATCGATGTCAAGAAACCATTGCGAAGACGGCCAAAACCCTTCCTCATTTCAGCGATCGCATCGCTGACGCTCCCTTGGCTCCGGCGCCAGGCACAAACAGGCCACGGACACCTGTGTAACGCCCGATGGCACCGGCGAAGGCCATCATCTCAACCCGGCGCGGTCCCTATCGGCCGGTTAAAAAATCAGGGCTTGATGATCGACCCGGCTAACGATATGATAATTGGTTATGCTCGAAGTTCAAAAATTTCATGAGATGGCATGCGCCTGCGCTGACATTCAATGACCTCCGGCAAAGCCGGAGGAGTGGATTGTGAACCGCCCAAAATGAAATCATTTTCCACCCGGCCGGCTCTCATGAGTTGGCTTGAAAGCCGCCTCCGGCGGGTGGTTATCTGACAGCGGTCCATCCAGGCAATGCCGGTTAAAATCAGAAAAATAAGAATTTTATAACCTTTGGACCTTTTTCCCTGAACCGGGTGCCGATCCGTTTAGGCTAATATAATGGATGCCCGAAAATGATCAGCATTGAAAATCTGTCGAAACGGTTCGGCGATCACGTTCTGTTCGACGCCGTCGGCTTCCAGCTGAACCGTCGTGAACGCCTGGGCCTAGTCGGTAGAAACGGCCACGGCAAAACCACTCTGTTCAGAATGATCAGCGGCGAAGAACACACCGATGAGGGAATCATCAGCATACCCAAGAACTACCGTATCGTCCATGTCCACCAAATGGTCTCTTTTACCCAGGAGACCATTCTGGCCGAGGCCGCACTCGATTTGCCGGAACATGAGCGCGACCACTTGTGGAAAGTCGAAAAAGTCTTGAGCGGACTCGGTTTTTCTGACGGCGACATTCACCGTCACCCCGGAGAATTTTCGGGCGGTTTCCAGGTTCGCCTCAACCTGGCCAAGGCTCTGGCGGCTGAACCCGACCTGCTTCTGCTCGACGAACCGACCAATTATCTGGACATCACCTCCATCAGATGGGTCAAGAACTTTTTGCTGGCCTGGCCGCGGGAGCTCATGCTTATCACCCATGACCGCAGTTTCATGGACGGCATCGTCACCCATATCTTGGGCATTCATCGTCAGAAATTGCGCAAGATCTCCGGCGACACAGAAAAATATTATGCCCAGCTCGTTCAAGACGAAGAGGTTTACGAAAAGACCCGGCTGAACGACGAACGCCGCCGCAAGGATATCGAACAGTTCATCAGCCGCTTCCGCGCCAAGGCCAGACTGGCAAACCTCGTTCAATCACGGATAAAAACCCTTCAAAAAATGGAGAAGCATGACAAGCTCGAGAAAATCAAAGCTCTCGATTTCTCATTCAACGACAAGCCGTTTCCGGGAAAGCACATGCTGGGGGCTGAAAAGCTCAGCTTCTCTTATCTCCCGCAAAAGCCTTTGATTGCCGACTTCAGCCTGACCATCTCCGCCGCAGACAGGATCTGTATTGTCGGGAAAAACGGCCGAGGCAAGACAACCCTTCTCCGGCTCCTGGGGGGCAGCCTTCAACCGCAAGGAGGCCAAATGCGGAAGAACCCCAACCTTTCCATGGGCGCCTTTGAACAGACCAATCTGAAAACCCTCGTCGATGATCGTACCGTGGAGGAGGAGATCATTTACGCCAACCCCGATATCGGCCGCCAGGCGGCCCGAAATATTTGCGGCGCCATGATGTTCGAAGGCGACAGCGCGCTGAAAAAGATCGGCGTCCTATCCGGGGGCGAAAAGAGCCGCGTCATGCTGGGCAAACTGCTGGTCACCCCGGTCAATCTCCTGCTGCTGGACGAACCGACCAATCACCTGGACATGGAATCCTGCGATGCCCTTCTGGCCGCCCTCGACAATTTCACCGGGGCGGTGGTGATGGTCACCCACAACGAAATGTTCCTGCACCTGTTGGCCCGCCGATTGGTCGTATTCCAGCCGGAAGGTATCGAGATATTCGAGGGGAGCTACCAGCGCTTCCTGGAAAAAGATGGGTGGCGCGAAAATGTCGTTACCGCAGGGGCAGAGCCCCCGGATTCAGCGGCCGCAGCCAAACCGGATAAAGTGAGCAAAAAAGCGCTGCGTCGGCTGCGATCCGAATTATTGGCTGAACGGACGCGTATTCTGAGACCTCTCGAGCAGGCCATCACCAAACTCGAAAACGACATCGACGCCAACGAAAAACGCCTCGATCATCTGACCCGGGAGATGCAGGCGGAGACAGCCAAGGGCAATGGAGAAAGGATCGCCGAGCTCTCCCAGGCGATTCATGCCTGTCAATCGGCTATAGACCGCCTGTTTGAGGATCTCGAGGCACGGTCCGAGGACTTCGAAAGCCGCAAGCGCGCAGTCGATGCGAATCTGGCTGATATCGATCCGTGACCGGGCCTGGAACGACCCGGCTATTCCTGGCGCATACAGTCTGCCGTTCGATCACCCAGGGTTGCCAGGCGGGCAATTTTATGATCTATAGCAAATTCTGTTCCGATCGGGTGGTTTTCGAAATCTCCCTACCCCACCCCCTTTTCCAAAGGGGAGAAATGGCGGTCGGAACGTATTCATGACACCAATTTTAGCCTGCTGGAGCCGGTCCGGCGCGGAGAGACCACAATGAAACCCCAGAAAATCCTCGTCGTCGAACAAAGCGGCAGTGGTGAGAAGAAAGTCAAAGGCCTCCTGACCCATGGTGAAGATGCCTTTCAAGTGGAGCGCTGGAGCATCGACGAGAGCCTCCCACCGATTATCGATGATGCCGCCGAATACCTGCCGAAACGAATCGAAGCCGACCTTGTTCTCGACTTTCTCAAGCATCCGGACCTGTCCCACGACCTGGCAAACCTCTGCCGGCGCCAGGGGATACCAATGGTGGCCTCAGGAAAGAAACTGCTTTTGGAAGGCGTTTCCACACCGCCGACCTGATGCGGCCTCTCCCGGCAGGTGGCCCTGGGGCGGTATGGAGAACAATTCGGCGCGCCGGAGTTCACGGTACGGTTGGCAGCCGGAAAAATAGAGGGTATTGATGTCCTGCGGGGAGCCCCCTGCGGAGCCACATGGGACGCTGTCCGGCGTATCGTCGGCCTGCCGCCTGAGGAAGCCGTCGTCCGAATCGGGCTCGAGGTTCAATACTTCTGCACAGCCGATCCAGCCGGGTGGGATCCGATTCACGGGAAAAGCCCGGTCCACTTCGCCGGCAAAGTTCACTCGGCCGCTTTGGAACGGGCATTGAACCGGATCTCCAAAGAATCCTCCTGACCCCATCCGATAGATTTACGGAACCTCACTTCCTCCGCATCAGCGCCCATTCGGCCCCTCGTTGGGTCGCCCTTGACGTCTCGCTATAACATAATACATCAACCCGGCGAACAGGATCGAAGGGAGCGACCCCCCGAGGGTGGTCATCTTGACCGCCAGCCAGTAGAACGCGAACCCGGCCGCCCAGGAGACGATGCCAACGATATTAAACCCTCCTGAATACCAGTATGTCCCCCCCACGGTGTAAAGGGCATCGAGATTCAGTTTTCGCCGGCGGATGAAAAAATAGTCCGTTAAAACGACCCCGAAAAGCGGAACGAACATCGACCCGATGAAAAGCAGAAAGTTTTCATATTGCTCCATAGGAAAGATGAGGGCGACCAGTATGGCCAGCATGCCGGCGATCCACATCACGGTCCGGGACCCGACCCGCTGGGAAATATTCAGCATGGAGCATGTGGCCGAATAGACATCCGGAAAATCGGAGGTAATGCTGGATAAGACCACCATGACCAGTGCCGGCAGCGCCAGTCCGATCTGGCCCATGAGCTGCAGTATCAGCAATCCCGGATCGGTTTCACCGGTGACCAGGGTGGCCGTCAAACCCAGCAGGTACATCCAGGAAGAGACGAGAAAATATCCCCACCAGGTGTTCCAGAACGCCGGTGCGGTCTTGCGGGCAAACCGGGCATAATCAGCCACCAACGGCATCCACGAAATCGGCATGGCGATCACGATATCCATACCGATCATGAAGGGCATATCCTGAGCGGGCGCCGTTAAAACGGCGCCGCCGAACTCCTTGAACGCCACCCCGGTCATCAGGACGATAACCAGCAGCAGAGCGATGACCGCAGCGGTTTGCAGGAATTTCCAGATCGGTTTCCCCGTGTGAAGCGCCCAGAGAAGTGTGCCGATCCCTATGATCACGATCCAGAAACGATCGAGCGCCCACAGACCGCCGACGGATTGGCCGAGCATAGCCCCGGCCCTGCCGCCGATGATGAGCATGATGGAGGCCCACCCGATCAGCTGAATGATGTTCATCACGGCCGCCAGGTTGGACCCGCGAATGCCGAAGGATGGGCGCACGGACACCATCGACATGATTCCGTGGTCCGACCCGATGATGCCGCCGAGGGACATGAAGGTGTTCCCTATCAGATGTCCAAGAATAATCGCCCAAAAACCCGCCCAAAAACCCATGGGCGCCAGGAATCCACCGGCCCAGATCTCGGCCAGAGAAATGGCCACACCGGCCCACAGTAACAAATAATCGAACCCACCGAGGTTTCTGTCGCTTCGGCCGATGGGAGTGATGTTCATCAGGTACCTGCTTTCGTTTTCAATAGTGGGTGTCAGAATGACGTTCGGTTATCCGCAGCTGATCTCTCATTTTGATTAAATTTCAGCACCCCAAACTCTATCCCCAAGATGTGCGGATGATCCTTCAGCGAACTTGAAAATCGTTCCCCACAGAACGAAATCTTGAAAACGGCCATAAAGTTCTGGGTTTGCCGTGATTTAAAAACAGAAAAACCGACCAGATGAAGGTCGGTTGATATTCAGCCACTTCCCTCCACCGGCATTACCCGGATCAGGTTCAACGGTCGGACCCACGCTGCCGCGCCAGGGTCCCTCTCAGCCCGGTTCTTCCGAGCTCCCGCAAAGCGATATGTTCTTTACCTGTGCCGACCGATCTTTAGGCCATCACATTATATATGTCAAGCTCCATCCCGCGGCAGTGGCTGGAGAATCGAAGACTTTGAGAAGTCGCAGAGCGCTGCTGAACCGGCGGATCGGTCGACTGGGCTCTGTTTTCAGATTTTCTTTAGGATCTCTATGGCCGCCCGTTTAACCGCCATATCCGGATCGTTCAGGCCGGCTTCGATCTCCCCGCGGAGAGGGGCCAACTCAGAAGGAGAGAGGGCGGCCAGTTCACGTAAGGCGAGCTCACGGATCTTCGCATCATTGTCCTTCATGCACTTCCGGTAAACCGCCAGGTGGTCCCGGATGTTGCTGATAAGACCGAGTAGCACAAGGGCATCGAAGCGCAGTTCATCTTCTTCACTGTCAATGCTGCGCAAATAGACTGTCGCCGCCTCGAGATGCTTGGCAGCAAACCGCCACAAGTTGTAGATGATACTCCGTCTCTGCTCCAGGTCGGCGTGTTCGAGCCGCTCCACCAGCAAACCGAATATGCGGTCGTCCTGCAGGTTCGCCAGGGCGTTGACCGCCGCCTGCTGGACCAGTGGGTCCGGATCGTAGAGAAGCTCGATCAAAGATATGGCCGCCTGGGCGTTCCCCTTCCACCCCAAAGCGAAGGCGGCATAAGCCCGCAGTTCCGGCTCCGTGCTTCTCAGGACCCCCAGGAGCCGGTCGACGAGCGCCTGAGGCTGCTTCAAAAAGGGCATGGTGACACTGAGCTGGATCGAGGCATCATGACGAACCGCCTCGTCTTCGGTCGTATCGGTAATCATCTCAAAGAGCGGCCAGGCAATCTCCTCTTTCGCGAAACCGCCCAACAATAGAATAATGCGGTGCTTCAGCTGCCGGTCGGCGTGTCGAAGCGCTTTGAGCAGTAGCGGAACGGCTATATCTCTTTCATCCATGAAAAGCTCCAGGTCATCGATATAACAGCGGGATTTATCGAGCAGATGTTTCTGGGGCTGAAAAAGGATGATCTTTTGGCTCATGTTCGGTTTATCCGGTGAAAGGGGTATCAATAGACGGATTGGGTCGTTACGGCATCGAAGATGTGAAGGTGTCCCAGATTCAATTCCATGGACAAGGTATCGCCTGCCCGCACCGGCCGCCGGCCGTCACATTTGCCGATAACCCGAATGCCCTGCAGATCTATATGAACATTGGTTTCGCTTCCCAGGGGTTCGACAACCTCCACGATTCCGTGCAGTACACAGTGGCCGTGGGAACTCTCAGAGCCGTCAATCGGGACGATGTCCTCGGTGCGCAGCCCCATGATGACATCGGCCCCGTCTGCCAGCCGAACCTGGGGTTTTGACGGGATGGGTATGCGAAGCCTGTCGTTGAAAACGAGGAAATAACCTTTCTCGGATACTCTGGCTTCGGCCGAGACCAGGTTCATGGGAGGCGATCCGATGAAACCGGCGACAAACGTATTGTTCGGTCTCTGAAAAATCTCTATCGGCTCGCCGATCTGCTCGATGCGCCCATTGCGCATGACCACGATCCGGTCGGCCAGGGTCATGGCCTCGACCTGATCGTGGGTGACGTATATGACCGTCGTGGATACCTTGTGATGGAGCTGTTTGATCTCGGTCCGCATCTGCGTCCGCAGTTTGGCATCCAGGTTGGAGAGGGGTTCGTCGAAAAGAAAGACCGATGGATTTCGAACGATGGCGCGCCCCATGGCCACCCGCTGCCGCTGACCGCCGGAGAGCTGATGCGGTTTACGTTTCAGCAGATCCTGCAGTTCGAGCATGGCGGCCGCTTCCTGAACCCGCTTTTCAATTTCGGCCCGGGGCTTCTTGGCCAGGGACAGTCCGAAGGCCATGTTTTTGAAGACGTTCATATGGGGGTAAAGGGCATAATTCTGGAACACCATGGCCGTTTTCCGGTCTTTTGGAGCCACATCGTTGACAATCCGATCGTCGATCCAGATTTCTCCACCACTGATCTCTTCCAAACCGGCAATGAGCCTCAGGACGGTCGATTTGCCGCAACCCGACGGGCCGACCAGTACGACGAACTCCTTGTCACCGATTTCCAGATTGATTCCATGAACGACTTCGGTCTTGCCGAAGCGCTTGACAACATTTTTCAGTACGACACTCGCCATAGGTCATTCCTGTTATAAACAGATGGGGGACGGCCGCTGCCCGCCGGACCATCCAAACCATGTTTTTGGCGCCGGCGTCAAGCTTTTCATTCGGATAAGAGCGCCGACGGCCTGACGGAATATCCGCTGGATCGCAAGTCAAACGAGGATTCCTCGAATGGCATCCGGTGAGGCTTTTCCGGCAAATGAAAAGGACTTGAGTATTCAATTCACTTCGGTTACGGTGACTTTGCCGGCCGCCACTACCGGCGGCATATTTCGGCAACAGGACCCTCGGGGCCTTGATTCCACTTCTGAAGTCATCGGTGGATCCGATTCTAACCATCTCTCAAAAAGGAGGAGGCTGGCATGAGCAGAATAAACAGATTTTGGATCATTTCAGTCATGGCCGTTTTATTGGTATGGACCGGTACGGTCCAGGCCGCACCCACGGAAATTCACTGGTGGCACGCCATGCGGGGTGCCCGCGGTGAGACTCTCAAAAAAATTGTCGATGCGTTCAATGCCTCGCAGAAAGAGTTCGTGGTCATCGAAACCAACAAAGGCAATTACGATGAAACCGTCAACGCCGGGGTCGCGGCCTATCGGGCCAAGAAACAACCCCACATTCTGCAGTCATTTGAAGTCGGCACCCTGACCATGATGCTCTCAGGCGCCATCTACCCGGTTTACAAGCTGATGGCCGACCAGGGCTACAAGATCGACTGGTCCACCTATCTGCAACCCGTGCTTTCCTACTACGTGGATGAAAAAGGCAACCTGCTCTCCATGCCGTTCAATTCATCCACTCCGGTTATGTACTACAACGTCGACCTCTTCAAGAAAGCCGGCCTGGACCTGCCTTCCAAGACCGAGCCCCTCACCTGGGACCAACTGGGAGAGATCACCGCGAAACTGGTCGCCTCCGGGGTCAAAAAAGGCATGGTCACCTCCTGGCAGTCATGGGTTCAAGTGGAAAACTACAGCGCCATACACGACATAGCCTTTGCCACCAAGGCCGACGGCTACGAGGGACTGGACTGCGAACTGGTCATCAACAACCCCCAGGTGGTCAACCACCTCCAAAGGCTCAAGACCTGGATGGCAGACGGCCGTTTCTCCTATGAGGGGCAGAAATACCAGGGACCACAGGCTGCCTTCGTCGGCCAGGATGCCGCCATCCTGATGGAATCGATCAGCGGGATCGGCAACGTCAAGAAAAACGCCACCTTTGCGTGGGACCTGGCCCCCCTACCGGTGGAAGCCAGCATGAAAACCCCCCAGAACAGCATCATCGGCGGGGCCTCCCTGTGGGTGATGAAGGGCCATTCGCAGAAGGATTACAAGGGAGTCGCGGCCTTCCTCGACTTTTTGGCCCAAACCGACATGCAGGAACTCTGGCACCAGGAAACCGGATATTTCCCCATAACGATCACCGCCTATGAATCCCTGAAAGCCAAAGGGTACTTCGAGGCCAATCCTTACCAGGAGGTGGGTATTTATCAAATGACCCGCCAGAATCCCACTAAAAACTCGCGCGGTCTACGGCTGGGATATTTCGTGCAGATCCGCAACATCATCAATGAAGAAATGGAATTGATCTGGAACGGTAGCAAATCGCCCCAGGAGGCCATGGATGCCGCCGTGGCCCGCAGCAACGAAAAGCTGCGCGAGTTCGAAAAGACATACAAATAGACGCATAAACCTATGGGTTAGCGAAGAGGGAGACCGGAGCCCCGGGTGAGCGATAGTTGCTTCACCCGGGGCTCCGGCCCGCTTCGATCCATCTCGACCGACAGCGGCATTCAACCGGCTCCGCCGATCGGCATTCGCCCCTTCGATAACGACAGCCATGATCAAGCGATCCCTTTTCACATCCCGGGCCTTACCCTATCTGCTGATCACGCCCCAGGTGATCGTGACGCTGACCTTTTTCTACTGGCCGGCCGTCCAAGGCCTGCTCCAGTCGGTCATGCTCAGCGACCCCTTCGGCCAGCGCAGTCGGTTCGTCTGGTTCGATAATTTCATCAATATCTTCACCGATCCTCTTTATCTGAAATCCATCGGCATTACCCTGTCCTTTAGCTTTGCCACCGCCGTCACATCCATTCTCTTCGGCCTGTTCATCGCCAGCATGGCCAACCGGGCCTTAAGGGCCAAAGCGGCCATCCGGACCCTTCTGATCTGGCCCTACGCCGTTGCGCCGGCCATATCCGGCATACTGTGGCTCTTTTTGCTCCACCCCTCATTCGGTGTGATGGCCTTCTTTCTCAGGCGCCGCCTCGGCATCGACTGGAACCCGGTTCTCAGCGGCACGGATGCCTTCGCCATGGTAGTGATGGCCAGCGCCTGGAAGCAAATCAGCTACAACTTCGTCTTCTTCATGGCTGGCCTGCAGGCCATACCCCATTCCCTGATCGAAGCCGCGGCCATGGATGGTGCCGGACCCTTCCGCCGCTTCTGGGCCATCACTTTTCCGCTGCTGTCGCCGACGATGTTCTTTCTCATGGTGATGAACATCATCTATGCCTTTTTCGAAACTTTCGGCGTCATCCACACCGTGACCCAGGGTGGTCCGGGCGGCGCCACCAACACTCTGGTATACAAGGTCTATCAGGACGGGTTCATCGGTCTGAACCTGGGCTCTTCCGCCGCCCAGTCCGTGGTTCTGATGGTCTTGATTGTCACCATTACGGTCCTTCAGTTCCGCTTCGTGGAGCGCAAGGTCCAATATTCGATATGATCATCCATGGTTGAACGAACACCGATACTCGACACGCTGACTTACGGATTCCTGCTGCTGGGAATCTGCATCGTCTGCTTTCCCATCTTCTACACGTTCGTGGCCGCAACGCTTCCCCTGGAAGAGGTTTCCCGGGTTCCCATGCCGCTTGTGCCGGGGGATCAATTCTGGGTGAACATCCGCGCAGCATGGGAACAGGGCAACCTGGGACGTCAGCTTTTAAACTCTTTCGTCATGGCCTCGGGGATCACCGTCGGTAAAATCGTGGTCTCCATGCTGGGTGCCTTCTCCATCGTCTATTTTGACTACCGGTTCCGAAAAATCGCATTTGCAACGGTCTTTTGCACGCTGATGCTGCCGGTCGAGGTCCGCATCCTACCCACCTACGAAATCGCCGCCAATGTCTTCGGTCCCCTGCAGTGGCTGATCGACACCCTGCACCTCGGCAGCTTCATCCAGTGGTGGGTGGGAAACGACGTCGAGGTCAGCCTCGAGTGGAGCCTTTTGGACAGCTACACCGGCCTGATATTGCCCCTGGTAGCCTCGGCCACCTGCACCTTCCTTTTCCGTCAGTTCTTCCTCACGATTCCCGAGGAACTGTGCGAAGCCGCCAAACTCGACGGCGCATCGGCCATGAAATTCTTTTTCAGGATTCTTTTGCCCCTCTCAAAAACCAACATCGCCGCCCTGGTGGTCATCGAGTTCGTCTACGGCTGGAATCAATACCTTTGGCCGCTGCTCATCACCACTGACCCGGACATGACCACGGCCGTCATCGGGCTGCAGAACCTGATTCCCCAGATCGACGATGTCCCTTACTGGAACGTGGCCCTGGCCGGCGCCCTGCTGGTCATGCTGCCGCCCATCATGGTCGTGCTGCTGATGCAGCGCTGGTTTGTGAGAGGGCTGGTGGAGAGAGAAAAGTGATGCCCCTGCCCGGAATGAGAGCCCTCGTCGACCCAGCCCTGTGCAGCCGACGGTGCTCCTGCGCAGGAACCCATCCCCTGCCGGATGTCCAAAGCTACACCGGCGAAAACGCCATCGAGGTTCTGGCTGCGGACGCCGGCCGCATGATGGACGGGAGGCCGCTGCTCGTCGTCGACGACGAGAACACCCACCGGGCGGCCGGCGCGGCGGTAACGAAAGCCCTGAGCGCGGCGGCCGTCGGTTGGCGGATCCTTACTCTTCCCGGTGACATTCATCTGACCGATGATCTGGCCGCCGATGTCGAACGCCGGGCCGAGGGCAGCCCCTTGATCGTTGCCGTCGGTTCCGGCACGGTAAACGACCTGGGAAAGTATGTGGCCCACCGTCTGAGTCTTCCCTACTGGTGCGTTCCCACTGCGCCATCCATGAACGGCTACACGTCTTCCATCGCCGCCGTGAAGGCGGCCGGGGTGAAAAGAACCCTCCCCTGCGCTCCACCGAAGGCGATCTACTGCCAACCGGAGATCCTGCGTGGCGCGCCCCTGAAACTCCGCCAGGCCGGCTACTGCGACGTGATGGCCAAATCGGTATCGGACATCGACTGGCAAATCGAATCGGTTCTTTTCGGCGGCACTTACTGCACCCTGCCGGCGGCCATCGTCGCCGACTCCGAGGACCTCTATATCGAGCGGCCGGAGGATATCGCAGCCGGCGAGAAGGGAGCGATCGACGCCCTTTTCCAGGGCCTGCTGATCTCGGGCATTGCCATGAGCCTGGCCGGATCTAGCGCGCCGGCATCCGGCGGGGAACACCTTTTGTCACATTTTTGGGATATGCGCGAAGAGTTGACCGGGCGGGTTCCCGAATACCACGGCCTGCAGGTCGGTGCGGGCATCGTCATGTCGGCTGTCTGCTACCAGAAACTGCGTAATATGGATGCAGCGCAATTGCAACCTGCAGCCAGCCAATGCTTCGAGGCCGATGCGAAACAAATTGAAACCACCTGGAGATCCCTGGCCCCGGAAGTCCGCAAACGCTTCGACCTTAAAAAGTCGCTTCTGCTTCAATTCGATGATCTCTTACCGCAGAACTGGTCGAAGATCGCCCCCTTGTTGGCTTCCGTCCCGCCGGCAAGGGTTTTTCTCGAACGCATTCGACGGACCGGCTATCCGATGACCCTTTCGGCCCTGAACCTGGAGCCGGACGAATTTGTGCTGGCCGCGCGCTATGCCCGCACGATCCGGGAGAGAATAACCGTTTTAGACCTGGCGGCCCACGCCGGCGTGCTGGAAGCCGCTGCCGAACAGGCCCTCGGCTTGTTGCAGGACGATCGATCGTCCTGAATTCGATGACCTCCGGCAAGACCGGCAGCTTAAAAGATGATCATTACCGGGCGGACAGCCCTTACAATAGAACAGTGAGGACGTCGTGGAATCAAACGATCAGGTTTATATCAATCTGCAAAAACATCTGAACAGCCAGGCCGTCGGATTCCCGGCAACCCGTTCGGGGGCCGAAATGAGGATACTGAAGCACATCTTCACTCCACAAGAAGCTGAAATAGCGGCCTTCTTAAGTTATAAGCCCGAACCGGCCGAAATCATATGGGGCCGGGTTGGCGATCGGATCGACACGGTCGAAGAATTGGAGCGGCATCTCGATCGAATGCAGAAAAAAGGCGGCATCGAAACCACGATAAAAAAGGGTAAAAAATATTACTGCAACGCCCCCCTCGTGGTGGGTATGTTCGAATTGCAGGTTGGGCGGCTCACCCCGGAGTTCATCAAGGATTTCAATGATTATACTTCCGATCGAAAATTCGGCATCGAGTTCCTGAGCACCGAGCTGCCCCAGATGCGCACGATTCCGGTGGCCAAGAGCATTCAGCCGCAACATCACGCGAGCACCTTCGACGAAGTGAAATCCTTGATTCAGCAAGCCGAAGAGCCTTTTGTCGTCATCGACTGCATCTGCCGCAAGAAAAAATCGATGGAAGGCAAAACCTGCCGGGTTACCGATAGACGAGAGACGTGCCTGGCCATCGGCAACATCGCCCAGACCGTTTTGTTGAGCGGCAACGGCAGAGAGATCTCCAGGGAAGAAGCCTTGTCGCTGCTGGAAAGAAACCAGGAACAGGGATTGGTCCTTCAGCCGTCCAACACGACCCAGGCCGAGTTCATCTGCTCATGCTGCGGATGCTGCTGCGGAATGCTCGCCATACACAAAACCTTACCCAAACCCCTGGAGTTCTGGGCCGCTAACTTTCAGGCCGGAGTGAATCCGGAAACATGCATCGGGTGCGGCCTCTGCGCGGAACGCTGCCAAGTGAAAGCCGTGCATGTCTCCCGGAACGCGGAGGCGGCCGTCGTCGATGGAAACCGCTGCCTCGGCTGCGGTGTTTGTGTCCCCGACTGCCCCACCGGTTCCATCACGCTGTTCAAGAAGGCATCGGAAGTCAAACCGCCCCAAACACGGGAAGACCTCTATGATATCATCATGGCCAAGAAGAAAGGCCGCCGGGAGAAACTGGAGTTGACCGGGAAGATCATCGGCGATGTCCTTCGAACGAAGGCGGCCAGCCTGCTAAAATAACGATCTGAAACCGGTCTTGCCGCTGGACACTGGACACTTTGGCTCCGCTAAAGACCATCGCCACGGGATAAACCTCTTAATTTCCCGTTTTGCCCGCACGTTGGAATCGAATCCACCTCTTTCGGCACATACACGGGGTTTACAAACCCTTTTCGCGGTTTTACCGTGTTGAGTACGCGGAGGAGCGTGACGTTTCGAATTCACTACATTGTCGACGGAGGTGTAACATGCGTGGAACCATACTGGGAGTGCTCACTGTTCTGCTATTTGCCCATCCCGGATCGGCCGATATCGTGGCAACCTGGCAGCTCAATGACGGCGCCACAACGGTGTTGAGTGTTCGCGATGATCGGCACGTTCGTATCGATACCAACGAAAAAGACACTTACATGCTGGTGCAAGACCAGAAAGTCTACATGGTGCGCAAAGAGGATGGCCAGTGGACGGCATTCGATATGGACCAGATGGCCGGTATGATGAAAATGTTTCAGCAAAACAATAAGCAGATCAGCGAGAAGGGGCTGCAGGGTGAATTCAGAGATACCGGGCGCCACGAAACCATCGCCGGATACAAGGGCAAGGTGTTCGATGTCGAATATACCGATCAAAACGGTAAAAAGAAAACCGAAGAAATCGTTTTAAGTCGCCACGAAGATATTGAGCGCATTCACAAAGGCTGGGCGGTGTTCGCATCGCGCATGGCGCAGATGCTGGGCCAGGATTCGGCCCGCATGCTGGATCAGTCCCTTAAATCGGCCAAGATGAAAGGCTATGGCGGAATGCTGCGCTACGGCAAGGATATGACCCTTCAACGCGTGGAGAAACCCAATCACGACATCGCGTACTATCGACTCCCGCCGGGGGTTGCAATGCTGAACATGCCGGGGATGGGCGGTGCGATGGCCGAACCGACCCAGCCAGCGGCTCAGAAAGAGGCCGCCGGCTCTAGCGTCGAGAAGAAAACCGAAAATACGCCCAGTGATTCCGACCAGCCATCGGTGGTCGAAGGCGTCCGGCAGGGGGTGAAAGGCCTCTTCAAGAAGGTGTGGTAACCAGCCTTTTAAAGCCGGTCCCCTTGGATAAACGAGATCTCGTAAAATCCATCAACAGCGGTGGCGACCGGTGTCAATACAACCGGTCGATCCGCGCACGGAGCCAATTTTTTGACACCGGGTCCCCAGCGTTTCAACCCGACATTCTTCCCTCTCCAATATAAGCCACTGTTATATCAGTTATAATTTTCAGCAAACATTCATGGCTCGGTTTTTGCTCAAGATATCATAATGTTTGTGCCGAAGGGCTCTCGGCCGCCCCCCTGGAAAATGATTGCCCAGCGGCGAGGTTGGCTGCAGGCAGATGCCGAGATCAGGGGCCATTCACACCCGGAGGGAGATATGATGTTTAGCGAAAAAAGGAAATCCTACCGAAAACCATGTTACTTTTACACCGACTATGCTTACAGGGGCAAGGTTTACCGCGACTTCATCAAGAATATCAGCACCGGTGGGGCGTTCATCGAAAGCAGCCACACCATCCCGTTGGGGCAAGAAGTTGTCTTGACCTATTCGGAGCCGGTGTCGGTTCTGCCCGTAAAGACCTCTCCAGTCGGTCAGGAGATTCTAGTGTCTTTCACGGAGCCGGTATCGGTTTCGCCCGTGAAGAAAACCGGCCGTGTGGCCTGGGTGGGGCCGGGCGGCTTCGGGGTGAAATTCAGGCCGGAACCGGACCATTACAGTATTTGACACCCTCCTCGACAGCGGCCGGCACCGATTTTAAGGCGGTATCTTCCCAGGTGCGGTAATTTTGTCCGCCCAGAAGACGTAACTGCTGCCCAACAAGGCCGTGGCGATGGTAAGATCGAGTGCCGCCACGGCCATCAGAAAAGTGTAGCTGCCGTGGGCTGAACGTGACAGTACCCCTCCGGCCGCAACCATCGCCAGCAGAAAGATAAAGAATCGGGGTCTGAAACACTTCCAGACCGCAGGGTGCTCCATCGCCGCTATTCTCTCCAAATTTCTGCGACAGGCGCGGGCGAAAAGAAACCGGGCCTTTATGCCCCCGGCGATCACGCCGATGGCAAGGGGCAGCCACGGCCATGTTTTCCCCGGTTGAAGCGCCTCGGCTTCCACCAGCAAGCGCCATCCTTTCAACGCCAGCACCAACCCGCCAGCATACCAGACGAGGGCTGCGGCTAGCTTGGCTCTCTGTTGGGCATTATCTATCATCTTCAGTATTCTGCGTCACTTTAGTCTTTCCCACCTCATTCGGCCAACAACTATTAGAGTAAAAGAATGCCATGGTCAATGCCCGGCAGACAAGCCGCCTCCTGCTTGTGGCCCCATCAACCCAACCATGGGACCACGAGAAACCGATCCGCCACCCTGCGGTCGCATCCCAAACGAGCCTTAACCGCCATCTTTATCCTCACAAACGCCACGCAGCGGATAGCCGTTCTATCCATCACCTAACGGGGCTCTGAAAACGTTGTTTGTGTGCCGGCAAAACACGTTAAAATACTAATAATTACAGTGTATTACGTGTGATAAGCGGTCATTTCGAGGAGAATATTAACGCTGTTAGTGACAAGCGCCATACTTTTCCAACAGTTGCTAAACCGGCCCTTGATCTTTCCAGTCGTTATCCGGTAAATAAGGCGGAGGCACTCTATCGGCGTCAACCCACGCCAGGGCGTTTATCGTTGCGGTCATCACCGGGCGCAAAGCCCCCGGTTTGAAAACAACCCATCATAAAGCCGCGAGGCGTGGTATGCCGTCCCTGGCCGCAAATGCCAAAGGCTGGGGCCCCGTCGAAGCGTCCTTTTCGCCTCGCGATCAACAACGTCCCCCCATTGGGCCCTAATGTCCTTTTCGTGCCACTGGGAAAGAGAATCGGATGAAACCCCAGAAAAGAACGGGAATTGTCATAGACCCCAGATACGCAGACCATTGCATGGGACCGAATCAGTTGGAATGCCCCGAGAGGCTCGAAGCCGTCGGCAGCGTGCTGGATGACCCTGAACTGCGAGGGCGCCTGCAGGAGGTCGTCCCGCGAACAGCCGAAAAATATGAGCTTCTGAGAGTCCACTCCGCCGCTTATGTCCAGAAACTGGAAGACACGGCGGGAAAACCGTCCGTGTACCTGGACCCGGATACCAGCACCTCGCCTCTTTCCCACGAAACAGCCCTGCTGGCCGCCGGCGGCCTCTGCCGATCCATCGAAATGGTTCAGGCCGGTCTGCTGGACAACGCCTTTGCTCTGGTCCGTCCCCCGGGGCACCACGCGGAGCGATCGGCGGCCAAGGGGTTCTGTATCTACAACAATGTGGCCATCGGTGCACGCCACGCCAGGCAGAGGCTCAACCTCGACCGTGTTCTGATCGTCGATTGGGACCTCCATCACGGAAACGGCACCCAGCACTGTTTCGAGGACGACCCTTCCGTCCTCTTCTTCTCGATTCATCGGGCATTTCTCTATCCCGGCGGCGGCGGTATTCGCAATGTCGGAAAGGGAACCGGCAAAGGCTTTACCGTGAACGTTCCATTGCTTCCGGGCTTCGGTGACGGAGAGTATGTGGTGCTTTTCGAGGAGCTCTTGAGGCCTATTGCCATGGAATTCAAACCCGATATCATTCTGGTCAGTGCCGGTTTTGATATCCATTTCAGCGACCCGGTGGGCGGCATGCAAGTGACCCCAAAAGGATTCGCCGCCATGACCCGTTCCATTTTGGATATGGCCGATGTCTGCTGCAATGGCCGGGTTGTCATGACTTTGGAGGGGGGATACGATCTTACGGGACTCAGGGATTCGGTGCGTGAAGTCCTCAAGGAGATGGCCGGTATTCAGCACACCGACAAGCTGGCGGTCATGGAAACAGCCGACCGGCGAAAGCTTGCGGTTACGGTCTGGAGGGTCTGCCGTGCCCATCAACCCTACTGGAAAAGTCTAACCTTGAAATCTTTCGGCGGGGGAGCGGTGGTGTCCCCTTCCATTGGCGACCGGGTCCGGCACAAAATCGATCAGCTGGTTGCCTATCTAAAAAGTTAAGGCGTTCGGATACAGCAGACAACATGGCCCCCTTCAGAGAATCGATCAAACAGCTCGCCCGGAAGATGCAGACCTGCGAGGAATGGCTCGAGATGAGCCGGAATCTGAACGAGCCGATTCCCCCCGGAAACCTGCCGGAAGGTCTCGAGATGCGCTGGGCCGGCAAAGAGGACCTGTTTGCAATCAATGCCCTGGAAGGTTTCGTCAAGGAAACCGATTTCATGGAGGAATCCCTGCGAAAAGGAGACCGGTGCCTCGTTTTGGAGAAAACCGGGGACATCTGCGCCTTTGCATGGGTCACCTTCCGGGATTTCAAACTGGCACTCTGGTACACACTCAAGCTGCCGCCGGGTTGGTCATACCTCGTTTACATCTTCGTGCATCCGGCCATCGGCCGGCGGGGAGTCGGCTCATCCTTGTTGGGGTCCCTGATGGCCAACATCCGCGACCTGGGATATCAGCGCATGGTCGCCGGCATGTACGCCAACTGGGAAGCCTCGATCAGACTCCACAACAAGATGGGCTTTCAGGTTGAACGGCGGCTGGCACAATGCCGGCTGCTGAACATCTTCCCGACTCCGCCGAAGGTGGAGACGGGAGCAACGACTTGATTACGACCGCTTTTCCTCCCCTTAAAACATTCGCAGAATCAGCAGAAACCGAGCCGGCACTCCTTATCCGACCCCTTTTTGATCCAGCCGCAGGCCAGGGCGAGGGTCACAAGCGCCCCCAGGGCCAGGAGGGCATAGGGAATGAACAGGCTGACACTGGCAAACACGACCAGCAGCACGATGGCCGCTAAGATGCATATATTGTTCACCGGAAACCTCCGCTGTTTTGTATGATTCCGTATAGACGCTAGTGCTTGAGGCTAACCACCGCTGAACCGGCAGTCAATAGCCCGGAAGACCCCCATAGCGGCTTGGCCAATCAGGCGCTGCAATATTAAAATATGGCACTTGTACTTGACATATTGATGCCTCATTGTTACGACTTGACGCATGAGAACCACGATAAGATTAGACGATAATCTGCTGAAACAGGCGAAAAAACGTGCGGCAGAACAAGGGCGCACCCTGACATCCCTGGTCGAAGAGGGCTTGGCGCTCATCCTCACCCACTCCAAGGAGGGCCTCCGGAGACGAGTTGAGCTGCCGGTATCCAAGGCATCCGGCGGCGTGCTTCCGGGGGTCGACCTCAACCATTCCAGCAACTTGGAAGAGGTCATGGACACGCCGTGATCCTGCCCGATGTCAACATTCTTGTGCACGCTTTTCGATCGGATTCCTCCAACCATGAAACCTGCCGGGTCTGGCTTGGCAATGTGATAAACGGCGACGCACGCTACGGTATGGCACCGCAGGTTTTAAGCGGCTTGATCCGCATCACAACCCACCCGAAAGTCTTTATGGAGCCAAGCAGTTTGGGCGAAGCGCTCGAGTTTTGCAATGTACTCCTTGCGCAATCCCACTGTATGGTTATCCAGCCGGGTGAGCGACATTGGGAAATCTTCTCACGCCTTTGCAGGGAAGCGGATGCACGCGGTAACCTGGTGCCGGATGCATGGTTTGCGGCGCTGGCTATCGAGTCCGGCTGCGAATGGATCACTCTCGACCGTGATTACGCAAGGTTCAAAGGTCTTCGCTGGCGCCTGCCGGTGTAATTTCACTCATTAATACAAATCGAAGGTTAACAAGTTTGTCGGACACCTACACCAGCCCCTGATCCATCATCGCATCCACCACCTTGAGGAATCCGGCGATGTTGGCCCCGATCACGTAGTTGCCGGGAAAGCCGTACTGATCGGCCGCTTCGACGCAGGTCCGGTGGATGCTCTTCATGATCAGCTGCAGACGGTTGTCAACCTCTTCCCGGCTCCAAGAAAGCCGCATGCTGTTCTGGGTCATCTCCAGACCAGAGACCGACACGCCGCCGGCGTTGGCCGCCTTACCCGGTCCGTAGAGCAGCTTGTTCTCCAGAAAAATGTCGACGCCTTCCGGAACCGTCGGCATGTTGGCCCCTTCCGACACCACCGTGACCCCATTGTTGACCAGGTTCTGGGCGTCCTTGGCGCTGATCTCGTTCTGAGTAGCACTGGGAAAGGCGCAGTCGGCCTTGTGGTCCCAGAGGGGATTGACGTCCGGCGAGAGGGTCAGCGGCGTGAAGACCGTGTCGGGGTATTTGTCGGCATACTCCTTTATCCTTCCCCGACGCACGTTCTTGAGCATCATGACGTAATCGAGTTTCTGACGGTCGATTCCGCTCTCATCGTAGATATACCCGGACGAATCGGAAAGGGTCACGACCTTGGCCCCGAGCTCGATGAGTTTTTCGACGGTAAACTGGGCCACGTTTCCCGAACCGGACACGAGACAGGTCTTGCCTTCCAGGGACTGTCCGTGCGTGGCCAGCATTTCGGCGGCAAAATAGACCGACCCATAACCGGTGGCCTCCGGCCGGATGAGGCTGCCGCCCCAGTTGAGGCCTTTGCCGGTCAGCACGCCGGTGAACTCATTGCGAAGTTTCTTGTACATGCCGAAAAGATAGCCGATCTCGCGGGCCCCAACGCCGATGTCGCCTGCCGGCACGTCCGTATTCGGCCCGATGTGCCGAAACAGTTCGCACATGAAACTCTGGCAGAAGCGCATGACCTCGTTGTCGGATTTGCCTTTGGGGTCGAAATCCGACCCGCCCTTGCCACCGCCCATGGGCAGGGTCGTCAACGCATTCTTGAAGACCTGCTCGAAGGCCAGGAACTTCAGGATTCCCAGGTTCACCGACGGGTGAAAGCGCAGGCCGCCCTTGTATGGGCCGATGGCGCTGTTCATTTCGATGCGAAACCCCCGGTTGACCTGAGCCTGACCCTGATCGTCCATCCAGGGGACCCGAAACATGATCACTCTTTCGGGTTCGGCCAGCCTCTCGAGGATCTTGACTTGGCGGTAGACGGGGTTCTGGTCCAAGACAGGCCTGATCGACTCAAAAACCTCTCTTACCGCCTGGTGAAATTCCCTTTCGTGCGGATCTTTGTCGACAACCAGTTTTATGACATCGTCCATGATAACCTCCCCCCTGTATCGACGCATTGTTAAGGAACCCCCGGGTACCCACATGGCTCAACCGCGCCGAGCGGCAGATGCCCCCCATCCATTATTTGGTAACAAACTCGCCAAGCCGATACAAGCGAAAAAGGCGCTGTCGGCACCGGTGCAGACGCATCTGGCGCAGCCCCTTACGCATATTCCCCTACTGAGTCAACGACCACCCGCAAATAGGGTGGCTTGGATTTCCGGCCATAGGCCGGAAGAACAAACGCACCTCAGAGCGCCTATCGTGGCGGTCGTCACCGGGCGCACAGCACCCGGTTTGAAAACAACCAATCAAAACCTCATCTAATCCTAACACAATTCTAACATTTGATCCCCATTATACGAATCGCTGGCTGGAAGCCCATTGGCCGCCGGCTGAAAACAGCCCAGTCTTATGAGCGGCGCGAAATCCTATTTTGATGAAAGGCTGCCTAATCTTATCATGTCGCCATCGACCCTCCTCGCCGTTCTTTTGGCACTGTCGTCCGTGGCTTACGTCATGGGACGCCGCCGGGCATTCGAGGTCGCCGACACGCCGGAAAACGTCAAGACGCTCCATTCGCGTCCCACCTATTACGGCGCTCTGGCGGCAATCTGGTGCAGCATACCGGCCCTCATCCTGTTCGGTTCCTGGCTATTCTTTGAACAGTCGATCATCTCCAACCTCGTGGTGGCCGACCTGCCTGAAGGCATCCGCAACCTGCCCCCGGACCGCTTGAGCCTGGTGGTCAACGACATCAAAAACCTCGTCAGCGGCAACATCGTTTCGAGACGCATCGATGCGCCGATGCAAATGGCGGCCGACCATTACCGCCATCTCATTACGGTCAGTCACGGCGCCTTGGCTGTATCGGCCCTGGCCCTTGCGACATTGGCCACGTTGGTCGTCCGGGTCAAGATCTCTCCGAAGCTGCGTGCCCGCAATCACGTCGAAGCCATCACCACGGTCATTCTGATCGGCTGCTCGACCGTGGCCATATTCACGACCATCGGCATCGTTCTTTCGGTGCTGTATGAGGCCATTCGATTTTTCGGCAAAGTATCGATCTGGGAATTCCTCTTCGGTTTGTCCTGGAGCCCCCAGATGGCCATCCGTGCCGATCAGGTCGGTTCCTCAGGGGCGTTCGGATCGGTACCGGTTTTTGCCGGCACCCTGTTGATTTCGGCCATCGCCATGGTCGTGGCCGTTCCCATCGGGCTCATGTCGGCCATCTACCTGTCGGAATACGCCCATCCCCGTTTCCGTGCCACAGCCAAGCCGCTGTTAGAAATCCTGGCCGGAATCCCGACGGTGGTCTACGGCTTCTTCGCCGCACTGGTGGTGGCACCCCTGATACGCAATACCGGCACACTTGTCGGCCTGGACGTGTCATCCGAAAGCGCCCTGGCGGCCGGACTGGTCATGGGTATCATGATCATCCCCTTTGTCTCGTCGATCTCGGACGACGTAATCAATGCTGTTCCCCAGTCAATGCGGGACGGGGCCTACAGCCTCGGGGCCACTCAATCCGAAACCATCAAACAGGTGGTGATCCCCGCCGCACTGCCCGGCATCGTCGGCGGCATCCTCCTGGCCATTTCAAGGGCCATCGGAGAAACGATGATCGTGGTCATGGCCGCCGGACTGGCCGCCAATCTGACCCTCAATCCCCTGAGTGCCGTCACGACCGTCACCGTCCAGATCGTCACACTCCTGGTCGGAGACCAGGAATTCGACAGCCCGAAAACACTGGCCGCTTTTGCACTCGGGCTCTTGCTGTTTGTCATCACTCTGATCCTCAACGTCATCGCCCTATATGTCGTGCGCAAATACCGTGAACAGTATGAATAAGTCTTCTTATAGCCATTCTTCTATCATCAAGAAACCGGAGCGCACCATCGATATCGTCAACCGCAGTCTTGCCCGCCGCTACAAGGCCGAGCGAAGATTCCGGTTTTACGGTATATCGGCTATCGCTCTTAGCCTGATCTTTTTGTCTTTTCTCTTCATCAGCATCATCGGCAAAGGCTATCCCGCCTTTCAGAAGACGTTCGTCAAGCTGAATATTTTCTATGACCCCGACGTGCTGCGCCAGGATGCCCTCGCCACGGCCGACTATGCCGCCCTGGTCAAGGCTTCGTTGCGCAGCATGTTTCCCGAAGTAGTCGGGCCGCAGGGACAAAAAAGATTTGTATAGTCTGGTCAGCTCGGGTGCCGCCTTTCAATTGCGGAATCAGGTTCTCAAGGATCCGGATCTCATCGGCGGCACCCAGCCGGTGTGGGTTCCGGCCGACGACGACCTCGATATGCTCATCAAAGGACGTTCCGATCGCAGTGCTCCGGAAAGCGAGCGTCGCCTGAATGACAAGCAGCTCGCCTGGGTCGAAGCCCTCGAAAACGATCAGCGGATCGAAAAACGGTTCAACCGCACCTTTTTCACTGCCGGCGACTCACGCGAACCGGAGCTCGCCGGTATCTGGGGAGCGGTGGTCGGATCATTTCTCACCCTGGTGATCACGCTCTCCTTGTCTTTCCCCATCGGGGTGTCCGCAGCCGTCTACCTGGAGGAGTTTGCCCCCAAAAATCGCTGGACCGACCTGATCGAGGTCAACATCAACAATCTGGCGGCCGTGCCGTCCATCGTGTTCGGATTGTTGGGTTTGGCGGTTTTCCTCAATGTCGCTGGCCTACCCCGTTCGGCTCCGCTCGTTGGGGGCCTTGTCCTGACTTTGATGACCCTGCCGACCATCATTATTGCCAGCCGGGCATCGCTGCAGTCGGTTCCGCCGTCGATCCGCGAGGCTGCCCTCGGCGTGGGTGCCTCCAAAATGCAAATGGTCGCCCACCACGTCCTGCCCCTGGCCTTGCCTGGAATGTTGACCGGAACGATCATCGGGATGGCCCGGGCGCTGGGCGAGTCCGCCCCTTTGCTGATGATCGGAATGGTCGCCTTTATCGTCGATATTCCGAGAGGGTTCATGGACCCGTCCACCGTTCTGCCGGTTCAAATCTATCTCTGGGCGGACAGCCCCGAACGCTCTTTTACCGAACTCACCTCTGCCGCCACCATCGTCCTTCTGGCCTTCCTCATCGTGATGAATGCCGCTGCGGTCATCCTGCGCAAGCGCTTCGAACGACGCTGGTAACCGGCCCAAAATCTAACAAAAAACTAATGTTGCCCTCATGCCGGTTTAACGATGACTCTCCATATTCACTCCGAAATCAACCGAAAGCCTGCCGGGAGTGAGGGGTGGGCGGTGCTCACCAAATCGTAACAATTACCACCAAGCGAACCGGTAGCGATTGTCACCGGCGCGAAGAGTTGCCGCCACCAACCATCAGAAACAAGCAAAAAGGAGGATGTAATGTTCAGGAAAATCGTATTGTTCACAGCCGCTTTATCATTGGCCGGAACCGGATTCAGCGGTTTGGCCGCGGCCCAGTCCGCCCGAGACTACATCAGCATCGTCGGTTCTTCCACGGTCTACCCGTTCGCCACGGTGGTCGCCGAACAGTTCGGTAAAACCACCCAGTTCAAGACCCCCAAAATCGAATCCACCGGTTCGGGCGGTGGGTTGAAACTGTTTTGCGCCGGTGTCGGCACCGAGCATCCCGACATCACCAATGCCTCGCGGGCGATAAAAAAATCCGAATTCGACACTTGTGTGTCCAACGGCGTCAAGGAAATCATAGAGGTCAAAATCGGCTACGACGGCATCGTGGTGGCCAACGCCAAAAAAGCCAACCCACTGCATCTTACCCGCAAGGAGCTCTTTTTGGCCCTCGCCAAGGATATCCCCGATCCCAGCGGCGCCGAAAAAACGATTCCCAACCCCTACAAAACATGGAAAGACGTGAATGCTGCCCTGCCGGACGTCAAGATCGAGGTCTTGGGGCCACCGCCGACCTCCGGAACCCGGGATGCATTTGTAGAGTTGGTTATGGAAGCGGGTGCAGAGGAGTTTGCATGGATCAAAGCCCTGTCCAAAAGCGACAAGAAAATGTACAAGAGCATCGCTCACACCGTGCGTGAGGACGGCGCCTATGTCGAGGCCGGGGAAAACGACAACCTGATCGTTCAGAAACTCGAGGCCAACCCCGATGCTCTCGGCGTATTCGGCTTCAGCTTCCTGGACCAGAACACCGATAAAATCCAAGGATCCTACGTTGACGGCGAGCAACCGACTTTCGAAAACATCGCCGACGGCAAGTACCCGGTATCGCGCCCCTTATTCTTTTACGTCAAGAAGACCCACGTGGACGCCATCCCAGGCATGAAGGAGTATCTGGCGGAGTTTACCAGTGAAAAGTGCTGGGGCGAAGATGGTTATTTGGCGGAAAGAGGGCTGATTCCGATGCCGAAGGCGGAAAGGGAACAATTCGGCAAGGATGTGAAGAGCCTGAAGCCGCTCTCCATGTAAACTCTCTTAGTTAATAAATGTTCATTGAAAACAGCAGGCCGGCGGTTAACTACCGGCCTGCTTATTGTCAAGTGATAAGAGGATTCCATCAGCTTGTGCAAAGATTCCTCGCCATCGATCGATTGACAGACTGGCGCCTGTGGTCTAATCACTGAATTATTTTAGTCACTCTCTCACAAAAGTTTAGGACAGCATCATGGCAGATGCGAAAGCGTTAGATGCGGCACATAGCCGATCGTTTGATCAAAAGCTAGAAAAAAGAGGCGGAACTGACGACACTCCAATACTCGGCCTCAAGTCCGGCCACCGACTGGTCAGCCGGGACAACCGCAGGACCGTGGGTGACATAACGGTCGACAATCCGCGCATGACTTGCCGCAAGGTCGATGTATATTACGGCGACAAGCATGCTATCAAAGATGTTTCGCTCGATATCGGACGCAATGAAGTCATCGCCATGATCGGTCCGTCAGGGTGCGGCAAATCGACGTTTATTCGCTGTCTGAACCGCATGAACGACACCATCGAAGGGTGTCGGGTCTCCGGGGAAATTACCCTGGACGGGGTCGATATCTACGGCAGAAACATCGACGTGGTGCCTTTGCGGGCCCAGGTGGGCATGGTCTTCCAGAAGCCGAACCCCTTTCCCAAATCGATCTATGAAAATGTCGCTTACGGCCCGAAGATTCATGGATTGGCACAAAATAAAGCCGAGTTGGACGAGATCGTCGAAAGGTCTCTGCGGAAGGCCGGTCTTTGGGAAGAGGTCAAGAGTAGGCTCAATCAACCCGGCACAGGCTTGTCGGGTGGCCAGCAGCAACGCCTTTGCATTGCCAGAACCATCGCGGTCGGCCCTGAAGTCATCCTGATGGATGAACCCTGTTCAGCCCTCGATCCCATCGCCACATCGGTCATCGAAGACCTGATCAACGAATTGCGCGAGCAGTATTCCATCGCCATTGTGACCCACTCCATGCAACAGGCCGCACGGGTTTCCCAGCGAACCGCCTATTTTCACCTGGGAGACCTTATCGAGGTCGGCCCGACTGAAAATATTTTTACCAGGCCAAGCCATCAGCTGACCCAAGACTACATTACCGGCCGATTCGGTTGATATCGACCGAATATCTACTGCCTCCAAGCACCAGAGAATACAATTGTAAGGACCGGACCTGGAGAGAGTCGGTAGGGCATTGAAAATGACGTCAATCTGCATGACAGCCGCTTTTACGGTGGCATTCATTGCGCAATCTTTTCAATTCCGCCTGATGGATCCGCATAGCGTCAGGATCCGCATCCTCGAATGCGCTCAAAAGGCCGCTGGAGTTTTTATTTATCTTCTTCTCAAAGGTCATGTCTCGAAACCATATACTCCCGTATCCAATTTCCCACCATCTTCAGGAAAGTATATCTCCCCGACGATTCAACTCAATAGTTGCCGTGCCGAATAATTTCGCCTTCGATTAAATAGATTACTTCTTCGGCTATATTCGTGGCGTGATCCGCCAAGCGTTCCAGATGACGCGAGACGAGAAGCAGATTAATCAAGTAGCCGGTCATTCCGGGATTTTCTTTCGTGGCGTTTTTTATCAAATCATACACTTCCCGTTGGATTTGATCCACCTCGTCATCCATCGTCACTACTCTGAAGGCAAGATCCTCATCGAGGTTGACGAGTGCATCGAGGCTCATCCTGAGCATAGCTTCAGCTTTCTGGGCCATGAAAGTGTAGTCATAATTGTAGGGCGGATGGTGGTGTTTGGCCAAAACGCCGACCCGTTGAGCGATGTTTACTGCCTGATCGCCGATGCGCTCGAGGTCGTTGTTAATCTTAATTACCGCAATGATAAACCGCAAGTCCACAGCCACGGGTTGATGCAGGGCGAGGACCTTCAAACACTCCTCCTCAATTTCAACCTCCATCTCGTCGATTTCGTAGTCGGTTTTAATGATCTGCTCTGCAGCCGGCCAATCCTGGTTGACCACGGCCTCGACGGCCAGACGCACCCGTTCTTCCACCAGGGTGCCCAGAGTTAAAATCATCTTTTTTATATTGTCCAATTCACGCATGAAGATTTTAGCCATATACGCCCCTCTCGATTTCCACCTTCTTCTGATGATAAGAAAACAGCCAACATACGAATAGCAATGCCGCGCACCGCTGGGATCACTCTAAAATAAGCCGATACTGGCACGCAACTGTTAAATTCCGGTTAGCCCGTGATTAGTGTTCTGTTTCGTACTGGATGATCACACGAACAATCATCCGTCCCATTCGAGATCCGGGTAAACCATCAGCGCATCAATCCGGTGAAGGATCAGCAGAATCATAGGGCCACCACCGGTCTTTATACATATTATTGTATATTTTTATACCTATGGATGCTATATATTGTGTATTGAGTGGCCGGACGTATCGAAACTCATTCCATGGATCCGCTCACGGTTCCGTGAAGGCTCTTTAACATTTTCGTTCCAAGAAAGGCTCGTACATGGAAAACACCAAACACTATGTTGTTGACACCAATGTATTGCTGGAAGACCCCAATGCGCTTTTCAAACTTCGGAATGGAAACGAAAATAGCGTTTATATCCCTTACCATGTTCTCCTCGAACTCAACAAATTCAAAAAAGACCCTCGCCTGGGTCACATCGCCACCAAGGCGATTCACAACATCTCCGACTATCCCGACCAGTTCAAACTATTAAAATCCGATCGTGTTGCCGATTCCTTTTCGAACCTGGTGGACAGCCACATTTTGGAGGAAATTCGCTCCAACGGCCTGGTGGAGCCGATCCTGGTAACCAATGACAGGGTATTTCAGTTACAGGCCGGTCTAGTTGGTATCAGAAGTGAAAACTACAAGGAATCGGTGCCGTCAAAATCAGAAGCCGAACAATATACGGGTTTTATCTCCCCGGGGGACGATATCCTTCCCAACTGTTTTATGTGGAATGACAAGGGCAAGCCTGTTTTTTACGGTGCAAACGAAGAAAAGGTCATCGACTACCAGCTTAAGACCTGGAACGTCATTCCGCGCAACGTATACCAGAATCTGGCCCTGGAATTGATGAAAAACGCCCACATTCCTGTCGTCACCATCCAGAGCGCCGCCGGTTACGGTAAGAGCTTCCTGGCATTGGCTGCGGCCCTTTATCACACGCTGGAAAGAAAGACCCATGAGAAGATCTTCGTGGTCAAGCCAATGATTGAGATCGGCCAAAAATTGGGGTATCTGCCCGGACGAATCGAAGAAAAAATGGAACCCTACACCCGCTATTTATCAGACCTGATTCTCAAACTGCACCGGCTGCGTCAGGCCAACCGAATTTTCTCCAATCCTGCCGATGCCCCGCCGAAATACAACACCAAACGTTTCGAACTTCTACCGCTGGCTTACATAAGGGGCATGAATATTGAGAATGCCGTCGTGATTATCGACGAAATGCAGAACATGTCTCGCAGCGAATGCCGTTCTCTTCTCTCACGGATGGGTGAAGGGGTAAAATGCATCTGCCTCGGCGACATTCACCAGATCGACAATCCGTATCTAAATCAGGATAACAACGGCATGAACTGGGTGGTGAACAAGTTCAAGGGTAGCAAAATTTACGCCCACCTTCTGTTGAAAGGGGAGAAATCCCGGGGACCGATCACCGATTTGGTGATCCGTTCCGGTCTTTAGCCCCGTTTATCTCAACCAAACGAATTCGTGTCTCAACCGGATCCATATGGTTTAAATCGGTATAATTCCATTCGGTTACATGGTTTCCGGGTTTCCGTTCGGCGGGGAAAAATCTGAATATTGTCGGGACCTGTCTTGACGATGGCCAATATGATGCCTAACAGAGAGGATGATATTTAGTTAAAACCGGAAAAAATCAACGACCGCCCGCAGCTCGGATGTTTTGGATTTCCGGCTATAGGCCGGAAAAACAAACGCACGTTAAGGTGTTAATTTTGGGGATTGTGATCGGGTGCATAGCTCCCGGTTTGAAAACAAACCATCGTCCCTCGACCTGTAAAACAAAAAAAAGAATGGAGACAGTAATGGAATTCAGCTGTTTTAAGAAAGGGTGCCCCTATGGCGGAAAGGGGTCCTATAAACTCAAAATCCCACCAGAGGCTTGTGTCGACGAGCATAACTGCGCGACGTTTTTTTGTCCGCACTGCAACAGTGAACTAATCAAAATAGAACATAAGGGCAATTCAAAGGCGAAATAACGCGACACTTCGTTTAACGGCAACGGCAGGCTGCGCTATCGCAGCCTGCCGTTGCCGTTTTCAGAACTGATTGGGGATGGACCTGCCGGCGGTCAGCGCTTCAAAAGCATCGCGCGTTTCTTTTCGTGACAGCCGCTGCCGGATAAAATGGGTTTCGACACCAAAATGTCTACTTTGCCACCATGGCCCGCATCATGTCGCCGGCATTTTCGGCGTGATCCGCGATGGCCCCTATGGTTTCAGCCAATCGGATCATGTGAAAGATCGTGACCGGATCCAGGGTCGAATTGAACATTCTTCTCTTGAGTTGATCCTCCAGCTGGTCCGCCTCGTGCTCATGCTTGCGCAGTTTTCTGATGATGTCCTTGACCACCACCCGTTGTTCTTCCGAAAAATTTTGAAAAAAAGTCCGCGCTTCACTGACCATGCTGCTCAATTCTTCAATCGGTTCGATCACCGCATCCACCAGCAGGGTAAAATCTTTCTGGAAATCCTCCGGTATACCGGGTTCATCTCGATAAGAAATCCAGTCCAGAGTGTCTTCGACCGAATCGAGCACGCGGTCCTGTTCCCGCAGGTAGCGAAACAGTTGAAACTTGTCCACCGGCAGCAGGGTTCCCTTGGGCAGGTGCCCCCGAATGCGCCGCTTGACGGCGTCGGCCTGGTGTTCGAGACGGTGGACCTCCTTCCTGAACTCTTCGAAACTCGCACAGTCCTTGGAGATGTGGCATTCGATGGCCTGTTGAAAGGTCCATGTGCACTCTTTGATAATCTCTGCGTGCTCGGACAGCCCGTCAAAGGGCGAGGTCATGAACATGGAAAGAAATGGTATTCGCATATCCCTGATCTCCTTTATAGAAAATACTCCAGGATTTTGAAGAGGATGATACTGGTTATCGCTGCCGCCGGAACGGTCAATACCCAATAGATGACAATTTGGAATATGATGCGGAAGTTGACCGCCTCCAGACCGCGGGCCAACCCCACTCCCATGACGCCCCCCACGGCCGCATGGGTCGTCGACACCGGGAGGCCCAGTTTGGAGGCAATCAGAACCGTCGTAGCCGCCGCAAAGTCAACGGAGAAGCCGCGCGTATTGGTCAAAGTGGTAATTTTGGTACCGATGGTCTCCATGACCCGGTGGCCGGCCATTCCGATGCCGCAGGCAATGCCGACGCCACCGAAGAGGAGCAGGAATGTGGGCACCGGGACCTTGTCACCAATCCCGCCAGTTTTGACCAGAAAATAGATCACCGCCAGGGGGCCGATGGCGTTGGCCACGTCATTGGCCCCCTGGGCCAGGGCGACGTAGCAGGATGTGGCGATCTGGATTTTTCTGAAGATGTGCTCCTCACCATGCAGCCCCCTGGGGCGGATGGTCCGTTTCAGAAGTTTCATTCCGGCCCATCCAATGGCTGCGGCGATCAAGAGGGCCACCAAAACGGCGCTTGGAGTTCCCAGAGCCAATGTTTTACCCAGAGGTGTTTTGAAAAGGAACGAAAGCACCATCACAAACGCGGTAATACCGATAAACCACGGCGACAGTCGCAGCGCCCGATCAAACGGGTCTTTTCGGGCCAGAATAAATTTCACGATGACCTTGAAAATGCAGAAACCGATCAACATGCTGAAGACCGGTGAGATAATCCAGCTCATCACAACCGCCCCGAGTTTGCCCCAGTTGATGACCGAAAACCCGCCAGCCATGATGCCGAACCCGATCATGGCGCCGACGATCGAATGGGTGGTGGAGACGGGAAGCGAACGCCAAGTGGCAAACGATACCCACAGAGCAGCTGCCAGCAGGGCGGAAAGCGCCCCGATCAATGCCAGATGCGGGTCGGAGAGAACCTCGGTCGAAACGATTCCTTTGCGAATGGTGTCGGTGACATGCGAGCCGATAAAAACCGCGCCGACCACGTTGAGAATACCGGCGATAAAGAGGGCCTGGCGGATGGTGATGGCCTTGGCACCCACGGCGGAAGCCATAGAATTGGCAACGTCGTTGGCCCCGATGTTCCAGGCCATGTAAAAACCGAAAATATAACCGATAATCAAGACGGTGTATTCAGGCGCCATAGCAGTTGGGGGTCAGGCATGAAGGTCACGGCGTTCTGCGTGGGACGACCCGTCTTGCTGATCCGATGGATCATGAGCCATGAGTTGGGGGCTGATCATCGCAAAACAAACGTCTCAGGATATCATGCCTTCCTCCGGCGCACAGATTGTCCTTGCAACCACGCTCCTAATTTCTTCATACACAACTATTGACTATATCTCTGATAGGCAAACAAAATTTTAGGATAGTGTTAGAAAATTGTTAGCGACCCATAACATGGCACAATCCTCAACGCAACGTATATTTGGTGAACCAAGGGGGGTGTGCGAGGAAGCGCAAGCGGTAATGATTATGCGGACTGTTATAGGAGCTGGTACGGCAGATGAATGACAAAGGTGCTCCCCTGCCCCAGCGTGCTGTCGACGCTGATGTGGCCGCCGTGGGCTTGAACGATGTGCTTGACGATGGCCAGGCCGAGACCGGTGCCGCCCAGTTTGCGGCTGCGGGCCTTGTCGACCCGGTAGAAACGTTCGAAGAGCCGGGGCAGATGCTTTCGAGGGATGCCGGTTCCCCGGTCGGCAATTTTGATCGTGAGTTCTTTTGGATCACTACTGGTGGAAATGACGACCCGCCGGCCCTCTGGGCTGTATTTGATGGCATTGTCGATCAGGTTGACCAGGGCCTGTTCCAACAGCGTGGCATCCAGGTTGACCATGATATCGTCCGGAACGTCGAGATCGATAGCGATATTTTTGGCCGTCGCCTTTGGCTGGCAGACCTGAACCGCCGTTTGAATGACATCCTTGATTAGTCCCTCGGCCAAGCGTATACCCGTATGACCGTCCTCCTGTTCCATTCGCGAAAGCACCAGTAAGTCTTCGAGGATAGCATTGAGCCGGTTGACGTGCTTGAGAATGATCACCAGAAACCGGTCCTGCTCTTGCCGGCTTTGGCCCGTTCCCTCCTGCAGAGTTTCCACAAACCCCTTGATGGCTGTCAGGGGCGTCTTGATTTCGTGCGACACATTGGCCACGAAGTCACGCCTCACGTTTTCCAGGTGGCGCAAACGGGTCACATCGTTGATGACCAGAAGGATCCCGATCTGCCGATTGCCCGCATCGTAGAGGGGCGAGCTGTGGATGTTCAGTATTCTTTCTTCTTCTCGATACAGGACGAAGTCATCCTCGATGGATGCGGTGGTCTCGAGCGCGCGGGCGGTGAAACGTTGAAGGGCAAGATTGCGGATCACCTCCTGGAGATTGCGTCCCGCGACTTGTTCCGGGTCACACTCGAACATCATGCCGGCAGCGGAATTCATGTTGATAATACGTTCATTGCGGTCTAGAGCGATCACACCTTCGAGCATGCTGGACAGCACGGCCTCGAGCTCGTTCCGCTGCTGGAGGACCGTTTTCATCCGGTTTTCCAGCTGGGAGGCCATGAGGTTCATCACTTCCGCTAAACCGGCCATTTCTTCGGTATTCGATACGGGTAACCGGTGTGAAAGATCCCCTTCAAAAAAGCGAACGGCTCCCTGTTTGATTTCTTCGATCGGTTGGCTGATCCGACGCGATACCGCCAAGCTGACGAGAGCGGCAAGAAAAGCCACGATCAGTCCGCCGAAAGCGATCTGCAGTTGAACCGAATGCAGGGTCCGATCAAGCGAATCCAGGGAAACCGCCGTGCGCAGAACCGCTTTGACGCGCTGTTCCTCCAGCAATGGGATGGCCACGTACATCATTTTCTGATGCAGGGTGCCGCTGAAACGGTCGGACCTTGCAACGCTGCCGGCCAAGGCGCCGGCGATCTCCTCCCGGTCGCCGTGGTTATTCATGTATCGGGGCGTTTCCCGGGAATCTCCGACGACTTGCCCGTCCGGCAAAATGACCGTGATGCGGGTGGCCGACACCTGACCGGCCTCTTTGCAGATGCGGTCGATGGCTGCTGCATCGAGGGGATCGAGCAAGCCGACGATGGACTTTTTAACCAGGTTGGCTCGGGCTTCGAGATCGTTGCCCGTCTGGTCGAGATAAAACCGGGCCAGGGCGTTCGATGCATACCATGTCACGGCAACGAGGGATAAGATTACGATAATCAAAGAGGGAAGATAAATCTGCCAGATAAGGCGCCGCCGACGTTTCATTCTTTTTCCCTAAAGCGGTACCCGACGCCACGGACCGTTTCGACATACTCACCTTGAGTACCGAGCTTTTTCCTCAACCCGACGATCTGGACATCGACGCTGCGGTCGGTGACCGGGTAGTCGTCTCCACGCACGGCATCGACGATCTGAGAACGGGTGTAAACCCAGCCAGGCCTGCGGGCCAGGTTCCATAACACCTGGAATTCGGTGAACGTCAAGTCGACCATTTGCCCGTCGACCTTGACACTCCTTTTGCCGGGATCGATTTCAAAACCGTGGATCATGATGATGGCGTTGTCTTCATCTGGACCGGTGAATTTGCGCCGCAGGACCGCCCGCACCCGCGCCGTTAGGATTCTAAGGCTGAAAGGCTTGATGATGTAATCGTCCGCACCGAGTTCCAGGCCGGCGACGACATCCGATTCCTCCCCTTTGGCCGTCAGCATGATCACGGGAATGCCGCGAGTTTTCGGATCATCTTTGAGTTTGCGCGTCACTTCGAGGCCGTCGATGCCCGGCAGCATCAAATCGAGTATGATCAGATCGAATGCTTCGGCCCGGGCTTTTTTCAATGCATCTTCCCCCGTCAAGGTGCATGCGATTTTGTAACCATCTTTGTCCAGGTTGTAGCGTACCAACTCGACGATGTCTTCCTCATCATCGACGACAAGTATTTTTTCTTTGGCCATATCACCCTTCCGGATATTTCCTGGTAATGGATTTCTGGGCCGGGACAGGGGATTCGCATCCCCAATGATCCACCTGGAATTTATAGGACCGGCCAGAGGCAGTCCTCAGTATTGTTAGAACAGTATATGGGTTAGCGTTCAGTGAAACAATGAAGAATTGATAGCGATTCGTTAGGCCATACCTCCGGGAACCATAGGGCGTGCTGTGTCCAAACCGTATGAACATCGGGTGTAGACTATGCACGCAGGAGATATCGCAAATCTGTTAGAGCCGAGTTAATTCCCCGTTAGATTCGCGTGCAGTGCAACCCTGACCCATCGTAAAATTGACGAGTTGCCTCCGGCAGGCGAAAGCAAAGTCCTCCGGGTAGTGTCCATTGATCCAGCGCATCTGGGCTTCGCTGAAGGCGCCCGGCGACTCGGGAACACGGGGCAGAAAAACATAAATAAGCCTCTGCTCGTCATCATCACTGTCAAATCGCTTGGCATACTCGATGACGGTAACCATCCTGGCACCGAGGGCCGTTAATATCTTCATGGCCATCAACATCGCTTTGTCAATTGAACCGCGGGTGACGAGGTCGGTCTCGAGTATGTTGCCGACCGGATCCCTTGTCATCAATTGAAGTTCCCACTGGGAAGTCTGGGCCTTTGGCACGAAAAGCATGATCCGGTCATCTTCGTATATAATCAGACTTTGCTCCCTGTCTCGGCGGCCATCCAAGCGCGTGTTTCCCCGGATGGCCTTCAGATAGGCGTCGAAAAAAGAATGGCCAGTCTCATCGCGGAATTGCGCCGTGAATTCCTGAACCATGTCGCCGCAGCAGAAGGCCTTCAGCGGTTCCCCCTCCGGCTCGGTACCGCCGGTGGCGACTAGTTCCGGCACCATGGCATACTGCTGGTGAATTTGCTGGTGGGAAGCGTGCATCCGGTACCCGCTGGGAGAATAGTCGAAACCAAAGTTCCATCCCCACAGTGTGCAGCTAAACTTGAGCAGCGCCGATGCGTCACGTGTCAGAAGCGAGCCTCGAATCTGTAGTCGCAACACCTCCAGCGAATCGGGTGTAAGGGGTGTACGGCCCGGCGCCGGCAATCCAAGTTCCCGGGCCATTTGGACGTAGGTCCGCTGGTAATACAAATGGCGCATACCGGTGATGTCGTTTAAACTGAGATCGTCGATGCGGTAGCGGATAGCGTCATCGGCCATGTTGGCGGCGTAGTGTCCCCACGGGATGTAGCTGTTGCGGCGCAGGTATTCGAAGACATGACTGTCGCGGCTTTGAACCTGCCAATCACCGACGATCTCACTTGCACCTTGGACACCCGGCCGCAGCACCATCACCGTCTTGTAATCATCGGGCAACATCACATTGTTGGCCAACGCGTCGAAAAGGGTCTCGTTTTCGACGATCGCTCTCAATCGGCCATTCTCATCGGTTTTATAAATCAATCCGGTCGGCCGGCCGGTCTCCGCATCGTAAGTGAATTCACAGCACAGTTCGGCCAAGCGCCTGAGATCCAAAGGGTCGGTGGATGTCGTGGCTACGGCCAATTTCAGGGGAGCCGGGAGTGATCGGAATACATCGTCGATACGCTTTTCCGATAATTCACTGCCGCCGGCCCATTGCTTGACGAAATCCGTGAATGAGTATGCCTGGGGCACCGGAATCGAAATAGTAGTCGGATCGGTGGCCTTGGCATCCGCCCAACTCTTCAAAATGTAAGTACACCCTCGAAAAGGAAATGGATTGGGAATTTCGAAGATGGGCTCCGGATCAGACTCTTCTGTGTCTCCCGGGGGGAAATTGACATGGTTGTGCACCGGTTGGTTGTCACGGTCTGCGCCAAGTTCCTGAATCTGCTCACCCTGCCTCAGATTGACGACTGAATAAGTCGGTTTGTGGACACCGCAAACGAAACGGCCGGACGGTGCGACGCATGTTCTCGGCATCATATGGGGTTCATCCTCGGCCAATTGTCATCGATTAATCCAGCACGCTTCAGCATTTCATCATCATCGAAGGGATCGTTTCCGTATTCAAAATTAATTTTCAGACAAAGACAAGTATTTTCGTTTACCTGCAGCGGTATGGAGCCCGAGTCGTCCGATGGCCGGAGGTCCAGCACCGGCTATCAGCGGATTCATACCGTCGGGTGGAAAGGATTATTTTGGAAATTCGAATTTTGGGCAAGGATAAGTGGATGGGAGGATCCCGCAACAAATTGCCGCATCCGGTCCGTTGTCACCAGGAAGATGCGAGGTGTCGGTAGGTATGAAATGCTCTCGATGGGCAGGATGACAATCGGGCCTATAGGAAGAGGGACTCACTGGTCCTCTTCACTCAATTGCTCCTGTTCCTCGTATAATTCCTGGTAAGCGTCTCTTCGCTCCAAATCCTTACGGATGCGCAGCATGAGGGCCGATCTGCGGTCGGAGCCGCTTCGGCGATACCTCTGCCAGCGGCGCTCCGGAAACCGATAAGCGGATGAGCGCTTTCGCCGGTCCGCCAAACGGCGGCGACCGCCATTGTCTGCCATGTCTGTTCGTCTAGCCACCCCTGCTGCCGCCTTCCATAATCACTGTTTGGCCGCCGGTACTCGCCGACCATTGGGTTCGGTCGCAGCGCCTTTCGTTCAATCATCCGCAATCCGAATCGAAGCGTGTACCCTACTTCCATCACCCGATATTGAATACTTCAACCCCACCGGTCATCCATGGAAGTGATTACATTATATCATCAGACAACCGCAAAGACCAGCACCGCGTGATGACAGGTGTCAAATTCGATGCAAAAACCATGCTTTCGGCTCACCATTTATATTGTTTCATAATTTTAAATACTTAATATTGGAACAATTTAACGGAAATCGCTGAATGTGAAAAAAATTTCCCTGCAAGTGTGGTATTTGTTTCCAACTGGCCGATCTCCGCCCGGCCCATGAGCATCCGGCTGGGTGCCATGATCAAACCGGCAACCGTCTGAAACGACCCCATCCGACAGCGAATTTTGGACAAAAATCGGAAAAACGGATACTAAAAGACCTTGAGCGGATGGACAGTTCCGAGCGTCAAACACTGCGGATTTAGGCCGAAAGCGCCATCAACCGATGGTTTTAAGCGGATCCAGCAGGGCACCGATCGATTCCGTCACGAATGTCGGCAGCATGAATGCGGCCTGGTGAATGCCGGTATTGTAATACCGGGTGACGATTCCGGACGTTGCGGCCCGTTGTGAATCAAAATCCGCCAAGGGGCACAGCCCCCGGCTGGCAAATCCGAACGCATACAGACCGCCGGGGTAAGAGAGCGTGGTGTACAGATACATGTGCAGGCAGGCAAACAGCGGGCGTTGCCCGGCAAACATGGCTTCCTGGGCGCCGGAATCGTAAAAAGGGGATTCGGCCTGAGTGATGAGAATGCCCTGGGGCGTCAGGATGCGCACGATACGGTCATAGAAGGGCCGGCCGAAGAGTCCGACCCCCGGCCCGACCGGGTCGGTGGAGTCGACGATCACGATATCGAACCGCTCCTTTGTTTCGGCCGCATAGCCAATGCCGTCACCGATGACCAAATCCAACCGCGGGTCGTCCAGCGCTCCACTCACCTTTGGTAAAAATTCCCGGCTGGCTTCCACCACCGCAGCGTCAATCTCGACCAGGACCACCCGTTCGACCGACCGGTGCTTCAACACCTCCCTCGCCGTACCGCCGTCGCCGCCACCGATGATCAGAACCTTGCCAGCCCGAGGATGTACGAAGAGCGGAACATGTGCAATCATTTCGTGGTAAATGAATTCGTCTCTTTCGGTCAGCATGACGATGCCGTCGTTCAGCAACA
>CAWBYM010000024.1:0-23445 GCA_963792945.1 uncultured delta proteobacterium | reverse complement strand
GGCAAACAAAAACACCGATACGGGGTTTGCCATCATCGGACCGCTCCGGGATCTCCTCCACAGAAATTGTGGCCGTATTCCGGCCGGATTGGATGACCACCGACGCCTCGGCGGCGGCGGCGCCGGCCTGGATGACCGTTTCCGGAATGTCCTTCGGTGACTCGACGCCACCGCAGGCAAACACACCCTCCCGGGAGGTAGCGGCGGGATCATCGAAATCGGCTGTTATGAAGCCATAAGGGCTGACGGTCAGCCCCAGTCGATTGACAAGATCGCTCCAGTCGTCGGAAGGCTTGAAGCCGCTGGAGAGAACCACAAGATCGTACTCTTCTTCCACCTTGCGATTGCGGTGATGATCGAAGGTTTCGATGATCAGGTTCTCGTTATCCGGGTTGAGATAAACCTGCGAAATCAACGACCGCCTGTAGCGGACACCGTGCGTGTGACGGGCCCGTTCGATATAATCGTCAAACCCTTTCCCATGCGCCCTGATGTCCATGAAATATATCGTCGTTTCCGTCTCCGGCTCATGGCTGCGGGTCAACACGGCCTGCTTGGCGGCGTGCATGCAGCAGACCGAAGAGCAGAAAGGCCGGTTGCGGGCGATATCCCGCGACATCACGCATTGAATCCAGGCGACTTTCTGCGGCGTGTGCCCGTCGGAGGGCCGCTGCAGATGCCCGGCGTACGGCCCGGTGGCAGACAGTATCCGCTCATACTGAAGCGACGTCACGACATTACGGTAACGGCCGTATCCATACTCGCCCTCCCGGGCGGTCAATGCCAGCTCAAAACCGGTCGACAATACAACGGCACCAGCTTCGAGGATAATCTCCTGCGGTTGTTGGTCGAATTCAACCGCATCTGTGGGACAGATCTTCTGACAGAGGCCGCAACGTTTGCGGGTTAGGTAGAGGCAGTGCTCGGCATCCAGAGCATACTTCAACGGTACGGCCTGGGGGAAAGTCAGAAAAGCCGCTTTGCGAAACCCGAGTTCGCCGTTAAAAGGATCGGGAACTTTTTTGGGGCACTTCTGGGCGCATTGTCCGCAGGCGATGCATTTCTCGACATTGATGAAACGGGGCTGTTTTTCAATGCGGGCCTTAAAATGACCCGGCTCACCCTCCAATGCCAGTAACCGACTGGAGGGAATGATCTCGATGTTGGGATTACCGGCCGCCTGAACCAGTTTGGGAGAAAACATGCAGGTCGAACAGTCGTTGGTGGGAAAGGTCTTGTCCAGGCGGGCCATGGTCCCACCGAGGGTATGGGTCTTGTCGAGCAGATAGACATAGAAGCCTGTCTCGGCCAGGTCGAGGGCACACTGAATTCCGCCGATGCCACCGCCGATGACAATGACCCGTCCGACCGATCGGTGGAGAGTCAATGTTTTTTTCGTGAGATCGTTCAACTCAGCAGATCCTTTGATTTCAACAGAGGCACCGGATCGGTGATGTGCATCCGAAACGACTTTGGGGTTCCTTTGGCGGCATCGAATGCCAGGCGTAGCAGTTCTGTGAAATAGAAAATCGGCAGGGGCGCGTCAGATCTCCCTTTTTGAATCATGTCGAGGTTGGCCTGGCACAGGGGACAAGACACCACCACGGCCTCGGCACCGGTCTGACGGGCCCTATCGACCAATCGTTGGGTAAGATACTCCTGAATATCCCGCCGGCCAATGCCGATGCTGGCACCGCAGCAGGTGGTTTTGTAGGACCAGTCCAACACCTCGGCACCGGCGGCGGCGGCCAGATCGTCGAGTGTCATGGGGTTTTCGTAGTCGGTATATCCCGTGATTCGCGGTGGCCGGACCATCTGGCAACCGTAATAACTGACGATCTTCAGACCTTTCAGTGACCTGCGAACACGGGCCTTGATTTGCGCGAGCATGTCCGGTTGGGCCAGAAAGCGGGTCATGTCATGGATGGCGATATTTCCGGTCACCGGCCAGGGAACGTCATAGATTTTTTTTTGCAGCATGACCTGGGAATACCGCAACCGGTTAAAACAGTTGGCGCAGGGCGATATGATATCGAGTCCCATTTTCTCCGCAGCAGCGATATTTCTGGCGGGAAGGGCGACAGCCATCGATTCGCTCAAGCTATGGGCCGCCGTGGCACCACAGCAGGACCAGTCTTCGATTTCCACCAATTCAATGTCCAGATGCTTGAAAACCGCAATGATCGAGTGGGCGTAGTCATTGGCCATGCCCTCCAGAGAGCAGCCCGGATAGAATGCCAGCTTCATACGACGTTTACCGCCTTACCTTTTGTTGTATATGTCCCGAATCTCTTTTATGGCTTTGCTGCGACGGGGCAACAGGTTCAGCTTACCTTTGCGCCAGAGCGTCAACCCCAGTTCGAGTTCTTTTTTCAACTCCCCGGATTTGAGCTTTTCCCCCAGGATACCGGGTTTTCGGTTAAGCGCCGCCATCAACCAAACCTCATTGACGCGCCCAAGGCGCTGAAGTTCTTCGAGAAACGTCTGGTGAAATACCGCCAGCTGCTTTTCCTTAGGCGGGACAATGGAGCGGGCAGCCATGCTGCGCAGGTGCAGGATGGTCTCAGCCACGCTGACCTCATTGGGGCAGTAAGTGGTGCACATCTCGCAGGAAAGGCAAACCCAGATCGTTGTGGACTGCAGCAGCTCCTCGCGCCAGCCCAATTGGACGTATCGGATCACCTGATGGGGTTTGACGTCCATATAGGCCGATACCGGGCAGGAGTTGGTGCAGCGCTCACATTGATAACAGGCCGAGATGTTGGCGGCAGTCTCTCCTTCAATCCGGTTCAGAAAATGAGAACCCCGGTCCCCGATCAAACGCCTCCGGGAAGATTTTTTTTCTACCTCGGGAGCGTCATTCCGGTTTTCGCCCAAATCCACCTCCTATCAATGCCCTCTGCGATGCCCTTTAAAAGCAAACAACCGTCCTGATCCGTCGTTTCCTGAATGCTTTCCAGTGGCAAGCAGATGACATGAATATCCCTTTAATGTCAGCCCGTCGTCTGGAAAGAAACGGACGCGTCTATCCGTTTGTCAATTGATAGACGCGTTGAGAATAAATGGTCATTGGTATCACGCTGTTTCGCGAACTGTCAATGCGGTGCCGTTTGCGAAGCGGCAAGACGGTTTGGCGGACAATGGCTTCCTGATCGCCTCGGTTCACAAAAGAGCTGTTGACATCGTTCCCCTTTTTAATATTATTTTCCCGGGGCGGAATCCCGTTGTCATACAGCTTATGCCGAAACGGTTTCCGAAAAAAATAGAGGAGAGAGAATGAATGTGCCTTTCGTAAATGGGCCCGGAACCCTGCCGGTTCGCCCGGCAGCGGCTCCGAGGTCGGATTCGGCCAAGCGACCGATGGTTATCCTGTTCCTTTGCCTTGTTTCGATGATCGTCCTCCCGGCCGGGCGGGCAGAGGCCGTCACACTTGGAGAGTGCATACGTGAAGCCCTGGATCGCAATCCCGACACCCAAGCCGCCGCCATGCGGGTCGAAGCCGCCCAGGCGTTGATCCTGGAGGCCGGCTCGGCCTATTTCCCGCAACTATCGGTGGCCGGAACCTATGCGGCGACAGACAACCCGACGCAGGCATTCATGATGCAGCTCAACCAACGCACCTTGGACATCAGATCTCCGGAATTCGATCCCAACGATCCCGGCAACACCGACAATTTTCGTATTTCGGCGGCTCTTAAATACCGGGTCTATGATTTCGGACAACGCCGGATGCAGACTGAAAGTGCCGAACTGGGTGCCGACGCCGCCGACTTTCAGCTGCAGAGTGTTCGTAATGAACTTGTTTTTCAAGTCACGCGCGGGTATTTCGGAATCCTGCAGGCCCTCGATTTCGTCACGGTCCAAACAGAGACCATTTCCAGTCTGGAAGAGAGTCTGCAGATGGCCCAGGCCCGATTCAAGGCCGGAGCCGCCGTCAAAACAGACGTGCTGAACCTGGAGGTCCAACTGGCCCAGGCCCGGGAAAACTTGATTCGCGCCCGCAACAGCACGGATTTAGCCATCGCGGCCCTGAACGCCGTCATCGGCCACGAATTCGTATCGCCGCAGAATCTGCCGACAACCACGAGTGAAACGCTCAATCCGCCGCCAGCTGTTTTTGACCTCGATGCTGTCGAGAACCGACCCGAATTCAAGGCCACCAGCAAGATGGCCCTGGCCAAGGAGAAGGAGTTTCTAAAATATAAACGACTGTATTTTCCAATAGTTAATGCTTACGGGTCCTATGATCTGGACAGCGGTGATCTGGATTCTTTCGAGGGCAGTTATCTGGTGGGAATTACCGCCGAGTGGGACCTGTTTACCGGTTACCGCAATTCCGGAGCCATCCGCAAAGCCAAGGCCCAATGGAACGCAGCGCGACAGCAGGAACTGAAAGTTCGCAACGACCTGAAGCTGGACCTGAAGCAGGCCCAGCTTCAGGTCGTTGAATCATGGCAGCGAATGGATGTGGTTCGCAAAAGTGTCGCAAGTGCGGAAGAATCCCTCCGGATCACTCGGGTCCGCTACCGGGAAGGTGTGGCCGGACTGACGGACCTCTTAACGGCCCAGGTCGGGCTGACGGCCACCCGCACGCGAAATGTTGCCGCCTACTACGATTACACCGTCGCGATGTCCAATCTGCAGAGGGCACGCGGGGAACTTCACACGCTTTACAGCCCATCGGACTGAAAAAGCCGAAGCCCCTTTAGGTCCGATGTCTTTGGCCAAGCCTCAGGCCTGCCCTGCCGGACCGGCCGCCAATTCGCAAATGCGATGCGTCGTAAAAACACCCTCCCGATAAATACTGACAACGTCTGCGTCCTTTTGAAGGGCTCTCAGACAACCGCCCGTATCATCGTCAATCGGAAAAGCTCCGGCGGCCCAAGCCGCCAGTCCCCGGTGTGCGGGTTTGGCGGATTGCATGTAAGCACGGAGAAACGGGACAGCATCGGCCGCATGGGCAGGCCGGGCATGGGCCAGGCGGCCGATGCCCCAGAGAACACCTGTCTGCAGATCCTCATGTTCGAGATAATTTCCATCCGGACGGATGTATGACACCAGGATGGCCGCATACTGATCGGCTAAAGACTGGCTGAGCGCCATCGTCTCCCCCATGGCTTCGGGCGATCCCCAGCCGATCCCTCCAGATTCGTCGTTCAGGTTCCATATGAAGCGCCGCATGACGATGCGGGCCGACTCCATTTCCTCCTCGGCCAGCAAGGAGATCACCGCTCCCATAGCGCTGACGGTACGCCACCTGACCGTGTTGTCGAGACTGTATAGAAACGAAAACAGCGGGTTGACGACACGACGATGGGGAAGTCGGCATATCTGCTGGACGCTGGTGTCAAACTCCGGATGTTGCAGCAGCTCAAATACCGTCTTCTTCAACTGGCGGCCTGATAATTTCGGCGTCTTCATATCATTTAATGGGTTGAGAACATGCGGAATGGCTCTTTCCGCAGGGCCGCCCCGTTTAGAAGGTCACAACCTCGAATCCCTGGTCTCGGTAGGCCGCCATTGCCGGATGTCCGCTCATGTCTTCTAGTAGGGTCAACCCTTGAGCAAGGGCAGCTTCTACTGTCTCCATCTTTTTCGAGCAGGCTTTGCAGGCACCGTGCACGAGACCGGCGGATTTGGCTTTATCCCACAATCCATGCATGGGATTGTCGGCCTTGGCAAGTTCCGGCAGAAGCCTGGTCGCAGCACCCTCGACAACGATTTTGGCGTCATACCCTCTCTCCTTCATGTCCAAGGCGTTCAACAGAACGTGAATGAAACACATCGGATCGCCATTGAAGACAAATAAAACCACTTTCTTCATTTACTCCTCCCTGTAAAACCGTGAGTTGGCCCCATTTGTTGGGACAAGTAATGAACATCAGGATTCGGCCCAATGGATACAGTCAGCCGGGCAGTTCTTGATGGCGTCTTCGACCTCGGGTTCTGGATAAGCCGCAAGGTCAGCCACTTCGATGTATCCGGCATCGTTTATTTTGAATACCAAAGGGCAGGCTGCCGTACAGACTTCACACAGGATGCAGTCACTCAATTCAACTACGGGTACTTTCATGACATGTTCAAGCCGCTGTGATCATTAGTATTCGAGATCGGGTGGCGTCACCGGTTTAACAGCTGTTATAAAACGATTGCGCTTGACGATACGGTGTTAAAATCCTCCTTAAAATGCTCATTTACCACACTTGAACTCCGCATTTTCGTCGGATTTTGCCGTGTCTTGCCGGCGCTCATGACGTTTTTCAACACCCTTTGTTAAGCGACCACCGCTTTGCCAATCTTTCGCCCGAAGTCCGTGCAGGTCCCCAAGGCATCGTTGCCGGGAACGTATTGAACACGGAGGCCCGGCTCGACGATATCGACATTCATCTCCGTTAGTTCTTTTTCGAGTAATTTGACCGCCTCGCCGCTCCAACCGTAAGAGCCGAAAGCCGCACCGATCTTGCCCTTCGGTTTCAGCCCTTTCATATAGGTCAGAAAATCGGCCAGGGTGGGAAACAACCCGTTGTTGAGAGTCGGCGAACCAACGACGATGGCCTTCGCATCCAGCATCTCGGTCATAATGTCACTGCGGTGCCACTTCCTGAGGTACATCGGTCGCACATCCACACCTTCCGCACTGATGCCGGCGGCAATGGCGTTGGCCATCATTTCAGTACTGTGCCACATGGTGTCGTAGATAACCAGCGCCTTTTTCTTCGGCTCCTGCCGGCTCCACCGGACATAGGCATTGATGATTTTGACCGGATCTTTACGCCAGATCACCCCGTGGTCCGGGCAGATCATGTTGATGGTAAGACCCATTTTCGTGACCTTGTCCACCAGCTTGAGAATCAGAGGGGAGTATAGCAGCAGTATGTTCGCAAAATATTTCTTCGCATGGGGCATGATACCATCTCCGATCTGATCGTCGAATTTTTCATGCCCGGCATAATGCTGCCCAAACCCGTCACTCGAAAACAGGATGCCGTCCTCTTTCAAATAAGTAAACATGCTGTCGGGCCAGTGAAGCATTCGGGTTTCGAGAAAAGTGAGCGTCCGTTTTCCAATGCTCACCTCTTGAGCGTTCTCCACGGCCTGGTAGTTGAGTTTCTGGCGAAAATGACGCGCCAGATTCTTCTGCCCCATCTTGGAGCAGTAGAGCGGTTTTTCTTCGCCGATGCGGTGCATGATTCGGGCGAGTCCACCGGAGTGATCCAATTCTGTATGATTGCTGACAACCAAGTCTATTTTTTTAGGATCCACGACCTTGGAAATATTGTAAAGCAGTTCATCGGTGAATTCGGACTTAACCGTGTCGATGAGAGCTATTTTTTCATCTATGATCAGAAACGCATTATAGCTCGTCCCATAAGGGGTCGAATACCCGTGGAAATCACTGATATTCCAGTCGTTGACGCCAACGTCGTAGATTCCTCCGGCAATTTCAATCGGTCTCATTTCATCATCCTTCTCAAATACGCCGCATTCAATGACTTCCGTCATAGCCGGTGGAATAATTTGTGACCCGCGCAAAAGAGCAGTCTTCTCGTACCTTTACTGCAGGCCAACAGCCGGTCAATTAATACGTTATAACAAACGGATGCCGTATCCACATCGCTCTTCCTGGTCTCGCGAGAATGAGGCCTGAAGTGTCGATGCCCTTTTTGCCGCAACTGCAAAAAGGGCATCGTGTAGGGGCTATGGTAAAGTTTTTTCTTTCACTGGCCAACGTCCCCAGCGGTTGAGCGCGCTGGCTGAGGCTATCCAGATAATGTCATAGACAGCTCTTCGGGACGGGAGAAGCGCAAGGTCGTTGTTATTCCTCTAATTCGAAATCATCTTTACCGGCACCGCAAACGGGGCACGTCCAATCGTCTGGCACGTCATCGAATTTCGTTCCGGCAGCCACGCCGTTGTCCGGATCACCCTGGGCAGGATCGTATACATAACCGCAGATCGTACAAACGTATTTCGCCATTCTTTCTACCTCCTTTGTTTGAGTTTACTACCTTTCCGAAGCCACTTCGCTGATCGGTGCGGCTTATCCCTCCGTCAATCAGCATTTGCAATGTTCTGACTGGACGGATCCTTCCCCGGCAAGGGGTTTGAACATTTTCTTGCCCGCACCGCAAACGGGACAGCGCCACTTTTCATCAAGCTCGTTGAAGCAGGTGCCCTTGGGCACTTTGCCTCTCCGGTCGCCACGATCCGGATCATATAGGCAGCCACAGTTGACTGTCTGGCACTGGTAAATTTCTTCCGGTTTGGCCATTATATTTCCCCTTTCAAATATTGAACGGTACGCCGCTGCAGCTCGAATACCCCCTTCTGGGATTACACAGCCGTATCGACGAACTCTTTTACCCGATTTTCTATTTCATCACGTATGCCGCGCACAATCTCCAGGCTTTGGCCACGGGGGTCAGGAAGTTCCCAGTCGAGTCTTTGGGCTCCGGGGATTACCGGGCAAACTTCACCACAACCCATGGTCACGACGTAGTCCGGCGGCCCGATTTCCAGTGCCGCCTCGATCGACCTCGGCTTTCGAAAAGCCATATCGATGCCCTTTTCCTGCATCGCCTCAACCATGACCGGATTGACCGCTTCATTCGGTTGGCTTCCACCGGTAATGATATCCAGGCGATCACCGGCTATGAGCTGGGCAAATGCGCCGGCCATTTGGCTGCGGCCGGCGTTTTCGCGGCAGGCAAACAAGACTTTCTTGCGGGCCGCAAGCGGTTTCACCACCTGCTCGATCGCCTGTCTGACATCGTCCAGAACCGTCGGATGGTTCGCCATATCCGTGGGACCTTCTATGCCCCTGTAGGTCAGGCTGCCCAAAAATTCGGCCCCGACAGCATCGAAGAAATACTGGGCGGTCAGTTTCATACCCTCGAACAGATTACGCCCCTGGGTTGCCCCGGTTGCAAGCAGGTAGCCTTTGCGGAATTTGCGTGCCGGGTCGGTGAGCTTCAGGCGGTATTTGCGCGCCCAGAGGGTCTGGCAGCGGTCGATAAGGGCTTTGAGCTGGGCGCTGACATTGTAGAAGAATACGGGACTTGCCAGCACAATGACGTCGGTATCGCGAAGCAGCGGATATATCTCGTGCTTCATGTCGTCATCTATCGGGCAAAATCCTTTTTTTTCACAAACAATGAGCTCTTTGCACGGTCCGATATTGTGCTCGACTACCCGAATGGAACGGGTTCGGGCCCCCACGCGCTCGGCTTCGTTCAGGAACGCCGACAGGAGAAATTGAGTGTTTCCCTTTTTTCTGGGGCTGCCATTTAATCCGAGAATGTGCATGGACGATCAATTCGATACGTGAAAACGCTATCGAGCGTGCAAGTTTGCATGTAATGACGTTTATAGGAATCAGACACCGCCTTCGAGGGTGCATTGGGCAAAATCGATTTCTTTGCCGCATTTGGCGCATTTGTGAGGCCGGTCGAACTCATCTGAAAAAACTTCCTTCTCGGCGCCGCACTCCGGGCATTTGCACATGAACGATTTGAGTGTTTTGAAATTTGCGAACCCTGGGCAATGCTGAGGTGTTGACGGCATATCGATCTCCTTTCGGTTGTTCATACTGTCTATCGGTTAAATTGCGGTTAAGATGCGGTCAACAACTTGGCCACCTGGCGTCCGTAATCCTGGGCCATCTGGATACCCCCCCCGAGGTTACTTGATTTCAACATCAGGGGCTCTTTGACCATTTTCATCTTAAAGATGTTTTCCATCGTTCCATATATGCGCCCTGGAGCTTCTCCGCTCCAGCCAAAGGCCCCGAAGGCAGCACCGATCTTACCCTCGAGGCTCGCTTTTTCGGCCAGAAAGAGAAGCGTCTTCATCCCCTGCATCATGTCGCCATGGTAGGTCGCCGACCCGAAAATGTAGGCATCATAGCCCCCCAGGTCGTCTTCCTTCTTTATATCTTTGTCATTGACGACATTGGCATCATGGCCGGATATGCGGATCCCCTCTGCAATCAGCTCGCCGATTTTTTGGGTCTCACCGGTACGCGTCGTGTACACTATGAGTGCCTTGGCCATGTTTATTTCTCCTTCGTTATTTGATTCGCTTGTCAACCCCGTCTGCTGCGCAGTCGGGTGTGTAGCAGGTGTTGTCCAGAAATTCACATTTCTCTTTGCATGATGGACACGTGTCCGGCGGCGAATCCGAATCGAACGTATAGCCGCAATTATGGCATTTCCAGCTTGGCATTTGGTTCACCTCCCCCCAAACTCTTGATTACACCTTCCACAACCCATGCAGGTTGCAGTATTCTCTTGCCGTGACGGTGGTCGCATTGATTTCGAAAGTCGCCTCCGGAGCCTGTCCGGGACAAAGGAATTCTCTGTAGGCCTTGCCGTCGGCAATGATTTCGACCCATTCGATGAAATGCTTCTCCTCCATGGGATGCGCCACACTGCCGACCTTGACCTTGTAGCCGCCATCGATTTTTTCGATAACCGGCACGTGTTTTTCCTTGGCAGCATCCACCGTATTTTCTTTCAAAAAGACCATCGGTTGCCCGCAACACACCAATTCGCCCTCACCTCCATGCAAAACTTCGACGATGTTGCCACAAAGCTCACACTTGTAGACCTGCAAACTCTCAGCCATTTTTTCCTCCTTGATTGTGCAATTGAAATGATGAATGCGCTCACTGACAGCAAGAGCGCTCACTCGGGCGGTCGCCTATCCGTCAATCGACCATCCAAAGGCCTTTTTGGATATGCGCCACTTTTTCCTTTTCGGCCAACTGCCTCAATTTGTAAGCCGAATCACGTAATATGCCGTAAAGAACCCCGCAACCGGTGTCTTCCCGATCCGCGTCTCCTCTGTCGGCGAGATCAATCATTTCCTCGGTGAGTTCCAGGGTTCTGATAATGTGTTCGTCGCAGGCTCTCAAAGGTCTCGATGCTCCAAACTGTCACATTTCAATAGGGCTGTAAAGACCATTTTCAAATATAGATTTCAATATGTGTGCCAAAGCCTCTAAAACCTATTAAATAATATCAGTTATAATTCAAGTATGTTGTGCGATTTCCTGCGGAAGTGGCGGCCTGCGCATCGACATTCCCTTCGGCAATTTTGAAGCATATATGTATCGAATACTTACCGGATTATTCCGGTTGGCCCTAAGTGTTTGTATGTACAGGATAAAAGACCATAACCCCTGTCTCATAATAAACCTGAAACACTTATGCCTCACAATACAGTGGTGAGGACACCCATGAGGGTGTTACCGCCAACTCAAACGAAAAGGGAAATCGATATGCAGAGGTGAGGATCTGACTCGAAGTCGCTGTGCCCGCTCGACACGAAGCGCCCGATTATCTGTCGTCATGTTCACTAGCAGGTGGAGAAGAAAGCAGGCGGTGTCGGCCACGAAGTTCGGCGGTTAGTCAAATTGTTGCGGCAAAAGGGATCAGCGCCGACTTCGTGGTCTCGGACTGTCGATACCTTATCCGGCAATCCGGTTACTCGGCTTCCGCCCCAGTATATGGCCTTTGGTGCTGACCACGACCTCTTCGACCGGAATGGCGGCTCCGGAAATTTCCAGGCCTTTCTTGACGATCATCGGCAACCCGGAACAGCAAGGCACTTCCATCACGACCGTGGTGATGCTTTTGATGCCCGCGCTCCGAAACACCTGTGCAAATTTATCGATATACTTTTGGGCATCGTCGAGCTTCGGGCATCCCATCATAACGGCCTTGCCCTTCAGGAAATCCCGATGCAGGCTTGGAAAAGCCACCGGCACACAGTCCGCGAGAACCAGAAGGTCGGCACCTTTCAAAAACGGGGCTGTCGGCGGCACCAGGTGAATCTGAATCGGCCAGTGGGTCAGAGCCGATGCCTGTTGCGGGCCATCCGCCGTCTGGGGCTGATCGTTGGCGTGCGACGCCGCCGGTGAAAACTGCATGATCCGGGCGGACGGGCACCCGCCAGCGTGTTTCCGTTTCGACAACTCGACCGTTTCGCTGGCTTCCTTCTCGTCCAGGTATTTTTCGACCGCCGCTTCATCGAACTCTTCGGCCTCACGTTCGACGATTTTCAACGCATCGTTGGGACACTCTCCGAGGCAGGCCCCTAAACCGTCGCACAAGTTGTCGGCCACAACCCTGACCTTGCCATTCACTACCTCCAGGGAACCCTCGGCACAGGACGGCACGCACAACCCGCATCCATCGCATTTTTCTTCATCGATTTCGATGATTTTTCGCATGACTTTCATGATTTCACCTCAATATATTGTAGTGACCTGTTGGACATGGGGTCGCACGGTAAGCGACCGGGCGGCTTCTCTTCCGCCGCAATGAGTTGACCGGAAGCCTGTCGACCCATGACCGCCATGTCGCGGCGGCCGCGTTAAAGCAGTATCGATCGCGCCTCTTTTCTTCCGGCCTCGGTCAACAGATCCTTTTCGATCATCTCCGACACGCTGGCGGCATCCATCGGCTGCTCTTTGAGGCGCTCCTCCATCTGGGCCACCCAGTCGGCATCATGGACGATCTTTATTTCCGGCGACGCATCCTGTCCCGGAACGCCATGCTGGGAAACGATGGCACAGACAGCGTTGATAAGCGGCTCGCGGGCTTTCAGCGCTTCCAGCAATCCGCGCGCAACCGCCGGACTTTCTTGCGATAGGTGCGCAGCCGATACATCGCCGTATTTCTCCAGCGCGTCCGGAGCACCGATATCTCTCAGGTAGGCGGCACAGAGCACCACCGGCAGCACCCCCCGCTCTTTACCGGCAATGCGTTCAGCGTAACGAGCACGACGGGTGGCCTGCCCGATCCGTTTGAAATCACGCTTGAAAAAACGTTTCATTTCGACCGCCACCCGGTCTTTGAGCAGGTCTTCCTTTACAGACAATACCTCATCCGGCAGGGTTCCCAGACACTGCTCGGCGTATTGGCAGTAGGCTGCACAACCGAAGTCCATTTCCGGGTTGACAAAACGATGCCCGCAATGATCACATTTCCGGGCGGTATCGTCCTTGAAGAATTCCACCGGTTTTTCACATTTCGGGCAACTGACTTCATAGATGGCACCCGGTTTCCAGTACTGTGTTTCCTGTCCCGGACATTTCATGACGGGTTCCCTTTGCGGTGGTTGGCGGTTGGCGGCCGATCCGAACATTGCCGTCCGGACCGGCCGATTCACTGACCCGGCGGATGGGGCTCACCCTATCCGAGTATGGCCTTCAAATCTTCATCCGGGGTCTTGATGGGCATGATGTTGAAATTCTTCACCAGCACATCCAGCACGTTGGCCGAGACAAACGCCGGCAGGCTGGGGCCCAGACGGATATTCTTGATACCCAGGTAGAGCAATGTCAGCAGGATGGCGCAGGCTTTCTGCTCATACCAGGACAGTATCATCGACAGCGGCAGGTCGTTGACCCCCACGTCGAACGCCTTCGACAGAGCCACGGCGATCTGCACGGCCGAGTAGGCATCGTTGCACTGTCCGACATCCAGCAGACGCGGTATCCCGCCGATATCACCGAGCTGTTGGTCGAAAAAGCGGAATTTCCCGCACGCCAACGTCAGAACGACGCAGTCATTGGGAACTTTTTCCACGAATTCGGTGTAATAACTGCGGCCCGGCTTGGCCCCGTCACAGCCGCCGACCAGGAAGAAATGCCGGATGGCTTTGCTCTTGACAGCTTCGATAACCTGACCGGCAACGCCCATAACGGCATTGCGTCCGAAGCCGACCATGACTTTCTTTCCATTGACGTCTTCACTGAATCCCGGCATTTCCTGGGCTTTGTTGATAACTGGCGTAAAATCCTTGGACACGTGGGTCACCCCCGGCCATCCAACCAATCCGGTGGTGAATATATTACTCTTGTAAGAATCCTGCGGCTTCTGAATGCAGTTGGTGGTCATCAGGATAGCGCCGGGAAAACCGGCGAATTCCTTGGCCTGATTCTGCCAGGCCGTACCGTAATGACCGATGAAATGGGGGTGTTTCTTCAATTCCGGATACCCGTGGCACGGCAGCATCTCACCGTGGGTGTAAATGTTGATCCCCTTTCCCTCAGTCTGCTTGAGAAGTAGGTCCAAGTCCTTGAGGTCGTGTCCGGACACCAGGATCGCCTTACCCTTCTTCGCTCCCAGCGGCACCTCGGTGGGAACCGGGTGACCGTAGGTTCCGGTGTTGCCGGCATCCAGCAGTTCCATAGCGCGCAGATTGATTTCGCCACACTTCAATACTAGTCCGACCAGTTCTTCGACACCCAGCGAGTCGTCCAGGGTACCCGCCAGTCCCTCGTGCAAGTATTCATATACCTTGTCGTCTTCCTGGCCCAGAATCGCCGCATGATCCGCATAGGCGGCCATACCTTTAATACCGTAAATCAAAAGCTCACGCAGAGACAGGATGTCTGGATTCACATCCGGGTTCGACTTGATGCCGATAGATTCCCCTTGGGCGACCATGGCATCACGGGAGGCTCCGGGCTGAAAGACTGCCGGTCCTTCCGTGAAACCGGTTTTACCGCCGGCGGCCTTGACCTTTTCTTTCAAGGCGTCGCGATGCATGACGGTTTCCTTGATCAGCGCCACAAACCGGTCCGGGTCGAAATCGACGTTGGTCAGCGTCGAAAAAACCGCCTTGCACGTAAACTGGTCCACTGCGCGATCGGCGACACCCACCTTGCGGCCTTCAACCGCGTAAAGGGAAAGCCCTTTAACGGCATAGACGAGAAGGTCTTGGAGCGCAGCGACTTCCGGCTGCTTTCCGCAAACGCCGATTTTGGTGCAACCCTCACCTTTTGAGGTCTGCTCACACTGAAAACAGAACATAGTTTCTCTCCTTTGTCTTGGTTTGGTTAAATACGGTTTCGATTGACTTTCCGTTATTGACGATTCGAACATAACCGCTGCCGGTTGAAGGCGCATTGACTTAAGTCAACGCGCACCGCTTTTCTTTTTTACGATTCCAGAGTCGGCACGCGAGCCGGCCCCTATCGTTGCGAGTGATACTAAAACGGTCGACACCAATTCGCATTGACATAGGTCAAAAGCCGATGATATTTCTGAGAAGGAGGATTCAATGGACAAAACGGTTGAATTTATTTCGAAAATATCCGTCTTTAACGGCTTGCCACCCAAACAGCTCCAGGAAGTCCGCCAAATTGCCGATTACAGGAATTTCGCAAAGGGAGAAAAGGTATTTTTCGAAGGAGATCGCGGTATCGGCTTCTACGTTGTTGTTGAAGGCCAGGTCAAAATCTTCAAACTTGCGGTGGATGGCAAGGAACATATACTGCATATTGTCGGCCCTGGAGACCCCTTCGGAGAGGTGGCCGTATTTGCCGGTCGATCCTTTCCGGCCAATGCGGAGGCGCTGGCCGACAGCCGTCTGTTGTTTTTCCCTCGCGACAGCTTTGTGGCTCTCATATCCCGCAATCCGTCCCTGGCGATGAGTATGCTGGCCGTTTTGTCGACACGCCTGAGGCAGTTTGCGATTCAAATCGAGAACCTCTCTCTGAAAGAGGTCCCTGGACGCCTGGCATCCTACCTGATTTTCCTTTCCGGTGAACAGGAAAACAGCGAGGGAGTCATGCTGCCGATTTCAAAAGGGCAGTTAGCCAGTTTGCTGGGCACCATTCCGGAAACCCTCTCGCGGATATTCGCTAAAATGGCGGGGCAGGGTTTGATAGAGGTCAACGGCCGTCAAATCAGCATTCTGAATCCGGTCGGGCTGGAGGATATTTCGATCCTTGGAAAAGTGACCGATTGAAGTTTCGGCAAGTTGGCTGATATATTTTCCACCCTGCGAAAGTAGCCGTTTTGGGCTAAGCGCTATGGAGTTGCGCCAATTCTCGACTCAACAGTCGGATGTGGCCCATTTCCTCTTTTATGATTCCCTCGATGCGCTCCCGTCCCAGTTTTTCGGGGACGGCATTTTTCATCCCCAGGTAAAAAACGATCGAGTCTTTCTCGGCCTCGATGGCCGCTTTTAATATTTTATCCATCGACGACACATCGATTTCTTTCTCGAAAAACACACGCGTGTCCGCAAGGGCTTTGAGATAAAGGGCCGCTTCTCCTTCGGGGTCGAAAACGGTGGTGGATTTTTCGGCAGCTTTCAGATCCTTGCGCATGGCCTTGAACGTCTTTTCATGTTCGACTTCCATATCGGCGAGATTCAACAGCAGCTCCCTGTGGGTGCTGTCCTGGACGGATCCCGCAGCTTTTTTGTAAAAACTCTCCCCGTTTCTTTCCATCTGTTCGGCCATTTCGAAGATCTCGTCTGCGTTAAAATCATACCTCATGTTGCCAGTCCTTTCGTTAATTGATCCGGGAATTAAACTGGTCCCTGCAACCCGAAAATATGAGTGATTACCCAGTTCATAGGCTTGCCGTAAAGATAAAGATGCATCTTGTAATGTAAAGCTGTCGGCTCAAAAATATCGTTGACAGCAATTAAGCACAAAACTATAGTAATTAAGTAGGAAAAACAAAGAGGCAGCCAATCCAGAAATGACGTCAATATATCAGCATAAAAAACAGAGACTTGTATCCGTTCTGCTCATTACGGCCCTCTGCCTCAGCCTTGCCACCGGCAATGCTGCAGCCGTTGTCCGGGTGCAGCGCCAACTGTTGTGCCGGCAATCAAATAAGCGGCCATGGTCATATGTCGACCAAAATCGCGGACGATCTCGACTGCCCATGCTGCTCGGCGTCGCTGGCCTGCAGCAATGGTAAAGCCGTTTCACATGTATCCCCCGCCGCTGTCCTCAACGACGGTAAACGCACCGCCACCCCGGTTTTCACGGTCGCACCGGCACGGGCAGAAGTCGACCAAGATACCCAACACCATTCAACACCTAAATCTCCGGATCCACTCACAAAGATACCCCTGTACATCGCCAACCTCAAACTCATCCATTGATCCGACCGGCCTCTGCCGCACGGCACCCGCATAAGAACCTCGAACTTGCCGCTGGGAAACATTCAGTCGCTTCAGCCTGATTTCCACCCACGGGATGGAATGAGGGATACGGAGGTCGAATTTTTAGGCCTTGTCCTTCAGGCAAGCGACTGGAAGGAGGGGGTGTCGAGACACCGGCCAAACCACCGAGGCGAGTGCATACGGACCAGCGTGGACTATCGACAGACCATATGCATTGAAAAGTTCAAATCATCGGCTCTGCTTTCTCAATCGACAGAGTCTTCTCGAAACAATTATTTCTATAAACTAAAGGAGCTGTTACCAATGGGTAAAGACAAGACCAAAAACACTCAGGAAGTCCGCGAAGCAAAAAAGGCCGCCGTTCTTGGTACGCAAAGAAAAAGCCGCCTGCCGATGATCCTCGTTGCCGCCGCAGTCGTTATCGCCGGCGCAGGGATTTACCTTGTAACGAACGGTATCGGGGGTAGCACTGTGACATCGAAAACCGACCGCTCCCCAGGTACCACCGGAGACCAGGTGGTCCACCAAGTCAGCCAATTCAGCGACGGTCGTGCTCAACATTTCGAACTCAAACATGACGATATCACGATCCGATACTTCATTCTCAAAAGTTCGGATGGAATCATCAGGGCGGCATTCGATGCCTGCGACGTCTGCTGGCCGGCCGGCAAGGGCTATTACCAGGATGGCGATGTGATGGTCTGCCGCAACTGCGGTCGACGCTTCGCATCCGTACTCGTAAACGAAGTAAAGGGCGGCTGCAATCCGGCGCCGTTGACAAGGACCGTCCAGGGGGAACATCTCATTCTAAAAGTTCAGGACATCCTGGAGGGCAGACAATACTTCAATTTTCCGGGGAAGGCCTAAAACATGACATTGAAACTGATTGCTTTTCGCAACCTCATGCGCCGCAAGGGTAAAGCCGCCTTCGTACTGGCAGGCTTGTCCATCGGTATCGCCACCGTCGTCACGGTTATCAGCTTTGTTGAAGCGATGACCAGCGATATCAACCACAAGCTGGAAAAATACGGCGCCAATATCCTTATTGTTCCCCGGGCCGAGGATCTTCCTCTCACCTACGGGGGCCTGTCGCTCGGTGGAGTGGCTTTTGAAATGGAAGAAATCCGCGAAACCGATCTGGCCCGGGTCAGCACGATAAAAAACTCACGCAATATCGCCGCACTGGGACCGCTGGTCCTTGGTGTCGTTCACATCAATTCAAACAGGGTTCTGTTGACCGGGATCGATTTTAAATCCACGAGAATCCTGAAGCCCTGGTGGAATATCGACGGAACGCTACCGGGTGCCGACAGCCTCCTGCTGGGAGCCGAAGCGGCCCGGATACTGGGCCTGCAAACCGGCAACGCCGTCGATATCAAGGATCGCAAGTTCAAGGTGTCCGGGGTTCTGCACCCCACCGGGAGCCAAGACGACCAACTGGTATTCACCCCTGTCGTCACGGCCCAGACCCTGTTGGGCAAGGACGGCAAGGTCTCCATGGCCGAGGTGGCCGCTCTTTGTCATGATTGCCCCATCGACGATATGGTGCAGCAGATTTCCGATGTGCTGCCCGGGGCCAAGGTCATGGCGATCCAACAGGTGGTGAAAGGACGCATGGAAACCCTGACGCAGTTCAGAAACTTCAGCTATGGCGTCTCGGGTGTGGTCATCCTCATCGGTGCCCTTGTGGTTCTGATTACGATGATGGGCAGCGTCCGGGAGCGTACCGAGGAAATCGGTATATTCCGGGCCATCGGCTTTCGAAAAAGTCACGTCATGCGCATTGTGTTCCTGGAAGCCGGCATCGTTTCGGTCCTTGCAGGGCTTATCGGCTATGCCGTCGGATTCGGCGCCACAACGGCGGGACTCAAGCTCTTTGTCCAGGATCGGATGGTTCACCTGAATGTCGACTTCGGCCTGGCGGCCATGTCATTCGGCCTGGCGCTGCTCATTGGACTGGCAGCGAGTGCGTATCCGGCATTTATGGCCGCCCGCATGGATCCCAACGATGCCCTCAGGGCGCTTTGAAAAGGCGCCGGAAAATCAAAAGCACGCCAGGGCGTTAATCGTTGCGATTGTAATCCCGCCGTTGGCGGGATGCATAGTGCCCGGCTCGAATACAACCAATCGACATCGTGGCTTGGCCACCAAGGACGCACAACTCGTTTCGGATCAAAGATCCTTAACAGGATGTCGATCCGGAATGTCACTGTTAACTGGGCAGAAATGCCGGAGATCAACATGAGTTACATTTCAGCTAAAAACCTTGTCAAAGTTTACGGCGACGGTGATGCAGCCGTGACGGCCATATCGGGTATGGATTTTAACATCGCTTCGGGTGAGTTCGTCGCAGTCATGGGAGAATCCGGATCGGGCAAGTCCACCCTCCTATCGGTCATGGGGGCGATGAACGCGCCTTCCTCGGGCAATTTCGTCGTTGACGACATTGACGTCTACCATTTGCGGTCTGAAAAACGGGCTGATTTTCGCCGGGAGTTTTTAGGGTTCATTTTTCAGAGTTTTCACCTGGTACCCTACCTCACCGTCCTCGAAAATGTCATGCTGCCGCTTTCGATCGTCAATGTCAGCAAGAAAAAGAAGCGGGAGATGGCCGAGGCGGCCTTGACCGATGTCGGACTTCAGACCAAACTGCACAGGCTGCCGAACCAAATATCGGGCGGCGAAAAGGAACGGGTGGCCATTGCCCGGGCTATCGTCAACCAACCTCCGATACTACTGGCCGATGAACCGACTGGAAATCTTGACACCAAAACCAGTCGGGAAATAATGGGCCTGCTTCGGAAACTCAACCAGGACGGAATGACCATCGTTATGGTCACCCACAGTCCGGACTGCGCCCGATATGCACAGAGGCTCCTGCAGATCTCGGACGGCACCTTGGTATCGGACAATTGATGTCACCCCCCTTCAGCACCGGCCGTAAACATGCTCACCAGGAGCGTTGTTTCCGGCCGGTGCTGCCTTTCCCGCATCGTAGCCGGCAACCCTGGAGGATATCACTCCATCCCCGATAGACCTATTGCCCTATTGGATTCCGGCCGTTGTCTCGGTGAGTGCTTCATTGGCGAGGCTCAGCCGGCGCACTGACCCATGCGATCCAGAAGTCACTTTCCCGCCCTTCGATCCAGGTAGCGAGCTGACAATCGCCGGTGGATGAACTGGCTTGACACACGCGGGCCATGTCTTTATAGTGCTTTGCTTCAGCTTGAAAACTTTGCCACAGGTTACCAGGGACGGGCCAACCGTCCGGGTTTGAATATGCCGCCCTTCGAAGCGGCGAAAATTTTGGAGCCGATGTTCATGACGATTTCCAACCTGCCTGCGGTGCCCCCGTTGCTCATGCTCGTGGCCGGAGCCAAAGGTGCCATCGCTTCGACACTGGCCGTGGCCATCACCGCCTGCCGCAGCGCTCCTGATACCGTCCTGCCAAGCCTGACGACTCGAAACCTGTTCCCCTACCTGGGGGCGGTAGACCAAACGCTGTTGGCCGGTTGGGACCCAGCTTCTCAAGCGATGGCAGCCGCAACCCTCTGCCAGGGCATTCTCCCCGAATCTTTGTGCCGGCTTCATGCGGATGCATTGGATGAACTTTCGTTAAAACCGGCGCCATCCCTCGATAAGAGTCTTGCCGATCAGGTCGAACAGCTGATGTCCGACATTCAGGGGTTCCGGCACAACCACCCCGAAGCCCTCCCCGTGCTGGTCAACCTCCTACCGGCCGCTCCCCTGACGGAACTGGCCCGCTGCCGTGACCTGGACGAGCTGTTTGATGCCGCGAAAAACAACCCACTTCCTGATCTTGCCTATGCATTGGCGGCGGTTTTTTCCGGCATCCCGGTTGTCAATTTCACGCCGAACGAGATCGAAATTCCGGTTGTGCTCGACGAGGCCGTCAAACACGGCATCCCGGTCTGCGGCCGAGACGGAAAGACCGGCCAGACTTACCTGAAAGTCGTTCTGGCATCGGCGTTGAAAGCCAGGAGCTTAACCGTGGATGGTTGGTACAGCTTGAACATCCTGGGAAATGCGGACGGAATGAACTTGATGGAACCGGAGCGGGCCGCAGGAAAAATGGCCAACAAGACCGATCTGCTGGATGACATTCTCGGGTATGGCGTCGGCCAGAGGTTCGGTACTCCGACGCACAAGGTTCATATCGACTACTACCCCCCCCCCGGGGAGATGCCAAGGAAGCGTGGGACGTCATCGATTTCCGGGGCCTTCTCGACCTGCCGATGAGCATCCGCGTCAACCTCCAAGGCAGGGATTCCATCTTGGCCGCACCCATGGTCCTCGACCTGGCACGTTGGATGGCGGCATTGAAGCTGGCCGGTTTCGGTGGGCCGGTGGCCGATTTGGGTTTTTACTTCAAAAAGCCGGTCGGTCCCCATCCGGCCAAAACCTTCCAGGAACAGCTCAACCGCCTTGCCGACCTGGAACAGCAGTGTAACGACAGGATCGCATCCACCGATTCTGACCGATAGAGGAGTTCAATGATGGTATTCGGTTACAGCACCAACGCGTTTGTTAAATACGATCTTTTCGAATCCATCACAAAGATAGCCAAGCTCGGTTTTCGCGGTGTCGAAATCATGGGAGATCGGCCCCATTTGTATCCGCCGGACTTTGATCAGGACAACCTTTCCCGTCTCAAAAAGCTTCTTGTCCAGCATAGGCTCACGGTCACCAATATCAACAGTTTCACCCTCTTCGCAGTCGGAGACACCTACCTGCCTTCCTGGATCGAACCGGACCGGAAACGCCGCGACATCCGTATCCGCCACACGCTTGACAGCCTGGAAGTGGCCCGGTTCTTGGGTTGTCGAAACATCTCCGTACCGCCCGGCGGCCCGCTGGAGGAATCGATTTCCCGGGAGGAAGCATTCAAACTGTTTCACGAAGGCCTTGACCAGGTGATCCCGAAAGCCGAAGAACTGGAGATCAAAATCCTTATCGAACCGGAGCCGAATCTATTGATGGAAAACACAGCGGAATTCAAATACTTCATGAAGGATGTCAAATCAAAAATGGTCGGCTTGAATTTCGATATCGGCCATTTCTACTGCGCCGGCGAAAACCCGGCCGCTGCCTTTGAAGACCTTTTTGAATGGATCGGCCACATTCACATCGAAGATATCGCTTCCTCGCGGGTGCATGCTCATCTGATCGCCGGTCACGGCGATATTCGTTTCCGGGAAGTATTCGATTCAATGGTGCGCCTCGGCTACCATGATCACATCAGCCTTGAACTCTACCCGTATGTTGACACCCCCGAGGAGGCCGGACGAGAAAGTTTGGACTTTCTTAGGCCGCTCTTCGATCAGGCCGGTTTGAACATCGCCGCTTGATCCCATGAAATGAACGGTATGCCCGGCCACTGAAACCCGCTTCTCTCTCTGTTTGCTTTCTTCCCCAACAAGCCTTATAATAACTGAAACCGAATCTCTTTAATAAATTTTCAGAAAGATATTGAAATGAAAGCATTGTATTTCGAAGAACATGGCGATCTCAATGTCGTTCATTACGGAAATGTTCCCGACCCGATTGTGGGTCCCGATGATGTGCTTGTCAAAGTGCGGGCCTGCGCACTCAACCATCTCGACATCTGGGTCCGCCGCGGCTGGCCGGGCCTGAAGCTCGAAATGCCTCACTGGTGCGGCGCCGATGTCGCCGGTGAAATCGCCGATATCGGCCGAAACGTCACCGGATGGGAAAAGGGCCAGGTGGTGGTTGTCGACCCGGGCATCAGCCTGGTCGAAGACGAATACACCCGCCGCGGTAGAGATTCCATCAGTCCAGGATACCATGTACTCGGTGAACACACCCGGGGCGGTGCAGCCGAATACCTGTCGGTGCCGGCAGTCGACCTAGCTCCCTTGCCGGAGGGTTGGGAGTATCCGAATGCTGCGGCGCCGCTTCTCGTCGGTCTCACTGCCTGGCGGATGTTGATCCACCGGGCTGGGCTTAAGGCGGGAGAAACGGTTCTCGTTGTCGGTTCCGGTGGCGGGGTGAATAGCATCGCCGTGCAAATCGCCAAGCTCGCCGGTGCGCGGGTCTTTGTGGTGGCAGGCAATACGCAGAAAGCGGAGAAAGCCTGGAACCTGGGCGCCGATGAGGTCTTTGACCGCAGTTCGGTGGACTGGGGCAAAGAGGTTTATCGATTGACAAACAAACGTGGCGTTGATGTCGTGGTCGACAACGTCGGCAGATCAACCCTGGCCAAGAGCATGATGGCTGTCGCCCGCGGTGGACGGATCGTGATCGTCGGCAACACCTCCGGACCAAAAACCGAAATCGATATCCGCTTCATCTTCGGAAAGCAGATCAGTCTGATCGGCAGTACCATGGGCTCGCACCAGGATTTTCACGATATACTGAAATTACTCGAAACCGGCCGCTTAAAACCGGTGATCGACCGCGTGATGCCGCTCAGCGAGGGGAAAGAGGCCTACGGCCTCATGGAGCGGGGCGAAATCTTCGGCA
>CAWBYM010000023.1:0-34160 GCA_963792945.1 uncultured delta proteobacterium | reverse complement strand
GATAGGCACCCGCGGAGTCGGTCGACACCGTGGTGACCAACCGACCGCCACGGTAAAGCTCCACCGACCAACCCTCCAGCAAGGTCTCGGTGGTGGTGTTGCACGTCTTGTCCAGGTTGGCGTCGTGCCAAACGTTGCCATTGAAGATGCCGCTGCCGGGTATACCGCCCACATCAAGCGAAACGCTGGCCGAGACGGTCTGCGCCGGATCGTTCCAGCGAACGACGCCGGTATTGGTAATGGTGTTTCCGATGGCCAGCGCGGGGTCGATCTGCACGCGGAAGCGCACGACGGCACTGTTGCCGGGCTGCAAATCTCCGTACGCGGCGGCGTAGTCCGCCGTGAGGGTCGAGCCGGCGTAGGACACCCCGGTCGCCGAGCCGTTCAATGTGCCCGATCCGGCGATGTAGGCCACCTGGTTGCCCAACGGAGGATTGAGATCGTCGGTCACCACCACGCGTGTGGCCGGCAAAGTGCCAACGTTGGTCACCCGAATCGTATAGTTTAACTGGCCGCCGGCCGTGGCAGCGCCGCCACCCACTATGGCCACCTCCTTGGTCACGGAGAGCAGCTGTGCGTCGCCGACGACGATGACGGTCGGCTGGTAGCCGTTGGACGGCAGGCCGTCCGCGTCGGTCGGCTCCGGTGCCAGTTCGCTGGAGGTAAGGCGGCCCTGGTTGCTGATAAGGGTGCCCGTGGGTAGGCCGGCATTGACCCTGGCCTCAAAAGTGATCACGGCGCTGTTGCCGGCAGAAATGATGCCGGCACCCGGATTGTCGGGTGAATGGACCGTCAGACCGGCGATCAGTGGCGGCACACCGCCATCGGGAACCATCGCCGCACCGTTAAGACGTATGGAACTGGGCAGGTAGTTGGTGTTGGCCGGTACGGTGTCCGTGAGCACCACGCCCGTCGCCGGGATCGCGCCGAAGTTGCTGATGACGATGGTGTAGCGCAGCACGTCGCCCGGATCGACGATCCCCGGTGAGCCGAAATCATCTTGGATCTGCACGGTCTTGTGGGCATAAAGCAGCGGCAGGTTGCCGACCACGTTGCGGGTCGGGTCGTCGGGAATCGGCGTGGCCGGGTCATCCGACGGCTGCTCGGGCTGCAGGCCGCTTCCCGCGCCGTTGGCGCTAAAGAATCCCTGGTTCTCGATGATCAGCCCGTTCATGGCGTTCGAATCGACCACCACGTCGAAGGTCACCGTGGCCACGTTGGTTGCCCCCGGTGCGGTATCGGCGCGCAGATATCCGGCCGTGGTGTTTTCCGGTGCATTGACCAGGATGCCGGCATGCAACGGATTGATGCCGGGACTCGGGTCGGACACGGCCATACCGTTAAGGGCCGTGCTGTTGGCCAAGTAGGTGGTATTGGCCGGGGTATCGTCCCGCAGACGCGCATTTACGGCATCTTCTGTACCGATGTTTTTGATGGTAAGGGTGTACCGCAGGGTTTCGCCGGCCATTAGAACGTTGGGGTCCCCTGACATGACGGTCGAAATCTTCCGCACCTCGAAAGCCGGCGCAGAGGCAATCAGAGTCTCGGTCGGATCTGTGTCACCGGCCACGTTGGGATCATCGCTTTGAAGCCGATCGGGATTCGCGGAAAAGAGTTCGGCCTGGTTGAACACCACGGTTCCATGGGTGATCGCCGGACCTAAGGTGATCTCGAAGACGACAGCGATGGTATCGTCGGCGTCACCCTGAGCACCGATGTTCAGGTTGGCAACATTCACCAGGCCCGTGCCGCTGGCGCCGCCCATCGCACTGGTGCCAGATGTGTCGCTGCCCGCGGGAACACTCGTTAAATTGAGGCTGCCGGGGGCGAAGACCGGTGTGGCATTGAGGCGATCGACCTCGTCCATGATTGAAAAAGAGGTCACACCCACGGGTCCGGAGTTGCTGAGCTGGATAGTGTAGCGCAGAGTGTCTCCGGGGCTGGCGTTGCGGCCTGGATTCTGGCTGGTGGTTACGTTCTGCACACTCTTGCTGAAGGCCAGGATCGGCGCTTCGCAAGTCACGCTGTGGCTATCCTCGTGGTCGAGAGTGCCCGGCGTGCCGTCGGTCAGCACGCGATCGAAAGTGCGCGGCACGCCACCCGCTGCCCCAGGGTCGGCGCTGAACCATTGCGTGGCCCCGGCGACATTGGTCAGCACGGTCCCGTTCTCGGTCGACAGATCCAGCTCGAGATCGTAACGGACGATCAGGCGCTGATCGGGCGCCAAACCGCCGACCGAGGACAGCAGGTTGAATTGCCATTCGCAGTTGGGTTGGCCGCTGAAGTTCACCGTAAAATCGGTGCCCTCCACCAGCAGCCCAGACGCAGGCGTCACCCCGTCCGCCAGAAAGATCTGCGCGGTCACGTTGCTCGGCCCGGCCGCGCACATACCTCCCGTCGCGCCGTGGGGCAGCCGATCGGCAATGACCGGATTCCATGCCGTGCCGGTGCTCGGGTTGTGTACATTCAGGTCAAAGCCGGCGGGAGTCCCCACCTGCATGGTCGCCGGGCCGGTTTTGACAAGAGTGAGTGCATCCGGGCCGACAATGGTGATATCGGGGGTCGTGTCCGACCCGCCCGGCGCCTGGCTCGAGGGGTCTTCGTTGATCGCGTTGTAGGTATAAGCGGCGGTATTGGCGAACTGCAGCCCGCTGACGTTCGTCGCGGTATCCTCCAGCACCACCGTTATGTCTAGGACGATTTGTTCACCGGCCGGAATGTCGATGCCGGTGAGCGTGTCTTCGATCACAAGGTTGGTGGTGCTGCCGGTATTGACCGGAGTCCACGGTTGTGAACCGGAAACTTTTGCCACGCTGACGAAGATCAGGTCCGCAGCCGAAGAACTCAGGTCATCGAGGATGCGCACGTCGTTCAGGGCTGCGTTCACCGGTGCGACCGGGACGGTGACCCGATAGACGATCTCCTGGCCGATGGCCGCTTCAGCGGAAACCGGTGACAGAATGGTCTTGGCCGGCGGCTCGATGGTCGACACATTATTCATCCTGAAGCTCGCCGGCCCCACTGGTCCGTAGAGTTGACCGGACTGAGCCGGCAGCGACCAGTACGAATTTACGGTGACGCTGTTGTTCCATGTCTGGTTAGGGCCGAAATCGGTATAAAAGCCGATGTCGTAATCAACGGTCAGGCATTGCCCCGGGTTGACCGGGGTGGACAGCAGAAAATTCAGGGTGCCGCCGCGAACTGCCGGCGGCGTGTAGGTGTAGTCGCTACCGGCGGCAAGAAGAGCCCCATTGGCAGACACCGCCAGGTTGGCAATGCTGGTTTCATCTAATTGGACGGCGAGTTGATCGGTCATCTCAATGCTATAGGCCGGCGCCGATCCGGTGTTGCATGCCTCCAGCCGGAACAGCATGGTATCGTTGACCACATCGACCGTCGCCGGGCTGACGAGGCCGCTGCGTTCTGTTTTGGTGACGGTGGCGATGACCGGCTGGTACAGAGTCACCACCGCCCCGCTGCTGAGCGGCGGTGCGCCGACATAACCAAGCGATGCCGTGTTGTTGAGTGTGGTGGAACCGACGTGGGCGATGCCGGAATCCGGCAGGATACGCGCCCGGTATATGATCTCAAGGGTATCGGTGGTCGGATCGCCGAGGGGATTGTTAACCACATCGCCGATCGCCCACGTGAGTGTGCCGGTCTGCCCGGCCGGGGGCACACTGGCGGCGCCGATCGGCGCGTAGGCGAAGTTTGAACCCGGTCCGGCGGCAGGCGGGGTGTAGTCCGCACTGGTATCGCCGTTGATGCTGACCGTATCAACAACGGCCATCCCTCCGGGCAGGACATCCTGCACCTGCAGGTTGCGCGTCAGGCCGCCACGCAGATCCAGCGCCAGGCGGTAGGTGATGGTATCACCCACGCGCGCGATGGCATCCGCTGCCGTGCTCAAGGGCGAAACGTCATAGGTGTCTGAGGTCGTCGCCTTTTGAATGCCGTTGTCGTCGACGGTGGCCGTGGTGGCGACCGCCGGACCAAAACAGTAATCGTTCGGTGCGGTCCAGCTGGGACAACCTTCGCCGGTTCGTTCGAAACCGCTCGTGCCTTCCAAGGAGGTCCAATCGGTCCACACCTTGTTATTCAGATCACCGCTGACCTCCTGCACCATCAACCGGTAGGTCAGGACCAGCGACTGTCCGGCGGGGATGTCCAGGCTATCGTCGCCATTTCCGCGCCCCCAAACCAGCGGACCGCTGGGCGCATTGGCCGGGGTGGCGACGAAACCCGCCGCAGGCGCACCATTGATGAGCACTGTGGGCGTGAAACCAGGGTCAAGGGACAATTCGGCCGGCAGGATATCGACCACGTTGACGTCATAGGCGGTGGCGGTGCCGCTGTTGAGGCTGACGATCACATACTCGAGCACATCACCACCGCCGGCCGGATCTCCGGGCGACGTTATGTTGCGCATCGTCTTGGTCACCGAGAGCGCGGATTCGACCACGGTGACCGGAGCGGTGGCATCTGTCAGAGTCTCTTGGGCAGCCGTTTCGCCGTGGGTATAATTCACCGCCACGGAATTCTGCAGCGTGTCGCCGTTGTCGGTAACCAGGTCATTGTTCACCCGGGCGAAATACGCGATTCGGATAAGAGGCGTGATGGCGCTTTGGCTGGGGTCGTTTTCGGCCTGTGTGACCACAGTGCCGATATTCCAAACCGCGCTGCCGCTGGTATTGTCCGCCGGAAAGGCGATGAAGGCCGCCTCGCCTGGGGCCGCACCGTTGATGGTGGCAATGCCCTGAAATGTGTAGGTGATATCGTAGCCGGCATTGTTTTCCAGAAAATAGCTGATACCGGCGGTGTTGAGCCGATCGGTGACAAGAACGCCTTGGGTCGTGCCTTCAGGCAAATAGATGTCGACCTGAAAGGGCTTATGCACACCGATCGCGGGGATGAGAGCCGGGTCGAGATCGGTCTTGGTAAGAGTGACCGCGGGCACTGTGACCTGATGTTCGGCATTGGCCTCGTAATCGTTGACAGCGTCACCGGCGTTGGGCAGAGCGCCGATGCGCATCCCGTTTTCGCTGCCGTCGGCGCCGATTGTCCCCGTGCTGTTGAGAGCGGTGGATGGCCCCGGCAGTGACGTCCAATCCGCCTGGATGGTGTTGTCCAGATTTTCGAGGGGTTGCACAACGGAATCGACGCGGACGTCAAAGGTGAAGCTGATGGTGACGCCGGGATCGATGCCGTTAGGCGGATTCCAGCTGAAAATCGGCCGGTTGGCGCCCAGGGTCGTGGTATCGATAGTGTCCGGTGGCTCGCTACCCCCCACAACGCCCGTGAAGGTCAGGTTGCGGCCGCTCAGGTCATCCAGTACACGCAGGTTGTAGGCTGTCGCCGTTCCGGTGTTGGTAGCGGTTACGATTACCGAGAGGATATCGCCGGCATCGGCCGCGACGACCGCAAAATCCTTGGTCAATGCGATGCGCGGCTCCTGAACCAAAACATCGACCTGGTTGAAATCGAGCGTGACCGGATTGTTGGCTTCGTCGATATACCGTGCGGTCGCCAGGGTGGCCGGCTGACCATTGGAAAGCACATCCCCTTCATTGGTCAGGGCCGTGTTTTCGACGCGCGCGATGAACCCGATCTCGAAATCATAACGGTTGCCGATGGTGCCGTTGGTCACCCGCTGATCACCGAAGTTCCATTCAACGAAGCCGGCGGAACAGGTGGGTGTAATGATGCCGCCGGGCACGAAACGAGCCGCCGAATAAGGCGGGGCATTCAGGTTGACGGGCGGGGCTTCGCTGCAGCGCAGACCCGCGGGCAGTTCGTCCCGGATCACGAAGTCGCGCAACAGGGCCACCGGCAGCAACGTGTTGAGCCGGTATTCGATCTCCTCACCGATGGTCACCGGCTGCGTGGCCGGTCCCGCAACGATGGCGGTGTTCGACAAATCCGCAATCCGCTTGGGTTGCGTCTCCACCGGGATGATTTGCACCGCGGCTGAATCAGACGGGGCGGTATAGAAACGCGCACCGCCGATATCGCTATTCGGCCTCTGCGGCGCACTCTGATTCCCGGATACCCCTTCTAGACTGTCATAGGTGGCGTCGGCCGTATTGGTGAAGGTCTGCAGCGGTGCTGCGTCGTCGTCAATATCGACCCGGTAGTACAAGCCCACCGACTGACCCGGATCGATGCGCTGCAAAGCGCTGCTGTGGGTATGGGAGAAAGTGATCTCGGCCGGAAGGCCGTTCCGGACGGTGTTATCGCTGATGGCGCCCTCGTCGGCTTCGTCGACGGCACCGTCGCCGTCGTTGTCCAGCCCATCCCCTGCAAAGGGCAGCACATATGCCAGATCGCTGGCATCGAGCCGGTCGGTCACCGTGACTTCATAAGCCGGAGCGCGCTGCACGCCGCTACTGACGGCTTCGTTGGTCAGCGTCAGGCGATAAATGTAAGCGTCGTATGCATCGCCGTCGTTGGCCAACGGGACGAAGTTGGTGCACGCGGTCCCGCTGCCGTACAAGGATTCGTTACAGACTTCCTTGACCACGGTGATTTGCGGCTCGGTGACGGTGAGGGCAATGCGGCGCACCTCCACACGAGGATAGCCTACGGTGCCGGGCCCTAAACGGTAGACCTCTTCCGGATCGGACCCGGACTGGAAAATGGCATCAAAATACGACACAAGGACATTGGTGCTGGGGTCTGCGTGCCTGTTCGGTGCGGCGCTGGTGTCGACGGGGTCGTTGAGCAGTCGCGTGGTCATGTCGACCCTGAACCACTGGTCTATCGTTGTAATTCGCTGACCCGTCGTGCGGTTGAACGTCCAGTCGATCCAGCCTTCATCTACCGGGGACAAACCTGGCGGATTCAGGCTAATACCTTGGATCGCCGCCGTGCTGGTCGGGGGTGACGGGTCGGTGGATGAAATATAGCCTTGGCCGTCCGGCAGTTGGTCGACGACCTGGATATCCTGCACGGCGATGATGTTGAAACCCGGTGTATTAAAGCCGAACCAGCCACCGGTTTCGAAGTGATAGGCGCACTCCTCGCCGATCTGTACATTCAGATCGGGTAACGACGGCGGGGGATTATTGTTTTCCGAGCAGTTGCCGGCCTGGAACTTGAGCAGGTTGAATCCGATCACCCGGGCACGGATGCCGTCCAGGCTGTAGTTGTTGTAATCGTCTATCCCATTGTCCACCCGCGGGTTGACGGGCGTCGGGAACCAGAGCCCGGCCCTGCCCTGGCTATCTGGGTTGCTCAGCGTGATCTCACCGATCACATCGGCGCGGAAGGACAGATCGTCAGCGGCGATGTCGGCCGCATTGGCACTTTTAAGGACTTCAAAATCGTATGTCGTCCTGCCGCCATTTCTGGCAATCGCACCGCCGGTACATGCGTATACCGCTGCATCCGGCGGAATGGGCACCGGCAATCGCCACTCGTCATGGGGCGGCGGGTTGCTGGTGGGGCTGCAACCACCGGGGCTGCTCACGACATTCATGGTCCGGCCGAAGCTGACATAGGCGATGTAATCAGCCGCGCTGTGACCGCCGTTGTTGGTCAGTTCGACCGTCAGAGGCAAGCGCTGATTCGGGTCGTTGGTCAGTATAAAGACCAGCGGATCACCGATGATATCGATGTCCAGGTCTTCGGGATTGGACTGATGGTTCGTGTCGAAGGATCGGCTGATAATCGTTCCAGGGTTACAGAAATCCTCGAATGTGACGTTTAACCGGTTGGCCAGTGAGATATCGTTATCCGGATCGGTGTCCGCCGGGGTGCCGTTCGGATCTTCCTCGCGGACATCGAGATCGGCCGTTTTGTCATAAGATTCCGGCCGGATCAGAATGATGCCGAAGGTGATCTGCAATTCGTCGCCGTGCCGCAGCATATTGACCTGATCCGGCGCCGGGTAATACGGGTGCACGGTGTTGCTGGTCAATGTGAAGCGTGGCTCCGTGTTGTTCAGAAAATCGGAGGGATTGTTGCTCGTCTGATTGGGAAAGGTACCGCCGACCGGATTGGTCCATGTGATCTGATCGATCATCCCGTCGTAGGCGCCGTAGGCCGGGTCCATGCTGACCGTCGGAGTAAAAGTCGGGTCCATCACGTACTCGGGCGGAAGGACATCGTGCAGCTGGATGTTCTTCACCGTGCCGCCGGTATCATTGGTGATGGTGATTCGAACCCTGCCTTTGGACCCTGCGACCGGGTTGCCACCGACGCCGGTGATCCGGATGTTGAAATCCAGATCGTCGTCGGAGAGGGTACTTAAGCTAGCCGCAAGATTACCCAAGTTGCTGTAGGGAGGACTTCCATCCGACGTGGTGGTAAGACCTCCGAGCGGCGGGGAATCAGCCTCGCAGCCCCATTGGATGTCGGAAACGGTGTTGCTTCTGGTTGGCGCACACGATCCGTTGGCAAGAATTTTACCGACCAGGAAGAAATCGGTATATCCACCCTGTGGGACATCTACGGGGCCGGGGTTATTGAGGAAAGCGTCTACATTGAAATCATTGATGCTGTTACCGGCAGCCTGACACCCGAGACTCCCCGGCCCCACACCGTTGTTGTTGGCTATTTGCTCGGCCGCGGTTTCCGAGGGGCAGATATAATTAACGTCAAGATTGCCGATCTGCATGGCGTCGTCGAAACGCAGGTCTTGCAGGTCGGCCTGGCCGTTGTTTCGGACCCGAATACGCCAGATCACATCGTCGTTGTTGTGGCCATAAACGGGATCAGAGTATCCGCTTTGACCCGCGTCCACGTTGCGTCCCACCTTCGAAACCTCGGGAATCGGTTCGCGCAGAGGCAGTTCGTCCAACCCGGTGGTCTCCGTCTGAGGCATACCCGGACAGGTGATGTAGGTTGCGGGATTGGTTGGCGGAAAAGTCTCGTACCGGGCGCTGTAGATCAGCCGCGCCTGAATGTCGCGGTCGGTTACGACCAGCCCGAGTCCCTCCTGGTTGAAACCTGCGGCGCGCGTCACCGCAAAGGTGATGGACAGTGTATCGAAGCCGATGAGCTGAAAGGGCAGCGGAACGCCGAGTTGCGGAACCTGGGCCGGGGTCCAGGTCAGGATCTGGTTGTTCGCACCACTGATGTTCGGCCACGAACCGGGACCGACCGGCGCACCGTTGACCCTCATCGGCGTGGGAGCGGAGGAGGCGAAAGTCAACCCGCTGTTGCGCAGGTCCTCGACGACCGTCATGTCGGTCATGTCCGCCCCCTCGTAGGGATTGGAGATAACGACCGTAATGTAGCCGTAACTGCACAGCTCGCAATAGCTGTTGGTCAGGTCGTGGCGGATAAAAGGAGGCGGATTGTTCTTGAGGTCGCAAGGGAGGGCCGATGCCGCATCTGCAGACAGCAGCAGCACAAAAGCGCTGAGGGCGGCACAGATCCATTCCGCCCATGGAATCGACTTGGTTTTCTCCAGCGACATCGGCGCGACCTACATTGTACAAGAAAACCGAAAGACAAAAGCGCGCCGCGGTCAGCCTAAGAAAGAATACCTTTCATGACACCTCTCTCGACAACCGGCACCGCACATGAGGGTGTATCAGGAGATGTCCATTCTTTGCTCGGCAACCCTGCTACCTTATCCTTGATGTCAAAGACTTAGGCCAGCGGCTTTGCGTCTTACCCTTTCGGGTAATTTGCCTTTTCGAGTTGTTAGGGTGAACGTAAAAGACTCACCCATGACTAGTCAACGAGCAATTACGATGCCATCCATGCTGTATTTCCGTTTATACGTGCTGTTTAATTAATAAATTAAGGATTTTAAAGGTCTGGCTTTTTTAACTTAATGACTAGCCGGGAGGTTTGTGATTTCGAATTCGTAATCAAAAGAAGGATGGAATTGACTTTTCATATATAAACGGATGGGGTAATTTTAATTTCTATTTTGTAATCACCCTTGCCTTGCGGCCTGTCATCTGTCGCCTTGCGCCACCGCGAATCCCGCCTGTTGCGCAAAGGTGGCAGCGATTACCAAAATTTCGTTAGGCATAATAACATATTATTATTATTACATATTAAAAGTGTTATAGTGGTTTTTTCAAAACAAGGATCCGGTATTGAAGGGGCTTGCCTCTCCCTGCCGATTTCGGATTTCAGGATTTGGATTGGCGCTACCGCTTTCGCTCTTCATTAAGAGAAACCCGGCGTCAAACCAATCGATTTTATGAAAATCACTGTATTTTTAGGCAAGAGAACCCGACAGTATGGGGTGAGAAACAGCGGGTTTAGACCATGCGGAAGGGTGCTTCAGGAAAATTGTGGGGAAACAGACTCATTTTTCGCGGTCGGCCTCGGCCGGGATGTGTTTATCGGTATTCTAAGGCTGGGGAGACAGTCTCCCCATTCGCTCACACGTCCACGACAATACCCCGACCGCCCGATTTTTTAGATATACCCTTTTTCACCGAGAAAGAGCAGGATTTCCTGCGCCGCCTCATTGGGGGCCAGGTTTGCCGTGTTGATCCGCAACTCGGGAGTTCGGGGGGCCTCATAGGGGTCGTCCACACCGGTAAATCCTTTTATCAGCCCCGCACGGGCTTTGGCGTACATGCCCTTGCGGTCCCTGCTTTCACAGACGTCCAGCGGAGTGGATACGTGCACTTCAACAAAACCGCCGTAAGCCTCGATGCGGGACCGGATTTCATGGCGGGTTTTCTCATAAGGGGCAATCGGGGCGCAGATCGCTATGCCGCGGTTTTTGGTGATCTCGCTGGCAACAAACCCAATGCTTCTCACGTTGGTATCCCGGTCTTCCTTGGAAAAGCTGAGGTTGCTCGAAAGATTGCGCCGCACGATGTCACCGTCAAGCAACGTCACGGGCCGCTGGCCGATTTCGAGGAATCGTGAGTAGAGGATCTTGGCAATGGTCGATTTGCCGGCCCCGGAAAGCCCGGTCATAAACACCGTAAAGCCCTGTCTCCCGGGAGGGGGATAAGCCTTCTGGAGTTCATCGATGACTTCAGGAAATGTCATCCACTCGGGAATGTTGCGGCCGCTTCGCAATCGCTGGCGGATGTCGGTTCCGGAGAGCGAAATGCGTTGGACCCCTTCGGGCACCTGGTCGGCCGGTTTGAACTCATCTTCGAATGGCAGGTAAACCATTTCTTCAAAAGGAATAATATTGATGCCGATGTCGTCGGCACACTCTTCGGTCAATTTGCGGGCAGCCCCGGCCTGATAGAACCACTGTCCGTGCCCGTTCATACCGGGTCCGGCGTGGTCGTGACCGACGATAAAGTCACTGCAACCGAAATTGCGTGCAATAATGACATGCAGCAACGCTTCCCGCGGTCCGGCCAAATGGGAAGACAGGGGCAGCAGGTTGATCAGCAGGGAGTCGGGGGGATAATGACGGGCGATCGACCGGTAGCAGCGGACCCGGGTGTAATGATCGAAATCTCCCGGTTTCGCCATTCCCACTATGGGAAGTACCAGAAGGTTGCCTCGAATCTGGCGCATGGCCTTGATGGTCATTTCGAAATGCGGCCTGTGGATCGGATGCCGGGTCTGAAATCCGATAACACGTTTCCATTCCATTTTGTGGATCGTGCGGCGGACCTCTGCGGGCGGCAATCGCAGGGATTTGAAATCGAAGTGCAGTGGCAGGCTGATAGCCTCGATACGGCCACCGACGTAATAAGCCCCGGCCCTGTTGAAGAGATGGTTGACACCGGGATGGGCCCTATCGGTCGTCCCGAATACAATCTCGGCTTCTTTCTCCTTCTCGATCGGCCAAAGATCTTCGACGTGCATGATCCCCAGTTGAAAACCCTCCGGGTCGCGCAGCGCAACCGACTGTCCCACTTCCAGAGAGCGGGCGACGTTTTCTGATACATCCAGGCAGATGGGCAGCGGCCAAAGGGTATTGTCCTGAAGTCGCATGCGATCCACGACCGATTCATAGTCCGGCCGTTTCATGAACCCTTTGAGCGGAGAAAAGACCCCTGTGGTGAGAAGCTCGAAATCGCACATCTGCCTCTCCGAAAGGGTGATGTCGGCCAGATTGAGCGACAGGTTTTTAAGCAGCTTGGCACGGTCGTCATCCACCAACAGGTTGATGAGTTCCCTACCGTGGGGCTCGATGATCTCTTCAGCATTCATGCGTCGGCAGTGTCCTCTTTTTATCGCCGACCGGGTGGTCAGCGGATGGCCGATATCCTCGCGGATGGGCACCGGCCATTTCAACTTGGCCTCCTGATCATCCGTCAGCCAGGATACCCGTTGCGGCCGCAAAGCGATTCTATCCATTTTAAACCTAACAATTTTACTATATTACTGGTTTGCTGTCCAATGATTTAACTGCCGAATCGCGGGGGCGCGAGCCCGACGGGCGACCACGGCCCCACGGTTGAAAATGAGGCAATCGTGCCGCGGGTCAACCCGGGTGACCGCTAAAGGCGCAAGGGCGAAGATCAGTCGGGTGAATGAGGGTTTGACGAAACCGCCGGCAACGGTTAATGAGTGACCTGCCGCAGTGGCGGATTTTCTATGACCGCACGAACGATTCCGCCGGGTGACTGCCCCTGGGGTGGGAGGCGCGTAAATTGTATAATCAGCGCACTTACAGAAAGAAGCCTATGGGGGGCAAAGGAGGGTACGGATCCATGCAGACGACTCATCAAATCACTTTCGGCGATGCCAGGCGGATGAAGGATGTGGCCGATCAAAGCGTCGATCTGGTTGTGACCTCACCACCTTACCCGATGATTCAAATGTGGGACAATTTGTTCCGTTCCCTCGATCCGGCGGTGGGCGAAGCACTCGATCAGCAGCGCGGCCTGGCGGCATTCGAGCGGATGCACGGCGTTCTCGACCCTGTCTGGCTTGAGGTCTACCGGGTTCTCAAGCCCGGCGCTATCGCCTGCATCAACATCGGGGATGCCGTGCGCACCGTCGGTGATGATTTTTGCATCTATCCCAATCATGTCCGCGTCGTCTCGCGCATGCTCGCCATTGGATGCCAGCCTCTGCCGGGTATCCTGTGGCGCAAACCCACCAATGCCCCCACGAAATTCATGGGCGCCGGTATGCTGCCTCCCGGGGCCTATGTCACCCTCGAACATGAACATATACTGGTATTCCGGAAAGGGTCGAAGAGGCCGTTCGCGGGTAAAGAGGCGGAGAAACGGCGGGAGAGCGCCTATTTCTGGGAGGAGCGCAATGAGTGGTTTTCCGATATCTGGACCGACCTCCTCGGTGCGGCACAGGATCTGGCGGACAAAACCGTCAGGAAGCGAAGCGCCGCATTTCCGTTCGAACTCCCCTTCCGCCTGATCAACATGTTCTCCGTAGCTGAAGACGTTGTCCTCGATCCGTTTCTGGGCGTTGGCACCACCATGGCCGCCGCGATGGTGTGCGGCCGCAGTTGCATCGGTTATGAATTGGATCCGGCCCTTGGCCCATCGGCACTGAAAACCATATCTGCAGCAGTGTCCGGCGGATCCCAGCGTCTCAGGGACCGCTTAAAGGGGCACCTCGAATTCGTGGAGAAAAAAACCATAGAAGGTCGAGAGTTCAAACACCTTAACGGTTTTTATCGGTTCCCGGTGATGACCCGTCAGGAATCGGCGCTAATCATTCACCGGCCCACAGCCGTTACCCCGTTTTCGGAAAATTCTTTTACGGTTCACTATGAACGATTGACCGACGACACCGGACCACAACAACCGATAGTGTCTTCTTATCCCCCTCATGGCATCGGTCAGCCGTCCCGGGGGCAATTGTTTGACGATTGATCGGCTCACCACCGGCCCTTTCTGACCTGGCGCCGCAGCCAGGATAGTCCGACCCTGCCCCTCAAATTGGCAGCGGCCAATGCGAGCGGCAGCAGCCGTTCGGACAGGGGGGTCAGGTAACAAAGGCGGATCAGGTCCATGTAAAGCGCATCGAAGCTGTCATGGTAGAGGGAAAGTTGCGCCCCCTGTCGTGCAACCCGCCAGCGGCGGGCCAGTTTTTCTGCAGCTTGGCGTCCTTCCCGCAGAGTCACAACGGTTCGAAACGGGCCTTGAGGGCGGTAGAGACCTGTTCGGGAATTGTGCAGTGCAGCTGCAGCGGCCTCAGCCAACCCCTGCCGCCACGGCTCCACGTCAAACCGTTCCCGTCCGGCGGCTTTGTCTATGGGATACACGTCGAGCTGTGGAATGATGTCCTTGGCCTGGTCACAGGCGATCGGACAGCCTGAAAAAAATATCGGCCGCACACCGAAAGGTGCCAGGGATGCCGAGAAAAGAGCGATCTCCGGCAGCAGCCGGCCGTTGACTTCGAGTCGACTAATTCTCGAGGTCAGTGTGTGTGCCAGGAAACCATTCGAGCCGGAGGCTGCATGCATCCCGAGAAAAAGAGCCGCCTCGGCACCGTCGACAGGGCCGATGCCGGGGATTGGCCCTGCCTTGTACCCACCGACGACCTTTGCCCGGGGATCAATCCACTCCGGCAGCAGGTTATAGCCGGTACGGTGGAAGTCTTTCACCACCACTTGCTCGATCCCGGCTGCATACAGCCGTTCGACCACGGTCATTACGTCCTTTGTCATGGCACAACAGGCGCCAATCCAAGCCTTGGTCCGGAAGGACGAGGCCTGGTAGCCCCAGCATCCCGAACTCCCTTCGATATCGGCCACGATCAGCACTCGTCGATAAAGCGGCATGTCCGTCAGCATTCCAAGGCCGGGTAAAGACCGGCGGCGCTGCCCCGGGTGATGGCACGGATTCGCTCCAGCACGGGCGGATGGGAATAGTGAAGCATCACATAAAATCGATGGGGATTCAGATGACTCAGATGGTGTACCGTGAGTTTTTTTAAAGCTTCGGCCATGGCTTGGGGATCCTCGGTCGTTTCAACGGCAAAACGATCGGCTTCGTATTCATTTTTTCGGGACAGAACTTTGAGAAACAGGCCGGAGACGAGATCCAGGGGCGAATATAAAAGGGCAAATACCACCAGACCAGTGTAAACCGCTGGTATATCAATATAAAAGGCCTTGAATATTCCCGGATAGGAGAGCACGATCGAAAGCAGGAAGAACATAAAGCCGGTCTGAATGACGCCGATCAGGATAGATTTTAAAATATGCTTTTTCTTGAAGTGCCCCATTTCGTGGGCCAAAACCGCTACCAGCTCCTCGGTTGAATGCCTATCGATCAGGGTGTCGAAAAGGACGATGCGTTTGTAGCGTCCAAACCCGGTGAAAAATGCATTGGATTTACTCGACCGCCGGGAACCGTCCATAACGAAGATGTTGTCCAGAGGAAAACGGATTGAACGCGCATAATTGAGAATCGCCTGTCTGAGTTCTCCCTCCTGCAAAACGGTGAATCGATTGAATAGCGGCATGATCCATGCCGGTGCAACAAATTGAACCACGAGCATGTAGAGTGTAACCGCCCCCCAGCAATACAGCCAGGCCGTTTTGCCGGAAAATTCGAAAAAGGCCAGCACGCCTGCCAGAAGCGGCACCCCCAGGGCCACCGACAAAAGGAACCCCTTGATGGTGTCCTTGATGAAAGTTGACCACGTGGTCTGGTTGAACCCGAAGCGCTCTTCAATCATGAAGGTGGCATACGCACTGAACGGTAGGCTGACAGCGGCGGCCAGCATTGACAGGATGCCGATGTAAACGACTCCTGCAGAAACCGGCGAAAGCTCCCAAGTCCTTACCCAAGCGTCCAAGGTGTCAAACCCGCGGGCAAACCAGAAGACCAGCAACAGGACAAGGTTGACCGTCGCAGTGACCCAGCCAAACCGGGTGTTGACCTTCAGGTAATCTTGCGAGCGCAGATAACGCTCTTCATCGTAGAGGTCTTTGAATTCTTTGGGCAGTTCAGGTTGCAACGACTTGAGGTTGAGATAATCGGCGACGAAATTCAAGGCGAATTCGAGCACCAGCGCCACAAGTATGATCAGCCCGATTCCGCTCATACATTCTCCTCCCCATCTTCTCGAATCAGATCCCGCACATGTGGACTGGTCGCATCGGCGCGTCAGATCACACCCTGCGTGCCACACCGCCTCGATCAAGCATATTTTCCAATACGTGCAGCGGCTGGGCGCCAACGACACCACGCCCGCCGAAAACGAAGGTCGGTACGGCGGTCACTCCCATTTGAATGGATCGGGCCCAGTCCTTATCCACCGCATCGCGGTATGTTCTTTCCTTTATCACGCGCTCGGCTCCGTCTGCCGGCAGGCCTATCCCTTCCGCCAGGGCGATCAGGGTCTTCGGGTCACCGATGTTCAATCCATCGGCGAAGTAAGCCTCGAAGACGGCTGTGTGATAGATTTTTTCGCAGCCTTCGCAGGCGGCCCATTTGGCCAGTTCCTGTGCCAAGCGACTGTTATACGTCATCGTTCGATCGCCGAAAGGCAACCCCAGTTCATCGGCCGTACGCTTCAAGTCACCGACCCAAGCCGTTAGATTGAGGCCCCGGCCAGCGAACAGATCCTCTAAGGAACGCCCTTCTGGCGGCGTTTCAGGGTGGAGCGGAAAAGCGATCCAATCCACACTCAGGTCATAATTTTTCTGCAGTTCGTCAATACGCCCGGTAATGAAGTAACAGTACGGTCAGACGTAATCCGAGTATAGTTCTATATTATCAGGCACTTTAATTCTATTCTCCGGAGAGCGTTATCGCACATAGCAGCCGCACGAGGGCAGGGTTTGCCGCAAGTTGAACCCATATGGTCATCCTTCTTGGCCTGTTCGATTCAAACTCAAATCTAAGGAGTCGAGGCGGGTTTTCAACCTCTAAGGTCAGTGATCAAAAAGTAAAAAAGAGAAAGGGGAGGCATTGGGGATGATGCCTCCCCCCGAACAGAGGAAAGAGTAAGGCTCGAGTTGAATGAGATACCAACCGACGCCTTAAGCAGCTGGCGCTGCTTAACCTTATTTTAATACCACAATGTGTCATGTCAAGGATTTTTTTAAGGAATTCATAATTTGTTATGCGGCCGCGCAGCGGGATCCCCTGGAGCCCGTGGCAGAGCCTTCTTGCCTATCGTGACAGGCGGTCGACGAATTCCCATATGGTGCGGTGAACACGATCGGCCCCATCGCCCAGCACGATTCCGTGGCGATCAAAGCTCAACAGGACATAGGTTTTGTCTTCCGAGCCGATACGCTGGAAAACCCTGACCGATCCTTTCGGATTAACGACCGGATCTCCCTGCCCCTGAATGACGAGGGTCGGCACCTGGATATCAGCCAATTTGCCTTCCAACACACCCATGAACCGCTCGAGTTCGCGAACACCGGCGATCGGATTTCGAATGTAATTGATGTGCGGATTCTCCGGATGATTGTCGACGAATTCCATCCTGGCTTCATTCAAGCGAACCTTTTTCATGAATTTGTTCCATACATCGACGGCCGGGACAAGCCGGGTGGAAAGATCCTTGAGGCGCAGCGGCGGTGAAACGGCAAATACCCCCGCCACATCACCTACCCGAGCGGCCAGGTCGAGAGCCAGGCCTGCACCATTAGAGAACCCGCCGACGACCACCCTTCGGCAAAGAGAACTGACAATCGCATACGCTCGATCGACCGATTCGGTCCACCCTTGATAACGCGTTCGGGCCAAGTCTTCGGGTGACGTACCGTGCCCCTTGACCCGCGGGGCATAAACCCACAATCCTTTCTGTCCGAGATACTCCGCCAACTCTTGCATTTCCATCGGCGCAGCCATGTATCCGTGAACGAGAACCACCCCTATGCGTCGTGATTTGCCCCGGATAAACAGCGGTTCCCCGACATTTTTTTCTTTTGATTCCCCTTTTATGCGATACTTTATATAATCATTTTCAAACTCTTGTTTTGATTGTTTTATTAACATATTAATTATTTTTCGCTTGGCCCAAAAATCGGGCATCCATGCGGTTCGTCTCACCAGCCGCTGCAGGGCGACGAGCGGCTCTACCGCATTGGCCGCAACCTCGATGGGGTTGTCGATCCGCGCGCGATGAAAATCGTAAGGAGACGAAAATTTCGAACGATCTTTGATCAGCCACTGGCCATCGCGCTTCAGAATGCCCTTTTCGATGGCCACCGATATGAAATCATGGACACGGCAAAATCGATCATCTGTCAGCAGGTGAGTCTGATCTTCCTGAAGGCTGTGATGCAAATGGAGACCTTCCACTTTCCGGGCAGCGGTGGTAACCAGAAACAGTTTGCGCTTGAGGGTGGCCTCGCTGAAACGCCTGCGCGGTGAAACCCGGAGAAGCGAGGCAAACAGGTGATCATGGTTGACGGTCGTCATGTCGTAAATGGCCGCCATGTATCTCTGCATGAGCTTGAGGGCTTCCTTGCGCATCCGGCGCCGGGACGACAGCTGGTCATCGAACTGGATTCGCTGGGTGGTGACCAGGTCGCGTTTTACCGCCGCGCAGGATAGGCACTCGTTGACCTGAATCGGCCGGCCGAACCGGATATCGAGGTCGACACCGGAGAGGAGCATGGTCCCTTCTGTCATCATCTCTTCCACCAGCCGCCCGGGCAGGTCATCCACCAACTGAGTGGCCAGCGTGCTGAGCAGGTTCTCCCTGGCCCGTATGGGAAAATAGGTCAAGCAGACGGGCACGATGTGGGTAGTGCGGCTCATCACCGGTGCCGCATCCTTGATCTGGAACTCATCCAGAAGATGCTCGGCCTCTTTCGGCGCGTCTTTCAACAGCTGCCTGATCCTCTGCCGATAGAACTCCGTACGCATGGCCAGCAGGGCGGCTCCAGTGTGGGGCGGATGCTTGCCTCCGGCGTAGGAAATCATGAACCGCCCTTTTTCGATGATTTTCTTGTTTTTGACCATGCGGCCTTCCGGAAAAATGATCCAGTTGGCCTCCCCGGTCAGCAGCGATTTGACCATCAACCGGTCCCGTTCCGGGTTGCGTGTCGAAACCGCTCCGACTTTTTCCAGGTAGGATCCGAAAGCGCCTTTAAACAGCTCATTACTGGCAAGAGACCAGACGGGAATCCCGGTGAGTTTGAATATCTGATAGGGCATCAAGAACGTTTCCATCCGGGTGAAGTGGTTGATGACAAAAATCACCGAACCCGCTGGAATATTTTCCGTTCCATGGAGTTTGATTCTCGCCTTCGACAACTCGGCGATGGTTTTGATCAACAGCCCCGTGGTTCGATAGGCAAAACGGTTCATCGTCGGTGTATCCAGGCTCGACGTCGCTGCGCCACAGTGTCGTTTCAATGAAGAGTTACGGTTGACACCACTGATCTTTGCTTCTATGATACTGTTTTATCCAAAAAAAATAAAGAGTTTACCGGAGGTTACCGTGTATTCCAGAATTCTCATACTGCGTTTTCCGGCCGTTGCCGCCCAGAAACCGATTGTCTGCTACCTCACCAAAGATTACGACCTGACTTTCAATATTCTCAATGCCGCCGTACTGCCGCGCAAAGAGGGCGTCATGGTGCTCGAGTTGTCCGGGGACAAGAAAAGGTTCCGGGAAGGCGTGAAGTATCTCAAGGCCGAAGGGATCCAGGTTGACTACGCTTCGCAGGAAATCACCCGCGACAAGAAAAAATGTACCCACTGCGGTGCCTGCACCGCCGTTTGTCCCACCGGTGCCTTAGCGGTTCAACGACCCAAAATGACGGTTCGCTTCGATCATAGAAAGTGCAGTATCTGTGAACTCTGCGTACCTGCCTGCCCCACACGGGCAATGGAGGTTCATTCCGTCAATCAGACCTTCTTCGAATGAAACCGACGGTGGCAGTCGCCATCAGTGGAGGCGTGGACTCCCTTATGGCGGCCTGTTTACTTAAAGAAAAAGGGCACCCGGTTGTCGGTTATCATTTTCTGACCGGCTTCGAAGGAGAACGGCGGGACATCGGTTCAATCGCCGCGCAGCTCGACATCCCGCTGCACATTATCGATCTGACCGAGGCGTTTGAAAGGCAAGTGGTCCGATACTTCCTGCAGACCTACCTGGCCGGCAAAACACCGAATCCTTGCCTGAAGTGCAACCCGACCATAAAATTCGGCCTTCTCTTCGACCAGGCGCGTTCGCATGGTGTCAATGATCTCGCCACCGGTCATTATGCCCGGGTCGTGAAAAACGACCACCCACCGGACGATATCCACCTGCTGAAAGGAATCGATAAACGCAAGGACCAATCTTACTTCCTGGCTTTTCTCACCCGGCGGCAACTTTCGCGCACCCATTTTCCCCTTGGTGATTTCGAAAAAGAACACGTGAAAAAAATGGCCGCTGAAAAGGGGCTGGTGCCGGCAACCAAGAAAGAAAGCCAGGATGTCTGCTTCATCAAAGAGAGCACCTACGCTCAGTTTTTGGTCCGGCATACAGGGGCCAAGCCCGGCCCCGGAGACATTGTCGACCTCAACGGCTGCAAATTGGGTCAACATGCGGGGCTGCACCTTTTCACCGTCGGCCAGAGACGCGGCATCAACTGCCCGTCCGCCGAGCCTTATTACGTGCTGCGTCTGGACGCCAAAACCAACCGATTGGTTGTGGGCCACAAGGAAGATACTCTTGCCAGTGGGTGTATGGTAGAGAAGGTCAACTGGATACAACCAGAGCCGACGACTCCCATTCGGGCGGGCACCCGGGTACGGTACCGACATAGTGCGGCGGCCTCCACCCTGTTACCCCAGTCAGGCAATCGGGTTGAAATTATCTTCGACAAGCCGCAATCTTCGATCGCCCCGGGCCAGGGTGCGGTATTTTATGCCGGAGACGAAGTCATCGGCGGCGGCATAATTTCATGATTATTTAACTAATTTTACAATGTGTTACCTTACATAATGTGATGTTTAAGTTTAAATTTAAAACGCTGGGATGTAAAGTCAACCAGGCTGAGTCCGAGACGCTTATTTCCGCTTTCAAAGAGGCTGGCCTGGTCCCTGCCAGTCATTCGACAGCGGCCGATCTGTACATCATCAACACCTGCACCGTCACTCAGCGGGCGGCCATGCAATCCCGCCAGGCGATTCGTCAGGCCATGCGGGCCAACCCCGGCGCACGTGTGGTGGTTACCGGTTGTTACGCCCAGACGGCCCCTGAAGAGATCCGCCGCATAGATGGCATCGACGTTATCCTCGGCAATACGGATAAATCCCGGCTGGCGGAGTATGCCCTCGAACGCATTGGCAGTCCATACAGTTCGGACCGGCCACACGCGGCCCAGCAATGCGCGCCCGATTACCTCCCGGCAAGCAGCCCCGACAACCGTTCTCGACCGCTCCTCAAGGTGCAGGATGGTTGCGAAGCTTTCTGCACCTACTGCATCGTTCCTTACGCCCGTGGCCCCAGCCGCAGCCGGCCGCAAGACGATATCCATGAAGCCATCGGAAAATTAAAGGCATCAGGGTTCTGCGAAATTGTCCTGACCGGCATACATCTCGGGAATTACGGTCTCGATCTTTCTCCGCCGACTGATCTGCTTTCGCTGCTCAAGGGCATCCGCAAGGCCGGCGCTATCGATCGGATTCGTTTGAGTTCAATCGAACCGGGTGAGATTTCCGATATACTGATACGGTTCGTGGCCGAATCCTCGAGCGGAGCCGGACGCATATGCCCGCATTTTCACATCCCGTTGCAGAGCGGCGATGACGACATTTTGAAGAGAATGAATCGCCCCTATACGAGTCGGCTGTTCGAAGACCAGGTATGGAAAATAAACGGCCTGTTACCTGATGCCGCCATCGGTGCTGATATTCTGGTTGGATTTCCAGGGGAATCCTCCAGGGCCTTCGAACGCACCTGTGGATTGATCGAACAATTGCCGGTATCCTACCTGCACGTATTCCCTTTTTCGCCCCGCAAAGGCACCCCCGCCTGGGATTATTCAGACCGGGTGCCCATAGATATCATTCGTGAGCGGTGCCAAACCATTCGTGAGTTGGGTCATCGAAAAAAAATCGGTTTTTATCGGAAATTCATCGGTCGGGAACGTGAAACCATATTCGATGCACGCAAGAGTCATTTGCATGGTTTCCTGAAGGGTGTAACGGACAATTACATCCCTGTTTTGGTCAAAGATCGCGGCGCCTCGGCTCCAGGCCTCGCACCGGTGGCCGTCACTATCGATAGGATTGACAAGGATTTGACAGTCTACGGAAAGGAAGCCGATCGTCACGTCATCCACCGGCCGAGATAATGGCTCGCATCGGATTGCCGCAATACAGGGATCAAGCCGGCGATGGATTAAAAAACCACGATCACTTGCCGTGAACCCCGTACAGTCGTTGGTGTCATTCTTCGCATTTGAAACCATCTGAGTTTCCGGGCTTGATTTTACGGGCCCAATCATTAAGATTTAGGTAAATGGGCCCTTGGGGAGTATTAACTAACCGGGAGTCGGAGGGAATAATCAGCGACTTCAGCGCGCAGACTCATGCATAAGGCAACCTAAGGAAAGAACAGATCTCATAATAACATAAAACTATTCAGCCCCATTTACCGTTTGTGGTCTGATTCCGAGAGTCGGGCTTACCGCTGTTATTTCCCAAGGCTGCCTAAAGCATTCAGACCCCGCCATGGCGGGACCCGCTTGCGCTGCTGATCATTCCCTCCGCTCTGGTTCAGCATTTGCGGGAATAACGCCCCGATCCCCGAGGTAAATAAACACTCGATGAGAAGAATTTATGACTGATCACCCGCCGGATCTGAAGGAAGATATCGTCACAGAAATCGAAGATGAGGTGACCGAACCCCCTATGTTCAAGGTTCTCATCCACAATGACGACTACACGACCAAAGATTTCGTGGTAAAGATCCTCGTGGCGGTTTTCAACAAGTCTCTTGAGGAAGCCACAAGCCTCATGTGGGTCGTGCACAAAAGCGGCAAGGGGGTATGTGGAATTTATCCTTTCGAGATTGCCGAAACCAAGGTCGGCATCGTCACCGCCACTGCCCGTGAAAACGGCTTTCCACTCAAAACGACCATGGAGCCGGAGTAACCCGCCCCCGTTCACCCGCCCTGCCCCGCCAGTTTCAACAACGTGAAATTCCCGCTTGGGTTTGTCAAACCGTTGTTGACATTTTACCGGCTACCTGGGAAAAAGAGATACAGTTAAAAGAAGATGGGGCCGAAAATGAACAGACTTAAGGCCCGTTAGTTATCCCCTAACCGTTTCCCTGATGCTCTACAAATCGACAATGAAGAGATTCTTAATCCCGGTTTTTCTTTGTGCCCTGGTTGGCCTGTCACCATTGGCGGGATGTGCGTCCTATTCGGGCATGAAAAGGATGGACAATTTCAATGACACCGCAAAGTCGTATAAAAAAATGGTCTTCTGGTCGGAATTCAATGCGGCACTGTCTTTCAGGGAGCCGGGAGCGGACAGCAACGCCCCGACTGATTTGGAGGACCTCAAGACCGTCAAGGTAACCTCCTATAAAGTCAGACGGCTTAAGGCCGCCGCCGATCAAACCCAGGTTCAGCAGATTGTCGATATCGACTACTATCGCATGGATGACATGACTGTCAGAACCCTTGAGGATCAGCAATTGTGGGTCTACGATGCGGCGGCACAGCGGTGGTACCTTCGGAGCGGTTTGCCCGATTTCAAATGACCGCGGCGAAAATGATGAGCCGTCAGAAAACAAGGTCACTTCATTCCGCGTTCCTTTTTGATCTCCCCATAGGCATCCTGTATTTCGCGAAACTTGTCCTGGGCGAACTTGGTGAACTCTTCAGGCAAACCTTTCGACACGATTCTGTCCGGGTGATATTCCATTACGAGCTTGCGGTAGCGGCTCTTTATTTCCTCGTCGGGATCTTCGGGCTTGACCCCCAGAATGGCATAGGATTTTCCGGCGGTTTGAACATATCTTGAACGGAGTTGTTGATAGGCCGTCTCATTGAACCCAAAAATCCGCACGGCCGACAGAATCAACCCTTCCTCGCGGGCGCTCATATCGCCGTCGGCAACCGATACCCGAAGCAGAATATCGATCATCAACTCCAAGAGTTGCGGTTGGGCGTGAAACTGACCATAAAACTGGGAGGCGAATTCTTCGAACGTATTGGCCGATTCGACCGCCGCCTGAAAAATGTTCATTGCGACCATGCGGCTGTATGGATCGAGGTTTAGATCCTGCAGCATGAATCGATTGACCGTGTCGATTTCTCCCTGGGTAATCCGACCGTCGGCCTTGGCGAGTTTGGCCAGCATGGAAAAGGCGGCCACGAAGAAGGTCAGTTGAGCTTCTTGACCGGGTTGCCGATGAACCAACCTCTCCGGCTCGATGTCTATCTGGCTTTTATCAAAAGCATGACCGAAAGCCGCCCCTGCAATGGCACCGAGCGGCCCGCCAAGGGCAAAGCCGATTGTTCCTCCAACAAGTTTTCCTATCCACCCCATCTTTCGCCCATCTCCACTTTCGGATAAAATTTTTACGTGTTTAACCCTTACCGATCCAATTGTTCAAGAGAAAATGCGAAATCCCCCAGAGGAGATGAGCCAAATCCCCCAAAAGGAACATACCCGTTCAGCGAATATAGAGGCTAAAAAATCTATAACATATTGTATTTTCATCATATAATAATTTCTTTCGGAGGTGGCACGCCGTTTGTAATAGTTTTTAATAGCTGATGATCATTCACTTCTCATCTCTTACAAAAAAGAGGAGGCACAGAATGAGGAACCATAGGGAAAAAAGCGGTGCAGGCGGTTACGACCGGCCACATTCGGCAAAGATCCGGACGACTCTTTACGAATTGATCGAAACGGTGATCGATGTCGTCGGTACCGACAAGAACCAGGTGATCATGTCTGTATTGCTCGATACTCTGCGAGAAGGCCGCGCCAACGTCAGGGTGTCCGGCACGCTAACGAATTGATTTAGATAGAGCTTCCACCTTGACCGTTAAGGATACGGTCCTTATTTTCTTCCCCGCGTAGCGGCAGGCCCCCATGTCCCTGCCGGCCGAGCCAGATTGAAAGAATGCGGCGTTCCGCCGGACCCTGTTAGCTCAAGAATTCTGGAAACAATTGCATCCTATTCCGGCAAGCCCTTGAGGCAATGAGTGCCTCACGAACGGGCATGCGCTTGGCAGCATGATTTTCTGAGGCGGGTGTGACGCGATAATGATTTTCTTTGCAGAGGGTTCATACGCTGGTGGGTCTCAAGGTCGAAAACAAAAAACCTGCTGTGCTTAATCAGCAGGTTTGAGAGTTGTTGGTGCCGAAGGGGAGACTCGAACTCCCACCGCCATACAGCGACTAGACCCTGAACCTAGCGCGTCTACCAGTTCCGCCACTTCGGCTTGAATATTGATTCATATTGAAAAAGATTGATTATTAAACGAAGATGGAATAACTAAACCGATTTGACTCCCCTGTCAAGCGAATTGTTCAAGCTGAGCTGCACACAGTATGAAGATAATCAGAGACCTGCAAGAGATTAACCAACCATACAATCGCTCGGTCATTACGATCGGCAATTTCGATGGCGTTCATCTGGGCCATCAAGCCCTCATCCATGAGGTCATCGACAGGGCCGAGTCGATCTCGGGAACCTCGATCGCTATGACCTTTGAACCGCATCCTATCAGGGTGCTTAACGGTGGCAACCACCCGCCGTTGATTACGATCCTCGAGCAGAAAATTGAACTCATACAGCGGATGGACCTGGATGTCCTGATCATCACCCCTTTCACCCGCGAATTCGCCGCTCTCAGCCCGCGGTCATTCGTGGAAGACATTTTGATCAGAAAAATCGGCATGTCCGCCATCGTCGTCGGCAAGGATTACACTTTCGGCCGTAACCGTGAGGGCACCGTTGGCATGTTGAAAACTTTTGCCGAACTGTTTGACTTTGAACTCGTGCTCGCAGACTGGATTGGCGCAAACAGGGCTCCAGAGGGACGTATCAGCAGCACGAGGATACGCGATTTGGTTCTTGATGGTCAGGTGTACGAGGTTCACCCCCTGCTCGGGCGCTATTACCAAGTCAGGGGCACGGTGGCCACCGGTCGCAACAGGGGCGGAAGATTATTGGGATGCCCGACGGCCAACATCAATCTACAGGACGAATTGTGCCCTAAGACGGGCGTTTATGCCGTTACAGCCGAATGCGGCGCCGAATCGTTCGACGGTGTCGCCAACATCGGCTACAGCCCGACCTTCGACGATCACCTCTTTACGGTTGAAGTTCACATCCTGGACTTCAATCGCGACATATACGGCCGCCAGATACGGGTAAATTTCATTAAAAGAATCCGAGATGAATTGAAATTTACCAGCGTTGCAGAATTGTCGGATCAAATAAAAAGAGATGTCATAGAAGCCCGCAAGATCCTCGCCAGGACGGTGCATATTCAACGATGAAGTCAAACAAACAAAGCTTGGGCGGATGAACAAAAATATTGGTCTTTCCCTGCTCCTCGGCACATCTGTCTCCATCGGCGCCCTCTATTTTGCCTTTCGAAATATCCCGTTCGGTGACCTTCTGGCCTATCTCTTGTCAATCAATTACCTTTGGGTCGTTCCGACGGTTTTCGTCATCCTGATCGCTTTCAGCCTTCGGGCAGTGAGGTGGATTTATATCCTGGCCGCTGACCATTCAGTGGGATTCTGGCAGGCCTTCCATCCTCTGATGATCGGCTTCATGGTGAACTGCATTCTGCCGGGCCGGATCGGGGAAATTGTCCGGCCGATCGTATTGAACCGTAACCAATCGATACCGGTGTCGACCGGTTTGGCGACTGTGGTCGTCGAACGCTTTTTCGATCTGGTCATACTGCTGCTGCTGTTCATGGTGATGTCGACCACTTTTCAAGTTGATCCCGAAATGAGTTTGAATTTTAGCGGCTATCATATCGACCACAAGGTACTCTCGGCGGTTTTCAGGGGCATGCTTCAGTTGGGCGGACTTTTGATCGCCGGCCTTTTGCTGATCAGTTTTTCGAAAACCCGGCAAATGTTGAAACGCGCCGTTCTGGCGGCACCTGAATTTATTCCTTTGATAGAGGGCCGGACCAGGGCCAGACTCACCACCAAGATCAGCGCGCCGGTCGCAGCCGTCATTGACAACATCGCCGCCGGCATGGCCTTGATCAAAGAACCGAAACGGATTGTGGTTTGTTTTTTTTATTCGCTGGCCGTTTGGTTTGTCACAGCCCTATCCTATTACGTCTTCTCGCTCGGCTGCCCGGAGGTGACGCTAACATTCAGCGAAATGACGGCCGTCATGGTGATCATCTGCTTTGCCATCGCTCTTCCTTCAGTTCCCGGATACTGGGGGTTGTGGGAGGCAGGGGGCATCTTTGCCATGCTTCTGTTCGGCGTTGCTGAAAATGACGCTGCCGGGTTCACGCTGGCCAACCATGTCGCTCAAGTCATACCGGTGGTAATGGTCGGCCTCGTTTCAGCCTGGGCCAGCGGTGTCAACATTCGGCGAGTTTACAGCGAACATTAACATGTTAGGTGAGCGAATGATGAAGTTAGACATATTGAGTTTCCCGGACAAGTTCCTGCGCCGGCCGACTAAGCCGGTGACGGAAATAGACGAAAAGCTGCAAGCCTTCATAGAGGATATGGCCGAAACCATGTACGAAGCGCCAGGGGTCGGCCTGGCGGCCATTCAGGTGGGCAGCGACAAGAGTATTCTCGTTTATGACGAATTACCGGGCGAAATCACACGCCAATTCGGCGTCATCATCAACCCGAAAATTATCGAAACCGACGGGAATATCATATCCGAAAACGAAGGCTGCCTGAGCGTACCGGAGTTCCGATCGGACGTGAAGAGAGCCGAGCGCGTGCTGGTCGAGGGGCTCGATCGCCAAGGGTCACCGATTCGCCTGGAAGCCGAGGGCTTTCTGGCCATCGTTATGCAGCATGAAATCGACCACCTCAACGGTACGCTCTTCATTGACCGCATTAGTGCCCTGAAGCGCCAACTGTACACGCGCCGCATGAAAAAAAAGCTTAACGAAAAATGAAAAAACCTTACAATATCGTATTTATGGGGACACCCGCTTTTGCCGTGCCCTCTCTCACCGCTCTCCATCACAGTCGGCATACCGTCATCCACGTGGTGACCCAGCCGGATCGGCCCAGTGGCAGAGGACGCAAAATCGGTCCACCGCCGGTTAAGGCAGCCGCCAGAGCGTTCGGTTATCCGGTCGTTCAGCCCGCCAAGGTCAAAACGGACGCCTTTGTTGAAACCCTGACCCTTTGGCAACCGGATATTCTCGTTGTCGCCGCTTACGGCCATATCCTGCCCAAAGCTGTCCTGGAGATCCCGTCTGCTGGCTGCGTAAACGTTCATGGCTCGATACTGCCGAATTACCGCGGAGCGGCACCGATCCAGTGGGCGATTATCAACGGCGAGAAAGAAACCGGTATCACCACAATGATGATGGATGTGGGTATGGATACCGGTGACATCCTTTTAACCGCTAAAGAAACGATCCGCCCGGAGGATACGGCCGCCACCCTGCATGACAGGCTAGCGGTTCTGGGGGCCGATCTTTTAATCGACACATTGAACCGGTTGGCGGACGGCAGCCTGAAGGCAACCCCGCAGGATCACACCCAAGCGACAATCGCGCCGATGTTGAAAAAAGAAGACGGCCATATCGACTGGGCCCTTGCGGCCGATGCCATCTGCAATCGCATACGCGGGGTGACCCCTTGGCCCGGGGCTTTTACCTTCATCGGTGAACGGCGGCTGAAAATTTACAGCGCCGTTCCAGTATCGTCCGCAGCGGCCGCTGCCCCGGGAACGGTAGTCGCCGGGTTTGCGGACGAGCTGCGCGTGGCCGCCGGATCCGGTACGCTTTCGGTTCTTGAGGTTCAAGGTGAGTCCGGCAAGCGGATGACGATCAAAAAATTCTTGCATGGCCACCCGATCGCACCCGGGACTGTGTTGCAATAATCTGCCTACATGTCGGTTTCCTGTTGAGCTGGAGGCTGTTGACAGCAGATCAACTTTCACTTCAGTTCATTGCAATTCTTTGAGAAATTGAATTTCGGATACCGAAACCCGCAATAAAATCGACCATCGGCTTTTACTACACCTGAAGAAAATCGTGACGTCTGATGCCGGAAAAGACTGTGTCATCGCCCCGTTTCATCTCCTCCGTGGAGTCTCTTAGAGTCCGCCTGGCGGCACTGGAGATCCTCGAGGCCGTCGCACAGTCCGGCCAAACCCTCGATGCCGTGCTGGATCATTACCGCCAACAGCACCCTTTTGATCTTCAAGCCGACCGCGCCCTGCTCCAGAGCCTTGTCTTCGGGGTGCTCCGGTGGCGCAAACGGATCGATTTCATTATCGGCTCCTTCTCCCGCACGCCGTTGAAAAAAGTGCAACCCCAGATTTTGAACATTCTCAGGATCGGCACGTTTCAACTCCTCTTCCTCGACCGCATCCCCGCTTCGGCCGCCGTCCATACATCGGTGGAAATGGCCAAATCCCTGGCCCCGGTCTGGGTGGTTCGCTTCGTCAACGCTGTCTTGCGCAAAGTTGCAGCCAGACACGGTGACCTTCGATACCCGTCCATCGACCACAAGCCGGTAACGGCCCTCGCGGTCCAGAAATCATTTCCGGCCTGGCTCATTCGCCGTTGGCTCGACCGGTTCGGTTTGGAGGAAACCGCACGTTTTTGTGATGCCGTGAACACCATACCGCCCATCACATTACGTGCAAACTCACTGAAAATCGATCGAGATTCATTGCTGCAAGAACTGTCGAAGCAGGGCGAATCGGCTCAGGCCTCACCCCACGCGCCCGATGGCATCCTGTTAAACCGCCTGACTCGTCCTTTTGCTGAAATGGAGACCTATCGCTCGGGATATTTTCAAGTACAGGACGAAGCCGCCCAGCTCGTGTCGCTTATGTTGAACCCCAGGCCTGGCGAACGCGTCCTGGATGCCTGCGCCGGTCTTGGAGGTAAAACCGGCCATATCGCCCAGTTGATGCGCAACACAGGGTCCTTGGTGGCTTTGGATATCAGCGAAAAAAAACTGGCCGTCCTGACCGCTGAGATGATACGACTTGGGATTACCAACGTCACAACGGATAAAAGGGATCTGTCCGACCTGTCGACCAGATACGACCTCGGTACGTACGATCGCATTCTGCTCGACGCCCCTTGCTCGGGCCTTGGCGTTCTGCGTAGAAACCCCGATGCCAAGTGGATGATGAATAAACACTCGATCGACAGGTGCAGCAAACGGCAGAAGGTATTGCTGGACAGCGTGGCCGTACTCGTTGATCCCGGCGGCCTGCTGGTCTATTCCGTCTGCAGCACGGAACCGGAGGAATGCGAAGCGGTGGTCGACCATTTCCTGGCCGGCCACGATAATTTTCGGATAGATGAGCCCACTCTATTCAACTCCAGCGAGGCCACCCGTATCGTCGACCCTGATGGTCGACTGAAAACGTATCCGCATCGACACCATATGGACGGTTTTTTCGCTGCACGTTTCAGGCGGATCTGATGCTCGGACGAATCATAAAAATTGCGGTTTTCATTTTGACATTTGCCCTCGTTGCCGGGGTCAGCACCTATGTCACCCTGAATCTGATCATCAAGAGCGAAGACTCCGTGGTCGTCCCGGATTTTATCGGTAAGGACGTGGTGATCGTGCTCGAACAGCTCACTGACCTCGAACTCAACACAAAAGTCAAAGGGTCCGAATACAGCATCGAGGTTCCCAAGAACCATGTGATTTTTCAAGACCCCAAGGGCGGAACGGAAATTAAAAGGGGACGCGACGTCAAAATTATCCTATCCAAAGGCCCCCAAACGATTGCCATGCCCAATCTTGTCGGAGAATCTCTCCAGCGGGCGCGGCTCACCCTCGAGGACCTCGATCTTTGCCGCGGGGCATTGTCGTTGACATCCGACAGAGTCGTCGACGATGGCGGCGTCATGGCCCATTCACCGCCGGCCGGAACCACCGTCAATCGCGGAACCTGTGTCGATCTGCTCGTGAGTAAGGGACCGCCGCCCAAAAGCTACAAGATGCCCGATCTTATCGGTTTGTTGCTGGAGGATGCGCTGCTGACTATTGACAAAAACCGCCTGACGCATGGCAAAATAAAGGCCAGGTACAGCAAAGACCGACCCAAGGGCAGCGTCGTGGAACAGTCCCCGGCGCCCGGTTCCCGCATTGAGGAGGGTCAAGCGGTAAACCTGGTCGTCAACCGCAGGAAAGAGGTGGCTGCATCCAGGGGTGGCCGCGATGCCTCGGCTAAAGCTTTTTTTCGATACAGAATTGACAAAGGATTTTTAAAACGCCATATACAGGTGCAATTGAAAAAAGACGGGATGTCACAAGACCTTTTCGACAACTTTGTCAGCCCGGGACAGGAAATTTGGCTGATCATCCCGACGGAAGAAGAGGCGACTTTGCTGGTCTATGAAGATGACGTATTGGTCCATACCGCAGCCGTCTATGACGATCGATAAACAGCAGGAGACAGAAACATGAAACTCATTGCGCCGTCGATACTCTCCGCTGACTTTTCTCGTTTGGGCGAGGAAATCAAGGCCGTCGAAAAGGCCGGCGCCGACTGGATCCACGCCGATGTCATGGATGGCCATTTTGTACCGAATATCACCTTTGGACCGATGGTCGTTGGCGCTGTCAGGAGGATCACGCGGTTGCCCATCGACGTTCACCTGATGATCGAACAGCCGGACAACTACATAGCGGAATTTATCGCATCCGGAGCGAATTGGGTTTCTGTCCAGGTGGAAACCTGCCCGCACCTGCACCGCACTCTACAACTCATAAAGGAAGGGGGCGCAAAAGCCGGTGCGGTCCTGAACCCATCGACGCCACTTTCAGCCATCGAGTGGGTGCTCGACGATTTGGATTATGTCCTTATAATGAGCGTCAACCCGGGATTCGGCGGCCAGGCCTTCATCGATAGCAGCCTAGCGAAAATCAGGCGGCTGCGCCGACAGATCGATGATCGCGGGCTGCCGACGCTGATCGAGGTCGATGGCGGTGTCAATGCAGGAACCCTTGCCGATGTAGCCGCTGCCGGCACCGACGTATTTGTCGCCGGATCGGCGATATTTGGTAGTGAAGACTACCGTCAGGAAATCGATCGGTTCAAAAAGATAATTGGAGATGCCCAATGACAGAAAATACCGCCAGACTCCCACTCGTTCTGGTCATTAACGGCCCGAACCTGAACATGCTCGGCCAGAGGGAACCGGATGTCTACGGCAGTGACACGCTGGCGGACATCGACCGCATGCTGGAGCAGGAAGCCGATCGCCTGAACATCTCCTTGGAAACTTTTCAGTCCAACAGCGAAGGGGCCATTGTCGATAAAATCCAGAAGGCCCCGGGTCGTGCAGCGGGCCTCATCATCAATCCGGGTGCCTACACCCACACCAGCATTGCCATCCGTGACGCCATGCTTTTGCTGGATATCCCCATGGTCGAAATCCATCTTTCCAACACCTATAAGCGCGAAGAATTCCGTCGAACCTCCATGCTGGCGGACATCGTGACCGGCCGTATCGTCGGCTTCGGCGCCTTCGGATACATCATGGCGCTGCAAGCGGTGGCCGAACGGCTGCAGCGATAGCCTGTCCCCCCTCCTCCCTTCCCTGGCAGCTTGAAAGAATTACAGAACACATATTCCACGCGGTCTATTCCGATTGTGCGTGCATAAATCCCCCTGTCCCCCTTTGCCAAAGGGGGATATACAAGTGCACCGCATAGTGTGCGTTATATTTATCAAGATGGCCCACTGAAGATTTCATCGCGAGAACGTTTCAGGTCGTTATTTCTTCCAAGAGACGGACCATCGCCGGCACGGGGCTAAGGACTAAAACCCTGTCAGCCCCGTTTCCCCATTAAGAAAGGGGGGACAGGGGGGATTTTACACCCGCTTCACGTTTTCAATTGAAAAAATTTGAGGCTTGAACCTAATGCCACCGGCAAATAACGTTGTCTGAAATTATTTTTTGAGTAAAATATCTACTCATTATTGATTTATCACCAAGCTTCGTATATAATTGGCAATCATATGTAATACATTGTTATTTAAATGCGGTTTTATATCAAAAGGAGTTGTGGAATGGACATACTCGTTACTGGCGGAGCCGGTTATATCGGTTCACACTGTTGCAAGGAACTTCGGCAACGGGGCTACATCCCCGTGACCCTGGACAACCTCGTCTATGGACATCGCGAGAATGTCCAATGGGGCCCTTTTTTCGAAGGCCGAATCGATGATCGGGATATTCTCGATAAAATTTTCGCCAGTCACCGAATCCAAGCCGTTTTGCATTTCGCCGCATTCGCCTATGTCGGCGAATCGGTGGTTGACCCCCAAAAGTATTATCGCAACAATCTGATGGGCACCATCGGCCTTCTCGAAGGACTCCTCGCAAACGGTGTGAAGCATTTTATATTTTCCTCTTCCTGCGCCACCTACGGGATTCCCGATCAGGTTCCGATCGGCGAATCTCATCCGCAGCACCCGATCAGCCCCTACGGAAAAAGCAAGTACATGGTGGAAGAGATACTGAAAGACTTCAGTGCGGCCTACCCTTTCGATTTTATGAGCCTGAGATACTTCAACGCCGCCGGAGCCGACAGGGATGCAGAGATCGGCGAAAATCACGATCCGGAAACCCACTTGATCCCATTGGTGTTGGACGTGGCCAAAGGTCGCTCCGCCAAAGTCAAGGTCTTCGGTAACGATTACGATACCGAGGATGGCTCCTGCATCCGGGATTACATTCACGTTACGGATCTCGCCGACGCCCACGTTTTGGCGCTCGAAAAACTTCTGGGTGGTCACCAGAGCGCATTCATCAATCTCGGCACCGGACAGGGATATTCCGTCCTGCAGGTCATCGAAACCGCAAAAAAGGTGACCGGGATCGACATTGCATACGACGTGACAGACCGCCGCCCGGGCGACCCGGCCATCCTAATCGCCTCAAACGACAAAGCCCGCAAGGTTCTGGGATGGTCCCCCCGATATCCCGAATTCGAGACGATCGTCTCGCTCGGCATGGAAGTGGCACCAAACATTATAATGGAAAACCTTCTGACCGGACTCATATCATCTAAAACCCGCATCAAATTTTTGGTGCGGCTATTTTTCAATCCCCAGACACGGTCTTACCTTAGGGAGTTGGCCAACGAGTTTGGCGTCTCAACTAACGCCGTACGCGAAGAACTCAATCACCTAAAAAAAAC
>CAWBYM010000022.1:0-13186 GCA_963792945.1 uncultured delta proteobacterium | reverse complement strand
CTGAACCGGTGCATTCCGGGCAATCGCTGAGAGAATCGGCCATTTAGTACCTCCTTTGATTTGGGGCATTTTGACAACCGGTCAGTGGCTTCAGCCGAAATGGATGTCAATCTACTGGACCCATTCCGTTTCCCATGGGCTTGTTTAAAAGGTAATTCGTCGGAGCATTAAATCAACACACGCTGGTTGTTTCGATGTTGAGAAAAATGGGTCTATCGATTGCCGACATCGGGTATCCAGCTACGCAGGATCCAGTCCGGTTGAAGAGTCCCAAGGGCGGGAGAAGCCGTTTCCGAAGTGCCTGTGCCACTGGCTGTTCTCGGTCTATATGTATCGTCTCGCCGAAGGGATGCTGGGCGGGAAACCGCGTGCCGGTTTGGAAAAAAAGGAGAACGGTCGCTATACGACCAAGATTAATAGTGGTGCTTTCGTTGAGTCTGCGCGATTCGAGCGGAAATAGACATCCGTGGATGTGATGCCTGCCCATCGATTTCTTTGCTATCGAGAGGCCTGAATTGTCAGCACTGACCCCTTGTCAGGCAGAACTTGAGGTATTTTTTCTCGGCAGCTTTAAAATCTTTGTCTGAATAATGGTTGAGGTTTTCTCTGGTACGGAATTTTTTCTTATACACGCTAATCAATCTTTTTTTTCCGGTGGACGCACTGTGGTCTGTCATATCGGTGTCACCCTCCCTTTGCGGTTGCCTGTATTTTAATTGGACGCCGAGTTGATCCCGATGAACAGCTGCCGGTCAAAACCGGGTGGGTCTCAGCAGGCGGGTGAGGAGTTTTTGCGAGAACTGGTGTTCAATCCAACGAATCGCTTTTCTGAATGAGCTTTTCAGTATAATCATGATCGCCCCCCTTTCAGGGTCGTTGTTTCTCTTTATAGCATTTTTTATGCCACGATCGGAGAATGTTGTTTTACCAATATTGTCAGTGGATTAATTTGCATGTATCATCCGAGAGGTAGCGGCAAGTGTGTATTCCGGGCCACAGTTTTGTGAATATGTTTTCACTGCGCCCATCCGTCGGCAAATGTCGTGTCACCCGATCCGAAAACATTCATGCTTTGAACAGAGCCCCCCGCCGTGTTAATGGGATATACGTGGGAGCCCATCGATACGGGTGGTGATGTGGATACGCGATTGAATCGTGAAACGCTCGTTTTTCACCGAAATTTAAAAGGGGGGAAATCATGACTGAAGGCGTTGAGAAGCCCATCTATTATTTCAGAGAGAAAGGGGCCGTTAATACCGGTAAGGCTATACAGATCGCGCTGACCGCTTGCGAGGAGTATAGCGTCAGTAAAATCGTTGTGGCCTCTTCGACCGGAGAAACGGCGCTCAGGCTTCAGGCCTTGGCCGACCCGTCTCTCGACATCATCGCCGTTACATACAGTGCCGGCATCAAATATACCGATAAGGTCGAAGCGTTTAACCGCAACGCTCAAAACCTCGTCGACAAGGGTGTGCGGATCGTAAGGGGGGTCCATGCCCTGAGCGGCGTGGAACGGGGAATCGAGAACAAATACACTAGCGGCATACTGCCCTTGAATATCCTGGCCGATACGTTGAGGATGTTCGGCCAGGGGATGAAGGTTTGTGTTGAAATATCGACGATGGCGGCCGAACATGGCTTTCTTGCACCGGGAGACCCGGTGATCACCTTGGGAGGCAGCGGTAACGGTGCAGATACAGCTGTTGTCATCAGGCCTGCTTATGCCGCTAAAATATTTGAAACTCACATCGAAGCCATCCTCTGCAAACCGCTATGAAGCGGATGATATCCGGCCGAGAATGGGGGGCTCTGGGCGACTTGGCAAAACAGATCCGACTTAAGGGCCGCTTTTGTGAAACCAGCGTGCTTGTCCGTGAGGTTGCATCGAATCAAGGATGAATGAGACGCTTGATATGGCTGCGGCAGGGACGATTGAAGACGGCGACGAGATGAAGCGCTGGCGACGGCGGATTCTTTTCGGTTCGATCGAGCGGCGGTGCCGGAGGGATCGGTTGCTGCGGGGAGCATGGGCTATTCGTTTTCGGCCGCCTTGCCGCTATACCATGCCGGTGAACTCGAATTCGAGTTTTGTCTGAAACTTCTCGATCCGTTTGAATATCTCTTTCAGCATTTTCTGTTCGATACTGGTCAGTTTCTTCGGGTTGATATAATTGTCCGGCGGGCTGTTTTCATCGATCACGGCCGTCACTTGCCGAACGAACCGCAGCTGCATCAAAAAGCTGTATGCTTTATCAAGCTCATCATATTCTTGGGGGGTCAGCACCTTTTTCAACTGCAAGTGATTCAGCCTTTCCAGGGTGTTGGTTTCCTCGACTTTGTTCTTCAACGCGTAAATACGCGCAAAATCGACGATCGGGGTCATGGCGCTTTTAATATCCAAAGCGCTGCGGTGCTCTCCTTTTGATTCAACCACAAAATTACGGAAAAACCCGATGGGTGGTTTGAAGTGCAACGCATTTTCCGTCAAATGGCGGAAAAAACCGGACCAACCCTCGAGAGATCCTAAAAGGTAGCGGCGCAATTCATTAACCAGGGACGCTTCGCCATATCCGTGGCGGAAATCGAAGAAGATACTCGCCTGGAGAAGGTCTTCCGGTTCTGCCGCATGAATCCAGCCAGAAAAGTATTCTTTCCAAACCGACAGCGGTTGGCACCATTTGGGGTTTTTGGCCATGACGCCGCCGGTGCATAAGGCATAGCCGGCCTGGTCCAGCAGGTTGCAGGCCGTCTCTCCAAATTTCAGGAAGTATTCATGAACGGTACGTTCATTCTTGGGGCCGACGTCTTCGTAGACGATGGCGTTGTCTTGATCCGTTTTGAGGGTCTGCTCATGCCGCCCTTCGCTTCCAAGAATCATGAAAACGAATTTAACGGGCGGCGGGGGCATCTCTTCCAAAGTGAACCTAATGATTTTGTTCAGTATCGTGTCCGATACCGTGGTGATGAAGCGGGTCAGGTTTTGGGCCTTGGCGCCGTTTGTGATCAGGTTGCGGAGCAGCTCCGGCAGACGGCGATGTTTCGCGAGAATTTGATCCATACTGTTCGCTTCCGTAATTTCCCGCAAGAGAAACAGCGGCGATTGCCCTTGGGCTGAGAGCAGATCGCGGCTCGAGAGTATACCCACGACATTTTCACTGGCATTCATTACTGCCAGGTGGCGAATGTCTTCCTGCATCATGGTCAACAGCGCTTCAAACACCAACGCCTGGTCCGGAATCACCCTGACCGGCGATGACATGATTTCAGCCACAGGCCGTTTGACATCGAAGCCCGGAGCGATAACCTTGCGTGCCAAATCCCTTTCCGTTACAACCCCCACACATTTTCCGACGGCTGTTTTCAGAAATATGGAGCTTATTTTCTCACGCGCCATCAACTGAGCCGCTTCCTGGATGGTCATGTCGATACTACCGAATATCGGTTTGCGAGAGCAGATGCCTTCGACAGGTTGATTGAAAAACTGAAGCCCCTCTTCTTTGGTGCGCACGGTTTTGGCGATGATGGCGGCATAGGACTTTTCGAGCATGCGCCGGCCGAAAATGTCCGTGAAATATTCGGTAAAGGCCTCATTGCGTTTGCAAATATCGATGAAAGGTTGCTGCGGTAAAAGATAAAAATAGGATTTTTCAGTCACACACATCGTACGCACTGAAATCCCGTCATTCAGCAGCATCGAGATTCCGCCGTAGATATCGCCTTCGTTCAAAATTTCGAGCATGGTCTTCTTTTTATTTTCTTCAAAGTAACGCTCGGCAGACCCTTTCTGAAGGATATACAGATATCCGATCCGCGAACGACCCTGCACGAACAAGATGGTGTCAGGGGGATACTGAACCATGGTCAACTGCGAGGCGGCTAGTTCGATTTCTTCCGGCGGCAGAAATGAGAAAGGTACGACCCTAGAGAGAAAATGTTTGGTTTGGCCGGTTTCGATGATAGAGGTTAGAGAGGCGTCGAATATGTTTCTGCTGAAATTGAGTAGAAAATACTCATAAAAGTTTTTGAAACGTGTGCACAGATCCTCAAAAATCTCTTGCGGAATTTTATAGCCGCTGCAAGCCTCCTGGACCAATACGGTCCTGAGTGATATCCCGCCATTGAGAAGAATGGTGATGCCCCCGAAAACCTCGCCCGGTTTGATGAAACCGGTCGGTTTGCCTCCATCGACCTTTTCGTCGAACAGCGCCAGAACCCCCTTTTTTACGATGAAAATACTGTTAATCCTGGTGCGCCCCTGTTCGGCAAAGCGTTCCCCCTGGGGATGCGTTTCCTCGATCGCACTTTCAGCAACCTTCTTGCGAATGTCTTCTGTCAGCATAGAAAAATGGGGCATCTTGGAAATATCGTCGAAAATTTTCTGGCTCATCGGTCCGCCTTGCATCAGGGGTTAATGTCAGATTTTATTTTTACATATAACCCACAACCGATCAACAATTCAACCCATGGGAGCGCGAGAGGTGTGAGAGGCATTGCCGCCGAAAAGCCGCAGCAACGATCGGATCGGCAATGGTGATTCGCGAATTGAGACCGGCGCATTTTCCTCTGTTTCGATCGGCGCCAAATATCGATATGCGGTATGAGTTCAATGAGATGTCCTCAGGCCCACAGAGAAAAGGTGCTTGAAGGATCCAACTATTTATGAGATTCTATGTATACTGAATTGAACTGTTTTTGGGTTGGTGAGTTTCAGGGCTTCGCTTCCAATATGATGATCGAAGCCGGTAGCGTGACATCGACGATCCTCCCGCGATGCCAGCGCCTTTCATTCTCAACCCCGTAAACCCTTAGAGGAAAGTGACGACCATGAAGTTGTTGATCAAGCGTATTGCGTTCTTTTTGCCTTGCCTATTGCTGCTTGCCGGTCCGGTTTATGCCGCCACAATGTATGTCACCGACTATACAGAGATAACTCTGAGGACCGGTCCCAGTCTGGAAAACAAGATTCTGAAGTTTTTAGGGTCCGGCCAACGGGTAGAGGTCACTCAAAGCGGTGAACAATGGTCGCAGGTTCGCACTTCGAGTGGAAATGAAGGGTGGGTACTGTCCCGTTACCTGACACCGGAGCCCACGAGCAAGATTAAGCTGGAGGGTTTAGAGTCAAAGTTTCAGGAGTTGACGGAGCGAAATGCCGCCCTTGTGAAAGAGAACAACGAACTCAAAGCCAACAACAGAAAATACTCAACGGAATTAAACACAACCGACGAAAGCTTGAAAAAAGTGCGCAGCGACTATGAAACTCTCAAGGCAGAATCGGCTGAATTCCTGGCATTGAAAGCCAAATTTGAAAAAACATCGACCCAACTTCGCGAAAAGACAGAGAAAGCCCAGCAACTGGAGGACCAGGTCGCAAAGCTCGAACGCAGTTATGCCATCAAATGGTTTCTGGCCGGGGCTGCGGTTCTTCTTTTCGGTTTAATCCTTGGCTTCAGCCTCAAGAAGCAGCGGCGGAGATCCTCTCTGTTGTAGAAGCGGCACCCGCACATCGCGATTGACGCCTCCTTGAAATTGTTACCGCCCGTTCAGCGGCCGCTGCAAGCCTTCACTTGAATCTTGAGTCGATGGAGTCCGCTCGGCTAATCGTCGTCTTCGTCTTCTCCGCTAAAGGGCGCGTAATCAAAATACCTCACTGAAATCGATTTCGTTCCGTCCTCAGCGATGGATACCCTTCCGGTTACTTGAACCTCCTCGTCAATCATTTGGAGCAGTTTTTCTCCGGCCGTGTTCATGTCGACGACGTATTCTTCGTTTTCAGTAGAGATCATGACCCCGGAACTGTCATCATCATCATCCAAAGGGTCCACGAATCCGATGATCGTGGTTTCTTCATGCGTCGGTTTTTTCTTTTTCATGATTGATATCCCTGTATACGAGAAAGATTGTGGTTATCAGAATCGATTTTTAATTCGATTTCCCAGGTGATATGATTGTGACTCAGGTACCGTCGACAGAATCAGCGACCCACCGCGAAGCGGGAGGCCAACATTTCCGGCCATAGGCCGGAAAAATAAATGCACGTCAGTGCAATAATCGTTGCGGTTATAGCCAGATGCATGGCAGCAGTTGTTGAGAACAACCCATCAAGTCGCCCTATATTCGAGGGTCAGGAAAGTCGCATTAATATATTGCCGCTTGACCGAACGTCCGGTACTGCTCGAAGGAAATTCCCGGGGCTTTGAATGCCAAAGGCCCTGTATGGCGGCCGCGGTGAAACCGGCCAATAGTGCCGCCCGAGCCTTCCAGCCGGCTGGCATCCGATTTTCCATTACCCGGTTAGTCGATTCAAGTGGTCGGTCTTCCAGGATACCATTCAATTAGTATGCCGCATAAAAAAAAATAAAAAAACACCAAATTTAACTATCAGCTTACCATGTTGACTGGCTGAAACGGGACCTGAAACTGGGTCGATCATTATGCCCATGGCCTTTCGCGCATCCCTCAATATGAGAACGAACACTTCCGGCAGCGGCAAAAAGAGGAACCGGGGGTTCTGCTAAAAACAATAGACCTCGACCCAGCAGTCGCAGCAGTCCCTGTTTAAAATGAGGGGCACATTTAAAAGTGATAATATTACAAGCTGTTACGCTATCAGTAACTGGGCTGTGAAATGGATCGAAACAGGGATGAGTCCATGTAGGTGGGTTGGCATCTGTTTTGCTGGGGATCAGGCTAAATGAGGCTTTCGGCTACCAGCAGCGGCTAAAGGCGGTCCCCGCCACGGGTTACCACTTAAGTGAAGTCTCAGCTTAGAGGATCCTTATGAACAGGCAGGCATTCAGAACAGCCAACAAGACAAAGGAGACAAACTCGATGAATTTTCATTCCTCGACTTATCAGACTGAAATGGGACAGACCAATGATTCGCAGGAGGCTGTGCAGGGGAGGGAAGAAGAAGAGCCTCCGGGTATGCCGGCGGCTGTCGAGCCGTTGGTCAGCCCCACGCGACACATGCCGCAGGCTTGCTATGCAGCCACAATTCTTAGATTTCCCCGCGAGCGAGTCGAACATAGTCTTCGCAAAACGCGCACCTTCCGCCGCAAATTTTTTCCCGGTATCACCGACAAAACATGGAATGATTGGCAATGGCAGATCCAGAACCGGATCCGCACTTACAGGCAGCTGCAGCAGATGCTGGCCCTTTCGCCAGAAGAAATGACTGCCGAAACCCAATTCGGTACCAACCTTCCTATAGGTATCACTCCTTACTACATGAGCTTACTGGACGCCAATGATCCGCACCATTCCCTTCGGCGCACAGTGGTTCCGACATATCATGAGCATGTCAAGACTTCCGGGGAAGCCGATGATCCCCTCGGCGAAGAAAGCCAGAGTCCGGTACCGGGGCTTGTGCACCGATACCCCGATCGGGTGCTATTGCTGGTGCATGATTTTTGCTCGGTGTATTGTCGTTACTGTACGCGGTCACGGGTGGTCGGCCATGGTCACATCCTGCCCAGTCGAGCCCGCCTCGAGCGGGCGATAAACTATATACAGGCGACGCCATCTGTCCGGGATGTGCTTTTATCCGGGGGAGACCCATTGACCTTGAACGACGACCGCTTGGAGTGGATACTGTCACGACTGCGGCGGATACCCCATGTCGAGATCATTCGCATCGGAACGAAAGTTCCCACCGTTCTGCCGCAACGGGTCACCTGGAAACTGGTTCGCATGCTCCGCAAATACCATCCCATATGGATGAGTCTGCATTTTACTCATCCGGAAGAATGTACACCGGAGGCGTTCAAGGCCTGTGGGTTGCTGGCCGATGCCGGGATTCCACTGGGATCGCAGACGGTCCTGCTCAAAGGCATCAACGATTCGGTCGAGACCATGAAGGCGCTTTACCATCAGCTGATCAAGATGCGCGTTCGGCCCTATTACCTTTACCAGTGTGACCCCATTACCGGCTCCAGCCATTTTCGGACGCCGATTTCCAAAGGCCTCGAAATCATAAAGGGGCTGAGGGGATTCACAAGTGGCTATGCGGTTCCCACCTATGTCGTGGATGCTCCCGGCGGCGGCGGGAAAATACCCATGATGCCCGATTATTACGCCGGGCGTGAAGGGTGCGATCTGCTGCTGCGCAATTACGAGGATCGGATTTTTCGCTATCCAGAGTGTCCCGACGTCACGAGTGACCCTGGATCTTGCGGCTCTTCACCGGAACATCCGACATAGGAATTGCTCCACTGCAGATGGAGTGCTCAGCGGGCTTCCGAAGACAGACCACAACTCGGAAGCCCTATATATTTTGGCAGACCGCTTCGCCGGTGTTGACGGAGGCGTGTTTTCGGGTTACGACGACAGGAACGGGTCCGCCATAGGCGGCTGAGCCATTGGCGGAAGGCCGACCGACGGGTCTTCATCAAGCAGGGAACAACAGAATAAACCCATTACACCAGGACCAGAAGGCAATGACAATTGGATTGACTTACGATCTTCGTTCCGAATATCTTGCGGCAGGGTTCGATGAGGAGGAGACGGCGGAATTCGATCGCGATGACACCATTGACGCCATCGAGACCACCTTGCAGGAATTGGGGTATGATACCGACCGGATCGGCAGCGCCCGAACTTTGACTTCACGCCTTTCCCAAGGAGATCGCTGGGATCTCGTTTTCAACATTGCCGAGGGGCTTAACGGCATCGGCCGCGAGGCGCAAGTACCGGCCGTGCTGGACATTTTCAACATACCCTATACGTTCTCGGACCCATTGGTGATGTCCTTGACGCTTCACAAAGGGATGACCAAGCGAGTCGTGCGGGACGCCGGGATTCCCACCGTCGATTTTCACGTGGTAAAAAATGGAGCCGATCTGCAAGGGGTTGATTTTTCCCCGCCATACTTCATCAAACCGGTCGCAGAGGGCACCGGAAAGGGGGTAACGCCCCAATCGATCGTCCGGCGCTTCGAGGATCTCGCCGCTGGCTGTGAATCACTGGCGTCGACCTTCAATCAGGCGGTTCTGGTCGAGGGATTTCTTCCTGGGCGCGAGTTTACGGTTGGCATTCTCGGAACCGGGACCCGCGCTAGGGTGCTGGGGACTATGGAGGTGATTCTGCTTTCCGAGGCCGAGCCGGAAATATATTCCTACACCAACAAGGAACGCTGTGAAGAGTTGGTGGAATACCGACTCGTTGCCCCCCGGAATGATCCTGTGGTGAGGGCCGCTGAAGAGGTGGCTCTGAGGTCTTGGCGCATCCTCGAATGTCGTGATGCCGGACGCGTCGATGTGAGGTGCGATGCCGATGGACAGCCCCAGTTTATGGAGGTCAATCCCTTGGCCGGCTTGCATCCCCACCACTCGGATTTGCCGATTATCTGCAACCTCGTCGGGCTGCCGTACAAAGATCTGATACAGGAGATCGTTTTTTCCGCCCAGGAACGGCACGATCCAATGTATTCCAGAGATGGAGGCACTCACTAAAATGCGTGTCGCTATAGTGCACAACACCGTTAGCCCAAAAAATGCACCGGATGAGGCCGATGTACTGGTGCAGGTCGATGCGGTGCGGGAAGCACTCGATGGTCTCGGTCACCAATGGACCACCCTCGACTGCTCGCTCGACCTGGCGTCCGTGAAACGGCGTTTGGAGCAATATGGACCGCATGTCGTCTTCAATCTGGTGGAATCACTGGACGGCCATGGACGTCTGAGTCATCTTTTTCCGTCAGTGCTGGACGCCATGGCGATGCCCTACACCGGCTCTTCTTCCAAAGCCCTGCTGACGACGGGCCACAAGGTCATGGCAAAAGAAATCATGACGATCGCCGGATTGCGAACGCCCTCTTGGATCGGTCCGGTGCCGAAAGAGTCATCGATAGCCCGTGTCGAGAGACTCCCGACCCCGACTGGTTTGGATTCACCGCTCTGGATTGTGAAATCCCTTTGGGAGCATGCCTCCTTCGGACTCGACGAAGACGGTTTGCTGAATTCTGAAGGGGGCGGGGACATCGAGGCGGCGTTGAAAAACAGGGCAGCGGGCCTGGGCGGGGCCTGTTTCGCCGAAGCCTTCGTTGACGGCCGTGAGTTTAACCTATCCATTCTGGCGGGGACCTGTGGACCCCAGGTACTGCCACCGGCCGAAATTTCGTTCGATGACTATGAAGCGGGCAGGCTGCGGATTGTCGGCTACCGGGCTAAATGGGAGGAAGATTCATACGAATATCGCCATACCCCCCGGCGCTTTGATTTTTCGGCTGAAGATGATACCCTGCTCGAACGATTGACGACCGATGCGATTCAATGCTGGAAGCTGTTCGGCCTGGGAGGCTATGCACGCGTTGATTTCCGTGTCGACGCCGCCGGTGTGCCGTGGATATTGGAAGTCAATTCCAACCCCTGCCTATCTCCGGACGCCGGATTTGCCGCTGCAGTGGCTCAGGCTGGGTTGAGCTTTCAGGAAGCGGTCGAGCTGATTCTGGCTGACAGCCTGCGGTATTCGAACCTCCACTAGATGTTTGCGATTTGACATCACCGTTTCCATCAACTTTCGGCCGTCCACCTGTGCTTTCACCCCTGAACGGGAACAAAATCCTGCCGCTAAGAAGGTCTTTGAAGGGAAAGAACTCCGGCATCCGAAATGAACGGGAATCATCCGTTTGAGGAGTTGAAAATATGATCCGCATTCGTCGAATATTCGATGACGTACTTCCGGTCAACAAGGAGACCCTAAACCAGGTCAAATCCATCTTGCGCGATCGTTTCAAGGAAGTGCCGGAGGAAGAAATCGAACGTTTTGGGGAGAAGTTGCACAACCCTTTCAAGCAGCGTTTGCGACCGATTCTCTTTGTAGCCAAAACCTTGCGCAGCCGGGTGAAAGGTTTCGCCATGCTGCTTCACGAACCTGAGATCGGGTTTTGCTACCTGGACTGGATTGCTACGGCCAGCGGGAAAACGGGTGGTGGATTGGGCAGCGCCCTGTACGACCGCGTACGACAGGAATCTGTTGGATTGGGGGCCAGAGGACTGTTTTTCGAGTGTTTGCCTGACGACCACGAGGCCTGTGCGGACGAATCCCTGCTTCGAGAAAACCGTGCGCGACTCAGATTTTATGAACACTACGGGGCACGGCCGATCGCGGGCACTGCCTACGAGAGCCCGGTAGAGGAGGGTGACAGATGCATGCCGCATCTTGTCTACGATGCCTTGGATGCCGGCCAGCCACTGGGTCGAGCATTTGCACGCAAGGTGGTTCGGGCGATTCTCGAACGAAAGTATGCCAACTATTGCCCGCCCGATTATGTCGAAAAGGTCGTGGCGTCGTTCAAAGACAACCCGGTCAAACTGCGCGAGTTCCGGTACGTCAAACCACAAGCGGTCAAAGCCGCCGTGGATGGTCGATCCATCGAACAGATCGCTCTGGTGGTCAACGATCGGCATCAAATCCACCATGTCCACGAGCGCGGTTACGTCGAATCCCCCGTGCGGGTCAGCAGCATTCTCAAGGAACTGGATAAAACTGGCCTTTTTACAAAGCTCAAACCGCAGGTATTTCCCGACAAGATGATCCAGGCCGTGCACGATGCCGATTTCGTTTCTTATATTCGGAAAGCCTCCCAGGACGTTCCCGAGGGTAAATCACTCTACCCGTATGTATTTCCCATTCGCAACAAGACCCGACCGCCCAAGGAACCATCCGTTCTTTCAGGATATTACTGTATCGACACCTTTACGCCTATTAACCGGAATGCCTATCCGGCCGCCCGGCGGGCTGTTGACTGCTGCCTGACCGCGGCAAGGGAGATATTGGACGGACGCCGCATCGCCTACGCTCTGGTGCGCCCACCCGGCCATCATGCTGAAAAAAGGGCCTTCGGCGGGTTCTGTTATTTCAATAACAACGCCATTACTGCCCAATATCTCAGCGCTTACGGCAAGGTCGCCATACTCGACATCGACTACCACCACGGCAATGGTCAGCAGGACATCTTTTACCGACGCTCAGACGTCTTGACGGTTTCGATTCACGGCCATCCCCAATTTGCATATCCCTATTTCTCTGGTTTTGAGGAAGAATGCGGCGAGGGAGAGGGCGAAGGATTCAACCTGAATCTGCCCCTGCCCGAAATGGTCAAAGGCGATCGGTACCGCAAAGCACTGAATCAGGCCTTACGGCGAATCGAAGAATTCAACCCTCAGTTTTTGTTGGTGGCCCTGGGATTGGACACCGCCAAAGGAGATCCAACCGGAACCTGGTCGCTTCAGTCGAAAGACTTCGAGAGCAACGGCGTTTTGATCGGCAGCCTCGGTTTGCCGACCGTCGTCATCCAAGAAGGCGGCTATCGAACGCGCACTTTGGGATTGAGTGCCCGAAATTTTTTCAATGGGCTTGCCCCGGCGATTCTAAAGTCCACCGGGAAACGCAACGATGCCCACCAGCGTCTGCATGGCGTCACTTACCGCCAAGATATTCAGGCGCAGGATCCAGAACGGATTCGCCGGCTGGTGGAGATCACCGGCTTTTTTTCTTCCGCCGAGGTGGAGGTGGCCGTAGAACTCGCGCAGGATCGTTTGGAAAAGGGGCCGCTGAGCGACTATAATTTCATTCTGGCCGAACACTACGGTCGCCTGGCCGGTTATGTTTGTTATGGGCCGATACCCTGTACGACCTCCAGTCACGACGTTTACTGGGTTGCCGTTCATCCCGATTTGCAGGGAAAGGGCCTTGGACGAGCGTTACTGAAGGATGCCGAACGTTTGATAAAGGAATACGGGGGCACCCGCATTTACGTCGACACGTCCCAGCGAATTCAGTATGCCAGTACACGTGCGTTTTATGAAAGTTGCGGATTTCGGTTGGAAAGTGTTCTGCCGCACTTTTATGCCTCCGGCGAAGGCAAGGCGATCTATTGCAAGACGTTCGGGCCCGATCCTTGAATTCCGAACGGTGTTGCCCTTCCAATGACGATATTGTCGTCCCGGGTAATTTCATTGGCCGGACCGGCCGATAGCACCTTCCTGCTTCGTTTCGCCCTTATTTCGACCTTTATGGATCACTCGGGACAGTACCCACCGGATCGCACCTGATGCGTACCCATCGGTAGGGACGTGTCAGTGCGGATTTACATGAACATCGAAGGTATGATAGGGTCCAGAGTCTTGGATATCATAAACGCTTATGGCTGAGGGGCCGCCGCCGGCGGTATCGACATTGACGGGCG
>CAWBYM010000021.1:0-306145 GCA_963792945.1 uncultured delta proteobacterium | reverse complement strand
AGGGCTGAAAATCAAGACATCATTGGGGGGCCAATCATGGGCGGATTGTTCGGCGTGGCGTCATCATCGGACTGTGTGACCGATCTCTTTTACGGAACCGACTACCATTTCCACTTGGGGACCCGCCGCGGCGGCCTGGCGGTCAAGAATTCGCACGAGATCAGACGGTCGATTCACAGCATCCAAAACAACTACTTTCGAACCAAGTTCGAGCCCGACTTGAACAAGTTCGAAGGCAACAAGGGCATCGGTGTCATCAGCGACTTCGATGCCCAGCCGCTGGTCATCGGCTCGCACCTGGGTACCTTCGCTATCGTCACGGTTGGACGGATCAACAACATGGCCGAATTGGAGAACCACGCCTTCAGCCGCCGCCGCTATTTCACCGAAACCTCTGACGGCGTGACCAATCCCACCGAAATGGTGGCCATGCTGATTTGTGAAAAAGAGTCCTTCGAAGCCGGCATCCGCTATGCCCAGGAGGTTGTCAAAGGATCCTGCACGATGCTGCTGCTCGCCGAAAAGGGCCTCTATGCCGCTCGGGACCGACTGGGCCGCACCCCGCTGGTTATCGGTAGAAAAGCCGGAGCTTTCGCGGCCGCTTCCGAATCGTGCGCCTTTCCCAACTTGGGCTATGAAATCGAGCGGTTTCTGGGTCCCGGCGAAGCCGTGTTCCTGACCCCGGAGGGATATGAACAGGTTCTTCCCCCAGGCGACCGGATGCAAATCTGCGCTTTTCTGTGGGTATACTATGGTTATCCGGCTTCCGAATACGAAGGAGTCAACGTCGAATATGCCCGCAACCGCTGCGGGGCAGCCCTGGCCCGAAGGGATCGTACGGCCATCGATTGCGTCGCCGGTATTCCCGACTCGGGTATCGGGCATGCCATCGGCTACGCCAGCGAAAAGAAGGTCCCCTACGTGAGACCGTTCGTCAAATACACGCCCACCTGGCCGCGTAGCTTCATGCCCCAGAATCAGGACCTGAGGGACCTGGTGGCGAAGATGAAACTGATCCCGATCCAGCGGCTGATCGAGAACAAACGCATCCTTTTTTGCGAAGATTCCATCGTCCGCGGAACCCAACTCAAAGACAACATCCAATCCCTGTTCGACTGCGGCGCCCGGGAAGTCCACATGCGGCCGGCGTGCCCGACGCTGATCTTCGCCTGCGATTTCCTCAACTTCTCGACGTCCCGATCCACACTGGATTTGGCCGGACGGAAGGTCATCCACGTGCTCGAAGGTGGCAAGGAAGACGATCTCGACGCGTATGCCGTTCCCGACTCTGAAAAGAACCTGGCTATGGTGGAGGGCATTCGGCAACGCCTGCTTCTGACCACGCTCAAATACCAGCGCCTGGATGATCTGGTAGAGGCCATCGGACTATCCAGGAAGAAGCTATGCACCCATTGCTGGGACCGATCGAGCTATTTTTGATGTACTCTTTTAGCCTGTAAGTTGTCCGCCCGCAGACAGAGGCAAGCGAAAAAACATGCACCCCGCCACGCTGTTTCGGAGGCGCGACAGCCAGCTCTCCGAGACCCATCCTAAAAATCATTTTGCAGAACGATGCGGTGGCCGGGTTTACCGCTGCGCAGCTTCTCCAAAGCGTCGTTGACCTTGGACATCGGAAAGGCTTCGGTCACCGGTTCGATGCCGTGCCGCGCGGCAAATTCGAGCATCGAAACCATGGTGGCGGGACTGCCCAGGGGTGATGCGCCGATCGATCTCTGCCCGATAATCATCGGAAAAACGGTTGCTTCGACGGAAGGGGCCGCACCGACAATATGCAATTTGCCTCCGGGGCGCAGTGTGCCGATGTAAGCGTCCCAATCCAGTGCCACGTTGACCGTTACCAGAACCATGTCGAAATAGCCGGCAAGCTTTTCGAGCGCTTTCGAGTCGCTGGTGTTCACGAAATGGTGGGCACCGAGATCGCGAGCTGCGGTTTCCTTTTCGGGGCTCGTCGAGAAAGCCGTCACTTCACAACCCCAGGCCTTCAGAAACCTCAAGGCCATGTGCCCCAACCCGCCGATGCCGACCACACCCACCCGGTCAGTGGGCCGGATATTGTTTTGGACGATCGGATTGAAAACGGTTATTCCCCCACAAAAAAGGGGCCCGGCGGTATTGACGTTAGTTCCGTTGGGAAGGGGAATCACCCACCCCTTGTGAGCCCGGACCCTGTTGGCAAAGCCACCGTGTCGGCCTACTATGGTTCCTATGGCATCCGGGCAGAGGTTGTGGTTGCCGGACAGACATTGTTGACAGGTCATGCACGATTGTGCGAACCACCCCAGCCCGACGCGTTGGCCGGGTGTCAGGTGGGTCACCCCTTTACCGACTGCCCGAATCGTTCCGGCGATTTCATGTCCGGGTACGAACGGATACGCGGTTATCTCCCAATGGTTGTCGAGCATGCTCAGGTCGCTGTGGCAGATGCCGCAGCTCGACACATCGATGTCGACCTGGTCGTATCCGATTTCATTGAGTTCATATTCGAAAGGCGCTAAAGGCTCTCCGGATGTCATCGCAGCGTATGCTTTCACGATCATTTTAATTCTCCTTTAAATGGCGGTTTCCAAACAAACTATTCGTTTTTACTTGGGCATGACAATTGATTGTTTACTTATGTCTGACAAACTAATGATCTTCGATGCGGATGCAAGACTACCGGATGAGCCAATTTTTATGGTGACAATAGACCCGTTCATTCGAAAGAATTAACGAAGACCACCCAAAAATCGAAAACAGGCCTCGCTGATGGAAAAGAGCGACTTTCATGGTTACCCACCAAAAAAAACATCCGCCTTCAAGACCAGGCGTCAACGCTTGCCGAACTGCCTTACAACGATACATTCTATCCGGCGTGCAGCCGCTTCCGTTTCTGAGGCCAAAGGCAAGGTGGAAGGAGCCGGATTTTCAAATGTTCGCTTTTATCATGGTCTATGTCGATTCCAGTAAGCCGGATATGATTGAAGGCTTTACAAAAAACACATTTACGGCCATGATCGAAGGCGTTCGAAAGCCGACGGTTGCGGCGGAAGTGATCGAAACGGACCTCTTCGAAAAGGGTGTCAAAGGACAGTCTCGAACCTGCGAAACGGACGGCGTATTTTGCTACTCACTATTTAAGGTTTTGTCCGGGAAAGTCTAAATCGCTTCGATGCCCACGACAACTCAATATATCGCACTCATTTTAATGTGGACCGCCTGGTGCACCCTTCACAGCGCGCTTATCTGTCCTTCGGTTACCCTCGCTTTCCGCAATCGGTTTCCCGCAGGCGCTCGTTACCACCGCATCACCTATAACCTCATTGCCATCGTCACACTTGCACCGGTTCTTCTTTACAGTTTTTCCATCCGCGGTCCGATGGTATTTTCCTGGCAGGGTCCGTGGCGGTTCGTCCAGGTTGCCCTGTCAATCTCAGCAATGTTTTTTTTTATCGCCGGCAGTCGCCGTTACGATTTTTTCCAGTTCCTGGGGGTACGACAAATAAAAGAAGAAAATACCTGCAGCGTATTGACGGATGACTGCTCCCTTGACACTTCCGGGATCTTGGGTGTGGTCCGCCATCCATGGTACACCGGGGGCATCCTCATCATATGGGCACGCTCCCTGGATATGGGTGCTATCCTGACCAATATGGTTATCACCGGTTATTTTGTGGTAGGGGCACACCTCGAGGAGCGGAAGTTGGAAGTCCAATTCGGGCAAGAGTATGTTGATTACCAAAAACGGGTCTCTATGTTTTTACCGTTCAAATGGATGGTCGGCCAATTTCGGAAATACGCCTGATGACATCGGACCCTGTTATCGTCAGGCGCGGAAAGCCCTGATCAAATATGGGGGCTACAAAATGGATAGATCCGAACATCGCCACAAATGGTCGCGTAAAATCAACACCAAACCGGTCAACCTGGAACGGGAAGTCTTCCCGGCCGCCGGCTGCGAACGGGCATTTGTCCTCTTCATGGACTCCTGTTGCTTTTTCAAGGAATGCAGCGGTGACCGGGAGACCTGCGGTGAACCACTGACGGCCCGACCCGCGCCGGAAGCCATAGCCGTGGACGTCTACTCGACTGTCCGCCCATTCGGCTTCCCCATCGATGTGCGCACCGAATACGATCAGAAGATGGATCGCTTGCTTTTCTGATGGTGCACTGAACTGCTTTTCAGACAGATGTTGACGCCGTCGTTTTCTGTAAGACATTCCGGGAGAGATAGACTCCATGGCGATATTCAAGATACAGGGCGACACTATCGAATTGACAAAACTGCTCAAGGTCACAGGCCTGTGCAGCACCGGCGGGATGGCCAAGATCGCCGCGGCCGAAGGACGCGTTAAGGTCGACAATCATACGGAATACCGTAGGCGCTATCAGGTTGAAAAAGGTCAAGTCGTTGAATTCGAGGGAAACATCATCGAGGTGGCATAAGCGGCCGGCGGCAATTGCATATGGTAAAGACCCAGCAGGCGCTGACTGGTCTTCCCACTGCATAGAAGGTTGATGCGATCAAAATAGCGGGGATAACTCCGGGTTGGTTATCCCGCGGTGTCAGTCTTTTTGATGTTGATCCCGTAAAACGCGTTTCAGAATTTTCCCCGTCGGGCTTTTAGGGAGTTCTTCGACAAATACCAGGGAATCGGGGACCTTGTAGTTGGCCATTTTTTCGCGGCAGAAGGCGACTATATCCTCTTGAGCGCATATGGCCCCCTCCTTGAGTACGATCGCGGCTTTGACCTTCTCTCCTTTTTCAGGATCGGGCACCCCGAAAACGGCTGTCTCTTTTACCGCGGAATGGCGGTAGAGGAACTGCTCCACTTCCGCCGGCCACACCTTGAATCCGGCCACGTTGATCATATCCTTCACCCGGTCCACGATGAATATATACCCCTCCTCGTCCATCGTCCCGGTGTCTCCCGAATGGAGCCACCCGTTTTGCAGGGCTGCAGCCGTCTCCTCGGGTCGGTTCCAGTATCCGCTCATCACACCGGGGCCCTTGATGCAGATCTCGCCCCAATTTCCGAGGGGAACCTCGTTTTCTTCTTCATCCATGATCTTGACCTCGAAATTTTCCACAGCCGTCCCCACACTGCCGAACTTGTGGCGGAAATCGTGGTTGTAAGCTGCAAAAGGAGAGCACTCGGTCAGACCGTAGCCTTCGAAGATGGATCGCCCGAAACGCTCGGTCCACTGGGCCGAGATTTCCCGAGGCATGGTGGCAGCGGCCGAAAATTCGTAGCGCAGCGATGAAAGGTCGTACTGGGACAAGTCCATGTTCAGTAAACCGATGTAAATGGTCGGAACAGCAAAAAAGAGGGTGACTTTGTCCCTGGCTACCGAATCGAGCACCGTGTCCGGAACGAAACGCCGGTAAAGTACCAGGGTGGTGCAGGCGTTGAACGCGGCGTTCATGATGAAGTTTTGACCAAAGACGTGAAACAAGGGCAGAAAAAGAGGCAGGCGGTCGTCGCGCCTGTAGCCGGCATGGTGAGTCGTGGCCCAGACGTTGGACACCACGTTGCCGTGGGTCAAGGTCGCCCCTTTCGGGTATCCGGTGGTTCCGGAAGTATAGAGAACGACCGCCGGGTCCCCGGGGTTCATTTCGGCACTGCGGCCACCGGTCGAACCCGCCTGGACCCAATCCTCCAGGGTTGGATGTCCCTGGGAATCCCCTTCACACACGAGAATATGGGTGACCGATGGGCAGTCTTCCGGCCGCAAATGGGGAAGCAGTTCTCCCGCCGTGCAGAGCAGAGCCGATCCCGAGTCGTTCAGAAGGTATGTTAGTTCTTCGGTCTTGAGCATGGGGTTGACCGACACGGCGATCGCACCGATTTTGACCGTTGCCAAATAGCAGAAAATAAACGCGGGTATGTTCGGCAGATAGAGGGCTACCCGGTCACCTTCCTTGATGCCATGGGCCGTAAAAGCGCTGGACAGACGATTGGCCGTCTGGTTGAGTTCCTTGTAAGAAATAGGCCGCCCTTCGAAAAGAATCGCGGTTTTATCGGGGAAAAATGTGGCCGCCCGCTCGACACTTTGTGCAATGTTCATGGAGTGCCTCCGTTCAATCGCTCAAGTCTTAACCCTACTGAAATTCCCGTTACCGTATGATACATTGCCACACTGTCGCAAGGTTCAATTCGCTATTCAAGTTGCACCACCTGTTTTTTTACCAATGACCCCGCCCGCAAGCTGAACGACTTTAACGATAGCCAAGTTGAGCGTTTCATGTTCTCGAAATGATTGAGTTAACAATGCTTACAAGGAATTCTGCCAATTTGACTTTCAAAAACATGAAACCCGTTGGGATTTCCAATTTCACCGCACCTATAGCGTCAAATGCCCTCCCGCAGAGTCGACTATAGCGAAACGACATTTTCCTTGTATCTGCGGCAAGCTTGAAAATCGCTCAGTTTGGGTGGTATTGACATTCAACCGAATCATTAAAATTTTTTGTGATGTTTGGTGTGGTTATTTTCACATCCGGCTTGAGCGAATTGGCGCCGATGACCGTGGTGAAATTCGATGCTGCCGGCTTTGGGAGCAATGGGAAGAAACCGAGCGCTATGCTAACGAATACGATATGGAAGCCTTCCGGCTGGACGATAACGATCATATCGACCATGATTCTGGGGCGTATACTGTAGTATCTCCGCCGGTTTGGACAAGGCCGCCGGTTTATCCACAATGCCGCCCTCTGGTACCTACCAAAGGAGCACAGTTTGAGCCTTATCGATTATCTTCGCATATATTCAGATTCCGATGGCTGTTCTCACTTCGAGAGGGCCAGCATCAAACTCATTCCAAACGATTACGCGCCGCCAGCGACTCCGTTAAACACTTCTTCTCTCGCTCCTGCCGAGGCTACTCTTTTCCTCGAGTTGCCGGCAGGTTGGTATGGTGACTGGCACCCGTCGCCGGTGAGGCAGTGGCTGATTCTGATGACCGGAGAATGCGAATTCGAGACGGGTGATGGAGAACGCCGACGGCGCAAGGCCGGTGATGTCGTCATGCTGGACGACACGAGTGGAAGGGGCCACCGCACGCGGGTTGTGGGCGATACCCCCATGCGGATAGCGGCCATACATTTCAAATAAACCGGTGGATCGGTGACTCAGAAACCATGCCCCATCCGCTCTTTGCAGTGGATATTGAATTCGACGATAATCCACCGTCATTGACCGTACGGAAGATATTCTAAACTGATCAACTTAACTGCAGAAGAAGCAGGAACATATGAAAACCTCGCGACATACCCATCTGGGAATCGGCCGGCCCCTTTTATGTCTGATCGTGTTTATGACCGTGCTCGCTGCCTATGATGCCGGCGCAAAGATTGTCTACACAGACAGGCATCTTTTGCTGTATGACAGTGGTGTCGTCTACGACACCGAAAGTGGCCTCGAATGGTTTGCGGGACCGGACCAGGGGACGAGCTGGGAAGAGGCTAAAGCCTGGGTCGCCGGTCTCGACAAGGTCGGGGGGCAATGGCGCATGCCGACCCGCAGGGAGTTGAAAACGCTCTACCACATCGGTGACGGCGTCAACAATATCACCTACCTTTTGGCCAATTCGGGGTTCTGGATTTGGTCCGGCCAGACGAAAGACTCATCGTCCCGGTGGATATTCAGCTTCAGTTACGGTGGCGAAGGTTGGAACGGCCCCCCTCCGGCCGATGGGGGGCGGGCATTGGCTGTACGAACACGCAAAAGCTATTAGAACACCCCTTGCGCATACCGTTTCCCGCGCGTTATACTCACACCGACAAAGGGCCACACTCATGGAGGACAGATATTCCCCGGGCATGTCCTCATGGCCTTGTCGCAGCCCTTTCTCAGGGGAATGCACCGCTACCGCTCTACGCAGATTTACGTGAGCCCCGGTGCCGGTTGCTGGGGGCCGTCCGGCTGGGGGCTGCAGCCGAAATAAAGGCTATCGTCATTTCCTCCCCCGTAAATCATTATGAAGATGGAGATCTGGCATGAAAATCGCCGTGGTGGGCGCTGGTGCCATGGGCAGCCTTTTCGGCGCCCTGCTGACCGAAGCCGGCAATGACGTTTGGCTCTTCGATGTCAGGCCGGATCACGTGCATGCCTTGGACAATCACGGGCTGGTCGTCGAGCGTGACGGCCATTTGCGCACCGTCGGCGTCAAGGCCACCTGCGACGCGGCTCGAATCGGTCCGGCGGACCTGGTGATCATATTCGTCAAGTCGAATGCGACACTGTCGGCCGCCCATACGGCCCGACGGCTTACCGGTTCGGGTGGAGCGGCCATGACCCTGCAAAACGGTATGGGAAACGCGGATATGATAGCGGAGGTCACGGCGGCGTCGAGCGTGCTGGCCGGTACGACCGCCCACGGGGCGACCCTGTTGGGTCCGGGCAGAATCCACCATGCCGGAAACGGCCCCACCATTATCGGTTCTTGGAGAAATACCGACCAAGGGCGGCAAATGGCCCGGCGGATCGCCGACCTGTTCAACGCGTCCGGAATCGTAACTCGAGTCGACGACGATATCCTCAGTGTGATATGGAACAAGCTGTTGATCAATATCGGCATCAATGCCATCACCGCATTGACTGCCATACCCAACGGCCGCCTGCTCGACCTTGACATCACGCGTGAATTGAGCCGTAACGCTGTCGAGGAAGCGATCAGAGTCGCTCGTGCTCAAAAGATACACATCCGTGAAGATGCGGTGGCGGCGGTTTTCGAGGTGGCCGAAGCCACCGCAGCCAACCGCTCATCCATGGGACAGGACGTAGACAACGGGCGGCCGACGGAAATCAGCGCCATCAATGGTTTCATCGTGCGGGAATCCAAACGGCTGGGAATGGCCGCGCCGGTCAATTTTGCTTTGACGGCATTGGTGGAGACCCTGCAGCATCACTATCCTGCTCAGTTTAAGGGCAACCCAACCCAACCAAAGGACGATATCCATGAACGACAAGAAGGTGACGATACCCGATGTGCAGGGGGCCAAGGCGGAAAATCGCAAGCTGACCATGCTGACAGCGTATGACTACCCCCTCGGCCTGATGGCGGCCGAATCCGGGGTTGACATCGTTCTCGTCGGCGACTCCTTGGGGATGGTGGTGCTGGGCCTGGAGGGGACCGTCGCGGTAACCATGGAGGACATGATTCACCACATCAAAGCCGTGGTCAGGGGCTGCAAAGGGCCTTTAATCGTCGGCGACATGCCTTTCATGAGTTACAACACATCCCCCCGAGAAGCGATTGCCAACGCCGGCCGACTGATGAAAGAAGGAGGGTGTGATGCGGTCAAACTGGAAGGCGGGTGCGATTTTGCCCCGACGATCGAGGCCATCGTCAAAGCCGGTATACCGGTGCAGGGGCACATCGGTTTGACACCGCAAACAGCCAGTGCACTGGGCGGCTTTAAAACTCAGGGCAAGGATGCGGCCGCCGCCAAGCAGATCATCGACGACGCCAAGGCCTTGGAAGACGCGGGGGTATTTTCAATGATTTTGGAAGCCGTGCCTGCCCCACTGGGAAAGTTGGTATCAGATGCTGTCAAGGCGCCGGTGATCGGCATCGGTGCCGGTCCGGATGTGGATGGACAAGTACTGGTCTTTCACGATGTTGTCGGCCTTTTCGACCGCTTCGTGCCGAAGTTTGTGAAGCAATATGCCAACGTCAGGGAAATCGTTATAGAAGCCCTCAAGGAATACAACCGCGATGTGTTGCAGGGGAAATTCCCCGGCCCGGAACACTCTTTCAGTATGCCCGATGAAACCCTGGCCGAACTCAGGAAATTGTTGTCTTAACCAAAGGCCGGTCTTTTTTGTCCCGGGATTGTCCGGCGCATCAAAGGAGACATCATGGTTCTTCCCGTAAAATCCTATCCGCCCCGGATCGACCTTGCCCGCTTGCCCACCCCGCTGCAACCGATGTGGCGCTGGAGCGAGAGGCTCGGTGTCCATCTGATGATCAAACGCGACGATCTCACCGGCGCCGCGCTTTCGGGCAACAAGATCCGCAAACTCGAATTCTCCCTGGCCGATGCGCGCGCCAAACAGGCCGACACGGTCCTGACCTGCGGCGGCGAGCAGTCCAATCACTGTCGGGCGACGGCCGTCGCCGCGGCCGTGCTCGGCCTGCACTGCCGCCTGCTGCTGCGCACCGCCGATCCGGCCAATCCGCCGCCGCCCGAAGGCAACATACTGCTCGACCGGATGGCCGGCGCGGAAATCGTCTGGATCACACCCGAGGAGTACAAACGGCGGGACGCGTTTTTCGCACGTGAAGCCGAAGCGCTTCGCAAGCTGGGCAAGACCCCTTACATTATCCCCGAAGGGGCCTCCGATGCGGTCGGCGCCTGGGGCTATATCAACGCAATGGAAGAACTAGTGCAGGATATCTCCGATCTGCCCGGCGGAGATGAACCGGTCACCGTCATTCACGCCTGCGGGTCCGGGGGCACCGCCGCCGGCCTCATTCTGGGCGCCAAGCTCTCGGGACGGCCCATCCGGGTCGCCAGCATCAACGTCTGCGACGATCGCGAATACTTTGTCAAGGTCGTCGGCGATATCTGCCAAAAGGCGATCGCAGATTACCAATTGGAGATATCATTCGACCGCACGCGTGATATCGACATCGTCGACGGCTATGTCGGGCTTGGCTACGCCCGGTCGCGACCGGAGGAACTGGCGCTGATCTGCGAATTGGCGCGAACCGAAGGCATTTTCCTTGATCCGGTTTACACCGGCAAAGCTTTTTACGGTATGGTGCAGGAGTTGAAAAGGCAACCGGAATGCTTCGGGGATCGCATCGTTTTCATACACACCGGCGGTATTTTCAGTCTGTTTCCGGTGGCAAAACAAATCGCCCCGCTCCTGTGATGCGCTGAAAATTGCATCAAATCTCAGTAAAGTAGAACATTTCGTCGAACCCCGCGAACCCGGTCGACCCTTCGATCTCCAGGACTGTTAACAGGCAGGGGGAGAACTACCGCCTCGTCTTCCCCGGCTGCGATGACCACTTCTCCCTCCTTCTGAACGGCAACTTGTTGTGACTCCAAATACCCGCAGTCGCTGACCCTGGAAGTTTGTCGGCGAACATGGCCCATTGACCGCCGGCCGAAACTCAATCATCGCGCAGCAGTGCCACTACTGAACGGTTTCCTGCCCCGCGGCCGGTTAGTGCTGCTGATCGCGCCAGTTTTGATTTTTGGTGAGCAATTCGTCGGCAAGCGTCTCGGCTTGGTCGTAGACGAATTGAGGTCAGCCGGTATTTTCGCTTTAGCGGACGCTCCGGAGCTTAACAGGCTTTTGGCTCGAGTCGTCGAGCGGTGCAAGGATAACACGTGAACGCAGGATTGGCATCCATCCCTGAGGCAGATTCTAAAAGAAAAACACGGCATTGCTCCTGTCCAGTAAAATCTTTGCTGTCGAACCATGGCTGTCTTCTTGGACGCCATCCATGCATACAAAAATTTTATTGTTAGTTTATTTTCTTTTTTAATAATTATTTTATTGACATTTTTATTTTTAAATATTTATGTGAAAAATATTTTTCTTTTTTAGAAACTGTACACGAGGGTCTTTTGGATAAACCAGTTCTTGACGCATTGGATAACGAGATCATTCGACTGCTGACAGAGGATGGGCGCATGTCGATTGGTGCGCTTGCAAAAAAGCTCAATGTTACCGCGCCGACCATTCGAAGCCGGATAAAAATTCTCGAGGAAAAAGGCTTATTCAAAATATCAGGTCTGGTTGATCCCAGCCGACACCAGGACATGATAACCGCTTTGGTCGCCATGAGCATCCAGTCAAAGGGACAGATGGATAAAATTATGGACAAAATATCCCGGCTTCCAAATGTCGCATGGGCAGGAGTGGTTGCCGGACGTTATGATGTCATTGCAGAGGTTGTTTGTGTGGGGGGGAGGGACGAACTCTATCAATTTACCACTGAAACGATCCTTAAAATTGGTAATGTTGTCAGAAGCGAAACATTTATCATTATGAAATCCAAACAAAACTGGTTGCGCCTGCCGGAAGGTGTAGGGGAAATATAAACGAGAAATCGTGAGATTACTTTTCAGCTGAATATAGTTGAAATCTGAATCGGCCAATAATTAGCGATTCCAAGGGGATATGGCGATGAGAAAATTAATTGTACCGATTCAATTCATTAAAAAACTCAACCAGAAAGAAGGAACGGACACGTACCGACTTCCGACGGAAGCCGAATGGGAATATGCCTGCCGAGCGGAGAGCGCAACCGCTTTTCCAAACGGCGGCATCACTGAGCTCCAATGTGGTCGTGATCCTAACCTCGATGCCACAGGCTGGTATTGCTGGAATTCAGAAAATAACATTCACCCCGTGGCTCAGAAAAAACCCAATGCCTGGGGGCTCTATGATATGGCCGGGAATGTCCAAGAGTGGTGCCAAGACTGGTTTGGTGTCTATCCCTACGACGAAGTGACCAATCCAAATGGACCGCCGTCAGGGTCGTATCGGGTCATGAGAGGCGGCGTTTGGTACAGCCCTGCCCGGGACTGCCGCTGTGGAAGTCGCTTCGGGAGCCCACCGCACTATCGGTTTCGGCCTATTGGTTTTCGTCTTTGCAAGACGCCTTGAGTGCAAGCAAGAATTCAATCATGAAGGGGGTGGTTCTACTCGAAAAAAATTAACGATTGGCGGTTGGAACATCAATAACAACTGGCAAAAGGGAGGAAAAAGATGAAAGCCTCGAAATTACTTATGATTTTTGTTTCATTGGCAATTTTTTTCGGTTTTTTGGCCATCGCCTCAGCGGGAACTCTTGAGGAAATTGCCCAAAGAGGAGAAATCCGAATCGCCGTTCAAACCCAGGGCGCACCTTTCAGTTTTGTGGATCGGAATGGCGAAAGAACAGGCAGCTCGATAGACCTTTGTAATCTGATCGCCGAGGAGATGGGCGTAAAAGTCAAGTATCTCAATTACGATTGGGACGGCCTCATTCCGGCCCTGCTTTCAAAGAAGGCCGATATGCTTGCGGCTGATATGACGCCGACTTTAAAAAGGGCCATGAAAATCGCTTTCACAGATCCTTATATGTATACCGGTAGCGTCGTGTTTGTGAAACAGGACAGCCCAATCAAGACTCTCGATGATGTGAAGAAAGCGGGAACGAAGATAGCCGTTCTTTTGGGATCTACCGGTGAAAACGACGCAAAGAATGCCTTTCCGGAGGCCGAATTAAAAACCTACAAAGGCGGTGGACCGCTCCTGATTAATGCGGTACTCGGCGGTCAAGCAGAGGTCGGCGTAAATGACGGATCGGCCGTTCGGGGCCAGGCGGCGAGCTTCCCTCCAGGCAGCGTTCGGATTCTGGAAGGGCAGTTGTCAAAATCACCCTTAGCCTTTGCCGTCCGCTACGACTCTCCGGATCTGCAGAATTGGCTCAACCTATTCTTTCTGCACGTCAGCTTAGACGGACGCCTTGACAAAAACTTGAACTACTGGGTCAACTCTCTGGATTGGAAGCAAGATCATTAACCCATCTCCGCGATATCGGGCAGATTGCTTTTTATGAGGTTGTGAGCCGGCCAAACCGGCTCACAACGTAATCGTTAACAGGGTTGCAAAGTCCGATGCGCTTCAAACCACCTATTTGTAAGCGGTTACAGGGTACCACAGATGCAAGGCCTCGGGCGTGCGGCGTGCAGACGTACTTTTGTACTTCAAGTGCCCGGCGATAAAGCAGATGCGGTGCCATGTGAACGCTTACCTCACAACCGTTTGCTTTGAATCCAAAACGTGAAACTGACGGATAAATGATATGCTGGAAGCTTTCAATTTTAGGGTTATCTGGGAATACATGCCGCTCTACCTGGAATGCTTCAAGGCAACCCTTTGGTTGTCTGCGGCGTCATTGCTCGGTGCTATTCTGGTGGGAATTATCGCCTGCGCCATGCGGCTCAGTCAATCAAAGGTTATCTCGCGCATTGCCGGTATTTATATCGAGAGCATCCGTTCTACACCTCTGCTGGCGCAGCTCTATTTTTTCTATTTTGGTCTTCCATCTCTAGGTCTAATGCTTCCCGAATGGGTTACAGGCATCTTGGCGCTTACCTTGAACAGTGGTGCCTATTACGCCGAAATCATCAGGGCGGGCATTCAAGCAATCCCGTACGGACAGATTGAGGCCGGAATTTCTTCCGGCCTGAGTTATTTTCAGCGCATGCGCTATATCATCCTACCGCAGGCGCTTGGCATGACCATCCGGCCGATGCTGGGCCAGGCGATTGTCCTGGTCAAGGACTCTTCGCTGCTTTCATTGATTTCGATCGCGGAATTGACGCGGGCCGGCCAACTTTTGACTTCTGACCGATTTATGCCCGCGGAGGGATTTCTGACCACGGCAGCTTTCTATCTGATTATCTATTATTTACTCAAAGGCTTCTCGACCTGGTCTGAAAAACGTCTGATTTTCAGGGAAGCCCATTGACGCGCGAGGGATAAACTATGTGGGGCTTTTATTTTAGCGAACTGCTGCACAGCCTACCATTCTTCCTCAAAGGGCTTTGGATGACCGTCGCGGTTTCCGGTTTGAGCTTGATCGCCGGGACGGTTATCGGCTTTGTTTGCGGAATCATCAGGGCCAGCGACAACAAGATCTTAAGATTTATCATCGGCGCCTGGGTGGACCTCATCCGGGGAACCCCCTTTCTGGTTCAGATCTTTATTATATTCTTCATTCTGCCGAGTGCCGGCATAGAATTAGAGGCTTTTCCGGCCGCAGTCATCGCCCTCACCAACCTCGCCGCCAGCTTTATTTGTGAAATCGTGGCCGGCGGCATTTTGGCCGTTCCCTCCGGGCAAAGAGAGGCCGCCACTGCATCCGGTCTTTCACCTTATCAACAACTCCGGTACATTGTTTTGCCGCAGGCGATGCGAACCATCCTGCCGCCTTTGGTCGGACAATATGTTCTCCTGGTAAAAGATTCGTCGGTTGTCTCAGCAATCGGAGTGGTCGATATCACCAGAGTCGGTTGGTTGACCGTTCAGCGCATTCCGGAAGGCATAATGGTATTTGGCCTTGTTGGCCTTTTATACTTCGTTATCTGTTATCCGCTGATAAATTTGTCAAATTTCCTGGAAAAACGAATGACTGTGGTGTCTACAAGGCTTTAGAGTGAATTGACAACCAGCCTAATCAGTTTTTGCTTAGAATAAGGGGAATAAACCCATGATCTCTTTCAGAAACGTAAACAAATGGTTCGGTGAACTGCATGTCCTCAAGGACATCAACATAGAAGTTGCCAAGGGGGAGGTTGTGGTGGTCTGTGGGCCGAGTGGATCGGGAAAGAGTACTCTGATTCGCTGTATCAATCGGTTGGAGCCTATCCAAAAGGGAGAACTCGTCGTCGACAACATGAGTGTCCACGACACAAAGATAAATATGACCAAGATCCGCGCGGAGATCGGGTTTATCTTTCAATCATTCAATCTATATCCTCACATGACGGCATTGGAAAACGTTACCATTGCGCCCATCAGGGTTAGAAAAATTCCGAAGGCAGAAGCAGAAAAACTCGGCCGGGAAACACTGACGCGAGTGGGTTTGGGGGAAAGAATCAAAAGTTATCCGGCCCAGCTGTCGGGGGGGCAACAGCAGAGAGTGGCTATTGCCAGAGGCTTGTGTATGCGCCCTAAAATCATGCTTTTTGACGAACCCACTTCGGCTTTAGACCCGGAAATGATTAATGAAGTTCTTGATGTCATGCGAGCTCTGGCCAAAGAAGGTATGACCATGATGGTCGTGACTCACGAAATGGGATTCGCCCGCGAGGTGGCTAACCGGGTAGTCTTTATGGATAATGGGCAGATTATCGAGGTGGCACCGCCAAACGATTTTTTTACCAATCCGCAAACAGATCGAGGCAAGTTCTTTTTGAGCTCAATCCTAAAACATTAATCGATTATTCATCTCATTGTTTCGCTGAACAGAATAATTCTCCATATAGAAATCCACGAAACGCAATATTTAAAGCACATTCCTATCGCTCACATCAAGAAATCAGGAGGATAGTAATATGAACATCGCCGTATTGGGTTCAGGAAACGGGGGCTGTGCCGTTGCATTCGACTGTGCCGCTCAGGGGCATCGGGTTCGTCTGTTTGATTTTAAACAATTTCCGGCGAGCATCAAGGCGGTCCAAGATAACGGGGGCATCCACTGCGAGGGTGAGCTCGAAGGATTTCAACCGGTGGCCTATGCCGGGCATGAGATTGAAAAAACGTTGGCAGGGGCGGAGATCATCTATGCCGTTGGGCCGGCATACAGCACCAGGCCCTTTGCCGAAGCCTGCAAGCCGCACCTCAAGAAAGGGCAAATCGTGATCGTGTGTCCGAGTTCGTGCGGGGGGTGTATTGAGTTCAAAAACGGCGCCGGGCTGGAGCTGCGGGGTGAGGACATCGTCGTGGCCGAGACATCGACGCTACCCTACGCGGTGCGGTTGCTTGAGCCGGGCAAAATCAGGATTTTCAACAAGCTCAAGGGCGGGCTGTTTCTGGCGGCGGTTCCGGCGAAAATTACCGATACCGTCTTGAGGAAAGTGCGCGATGTCTACCCGGCGATGAGCCCGGCTAAGAATATCCTCCAGACCAGCCTGCAGAACGGTAACCCGGTCATCCATCCCACAATTACACTCATGAATGTCGCCAGGATCGAACGCACCAAGGGGGATTTCGAATTTTACCATGATGGCGTCAGCCCGGCGGTCGGCCGGCTGATCGAAGGGGTGGACAGGGAGCGTGTCGCCATCGGGCAAAAATTGGGCGTGGAAGTCATTCCCGATCCGGAACTGGGCGTCATCCAAGGCTATATGACAGAAGCCACGTATGACAACGGATTTATCACCGCGCCGGGATTTGCCGGGGTCAAAGCCCAGAGCAGCCTGGACTACCGCTATTTCAACGAAGATGTGGGGTATGGTCTGGTGTTCCTCCAGAAATTGGGTGAACAGATCGGGGTAGCGACACCGGTCATGTCGGCTGTGATCACACTGGTTTCTTTGTTGATGAATCGAGATTATTTAGGTGAAGCCCGGCGCACGATGGAAACATTGGGACTAGCGAAGCACACTGCGAAAGAATTGGAGCAACTGTTGGCGTAAAAAAAAGTACGAAATTAGTGTTGAATTCAAAAGGATAAGTAAAATACCGCAGTGACCCATAACGAAAGGAGATGCTCATGGAAGGCTTTAAAAAGATTCTCTACCCCATAGCGCTGACTGACATTTCTCCTGCTATAGCATCCTATGTAGCCATCATGGCGAAAAAGTTTGATGCCGAAGTACATCTGTTGCACGTCCTGCGCCGGTTCGATTGGTACGTGGACACCTATGTTTCCGAATCCCCAGAGCCCGATTTTAAACGCATTGCCAGCGACTTTGAAAGTCAAGTGTTGGCACAAGCCAAACAAAAACTCGATATGTTTATAAAGCGCCATTTCAAGGATATCCGTATCGGAAAGGCTGCTGTTGTTTCAGGGACCAATTATAAAGAAATTCTACAATATGCGGAGTCCGAGGGGATCGATCTCATCATTATGGGCACCGGTACCACCCTTCAGAAAGTGATGTTTGGTGCGGTCGCGGAAAAAGTCTCGAGACTGGCCAGTGTCCCTGTAATGTTAATCAAAAGCAGTGCAAGTAAATAATGAATAGTATCCCAAGCAGGAAAGGAGAGAAACCATGGCAACCAAACGTGAAAAGCGTGATCCTTATCTCTGGGAGGCATTGATTTCGATCCTGGGATTGATAGTTTTTGTCAGCCTGGCGATTGTGCGCTATGAATCAGACGCCCAAGTACCCATTCTGCTGGGTGTGCTCGTTGCGGCGGTAATCGGCCTGAGAGCCGGTTTTACCTGGAAAGAAATTGAAACCGGCATGCTCAACGGCATTACCAATTCACTCCAGGCTATCGTGATTTTGCTCATCATCGGTATACTCATCGGAGTGTGGATTTTAAGCGGAGTAGTCCCCACGCTGCTGTATTATGGCTTGAAAATATTGCACCCGAAGATATTTCTCCCGGCTGCCTTGATCATCTGTTCGATCACCTCCTTGGCAACGGGCACGTCCTGGGGCACCACGGGAACGATCGGCATCGCTTTAATCGGTATCGGCGAAGGGTTGGGTTTTCCGCTGCCGGTGGTAGCCGGCGCGGTGCTTTCCGGTGCCTATTTCGGTGACAAAATGTCGCCCTTGTCCGATACCACCAACCTGGCTCCGGCCATGGTAGGTACTGACCTTTACACGCACATAAAGCACATGAGCTATACAACCGGCGTTAGCTATGGCCTCACACTTGTGATCGAGTTTATCTTAGGTTTTTTTTACGGTGGCGGGCAGGCGAATTTGGATAAAGTCAATCAAATCCTGTCGGGCATTGACGCACAATTCAGTATAAATCCGCTCATGCTTATTCCTCCGGCACTTGTCATGATTTTGGCGATTCGAAAGATACCAGCAGTACCGGGCATAACGATCGGGATTCTATCGGCCGGTATTATTGGCGTGATATTTCAAGGCAATACTTTTGGCAGCCTGCTGTCGGCAGCATATGGCGGTTTTGCCAGTAGCAGCGGTGTTGAAGCGGTCGATAACTTGCTGACCAAAGGCGGTTTTGAATCGATGATGTACACGGTCTCACTTGTAGTCTGCGCGATGATGTTCGGTGGCATTATGGAAAAGACCAACCAACTGCGCGTCGTTGTAAACGTCATACTGAAAAAGGCCCAATCCACCGGTTCGCTGATCACGGCCACCGTCCTGACCGCCATCGGAGCAAATCTCATCCTTTGCGATCAGTACATGTCCATCGTGATGACCGGAAAGATGTACGCTCAGTCTTATAAAGACATGGACCTGGCCCCCCAGAATCTGTCACGGGCCATCGAAGACAGTGCCACGGTAACTGCCAATCTGGTGCCGTGGAACACCGGCGGTGCCTATCAAGCAGCCACCCTGGGGGTTCCCACAATCGCCTATTTGCCGTTTAACTTCTTTTGCTGGATTTCGCCGATCGTTACCATGCTTTATGGCTGGTTCAATATCACCATCACGCCCCTGGATGAAGAGATCGAAACACCCGACATGGTAGCCGAGCAAAGTACCGCCTGAAAGGACGACAAGCCATCGCTTACAAGCGTCAGGAATAAAGGAAGGGAGATACGGATATGTTCAAAACTATCTGTTTCAAAATCATATTTGCCATCTTGCTGTCCTGGCTGTGTTTGGGTCAATGGAATGCACCGGCGCTGGCTGCCGACGTTGAGTTGTCCAAAGACTCGACCCTGGAAGGTATTATGCGACGAGGCGAGCTGCGTATCGGTCTGGAAGTGGGCTATATGCCCTTTGAGATGATCGACAAACGCAGCGGGGTGCGTCAGAAGGAAATCAGGCATGGAGGCTTTCGACGCAAGGGTCGCCAACTCAGCTTGATGGGTTTTGATATCGATATGGGAATTGAGATGGCCAAGGCGTTGGGTGTCAAGCCGGTATTTGTCGACACCTTGTGGCCCAGCATCATTCCAGCTTTAAATTTAGGCCGTTTCGACATCATATTCGGTGGGATGTCGGTTACAGAACCACGTATGCAGAAAGTGGATTTCGCCGATCCTTTCATGACCGTGGGGCAGACCGTTTTACTCAATGCCAAGCATAAGAAGACGGTTGCATCCTACAAAGATCTTAATGACCCAAAATTCGTCGTGGTGTCCAAACCCGGTACGACAGGTGAGGAGGCCGTTAAAAACATGATACCTGCGGCGACCTATGAGACCGTCGACACGGAAATCGATGGCGGGATGCGCGTGCTCGAAGGAACGGCGGACGCATTTGTCTACGATTATCCTTTTAATGCCGTGTTTGCTGCCCTGCACCCATCAGACCAGCTGATCTTTCTGGATACCCCCTTTACAAAAGAACCGATTGCCTGGGCCATTCGAAAAAATGATCCTGATTTTCTCAAATGGTTGAACAATTTTTTACAGGAAATCAAACAGGACGGGCGGTTTGAGAAAATGCACGACAAGTGGTTCAAGGAAACCGACTGGTTCAAATATGTTCGCTAATTATGAGAGATGGGAAACAATAGAAAAATACGGAAAAAATTTAAATTTCTTTTTCCCGCAAGGAATTGAACTGCGTGGGTCGGTGAATCGAGTTCTATTGAAATTAAGAAAGAACGGCATATACCATAAACTTTACAACGAATGGTTCGGTTCATATTAGACGAGGGGCACTGAAAGAATAGATGATCATCATGAACATCGTTTTATGCAGATCTTCTCAAAAGAAGAACATATCATTTACGGTTAAATATATAGCATTCCTTCTGAATTCTTTGTTCTTCGTATTCTCCTGCACACATGTTCAACCGTATCACGCTAACGAAGATAATCCGCTTCCAGCGTCTCAAGATGCTGATGAGTTAGCAGCCATCGTGAATCCTCTTAACTCTACCTGCTATGACTGGAGAGACAATATCGTTCCATGTGATTTTAAACGGCAGTATGCCGCACTGATATTTGATGCGTCCATTCCTGATTCCCGCTTTACGGACAACAAAGACGGTACGGTGACTGACAATCTGACCAAGCTTGTTTGGCTTAAAAACATGAATTGCTTCGGGATTCAGGATTCGCAAAATGCTGTGCTCGCAGCGAAAAGCCTCAAAGAGGGAGACTGTGGGCCAACCCCCGATCTTGTTCTCTCTGATGGCTCCTCTGCCGGGGATTGGCGATTACCGACAATGAAGGAACTGTGCACATTGATCGATTTCAGCCAAAGAGAACCCGCCTTACCAAACGGTCATATGTTTTCAAATGTTCCCTCGGGCTACCATTGGTCGGCGACAACTTTTGATTATCATCCTGAAATGGCATGGATTGTATACTTCGAATCCGGCACGACATGTTACGAAAATATTAATAATCGGTCTGGGCATGTTTTGCCGGTCCGCAGCCTGAAGGAATAGGTTTATCTATTGAACTGCCACGCCATGATACCGGGCACCACTGTGCATTAAATTGACGGACCGGAGTCCGGATGACCGGTTGAGAACAGCGGCTGACTGTCTGTATCGCTTACGGCGCTTTGGACCGGACCCCATGGCAATGGCGCGCTGAAGATACATTCTTCGGCCGTTTCGGCCAAAATTTTTCTAGCGCCGGGTCCGGTTCGGGCTTAGACCCCGTTGGCGACGAGTTTCAGCCGCCACTTGAAACCGGTTGTCCGGGCGCAGGGACTACCGTTGCTTTGCAAGCTCGGTTCTATTTTCGTGTTAAAAGAAAATGAGGACTTCGGAAGCGTTGCTCTCAGGTCGACAAATTGAGGAGGTGGTCATATGAAAGACAAACTCAAAGCGGCGGTTCTCGGTACAGGTCAGATGGGATCCGGAATTGTCAAACTTTTGATGCGCAAACAGGGAGTCGAACTCGTGGGCGTGTACGGCCGGCGGGCCGATCGGGCCGGCGTCGATGTGGGAGAGGCAATCGGCCTCGGCGAAAAAATCGGTGTCGCACTCGCCGCCGATCTTCCCGCAATGCTATCATCGGCAAAACCGAATGTCGTTATTCAGGCGACCTGCTCAAAGGTCGAACAGGCCGCCGATGAAATAAAAACCGCCGTAAAAAGCGGAGCGAACGTCATATCGATTGCCGAGGAAATGGCCTACCCGTCATACGAGGCCCCTGGGCTTTCCGAAGAGATTCACAGGCTGGCCGTGGAGAAGAAGGTAACTGTCGTCGGCACGGGCATCAACCCCGGTTTCGTCCTGGACCTGCTGGTGATTTCCCTGACCGGCGTCTGCTATAGCGTGGAGACGATCACCGCCAAACGGATCAACGACCTGTCACCTTACGGACCGTCCGTGCTGAAGACCCAGGGGGTGGGCATCACGCCCGAGCAATTTAAACAAGGCGTTGCGGACGGATCGGTTGTCGGTCATTTCGGGTTTCCGGAATCCATCAGTATGATTGCCAGGGCACTGGGCTGGAAGGTCGATAGGATCGAACAGACCCGCGACCCGATCATCTCCAAGGTCCACCGGGAAACCGGGTTTGTGAAAATCGAACCCGGCCTGACTGCAGGTTGCACGCACACGGCCACGGGGTACATTGACGGCAAAGCGGTCATTCACCTGATTCACCCCCAGCAGGTCCACCCGCACTTGGAGGATGTGCAGACCGGCGACTACATCGAAATCAAGGGCGAGCCGGACGTCAGTTTTTCCAGCGGTCCCGAAATCCCCGGCGGCATCGGCACCATCGCCCTGGCGGTCAACATGATCCCGCAAGTGGTCACCAGTCTTCCGGGGCTGAAAACCATGGCGGACCTTCCGGCGCCGGCGGCCATGATGGGGGATGTGCGGCAACTGATCGCGGACAGGAAATACGGGGTGTAAAACAGTCGTGTCGGAAATTCGGAGTAATCGAGTATTGTAAAGCGCTCTTCTCGTTTTTTTCATTACGCTCTCTCTCGATTGCTCCATTACTCTAAACTTCAGTCGAGAGAATATTGGAATAAAGATTTCATGTATCACACGTAAGGGGGAACAATGACGGAACGCGCGCTAAAAAACACATGGGTGGAAATCGGCGGCGTGGTGCTCCAAAAAGACCAACGCGCGCCGAACCTGCCAGATGACACCAAACAGGTCCCCTTGGAAATGCGGGTGAAGGGGTTCCTGCTTCATGACGCTGAAAAAGGCGCGGAAGCCGACATCATCACACTCTCGGGGCGCACGGTCAGGGGAACACTCACTGAAATCAATCCTTTGTATACGCACATGTTCGGCCGCCCGATTCCCGAACTCTCGCCAATAGCCGGAGAGATTCGGGCGCTTCTCCGGGAAAGGAGGAACGCATCATGAGTGCGGATTCCTACAAAGCGGTAATGGATCAAAAAGCGGACATCATGCGCTCCTCGGTCGGCATCGACTATGATAAATACATCACCGGCCCGCTCTCTTTCGATTACGAGGCCATGCTCGATGACACCGGTTACGACCTGGAGGCCATCCGCGACATCCAGGACCGTACAGCCGTGGGCAACACGCCGCTGGTGGAACTGAGGAATTTGACCGAACTCGTCCGGGCCGTGTCCGAACCGGGCAAGGGCGCACGGCTGTTCGTCAAGGACGAAGCCGCCAATCCGTCGGGTTCGTTCAAGGACCGCCGGGCGTCTCTCTCGGCCTTCGAGGCCAAGAAGAAAGGTTACAAGGGTATCGCGGCGGCAACCAGCGGTAACTACGGCGCGGCCGTGGCGTCCCAGGCGGCCAAGGCCGGGTTGGGGTGCATCATCGTGCAGGAAGCCTTTGACAGCCAAGGGATCGCCCAACCGGAGATCGCCGAAAAGACACGGGCCTGCGAGGCCTATGGCGCCGAAGTTGTCCGGTTGTCCGTGGGCCCTGAACTCTTTTACCATTTCCTCATTGTTTTGAAGGAAACCGGGTATTTCAACGCCTCCCTGTATACGCCCTATTCCATCCTGGGCATCGAGACACTGGGATATGAACTGGCCATGCAGGTGAAAGCGCGCGAGGGGCGGTTTCCGGATGTGGTGATGGCCACCCATGCGGGTGGCGGCAATGTGACCGGCACGGCCCGGGGGCTGATCAAGGCCGGGGCGGCGGGTACCCTGATGGTAGCCGCCAGCGTGGATCTGTCCGGCCTTCACATGGCCTCGGACCGGGATTTTAACCGCAAGTCCTTCACCACGGGTCATACCGGTTTTTCCGTTCCGTTCTCCACCTGGCCGGACCGGGCGGATGTTCCGAGAAACGCGGCCCGGTCTCTCCGGTACATGGACCGGTTCGTCACGGTGACCCAGGGCGAGGTGTTCTACATGACGGAAGCCCTAGCGGCCATCGAGGGCATGGAAAGAGGTCCGGCCGGAAACACGTCTCTGGCCGCCGCGTTCGCCACCGCACGGGAAATGGACCGGGAACACATCATCGTCGTCCAGGAGACCGAATACACCGGCGCGGGAAAACACCCGCTGGGCCAGTTGAACCTGGCCAAGCAGATGGGGATCGACGTCCGCCGGGGAGATCCCAGGGAAAACCAGCCGGGAAAAACCATCGTCATCCCGGAACATCCATCCCAGATCAAAGCGGTCGAAATGAATCTGGATCGAATTCGGCGCTCCTATTTGCGAAACGCCTTGGATTCGCTTCCGGAAGGAGAGAATGTCACCGAGACGGATATTGCGTTTCTGGTCGCCGAAACCAAATCAGACGAAACCTATGTCAGGGAGGTCATCGAGTCCCATGAGAGAAAGAAAAGATGATTTTAGCTCCCGCCGGGAGCATTTGCAGAATATGTCGGACGAGCAATTGCATGCGCATTTCTGGTCCCTGGTGGACCAAATCGTTCAACCGTTGGTGGAAGAGGCGCGGACGCACACCTCGCCTTCTATTGAGCGGGCGATCCTGCTGCGCATGGGGTTTTCGAGCCTGGAAACCAAACCGCTGGTCAACCGCATGCAGGAAAAGGGACTGCTGGGGCGCGGGGCGGGCCACCTGGTTCTTGAGTTGGCCCACAAGAAGGGTATATCCGTAAGGCAAGCGGGCCTCGGCTTGATAGCAGGCAAATACTGGGAGGAATTGACAGTATGAAACGGTTGGAGTCCAATGAAAAAATCGACGTCCCGGAGATTCTGAAGGACCTGGATCAGTACCGGCCGAAACGCAAAGGCTGGACCTGGCGCAAACCCATGAAGAATCAAAAGACAGGGCCTTTTGAATTGAAGGACACAACCGAGAACCTGAAATATTCCGTGCCGCTGCCTTCGGCCCATTATTTCGGCGACATCGACCCGCAATGTGACTTTGTCATCACCACCGAGATCGCCTCGGGCCGGTTCGAGGACGACATCCGGCGCATGCGCATGGCCGCCTGGCACGGAGCCGATCACCTCATGGTGATCCGCACCGCCGGTCAGTCCCATTTCGACGGTCTCATCGAGGGCACGCCCGAGGGTGTCGGCGGCATTCCGATTTCCCGCAAACAGGTCCGCGCATCCCGCAAGGCGCTCGATTTGATCGAAGAGGAGGTCGGCCGGCCCATCAATTTTCATTCCTATGTCAGCGGCGTGGCCGGGCCGGAAATCGCGGTGATGTTTTCGGAAGAAGGCGTCAACGGCGCCCACCAGGACCCCCAGTACAACGTGCTGTACCGCAACATCAACATGCACCGGTCCTTCGTGGACGCTGCGGAGGCCAAGACGATCATGGCCGACGCCGGGATTCTGCAGATCGACGGCGCCCACAATGCCAACGCCACGGCCAAGGAAGCCTGGAAGGTCATGCCCGAACTTCTGGTGCAGCATGCCATCAATTGTGCGTTTTCCCGCGCGGCCGGCATGCCCTCTGAAAATATTGCCCTTTCTACGGTGCCGCCCACGGCACCGCCGGCTCCCAAGCTTCGGCTCGATCTGCCCTATGCCATCGCCCTGCGCGATTTGTTTCAGGGCTATAAATTCAGGGCCCAGCAGAACACCCGTTACATGGAAGCCGACATGGCCGAAGCCACCATCACCCACGTCCTCGACACCCTGATATCCCGCATGACCTCCGCCGACATCCAGAGCACGATCACGCCGGACGAGGGTCGGAACGTTCCCTGGCATTACAACAATATCCTGGGGGTGAACACGGCGCGCCAGACACTCATGGGATTGGACGGCTTGATGGATATGGTCGATCTGAAAAAAGAGGGCCACCTGCCCGAAAAGATCCGGGAACTGAAAGAGCGCGCCGTGCTGTTCCTCGAGGAAATAACTGAAAACGGCGGTTATTTTGCGGCCGTGGAACAGGGCCAGTTCGTGGATTCCGGATACTTTCCGGAAAGAAACAATGACGGCATCGCCCGTGATCCCGACGGCGGTGTATCCGCCGGCACCATCATCAAACGGGCTCCCGATTACGGTGCGCCGGTGTGCAGCCACTTCGGAAATAATCGTTATCCGCTAAAAGCGTGTGGCGCCTTTGGCGGATGCACCCTCTGTGATCCATCCAAAATTGTTTACATCAATGAACTGGATGAAACGGACAACGTCCACAACCGCCTTAAAAAACCGTTGGCGGAAAAAGCGGCCGGCATAGTGCGGCCGGAAGTGGAGTGGGCCGGCGACGGCATTGTCTGCGTCACCCTCTTCGTGCCGGAAGAACCGCGGGTTGCTGAGGCTGCCGCCCTGGAAATGGCCCGCAAAATGGGACTCACGGAGCCCGAAGTGATCAGTCGCCGGTTGATCCACCCCGCAGAGGGGTCTCTGTTCGAGGTCAAGGGCGTGCTGGATTATGCCGTCGATAAAAACAAACTCGTAATTCCCGAGGAAGAAGAAATCTTACCCGACAGTGAGATCGAGGCCTTTATCCGGCCCCGTAAAATTCATGTAGTCGCCGCCACCGTCGGCGAGGATGAGCATTCGGTGGGTATGCGGGAAATCATCGATATCAAGCACGGCGGCCTGGAAAAATACGCATTCCACTGCCATTATCTGGGCACCTCCGTGCCGGTTTCAAAGGTGCTGGATGCTGCCCAGGAAACCGGTGCCAAGGCTGCATTGATTTCGACGATTATTTCCCATAACGACATCCACCGGATCAACATGCGCCGGCTTCATGATCTTGCCGTCGAGCGCGGCGTCCGCGACGGTCTTATCCTGATCGCGGGCGGCACGCAGGTCAATGACGCCATGGCCGTCGAATGCGGCATGGATGCCGGATTCGGCCGGGGGACCAAGGGGAAGCATGTGGCCAGCTTTATGGTCGGAAAAATGATGGGCAAGAAAAAGCATCAAGACGGATAATCAATACAATGTGTTTCTCCAGGAGGTCATCTTGCGCAGAAAAATTCAATCCATTTTAGTGTTGGGTTTAGGAAAAGTTGGAACACTGGTCGGCATTTTGTTGGAAAAAACCGGGTTCAACGTGTTCGGTGCCGATCGACACAAAAAAACCGGTCTTCCTTTTGAGACTAGAAAACTCGATGTCGCAGATATCGCGCAAGTCGTAAAAATGGTGAAACCATATGATGCGGTCATTTCCTGCCTTCCCTACCGTTTTAACCTGGAAATAGCGACCCACGCGTGTCGGCATGGGGTTCATTATTTTGACCTCACCGAAGATGTCCCCACGACAAAAGCTATCATCAAATTGAGTCAATCGACGGAATCCATTTTGGCGCCTCAATGTGGTTTAGCGCCCGGATTTATTGCCATCGTCGGTGCCTCTTTAGCCGCAAATTTTAAAAAAATCAGAAGTCTCAAACTGCGGGTCGGCGCACTGCCCCAGAACCCGACGGGGCTATTGGGGTATGCCTTCAACTGGTCACCGGAGGGCGTAGTGAACGAGTATTTAAATGACTGCGAAGTCATCGAAGATGGTGTTCACAAATGGGTATCGCCGATGGAGTGGGTCGAAAAGCTCGTCATCAATGGTATTCAACTGGAGGCTTTCACGACCTCGGGGGGATTGGGCACGATGTGCGAAACCTATCTGGGGCGTATTGAAAACCTGGACTACAAAAGCATCCGTTACCCCGGGCATGTGGAATTAATGAACTTTTTTTTTCATGAACTGCTCATGCGGGAAAACCGAAAAAAAGCCGGTGAGATTTTGACGCATGCTAAACCGCCTGTAGAGCAAGATGTCGTCTATATTCATGCCTCGGCCGAGGGCTCGCAAAAAAAGCGGCTCATTCGCGATGAATTTGTCAAAGCGTACTACCCGATCCAAATCGGTGACAGAGCGTGGAGTGCCATTTCCTGGACAACGGCCGCCTCGGCATGTGCCATCGTCGAGTTGGTGAGCAGCGGCTCGATAAAAAACAAAGGATTTGTCAAACAGGAGACGGTTTCCTTGCAGGCGTTTCTCATGACACACAACGGCCGCTTGTACAATTCGGAACCCCATGGCGGAAGAATCAAATCTTAAGCATTTTCGCCATCGAAATAAATACGAAAATATGATCGATTTTATCCGCGGACGAGTGAACGGGACCGTAAGCGGTTCAGACAACCAGACGCCGTTCTTAACCGATCATCCGGCCTTCGGCGAGTCGTTTTCATCCATTGGGGTGGCCCCCATGACCATGAATGTTCAACAATGGGAAGACCTTCAGCTCCTATAAAACACGCCGAAATCATAGTCGCCGATATCGGCAGTACGATAACCAAAGTCAGCGCCTTCGCCGGGCTGAGTGCTGGACGCGACACCTGTTTCCTCGGCCAGGGGCTGGGATTGACCACCGTTGCCGAAGGCGATGTGGTGTTGGGCCTCGAAGCGGCCCGGAAGGATTTGGAGACTCGTGTAGGCATAAATACGCGGGACGCTGCGCTGATGGCGGCGTCATCGGCCGCCGGTGGTTTGCGGATGACCGTACACGGGCTGACCCGCGACATGACGCTTCGAGCCGCCAGGGAAGCCTCCCTGGGGGCCGGTGCCATCGTTACTTTCACAACCGCCGGTAAGATTTATCAGGACGCTTTGGAAGAGGTCCGTCGGATCAAACCCAATATTATTCTTCTGGCCGGTGGCGTCGATTACGGAGACCGTGACATCGTCACAGCCAACGCCCGCTCCCTGGCCTCTTTGAAACTAGAGAGCCCCTTGATATATGCCGGCAATAAAACTGTCAGTGGGGAAATCAGGCGTTTGTTCGAATCAGCCGGTATACCGGTATTTATAGTTGAAAATGTGTATCCGCGCATCGATGAGCTCAATATAGACCCCGTCCGCAAGGTCATCCAGGACGTGTTCGCCCGCCATATCGTCACGGCACCAGGCATGGGGAATGTTCGGAAAATGGTCCAGGTCGATATTATTCCCACACCCGGAGCGGTCATGCGGTCCACCGAGATTTTGGCCGAAGTCATGGGGGATGTGATGTCCGTGGATGTGGGAGGCGCCACCACGGACGTTCATTCGGTAACCGAAGGTTCGCCTGAGTTCTCAAAAATGATGATTGCCCCGGAACCGCGATCCAAACGGACCGTCGAGGGTGACCTGGGGGTTTATATAAACGCCCCTCGAATCGTCGAGGCCGCTGGAAGCGAACTCCGACAGTTTAAAAATGTCCGGCCGATACCGGAGACGGCATCAGAGCGCGAAACCTCAGCTCTACTGGCCCGATGGGCCGTGGATATTTCCATCTGGCGACATGCGGGACAACTACGCGTCGCCTACGGCGCTTATGGTAGAAACGAAATCGTTGAAGGCAGAGACTTGTCCGCCGTCAGGCATGTGATCGGTACCGGCGGTGCATTGACCCGGCTCGGAATGGGCAAGGAAATTTTGCATAACATCAAGACCGACCCGCGCAAGTCCAAACTCTTGCCGCCACGCGATGCGGCGGTTTACCTGGACCGGAACAATATCATGGCGGCAGCCGGTGTTTTAAGCCGGCGCTACCCCCAGGAAGCCTTGGCATTGATGTTGCAGAGTATCGGGTTCAGTGATGCCATACCGTAATCTTTCCTTTTTCCTGGTTCCAAGCAGGGCCTGTAAGCAAAAATAACATTCAATGTGCAGTTAATCCAAAACGGGGCGTTTAAGATGCCGTATGGTCCTTATGTCACCATCGATCTGAACAAAATCGAGCATAACGCCCGGACAATCACGGCCTTGTGCGGAAAATACGGAATCGAGGTCTGCGGTGTTACCAAGGTGACCTGCGGGATGCCGCAGGTAGCCAAAGCCATGCTCCAGGGCGGAGTCGCATGTATCGGCGAATCACGGATGAAAAATATTCACCGTCTCAAGGCCAATGGTGTCTCCACCGAGTTTACCTTGCTGAGGATTCCGCCCCTTTCCGCCGCTGAGGACATCGTCACCTCAGTGAATATGAGTCTGAATTCGGAATTGTCAGTCATCCAGGCGCTTTCCGAAGCCGCCTCCCGGCGGGGATTGTTGCATAACATCATGATCATGGTCGACTTGGGAGACCTGCGCGAAGGCGTCTGGCCCGACGACCTGCTGCCCATGGTGCGTGAAGTTGTCGAACTGCCCGGCATCCGTATCACCGGCCTGGGGACGAACTTGAGCTGTTACGGCGGCGTTATGCCTTCGGAAAAAAATATGAATGAACTGGTCGAATACGCCCACCGGATTGAATCCGCATTCGGGATCAAACTGCGATACATCTCGGGCGGCAATTCGAGTTCCCTGAACCTGATCGCATCGGGGAAGATGCCCCGGGCCGTTAATCATATCCGTATCGGAGAAGGGATTCTTTTAGGCCGTGAAACCGTGAACCGGTCTGCCTGGCCCGGCACGTTTCAGGACGCGTTTTTACTCCGGGCGGAAATTGTCGAGCTCAAGGAAAAACCGTCCGTGCCCATTGGTGAAACTGGAGAGGATGCATTTGGCGGCAAACCGGAATTTGTCGACAAGGGCGATAGAGACCGGGCCATTTTAAACATCGGTCGCGAGGACGTTGTCGTGGAGGGAATGAAACCGGTTGAACCGCAGATTTCCATACTCGGTGCTTCCAGCGACCACCTGATCGTGGATGTCACCGAGGCCGAAAATGTCCGACTCGGGGACGAATTGGCATTCTTTATGAACTATGGGGCTCTTCTGGCCGCCATGACGTCCGAGTATGTGGAAAAGCGCCCTCTAAGAGACAGAAAAATCGTTTCCGAATACCGCTGCATCGTTCTAACGGAAATTTCGCCCCAAAGCGACCCGGATTCCGATCGGATACTGAACATCGATGACCTGACAGCGGGCTTGGATGCGTTGGGGCAATCGATTGTTCGCCGGCAGCAAATCCAGGATGAATCCGAAATCGTTTCCGCAACGGTTGCCGAAATTATCAACGATGATTTGATCCCGCTCGCGTATGCCAACGATCCGAGAACGTGCCTTGGTATTTATCGGGGCCTGGCGCTGTCGCTTCCGATGTTCGGGACTATAATTCTAAGCGCTCACGGCAGCTGCATAACCGCATTCACTGAATTGTCTCCCGGCACCGGCGGTGTTGAACCCAGACTGGAATCCGAACGCGTGGCTTTGATTGGTTTGCGGGAAGTATCACATGAGGAATCCCGGTTGATCAGGCGCTCACGAATCAGTGCTTATACACTGGAGGAAATCGATGCACTGGGAATGAGGGAAGTGATTTACCGTGCCCTTCGCAACGCCGGCATGGGAACGGACGGAATTCACGTCACACTGGATATGGATGTGCTCGACACCGCCGTGGCGCCGGGTGTGCAACGGCCCGTCAGGGGTGGGCTTTCCTACCGGGAAGGACACCTTGCCATGGAAATGATTGCCAAGTCAGGCCTCTTGCGGTCTGTGGCGGTTGTCGATTATTTTCCGGAAAGGGATGTGAATCACTCAACCGCCGGTACGGCCACCGAGTATGTGCTCTCGCTCTTTGGGAAAAAAATCCTCAAGATCTAATCAATGCTTGCTTCAATTCAAGATTTCTTCTGATTCTTCCACGCGTATCTCTCTCTGAGACAGGCGTTCTAAAAACAGCCGGCTGGGCACGTGCGTGATCGGTGAAAGAATCCCCGTTGCGGTAATTTCGGCCTTTGCGATCATCTGGGCCACGACGCTGGCCGGAATGCCGACGCCTTTGCTCATGGCCATAGTGCCGGTTTCCAGATCGCGCTCGATCAACACCCGTATGGTCCGGCGGACGCATCGACCTTTCGAGAGCCCCTCGAAAACATTGACCATGACCGCCAGGTCTTTTTCATCGACTGCGTACTGCAGTCTTGGCCCCAGGTGGGCGGCCATGAACTGAAACGGTGACACCTCGCAAGGCAGACCCGGCACGGGCGTGTCGGTCAAAAACCCCAATCTTTTCAGTGGATTCCAAAAGGCGCTCCATCCGGGCCATCTCAAGGAATACCGGCCTGTCTCCCGGATCGTTTCGGTGACACCAAGTAAATCGGTGAAGTGGACGGCATCCCCGTTCGGAATGGCCTCCAACCGGCCCAGTCCGGGAAAATCGATTTCGTGAATCCGAGCGGGGTCGTGCTGGCGATCCGCCGGGATCTCGACCAACCGGCCGTCTTTGATGGCACGGGCCTGGCGACGGGTCGATTCGAGCACGCCGGCCCAGTTCCAGGATATCTTGTACTTGAGCGGGTTGTCGCTGGCGGAAGTTTCCGGTAATCCGCCGCAATAGGCGTTGATGACATGAATCTCATCGAAGTCCTGCAGGGCGTGACTGTACAGGATGAGATCGATACCCGGATCGAGACCGCACTCGGTCATAAGGGCGATCCCGGCTGATTTGGCAGCTTGGTCGAGATCCCGGAGGGTGCGACTGTAATTGGTGCTGACCAGGGGGACACCGGCCGCGATCGCCGCTTCGGCGGCAGGCCGCATCAGCGGCAGCGGCAGCAAATCGATCACAATGTCCACATCCTGTTTGAAGAGCGCAACCATTGCCGGCTTGTCGGCAGCATCGATCCGAACAGGGTCGATTTTACCCGTATCCATGCTACCCGTCACCGTGTCCCAGGCGTTCAGGTTCACATCGGCGCAAATAACTGATTGGACACCGGCGCTGCCGACAAGATCGGCCAGTGCGGCCCTTCCTTGGAGGCCCAGTCCCCCCAGCAGGACAATTTTCATTATTTCCCTCCTGTCGTGCTGCGCGCGGCGGTACCTCGAAAGAAGGTAGCCGGTCCCGATCTTTGGACCGGAGGATCTATTTTGTAGTTGTTTGGTGAATTAAATGTCAACAAGGCATTTCTCACTGGTAAACATATAAAATCAGACGAGAAAATCGAAAAATATCTGGCAATAGGTGAAATCTGTCAAATATTTGCCTTAATCGAGACAGTGGGTTTGTAAAACCAGAAACGGGAGCATAAAGCGTTTCAAGTTTGCTGTCCGGACGACGCCGGAAGGTACGGCTAACGCTTACGAGAACCTGAAAGGGAGGGATCTTGAAAACGATCTCCTTAGGACCGAGGAAGCCGGGGATATGTTGATTCCCGTTCCCCAAACGGTCTGATCTTTCAGTTGCCGATTAATGTCACCTCCTCATGCAGCAGGCGGAGGGAAAAGGTTCTTTGACTCGCTCCGCCCTTTTCGGCCGTCATGGCAAAGGTGATTGGTCGACACAGGACATTGCCTACCCCTGATGTGTCACAGAACGCGACCATGCGGCCTGAGGACGGTACACACCTTGAGTGGCAAATCCGATGTCAACGATAACGCCTCCACACCCAGGCCAGCAGGACAATCGATGCCACCAGACAAAGAAGCATGAATCCAGATTCTGTCATCTCTCCCTCTCCTTTGAATTCGGACGATGTTGACATCAAACGTTGCCGATGACAATCAGGCCGTGTTGCCAGGCCCATTCGGCATCGGCCCTACAATTAATTAGACAAAATATTGACAAACGCTGAAGCTATTATACTTTATGGGGGAATAAAAGTGATTCGAATTGTAATACAGGTTAAGCTGTCCAACAAGTGAGTAGTGAAAATAAGTTAGTGTATATTTTTAAATTCTGCTGGAAGCTTAACCATTATAGTCGGAGGCCACAAAAAGAGGCACGATGGACTGGTTATGCCTTCGCGCTCAGCTCCAGTTAAATCGCATCGTAACGGATCGAAGCTGTTTGTGAGCTCCCTCCACCACAAAAGAAGCCTTAGAAGGAGGTTCCAATGAATAGCGAGTCTGAAAGAAATGAGAACTTCGCGCATGCGATGTCAAATTTGATGAGAGACAACCTCGGCATGAGTATCGACCTGCTGAACGAAATAGTCGACGCGGATCCCGCCGATAAACTGGCGCTGCTCGCCCGGGGGGCGGTATACATGAAGCGCGGCGACACGGATCGATCCGTCGCCGATTTCGGCCGGGTTATCGACTTGGATGAGGGCTACGCCAAGGCCTATCACTTGAGGGGATTGGCTCGGGAAATGGCCGGCGACGACGAAGCGGCCTTGAATGACTTAAACAAGGCGATCGCTGTCGATCCGGAATACGGCGCCGCCTACTATAGCCGCGCCACATTATACACCAAGCTGGGCCAGGAGGATTCAGCGGCGGAGGACATGCAAACGATTGCCCACCTGACCAACCGCAACATCGAAGAATTCGCCAACCAGAACAACGTCTGGCGGTCCCGGCACATGCAGGTGGAGAATATCATGGAAAATGAAATGAACCGCTGAGAAGCGCAGGTGAATGTCAACTGCCAACAACGAGGAACGGAGGATGGACTTCGATCAACCTGAAATTGCTGCGATCAACCTGATCACACGTGCCGTAGAGGAAGAGGGCTGCACTTTGACGGATGTGGATTTTGACAGCCTCACGATCAAAGTCGACGGACCCGACAAGGTCATCGGCGCTTGTGCGCGGGCCGTCGCCGAAATCCTCGATTGAGAGCGACGGTTTAATTTACAAAAAAACCCATTGGAGAGACTCCAATGGGTTTTTTCGTCAGGCCCCGATTTTCTCAAATCGATCAATAATCTCAGTAGGGCCTCCTATCCCTTGACGCGCTTGACCGTACCGTTCGCCATCAGCGCCTGCAACTGGCTCAAAAGACTTTGCTCCTGGCGATCGATGTGTTGATCTTCATTGGCGATTTTCATGATGGCATCGTATTCCGCGCCGGTTATCTCACAATCGAGAATGGCCTTGTTGATCATGTCCGCCAGTTTGGCCGTGGATCCACTTGGTTTTTGACCAGGCTTCATTTTATCCTCCTTTGTAGTGTTTTGCGATGGCAAATGACGATGAATCGATGGCGCCGTATGTACGGCCAGAAAAATCAGCGCGGGGATGACACCTCCGCTCTTCACATACTGTCCACCTCCGGATCCACTGAAGGCATTGCCAGGCCGCCGTCGCAGCCTCTCTGAAAATATCCTTCAGAATTTTCGGAATTTAACCGGAAATTCTATTAACCTACGCCCAACAGGTAACTCAATAACCGCTGATGTGTCAAGAAATATGGGGCCTTGCCCCCCTGTGGGCCGTTACCGTCCCCCGCGTGCCGGCCACCCGCTGTTTTGACGGTCACGGACGGATTGTTGGAGTTTTCTCGAGCGACGACGGATAATCTTGACACCCTGTTGTCCCCGAAGACAGGTGGTAAACCCTTATGGCTTTAGTGGCTACCGCGGTGAATGAAAATGACGTGCCGGAGACCGAATGACCGGTTGAGAACAGCCGCTGACTGTCTGAGGCGCCTAAGGGATCTTAGACCGGACCCACTGTGCATATGGCATTGACGGCACAATATCAGGGGCAAGTCCGACCCCATTATTTCAGGAAAAGCCTGGTCCGGGTTTATAGAGCGTTGGCGGCGAGTTTCAGCCGCGACTCGAAACCGATTATCCGGGCGCAGGCGCCCACCCCATCTTCGTATCAAAGCGACCGGCTACCGAGTCTTTCCGGCGGTTTTGTATGGGGCAACTTGGCGGTCAAAAAAGAGTCCGGATTTACACAAAAAGGAGACCGGGAGGTCATGGGCAGCAGGGTTGTCAATTTATAGTTCATATTTGGATTTCAGCGATTATTGACAATAATGTACCAAGTCCATGAAATTGGGAAGCAGAAATTTTTTATCCATTTGTTATAACAGCTAAATTGATAATTTCGGCCAAGCGGTAATATTTAAACAAATAATTGACAAAGGCCTGGTTCCAGACTATTTATTACTGATGGACGACAAGGGACTGTATACGATACGGTACGTCGCTCAGCGCACCGGGTTGACCCCGCATGTGATCCGCGCCTGGGAAAATCGCTACCGGGCGGTGGTTCCGCTCAGATCGCCAACCAACCGACGGCTGTATTCCGAGGATGATGTCCGGCGTCTTAAGACCCTCAAGCGATTGACGGATGCGGGCCACACGATATCCCGGGTCGCCGGGTTAACGCCGTCCGATTTGGCGAACCTGGCCAGGCATGAAGCCTCCGTCGCCCCGCAGACACCGAGTTTAATCCACTCGAGGCAACCAAACATTGACGATCATTTCAATGCTTGTCTGTCGGCCGTAACTGGTCTCGATCCTGATGGGTTGGAGCAAGCCTACGCACAGGCGGCGATTGATTTGACCCGTCCCGCGCTGTTGAATAGCGTCATCGTTCCGCTATTCGAAAAAATCGGAGATATGTGGCGCAACGGCGAATTAAAGATCGTCAATGAACACATGGCGACGTCGGTGACACGAGTTTTCCTCAGAAATATGTTGAGGGCAACCGCGGTTTCCGCAACCGCTCCCAAGATATTTATTTCCACTGCCGCGGGACAATGGCATGACCTGGGGGCGCTGACTGTCGCCTTGACGGCCGCTGAAATCGGCTGGCAAGCGATCTACTACGGACCCAACCTGCCGGCCGAGGAAATCGCGGCAGCCGTCAAGCAAAGCGGTGCCCGCGCCGTCGCTGTCAGTATAACCCATCAACTGGACCCGGTTCCCCTGATCGACGAACTACGCAAGCTGCGGCGTTATTTGGAAAAGGACGTGGCGCTTTTCGTGGGCGGGCGCTTTCCGGAAGAACACGCGCACCTCTTTCAGGGACTCGTTGCCATACACATTGCCACTATCGGCCGCCTCGGCGCGGAACTCGACGCGTTGCTCGACGTCAAAGTGGCGTGACCGGCGGGTTCAATACGGCACTTATCCATCAGCGAACAATCCGAGGGATCCGAGGAGTGAATCTGAAATTTACCCCCAACCAAAAAAATTAGTAGATATAAAAAGCGACTGAGATCCGGCGACCCCCAGTGCCGCGACACGGGTCTGATACGACAAAACATAGACTCGAGCCGTGGCTTGATCAGGCTCTGCCGACACCACCCGGTCGAGGAGACGACCATGTTACCGGAACTTTCCGATTTGTGGAAAAAACTGGAAAACCGGCGCCGCGAACTTTTGGATGTTATCGACCAATTGAGCGGGGAGCAGCTTAGGTTCAAGCCGGAACCCGACCGTTGGTCCATCTTGCAGGTTCTGCAACACGTCGTACGGAGTGAAGAAGGCATGCTCCGCTCCGAGGCCGAATTGCGTGACAACCCCCTGCTTGACATCCTGAAACCGGGAAATTTGTATCAGGTGGTCAAAGACATCCTGGAAAAAGACGTGCCCGTTGGTGTGCCCGACCCGTCTCTGGAACCCGACGGACAGACAACCGTCGACGAATTGCGTGCTACCTGGGATAACGAGCGCAATGCCATGGACAAGCTGCTGGAGGCGTTGGCCCCGGATAACGCTGAAAGGGTGATGTTCAGCCATGCGGCCGCCGGTCCGTTGACAGCCTTGCAGATGCTTGAAATCGCCGTTGCGCATCTGGATAACCACCGCCGCCAGATCGACCTTATCTGCGAAGAAATAACCACCTGACCAGCTCCTCATACCGCCAACCAGTCTATGCAAAGAGCCAATTGACAGTATACAACACGGCCGGGATTGAATATGCGGGTAAAGTCTGGTCGTCGGTGTGGGGCTGAAGGTTGGAGGCGGCACCCGGAGTCAAACCAGGGGATCACGGCTCTGCGGGCCGCTGCCTTATCACTTGGCTATGCCGCCATACGGGTAAGGATTTGAACTAAATACGATAAATTTACGGATAGTTATCTGAAAGGCATTTTACTATATGGAGATTATTTTGCAAGTCTTTTCCCCCGGAACGGCATTATTACCCAATCCGCCCCGGCATTCGCCCCCTATGCCAACAGCGAAAGTTCAAATCCCGACCCCTTGAAACCTCGCTTTCGGGCTTTGATCTCTTTTTCTCAATGCCCATACCGTATCCCGCAAACCCATTCCGGTCTTGATAGTCAACGCGATGTCTTTTCGACACCGTGCCGGTAGGTCGCACATCTGATGCCGGAACTGTCATACATTTCCTCTTCCGCCCGGGGATCGATCTGCAGCGCCGCCGTCGAGGTGCGCCGCAGGGGAATGAAATCGACCTGTTCGGATACCGGCACAATTTCCAGACCCTCCCTCCGTCTCAGGACAAAGGCCAGTAAACCAAACACACCGCTTATCAGAAGGCTGTGCACAAAAAAACCTGAAGGCTCATTGACCAATGCCATGGCTGTCGTGGCGGCTATCGGGCCAATGCTGGCCCCTATGCCGTAGACAATCAACAGCACTGAACTGACGGGGATGACGTCCTTAGGTGCGAATAAATCGTGGGCCCGGGCGACGGAGACGGGATAAACCGTAAAAACAAGTCCTCCGTAAATTCCTGTAACGATGAGGAACAAAATGTATGCGCCCTTGGCGATGACCATCATGATCAAACTAACCGCGGCGATGGAAACGCCCAGAACCGCCAATACCCAGGTTCGATCGAACCGGTCGGAAAACTTGCCTATCGGCCATTGCAGTACCAGTCCACCGATGATGGCGGCGGTCATGAACCATGAAAGCCCGGTGACTGTCAGACCGATCCGGTTGCCGAATACCGGGCCGATGGAATGGAACGCACTGCTCAACAGACCAGAGGTGAAACAGCCCAACATGCCGATGGGCGCTTTGCGAATCAGCGCTACCATATTGAATCTCTCGGGTTTATGCAATTCGGGATGGATGGAACGGGTCACTGACACCGGCACCATACACAGGGCAAGGAAAATGCCGACCACAAAAAAAAGCTCATGCCCGAGCACGCTGCCCACATTGAGCAGTTGTTGCCCGATCGCCATACCCATGTAGGTCGAAAGCATGTACACCGAGAGAACACGCCCTCGGGAACAGGGTTCGGTGCTTTCATTCAGCCAGCTTTCGATAACCGTGTAGAGCCCCATGGTGGATATGCCGGTTAAAAACCGGCATATCGCCCAAGCCGCCGCAGAAAAAAACAGGCCGTGCAGCAATGCAATGGCCGTGGCCGCAGCGGCAAATGTTGCGAACGCACGGATGTGCCCCACACGCTCCACCAGGCGATGGCAATACAGGCCGCCCAGGACAAGACCGAAAAAGTATGACGCCATGATCAATCCGGTCATTTGAATCGGAACGTTTTCGAGGGTTAACCGGAGGCTCAAGGTCGTGTTCAACAAACCGATGCCGGTCGTCAACATCAAAACGGCGATAAATATAGCGGAGAACGAAAACAGGGTCGAAGCCATAGCATGTTTACCTTAAAGATGATGCAGCAATAACAATTTCAGACCCAACTGATGACGCGCTGCACCCTCTCAGATTGTTTTCCCCTTTTCAATCAAAAAATTTACAAGCCGCCACAGGGCTCCAGCCCGGAGCCTTCGAACACCCATCCCTCAACCCGCAACTCGCAACCCGTAACCCGCAACCCGGCCCTCCTCATTGTCCCAAACACCAAAAACTAAACATAAACTACCCAACAACCAACACTTTCCATTGCTATCGGCTTTCACCTTCCAGAAGTGATCCTTGAACCCCCTGTCATTGATCGATTCAATGGATATTGTTATAGTCCGTCCACTTTGGAAACAAACCCTGAATTATGTCCGCTGGTCAGATGCCCAACTTCGGGAGACCGCTCCAAGGCCTCCTGGTGCACTTCGGCCCCTCTGTCACCCCGGCCCAACCGGATCGGGTGTCGGCCGTCCGTGCGTAGGGTGGTGTTTGTAGACCTCGGCGGCGGCCATCGACCCGGGTGGTCACCGTATCTCCTGGTCGACTGCCGTCCGGAAACGATCCACGAAGTGGAGAACCGTCGTAAAGGTGAGCCGGACAGGGGCCAATTCGTCAAAAAAATGCAGACGACATCCATTATTTTTTGAAAAACGTAAACCTGGAGACGCAACGACATGAAACCGAATTTGACTCCCAAGGCCAAGATATTGTGGGAAGCTATCCCCGGCGATGTCCGCCTGAGGATCTTAAACAACGTGTGGTGTGCAAACTGCTCTCAAATGACCGGAATCGGCAACATCTCCGGCAAGGTCGAGAAGGGCGACCTGATCCTGAATGGTGTGTGCACCCGTTGCGGTGGCGCCGTCGCCCGGCTGATCGAAAACGATTAAAACGCATCGATTCTAAACCCCTCTAATGACACCCGTAACACAGAGCCTGTTTCAGCTGAACATTGCCGTGATCCTTCTCGGCGGCACCACCCTTTTTGCCAAACTGATCAGCCTTCCGGCTCAAACCATTACCCTTTATCGCGCCATTATCGGGTTTTTGGCCCTCGCCCTCTATATCGGACTGAGCAGGACCGACTTTCGTTTGAAAAACGGCACCGAATATCTTTCCATGGCTACAGCATTGTGTTTGCTTTTCTCATTCTGTCGGAGTTTCCGGACAGGAACGTTGTTGCGGGCGGTCTCGTGGTGGTGGGCGCGGCGATTTATGAAGCGGTCCGTGTTCGTTTGAAAGAAGGGTCGGGCTGAAAGGGAGGGCTTTCGGATTTCCGCATCCCAACGAAAAAAGAAAGGAGCGAGCATGCCTTACGTCAATATCAAAGTGACAAAAGAGGGCGTCACCACCGATCAAAAGGCCGCGCTTGTCAAAGGCGTCACCGAACTTCTGGCCGCCGTTCTGGGCAAGAACCCGGCAACCACCGTGGTGGTCATCGATGAGGTCGATACCGACAACTGGGGTATCGGCGGGGAGTCCGTCACAACGCGCCGCAAACGGGGTGAATGAGCCCAAGCCGGAAGATCTCCTGCTCGAAGAAAACCCCGCCGGTGACGACGGTACCCCCGCGATTGACATCGATGCCGTTTGGGCCGTCCGACCGTTGGGCATGGTCTATATTTCGGATTTCGGCCATCGCGGGTCCGAACCTTGCTCCTTTCTAACGCGACCGTTAGAGGCCCATCGGCTCTGCGTCAAAGGGGGCGGTTTGGTTCACACCTCAACCACCTTCCAACGGGGGGAACACGGTGAGCTGATCGCCAGGGTTCAACTTCTGCTCGCCGGTCGACAGCCGGCCGTTGACCAGAATGACTTTGGCCGCAGAGGAACAAATGGAAAGGGCCTCGAGGGCCTGCGCGACGGTGGTGCCGTCGGAGAGCTCCAGTGCGAAAGGGTTTTCGCCATCGGGGGCCTTTCCTTTGAAGGTCAGCAGCAGCCTGACTTCGACACGCATCCCGGCACCGTCCGATTCAGCTCAAACCGAGCGCTTTCAGCTTTTCAGGCCTCGGGACCCCGTTTGCGTCCCAGCCCCGGAGACGGTAGTATTCGGTGAGCATCTCCTCCAGGTGGCACACCATCCCTTTGGCCGGCCCTCCGGGCATAGGCTCGGAAACCATGCGCGGCGGCAGGGTATCCTGTTTCCGGGTGAAGCCGGCGCGGTTCAAGAATACCCTTTCGGCATTGGCGATGCGCTCCCCGGCCAGACACAGCTCATCCAGGGAGTAGTCCAGCCCTGTAGCGGCGTTGATCAGCTCTTTGATGCCTACCGGTCGGATGCGTTCATCCGGTTGCACGTAGTTGCGAACAGAGAAGAATACGCACAGCCCGGCCGAGTCGATCACGCAGAAACAATCCTGCCAGTCTTTGATGATCGCCGGCTTGTCGTGGTAGGTCAAAGGGTCGAGCGATTTGGGAACCCCCAGCAGTTCGATGTACGCCGGATCGCCCCGCATATGGGAGGCGCCTATGGGGCTGGTGGCATAGGCCAGGCCCATACCCTGGCCGCCCCGGGGGTCATAACCAGCGAACTCCTGGCCCTTGGACACCATGGCCAGTTCCGGGTGACCGTAGTGGGTCGCCAACCGCAGTGAACCCTGGGCCAGAAGCCGTCCGAAGCCCTTTTTGTCGACCGTGAGCCGGGTCAATTCCACCAGGGCCTCGGCGTCGCCGAATTTCAGCTCTCTACCCAGGCCCACGTCTTCGGAGGGAATGATACCCTTCTCGCACATTTCCATGGCGCAGGCGATTGTGGCGCCCATGGTAATGGTATCCATGCCGAACTCGTTGCACAAATAGTTGGCCTTGGTGATTGCGGCCAGATTGTCGACGCCGCAATCGCTGCCGAAGGCGTAAACGGTTTCGTACTCGGGTCCCTCGCCTTCACCGGCAAAGGGGCCGTCCGGTACTTTGGTTCCCCGACCGCAAGCGATGGGGCAGGCGTGACAGGCTTTGGCCTTGGTGAGGTACTGGGCGGTCAGCGCCCGTCCGTCGATCTTCTCCCAACCCTCGAATTGCCCGGATTGAAAGTTGCGGGTGGGAAAAACGCCGAAGTTCTGGGTGCCCACCGCGGTGACGGCGGTTCCCCACTCGCGCAGGGGCACCAGCCCGCCTGCGAAGGATTTTTTGAATTTCTTGACGAATCCGGTTACCAGGTTGTTGAATCGCTCCGCGTCGGCCAGCGCGACCTTGCCGCTGCCCTTTACGGCTACGGCCTTCAGGTTTTTGGCACCCATGACCGCACCGACACCGGAGCGTCCGGCCGCGCGATGCCGGTCGTTCATGATGGAAGCAAAAAGCACTCCGGCCTCTCCCGCCGGTCCGATCGCCGCCGTTCTGGCTGCCGGGTTGGTTTCCGAGCGGATGGCGTCGTCGGTGTCCGGCACGCTTTGGCTCCACAGGTGCCCGGCGTCCCTCAGTTCGGCCTTGTCGTTTTCCACCCACAAATACACGGGCCGGTCAGCCCGGCCTGTGAAGACGATGCCGTCCCAGCCGGCCTTTTTGAGTTCCGTCGGAAAATGTCCTCCGGAGTTGGAGCAGGTGATGGCACCGGTCAGGGGCGACTTGGTCATCACCATGTAGCGGGCGCCGGTGGGGGCGGACGTGCCGGTCAGGGGGCCGGTGGCCATGACCATGACGTTTTCCGGACTGAGGGGATCCACCCCGGGGTCCACATGATCGAGCAGGATACGAATGCCCATTCCCCGCCCGCCGATGTAATCGCGGGCCATGCGAGGGTCCAAGGGCCGTTCTTCCAATTTTTGGGTGGTCAGATCCACCCACAGCATCTTGCCACACCATCCAGGCATTTTCGGATCGCTCCTTTCTTAACGGCACAAACGAGCCATGGTCGCGACTCTCCGGGCAGCGGTCCGCCGGTGTCGCCGGCCACCCGTCGAGCCCCGTTCACACCTTTGTAAGTCAATCCCACCAAATTGTCACATACCCAAATAAGCCTTCTTTATTTTGGGGTCTTTGATCAAGTCCGTTGAAGGGCCTTCCTGAATCACGCGGCCTGTTTCCAGAATATAGGCATAACGGGTATTTAGCAAGGCCATGTCCACCGACTGCTCCACCAGCAGCATGGTGGTGTGCTCGCGGACCTTTTCCAATACCCGGTAAATTTCCTGTACGATGACCGGAGCCAGCCCCAGCGAGAGTTCATCCAGAATCAATAGCGACGGACGGCTCATCAACGCCCTACCGATGGCCAGCATTTGCTGCTCGCCGCCGGAAAGGGTGCCGGCCCACTGTCCCATTCTCTTATGGTGGAAGCCGTTCTCCCACCGTTGACGCGTATGATCCGATCAGTCGATTGCAAAAACTTCCCGTTATTTCTGCAACACGTCTTTCAGCGCCCTCCGCAGGGCCGCCGCGACGGTGTCTAGTTCTTCTTCGCTGATGATAAAGGGCGGCGCCACCACCAGCCCGTCGCCGTCGGCGCCGGCCAGAGCCAGAGACTTATAGAGAATCACTCCCTGTTCAAACAGGTGCTTCCACACCTTTTCGGCCACCTTGTGCGATCGTGGAAACGGGACCAGGCTTTGCTTATCCGCCACCAGCTCGACTCCCCACATCATGCCCAATCCGCGGATGTCGCCCACAAAGGGCATATCCTCCAGCGCCGCAGTCAACTTGCCTCCCAGGACCGGTCCAAGCGTCGCGACCCTTTCCACCAGCTCTTCGCGCTCCAGGATGCCGATGGCCGCCAAACCGGCGGCTGCGCAAACCGGGTGGTGGGAAAAAGTGCCGCCGTGCATGAAGCCCCCGCCTTCGGCCACGGCGCCGAACAATTCTTCTTTCACACCCACCGCAGACAGGGGCAACGCCCCACCGGACAGCCCCTTGCCCATGGTGACGATATCGGGAACCACCGCATAGTGTTCGCTGGCGAACCATTTGCCGGTGCGACCCATGCCGCTCATCACCTCGTCCTGGATCAGCAGAACGCCGTGGCGGTCGCAAATCTCCCTCACCAGCGGCCAGTAGCCGGGCGGGGGCGGATACACAGCCAAAGAGGCCCCGCTGACAGTCTCGCCGATGAAGGCCGAAATGCTTTTGGGACCTTGGTCGAGAATCGTCTCCTCCAGCGCCATGGCGCAGCGCAGTCCGCAAGTCGACGGCTCCAGGCCGAAAAAACAGCGCAGGCAGTAAGGCGGTGGGATGTGCAGCGCATCCAGGAACATCGGCAGAAATGACGTCCGAAAGCCGGTGCGCCCGGTGACGGACAGGGCCCCCAGAGTCAGGCCGTGATAGGATCTCCAGCGGGAGACGGTCTTGTACCGGCTTTCCTCTCCTCTGGCGACGTGAACCTGGCGCGCGAACTTAATGGCTGTCTCCACCGCTTCGGAGCCGGTAGTCATGAAGTAAAAGCGACTGATACCCTCCGGGGCGTGGCCGGCCAGTTTAGCCGCCAGTTCTTCCACCGCATCGGTGGTGAACATGGTCGGGTGAAAGTAGTATCCCCGGCGCAGTTGTTCGTCAACCGCCCGGGCAATCTCTTCCCGGCCGTGTCCCAGATTTACCACAACTGCCCCGCCGCTGGCGTCCAGGTAGCGGCGGCCTTCCCCATCCACGATAAAGGCCCCCTGCCCTTCTTTGGCCACGGGCAGGCTGCGGTCCAGAACACGATGGAAAACATGTTCGGTCATGCCGTTCCTCCTTTTCCGGAGTCGATATTCAGGATTTGCCGCGCCTCGTCCGGCGTAGCCACCTCGCGCCCGATGATCCGGCTGATCTGGACGATGCGCTCCACCAGCCTTTCGTTGGTGGCCAGCTCGCCCTTGCGGTAGTAAATGTTGTCCTCCAGGCCCACCCGCACGTGACCGCCCATCAAAATGGCGTGGACCGCCATGGTTAGCTGGGCTGCAGCCACCCCGCTGACGTTCCAGGTGGCGCCTTTGGGCAGGAATCCCACCAGGTGGACCAGATGCTCGACACGGGCCGGCATGGCCCCCTTGAGCCCCATGACGAAATTGAAGTGCAGCGGTGCCGGCACGAGGCCCTTTTCGAATAGCGCGATCCCGTTGTGAAGCATGGACAGGTCGAACACTTCGATCTCCGGCTTGATCGAGAGCCGCAGCATTTCTTTGGCCAACCCTTCGATCAATTCCGGCGGGTTGACATAGGCGGAGTTGGGAAAATTGACGCTGCCGGTGGTCAGGGACGCCATTTCCCCGCCCGCTGCCAAACGCTTCTGACGGCTCTCGAAACCCACCCCGGCCCGGCCGCCGGTGGATATCTGCAGAATCAGCTGCGTCCGGCCCTTGAGGGCCTCGACCACCTCGACGAAACGGGCCGGATCGTCCGAGGGGTTCTCCTGCTCGTCCCGGGTGTGGATGTGCAGAATGGAGGCCCCCGCAGTTTCGCATCGCAGGGCGTCGGCTGCGATCTCATCGGTGGTGACCGGCACGTGAGGGGTGTGCGCTTTCTTGGGCACCGAACCGGTGGGGGCCACTGTGATAATCAGTTTGTTCGTCATCGTTCGCCCCTTCATTCGGAAGGTTGACTGTCTCTTGTTTTCATCGTTTCGACTTCAGGACCGTTGTCGGTCATGCACCTTGTCTTCTTCTTATCTATGGACGGTTCGCCATCGTGCCCAAGGCCTTTTGAATCTCGCCGGCGGTCTTGACCGCCAGCGGGGCCAAGCGCTCTTCAAGTTCATGGCGACTCACCCGCCGGGTGGGCACCGCAATGTTCAGGGCGGCCATGGCGTGGCCGTCGGAATCCATGATCGGGGCCGACACGCTGCGCAGGCCCACGGACAGCTCTTCGTCGTTCAACGCGTACCCCTGCCGTTTCACACGGGCCAGTTCGCGGCGAAATTCTCTTTCATCTCCGATCGTGCGGTGGGTCAGGGCGGTAAACTCGTAGCCGGTCAGAATGCCGTCCAACTCTTCCTTGTCGAGGAAAGCCAGCAATGATTTGCCCATGGAGGTGCAGTGCAGGGGCAGGCGGGAGCCGAGTTGCAAATCGAAGGGGAGCAGGCGGCCGGTGTTGTTGATGCGAACGAGATACATCAGCTCGTTGCCTTGCAGCACGGAGAGATTCACCGTTTCTCCGGTCTCTTCGGCCAGCCGTTCCAGGTAGTGCTGCGCCACCTGGCGCCAGCTCAGACTGCTCATCGAAGCATATCCCAGGGAGAGCAGTTTGGGGGTCAATTGAAATCGGCGCTGCCGGTCCCGGTGTACATACCCCATCTCCGCGAGGGTGTAACAGATACGGGTGACAGTGGCGTTGTTGGTTTCCGCCCGGCGGGAAAGCTCGACGAGCCCCAGGGGCTCCTGTGAATTGGCCAGGGTGTGCAGGACATGCATCCCCTTGGCGAGAGATTTTAGAAAATAGCGTGAGTTTTCCCCGGTCACCTTACTCTTCCACCCCTCAAACGATTTACGCATAGCGAAAATATACTTTCGCTATGCGTTGTTCAATAAAATAACCCACCCGCCTCTGTCAACAGCAAATCGCAACTCGTATCCCGTAACCCAAAATACAAATGACAAATAAATTCCAAGCTTCAAATACCAAACACGAAACACCAGACACAAAATACCAAAACACCAACCACCATACCCACAACCCTTTCCCACCCCATTTTCCAATATTATTGATCGCTTATACTGTTTCTGCTATACATCGACGAAAGGACGAAAAATTATGGTAAAAAGCGATAAAGAAAAATCCCGCAATGCGGCACGGCCAAGCTCTGAAATTATTTTATCCACAAACCCCCGTCCGGCCAGGAATGACAGCGGCTAACGAAAAGGAACAAGACTATGGACCCCGGCACAATCACCTGCCCGAACTGCGGTCACGCGTTTGAAATATCCGATGCCCTGACCGGACGCATCCGCGAGCACCTGAGAGGTGAACTGCTTCAAGAGGTGGCCCGGCGCGAGGCCGATATCAAAAAGCGGAATGAATCCCTCAAGGCACAGGAGGCGCAGGTCGCCAAGAATCGCGAAGCGATCGACGAGGAAATCGAAAAGCGCCTGAAAGATCGCCTGATCGAGGCCGAGCAGAAGGCCGCCAGCAAAATCGAGGGACGCTATGCCGATCGACTGAAGGAACTGCAGACCAACCTGCAGGATAAAGATGCGGCCATCAAAGGCTTCCGGGAGCAGGAACTGGATCTGCGGAAAAGGCAGCGCAAGCTGGAGGAAGACAAAGCGTCGCTGGAGCTCGACGTGGCCCGCCAATTGGATGCGGAGCGGGAAAAAATACGCCTTGAAGCATCGAACCGGATCGCCGAAGAACATCGGCTCAAGGACTTGGAAAAAGACAAGGTCATCAAGGATTTGCGCACCGCCCTGGATGACATGAAGCGCAAGGCCGAACAGGGGTCGATGGAAACCCAGGGCGAAGTTCTGGAACAGGACTTCGAAGCCCAGCTGAAGTCCTTCTTCGTCCACGATGACATCCAACCCGTTCCCAAGGGAATCCGTGGGGCCGACCTCGTCCACAACGTCCGCACACCGATGGGGGTCGACTGCGGGATCCTTCTGTGGGAAACCAAGAACACCAAAGCCTGGTCCCAGACCTGGATCCCCAAGCTGAAGGACGACATGATCGAGATCCGCGCCACGGTGGCCGTCCTCGTCTCGGTCGTTCTGCCGGAGGGTATCAAACGCTTCGGGCGGCTCGAGGGCGTGTGGGTGAGCGATCCGCTGTGCGCGATTCCGCTGGCCGCGGCCTTGAGGGAGCAACTGATGGCGGTCAACCGGGAACGGGCGGCATCGATCGGAAAAAGCGAGAAAATGGAGGCGCTCTACCAGTACCTGGCCGGGGTCGAATTCAAACAGAAAATAGAGGGCATCGTCGAAGCCTTCACCTCGATGCAGGATCAGCTCAACAAGGAGCGCCGGGCGATGGAGCGCCACTGGAAGCAGCGCGAAAAGGAGATCGAGCGGGTCGTCAAGAACACCGTCGGCCTTTACGGGGACATGCAGGGGATTATCGGCGGGCAGATTCCGGTCATCCCGGCTCTGGAGCTCGACGACGAACCTGCCAGGCAGCTGCCGGACGGTTTGGATGAGGATCAATAATGCCCAAGACATCCATTCGAAAAATAGTACGGCGAAATCTTCCAGATCGTATGACAAATAAATTCCAAACACAAAACACCGGTTCCTAACCCGTAACTCGGAACCCGAAACCCGCAACCCAAACCCCAAACCCATACGGAGGTACAAAAAATGGCACATACATCATTCAAGGCCCTGGTCGTCCAAGAAACCAGCGAAAAACAATACTCACGCCAGATCCTCGAAAAAACCATAGATGACCTGCCTCCAGGAGACGTGGTGGTCGAGGTTCACTATTCATCACTGAATTACAAGGATGCGTTATCTGCCAGCGGCAACAAAGGCGTCACACGCAATTATCCCCATACGCCCGGCATCGACGCCGCCGGTGTGGTGGCGGAAAGCACGGATAGTGCATTCAAACCCGGAGACGAGGTCATCGTCACCAGCTATGATTTGGGCATGAACACGGCCGGGGGATTCGGCCAGTATATTCGCGTCCCCGGCCAGTGGGTGGTTCCCCTGCCCAAAGGCCTGACGTCGAAAGAGGCCATGTGTTACGGGACGGCGGGGTTTACGGCGGCCCTGTCCGTCTTTAAACTCACGGTCCATGGAGGCGTTTTGCCGGAGCATGGTGAAGTGCTGGTGTCGGGCGCCACGGGCGGCGTCGGCAGTATCGCCGTGGCGATTTTGGCAAATTTGGGCTACACGGTCGCTGCCGTCAACGGCTTGATAGATGAGTCGGATTATCTGAAAAAGATCGGCGCTCAGCGAATCATCAGCATCGAAGAAGCCTCGGATAAAAGCGGTCGTCCGCTTCTCAAGCCTCTCTGGTCAGGCAGCGTCGACACGGTAGGCGGCGACATTCTGGCCACCACCATCAAATCCGTGCACCCCAATGCCGTGGTGACCAGCTGCGGCAATGTCGCGTCACCCGAGCTGCCCATCAACGTGTATCCCTTCATCCTGCGCGGGGTCACCCTGGTCGGTATCGATTCCCAGAATTGCCCGATGCCGCATCGGCTCAAGACTTGGCAAAAGCTCGCCGATGAGTGGAAAATTCCAATGATGGAAGCCGTCGTGGCTGAAATTACCCTGGCCGACCTGGATCAGGCCATCGAGCGTATGCTGAAAGGCCAGCACAAGGGCCGGGCAGTGGTCAACATGAAAGCCTAAAAACTATCTCAAAAATGTTTTTTGGCCCCATCTCCGGGTTGGTTCCTCGTTTCAAGTCCTCGACATACTTCAGTATGCCTACGGGCTGAAACTCGGATCCGCCTTGACCTTGAACCAAAATCCAAATTTTGAGACAGCTTTTAATCTGGGTATTTTATCGGTCGTCTCAAACCCGATCTTAAGGCTGTTTCGACATCCTAAATCAGTCAGAAATTCGTCCCGAAATCAGGCTCTCTTTTTAACGATCGGTTTTCCCTGTAAACCATCCAAAACCTCCATGAGCCTGATTTTGCGGGCATGCTGTTGCCTAAGATCCTGAATATACTGGTTCCATTGCTTTGATTTCTTTTGCCGTTTCATAACCAACCCGGCTTTGCGGAGATACCTGGCGGCCTCCTGGTAGGCTTTAGGTTTGACCTCGGCAATTAGCCGTTCCGCCTTTTTCTTCCAAATCTCCACTGCACGATCCGGCGCGTGAGATTGAACCGTCGCAGCGATCTCATCTTCGTCGACACCATACCAACCGAATCCTCCCTTTAAAAGCAGGTCGTACCAGTACAACACTTGATCGGGCTTCTTTTCCAAAATGGCAATACCGATGAGTTGATCTACCATGGGATATCGTTTTCTTCCCTCTTGTTCGGGTTCGTCTAAACCAGAAGCCGGGAGCGGCCATCCCTTCTGTTTCCAGGGCAGGTCTCCCTTTTCGAGGAAATGCAGTAAATTTTCTCGAACTTCGCCCCAAATTTTCGCCTTTTCTGAAGCTTTCTTGCAATCCGCAAAGGCATTACGCGAGGGGTAGCGCACGAATTCCTCGGCTTGGATGGCCGCGACAACAGACCAGTTCTTTTCTATTGCCCGAATTTCCCGAAATTTTTCGCGCAATCTACCGGCACTTCCAGACCACTTTCCTTTCGTATTCTGAATGCCGATGAGAATCCAGCGCTCTGCGTCTGGATAGCGTCGAGCCGAAATCAACCGATCGACCAATCGGTTGTAACTGCCCGTTCGTTTGGCCTCGGCTTCGCACAGGGGAATGATCTCGTCCTTTCGGCCGGCCCGCTCCAGGGCAAGTATGGCCCAGTCGCTGAGGCGGTCGCGTTTATAGTTCCGGCTGAATTCATCCGTGCCTCTGGTATGTTTTAGCGCCTTGAGCCGTGACAGCAATTGATCAGCCAGTGTGGACCAGGCCGGTGCAGGGTGATCCCGATGCAGATACTCGGCAAAGGCCTCACACAATTCATACTGGTCTTCCAGCACAGCATCCAGCGCCCAGACAAGTTTGTCGGCATGTTCAAGAGATGATCGATCCAAAGCTTCGACGATCACGGACATACAATCGGCAATTTCCCTGAGGGTTTCACCGTCGTCATCGCTCATTTCCACCAGCTGGGTGCCGGTTGCCAACAACTCGCTGCCGACCGCCAACAATTCGTCCGGATGTCCTGCGGCGAGTAGCGCCGCGAGCTTCTTGCGAATCCCCGAATAGTCGGGTGTATAGCCCTCGCCCTGCCAGTAGTTCTGCCAACCGGGTTCATCGGCGATGTCACGGATTTCTTGCTGCAAATTTTTCACCAAGGCATGGATATTTCCCACGCTCAAGTGCCGGCGATCGACTATATCCTGCGCAACCTTCGGGTGCCGGCGTCCAATCTCATGAATCAGGTCAATGAGTTGCGCTTTGGTCTTTCCCTTCAAAAAACCGTCGATATCCTTTTGCATGTCTTCAGGCAGATCGTATTGGTCATTGTCATCCGGTTCATCATTCCAGTCTTCATCTTCCAACAGTTGCAAGCGATCGTCGTCTGGCTTTGCCCGGTGAACACGCTTGCCGTTTTCAACCCGCTCTAGATACTCAATCGCCACGGCCACCCCATGCTTGCAGTCAACTTCGTAGGGGCACGTGCAAATTGATTCCGGCAACCCGTCGTCGCCCATGAAAACCCGGGTAGCATAACGTTTCGTACCGTCCACCCAGGCGACCAGGCTGCCGTCGTCTGTCGCCGCCAGGTCGGATACACGCCCTTGGCGCTGATAATTTTTGCCCCGCGAAACTATTTTGCTACCGGCCCATTCCTCAAAATCGTACCACGTTAGGTCTGCAAATCTATCCAATGGAGTTTTCTTTTTCGGCATTTCGGCAACTGGCTCTCTGGTGACGGATAGAAGTAGCTTGTAGAGCATCAAAAGAGCTCATCAACAACATCGCCAGAATATATTATTTTTCGATAAAATACGAATGTGCAAGACCCCGCGATTCGTAACGCAAAATACCAAACACTATTTCCCTTTGAGCCTGGAGCTTTCTTTGCTTTTTACCATTTTGCAGGTTGCAACCAGTTTAGCCGCGCAAATTTTAACGTTAAATTTAATTATATCTGTTATTTATATCTGTTTCTCAATTGCTAAGTTATCGACCATTTCTTTGAAAAACAGGTTCACGCCTCCCTCAGTCTCTGGTTTTGATTGGCCATTGGACTCTTTCAATTATATTCAAATATTCTGCGCCCGCTATGCTTTTGGAACGGCAAAAATAAAAGTTACCGCTTCATTGCCGGCGTCAATTTGAACCCATCTCGAAATGTGGCATGAAATAGGGGACGTTCGTGCAGAAAGTGTTTTGCAATTAAGCGCAATTATGACATGTAAACATGCATGCCACGATTAGCCAGATTGGATGCCCCGGGGGTTTTGCACCATGTCATGGGCCGAGGAATCGAAAGGAAAGAAATATTTTTCAACGATGGGGATCGCAAAGATTTTCTCGACCGTTTGGCTGTTTCAGTTGCAGAAGGCGCGCTGGATATCTATGCTTGGGTGCTTATGCCGAATCATTTTCACCTTTTGTGCAAGACTCGGAACCGGCCCTTGTCGTCGAGCATGCGGAAAATATTAACCGGTTATGTGGTGAATTTTAATCGGCGTCATCGCCGCCATGGACATTTATTTCAGAATCGGTACAAGTCGATTGTGTGCCAGGAAGACAAGTATTTAAAGGAATTGGTTCGCTATATCCACTTAAATTTATTGAGAGCCGGATTGGTCAAAGATATGGGCGAACTGAGCCGCAACCCCTGGTCCGGCCACTCGGCTTTAACGGGTAAGGTTAAACGCGAATGGCAGGACACCGATTATGTCCTTTCCTATTTTGCTAAGGATCCGTATCGTCGCAGAGATTATGAAAAATATGTCCGGAAAGGCGCATCAGCGGGCCGACGTCCGGAGCTTGTTGGCGGCGGATTAGTAAGGAGTCTGGGAGGATGGTCAGAGGTTTTGGCACTGAGGAGCCGTGGCGAAAAGCAGCGGTCGGATCAGAGAATCTTAGGGGACAGCGAATTTGTCCAAGACGTCATATACGGTCTGGACGGTTTGGTAAAAAAGAATCTGAGGCTCTCGGGTCAGCGGATAGATATCGAGGCTTTGGCACAGAAGGTGTCCAGGAAATACGATATTTCCCTGACCGAGCTACGTTCCGGCAGTCGCAGACCGGTTATTGTTGAAGCCCGGAAAGCAATTTCCTGGATTGCGATCCGGGAACTCGGTTATTCCGGTGCCGATGTGGCCCGGTATTTAGGGGTGACCAACTCCTGTGTGACCCGTTTTGTCGCCACCGGTAAAAAGCCTGATGTTGATGATCTGATAGGAAAGGTGTGAATTTTCTGAAAGAACGCCGCCCGGAGTTATCGCAGGAAAAAGCGGTCCTGTTCGTTGCCACGTTGTCTTCGTTCATGGGACCTTTCATGATTTCGTCGGTGAACGTTGCCCTGCCGGCGATCCAACAGGAATTCGGCGCCGATGCGGTGGCGTTGAGTTGGGTGGCGACGGCCCTTCTGCTGGCGGTCGCCGTCTTTTTAATTCCTCTGGGGAAAATCGGCGATATCTACGGCCGGAAGAAAATCTTTACCCTCGGCCTGGTGGTCTACACCCTCGCTTCACTGACCGGAGCGTTTTCCATTTCCATGCCGATGCTCATTGCGGTGCGCGTTTTCCAGGGATTCGGGGCGGCCATGTTCGTCACCACGGGCATGGCCATTGTGACGTCCGTGTTTCCCCCCGAAAGGCGCGGCCGTGCCATTGGGTTTTACGTTTCGGCCGTATATATCGGTTTGTCTGTCGGGCCCTTCGCCGGCGGCCTCTTGACCCAGCACTTGGGGTGGCGCAGTAATTTCGGCGTTGCCGTTCCGTTCGGTGCGGCCTCGATTTGGGTCGCCCTCAAGTATCTCAAGGGCGAATGGGCAGACGCCAGGGGAGAGAAGTTCGATATTCCCGGAAGTCTGCTGTATGCCGCCTCTGTTTTTCTGTTGATCTATGGTGCTTCCCTGCTGCCGCAATTGCCGGCCGTCTACCTGATTCTAGCCGGCGCCATTTCTCTAATGGCGTTTGTTCGGGTCGAGCTGCGGACCCCGCAACCGGTATTCGACGTTCGCCTGTTCAGCGGCAACAAGTTGTTTACCTTTTCCTGCCTGGCGGCCTTGATCAATTATGCGGCCACCTTTGCGGTCACTTTTCTGATCAGCCTTTTCCTGCAGTACATCAAAGGGCTAACGCCCAAGGCGGCCGGCACCATCCTGGTGGCCCAGCCCGTGGTGATGGCGTTTCTCTCTCCTCTGGCAGGACGCCTGTCGGATCGAATCGAACCCCGCTTGATTTCTTCGGCCGGCATGACCCTGACTGCATTCGGTTTGCTCCTGTTTGCCTTGGTCGGCACCGATACGAGCGAATATTACATCATCGCCACCTTGATGGTACTCGGCCTCGGCTTTGCGTTGTTTTCCTCGCCCAACATGAGTGCCATTATGGGTGCGGTTGACAAAAAGTTTTTCGGCATTGCCTCCGGCACGGTGGCGGCCATGCGTCTGCTGGGCCAGATGACCAGCATGGCCGTTGCCATGGTGATCTTTGCGGTTTTTATCGGCCGGGTAGAAATTACTCCCGACAATTACGACCTGTTTCTGAAAAGTGTAAAAATCTGTTTCAGCATTTTTGCTGTGTTATGCAGCTTCGGTATCTTTTTTTCCTTCTCCAGAGGAGCGCTTCGAAAGTAAAGCTGGTTTGAAGCGGATCGGAATTGGCAACTCTGTGAACGGTTACAAGAGTCCTACCCAAATTGTTTTGGGTGGCATATCGAGCTTTTTTAGAACATTCTTTCCGAATAATTTTTATGGCCCGACCACTTGGGGAGATGGTCATTTACGTCGATAACCCTTGAGCCATAGAAAAATATGACAAGTTGGCTGAAACGCTTCAGGCCCTAATCTCCGCATGCCAAAAAGGTTACAAAACTGCCCACCTTTGAAATACCGGCATAGCCGATGTGGGTGTTCAGCATATTCTGGTTGTGCCCGGAAGAATTTCTCCAGCCTTCAAACTGGGCTTCGGGAGTAGGATAATTCCAGCCGACATTCTCCACACAATAGCTAAATCCGGATCTGGCGGCGCGGTCATAAAATCCATCATGGTTCATACTGTTGTTGGTATGCATGTATTCACTATGCTCTGCGGCCAGCGAATTCAAGAGGGCATCAAAACTGAGAGGTGTCAATGCGTCCGAAGTTCGATATGCGCTGATCAGCTCCAGCAATTGTGTTTCGTATGCGCTGTTGCCCGGAGAGCAAGTCAGATCTTCCCCGCTGCAATCCTGATCGATACCGTCACCGCAAATATCGATAGCACCTAAGTAAATGGCAGCATTATCATCGTTACAATCGCCCTGGCTCTCGGTGTAGCCGTCGCCATCTTTATCTGGGTCTAGCGGATCGCACACCGGATCGCCGCCGTTGCAATCCTGATCAATATCGTCGCCGCAAATATCGATAGCGCCCGGGTTAATGGCAGCGTCTTGGTCGTTGCAGTCGCCCTGGCTCCTGGTATAGCCGTCACCGTCTATGTCTGGGCTATTCAGGGTCGCGCGCAGATGATTTTGGGCCACAGCCGCAGAAATGAGTTGGCGAGGCGTATCGGCTGTAAAAAGGTTCAGCGCATTCAAGGTGTCAAAAAGGCCCACAATGGCTGGGTCGTTTTCAAATTGACTATTGCTCAAATTAAAGTCAATCGCCCGGCCATCAACCTCGGCTCGGATTTGCGCCGTGATCTGAATACCGTTTTGCAAGTTTCCATCCTGATCAAGGGACTGCAGCAAACGGCAAATATTGGTCACGGTTGAATCGGTCTCGTCAGCGGCCCCGGGTACCAGATCAATGGGGGTCAACATGTCTTTTCCCGCCGCTTGCCCCAAGATCACATCGCCAATCGAAAAAGTAATTATTTCACCTTCACGATAATTAAATCTGCCACTAAAACCCGTCAGTCCGTATTCAGAACCTGTTTCAAAGTCCATACCTTCAACCGGACTGTCCACAAAAACCCCAATGGCGAGTGCGGGGTCACCGGCACCGGCCCCTCCGCCCCCGCCACCGCCACCGCATCCAACCATAACAAGCGTCAGGGAGCACAACATCGTCAGCAGGCCCAACACATATTGACGTCCAAATCCTTTTGCAACCAATACCATACACCAAAATCCTTGTTAAATTATGGCATAACAACCCGCAGCTAAACGGCATTGCGTTACCCGTGTGCTGCATCGTTTTGAAAATTATCCTCGAGTGAGTTTAGCAAATAACATTCCAAACAAACATAAAAAATCATAACTAACTCTTATTACGATTATTTTAACTCAAATAATCGTTTGTCTAAAGACAAATTGAAGGTATTATCACACATTCCTAATGCGTGATTTGCGCCTCTTATTAGAAAGTAGTTTATTTTCAATCGTTTACATTTGTAGGGTTATTCATTCAAAGAGGCTCTATTTGCGGATAGTAAAACGTCAACATGAAATGATGGTGTGCTGCAGCGACATGGAGAAGAGCTGCTGAGGTAATATAAGACGATATAGAGGACGGATATAGGGGACCTTCGTGCAGAAAGTGTTTTACAATTGAACTCGATATGACACGTAAAAATGCATGCCACGATTAGCCAGATTGGATGCCCCGGGGGTTTTGCATCATCGGTACAAGTCGATTGTGTGACCCGCTTGATCGCTTCCGGTAAAAAGCCTGATGTTGAAGATCTAATGGGAAGGCTGTGGTTATTCTGCACGAACGCCTCCATTTGTCTGGAAGATATATTAGAGCGTCTGGTCCCTGTGCGGTCAGAGACGAAAACTCCGGTATCCACTTTAATGTGTTGCAATATGCAGCAATTAGTATTATATTTGCTACAAATCTAAAATATTGGAGGATTGCAACATGACTACCGCAGTTAGGGTATCGCAAGAATTGGTTAAGGAAGCGAAAATATACAGTAAAATTGATCAACGCTCCGTGACCGGACAAATCGAACACTGGGCAAGGATCGGTAAATGTGCTGAAGAAAACCCTGATCTAACCTATCATTTAATCAAGGAGATATTGATCGGCCTTGTTGAATTGGATCAGGGGGAATCTTCAGAATATAACTTCGGATAATTGCCGATGAAAATTTTACAATCTCGCTCTTTTGAGCGAAAAGTTAAAAAATTCACACAACGCGAAAAAAATAAGTTAGACGAACAGATTCGAAAAATTATGGATAATCCTTTTGTCGGATCTGAAAAAAGAGGCGATCTTCGTGGGGTTTACGTGCATAAATTCAAACTTCAAGCTGTTCAATATCTCATGGCCTATCGGTTTGTCGGTGAAGACCTTGAATTGGTTATGATTGGACCCCATGAAAATTATTACAGAGATTTAAAAAGTTATCTAAAAACTAAATAAAATCCTCCTCCGGGTCGGCCCACGCCATCATCTTGTTATTCATACGGAATTTTCCCAAGAATACTCATTTTGAGGCCTTATCGCCTCATTTTCATGACAAGAAAAGCCCTTTTAATGCACCGGTGATTCTCTTGAGTCCTCAGGCCGCGCGGGTTCGTATCCTATTGGGCGCACTCTTTAATATCAGGGAGATATCTCATTTCCATCTTGACTTACGCAACAAATTTTATTGGTTTATGGCCAAAATTATGGTCAACTATAAAAAGGGTCAAACTATGGAAATCCTCTCTTTTTCTGAAGCAAAAATGAAACTCAGTGAACTCATCCAAAGAGTTCAGTCAACCGATGCAGAAATAGTCATTACAAAAAATGGACGACCGACTGCCGTGTTGGTGAGTCCTGATGAATTCGAAGGCTGGAAGGAAACTATTTCGATTCAATCCGATAAAGAATTGATGGTCGAGATAAAAAAGGGCATGTCCGCTTTGAAGAAAAAGTTCACCGTTATGGACATTTATTGCAGACCTGAATTGAGCGTTTCAAATTTTCAAAAAGCGTTATTGAGTATTTGTATAGAGGAGTTAGGCCGGTTTTAATTTTGAAAGTTTGAAACCCTTCGAGATGGCCGATCTTACCACATCGACTGCGTCAAAAGCCCTTCCGCATAGTCCACTCTAGCGGAACGACGTCTTCCTCGTACCGGCGGCAACCTTGACAATCGCTCAAATTAGTTCAGAATCGGTACAAGTCGATTGTGTGACCCGTTTTGTCGCCACCGGTAAAAAGCCTGATGTTGATGATCTGATAGGAAAGGTGTGAATTTTCTGAAAGAACGCCGCCCGGAGTTATCGCAGGAAAAAGCGGTCCTGTTCGTTGCCACGTTGTCTTCGTTCATGGGACCTTTCATGATTTCGTCGGTGAACGTTGCCCTGCCGGCGATCCAACAGGAATTCGGCGCCGATGCGGTGGCGTTGAGTTGGGTGGCGACGGCCCTTCTGCTGGCGGTCGCCGTCTTTTTAATTCCTCTGGGGAAAATCGGCGATATCTACGGCCGGAAGAAAATCTTTACCCTCGGCCTGGTGGTCTGCACCCTCGCTTCACTGACCGGAGCGTTTTCCATTTCCATGCCGATGCTCATTGCGGTGCGCGTTTTCCAGGGATTCGGGGCGGCCATGTTCGTCACCACGGGCATGGCCATTGTGACGTCCGTGTTTCCCCCCGAAAGGCGCGGCCGTGCCATTGGGTTTTACGTTTCGGCCGTATATATCGGTTTGTCTGTCGGGCCCTTCGCCGGCGGCCTCTTGACCCAGCACTTGGGGTGGCGCAGTAATTTCGGCGTTGCCGTTCCGTTCGGTGCGGCCTCGATTTGGGTCGCCCTCAAGTATCTCAAGGGCGAATGGGCAGACGCCAGGGGAGAGAAGTTCGATATTCCCGGAAGTCTGCTGTATGCCGCTTCGGTATCTTTTTTTCCTTCTCCAGAGGAGCGCTTCGCAAGTAAAGGAGAAAGTACGAAAGAAATTACAGTGGCGGATAAGCGGAACGCCCATGTATATGTAAATACCGACGATAGTTAGACGGTGGATTGCGGTTTCACTTCACATACCATACCGTCCCTTCGGTTACCGAACTTACCACAACGTTTTCTTGCACGTGCAAAAAGCGCTAAGATTATAGGCATCGTGCATTTGCCATTTATGATGCGCGGAACTTAAAATATGGCGCCCTAAGCAATTGGAATAATAGACGCTCACTGGTGTCATATTGTGCACGCTTCCTCTTGACCTCCGGCTATCCTATCCCAATGTTCTGTTTTTATACACTTCATTTGAGAAGCAGGAGGATTCTATGACGTCCAGCAGCAGACAAGCCCGCCCGGACGCCGGGTGGAAATTCGATAACAGCTACGCACGGTTGCCGGAGGCTTTCTATGTCCGGCTGAGTCCAGTGCCGGTGCGCACGCCGAAACTCGTGGTTTTCAACTTAGCGCTGGCGCAGTTTTTGGGTTTGAACCCTGATGCCCTAAAGGGTGACGAGGGCGCCGCCGTTTTCTCGGGCAACAGGATACCCGAGGGTGCCGAGCCTCTCGCTCAGGCCTATTCGGGGCATCAATTCGGTTTTTTCACCATGCTGGGCGATGGGCGGGCCATATTGCTGGGCGAACAGGTGACACCGAAAGGTGAGCGCTTCGATATCCAGTTCAAAGGATCCGGCAGAACCCCGTTTTCGCGGCGGGGGGACGGACGGGCAGCCCTGGGGCCGATGCTTCGGGAGTACATCATCAGCGAGGCCCTGCACGCCCTGGACATACCGACGACCCGTAGCCTTGCGGTGGTAGCCACCGGTGAAAAGGTGTACCGTGAAACCGCCCTGCAAGGGGCAATTCTCACCCGCACGGCGGCCAGCCACATCCGCGTGGGGACTTTCGAGTATGCGGCAGCGAGGGGCAAACCCAACGAGATCCGGACACTGGCCGATTACACCATCCGTCGCCACTTTCCTGATTTGGCCAAGGACGGGAATCCGTATCTTGCCCTGCTTGGGGCCGTCATGGAGCGCCAGGCGTCCCTGGTAGCCCGCTGGCTGCAGGTCGGCTTCATCCACGGCGTGATGAACACGGACAACATGGCCCTTTGCGGTGAAACCATCGACTACGGCCCCTGCGCGTTCATGAACGCCTACGATCCGAATACCGTCTTCAGTTCCATCGATAATCACGGCCGATATGCCTACGGCCAGCAGCCGCAGATCGCCCAGTGGAATCTTGCACGGTTTGCCGAGACACTGTTGCCGCTAATTCACGAAGAGCCGCAAGAGGCTGTATCGATGGCGAACGAGGCCATCTCCGGATTTCAAGACACCTTCCGTCGATACTGGCAGGCGGGCATGAGGGCCAAGCTGGGACTGTTGAATCAGGAAGCGGATGACGGCGGCCTTGTGGAAGACCTGCTCGATTGCATGCACCGACACGGAGCGGATTTTACCAACACCTTCCGGGACCTGACATCCGGTTCCGTGCCGGAGGCCTCCATGTTTCAGACCCTGGATTTTAAGCAGTGGTTCGAGCGCTGGCAGGCCCGGTTAAAACGGCAACCCGGTTCCTGGGAGGCATCCCGCCGGCTCATGAAAACCCACAACCCGGCGGTCATCCCCCGCAACCACCGGGTAGAAGAGGCTTTGGAGGCGGCCGTGGAGCGGGCCGATTTTATGGTCATGGAAAAACTGCTGGGTTTTCTATCCCAACCCTACCAGGATCCGACGGAACAGGCCGGCTATCACCTGCCACCGCACCCTTCGGCGCCGCCTTACCGGACCTTCTGCGGGACGTAAGCCCTTCGACGGTTGCCACCCTCTGTAGAATGCCCCGCCGGTTGCCCACCCCGTAGACGAGGCTTTAACCTTGGAAGAAGGCTTGCTGCAAATCGGGGCCGGGCTTTAGGGCTGTACATAAGTATATAAATAACGACCCTCCCACTTAAAATTTTAACATATTCAAATGGTTATATGAAAATAGTACTACTCGTATAATCGATTGAAACAGGGTATTCTTTGGTATACTCTTAACAAATAATGCAGCAAGGGCGGTTGATTTAACTGGGTCTCGATCAGCTGACCACCCGATATAGCGCCTCCAGCAGCCTCACCTCCGCCAGAGTGTCCAGGCGGCAGTAATCCAGCAGGTCCTCATAAACTTTTTCTTTCTCTTCTTCCGAAATTTCGTTTTTAAGAGCTTTGAGGTACATCAGCGAGGCGGTCTCACCGTCGGCTATCGCCATGGAAATTTAGGGACAACCATGCATAAATGCAATATTTGGGCATGAAATATCGCGAGGCCCTATGGGGCCCAAACATGTCCATTTTCTGCTACGCAGCTGAGCTTCAATCGGCGGCCTGAGCGAGGCGGTCAAATGTTTCAGAACCGCTGAAAATAGATCGTTTGCCCGGAAGGGCTGAACCTTAAAGAGCTATTCAGATACATCCATCGGTTAAATCTTGACAGCCTAAATTATCCTATATAGGGTGAAACAGAATGCGTTATCCTATATCACAATATGATATAGCTTTATATGGCTGCCGAAAATAGAACAACCATCATCAAGTCGGCCCTGACGGTGCTAACCGTGCTGCAGGTGTTTAACCGTTTGCCGGAGGAAGCAAGTCTGGCGGAAGTGGCTGCAGAAGTCGGCATGCCGAAAATGAAAACCTTCCGCTCGCTGAATACCCTGGTCCACTCCGGTTTACTCTCCCAAAATCCTGCAAATAGAAAATACCGGCTGCACTACCCCGTATTGGAACTTGCCAGAAAGCTTCTGGATCAACAAAGTATCAGGGCTGTTTCCCACGAGGCACTGCAGAAACTTGCAATCGAGCTTGGCGAAGATATAACGGTTGCAGTTCTCGATCAGAACCAGGAAGAAGTCGTATTTATAGAACGGCTCCGCGGGGGCGCCCGAATCAGCTTTTTCTGTGACGTCGGCAAACGGCTTCCGCTGCATGTCGGCGCCGCCGGGAAATCCATCCTGGCCAATCTGCCTCGCGACCAATTCGAAGCGTATCTCCAGCGTTTTGCCCCTGTGCATATCAGCCCCTATACCATCACCGAAGCCGAGGAGTTGCGACGACAAAGAGATCTGATTCGGGAAAAGGGATATGCTTTCAGCGATCAGGAGGTCGATGAAGGTGTAGCGGCAGTGGGCGCCTGCATTGTAGATGCAGCCGGTTATCCCGCAGCCGGTATTGCCATAGCCTCCCTGTCGGTTAAAATGACCCCGGAAAAAATTACTAAACTTGGAAATATTTTGAGGGAAACGACAGCAAACATCTCTACCCAATTGGGATATTTAGAGGATTAATATGCACATCTCCCAGGACGACCGCCATATTCATTTTTCCTTTTCGCCCTCCCGTCCCGCGGTGGCGGAAATTCGATCCGGTCAGAAAATAACCCTCGAAACCCGTGACGCTTCCAACGGCCAAATCCGCCCTGGAAAATTCAGCGCGGTGGATCCGAAAAAACTGCTACCGGTAACCGGTCCGGTGAATGTGACCGGTGCCGAGCCCGGCGATGCGATTTCCATTCGGATCGATTCGATTGCACTGGCTCCGGCGGGCTACGCCTGGTTGCGGCCCGGTCTCGGTCTCAAGTCCGTCGAAAAGCAAGCCCCCTATATCGTAAAAGAACTTCCGGTGGCCAAAATGATTCTCCTGCCGGGAGGATTTGCGCTGGCACCCAGGCCTATGATCGGCATTATCGGCGTGTCTCCCGGGGAAGAGATATCGACGCGCTATCCGGGCAATCATGGCGGAAATTTGGACAGCGTCGATCTGACGACAGGCAATACCCTGTGGTTGCCGGTGTGCGTTCCGGGAGCAAAGCTGTCGTTCGGGGATGTCCATGCGGTCATGGGCGAGGGCGAAGTCTGCGGGACAGGCGCCGAAATCAATGCCGAGATTTCAGTCACCGTTTATTTGCACCGGGAACTTTCCCTGGACGGGCCTGTCATCAGCACACCGGATAAGACCGCCTTTCTGTCTTCGGCAACCGATGTCTATGAGGCGGTGCGGACGGCTTTGGATCGGGCCATTCAATGTCTCATCAAAAAAAGCGGTTTGTCCGAAGAGGATGCTGCCATTACGGCCTCGCTTGCCGGAAATGTCCGCATCTGTCAACTGGTTAACGGAAAAGCTACCGTTTCTTTCGAACTCCCCAGCGAGGTAATGACATGGTGACCGCAGCAGCCGTTCAGCTGGATGTGCAGCTCGGCAACCCTTCGATCAACAAAGAAACCATTCTCGGACGGATCGACACCGTCGAGGCCGATCTGATGGTTTTTCCGGAGTGCGCCAATTCCGGCTACCTGTTCTCCAGCAAGGCGGAAGCCATCGACCATGCAGAACTGATCCCCGGACCTTTTACCGACGCCCTTGGCTCTGCGGCTGCCAAAAAAGGGCGCTGGCTTGCCGTGGGGCTGCTGGAAAGGCAGGGAACCAACCTTTTCAACACAGCGGTGTTCATTGGGCCTGCCGGAGAGCTGAACAAGTACCGCAAAACGCACCTCCCGTATCTGGGGGTCGATCGGTTTGTCACTCCGGGCGAAGAGCTTACGACGATTTCAACCCCGTTTGCCAATATCGGGATACTGATCTGTTACGAGTGGCGGTTTCCCGAAGTTGCCCGCTGCCAAGCCCTTCAAGGGGCGGAGATCTTGCTGGGGCTGAGCAATTGGCCGGAGGGTGCCAGGGTGACGGCGGAAAGATTGTTGCCGGCCAGGGCGGTGGAAAACCGTTTGTGGATTGTATCTTCAAACAGGGTCGGAAATGAAGGAGGTGCCAAGTACATCGGCATGTCCGCGATAATCGACCCGGATGGAAACATGGTTTCCGCACCGGGGGAGCAGGAAGATGTGGTGAAAAGCGAAGTCGATCCATTGATGAGCAGGACCAAAAAATTGGTGAACAAAAAGGGCGAATACGAAATAGATTTGTTCGGGGACCGGCGTCCACATCTTTATGGACTCATCCCAGGGGGGGACAGCCATGATTGAGTTCATCCCGCAACTGATTGCCAACGGCATCGTCCTTGGGAGCATCTATGTACTGGTGGCCCTCGGTTTGACGATGGTTTTCGGCATTGTAGATGTCGTGAACTTCGCCCATGGCGAGTTCTATATGCTCGGCGCTTTTGTCGCCTTCCTGGTGGTGGACCACCTGGGCGTGCCGTATCTGCCGGCCGTATTGGTTACAGGAGTGGGTACAGCCGTGTTCGGCCTTGCCACTGAAAAAATCCTTATCCGCCCTCTGCGGCTCCGCAACCCCCATCCGATCAACTATGTGTTGGTGACGGTCGGGCTGTCGACATTTCTTCTCAACGGGGTGAACGTTCTTTTCGGTCCGGACCTCAGGAAAATACCATCTCCCTTCATGAAGCAGATCCTGCATTTTGAAAATGTCTATCTCACTGTTCAACGGCTGCTGGTTTTCCTGGTGGCGGCAGCGCTGGTGTCTTTGCTGGCTTACTTCGTGAAGTACACAGCGCTGGGAAACCAGATGCGGGCGACCGCTCAGAACTTTCAGGCAGCCAGAATCGTGGGTGTCAATACAGATCGCGTCTTTTTCCTGACCTTCATGATTGGAGCCGCGCTGGCAGGTGTCGCAGGCGCCCTCGTTGGAGCCATGTTTGTGACGGAGCCGACAATGGGGATTCACATCATTGTCAAAGCCTTCATCGTCGTCATTGTGGGCGGAATGGGTAGCATCGCCGGCTCCATCGTGGCCGGCATGGGACTGGCGCTGGTGGAAACACTTGCAGGAGCTTTCATGCCCGCGGAATTTCTCGACATCATCGGCTTTTCTCTGATGATTATCGTCTTGCTGACTAAGCCGACGGGAATTTTCGGAACCAAGGGAGGTGCGAGTGCGTAAACATGCGTTAAAAACCGCCGCGATATTGGGAGTTATTCTTCTACCGGTGCTGCTGAACGAGCCCTTCTATCAGCATGTCCTAATCACCGCCAGCATCAATGTTATCCTGGCTGTGAGCCTTGGCATCATCGTCGGTTATCTGGGCGAGCTCTCCCTTGCTCACGGCGCTTTCTATGGAATCGGGGCATACACTTCCGCTCTTTTATGCTTGAAATTGAATCTGCCGTTCGCCTTGTCGTTTTTTATAGCCACTTTTTTTACCGGGTTTATGGGGTATCTGATCGGTATCCCGGCCCTCCGGCTCAGCGGCCATTATTTTGCGATCGCCACACTGGGCTTTCAGGGGATTGTCATTCTGCTGATCATCAACCTTGTCGATCTGACAAGAGGCCCCATGGGACTGTCGGGAATCCCGAGCCCCGGCGAGTTCGATTTATTCGGAGCCACGATATCTTTCCAGGATAAGATCCCCTATTTTTATTTGACGCTGGTCGTTGTCCTGGTGGTCCTTTACCTGACTAGCAACCTGATTCGATTCCGGCATGGCCAAGCATTTGTTGCGACCAGAGAAGACCCCATGTTGGCATCTTCAATTGGCGTTGATCCGAGAAGGTACAGGATGCTGGCTTTTACCATCAGCACCGCCATTGCCGGTTCGGCCGGCAGCCTTTACGCCCATTACGCCCTTTTCATCAGTCCCGATTCCTTCCACCTGCCGGAATCCATCTACCTGGCGACTATGGTGATTATCGGAGGCAGAGGCACCATAGCCGGTCCGGTGATCGGCGCATTGATGCTGACCCTACTTCCGGAAGTTCTTCGCTTCACAGGCAACCTCCAGTTTGTCCTGTATGGACTCATGCTGATGATCGTGGTGATCTTCATGCCCCGAGGAATTGTCAGTTTTTTTTCAAAGTCGAGGAAAAAAGAAAACAAAACTCCTGAATTAATTGATACGGCGGCCAAACATGGAACTCCTTAAAGTCAGCAACCTGACCAAGTTTTTCGGCGGCGTGGTTGCCAACGGCGACGTCTCCCTCGAAATTCACGAGAACGAGATTGTCAGCATCATTGGCCCGAACGGAGCCGGCAAGACGACGCTTTTCAATCTCATAACGGGCGTGGAAAAACCCGACTCTGGAAAAATCCAATTTGCCGGAGAAGACATCACCTCTTTTCCTGCCCCGAAGATTGCGAGCCTCGGTTTGGTCCGAACGTTTCAACAAACCAAGATTTTCAAGGATCTTACGGTGGTGGAGGCTGTGATGACGGGTCGCCACCTCCACGACCGTACAACTCTATTGGCCGCGCTGCTTTCAAGTCCCCTGGCAAGACAGGAAAAGTGCAAAAGCTATGAAAAGGCCGTCGATATTATCGAGTTTCTCGGAATGCTGGCCCGGCGGGATGAGATCACCCAGAATCTGCCCTACGGCGAGCAAAAACTTCTCAATATTGCCATCGCGCTGGCGGCCGAACCCAAACTGCTGCTTCTGGATGAACCGGCCGCAGGGACAAATCCCATCGAGGCAAAGCGGCTGATGGAAACCATAAAAAAAATCAAAGAGACCGGGGTAACCGTCGGGCTGGTCGAGCACAATATGCGTCTGGTCATGAACATTTCCGAGAAGGTTTTCGTTTTAAACTATGGCGAGTTGATCGCCGAAGGTAAACCGGAAGAGATCCTAAAAAACGCCGAGGTTGTTGAAGTGTATCTTGGGAGACGCAAACGTGCTTGAACTGCATGACATCCATGTGTCTTACGGCCATGTTCCGGCCCTTCAGGGAGTGTCGCTGAAAGTGACCGAGGGTGAAATCGTGGCCTTGATCGGAGGAAACGGCGCCGGAAAATCCACGACGCTGCGGGCGATTCAGGGCATCGTTCCGGTTGTTCAAGGTACGATCGAATGGAAAGGCAACGACATTACCAACACAGCGCCGCACAGGGTCGTGTCCATGGGGATTTCCCACTGTCCGGAAGGGCGCCAGGTGTTTCCAGCCATGTCGGTGCTGGAAAACCTGAAAATGGGGGCGACGGCCAAGCCCGATAACGCCCGGATGAAAAAGATGTTGGAATATGTATTCGAGTCGTTTCCCCGGCTGGCGGAGCGCAAAGCGCAGATGGCCGGAAGCCTATCCGGTGGGGAGCAGCAGATGCTGGCCATCGGACGTGCGCTGATGGCCAGCCCCGAGCTTCTGATGCTCGATGAACCCTCGATGGGGCTTGCCCCCAAGCTCGTCGACAGCATCTTCGAAATGGTGGAGCACATCAACCGGCAAGGCATATCGATCCTGCTGGTGGAGCAGAACGCGTTTATGGCGCTGGAAGTATCCAGCCGCACGTATGTAATTGAAAATGGCGCCGTCAACCTTTCGGGCCCCTCGAATGAATTGATTAACCAGGAACACATCCGCGAAGCGTATCTGGGAATGTGACGTGATGAAGATTTGGCCGGCAATTGTCGCTTCGCTTCTGATACTGGCCGGCAGCGGGTCTGCCAAGGCCGGAGATTCTGAGGCAGTGGTCCTTGTCCAGCGCTACGGGGCGGACACCGGCGGTAGGGAAACCATCGCTTCCCTGGTCGAATTGAACCTGAAAGACTGGAAGCCGCAATCGCCGCAGGGGATCGAAATATTCGGCTGGCACCTCGATGGGATGGAAGCTTCAGAATACCGGGTTTCGTATTCCTACCGCGAGCACGGCCGGTCGACTACCGTTTTGGCCTGGATCGTGGATATGGATTCCAGGCGTATCCGCCCTTTAAACGACTTGAGCGAACGGCTCATGAAGATGGCCTGTTTGCTGTGAATCCAGAAGGAGGTGGTAAATATCACATTTCCGGACACACAAACCGGGATCCCGACTGTTTCTTCATAGAGGCTATAAGAAGAGGCAAGCTACTTTAACCATCGAAAAGGAGGAGGGTGAAACAATGAAAAAGATATTGCTGGTCGTTGTTCTAATTTTGGCCGCCGCGGTTGCATTTGCAGCCGAACCTGTGAAAGTCGGCGTCGTTCTGCCGTTCTCAGGTCCAGTGGCCTCGGACGGTCAACGAACTTTTAGTGGCATTCAACTGGCAGTAAACGAGATCAACGCCAATGGGGGTATTTCAGTCGCAGGCACCAAAAGGACGATAGAAATTATCAGTGAAGACAGTACCTGCAATCCGAAAATGTCAGTTGCCGCAGTGGAAAAATTAATGACCCAAGATAAAGTCTCCATTGTGATCGGTGACTTTTGCAGTACCTCTACACTGGCTGATGCGGAAGTCGCCAAGCGCAACGAGGTCCCACAGGTGACACCGATTTCTATTGCCCCCTCTATTACCAAGCAGAGCAATCCGTGGATTTTTCGCAGTTGCGACAATTCGGACATGATGGCCCGTGCCTTTGTGAAAGATGCGGTCCAAAAATTGGGCATAAAGAGATGGGCTTTTCTAGCACGGAACGATGATTATGGGCGAGGGGGTGTCGAATCCTTGAGCAGCCTTGTAAAAAAGGAGGGCGGCCAAGTCGTGGCCGTCGAATATCATCCTCAAGGAGCGACCGATTACTATACCCTGCTGACCAAGATTCGGGCCTCGAAACCCGATGGCATGGCGTTGATCGCAAACACGGCCGAACATTCGGTTGCGACCAACCAGATGGCGGAGCTGGACATGTTGCAAAGCATTCGCCTCCTGGATCCGACCAGCGCCTATTTCAATCCGGATTTTCTGAGACTCACCGGCAATAACGCCAACGGAATGGTCGGCCCGACCCGTTACGTCCATACCATAGACAACCCGGCAAACAAAAAGTTCGTAGAAGCTTATGAAAAAGCGAACGGTCAGTACCCCGACAAATTCGCCCAAAGCGCCTACGAAACGGTTTACCTCATCGAAAAGGCCATCGAAGCGGCCGGCAGCACGTCTCCGGCCGCGGTGCGCGACGCCCTGGCCAAGGCACGGCTGCAAAGCATTCAGGGGCGTGAAGTTTACTTCGACGGCACCAACCAGATCGTTTTGGATGAATTCATTATCCAGGTGAAAGGGGACAGTTACGAAATCCTCAGCCGAGTCGAAGGTGAGAAAATAGTAACCGATTGATGTATGAAGAATGCTTCGAGCACGATTTTAACCGGGATTATCCGGGTGGGGAAATCCATCGATTGGATTTCCCCATTTTTTTAGAGCGTTTTAGGGAAGGCTATGCATAAATGCAATATTTAGCGAAAGAAGTATAACCGGGCCGTCCCTTCTATCCTTCCATTTCTGATAAGTTCAAATATAATTCAACAAATTAAAGCGTTACAGAGAATTAACAAATGTCTTTCCCGGAGCCTTAATCAGCTGACCACCCGATATAGCGCCTCCAGCAGCCTCACCTCCGCCAGAGTGTCCAGGCGGCAGTAATCCAGCAGGTCCGCATAAACTTTTTCTTTCTCTTCTTCCGAAATTTCGTTTTTAAGAGCTTTGATGTACATCAGCGAGGCGGTCTCACCGTCGGCTATCGCAAGGCCAGAATAACTGAGCTCCGGCACGAGGGCCGGCAGCACGCTCTTGAGCGAGGCCGAACCCTTCATTTCGGGGTGATACAGGATCCTCGAGCGGAACGGGATCAACAGGTCGACCATGCGCTCGTTGATGGCATGCAGCGCCGCCGTCTGTTCCGGAAATGTTTCGGCCAGAGTTTCGTTGACCCCGGCTTCGAACGGCTGGTTGTAAACCGCCACCGACCCCCGGTCGCCGCAACTGACCACGAGCGCTTTAACGAAATCCGGCCGCGGATCGCCGGCGCCCGTGTGCAGAAAAACGGTGTGCGTGACGGGACCGCCTTTTTCCTGCTGTATGTGCAGCGAGAACTGAAATGGAACCTTCTGGTAGGGGCGCGTACCGTCGAAAAGCGGCACGGCCGGGTTGATGGTTTCGTAGTCGAGGAAGTAAAGCGGGTACTGGAACCGGCCCAGAAACTGGCTGATGGCATCTCGGTCCGTGTGCACCCGATTTTCTTTTACGACATCGATTTCGATGCCCTGTCGTTGGGTGACGTCGAAGCCTTCCGGGATGTCGGCGACATCGAGAATGCCTTTTGCCAGAAGCGCCGCCAGCTTGTCGCCCTTGAAAATATTGTAGACCGAGTAGGCCGGCACGTGCTGCCAGCAGTACGGAATGTAGTCGCAGTCAAAGGGCGATTTGCAGTGCTCGCCGATGGGCACGACCGGTTCGTCCGGACTCGCCAGCACGGCCTTGAGCGGTTCCAGGGACTCCCGTAACACCGCCAGCTGAGTCTCAACTTCCGCGGTGCAGTCCTCCAGGTGAAACAGCTTTTGCACATCGAGGGGCCCGCTTTTTACGTATTGGTTGTCGATGTGCATCAGAATCGACTTGCGGATATTGTAGCCCGCCCCGACAAAGGCATGGCGCTGCAGGGCCATGTCGTCGATGTGGTAACCCTTGACGCTCGTGGTCGACTTAACCTCGACCAGGTCCCACACCCCGTATTCCCGGCACCTTCTCAAGATGTCGATCCGCGAGTAGGCCCCGTCCGGCGAGCAGGCAGCCGCCTCGAAGATGGCCGGCGGATTCTGTGCGACGGCCTCTTCCGTGGACCGGATGGTCGCAGCGATCTTGTAGTACGCCTCGACGATCTCCACACCGCCTTCGAAGCACTTCTGCGCCAGTAGCCCCACCTCGTGACCGCTGTCGAAAAGTTGCTGCAAAGCGGGGGAGACCTCCGGGTTCAGTTCCGGCCGGCGGCGGTAAAGCCACAGGGCCTTGGGGCACTGAAGTCCCTTGAGGTACTGCGATTTCGAGATGATTGGGTCACTTCTCATTAACTGGGCTTTTGAAGGGTTCAATTTAAGCAGCTGCTCGTTTAATTACCGGTAAGCATTCACAGGGCACCGCATCTGCTTTGTTGTCGGGCACTTGAAGTATACAATAGTACGTCTGCGCGCCCAACGCCTTGGACCTGCGGCATCCTGTAAACGCTTACGACTCTGTGCTCTTAATCACATTCGATTTGCAACCCTGTGAACCGATACAATTACCACCATACGCAAAGCTCTTCCTTTCAAGTTAAACCCTCTTAAACAGACTTGTATGTTTCCTCGACGATGTCTTTGCCATATTTCCTCTCCAGACGACGGATTATAAAATGACCGCGTGCCATATCCTGAAAATGATCGATGAATAATGTGTTTACGATAGCCCCTCCGGCTGCTCCAATTGCCGGAACGGCTTGTGCTGCCGCTTTCTCTGATACCTGGATACTAAATCTCTGTGCAATTTGAGAAATTAACCGCACCAGGGCCGGCGCGCCCTCTTCAGAGAGGCCTCTTTTGGCAATATATTCTGCCGCTTTCGAAATGGTTTGCGCCAAGGTTGCCCGAACGGCCAAATACCCGGATTCAGAAGCATCATCGCCCATGCTCGGCCCACCCAGGGCGAATACTTCGATGCATGCTATTTGGGTTTCGATTTTATGGATATTTTCATCTTCGCTTCTGGCAATATCCGCTATAGAGCGCAACATGATGGTTGTTGATATGGGCAGCTCGATTGACAAAGCGGGCAACCCAAACAAACCCCCAATGCCACCTGTTGTGGCCACAGCCAATTTATGCCAGATATTGGAGGATTCTTCCCCTGGCGATTCTTTCATTGTAAGAACTGCAGCTTTGACAGCCTTGGATAATGCCGTGCGAGTCAATTCACCGATTTTTTGGTTCCAGTTTTCAGGTAATAAAGAGAATCCTTTTTCGATTGGTGTACCCAGAAAATTGGTTATTTTTGATGCAAGGCCTCGGTTTTCAAGAAGCGCCTTGGCTTTTTTTAGATCGTTTATATCCTGCTCTTGAAGAGTCATCATATTCCCATTAAGTTAAATCTTCGTGTGTTTGTTTCAAAATTTTGCCAATCTGAATATGTTGCGGGCAACACTTTTCAGCCATGGAATAGTCGGCTTTAAGGATATTTGCCTTAGCCTCTGCTGTTAACTTATTGAATAAACGTGAAGCGATATCCCGGTCGCCATAGCCGTTATGGTACATGGAATAGCGCAATATATCGCTTATCGGGATGTCAAGATTGACTGCCGTTTCGCAAATATCGGCACATCCGGCACAGTAGCCGGGCGCCGTTCTTCGAGAATATTGTCCCAGGCGTTGTTTATCACCTTCGGACAACTGCTTCTTATCGGCTGCGGCGGTAACATTGGCCTGCAAGATGGCCATGTTCGGCATGGCCGAACAGATGCTGGCGATATGTTGATTTTCCCACACCACTTTGAGTTTTGCCTGCTCGGAAGTGTAACCTTTTTTTAAAAAGCTTTCGGTCATTTTCAAGGCATCATCGGTTTCGGAACCAATCGCGGCATAAAAGTTCGCCGAGAAAGCCGCCTGGGTTTTCATAGCTGTCAATCCTATACCTGCTTCAACGCATGCGTCCACCGCCCTCTTCATTTCGTCCTTTACCATGAGCCGGTAATTATAACTCATCATAATTCCATCGATCCATCCAAGCTCAGCCGCATCGAGCATACACTTTTCCATGTTTTTATGAGAACTAAATCCAATGAACCGAATCTTTCCTTCCGCTTTGGATTTCTCAGCCCAGGCTTTGACCTCATTTGTCATTTCGTTTTTGACATCACTGACATAGTGAATGAAATACATATCGACGTAAGACGTATTCAGTCTTTGAAGTGAAGTGTCTAATTTCTCGGTTAACTCCTTTGGATCCGAAGTTCTTGCCTTCGTGACCAGAAATACCTTCTCCCGATCGTTTGGGTACTTGGTAAAGTATTTGCCGATGGCTTTTTCGTTTTTCCCCCATGAATATGAATCCGCTGTGTCCCAGTAGGTTACGCCTAATTTAAAAGCCTGCCTGAATATCAACTGGTCATACATATCCAGCACACCACCCAACGAAAGAATGGAGACCTTTACACCTGTTTTTCCAAATGGTCGCATCGGCACGACCATTTGTTCAATTTCATCCGCAGAAGAGGCACCAAGTGCCGGTTTCACGGAGCTTAAAGGTATAAGCGTCGATCCCAGGCCGACGGCGCCGGCCTTTTTAATAAAATCTCTCCTTGAAATATTCCCTTTCTTGTCGGGCATGTTTAATTTCTCCTTTCTTAAATTAAGGTCAACCATAAAAAAAATCTAATTATGGAGACGCTTTCTTTGCCTGAAGCAAAGATGAAACGCAGTGAACTCATCGATAGAGTTCAGTCGACCGATGTAGAGGTTGTGATCAAAAAAATGGACGACCGGCTGTCGTGTTGGTGCGTCCTGATGAATACGACGGCTGGAAACAAACCGTTTCGATTCAATCCGATAGAGAACTGATGGCTGTGATAAAAAAAGCATGTCAGCTTTTAAATAAAATGTCCAATCTGTATATCTCAGCGGAACTTTTCGAATAAATGATGACCTCATCTCTTTTGGGGATGCCATGATCGTCTCCGCGGCCTACATGAAAAACGCGGCGATTCTTCTCACCGAGGATTTAAACGTCCGGCAACAGGTGGAAGGAATGACGATCGTGAACCCCTTCCTAAAATAGCGGTTTTTTAGAAAATTCTTTCCGAATGATTTTTATGGCCCGACCACTTGGGGAGATCGTCATTTACGTCGACAACTCTTGAGCCATAGAAAATATGGCAGGTCGGCAGAAACGCTTCAGGCACCTTTGGCGGAAAACCAAAATCAAAGAGCGAAGGGAAAGCCAGCCACATCCGTCGCCCCTCATCGGCGATGGGCGCCCCACACAAACTGCAGCTCACCTTACAGGGAAGAATTCTGTCATTGAGGAATCGTTCACTGTTATAAAACTTCAGGCAGTCCACACCTTTTTTTATCCTGACATCCTGTTTGTAGAAGATGGCTGCCCATTGCATCGGGGCCCCATGCAGGCTCTGGCATGTCCGGCAATGGCAAATTTTTGCGTCTGCCGGATCTGCACACACTTCAATTTGAACCGCCTTGCAGTAGCAGCTTGACCGGTATTTGACGATGAAGCCGGCATTCCGGACAGACGCATATTCCGGTCCGAATTTATTTTCCATATTTGCTCTGTTTTCCGGTGAAGCCATTGAGGGCATGTTCCTACAATTCGCCGATGCACCGACTCTGCGGATCTGGAAGATGATCTTGGTACCTTGAAAGAGTGATTGCCGCCTTCCGCAATTTCTAATTCATTGTGAATACCCAACCATTTTTATTTGCTGTTCAGAAGCAGAGCCAGTCAGGGATCGGTTTGTTCTGCCACCGCTTGCGGCGCGACACCAGGGGTAAACTTCTCGCGGGGCGGCCTGCCGATGTCGGGCAGGAAAATCGTCATCAAACCGAATAGCGGCAGGAATGCACAGAGGCGATAGACGAATTCGATGCCCTGTGCATCTGCCAACTTCCCCAGTACCGCCGCACCGATACCAGCCATGCCGAATGCAAGCCCGAAAAAAAGTCCCGCCACCATCCCCACTTTACCCGGCAAAAGCTCCTGTGCAAAAACCAGAATCGCCGGGAAAGCCGATGCCAGGATCAGGCCGATGATGAATGTCAAAGGTCCGGTCCATGCCAGGCCGACATAAGGCAATACAAGCGTGAAGGGTGCGACGCCCAAAATGGATACCCAGATCACGCGCTTGCGGCCGATGCGGTCGCCCAGATGCCCGCCGAGAAGGGTTCCCGATGCTACGGCGAACGAAAAAACGAAAAGGTGTATCTGAGCGGATTGCACGGAGAGATGGAATTTGTCGATCAGATAAAAGATATAGTAGCTGTTGATGCTGGCCAGGTAAAAAAATTTCGAAAAAATAAGCACCATCAGGACCAGCATAGCTCCTATTACCGTGCGGTTAGGGAGGGTCTGCTGGGAGACCTGCGCCTTGCCGGCCCGCTTCTCTCCCGAGTGCTTGCCCTTGTACCAGCCGCCGACCCGCCACAGCACCAGCATGGCGAGAAGCGCCGCCAGTGAGAACCAGGCGATACTGGTTCGGCCATGCGGAATGACGATCAAGGCCGCCAATAGGGGACCCGCTGCACTGCCGGCATTGCCGCCCACCTGGAAAATCGACTGCGCCAGTCCATATCGACCTCCGGAAGCCATTCGGGCAACGCGGGAGGATTCCGGATGGAAGATCGACGAGCCCGTACCGACCAGGGCGGCCGCTATCAGCAGAATTCCATATCCCGGCGCAAAGGCCAAAATGATCAGGCCTGTCAGCGTGCATCCCATGCCGATGGACAATGAGTAAGGCTTGGGATGGTGATCCGTGTAAAGCCCGACCATCGGTTGCAGCAATGAAGCGGTGACTTGAAAGGTCAATGTGATCAGTCCGATTTGGGTGAAACTGAGGGAAAAGGAGTTTTTCAGCAGGGGATAAATCGCCGGAAGCAGGGACTGGATCATATCGTTTAACAGGTGCGAAAAACCGATGGCTCCCAGCACCCTGAAAGCTGTATGTTCTTTACCCGAAACGGGGCTGTCAAGCGTTGCTTGAGAATGGCGCATGGTGATTCCCTTGCGTGTACGAGAACGGGGCTAACGATCCAAGGTCCCGATCGAGCATCATTTCCACCAAACTACAGCGTCAAACAATCTCCGTAGATTTGGAAAGTATATAACGCAGATAGGCGCCGGGCAACGGCATTATACAGAAGATCTTATGCATGACCGGGAGGTTTTGGTTGAAAAGTTGAGAACACTCTTGGAAGCGCTGGAGCGAATCCCACGTCGGTTTTCCGTTTGAAGCCGTATAGGTGGAGTTCATGCTACTGCAAGTCCTTGATAACGCAGCAAATGAACGCCTCAGGAAGCGCCCAGAGGTTGAAATCTTCTCTGCTTTTTTCACATATTTCATTTTCCTCTTCCGGCACCTCGTTTTTAGGGGCTTTCAGGTACATCAGCGAGGCGGTCTCGCCGTCGGCGATGGCCAGACCTGCGTAGCTGAGGTCCGGCGCAAAGGCCGGCATCACGCTTTTGAATGAACAAAGCTGAATTAAAAAGAGGGCGTTCGCATGAAAGAGAATCTCAACAGTCAGTTGCCGTAAGGCAGCGACAAGGAATGCGGATCGGTTGCCGGGCCATGGACTAACCAACTTGACAACCATAGGGGTCTGTTATTAGAAAGAATCATGGACAAGCAGCTTGAGGGGACTACCCTCTCTGGCGGTCTTCTTCATGATCGCCGCAGCAGCATCCACTGAAGACCTGTCGGCGATCCAAGGGTCTTTGAAACCGTGTCGTTGAGAATGAGACAATCAGATGCATCAAATTCTCGGTTACGGTCTTGCGGTCCTCCTCGCGTTTTACGGCCCTCCTTCCCTGGCCGCCGAGCCGATCGTGATCGACGGCGATGTTCCCGCCCAAGGGGGATTCCGTCCCGTCGTCCTGGTCGAGGGCCTCGAGCATCCGTGGAGTATGGCGTGGCTGCCCAACGGTGACCTGCTCATCACCGAAAGGCCTGGGCGGCTGAGGTTGGTGCGCGGCGGGCGGCTCCTGCCCGATCCGGTTGACGGCATTCCAGAGGTCTATGCCAGCGGTCAGGGGGGCTTGCTCGATCTGGGCCTGGATCCCGGTTTCGAGGAAAACGGCCGTCTTTTCTTCACCTATGCCCACGGCAGCGTCGTTGCCAACAGAACCCGTGTGGCCAGCGCCACTCTCGAACGGGCGGCACTGAAGAACTGGCGGGTCATCTTCGAGGCCTCCCCTTCTAAAGTCGGCAACCAGCATTTCGGTTCGCGCATGGCCTGGCTACCTGACGGCACGCTGCTGGTCACTATCGGTGACGGCGGAAACCCACCGCTGCGGCTGGATGGGGATTGGATTCGGAAACAGGCCCAGAACAAGGCCGCTCACCTCGGAAAAATCGTCCGGATCAACGCCGACGGCTCGCCACCTGCGGACAATCCTTTCACAAAAACCCCGGGGGACGATCCCTTCCTCTGGAGCATCGGGCATCGCAATATCCAGGGGATCCTCTACGACCCCTTGCGCGGAGCCGTTTGGGCTGCCGAACACGGCGCCCTGGGAGGCGACGAGCTCAATCGCGCGCGGGCCGGCGAGAACTACGGGTGGCCTCAGGTCACTTATAGCCGCGAATACCTTGGCGGGCTCAGAATATCGGAGCACACGAGCCAGCCCGGCATGCAAGACCCAAAAGTGGTCTGGATGAGTGCCATCGCTCCGTCAGGTATGGCGCTCTACACCGGTGTACAGTTCCCAGATTGGCAGGGAGACCTGTTCGTCGGCGGTTTGAGATCCCAGGATATCCGCCGAATCGATCTGGATTCCGCGGGCAATGTGGTCGGCCAGTCCGCCTTGCGCATCGGCCAGCGCGTCCGAGACGTCCGTCAGGGTCCGGATGGCCTTTTATACGTTCTCACCGACGAATCCCAGGGCAGCCTCATCTGTCTGGAGCCGGTCGCCGATGACGCATCACCCTACGCCACGGAGCGGTGAAAGCAAGAGGCGTACTTTGTCAATTCTATGACGCGCGAAGGCGGAACGCCGCCGCCGCGGACAGAATGAACACGCATGGTCAAAATTGTCGAGGTCGGCCCGCGGGATGGGCTCCAAAACGAGACCGCTACAATACCCACGGAGGCCAAGGTCTCCTTTGTAAACGCCTTGAGCGAAACGGGCGTCGGCGAAATTGAGGTCAGCGCTTTCGTGTCGCCCCGCAGGGTCCCCCAACTGGCCGATGCCGAGGCGGTTTTCGGCAAGATTCGCCGCAGAAACGGTGTGGTCTACTCAGCACTCGTGCCGAATTCCAGGGGGCTCGAGCGCGCATTTGCCGCCCGGGTCGACAAGATCTCTCTATTTACGGCAGCCAGCGAGACCTTCAATCTCAAGAACATCAACTCAACCGTAACCGACTCCCTGCTGATTTTCAAGCCGCTGATCAGAAGGGCTCAGGAGATGAACCTGCCGGTCCGGGGGTACATCTCGACGGCCTTCTGGTGCGCCTTCGAAGGCAAAATCGCCCCACAAGCCGTCATCGATTTAACACAGCGCCTTATCGACATGGGCGTCGACGAAGTGTCTGTTTCCGACACCATCGGGAAAGCCTCACCGGAGGAGGTTGCCAGACTCCTCGACGGACTATTGCCCAAAGTCAACCCCACACGCATTGCCGTACACTTTCACGACACCTACGGCAGAGGCGTGGCAAATGTGTTGACCTCCTGGTCATACGGAATTCGGATTTTCGATGCGAGTGTCGGCGGACTCGGCGGTTGCCCCTTCGCGCCGGGAGCCACGGGCAATGTGGCCACCGAGTCTGTGGTCGCAGCGCTTGAACGTCAGGGTGCACCGGTCAGCGTCGACCTCGAAAAACTCGAATACGCCAGGGGTCTCCTGAATCCGTTCCTGCTTGAGGAGCACCGCGCTGCACCGAAGAGGTATTCTCAGGCGTGCTCAGTTTGTGAATATGCCGAGGGAGAGGCTTGCTGCAGCCGGACAGAAGAAAGGTCGCGGCCGTAAAACCTGCGATATCTCTCCGCAAAACAAGAGTATTATCCTATCATATGCCCCGCTTTTCTTCCTCATTGACCCTCACCTGCATGTGACATAACTTACAGACGTAAAGCGAGTTATTCTATTCAACCCGACAAAACACATGGAGGTGCATCATGGCAGAGAATACATTTCAGGACTACTTCGACGACAATGATGAGGGGCATACGGACACCCGTACGAAAAACTTTGAGTGTGACAACAAGGACCCCAACCTGGGCTGCGACATGGGAATAGACGTTGCCGGCTGACACGAGAGGAGAGGAACACCATGATGGGTACCCTAATCACGATCTTGGCTCTGTCATACTTCGTCAACCGCTGTTGGCAGGGTTACGAAGCGACTTGCAAAATCTGACACCAACTAACCCGAAACGTAGTATAGGGAATTTAGATTCAACCACTGTCTATACCAAAAACTATAAACAAAAGGCAGGGTCTTTAGCGAGGCGCTGCCTTTTCTTATGATCTTCTGACCAGCGTGGGCGGTCCGCATTCTGATCGGAATCCCACGCCTTTAATTGATTCAAACCCATTATATTTCGCTGACATTAGGAATAATACCCTTGCAACCGATGGCGTCTGTGAGAGGAAAAATGTGGCTTCCTCCGGTGGGGTTGCTAAGGTTGAATCCGACTCTGCCTTGATTTGTCTTAAATGTACCCCTTTTCCTGCATGTATCGCCGCCGGTCTTCCTCTGAAAAACCAATTTTCTTCGCCACCCGGTCGGCATGCGACACCCGGGAGATGCCGGAGACGATCCGGTAGGTGGGGTCATCCCCGTTGAATTCGACCATAAGGCTCTGCCCTTTACGGGCTTCCATGAACCGGTCCACCAGGGAGTGATTGTGGGTGACCAGAACGGTGTTGTTGCCGATGGTGTAAAAGTCGCTCAGGATCCCAAAGGACTCCTGCTGCCGCTCTTCGTAGGTCGTCCCTTCGGCCAGTTCGTCGAGGATCACCAGGCTCTTCGGACCGGTCGAATAAAAGATGTCGCGTGTCCGGCCGAGTTCGGTGCCGAACCGTCCTTCGTCGTCCTGCAGCCCGTCGAACTTGGGCGCCTGGTAGCTGATCAGGTCGGCGATGTTCACGGCGGCCTTTTCGGCCAGGACATAGGTGCCGGCCTGGGCCAGTAGCTGGTTGTGGACGATGCTCTTGCAGATGGTCGTCTTGCCGCCGCTGTTGGGCCCGCTAATGAAGGTCAGTCTCGATCCGTTTATGTGCACGTTGTTGGGCACGACGTCCTCATTCGCTTTGGCCAGAATGGGATTCTTCAGGCCGGTCGCCTCGAAATAGTGGCGGTCTTCGTCGCCGATATCCGGCAAAACGGTGGCGTGCGGCAGTTCACGGGCGAAATCGTGGCCCGAGAGGAGCTCGTCGATCATGCCGATGGTATCTACCGCACGGCTGAACGCCGGGTCACCGACACATTTTTTCCGCAGGGGCTCGATGAAATTCCCGGTGTCTTTCACCGGCTTGATGAACAGGCCGTAGAATGCCAAGACGCCGGTGGCAACGATGCCAATCGGCAGCATGAGGGGCGAAAGGGACGGGGCGGAGGGAACTTTGCCTGCAACATGGGGCGCCGCGGCCACCAGAGGACCGGCCAGCATCCATTTCGTGAAACGGCGGGGAACAAACCGGCGTTTCGGGGTGAACAGGCCGACCTCGCCGGCCGACTTCAATCCGCCGAAGGTCGTGTAGACCGCACCGGTCATCATCTGATCGACCGGCGAATTTCGGTAATCAAGCAGGCGGTAAGTCAAGGCGCTGAGGTAGGCAGATTCGGCGGCGGGTATGCCTTTGAGGGCTTTGGTCAGATTAGCGGCCGTTTTGCGGGCCTTTTTCAGGTCGATGTAGGGGAACAGGGCGAGGAGGTCTTTGTTGAAAAATTTGTACAGCGCGCTTTCGCCCTGTCTGTATTCGTGGACGACATCCGTCAGCGCCCGGCGCAGCTTGTCTTCGGCCGCGATTTCCTTGAGGGCATCCTGTTTGGAGCGAATGAGCTGAATGTCGGTGGCAGGTTGGATAAGCGAGCGTAGCAGCACGGCGGAACCGGTGGCACTGCGGGTGTGGTCTACGGCTTTGTGAAGCCGCAGCACCTGGATCATCCGCAGCGATTCCTGGTCGATGACGGTTAATGGACACAGCCTGGCGAACAGGAAACGGTCCAGCACCGCCGGTGCCTGGTGACCTCCCTGGCAGATGAAGTTTTGTTTCTCGTTGGTGACGATCAACGGCTCGGTTCGGTCGATCGTCTCGGCGAGTGACGACCGTGCTTTGTCTTTTTTCATTTCCCGGCTTTCGGCCCGGACGGCCCGCAACGTACCCGCGTGGCTCCGGCAGGTGGTGTTCAGGGTGGTCATACGCTCTTCGGCGGCGAACACTTCGGCCACCTATACTAAGCCTCTGACGTCTGTACAAGTGTTTTGGATGCGGATGTCGGCAGCCCCAAATCTGAGGGGAAAGTCCTTTTTATCGATTTTATCGATGACCGTTTCGGGAGAGCCTTCTTTCAATAAGAGCGATGATCTCGAAAAACAGGCCGCCCGATGGCCGGTCGCGAGTGCCGTGCCGGTATGATTGCACGTCACCTTGTTATCGGTGCAGGGAATGCCTATTGATTAAGGTGAAAATAAACCCTGTTACCGAGACTGACCAGATGAAAAACTCCCGCCTGGTATACTCCACCGACACCGGCCGCATCTGCCCGGAGTGCCGGAAACCGACATCGAATTGCAGCTGCGGAAAAAAAGGCAAGAAGCCTCAGTCCCCGTCACCGTTCAAGCCCGACGGCATCATCCGCATCCGACGTGAAACCAAGGGGCGGAGGGGAAAAACGGTGACCGCCGTGTTCGGCTTCGACTTCGATGATGCCCGCCTCAGGTCACTGGCAAAGCAGCTGAAGCAGCACTGCGGCACCGGAGGCTCGGTCAAGGATGGAATCATCGCGATTCAGGGGGACCACCGGGAGGCGATAGAGAGGTTTCTGACGACGCAGGGATTCAAGGTCAGGACGGCCGGCGGTTAGCAAATATTTTTATTTATGCACCGGGGGGATAATCTTTCTCATTTCACCGGCCCCCGGCATATAACGATAGCGGTTGCACGAACAGCCATCCGCACAATCCATCCATCGCTTATGGAGGATATCGTGGAAAAATTACGCTACAAAATCAGGATCAACGCATCCAAAGAAAAAGTATGGCATACCATGCTCGATTCTTAAACTTACCGAGAATGGACGAAGGCCTTCTCGCCCAATTCTCGATACATCGGGGAATGGAAAGAAGTGGCGCCGATCCGTTTTGTCGATCCCGACCGGGGAGGCACCAAAGCCCTCCTGGAGGAAGTCAAACCATATGACCGCATCAATCGAGACAGTCTCGAGGCCTATCCCCCCGATACCCTGTTCGTGGTTTACTGCGCCGGTTTCCATTGCAATGCCACCGAGAATTCCGCGATCCGTTTTGCCCGGATCGGAAGGCCGGTGAAAAAGATGATTGGGGGTGTTGCCGGTTGGCTCGATGAGGGCTTCGACCTTGTCAAAGGGTAACCCTCCGGCAACCATTCTCGACACTTCTTTCTGATTCCGGCATTCCGGCGCTAAGGCGGACAACCAAACATCGGCCTTCACCTCTCGCTTCCCAAATCAGCCTACCAGTCATCCTCCCCGTTTCGCATCTGCGAATTCTGATGAAACTTGAGCGGCAGCAGCAGCTGTCCACAGCTGTCGATGCAGGACGCCTGCCCCTCGAAATTGGATATCGATATCCCCAGAAGCCGGACTTTCTTTTTACCGGCTTCGGTTTTTTGAAGCAGCGGCCTGACGGTCTTCATGATGTCGGATGCACTCTCCACCGGATTCTCTACCGTCACGCTGCGGGTGATGCTCTTGAAATCGAAATACTTGACCTTGAGGGTCACCGTCCGCCCCTTCGCATCGCGCCGGTTCAGTGAATTTTCGACTTTGAAGGACAGGGATTCGAGGATTTCGGTCATCCGGTCGATGTCGTCGATGTCCTCGGCCAGAGTAGTTTCCTTTCCGATGGATTTCCTGATCCTGTTGGGCTGGACCGGCCGGTCATCCAAGCCGTGGGCAATGTCGTAATAGTAGCCGCCGGTTTTTCCGAACAGCCTCAACAGCTGTTTCTTATCGTATTTTTTCAGGTCGGCACCGGTTTTGATTCCGATACCCAGCATCTTCCCCTCGGTGACCCGGCCGACCCCGAAGAATTTTCGGATGGGCAATTTGTCGATAAATTCATCGGCCGCTTCCGGAGGCACAACCGTTATCCCGTCCGGCTTGTTGAAGTCGGAGGCCACTTTGGCCAGGAACTTGTTGAAGGACACCCCCGCCGAGGCCGTGAGCCTGCCCGTCTGCTCGTAAATTTTCTGCTTTATTTCCCGCGCGATAAGGGTCGCGGAACTCATCCCCTTGTGATTCCGGGTCACATCGAGGAACGCCTCGTCCAGGGAGAGCGGCTCCACCAGATCGGTATATTCACAGAATATGGCCCTTATTTGGCCTGATACGGATTGATAAACGTCAAACCGCGGCCGGATGAAAACCGCTTTGGGGCACAGCCGGTGCGCGGTGGCGGAAGACATAGCCGAGTGAATGCCGAATTTTCGCGCTTCGTACGAGCAGGCGGCGACAACGCCCCTCGAGGCGGGATCGCCCCCCACGATAACCGGCTTGCCCTTCAGCGAGGGGTGATCGCGCTGTTCGACAGAAGCGTAGAAGGCATCCATATCGATATGGATGATTTTGCGGTTGAATTCCATTTATCCTTCAACAAATCCCGCGTCGTTCATCGAATGGGCAGTCCGACACCGGCCCGGCTTGGATTTGACGGCCCTAAATTACAAACGGATAGAGCCGCCACGCTCTCCCCGGACAACCCGTATCCGGCGGCTCCCAATCGCCACCAAAAAGGATGACTTTGCCGTGTATTTGGGGTACAGTGATTTTTTCTGGCTGAACGATAATACCACAGCCACATTCCGAAAGGAATGTTAGACGCCTGCCGGTGTTCACCTGTGTGGTTCTTTGCCCAGGTAAAAGTTGACTTCAACCCATCCCCATATCGGAGAGTGACTTGACATGTCTAAAGTTATGCCCATCGCTTCACTTTTTCTCATCGTCTTTCTTGCCGGTTGTCCAGATTCGGCCTCGAAAATCAAAATAGAAAAATCGGCCATCAGTTATGAAAAGCCGGAAACGTCCAACCAGGTCCTCAAAGGAAAGCATATCGATTTTGAATTATGGTACAGCGACGGCCAGTGGAAGTTCTACAAAGAGAAGAACCCGACCCGCAAAGACACTTCGGACGAGTCAAAAGTCAGCAACATACTTTTGTCTCACACCTCGGACGAGGTCTATGTTTCCATTCAGGAAACCTATGACAGGATGACATACCCAGAGTCTTACAAGCACTACGCGAAATGGGTGAAGGGTCTAAAGGGCCAGATCATCGACAAAGAGATCAGGCGTGTCAACGGCAGCGATATTCTATTTACGAAATCGATTGTGCAAGCGGATGCCAAGCCGTATGTCAGCATCAATTATATATTGACCAATAAATCCGGTGGCGTAAGTGTGACTGCGGCCGTACCTGAAGTGTCGTTCGAAAACCATAAAAAGGAAATATACGATTTACTGAATGGCCTCGTCGACCCGAGTACAGACCAGCGCTCGTCAGGATAGAGCTATGCTCTGCTATGCAGTGCATGCGCCGGTCGATGGAGGTCGCACTTTCTCTCATTTTGGTTGCTGCGCTCCCGACACCGCTGGGTGTATGCGGTAAAATCTTTTCTATCTCATCACAACGCCGTCATATCTAAGGATATCTTCAAAGGCGCTCGGGTTTACCTTCACATCCTTAAAATATTCGTCTATCGCTTGCTGATATAAGGCGCGGTCCATTTCCTCTCGGCCTGATTTCGGATCATACTGCAGAATCGTTTTTTCACCTCTCACCTCCCATCAATGTAAAGAAAATTTCAGTGTCTTTTCCATCCGGTCATCTGGCAATGCATTAAAAAATGGCGGTCTCGGGATTGAAACCTTTCAATAAACTGATCATACTTATTATGGTCCAACGAAAAGAAACCTTAAGATGCGAATCGATTGTCTCTTTACACGGCGACACCTGGGCAGAATGGGTCAGTGAAAAAATTGACGCCACCGATTATAGAAACCAGGTTATGACGTTCGATCATAGCGACAAGCAGGAGATCAACCTTCTGGGAATATATCAACGCGTCGCCATTAAATAAGCGCGGTTTCAAAGGAGGAGGGAAAATGCCGATTCATATCGTCCGGCTGGGAGATCCGCGATTGGAAGAAGAGGGATTGCGCATCGGGACGGTCAGGCGACCGCCGCGCGGCGTCCCCAAGGCCGAACTCGCCTCGTTGGACTTTTATGACGTCTGGCTGCCTGATCTGGCCCCCAGTGAAGAGCTGCTCAAACTCGGGAAAGCGGTCGATTCGGATAAGGGATGGGCCGCCTTTGCCAGAAAATACCGTGCCGAAATGAAACAGGCGGAAAAGAGGCGCTTGCTCGATCTTCTATCGGCGATGTCCCGGCAGACCCCGTTCTCGGTGGGCTGTTACTGTGCCGACGAGAGCCGGTGTCACCGGTCCCTGCTTCGCGAGCTCCTAAGCGAGCGGGGGGCGCAGATCGTCTGACCGCCATTGGCTGTGTTCGCCCGATTCCATATTCAACGTTTGGGTTTTCAAACTCCCACTGGGGGGTGGACAGGCGCGCAGCAGCCAAAGTGAGGAGGTTGACATGAGTAATGGCAAACTGCATTTTATATGGTTTGCACTTGCCGCCATATTCCTTTTTACGAGCCTCTCCATTCGCAATGGCCAATGTGATGATCTCCCAGGCAGCAAAGCGCTCGACGAGAAAGTGAGAACGTTCCTGGAAAGCCGCAAAGGATCTTGGCATGACTGGAACGTCCCCTATGCCGACGGTCGAGTCTTGCATGACCTTGTCCTAAAAAACAGCTACCGGAAAGCGCTGGAAATAGGGACCTCCACCGGGCTTTCGGCAATCTGGATCGCGTGGGCCCTGAGCAAAACGGGCGGCAAGCTCATCACGATCGAAATCGACGAGAGTCGCTACAAAATGGCCCTAACCAATTTCGAGGCCGCCGGCCTTTCCGATTATGTCGATGCGCGGCTCGCCGATGCGCATGAGCTCGTAGCGAAGCTGAAAGGGCCATTCGATTTTGTCTTCTCTGACGCCGACAAGGACTGGTACATAAACTATTTCACAGAGCTGGCACCGAAACTGGAGGTCGGCGGTTGCTTTACAGCCCACAATGCCCGCAACACGAGCATACGGGGCATCAGAGAATTCATCGACCATGTGCAACGCCTCCCCAATTTCAAGACCACAATCGACACGACCAGCAGTGCCGGGATATCGATCAGCTGCAAGACCGCAGAATAATAGAAGCTGACTCGTAAAAACATTTGGCTTGCCACCGGAGTTGGGTGCCTGTAAACCAAAATTGACTCTGGCTGTCGGTTGGAAGGCCGACAAAGTTGAAAACATCCTGACTGTCACTGGAAAGGGAAGTGGACATGTTGCCGAAAATATTGGGAGCGATACTGGGATTCACCGCCCTCGGTCTTTATGCCTGGAAGTTCAAAAATACCGAGTTGTGCCGGCCGTGAATCATGCTGACGATTGCCGGCGGCGTAGGTTACGCCGCATACTGGATTCTGAAGAAATGGATCTAAGTTAAAAACCCACCTGAACGGCATTGGCCGCGGCACACCGAGCAAGCCGTAGGATCGCCGCAAGGGCATACCCGTTAAATTGCGCGCATATTTGGGGATAGAAAACGAAAATGGTTATGGAAACAACGCCCCTGCCGGACAAAAATGATAAAGACAGAAGCGCCATAAGAACTTGGGTTTGGGTGGTAGTATTTGCCATTGCTTTTGCATATGTCGAAAGTGCGATCGTTGTCTATCTCCGTGAGATATTTTTCGGCGGGGGGTTCAGTTTCCCCCTGGTGGTCCGCTGGGAAGACGGAAAGCATATCGTTGACCCCCTGGTGCGCATCGAGTTTTTCCGTGAAATCGCCACGATCTTCATGCTCGTGTCAGTGGGTTGGATTGCCGGAAGGACAAGGTTTCAAAAATTCTGCTATTTCATGATCGCTTTCGGAATATGGGACATATTCTACTATGTCTGGCTGTATGTCATGGTGAGTTGGCCCGAAAGCCTGATGACGTGGGATCTGCTGTTTTATGTGCCGCTGCCCTGGGTAGGGCCGGTCATCACGCCGGTATTGATTGCTTCGGCCATGGTGACGGCCGGAACCCTCATCATCTACTTCGATCGGAAAGGCTATGATATAGCCTGGCGGTCGTACGACATGGCCATCGAACTGAGCTGCGGGGCGCTCATGGTCGTGGCCTTCTGCTGGGATTGGAAGAATATCATTCAGATGCCCGGCGATGTCGAAAGAACCGGTATTCCCAACCCTTTCGCATGGTGGCTTTACCTGCCGGCTTTTCTTTTTTCAGTGGCCTATTTCAGCGTGAAATTGTGGCAAATCGTTGTTGCCGGCCGCCCCGGTGCAGCGGATGATACTCGATGATGCGTCCGTAGCGGGACATCCACAGAAAAGTGACAAGGGGTCGCGCCACGCGGATGAACCTCTTCTGTCAACCATCGTCCCTAAAGAGAGGAGACAGCTATGGCCGGTGCGGATATCACTTTATACGGCGCCCATTGGTGCCCTGATTGTCGCCGCAGCAAACAGTTTTTAGGCGAACACCAGATTCCCTATCGTTGGGTCGATATCGAGGAGGATAAGAGCGGCGAGGCCTTCGTCATTAAAGAGAACCGCGGCAAACGAATCATTCCCACTATCCTCTTCCCCGACGGTTCTTCTCTGGCAGAGCCGAGCAATGCCGAGTTGGCGGCTAAGCTGGGGTTGAAGACCGTGGCGCGCCGCAGCCACTATGACCTGATCATTTTGGGTGGCGGCCCTGCCGGCTTGACGGCGGCGCTGTACACGGCGCGGGAATTCATCGACACCCTGGTGATCGAACGCGCAGCGTTCGGCGGACAAGCAGCCGGTACAGAACGTCTCGAGAATATGCCGGGATTTCCGGCGGGAATCGGCGGAATGGAGTTTTCCCAACGCTTGCGTGAGCAGGCCGAGCGTTTCGGAGTGGAACTGCTCCAGGCTCAGGAAGTGACTAAAATACGCACGCACGGCAACTATCACTCTGTTCAAACCGGCAGCGGTGAACGGTACAGTGCCCGTGCGGTCCTCATCGCAACCGGCAGCCGGTATAAACGCTTGAATGTTCCGGGCGAAAATGAACTCATCGGTGCGGGAGTCCACTTTTGCGCCACATGCGACGGCCCATTTTACCGTGACAAGAGAGTCGCGGTTGTCGGCGGAGGCAACAGCGCGGCCGAGGAGAGTCTTCTTCTCGTCAAGTTTGCGGCGCAAGTCACCATACTGGTGCGCAGCGACCGGCTCAAGGCCAGCCGGATCATACAGGAAAAAGTCCTGACACACCCCAAAGTCGACGTGCGCTGGAACACTGAAGTAAAGGGATTTCAAGGTAATAACGCGAAGCTTACTTCTCTGAGCGTAATCGACAACCAGACAAAAAAAACTGAAGAACTGCCGATGGATGGGGCTTTTATTTTCATCGGGCTGGATCCCAACACCGGCTTTCTCGCCGATGGCGGCGTTAAGCTCGACAGCTGGGGTTTCATTGTCACCGGTCATGACCTCGTTCACGACGGTGAGCGGCCGGCCGGTTATGAAAACCGTGATCCGGCGCTGATGGAAACGAGTATTCCCGGGATCTTCGCTGCCGGAGACGTGAGAGACAAGAGTACCAAGCAGGTGGCCAGTGCGGCCGGCGAAGGAGCGAGCGCGGCCCTGATGATTAGAGAGTGCCTCAAGCGCGCCTGACGGCTCGTAGGGCATTCACCATTTTTAGGGAGAATCGTTCTTCCGGCGAACGGGCTATACGATTATCCGTCCCGCGAAAAATTCTTGCTTACTGTCAAAGCCGAACATGTCGGCAATGGTCGAATTGGCCTCGACGCAGCGGCCTTCAGGCCCCGGCATGTTTCGATAAACGCCGACGTTGAGGTTATTCGCCAGACTCCGAAATCCCCCCTCCCCTTCCCCCTTCAACCTCACCAGTTCGGCTTCAAGCGCTGCAACCCGGGATTGCAGGCGGGACCGTTCATCGTCCATCATATGGTTTTCCGACCCCAATGGAATATTCCTCTTTTTTCTCATGCAGTTGCAGGAGCTTTCTTGCGTTCGCTTCGCCGGCCGTCCTCGATCCTTGAAACAGGACTGGGAATCTGATACCAGCTTCTTTCACGCCAATCAAAACTGACGGCGGATGGGAAACAGGATACTACAGTTCATGCGGCATTGAGAAGAAATAAAAAAGAACCTTGAAGTTATGGTCCCTTCACCACGCGACATATTGAAGCAGGTTTTCGGTTACGACGATTTCAGGGAAAATCAACAGGAAATCATCGAAACCGTAATGAACGGAAAAGACGCCTTCGTCCTGATGCCCACCGGCAGTGGAAAATCGATCTGCTACCAGATTCCTGCCATCGCGGGCACCGGTATCGGCATCGTGATTTCTCCGCTGATCGCCTTGATGGAGGACCAGGTCAAGGGGCTTCAGCAAAACGGTGTGCGTGCCGCCTACCTGAATTCGACTCTGCCGTTCCAGGAATCTCAGAACATCCAACGCAGGGCCGCAGACGGCCGGCTGGACATTCTATACGTGGCCCCGGAAAAACTGCTCACCCCCGATTTTCAGGGTTTTCTTACGCGCGTCACACCGGTGCTTTTCGCCATCGACGAAGCCCACTGCGTGTCCCAGTGGGGGCACGATTTCCGGCCGGAATACCTTCGGATCGGCGAGGTGACAAAAAATTTTCCGGATACACCGCGGATAGCCCTGACGGCAACCGCCGACGCCGTTACCCGCAGAGACATCCTCGAAAAGCTCGATCTTCAGCGCGCGGCCGTGTTTATCAGCAGTTTTGACCGTCCCAACATCAGCTACCGGGTACAGACCAAGCAAGGCGACAAACAACAGCTGCTCGCTTTTATCCGCAAAGAACACCCACAGGGATCGGGCATCGTCTATGTCCGCACCCGCAAACGAACGGAGGCGATCGCGACCTGGCTCGCTGGAAAGAATATCGCGGCGTTGCCCTATCATGCCGGCTTGCCCGCGGAGGCCCGGATCGACAACCAGGGGCGGTTTCAGGCAAACGACACTCGGGTTATCGTCGCCACCATCGCTTTTGGCATGGGCATCGACAAACCGGACGTTCGGTTCGTCGCCCACCTGGATCTGCCCGCCAGCATGGAGGCCTACTACCAGGAGACCGGACGCGCCGGCCGCGACGGCCAGCCGGCAGATGCCTGGATGCTCTACTCCCTGGCCGACGTGATTGCGATGCGCCGTTTATTCGAAATGTCCGAAGGCGATGAACAGTTCAAGCGCATCCAAAGAAAAAAACTGGATGCGCTTTTGGGGTATTGCGAAGCGGTCGGGTGCCGCAGACAGGTTCTGCTGAACTATTTTGGAGAAAAATATGACGGGCCTTGTCGGAATTGCGGCAACTGCCTCGCCCCCGCCGAAAGTTGGGATGGAACGGTCGCCGCCCAGAAGGCACTGTCGTGCGTTTACAGAACCGGCCAGCGTTTCGGGGCCGTCCACTTGGCCAACGTGCTGATGGGCAAAGACAGCCCCCAGGTGCAGCGCTGGAGGCACGACCGCATCAAAACCTTCGGCGCGGGCCGTGAGCTGGATAAAAATTCATGGATATCGGTGTTTCGCCAGCTGCTTTCGGCCGGGCTTCTTTCCGTGGACTTGGGGCAAAAGGCGGGCCTGCGCTTGACCGAAGACAGCTGGACGGTCTTGAGGGGCGAGCGGGAGGTTCGTTTGAGAAAAGATTCTCAGCCGTCAGAGACGCGAACCGGTAAGAAGAGACCTGAGGCCGATCCGCCTGTCCTTGAAAACGAAAGCAGCGGGCCGCTTTTCGATACTCTCCGAAAACTGCGGCTGGACATCTCCAGGCAACTGGCGGTGCCGCCCTACATCATTTTTTCCGACAGGACGTTGAAGGAAATGGCCGCGGTCAAACCGGCCACCCTGGACGAATTCCTGCAGATTACAGGAGTCGGGGCGTCTAAAGCCCAGCGCTACGGTGCGGTTTTCCTGGACTGCATCCGCGGCGAGGATATCGATTTGTCACGCTATATTCAAAACATTCGGCATCCAAAAATGACGGCCTGGTAAAACGGCAACGGCCGATATGGCCATTCAATTCGAGGTCGTCAAGATCTTTAAAAGGGTGTTGAAAAACGTCCTGAGCACCGGCAAGACAAGGCAATATCCGACGAGAAAGGCGGAGTTTATGTGTGATATTTGAGCATTTTGAAGAGGATTTTAACACCGTATTGTCAAGCGCAATCGTTTTTCAACAGCCTTAAACCTGCCCGCGACCTTCTTGTTTCCCTTGGGTTCAGCAATTTCAAGAATTCTTGGGGTCTTGAGGCCGATTTACGGCCGCCATAATCGATCTGTCGCAGCGCTTCAACCACCTTCGACCTCCGCTCGGCCCATCTCGACAATCCGGTGGGCATACTGTCGGCGCAGCCGCTCCAGCACCTCCCCGTCGATGCGGCCCTTCCAGGTGCTGACATCGGCAAACCGCTTCGGAATCTCCACGGTGTTCGGATCGTAGCCGGTGGCCAGGCGAATCTGCCAGCGGCGCTTCTGCAGCCCCTGAGACACTTCCGGAATGGTCTCTGCCAGCGCAGCGTATCCCACCGAATGGAGGCACTCGGCCAAAAGGTCTTTTTTGTAGACGCCACGGGCAAAAAGACAGGCCACCATCGACGTCAAAAAAACCCGCTCCCGCTCATCTGCGACCATGAAATCGATCGCCGCGCCCGGATCCACCGCTTCGGCTTTCTGGTCGTAGGAATAGCCGCCGGAGTCCAGGTGCGAATGCCTGAAACCCAGGGCCTGCGACACGAAAAAAGCCTCACCGGTGGCGTAACCGGCCATTTCCTGGCCGAGAACGCAGGCAAATTCACTACCCCCATATTGAGCAGCGGCTTTGGCGGTCCCTTGAGCCAGCAGGCGATAAAAAACATTGGTCCCGGCCGCCAGGTGTCGGACGGCTGCGACATACGTCTTGGCGTCCCCGAACCGCAGGGCGACCAGGGTGTCGGTTTCCTTGAGGATGCCCTGCTCCAGCGCTTCGGTGGCCCAGGCCAGGGCCACCCCGGCCGACATGACGTCAAGCCCGGCCTGCTCGACGGTGTCCATGATGTCGAGCACGGCAAAAGGATCGGTCACACCCAGCATCGCACCGGTGGCGAAGATCGGTTCATGGTCGTAGGCCACCTGGCGGTAGAAGTATTGATTGGGCTCCATGAACTTTTCGCGAACGAAGCCCACGTGAATGCATCCCACCGGACAGCCGGCGCAGGCCATGTTGCGCAAAAGGGTCCGCTCGGCAAAACTTTCGCCGGTAATGGTTTCGATTTGCGGATCGGTCGTCTGCTGCAGGTTGCGGATCGGAAGCGCTTTCAGCCCGTTCAAAACCGCGACGTTCACCGCTGTCCCAAGATTGTGGTACTTGTGCATCATCTCGGTGTCGGTCAGCTGCTGGTGCACCTTCTGGAACAGTTTGGCGTATTCTCTCCCATTGGGAAGCGCAAACGTCCCGTCCCCCTGGATGACGATGCCTTTGAGGCTCTTGGCCCCCATCACCGCCCCGCCCCCCAGCCTTCCGAAGTGGCGGTAGGTGTCGACGTTGATTCCGGCCATCGCGGCGCCGCGCTCGCCGGCCAGGCCGATGCGCAGGATGCTGCGGTGTCCGGATCCTTTGAACATGCGCCGTAGCATCTTGCCCGTGGTTCCCACATCCTTGCCCCACAGGTAGTGGACGTCGACGATTTCGAGGTGCCGCGACCCGATGGACAGGCAGACCGGGCGGACGGCCCGTCCGGTGACCACCAGGGCGTCCAGATCGGCGAAACGCAGGCAGAGAGCGCTTCGGCCGCCGGCATGGCTTTCGGCGTATTGGTCGTGGTAAGGTGATTTGAAGGCGCAGACGGTCTTGCTCATAAGGGGAAAGTATCCCGTCAGGGGACCGATGGCGAATATGATCGGCTGTTGCGGGTCGTTCCAAAGCTTGTCCACCTGTCCGTGGCGTTCGAAAAGAGCCGCCGCCAGACCGCTGCCGCCCACGTGCAGATCCCGGCCATCGATGATTTCGACGGTACCGCGTCCGGCAGCCAGATCCACGAGGAGCACCCTGAACTGTTCACGGATCATGATGCCGCCTCCTTCGGTTCACCTTCCGCATCCGGGATACCGGGCACACCGCTCAATTCCAGGCAACCGTGCGGGCAGAACGGAACACAACGCCCGCAATGAATGCACACAAAAGGCTCGCCCGCCGGGTCGGAATAGATGGCATCCACCGGGCAGGCCTCGTCACAGGCGCCGCAGCGGATGCACAGCTTTTTCTTCACCACCACGCCCCCGCCCTCGCGCTGGGAATAGGCTCCCGTGGGACAGGCCGCCGCACACGGTGCGGGGTCGCAGGCCAGGCAGGGTTTGGCTTCGAAACCGGTGGACAACCCCCCCGAGGACAGGATGCGGATGCCGGCCGTATCCCAGGACAACCGCTTGTGCACCAGACGGGCGCAGGCCAGAGAGCAGGCATGGCAACCGATGCACCGCTCCATTCGCGGGGTGGTCAGTATCTTCATCGGGATTCCCCTCAATCGGACTCGGAAGCGGAATGATAGAAGGGCCGGACAGTCCTGTAAAAATGACCAGCCATTTACAGAAGGAAGTGTGGCAGGAATGCGTTGTTGTGTCAATGACCGTAAAAGGGCCGCGAGGAATTGCCGAACGCGGAGTTGCGGCCTTGCAGTGCGCATCCGGCCGGCCCCGTCGATCGGGTGAAACAGTGGCCGCCGGCCGTGTAGGCGTTGACTATCCATATTGGCGGTAGTAAAAGGGTCCCATTCGATAACAAGGAGGTTACCTGCTATGAGACCGGTCGTTTTCCTGGCAAGAGTGGCCGACGGCGCACCCGTGGCCGATCAGGCCAAAGCACTGGCGAAAGTGTTGACGGCGACAGGCTTTGCCCAACAGCTGCGTGAACTCGACATGCTGGCCATCAAGGTACACGTGGGTGAAAAGAACAATTCTACCCACATCAAGCCCGAGCTGGCGGCCGAAGCCGTCAAAGTGGCCGAAGCCGCCGGCGCCCAGTCTTTCATCACCGACACCGCCACCCTGTACAAAGGCGAGCGTGAGAATGCCATCAAGCACACGATTCATGCCTACCGGCACGGTTTTCACTACCGTCGGACAGGAGCCCCGTTCATCGCAGTGGACGGTCTCAGCGGCACCGACGAGGCGGAAATATCCATCGGCGGTGAACTCCACGAGAGTGTCAAGGTGGCCGGCCAGATTCTACTGGCCGATGCCATGGTGGTCATCAGCCACGCCACGGGCCACATGGGCAGCGGCATCGGTGCAGCGATCAAGAACGTGGGAATGGGGCTTTCGTCCCGCTCCGGGAAAATGCGCCAGCACAGCTCCATCACCCCCGAAGTGGTGCCGGAAAAATGCGAAAACTGCGGGAAATGCCGCAAATGGTGCCCCACCGATGCCATCAGCGAGATCGAGGGCGTTTCCTACATCGCCCAGGAGAACTGCATCGGATGCGGTGAATGCCTGGCGGTCTGCCGCTACGGGGCCGTCAAGTGCGACTGGGAAATCGAATCGGCCGTTCTACAGCGCAGCATGGCCGAACATGCCGCCGGCGTGGTGCGTCACTTTGGCCCCAAGGCCGTTTATCTGAACGTGATGGTTGATATGACCCGGGACTGTGACTGTCTGAACAAAAAGCAAAAAAAAGCGGTGACGGACATCGGTGTCATCGGATCGACCGACATCGTAGCCGTCGATCAGGCCACCCTGGACCTTACCGCCCGCGCTCACGGCGCCAACCTGGCCGAAAAGTTCCACCCGGAACTCGATCCGGTCATCCAGATCGCACACGCCGAAAAAATGGGATTGGGAAGCCGAAAATATCGGCTGGAAGAGATCTAAGAACAAATGGAAGTGACATTCGTATGGCGGGATGTGACCCGCCCAACAGAAAAGGGGCTTTTGCAGCCCCTTTTCTGATCGTAACCGACAGGATCACTCAACAACGTTGACGATGTCGACCGTGATCTTCTTCTGGCCGGCGCTTTCCTCGACCGCCCCCTTGATCATCACGGTTTTGCCGACCATCTCGGTCAGATCCTGACCGGTGACCAGATACGTCCCGCTGTCTGCCACCAGCATGACCCCCGCCTCACCCTGCTCCAAGACACCGGTGACCTCGGAAATCACCGGATCTTCCGGGGCTTCATCGCCCGACGGGATGTTAGGGGTTCTGTTGGCCATCGGTTTCTGCCCCTGCCCGCCGGCCGGGCCCTGGTCCGAGCAGCCCACCGCACCGAGCAAAGCGGCGATCATGATGAAAACCATTATCGATTTCGCATGTTTCATTTCTTTCCTCCCTGGTTGATGTTGGAACCGTCTTGGCTGAACAAACGGTAAAATGCGGGCCGTGCAATAGCAGGAGCGCTCAGGATTGTCAATTGGAAAATAAAGCCGTAACCAACTATAATTATATAACATATAAACATATCCGAATGAGTTACGCTGTAACCGGTTCGGGCGTCATCCCGGCGCGGATTCGATCCCTCCGGAGGATGGAGGATTGAACCCACGCCTGTTGCCGTTCAGCAAGCCAAAAGAGGGAGATATCGAGAAGTTGCCTGAAGCCAGCGCTTGTAGAGGCTACCTGCAAAACCGTGGCATCGGTGAGAATCAGTCCCTGTGGTCGGAAAACCCGCCCCTATACCAGAGCGTCGGTCTGCGGGTATACCGGATATCGACGGCAAATGGATCCCACTTCGCAGGCGACCCGCTCGACAATATCCTGCCGGCCGCGGCTTTCCACAACGGCATCGATGAGACCGACGATGCGCTTGGCTTCTTCGGGGCCGAGTCCTCTGGCACTGATGGCCGAGGCGCCGATACGGATACCGGAGGCCTGGCCGGGCGGCTGCGGATCATTGGGAATCACATTGCGGTTGACGATGATCCCGCTGGATTCGAGCATTTCTTCGACGATCCGGCCGGTCAGCCCTTTGGATCGCAAATCCACCAGAACCAGGTGATTGTCCGTACCGCCGGATACAAGACGGTAGCCCCGGCTTTTGAATTCGGCGGCCATGGCGGCGGCGTTGGCGACGATCCTTTTCTGCACCGCGACGAATTCTCCGGTGGCGGCCAAGTGAAAACAAACCGCCTTGGCTGCCACCTGGTTGAGCGCCGGTGTGCCCTGGCTGCCTGGGAAAACCGCCCGATCGACCTGCCGGCGATACTTCCCCTTGCAGATGATCGCCCCGCCGCGGCCACCCATAAGGGTTTTATAGGTCGTGAAGGTCACAAAGTCGCCGAACGGCACGGGGCTGGGAATCACACCGGCGGCCACGAGTCCGGCGATATGGGCCATATCGACCAGTAGATAGGCGGATACGTTACGGGCGATGTCGGCCAGGCGCCGGTAGTCGATCAGCCGCGCATAGGCACTGGCGCCGGCCACGATCATGCGGGGTTCAAAATCTTCGGCCAACCCTGCGATTGCATCATAATCGAGTTTCTCCGTATCGGGGTCGAGACCGTAATGGGCAAAGCGAAAACACTGACTGGTGATCGAGGCGGCATCTCCATGGGACAGGTGACCGCCGTGGGAGAGCCGCATGGCGAGAACCCGGTCGCCCGGCTTGAGAACCGCAAAATAGACCGCCAGGTTGGCCGAGGTTCCGCTGTGGGGCTGCACATTGACGTGGTCCGCAGCGAAGAGTTTTTTGCCGCGCGCCACGGCCAGCCGCTCCAGGTCGTCGGCCCGGTCGCAGCCGGCATGAAACCGGCGCCCCGGATAGCCTTCGGCGGCCTTGAGATTGAAAGCGGAGCCCTGTGCCTCGAGAATTGACTGCGGGGCATGGTTCTCGGCGGCAATCAAATCGAGGGTGTTCTCGATTCGCTCCTTTTCAGCCTCAATGATCCGGAATATTTCCGGGTCCTGGGAGCGCAGGTGCTTCATGTCATTTCCTCGCGCTAAACAATGAGAGCGACATGCTTATCGAGGGATGATATCGTCGCTGCGGTTCTTTCGAAATACCGCAATGGCCCGCTGCACTAGAGTTTGGCCGTCGACCCGTTTCAGGGGTTTGAATTGCCCCATGCGGGAAAAACTTACGGCGGCCAGTATGACGGCGGCAAAAGCCGGAGCGTTTACGGTATGTTGCGGGACCGATGCAGGATCATCTCGGCCACGATGCTGACAGCGATCTCCTCAGGGGTTTCGGCCCCGATGGCAAGGCCGATGGGGCAGTACACACGCTCGATGTGTCGTTCAGAAACCCCCTCTTCCCGCAGGGCCTCATAAATCGTGTCGCGTTTGCGGCGGCTGCCGATCATTCCGATATATCCCGCATCCGTTGCCAGCGCCCGGGCCAGGACCATCTTGTCGTGCAGGTGCCCGTGGGTGAAGATGACCACGAAGCTGTCCGAATCAACGGCGAGATCATCGAAGGCCCGTTCGAAGCCGCCGATCAGACTGACCTGGTGCGCTTCGGGAAATCTCTCGGGGATGGCGTAGGAGTCCCGGTCATCCAGAACCCAGACCTGAAATCCAGCCATGGCCGCTAAATGGGCCGTGGGACTCGCAACGTGGCCGGCACCGAAGAGATAGGCGGCGGAAATCTTTGTCGCCGGCTCGACCACCACCAGCGTCTTTTCCAACCAGAAGGTCTGGATGCGCCGGGCGGCCCGGGTGGATTTCATCACCCTTTCCAGGCCCAAAGGCTCGAGAGGTAACCGGCCCACTGTTTTTCCTTCGGAATTGATCAGGCAGTGACTGGCGCGGTAAAGCCCGTCCCCGGCAGGCTGGGCCACGCTCACCAGGCACCCCCGGCGGTTTTGCTCCGCCATCTGGCGCCATTGACCGAAAATCTCCACGTTGACGCCGGTGGGCGCGATACTCGACAGTAAGACATCGACGCTGCCGCCACAAATTATGTCCCCGGGGGCTCCCAGGTCGCCCCCCATTTCGAAAACCATCAATTCCGATAGTCCTCGTTCGATGAGCCGGGGGGCGCGGGCCATGACCCGGGACTCCAACACGCCGCCGCCGATGGTGCCGATGCCTTGCCCGTCGCGGGTGATGATCATCTTGCTGCCGGCTGTGCGCGGCGTGGCCCCCTGGTGGCGGATAACGGTGGCCACTACAAAGGCCTGGCCCTTGGCCAGCAACTCACCAGCGGTCTGTTCGCTTCGATACATGGGTCCGGTCCTCTTGGGGACGGCATCTAAAGCGAGCCGCCCGGTACCCGAGATGATTCGGTATAATTGTTTTTACAATGATAGACAACGTGAAATCGGAATGACTTCTTTGAAGGGCAACCGCGCGACCGCTACTGCCAGGTCTCTAAAAATAGTAACCGTCAATTCGCCAGGTCCCTTTCGAGCGCTTCGATTTCGCGTTCGACATGGTTGGTGGCCGAAGTGAACCGGGCCAGCAACGAATAGGCCAGCGGGATCAGAAAAAGCGTCAGAATGGTGGAAAGTATAACCCCGGAGATGATGACCACACCGATGGTGAAACGGCTTTCAGCACCGGCGCCGGTGGCCAGCACCAGCGGGATGGCGCCGATGGCGGTGGACACCGAGGTCATCAGCACCGGGCGCAGGCGGGTGCGGGCGGATTCCAGAATCGCCTCCGGTACAGATTTGCCTTCATTACGCAGCTGGTTGGCAAACTCGACGATCAGGATCCCGTTTTTGGCCGCCAATCCGATCAATACCAGAATGCCGACCTGGCTGTAGACATTCAGAGAGCTTCCCGCAAGATAGAGACCGCCGAGGGCCCCGGCCACCGCCAGAGGCACGGTGAGCATGATTGTCAATGGATGCACGAAACTTTCGAATTGTGCAGCCAGCACCAGAAAGACAATCAAAAGGGAGAGGCCGAAGGCAAAAACCAGTGCCCGGGATGCATCGACGAACTCGCGGGACTGACCCTTGTAATTGATGACAGGCGCATTGCCCAGTTCCTCCCGGGTTATTTTCTCCAGGTATTCGAGAGCATCCCCCAAAAGATACCCCTCCTCGAGGGTGGTGGAAAGCGTGATGGACCGCAGGCGGTTGAACCGGTTCTTCGCCGCCGAATCGGCGAATTCGTTCAGGGAGACCACGCTGTCGAGCGGGATCAGTTCAGCGCTGGTTTCCGATCGGACGTAGATGTTGCGGATATCCGTGGGTGTCTGTTTTTGTTCTTTTTTCCCTTCGAGGATCACATCGTATTCTTCGCCCCGATCGATGTAGGTGGTCACCTTTCGAAAACCGAGCATGGTTTCCAATGTTCGACCGATCTGGGCGACACTCACCCCCAAATCGGCGGCGCGGTCTTTTTCGATGATGACCTCCAACTGCGGCTTGGTTTGCTTGTAATCGCTCTCCAGGTTGGACAGTCCCTTGTTTTCCTCCGCGCGCGTAATCAGTATGTCGCGCCACCGTGCCAGTTCGTCATAATCGCTTCCGCCAAGAACGAATTCGACCGGCTTCCCGGTGCCGCCCCCCAGGCCGCGGCGCGCCACCGTGAAGGCGCGGTATCCAGGCAGCGCCGCCAGCTGGCGATTGACATCCGCCATAATCGCCTGCATGGACCGGTTGCGCTCCGACCATGGACTGAGCACCACGATTCCCCGGACGCTGTTGACCTCGTTGGTACTGGCAAAAGATGCCGGCACCCTCAGCAGTACGCGGGTCGCCTCCCCGTTTTCGTAAAGCGGCATCAAAACATTTTCCATGCGCTCCAGCATCTCATAGGACTTATCGAAACCGGCGCCCTCGGGGCCATCGGCGATCACGAAAAAGGCCCCGCGGTCTTCCAGGGGAGAATATTCCTTGTCGATCAGGGCGTAGAAAAAGGGGATCGATGCCAGAGTGACCGCAAAAACGACGGCGACAAACCATTTGCGCTGCATCAGCCGTGTCAGCAGGCGGCCGTAAAGTTCCGAGGCCGCGTCCTGCAGCTGCGACAAGCGGGCAAGTTTCTGAGGCGTTCCCAGAGGCCGCGCCTTCAGGATCCGTGAACACATCATCGGAGAGAGGGTCAGTGCCACCAGGCTCGAAAGACAGACCGCTCCGGCCAAAGCGATGGCGAATTCAGAGAAAAGCCGTCCCGTGTTGCCCTGCATAAAGGTTATGGGAACGAATACCGCCACGAGCACCAGGGTCGTAGCAATCACGGCAAAGCCGACCTGGCGCGTCCCCTTGAGGGCTGCCAGCAACGGCGGTTCGCCCTGTTGGATGCGCCGGAAGATATTTTCCAGCACGACGATGGCGTCGTCTACAACCATGCCGATGGCCAGAATCATGGCCAATAGCGTCAACAGGTTGACCGAATAATCCATGACCCACAGAACGGCAAAAGCGGCGATCAAGGATACCGGCACGGTGACGGCGGGCACGAGAGTGGCCCGAAAGCTTCCGAGGAAAAGAAACAACACCGCTACCACCAAAACAGCGGTAATGGCGAGGGTCTTGTAAACTTCGATGATAGAGGCTTCAATAAAAACGGACGTGTCGTAGCTCTGGATCAACTTCATCCCCTCGGGAAGGGTTTCATTAACCACTTCAGCCTCTCGCTTCACGGCATGGGCCACATCGAGGGTATTGGCTTTGGATTGCCTGACGATGCCGAGACCCACCATAGGTATGCGGTTTCCCCTCAGCACGCTGCGGTTATCCTCGGCTCCCCGCTCGACCCGGGCGACGTCTCGAAGACGGATCAGGTGGCCGTCCCGTCCCTGCCGGACCACCAGTCGCTCGAAATCCCCAGCGTTGTTGAATAAACGGGTCACCCGCACGGTGAATTCTTTGCGGGTCGATTCCACCCGGCCCGCGGGAAGCTCCACGTTTTGGGATAGCAACGCCTGCTCGACATCGGCAGCCGTGACCTCCCGGGCGGCCATGGCCTGACGGTCGAGCCATATGCGCATGGCATAAAGCCGAGCACCGCCGACCCACACCCGGGCCACGCCGTCCAGCACGGAGAACCGGTCGACCAGGTACCGTTTGGCATAATCGGTCAGTTCCAGTCCGTCCATACGATCACTGACCAGGTTTAGCCACATGATGACGCTGCTGTTGGAATCGACTTTGAAAATTTCAGGAGGGTCGGCCTCGTCGGGCAGGTTGTCCAGAATGCGCGAAATGCGGTCCCGTACGTCGTTGACCGCCGCTTCGAGGTCACGGTCGATATAGAACTCCACCGTGACTTCGGAAATCCCGTCACGGCTCGCTGAATCGACGGAACGGATCCCTTCGATCCCGCTGATGGCGTCTTCGATGACCTGTGTTACGCGGGTCTCCACGACGGCGGCGGCAGCGCCGGGGTATCTCGACTCGACGGATACCACCGGCGGATCGATATCCGGATACTCTCGGACCGGAAGTCGACTGAAGCTGATGACACCGAAAACAATCAGCAACAGGCTGAAGACTGTCGCCAGAACCGGGCGGCGAATGGAGATATCGGACAGGAACATGGCTGGCCCTCTCTTACCCGGATGCGGGACCTGTTTCGCGAATTTCGACCACGTTGACGACAGCTCCCGGTCGGGCCCGCGTGATGCCCTGGACGACCACCTGATGGCCATCCTTCAATCCGCTGATCACCTCCACCTTTCCCGGACTGCGCCGTCCCGTGACGATTTCTTTTTTCTCGACAGTGTTTTCGGGCGTCACCAGCAGGATAAATTTCTTTTCTTTTTCCTGGATCACGGCTTCCTCTGGAATGATCAGGGATCGCGAGCGGTTCTTGACCAGGTCCACGGCCAACAGCATACCTGGTTTGAGCAAACGGTCCGGATTGGGTAACTGGGCGCGAATCGTCAGCGTGCGGGTCTCGGGATCCACCCGGCTGCTGATGGCCGTCACCGTGCCGACAAATTTCCGGTCAGAATAGGCGGGACTGCGGGCCGATACGTCCATGCCGATTCTCAAAACACCAAGGTAGAGTTCAGGAATAGTGAAGTCCACCTTGACGATAGTGGTATCATCCAGGGTGGTGATTACCGAATCCGAATCCACCACTGCACCTGTACTGACCCGGCGGGTGCCGAGAATGCCGGAGAAAGGGGCCCGGATTGTGTAATCCTGAAGCCGCGCTTGCAGGTTATTCACTTTGGCTTTTGCGATCTCCAGCAAACTCTTTTCTTCATCCAATTGGGATCGGGAAGTGGCGTTCGTCTGGGCCAGGCGACTCACTCTTGCAAACTGCTTCCTCTGCTCCTGCAGAGCGGCCCTGGCCTCCACCAGCAGATATTGCGCCTCGCTGTCGTCCAGCTTGACCAGCACCTGGCCCTGGCTGACAATGTCGCCATCCTCGAAAAATATGCCGACGACGCGATCGTCTACTGTGGGGGTAATCTCGACCGACTCGTTGGCCGAAACCGTTCCCAAGGCTTCCAGTGTTTCGGTGAACGGTTCCGTAGTCGCCAAGGCGGTTATGACAGGCACCGGCGCCTTGGCGGGCGGCCTTGCCAGGGCGTGTCCGGAGTTCACATTTCCGTCGGATCTCAGCTTCGGTAGAAACAGGAGACCGGCAACAATTACAATTGAAAGGGTCAGTATTGTGAAAAAGGTACGTTTTTTGTGCATGAGCACCTCTTTGATTCGCGCCCATTGGGATAAGATCATCATTTATCCAACTCAATGTTCGATTGGTTAAAATCTAATTTGGCCTAAGCTCAAAATTAATTGTCTATAGCTTAAGCACCCCTTTGGTTGAATCAAGCTCTCACGCCCCAACGTGTTGGAATATAAATACCTTCTCCAAATGCAGAATGAGTCGGTAACCTTCCCGGTTCAATTTTCGCTAACCTTATGCTTATACGAGGAAAACGCTTCCACCTTCAGCCTGGATAGGTTGCTCGGTTTGAGCGATGATAGGAGGCAATAGCTCCTATAAAACTGTTACTCTACCGACATTGTCTGGTCGTTTATTGGCATTAAATTGAGTTCGGTTACTTCCTCGGACAATACGGCAGAACATCGAGTTTCGATGAATTATCACCGTCAATGGAATCTGGAGGCTTGTGAGTATGAAATGGTCGCTGAAAATCGGCCGGTTTGCCGGCATCGACGTATACATGCACTTTACTTTTTTATTTTTGATCGGGTGGGTGGCGCTGGTCCACTGGCGACAGGGGCAGAGTCTGGCCGCGGCGTCGGCCGGTGTGATCTTTATCCTGGCGGTATTCTTGTGTGTCGTTCTCCACGAATTCGGTCATGCGCTGACGGCCAGACGCTACGGCATTAAAACCCGCGATATCATTCTGCTGCCGATCGGGGGCGTGGCACGCTTAGAACGGTTGCCCACACATCCGATGCAGGAGATGTGGGTCGCCCTGGCCGGTCCGGCCGTAAATGTCGCTATCGCCATCGTTCTCTTCATATGGTTGACTCTGACGGCATCGTTGGAGCCAATGCAGGCACTGACACTGACGACCGGACCTTTTTTGGAGAGAATAATGGCAGTAAATCTGTTCCTAATCGCTTTCAATATGATTCCTGCCTTTCCAATGGACGGCGGACGGGTGCTGCGGGCGGCTCTGGCCACACGCATGGAATACGGCCGGGCGACCCAGATAGCGGCAACCATCGGGCAGGGCATTGCCGTTCTCTTCGGTTTTATCGGTTTTTTCTACAATCCGATCCTACTGTTTATCGCCTTCTTTGTCTGGATCGGTGCCGCCCAGGAAGCGAATATGGCCCAACTGAAATCAGCCATTAGCGGCACCCCGGTGCAACAGGTCATGGTGACCGATTTCAGGACCCTCCAGCCCTCGGATAGTCTGCAGCGCGCCGTCGAATTGACCCTGACGGGTTCGCAAAAGGACTTTCCGGTGATGAGCGACGGCGGTGTGGAGGGTGTTATGACGCAAACCGATTTACTGAAAGCGCTTTCGGAGCCGGATCGGCATCCTACCATCAAATCGGCAATTCAAGAAAAATTTATGACGGTTGATTCGCTGGAAATGCTTGAATCGGCTTTTGCGAAGCTTAAAAATTGCAACTGTCACACGCTGCCGGTGATGCGTGACGGCGAGCTGGTGGGGCTGCTGACGATGGATAACGTCGGTGAATACATGCGCATTCAGGCCGCATTGAAAAAATGATACGCCCGAAGGTGGGATCGATGACTGAATCTAACCAAGAGTAGGATGGACGCTCATAAACATTAAAGTGCATATGCATATAACTCTTGCAGTCAGTGAACTTGTAGTTCTATTTGCGCCGGCCATTGGCCATAAGCTTTGGGGCGCTAACCAAAGCGATAGGTCCCCCCAGAGATTATTTTTCGGATGATGACACCTGCCGGGCAAGAAGGACCCAATCTTCATGGGCAATCTGGGCAATGAGTTGAAATTCTCCATCGCCGATGGGGAAAAAAACGGCCGCACCCGCCTCACCGGCTTAGGCTACGGAAACCACCCGCATCAGATTCCCGTGGGCAACAAAGACACTGTTGGTGCCTTCCCTCGGTGGCGTTGACAGCGCTCGGCGAGCCCGGTCGATCACAGCCTCCCGGCCGCCGACGAATTCCGCCGCGCGCATGTTCATTATCTCAATCGTCGGCTGGACCGGGCCGAGAGCCATGAGCTGGGCGGTTTCCCGGGTCCGGCAGTATTCGCTGGAAAACACCCGCCCAATAAGGAATGCCCAGGTCTCGGATGCTCTGGCCGATTCTCTGCGCCACCGAACGGCCCTCAGCTGAGAGTTGTCGCATTTTTTCCGGATCGCAGCTCGTCCAATCGCCGTTGACCGCCACATGGTCGTCTTTCGACCAGTCGGTGGCGGCATGCCGGAAGTAGATGTTGTAGCCGCCCTGCCGGAGCATCTCGACAAGTTCCTTGCCGGAGACGGGCTCCTGACTGAAAACACCCTGCGAACCCGTCCCGAGCAGGAAGAAAAACAACCAGAAGACCCCCCTTGTTTTCATCGATGCTCCTGTCATTTTTTGCGGCGGAAAGTGAAGCGGCGGAGCGCGTCCGGCCTGTTGGTCGAAGCGAAACAACGATTAAACGTCAGGCCGTCAGATTCCGCGGCACGCGAGTGTCGCATCCAACCAGCCGTAGGTTTCAATGTCCATGATCTCTCCGGCAAAAGGCAGGCGTTCGGTTTTGAGATAGGTTCCATTGATTTTTCGGTAGAATCTCCTGTAAGGATTGAGCTTGAGCACCCGCACCAGCATCGAATATATACCGTCGCGATCGAACTGCGTGGCCAGGGCCGATACGAGCCGGCCCCCGACGCCCCTGCGCTGAAAATTTTTCAGCACGTAAAGAGTGTAGATTTCACCGCCGTAGACGTCGTTTCGATACCTTTCATGACCGCCGGTGACGAATCCGACAACCCGGTCGTCACTTTCAGCAACGAAGCTGATGACCCGTTTGCTGTCCAGCTCATTACGAAACGCCCGTTCATGCCGGGAAATCGACATGTCAAACAGAAAACCAAACGGTATCACGCTCAAATAGGTATTTCGCCAGGTGTGCACGTAAATGAGGGCCATCGAGTGCGCATCGGATTTTTTTGTTCGACGAATCAACATAACCGGTCACCCACAAGCGTTACGCTTATACTAATGCCTCGAAAGAACGGGGTCAAAGTTCAACCGCATGAGGCGTGCCGCCGCTGAGGAAGATGTCGGCCGCGACTGATGCCGGTGGGTTCATACCCCATCCCCTACAAGCCCTCTTTCAATTTCATCCCATTCGTTGTAATTGAAACGTGATGGACATACCGATCTTTTGCCGCATATTGAGAGGAGAAACCCGTCGTGAAAAACATTCTGGCCATCATCGGATCACCCCGGAACCTCGGCAACTGCGAAATCATGGCCAAAGAGGTCAGTCGCCGCATCACCGAACCCCACCAATTGAGGCTTCTGCGCCTGCCCGAATACGACATCCAGTCCTGCAGGGGCTGCTACACATGCCTGTTTAAAAACGAATGCGTCATCGATGACGATTTTCAGTCGGCCGTACAGGCCATCGTCGAAGCCGATGCCCTGATCCTGGCCGTACCCACTTACTTCCTTGGCCCCAACGCCTGCCTGAAGCGCTTCACCGACCGTAGCATCGCGCTCTATCCGCACCTGGAGAAACTGTGGGCCAAGCCGGCGGTGGCCGTGGGTATCGCCGGAATCGAAGGCAAAGAGGGCTATACCATGCTGGGGGTGGAGAGCTTCCTGAAGATGCTCTTCGCGGACATCAAAATGCGGCGTATCGTCTACGGGGCGCTGCCGGGCGAGGTTTTCCTGAATCAGCAAAACCGCGACACGGCCGCCGATATGGCCCGGGCTCTTTTCGGGGAGACGATCACCGACGGGGTGCCCAGTTGCCCGGTGTGCGGCGGGCAGACCTTCCGATTCCTGGAAAACAATACCGTCCGGTGCATGCTGTGCAGCAACGCCGGACAAATGGTTGTGGAAAACAGCCAGCCCGTATTCGAAATTGCCAGAAGCGAACATGAACTCTTCTTGTCGCTGGAAGAGGCTTTGAAGCACCGTGAATGGCTGGTGGGCATGAAATCGCGTTTCAAAGCGAACAAGGACCGGCTGAAAGAGATCTGCCTCGACTACCGTCAGTCCGGCCGGTGGGTGAAACCTGCGGGATCGGTGACGGATGACAAGTCGCTGTAAAATGTCTTCAGAACGCCACACCTGATTTGGGGAAGAGGATGCGAACCCATGAGTGAAACGAACACAGAGAGAGTCGAGATTGTCGCCGGCATCGCCCTTCTTGAAAAGCAGATCGAAGATGCCCGGCATCTTTTAGACCACCGCCCTTTGAACCACAATCTGCACGCCGCCTGGGACAAAGAAACCCGAACCTGCCTGACGAAAATCTACGGCGTGGGATCGCCAAACATCCGCTCTATTGAAACGACGGTGGGATCGACTCCCGTGTGGCTGAGCATGCCACCGGAGGTGGCCGAAGCCTACCAGGCTTCGCGGTTGGAAAGAACCGTGTCCATGTTGAAAAGCGTCATCGTTTCCCTGAGACGAAAGACGACCGAGCGGATCGACGAATGAGGAATATATTTTGACTGACGACGGATCAGTATCGCGGGTTATTCTTTTTTATTCTGCAGAAACAAAGATTAAGGTATGACAGGTCCGTGATCGATACGATCTATTCCACCCGGCGGCAACCCTGATCCATAGAAGAATATCTCGCAATGAGGGCCCTTGACCCGCAACAACGCACTTTTTTTGCAGGTTTTGGGCCGGAACTGCTTCCGCGCACATCAGAATATCCTCTCAAGTGCCTCCCGACGATAATTGAAGATTTCATCGAGCTTTGTGCGAACGATCAATTGATGCAGCAATTGACCGAGCCATGCGAACCTGAGCGCGTAGTGGACGCTGTCCACGACCTCGACCCCTTCTGCCATCTCGTGGAATAGATGTTGATGATGCCAGAAAAGATAAGGTCCCAGGCGCATTTCATCAACGAAAGAAACAGGTTTGTCGACGTGGGTGATTTCGGTGACCCAATCAGTTGGCAGATTGAAGAGTGCCTTTAATCGATAGGTAATGATAAGGCCAGGGAATATCTTTTCCGACACAGAATTGGTGATGGTGAAATCGAGCCAGGGCGGAGTGATTCGGGCCAAGTTGAAAGGATTGGAGAAAAATGCCCAGGCGGTTTCGATCGAAATGGGTAAAATTTGTTTGCGATGCAGATGATAGAGTTTCACGTTCCGGGACACCGTTCAGATCATAGAGAATACCGTCTTCACTATCCGCTGCTCGGCAGCAGAGAAAATGACGTTTATACCGAAAGCCGCGGCAGAATCTGACCCCAATCCAGCTTGAAGCTGAGCATGGACAGGTAGACACAACACCCCGGGTATGATTCGTGGAGTACTTTCAGATTTTTAGCCGGATCGTATGCTTCGGCATTTTCGTCCCTCTCTTTACCGACGCTTTTGTAGAGAAGATCGATGTTATGCGACATCCAGGCTTCAACGATGACCGTAATGTTCAATTCTTTCAGCCTGTCGACGTTTTCGTCCCGCCCGATGAGCGGTTGCGTCACCGCGAATCGGGCGCCGGCGTCTATCTTCTGCTCCATTCGATTCAACTCGAAGGGCATCGGTTTGTAGGGGTTGAAAGCCGCACCGGTCACGAACCGACCGCGGTATTCCGTGTTGATGTAACGGATCAAGTCGGTGGAGGTGGCCACACTCTTCGAGCCCCCGATGCTCACGGGATCGATTTTGGAGAGCAGCGGCCCGCCGTCCCCCCTGACAACAAGAATGTATTTCAAGCCCGTTTCTGCCGCATTATCCAACAAACGGTCAAGCTCGTTTTTTGTATGAAACGTATTCAGATTCATTACAATCTTTTCTGGATCAACAGAAAGGCTTTTAATCCCAATGCTTTCCAGAGCGTTCATTCTCGGTTTCCCCATGGGATTATCCGGTATGGATATGCCAAGCCCCGCATCAATAATCCTGCCAAAGCGCTCAGCATACCTTTCCAGGAGCCCTTCGGACTGATCGCCGCTCGATCTTTTCGGTGTCAGCAACTCGATAAGGTATGGATAATCAAACACGACACATCCCCTTCCGTATGAGAATTCATAATAGGTCAATAGTTTTATCGTGTCGGCACCCTTCAGAACCATAATCAGTGTCCACACACGAATCGTGAATAACCCAATGGTGTGTTCCATTCATAAATGAATATTTTTTATGCTGGGCAAGGCTGCACAAGGGTTTGCGGAGAGACGTGCTTTCTGTGCGTCGCAGCTGAAAACCCGCGGAGAGTAACGCCCAGCAAAAAAAAGGCCATTAATGTTTGAATCCTAGTTAATCCGGTGCCTGAACAGCCAAGCCGCGGCCGCCAGATTGAAGAAGCCGATAATCGCCATGGGCCAGAATTGGTGAAACAGTAAAGGAAACGGTGTATTTTCTAAAAATACGCCACGGATAACCACCATGAAATATCGCAGTGGATTGAGCAGAGTGATTTTTTGCACAAATACCGGCATGTTGGCAATCGGTGTGGTAAATCCGGAAAGGATAATCGCCGGCACCATGAACAGAAATGCCCCCATCAGCCCCTGTTGCTGGGTGACGGCAAGGGAGGATATCATCAGACCGATGCCGATGGCCGAGAGAATGAAGAGAAACAGGCCCGTGTAAAGCGTAATGACGTGACCGCGCAACGGGACACCGAACCAGAAAACAGTGATCAAGATGATGACGGTGGCCTCGGCAGTCCCAATAATGAAACCGGGCAGGGCTTTGCCGATCAAGATTTCCACTGGTCTTAAAGGGGTCACCAGCAACTGGTCGAATGTCCCCTGCTCCCGCTCCCGGGCCACACTCAGAGCGGTTACAAGAAGGGTGACCACCAGTGTTAGCAACCCGATGATGCCGGGTACGATAAACCAGCGGCTCTCCAGATTGGCGTTGAACCAGGCCCGGATTTCCAGATGGGCCGGGGGGGATGTCCCTCCGTGGCGTCGGATCCACTCCAGATTGTATCGAGTGAGAACGGTTCTCACGTAGTTAAGAGCGATCATAGCCGTGTTCGAATTACGACCGTCGACGATCACCTGAAGTGCGGCCTTACCGCCGGTCAGCAGGTTACGGCTGAATTGAGGGCCGATGTGGATGACAAGAAGGGCGCCTTTGCTATTGATCAGAGGGGCGATGTCGGCATCACGGCCGAGCTGGCCGACCTCCTTAAAATTGGGTGAACCTTTGAAACGGCTCAGCAGGTCACGGGCAGCGGCACCCCGGTCTTCGTCGTAAACGGCGTATGGCACGCTGTTCAGATCATAGGTTGCGGCATAACCGAAGACCAGAAGTTGAACGATTGGCGGGATGACAATGGTGAAGCGGCTTTTCTTGTCTTTCATGAGCGCCAGGAATTCTTTGCGCACCAGGGCGAGGATTCGCAGGAACATGGTACCTCCAAGAAGTGGTTTCAAAACCGCATCTGACAAACAATGGCGGTGTTGTGGACCTCATCAGAAGACACGCATGCGCCCATGTATGCGCCGTTTATTTCGTCGGCCCATGCCTTTTTTAGCTCGGGCGCGTGATCTGAGGTCTTGAAACCACTTCTAATCGAGTCGCTTGCGCGATTTTCTGCGGCTCAGACCGAGAAAAAGCGCGGCAAACACCATTAACGCCAAAGCGTTGGGCAGAATCACCGACCAGACATTGCCGGCCAGAAATACCGTCTGAAGAATTGATACGAAATAGCGCGCGGCGATGAGATGGGTGACGCCTTGGACCACCCTCGGCATACTGTCGATGTCGAATATGAAACCGGAAAGTAAAAAGGCCGGGAGAAAGGTAACGATAATAGCGGCCTGCCCGGCCACGAACTGGTTTTTAGCAGCGCTGGAAATGAACAGCCCCATGCCCAGGGCGACCAACAGGAACAGTGCCGAGGCTGCTGTCAGAACCCAGAGTGACCCGGTCAGCGGGACCCCGAAAACCCAGACCGCCATGGCAACCGAAAGTCCCATACCCCCCATCCCCATGATGAAGTACGGTACCAGCTTGCCCAGCAGGATCTCGTGCACAGCCACCGGGGTCACCATGAGGGCCTCCATGGTACCGCGCTCCCACTCGCGGGCCACTACGAGCGCTGTTAACAGGGCCCCGATAAGGGTCATAATCACGGCAACCAGACCGGGTACGAGAAAATTGCGGCTGCGAGCGGCGCTGTTGAACCATATGCGCTGCGCCACCTGAACGGGCAGATCCAAAGGGTTTCCAAGGCTCAATGAGCGCTGCTCGATCCAGTTGAGCCATGCCCCCTCAACATAACCGGACACCAACCGAGCCGTGTTGGCATCGACACCGTTCAATATGACCTGCACCGGCGCACCGCCCGGTCGTCGTAATTCACTTGCAAAGTTGGCCCTCAGGCGAATGATGCCGTCCACATGATGCTGCATCAATGCTTTCTCGGCCAACCTCATGTCCGGCATGACCACCGGGGCAAAGTAGTCGTTGTTCCTGAAAACCGCGAGGAAGCCTGCCGTATCGGCATCGGCTTGCTCAATGACAACGGCGATGGGCACGTGTTCAGCATCAAGTGAGACACCAAAACCGAACAACAGCAGCAAGACCACCGGCATGAGAAAAGCAATTCCGATGCTGCTCGGATCCCGCACCACCTGTAGAAATTCCTTGCGCACCAGACCGCGCAATCTCATCCGCCCACCTCCGCGGATTTCTCCCGGCGCCGCGCTCTGGTTGCGGCCGTTTTTTCCCAAAACTTTCATATCGATAATTCCGGAGGATCCTGGTGTTCGATCAGTGCGATAAAAGCCTCCTCCATGGTCTGGACAGGTTTCTTGTGACGATCGGCAGCTTTGCGTTTGATTTCGGTCGGACTGCCGATGGCAAGAATTTCCCCTGTTGCCATAATCGCCAACCGGTCACAGTACTCGGCTTCCTCCATGAAATGGGTGGTCACCAGCACGGTGACGCCGGCCGCAGCCAGTGAATTAATGTGGCGCCAAAATTCCCGGCGCGCCATAGGATCCACCCCGGAGGTAGGTTCATCGAGGAACAAGATGTCCGGCGCATGCATAAGGGCGGCAGCCAATGCCAATCGTTGTTTGAAACCGAGAGGCAGTTCCCCGCTGACGTCATCGGCCCGATCAGACATCTCGAAGCGATTCAGAGCCCAGTCTATCCTCTCGCGGCGCCGGGCTCCGCTCAATCCATAGGCACTGCTGAAAAACTTCAGATTTTGACGCACGCTCAGATTGCCGTAAAGAGAAAATTTCTGAGACATGTAACCGATACGGGCGCGGGCGGCGGCCGCCGCCCGGCGGAGATCAAGCCCGGCCACGCTCAGTTGTCCCTCACTGACGGGCAACAGCCCGCAGAGCATGCGGAAAGTCGTGGTCTTCCCGGCTCCGTTGGCGCCCAGCAAACCGAACACCTCGCCATGGAAAACCTCGAAGGAAATGTCTTTGACGGCGTAAAAGCCGCCGAACCGTCGCTGGACATGGTCGACTCTGATGACGGTTTCGTCTGCCGCCTGTGGTGACATACGGGTATCCATCACGCCGGAGGGTTTTCCGTAAGCAGTATCACCAGCGTAGGCGGCCTTGAGCATGGCGACGTAGCAGTCTTCGAACCGGGGCGGCATGGCCGTGATGTCGACATCCGGTACGTTAGACAGCAAAATCGCCGGTGCGGGCGGTTTCGTGTCCACCATCACCATGCGGACGGAGTCACCCTGAATCACGGCATCCACAACCCCTTCAGTGTCGGCCAGGCGTTCCTGCAGTTCGCGCTTTTTCAGGCTGCCGGTGGTTACCGTGTAAGTCCGGCCCTTTTGCTTCTCTCTGAAATCGCCAGGCGGACCCTGGCCGAGAACCCGGCCCTCATGAAGGATGACGACTTCGTCGCAGCGCTCGGCCTCGTCCAGATATGCGGTGCTCAAAAGCACGCTCATCCCTTCGGTTTCCACCAAACGGTCAACGATGGTCCAGAGTTCACGGCGCGATACCGGATCAACCCCAACCGTGGGTTCGTCCAGCAACAGCAGTCGCGGCGGCCGCACCAGTGTGCAGGCCAGACCGAGCTTCTGTTTCATACCGCCGGACAGCTGCCCGGCCAACCGCCTTGTGAAGGCGCCCAGATCGGTCATCCGGGTCAGCTCTTCGTAGCGTGCGGGCCGATCGGCTTTGATCACACCTTGCAGGTCCGCGTATAGATCCAAATTCTCTTGAACGCTGAGATCCTCGTAGAGCCCGAATCGTTGGGGCATGTAACCGATGTTGGACTGAACCTTCATCGGATCGGCAACGGCGTCGATATCGAGCACGGTGATACTGCCGGCCGCCGGTTTCAGCAAACAAGCCGACAGACGCATCAGCGTTGTTTTTCCGGCACCATCCGGCCCGATCAAACCGGTAATGCGTCCACCGGCGATACGGATGCTAACATTATGAATCGCCGTTATACGGCGCTTTCCCTGAAAGAAAAACTTTGATACCCCCTCGAGTTTCAAGGCCGGCCGCTGTGTATCGGCCGTATTGGCCGATACGCCGAATCCTCTATTGACGACCGCCGCCATCACTGATCCTTGCAAGGCGGCAGGCTTACAGCGTCAGCCGGAAGGCGAGACTGGTTCAGCGGAATCATTACTGTGGCGGGCATGCCAAGTCGAAGCTCGTTGAGTGGGTTGCACACGTATACGCGGACCTGATAGACCAGCCGCGTCCTCAGCTCCGGTGTTTCCACCGTTTTGGGGGTGAACTCCGCCACGGGCGAAATGTATCCGATCCAGGCCGGATAGGTTTTGTCCGGAAAACTGTCAGTGGCGACTTGCGCGGTCATTCCCGGAAACAGCCTGCCCAGATTGGTTTCCGGTACGTAGGTGCGGATCCAGATGGGATCGATCAGGGCCAGGGTAAAAACGGCCTTCTGCGGAAAGGCCATATCGCCGGGCTCCAGTATGCGGTTCTGGATAATTCCGTCCGACGGCGCATACAAGGAAGCGTCGGCCAGCTTCTGGGCTGTCAACGCCATTTCGGACTCGAGGGCCTTCAACTGCGACCTGGCCGCAGCGATGTCCTCCATCCTCGGACCGGCCAAAGCCAGCTTCAGCCCCTGTATGGTCGCCTGTAGCAGTGCCTGAGCGGCGTCGGCTTTGGCCCTGGCTTGATCAATCTGCTCCGGAGCGATTAGTTTTTTTTCGGCCAAAGGTTGCAGGCGCCGGTATGTTCGCTCGAGGTCTTCGGCCTGGGCTCTGGAGACCTCGACTTCGGCTTTGGCCCGGTTGATTTCCTCAACCCGGGTTCCGGCCTCCAGTTTGGCAACCTCGTCCCGCTGGGCCGCCACCCGTGATTTGGCGCGTTCCAAATCGTGCTGGAGCCGAACGGTCTCCAGAACGGCCAGCAACTGTCCCTTTTTAACAGGCTCGCCTTCCTTTACCATAATCTTGGCAATGCGTTCGCTGGCGTTAAATGCCAACTCTACCTGGCGGATATCCACATTGCCAAAGAGCACCAGTTCGTTCTTTTCTTCCTTTTGGTCTCGCATGAGAAGAAATCGAATGCCCGTCCCCACTACCACGAAGAGTAGAAGGAGAATCGCCAGCCGTATCACGCGTTTCTTCATCGAAACCCTGCCTGTCGGAAGAAAAGGCCGCACCGCTAAAGAGTCGGTGTACAGCCACAAATTGAAACTGTTCCATACGAGCCGCAACAATTTAAACCCTATTCGTGTCTGATTTTGACATTAATTTCAACAAAATAATATTTTTTGATTCTAACCCGTGTTGCGGGTTTTGACTCTCGCAAGAGCAGTGATAAAAATCGGAGGCAACGCAGCGTCCTGACCGATTATCGTCGTTGTCGAGGATTTAAAAAAGCACTTATGAAACGCGATTCTGAAAACGCTCTGAGATAAAATATAGCGACCTGTAGACAAACATCGTTTCAAGTCGTCCTATACGAAAAATTCATGCAGCACACGGACTAACTATTTGTAATCGTTTGATTTTTTTCTGCGGAGAAAATAGGCGACGGCACGACCAGGCTGGCCCAAAAACACTCTAGGATCCGTGCGCAACCGCCGGACTCAAATGCAGAAACACTTGGGAGGAACGCTCGGCCCAAGTTTCAGGCCGCAAAATGCGGTTGGCGATGCAGGAAGTTTGATCGGGATACTTCGGGTTGATATAATTGGATTTCCCCGCTTATCCGGTTTCCCTTTTCAGCACAATCCGTTTTATTTCGGCCCCCCAGCGGTAACCACCCAGCTCGCCGTTTTTCTTCACGACCCTATGGCAGGGGACGACAACGGCGATTTCATTGGATGCACAGGCACGGGCGACGGCTCGGGCGGCTTTGGGATGACCGATGGACTCGGCGATCTCGCCGTAGCTGGCGGTCGCACCGATGGGAATCTCGCGCAGCGCCTGCCAGACCTGACGCTGGAATGCCGTACCCTGAATGTCCAGGGGGAGATTCAATCGTCGGTGCGGGTTCTCCAGATGAGCAAGAACCTGCTTGACCCAATCGTTCACATCGTCATTGCTTTCCTGGATAACAGCTTTCGGAAAATTTTCATGTAAACGGGATTTGAGTATATCAGGACTGTCGCCCAGATCGATGGCGCAAATGCCGCTCTCTGTGGCACCAATTAAAACCCAACCGAGTACGGATGTCGTCACCGTATATCTGATACGGATACCTTCGGCGCCCTTGCGGTATTCAGAGGCGGTCATACCGAGGTTCTTGGCGGCGTTTTCATAAAAACGGCTGCTCGATGCAAATCCGGCCTCGAAGATCGCATCCGTGACAAGTGCCCCCCTTTTCAGGTGGGATTTAACCTGCTTCAACCGTTTCTGCATGGCATACTGTTTGGGCGTAATACCGGTCGCTTTCTTGAAGAGTCGCTGAAAATGAAAGGCGCTCAGACCCACCGTCTTGGCCAGGCTTTTCAAGGGGATATGCTCCACGGCGCTGTCCATGATTCTACAGGCCTCTACGATCATGTCGGCATGCTTGTCGGCGGCGGCATTCGAGCGAGGCCCGCACTTCTTGCACGGCCGAAACCCGGCCTGCTCGGCCTGCTTCCAGGTATCGAAATAGCATACATTTTCAATATTCGGTCGTCGTGAAGAACAGTTCGGGCGACAATAGACGAGAGTGGTCAAGACCCCGTAATAGAACACGCCGTCAGCCTCACGGTCCCGTTTCTCGAGAGCGGTCCAGCGCTCTTGATCCGTCTCATATCGGTTGCCGGGCTCTGGTTCCATGGAAACATCCTTTCACTGTCGATTCCCGGTTCCATCGGTCATTTCGCATAAACGACAATAAGACAACAGGTCTTAAGTGGCTATCCGTTTTTTGCGATGTAATTTTTTTTAATGCTTCCCTCGATGGCAAAAACCGCCGCTGGAATCACTGCAAAAAAGAGTTGGTCGCAGGTTTGGATAGAAATGTCCTTTGGGCCCGCGAGATCGCCCGACCGACCGATTTTGGCCTCGTCCTGATAACCGGTTTCCGGTATAATAGAGTAGATCATCAATGACATGGTTGAAGAGAAACTTTCGCAGCCCCTGGCTGCCTGACCACGTTATCATTTGCCCCACAAAGGAACAACTCCACTGAAACTGCTTGGTTTGAATCGTCTGGAACTTAAAAAGGGCACCAGGCTTTTCGATTGGCTGACCTGGGGAATCATGGTTTTCGTTTTTCAGCTGCCGGTCGCCTCTGCCTGGGGAGCTGCGCCAACAGACGGGTCCACGACAGTTTTATTTTACATGAATGGTGACAACGATCTGACTGACGAGGTTTTGTCGGCTGTCGATAGAATGGAAACGGTCGGTTCCACAGCCACATTGAACATCGTTGCCCTGGTCGACGGGCATCCTGACGGCACCTCGCGTTTCGGCAGCAAATGGATAGGGACCCGGCTGCTGTATATTACCCTCGATAATCAAACCTCTCAAATCAATTCAAAGGTGCTGGCCGACTGGGGAGAGAGAGATTTGGGGGATCCGAACACCTTAGCCCAATTCATCCGGGACGCCCTGGAACTTTTTCCGGCCGAAAGATATATCTTCTGCGCCTTTGCCCACGGAAAGGGCGTCATCGATACCGGCCGTCTGGTCCATGATTTCGGCGAAAAGTCTCTCAGTATATCTTCTGATGCGACCAGCCATTCGATCATGTCGTTGACGGCATTTAAGAGCGCTCTCGCAACCGGCCTGAACGGGCGCCGCTTTTCGCTGACGGTTTTGTTTTCCTGTCTGTCCGGCATGGTCGAAATCGCCTATTCGCTCGGCGATGTAACGGACTATCTCATCGCCAGTGAGGACGAAATTCGCCTGGTAAACGATCCTCCGGGGACCCATCAGTTGCGCGGCATTTCCTTCGAAGACCTCCTGCGGGATCTGAAAAACCGACCCAGACTTTCTGACCCCGAACTGGGACGCCGCGTTGTCGATCGATTCGTTGATCCCTATCATAAAGACATACGCACCCTCGACGCCGGCGGCGGCAAGATGTTGAACCGCTACCCTGCAGGGCTTGCTCTGATTGACTGCATTGCAACCGCCCGACTCGTCGCCGCCCTGGATGACCTGGCCGGTGAGTTGATCAATCACCTGAACCACCCCGAAACCGCACTGCCAATTCTGGTCGATTTGCAGCTCACATTGAAAAACACACCGACTTTCAAGAGTTTTCTCAACCTTGAATATTACGATTTGTTCAATTTCCTCGAGCGCATGGCCCGTACGACAGCCAACGTCCTTATCCGTGAAAAAAGCATGCTGTGCGCAAAGTTACTGAAATCCGAGGTGGTCAGATTCGAAAGGCATACCCCTGATGCCCAATCCCACGGGGTGGCCATATTTTTCGGCCATTATCTGGTGCCCGAGAATGTGTTTGCTGCACATAATTTGATGTATCGCCGAACGCGCTTTAGCCGACATACCCGCTGGGATGAATTGATCCAGACCTACCGGACCCAGATGCGATTGCGACAATCAGACCTGCTATTGTATCACTGCAAAACCGCTTATCGTCAGCGCGACATTCAAAAGATTCGGAGGTTGTCCCAAAAAGCCGTCCGGATCCTCTCCCGCCAAATGAATGAAGGGCGAATCGAGAGCGCCCGAGAGATCATCGATTTTCTTACCTCCCTTCCCCAAGGTGTACTGTCAACACAGCTCCTCAGCGATATGGAGAATCTGATGGATGACGACACCGATTCACAAAACACGATCGGTATATCACGTCGGAGCCAACGTCTCGAACAACGAGAACGTTCGAATTAAAATCAGATCACATTGGCGGAAATAAAAAACCGGTGCCGATCAACAAGTGATCAACACCGGTTCCACTCAACAATCAACGTCGCGGTTACTTGGGCATGATGACGGTGTCAATAACGTGAATGACACCATTGCTGGTCATGACATCGGCCTGAATCACTTTGGCGTCATCGACCATAACCGTTCCTCCACTGTGACTGACACGAAACGTTTCACCATTCACCGTTTTGGCTGAGGAGATCTTCATTGCATCCTCGGCCATAACCTTGCCCGCCACCACATGGTAGGTCAATATGGACTGCAGCTCGGCTTTGTTTTCCGGTCGCAAAAGGTCATCAAGTGCACCGGCTGGCAATTTGGCAAAGGCGTCATCGGTCGGAGCAAAGACGGTGAAAGGTCCATCGCCGCGCAGGGTGTCCACCAGGTCAGCCGCCTGGAGGGCGGCGACCAGTGTGTTGAATGAGCCGGCTGAGGCAGCCGTGTCGACGATGTCCTTCGTATCGGACATCGATTTGGCCTTGCTGTGACCGCCGGCAAAAAGTAGAGCCGGCGTGGATATCATGATGACTGTTATGATGACGAGTTTATATAATCTCATTGTTATCTCCTTTGAAAAGGGTTATCGGTACCGGTAGGTTTCATCAATCGTTGGGTCACCCGGTATCGTAAAGTTGATCACTTTCGCAAGAGCCGAAGGTCAAAGAGCGCGAGGTGATCAGCGGATGCAATATTGTCAATGTTTTGATTATAATTTGTCAGATAGAATTATCAGCAATACGCACCGGGTAATTTAATCCTATAATCTTTTGTGTCAATTAAATTTTTAGTGAACCAGGCCGGGCACCGATGAAAACAGATTTAATCTGTTTATAATTTGTGTCATATTTGTCAAATAAATAATCGCCCTGATCCGACCGAAAACATCGTTTGGGAGAATTCGTTCAAGTCAAAAATGGAAAAAACGCTGACTCTGACGCAATACCGCTTCACCGATAGGCTCATCGGTGAAAACGATTGGGATCGAAACGGATTTGACAGTTGGTTTTTTTGCCCGGGAATGCTGTTCAATACACCGCAAAAATGGTGGGGGGATCTCGGATTGAGGGATTTCCCGCATGAAGGCATCGATTTGTGCCTTTACAGGGACTGCCGCAAACATATACGGCGCTTGGATGAAAATTTTCGAATCCCGGTAATGGCAGACGGTGTGGTCAGGGCCATCTTTACCGATTATCTCGGCCAAGCGGTGATTATCGAACATGAAAACCTGGCAGGAGGCACCCGGAAGATCCTATCGGTCTATGCCCACACTACGCCCCGGTCACATGTTCACATCGGCGGGGTCGTAAAGGAAGGTGAAATCATTGCCTCGATCGCCGACACGGGCCGGTCCAAATCTAATATCCTTCCACATTTGCACTTTTCGCTCGGACTCCCCTCCCCTTCGCTTTCCTATGAAGATTTTCAATGGAATATCATGCGCGATCCGAACACTATCGCCCTGCTGGATCCTATGGAAATCATCGAATTTCCCCATCGAAAGATGGCTTCCGATATTGATTTTTGCCGCGATCTTTAAACCTATCCAGCCGCAGCGCGAGCATGCGCAGGCCGATGACGCTACCGAGTAAAAGAAGCAGAGGGTTTTGAGATCTTTCACGTCTTTTCCCGGGGTAAGAAAAGGCAGCACAACAGGCAAGCAATAGCGGCGCTGAAGGTCACCCAGAAAACGAGCAGAACGCCGTGCGCTACCGCATCGTTGATGTACCGAAGGAGATCGGGGGGGATCTGTTCTCGAATGGCGGGCCGTAAAATACTGTCGGCGTTGCGGAAGAGCTCCTCGGCCACGGCCGCTGGAAGTTTATCCACTTGACCTTCGGTCAGTGCCGATCGAAATTGTTGAGAAAAACCGGCTGTGAAGATACTGCCGCAGATTCCTATTCCCACAGTCGCGCCGAGGTTTCGGGAGAACTGGTGCGATGAGGTCGCCACACCCAGGTCTGATGGCTCGACACTGTTTTGCACGACCAGTACCGTGGCCAAGGACACGAACCCCATACCGACCCCGACCAGGGCGAATACCCAAAAGCAGACGGATGTCGGAGTCGCCGTCGAAAAGGTAAGCGACAGGGCGCAACCGATGACCAGCAGGGCGGCTCCCAGCGTCGCGGATAACCGGGTGCCCCAACGATGGACCATTCGACCCAGAATCAGAGATCCGGCAGACCAACCGAGGCTGAGTGAAAGGATCGTCGTGCCGACCTCGAGAGGACTTTTCTGCAACGCCTGCTGGATGAACAGCGGCACGAATGCGAAAAAGGCGAAGATAGCGAAGCTGCTCATAAATACGGCGGTGTTACCCACACTGAAGCCACGCAGGGCGAAAAAGTGCATGGGCAGAATCGGATCCTCCGCATGTCGTTCGACATAGTAAAAAAGGCCACCAAACACGATGAAAAGCGCCCCGAGAGTCAGGATCAGGGGTGAAGACCAGTCGACATTTCGTCCGGTGAGAAGGAAAATGAACAGCAGGCTCAATACGGCGGTGGTCAGAGTCAAGGCACCGCCGACATCGAGGGTCGCTTTTTGTTTTTTCTCCCGGGTCTCGATAAGGTATCGGCTCACACCGACCAGTGACAGTGCGCCGAGCGGTACGTTGACATAAAAGATCCACGGCCACGATAAATACGCCACGATAAATCCACCCATCGTCGGCCCTAGAACGCTCGCCAGGCCCCAAACAAAACTGCCCAGAGAATAAACTTTTCCGCGCTCCTCAGGCGTGGAGATATCCGCCAGAACAATGTACACCAGTGCGAAATTGCCTCCGGCGCCGATTCCCTGGATCGTGCGGCAGGCAATCAGAAAAGCCATATTTTCCGCAAAACCGGCCGCCAGCGATGCCAGGATGAAGATCAGAATCGATACGATGTAGAGGGTCTTTGTGCGGTAGATGTCGGCCAGCTTGCCGAAAATGGGGAGAGAAACGGTGCGCGCCAGGAGGTAGGACGAATACACCCAGCTATAAAGGTCAAGACCGCCGAGACCTTCCACTATGGTGGGCATGGCCGCAGACATCACCAGCGCATCCAGGGCCCCCAGGAAAAGGGCCAGAAGAGAGGCCGAAATTATAAGATTTCGGCTTTTCGCCGGAATCGTTGCACTGGAAAGGGCTGTCACGCTGTATGTCAATCCTCGCTTATGGCGTCAGCTCGGATGTGTCAGGAGTCATGCGGCAGTTAGGCAGCCGACAAAAAAACTATCCATTGCCCGTTTTGATTTTAGAGATATACAGTCTTTGGCCGGCAAATAGAAGTTTTTTCGCCGACAAGCCGGATGACGTCAGGACCGGCTCGTCATGACGGAAATGCCGGAGCACACCGACGGCTCCATCCTCTACATATAATCCTCCCGCCTATTTTTGGGTCTCTGAAGCAGACCCGATCTTGACATGACGAGGATTCTTTTCCTATACTGCCGAAAAATCATGAACGCTCTTTGGAGCGTTTTTTATTGGCATAAACGAGACAAGGAGGGCAAACGTGCTGAAACTGGGCGAAAAGGGCGCCATACCCCAACGCGACAATGAAACCTATGCCATAGCACCGCACATTCCGTGCGGGTTGGTGACACCGGAGCTATTGCGACGTATCGCGGATACGGCCGAAAAATACAACGCCAAGGCGATCAAAATTACCGGCGCCACCCGCATTGCGATTGTCGGCCTCAAGGAGGAGGATATCGACGGGGCGTGGGAAGCGCTGCGCCTCGACAAAGGGGCCGCCGTGGGATTGTGCGTGCGCAGCATAAGGACCTGTCCGGGCAACACCTACTGCAAACTAGGCCAACAGGATGCCCTGAAAATTGGATTGAAACTGGATGAAATCTACCATGCCAAGGCACTGCCAGGCAAATTCAAGATGGCCGTATCCGGCTGTCATCTGAGCTGCTCTGAATCCTGGGTGCGCGACATCGGCCTCATCGGGAAGAAAGACGGCTGGGCTCTCGTGATTGGGGGTAACGTCGGTGCGAACCCGCGGATCGCCCAGGAATGCGCCGACGGGCTCGACGACGAAGGGGCGATGGCGGCCATTGACCAGGTGATCGGCTGCTACATAGAGAAAGCAAAAAAGGGGGAGCGCTTGGGCAAGATGATCGATCGTGTCGGCCTGGAGGTTTTCAAGGAGGCGGTTGCCGGGGCAGTGTGATAGCCGCTCAACACATCCGGCGGTTGAATATATCGGGCCATAGAAAATGACACGCGTGAAACCACCAAAGCGATAAAAGAACCTTGGAGGATGGACCGAGGGTGGTAAAGGAAATTCCACCAAACTTCCACGAGAATTAAGGCGTCCGCTGTGATGGTTGAAAATTTCGATGCAAGTTCTTTATTGACGCACTGTTTTTGCCATCAGCTCACGGATAACACTTTTCGTATGGTTGCGGCGATATCCTTTCTTAGCACAGGCTTGGGCACCAAAGCCCGAATACCCATGGCCCGTGCTCTTTTTTGGTTGATCCGGGCGCTGTAGCCGGTGCATAAGATGACAGGAATCTCGGGCTTGATGCGCATCAGTTCCTTGGCCAGTTCGTCCCCGGTCATATTGGGCATGGTCATATCCGTGATGACCAGATCGAAGCTGTCCGGTTTGGCCTTGAACAGCTCCAAGGCCTCGTGGCTGCTGGTCCTGCCGGTCACACGGTATCCCAAAGACTCGAGCATCTGCTTTCCGATATCCACGAGGGCCGTTTCATCATCCACAAGAAGAATTCGCTCGGTTCCGTTCTGGACAGCATCGACGTTTAGGGAAAACGGCGTCTCGACTCTTTCCACTGTCGGAAGATAAACCTTGAAGGTGGACCCCTTTCCCGCTTGGCTGGTGGCTGTTATCTTTCCCCCATAACTGCCGACGATGCCGTGAACCACCGACAACCCCATCCCAGTCCCTTCACCTTTTTGCTTGGTGGTGAAAAACGGGTCGAAGATGCGATCAAGTATATGGGTTGGCATACCATGGCCTGTGTCGCTGACCGTCAATACGATATAAGGGCCGGGACTCAGATCGGCAGGTTCGCCCGCCTCGCCGCCCTCGAGTACGACATCGATCAACTTCACGACCAGAAGCCCGCCTTTTTCCCCCATGGCATGTCCGGCATTGGTGCACAGATTCATCAGTAGTTGATGCATCTGGGTCGGATCCGCCATAACCAGCGAATCACTTTCTATTTCCTGGCGTATCTCGATCGTCGTGGGCAAGGAAGCGCGCAGAAATTTGATCACCTCCTTGCTGATAAGCTTTAGCTGAATCGGTTTTCGTTCCCGCTCGGCTTGCCGGCTGAAGGTGAGGATCTGCTTGACCAGATCCTTGGCCCGTTCACTGCCCCGGATGACTTCCTGAAGGTATTGGTAAATCGCCGATTCTCTATCCGAATCGATCAGTGCCAACTCGGTGTAACCGAGAATGGCCGAAAGTATGTTGTTGAAATCGTGTGCAATCCCTCCGGCGAGGGTTCCGATGGCCTCCATTTTTTGGGCTTGCTGAAGTTGTATTTCGAGTTCTCTTTTCCCGGTGATATCTTCAATGATTCCATCGTAGTATGTCAACTCTCCCTGGGCATCTCTGACAGCCACCGCCGAGACGGATCCAAAAAAGGGTGTTCCATCCTTTCTTTTTAGTTTCACCTCATACTTTTTGACGGCGCCGTCCCTGAGCATTCTTTCGTTGAACTTTTTTCTGTCCTCCGGATTTTGATACAGGTCGGCAACATTCATTTCCTTGAATTCATCCCGGCTGTCATAACCGAACATTTCCACTATGGCCGGGTTGGCCTCTATGAATTTGCCGTGGGGCCCGGCGGTATTGCGGTATATGCCGACTTGAAGATTGTTCGTCAACGTCTTGTACCGCTCCTCGCTCTGCCGCAGGGCCGACTCTGCCCGTTTGCGAGCCGTCACATCGAAAAACATGGAGGCCATCATGTCTGAGCCGGTTTGAAAGGCGTGCACCTCGAAGGCGCCATTAATTTGCCCATCCGAGTACTCTATGTGTTCGTTACGGTAATGAGTGCCGACATGGCACACCTCGCGATACCGTTCGGGAACCTCCGTTTGAGCTAAAGGGGGAAAGGCTTCCTCTATGGTTTTGCCGATCAATTGTTGGTTGGAGATGCCCAGGATCGAATCGGCCGCCGGGTTGGATCCTCTGAGTACCAGGCGCCCGTCGGCTTCCTGTTTGTAAATATGCATTCCCATCGGTGACGCTTCGACGATTCGTCGAAATTTTTCCTCGGATTTCCGAAGTTCGATTTCTACCGATTTCCGCTGCTGGTAAAGATCGTCAAGTTCCCATTTGATCAGCTTTATGGCCTCGAAGACGGGACGGAACGGGTGAGTCGGATTTTTTTCTTCTAATTGTTGAATGCCGTCGACTTCCCAATTGATCTGCTCGATATATCCCAGCAATTCCTCGACATAATCCTGGATCGGATCCATTTCTTTCTGATCGGACGCCGGATAATCAACAAGCGACAGGTGCGGATCAAGCGCTGTTCTTGATTTTTGATCGGAAATGATCCTCAGGGCCTTAGGGAGATCTTTTGCAGCGCGGACCTTGAAGGGGACAAACGGCTTTGACATATTGATCGCCGCGGACACCAGCTTGTTGGAACCGTAAAAGACCACCATGTGAAAGGGGTGCTTCTCGAATAGCCGTATTATCGCTTCGACGTATTTTTTCCTGGCGTTCTGGCCGACGCCGTCGAATCCCGAGAGTCCCACCAGGTAAAAGTACGAACCTGAATCCTGGTTTATCGAGTTGATGGCCTTTTCACTCAGAAGAAACACCTGCTCGATGTAATCTCCTTTGAGGCGCCCGGTAGCGATAGCATGAAGAATATTACGATCCAACACCTCAAATTGTACCGAAAAATCGCTTGTTTGAAAGAGCCATTCCGGATGCCTCGACACCGGTAAATCCGGCACCGGACGTTTACGCCAGGACCCGGAACGATCATCGATTTTTTCCATAAATTTCATGCCACCGCCCCTTGAATGAATATTACCATTGCCATTGATATCGATGCATTGCGTGGTTGTTTTATCGGTATTATTCGCAAAAACTTAAGCCATCCGATTATTCGAACGGCTTTCGCGTCTACATACAAGGATTTTGGGTGAGAACAATCATCAAACAGGTGGGGAACGCAAAGCGCCGTTCAATTAAAAACCTGGCATAATTAATCGATCCGGCCGCAAAGGCAGTTCGGCTTCAGACATAGTTCTATCAACAGATGAGCCCCAAACCACCGTTGGACGGGCGCTGCGCAGTTGTCATACATCCAGATGAAATTTATCTCACCCGTAGGTTCCCACCGACTCCTGCGAGGAATGACGGACGCATATTATCTGTTTATCCAATTAGTTAGGCCCGACACACGAATGGTGGGTGCCACGATTGTGTGTCTAATTTATTAATGGGAATTTTTTTCGCTGGGCAAGGCCGCATCCCGCCTTTAGCGGGAACCACTGGGAAAAAGACGATTTATGGATGGGCTGTTATGGTCGATAGATAAAACGATACCCAGCTTAAACCGCCCGGGTTTCTCGCAAATGGCGGCAGGCCGTGCGAAATGCGGCATGGGTGTTGAGGATCATCTATAAGTCAGATCGTCGGCAGGATGAACCGTATCAGCCATAGTGTGGCCGCGGACGTGGTTCCGGTGAGAAAAGTTCCCCACATAATATCGACCACGGTGATGAATAAAGACCAGTTGCGTAAAAGCGCCAGGCAGGTCAAATCGAATGTGCAGTAAGCAAAAAAACCGAGTAGCCCACCGGTTATGGCGGTTTTCAGAATGCCCGAACCATCCTCGAGAGCCGGATACAATACAAAAAACTGGATGCCGCCTATGTAGACAAGGTAGAAGAGAATTGCAGCCGCCCAATTGACATTTTCACGCAAGAGGCCGCCGATGTGTCGCGCGTAGAGACCTTTGGCAGCGACACCCAGCCAAAACAGATCAATCATGAAAAATATGACGACAGTTAAACCGTAGAGCAATACATAATTTGTGATCCCGATTTTCACTCGTTTTTTCCGTTTATCACATCCCACCGGTTGCTGGAACCAATGTCACACGGTCGCCCTCTTTCAACGGTGTGTTAAAGTCATTTATTCTGTGGTTTACGAAGACAATTTTCGTTTCACCACCTTCGATATTCAAAGCCTCGATCGCTTCGGACACCTTTGATCCCTCAGCCAACTCTAAGAGATTGCTCTTGGAGTGATCGCACTCGTATTTTTGGGCCAATTTGCCGAAGCACTTGATGTTTATTTTCATTTCAGCTCTCCTATTTCAAGCCGCAAAACAACTCCAGCACTGGTTGCGGGAGGCGTTTGCAGCAAATCTTGACACCTTATGGGTTGCGGCTGCGCAGTATACGTTTAATCCGGATGACCTCTTCGGGCAGGAGTATGCCTGCAAACAGATATTTCTTAAGCCGATCGCTGGTTGTTTCTTCGAATGACAAATCATTTGCCGGCCCGTTAAAGTGTCGCCGGTAATCTTTATCGATGCGCATTTTTCCGTCTCCTTAGCTACTTGAATCGCCCGACGACATCGATGTTTCCTGAATAGCGGCCGGCAGTCGACACTTCCACACAGTTGTCGAGTTCCCACTCTGAAACGTAGCGGTCGTCATTGACTGCATCCATGGGGCAAAAATAGGTCTCTCCTGTTTCGTCTTTGTATTTGCGGAATATTTCGCTTTTATTCTTCATCGTTCTTCCCTCCTTCCATTGCATTTATGATGCGTTAAACGCGCAGTTGTTTCTATTTGGTTTACAAGTTAAATATATTCATACCCGCGGTATCGGGCAATAGCAGCGTAACGTGGAGAAACTGGTAGCCAAATGCTATCAGCAAAAAAATATCCCCACCTCGCCCAAAGGTGCTATACAGGTGCAATATGAGGTTCCGTAGGCTGGTAAACATTTTTCCGGATTGCATATAATTTCAATACCATAAACTGTTGGGCGGACTGATTTTCGGTGCCTCCTGGGAACCAATAAGAAACGGACGATCGGGAAATTTAGGCTCGGCAACCGCTATTCCTGATATCGAGGAGAACCGGATTGAAGGCCGTAAGAGAGATCGAAAGGAGGAGTGATGAAGGTTTTGGTGCTGTACTATTCGAAGGGCGGCAATACGCGCAAGTTGGCCGAGGCGATTGCCGAGGGGGCCGGTCAAGTCGAAGGCATCGAAGTCCTTGTGCGTCATACGAGGGAAGTGACCAAGGACGATTTCGTGGCGGCGGATGGATTGATTGTCGGATCTCCGGTTTACTTCGGCCTGATGGCCGCTCAATTGAAGCAAATCCTGGATGATTTCGTCGGTGTTCGTAAAAAAATGGAAAACAAGGTCGGCGCGGCCTTTGCCACTTCAGGGGATCCCACCGGCGGCAAAGAGACCACCATGATGTCCATCATCCAAGCGCTGCTCATCTACGGCATGATCATCGTCGGGGACCCGCTGTCGGCCACCGGCCACTACGGCACGGCCTGTGTCGGGGCCCCGGATGGCGATACCCAGGAAAACGGGCGCAGGCTCGGCCGGCGTGTGGCCGAGCTGGTATGCAAAATCAAATCGTAAATATAGGGGTGGGATGGGTATCGACGTGAAAAGACCGGGAGACCGATTAACTCCACAATCGGAAGGTCCAGGCCCGGTCAGGTTACAGGAGACTCGGCCTGAACAACTATGGTGCCAGCACTCTAACCAGCTCCCGGCAGAAGTCCGGTATGTCGTCCACCACGCGGCCCCATACCAGATTGCCTTCGAGTCGCATGCTTTTCTTCCATGGCTGCAGATTCATTCGGAAACGGTCTCGTAACCGAGCATTCAAGAACAAGATACGTTCACATTTCAATCCGTCAACAATTTCACCGCTGCGGAGGGAGCAGATTGGACCTTTGAGCAGAAAGAAGACGTTTAGAGGGACAAAGGATCCGCCGAAAAATTCGCCGAATCGAATCCTCTTAAAATTGACGCCTGAAATTAAACGATGGACGATACATCTTTTCATAAGATCCTCGATTGTTTCAACCTTTCGCACAACGGGTACCGAAAGGTCCGCAAAGGGGTCAAGAAGCGCCTCTTGCGGCATATGCAGGAACTGGCCTGCGCGACCGTGGATGAGTACATCGCCACCCTCTCCAGAGACCCTGAGCTCGAAAAGGAATGTCGACTGCTGCTGACGGTTTCGATCAGCCGCTTTTTTCGCGACAAACGCCTCTGGGATCACCTCGCAAACCGGGTTCTACCCCAAACACTCCCGACGATTAAGGGCCCCTACAGGGTCTGGTCCTGCGGATGCGCCAGAGGGGAGGAAGCCTACAGCTTCAAAATGGTATGGGACCGCATGCATCGGGTTCACCAACCCCCCCATGAATTGGAGCTATGGGCGACCGACATCAACCCGGCTTATATCGAAAAGGCTCAAAAGGGGGAGTACGAGATATCGAGCCTCAAAGAACTGCCGCGGTATTGCATCGAACGATACGTCGACAAGGTGACTGGAAAACAGCGTTACATCCTGAAACCATTTCTCAAAGAGGGGATCAGGTTTGTCCTGCACGACCTCATCGGACACGCTCCCCCCGCTCCCCGTTTCGACTTGATTTTTCTGAGGAACAGTTTGCTGACTTATCAAAGGCCTCCTGAAACGGGAAATGCACTGGAAGCGATCCTGCGGGTTCTTACTCCCGGCGGCACGCTGGTCACCGGGTCACACGAAAAACTTCCCGCGGGTGTCGGTTATATGAAAGCGTGGCCGGAACACCCTTGGATATATACAAAGGGCCGCACCTGAATTCGAACGACGGGTTCGTTGACGGTTATGGTTCTAAAACTTCGTGAAAGTGTTTTCATAAATACGGCAGAAGAATACAACACTGATCGTCACGACGACGCCAAACATCGAAGGAAAAAGAATCACCAATTACTTCGGTATTGTTAAAATAAAAGCAATTATGGAGGCCAACATGTTCATGGATCTGTTTGCCGGTATCAGGGATATGGTCGGTGGCCGCTCCGGTGATTATCAAGAAGAGCTACGCAAAGCCAGAGAGCTTGAGTTTCAAGAACTCGAAGCAGAAGCCAAAGATCTCGGAGCCAAATTTTTGACTTTCCAACGCATGACATATTCCACGGACCACAGGACCGGCAAATTGATCATTCCACCGCGCCAAGTATTCAAAACCGAACTTGATACCGCTCTTCTGTAGTACTTCGGCCCCAAATAGGCCCGCGATGTCCGGACCATGTGATACATGCGGCGCATAAATTACGGTTTTTTTTAATATTTCGCTTGACAACCGGTTGGTATTATTCTTGATTTGTATGTGTATTGGGGGAAGGGATACCGGGAGAACTACAGGAGCAGATATGAAAAAATTAATTCACTTTTTAAATGTCGCGATTCTATCCCTGCTGGCCAGTTGCATCATCCTGCTGTTTGGCGGCATCGGATACCTGGCAGCCGATCACTACCAACCGGCTGACCACCATGATCCCTCCTACCTTATCGATGAATACGAAGAGGAATTGAGCCCCAGAAGCGATTATCTCTTTCCGCGGAACGATGTTTTTCAGGAGCATGATGCCCCCGAAAGAATTGACTTGTAGTAATCCGAACATCTCTGTGAAGACTTTCGGTTCGCGCGTATTGAACCGCCCATGACAGATCATCTGCATCGCCAAGTTGTGTCCCGCCATAAAAAAAGTAAATGCCTCGCGCCTCGCTTATACCGGCCGATCCACCCATCCGCACCTAGCAAGGGTGTTGGAAAACGTCATGAGCGCCGCCAAGACAAGGCAAAATCCGACGACCCCATTCCGGCTATTGGGACCGACCCGTTCTCCGAATGGTCACCATCTCATCCCATACGACACCACCCACCCCTAATCCAACCGAAGGCTGTCCGATCACACATCAGGGTCGCCGGCGCCCATGATTAACGCGTCAAACAACACTGCAGCTGGCCCCATGCGCGCGATTGCCATCGCCGCAGCGTCGCGCCCTGAGATTCTCCCGGCGCTTTTCGCCTGCCGATCGCTCTTGGCGGGCCGCACATCGCTTGACAGGGTCTTCGGTGATGATTGATCCCAAAGGGTAACGTTTTCCTCCGCGCCGGAGACCGACCCAATCATCCCCGAAGGCGTGAAAAGGCCATTGTTTCGGCTGTCGCCGGTGTTGCTTTTGATCTGCCGGCGGCTTCCTGTGCCGCAAACCCGATTCAGTGTGTGGGGTTATCCCTACGCAGAAAAGACCCGGGCCCTTAAAGAAGTTTCCTATCCAAGGATGGGGGTCGCAGGGTTTTCCTCTATATCAAAGAATGGCTCTACAAAACCGACGGCCTTTACGTAGTGCGGTTAGAGGGCAACACTCTGGTCAACGTGGAATCGGTAAGGCCCAAATAAACCGATTCAATCCGAGAGACGGCGTCCTGCGGGACCAACCGGTGGTGGTATAAGTGCCGGGAGTGTGCTAAAAGAAGTGCGGAACCGGCGATGCGGAACAAAAACGTGTGGGTAGGTCAACCGCATGCTTGCGAAGCAGTAAAAAATCGCAAAGAATGAAATTAAACCGGGCCACAAACACTAACCGAATGCAACGACAGAGAAAAAGGAGCTAGCAAATGGCAGGATTGAAACCAGGCGACAAGGCACCGGCCTTCGAGGCTCGTGATCAGAACGGTAACATGGTGAAGCTGGCCGATTTCAGAGGCCGCAGGCTTCTCGTCTATTTTTACCCTAAAGCCAACACTTCCGGCTGAACGACTCAAGCCCAAGCAGTGCGGGACGCACTGCCCGAATTGAAGCGACTGGATGTCGCCGCTGTCGGCATCAGCCCCGACACTCCTGAGCAACAGAAAAAATTCGACGACAAATATACCCTCGGCTTTCCCCTGCTCAGCGACCCCGACCACCAAGTGGCAGAAGCTTTCGGTGTCTGGGCCGAGAAAAAAATGTACGGCAAGTCTTTCATGGGGATCGTGAGGTCGTCATTTCTGATCGATGAAAACGGTAAGATATCCGCAGCCTGGCATAAAATCAGTCCCAATGACACGGTTCCCAAACTGCTCGAAAAGGTCGGCAAATAGCCGGTTCACGGTTTTCAACCTTGTCAGGAATTGAAGATTGTTCTTCTTTTCTCTTTGGGCTCTATCAGCGGCAACTCGACCTCGGCATCCAGCTCCAGCTTGAATTTTCGGAATAACGGCAAAGGGGTGGGTCCGGACCATGAGGGGCCAACATTCAAGGGTTTGGTTTTAGGGGACCGTTGAGACCCTGCCTAAGCATACATGCTCAGCAGAGAACCGGCGGGAAAAAAATATTCGGAATTATTCCGCCTCCGGTATATGTCACCTCAGGGTCTCTAATGCGATTTGTGTTATCCGTAATGACGGTGAATTGGTTCGTTATGAAAAAATAGTCATCGACATATTTATCATCATCCTTAAGGGGTATTCTGTAATCCATGGGCCTGAGATCGACGTAATATGAAAAGTCCACAGCGATCCACTCATCGTCGGATTCACGGCGGGAGGAAACCCATGCATGTCCGCCATAAGCCGCCCCCTCCCCCGCATGGACGAACCCCCCGTATAACCACAGCCTTTCAGGGTCCCCACCGGCATTTAATGCGAGGCTCATGATTGAAAATGCGTCATCCTCGCAATCACCTTTCATGGTATTTAACACCATGACTGGAGGAACCCAAAGCTCCGCATATCCATATTGCTCGACATCAGTCATGTAGTCGATATTTTATTCAGAGGGAGATTTTAGACGAACCGATGCGTGCAGAGTCGACGAGAGATACCCGCCGGCCCTATGGGCAGGGTCGGTCAATATCGAGGAATCAATGTGAGCAAGGGGCATTGAAACAGATGCCGGCCAGGATCTTGACCTTGCCTTCGACAGGTAACAGTGGCGTCAGGAACCGGGACACGATTTAATGTAAAAGGCATCTCAAAATGAGGATTTGGGTTCGAGGTCAAGCCGGAGCCGAGCTTCCCCGCTTTGCGGGGCTTCCTGCCTGATCTATTCTTACTTGTAGGTCGCAGCCCGCAGGCATTCTGAAGTAAGTCGAGGGCTTGAAACGAGGTACCAACGCGGAGATTGGGCCAGAAAAATTGAGATAGCTATTAGTCAGTCGCCCACATGGTAGCCATACTCCTTGGCATTGACATTGTTCCTCTTTTCCCACCCGATGGTCGATGTCGGAGTGGGACCATAGTTGTGGCCCGGCCAGATCACCGTATCATCAGGGAGCGCCATCAGGCGGCGAATCGACTGACCCAACGTCGGGCGATGTCCGCCGGGCAGGTCCGTGCGACCGCTGTCACCGACAAATAGCGTGTCGCCGGTAAAGAGGTTTCCCTGGGCGTAAAGGCAGATGCCTCCGGGGGTGTGCCCCGGCGTATGGATGACATCGAAGGTTATTTCACCTATTTGCAGATTTTTTTCATTGCTCAGTTTGACATCGGCCTCAGGGTATCTATCAGCGTCCAGGGTGTGGATGACTACATCAGCGCCGGTCGCGTTCTTTAAGTCCGCATTTCCTGCGGTGTGGTCCCCGTGGCCGTGGGTGTTGACGATAGTGATGATCTCGAGATTTTCTTTCTTGCTGACGGACACTATCTGCGCGACATCGCTGCCGGGATCGACCACCATGGCTTTGCGGGAAGCCTCACAGCCGATAAGGTAACTGAAATTTTCCATGAACCCGGTTTCAATTTGGTGAATGATCATGATCTTCCTCTATGAGTATGGGTTGACAACCGATCGGGCACCTCATCGGTAAATGCGCTACGATCTTCCGCTGTCACTCAGTCGCCGATGGACCCGGTGACGATGGACCTTTGCAAGGAAAGGGCGAATCAGGGGGCGCCCGATCAGCCAGGCAACGGGCCTTAAAAGCGGCACCTTGCGCTTCAGCAAGACGTAAGCATCAATCTCCGACAGGATTTCCTGATCTTCAGTTTTAAGGCGAAATAAAATTAATCAGAAAATCCCTGCCCTGCAAGCGTGCGTCCTGGCGCCTGCACATTTTATGAATATATTAGTCCATGACGTCACCGTCTATTATCGGCTTTTGTCGTCACATCACCGTTTCTCATTGAATGGCAACGGTGACTCTATCCAAATATTGCCCAGCATGGGGGTTTACATGAATCACCAGCAAATCATCGCGCATTTGACGGTCAACGGTGAGGTATTCAGGCACCTCTTCGAGAACCTGTCAGACGAACAGGCTCGCTGGAAAACTGGCGCAGAAAAATGGTCCATGCTTGAGGTCATCAATCATCTTTACGATGAGGAAAGGGATGATTTCAGAAAAAGGCTTGCACTTGTCCTGAACAACCCCCGAGAGCCATGGCCAACCATCGACCCCGAGGGCTGGGTGAACCAACGCCGATACAACCAGAGGAACCTGAGTGAATCGCTGGACAATTTTTTCGGAGAACGTTCGAATTCATTGAGATGGCTGCACGGGTTGGATCTCCCAAACTGGCAGGCCACCCACCACCATCCCAAAATGGGTCCCATGTCTGCCGAACTGCTTCTGGCGAACTGGCTGGCCCACGACCTGTTTCACATCCGGCAGGTAAATGATCTGAATTTTGCGTATCTGGAAATGGAAGTATCACCGGTGCCTTTGGACTACTCCGGCTGGAAATAACGGACCCCGAAGGACACCTATCGTCTTTTTCATCGCCACACGGATGACTTCATCGGCACTCATCGGCGAGGACGTTTTCCGTCGATCGCCAAACTCAAACGGAGGAATCTATGCAGAACGAATGGATTTATCGGACCTATCAGATTGCAGAGGGGCTGAAACCGGGCAGTTCCCAGTTTCGCTATTATTTTACGGTTTCCGAGGGTCAAGAGAAGAAATGTCATTATTGCGTCTGGATCGCCGATGAGGCCCTATCCGGATTCGACCCAGCCAAGGATTTTGACGCCATTGTCTCTTCTCAAAAAGCCACCTGGCAGGCCTGGGTCAAGGCAAAAATCGATGCTGAAGATTTCAGCAATCGTGCCCTGAAAATCGACAAAACCGGCAAGGCCGAAATCAATTTGTCGGAGCTGACAGACCATATCACGATGGATTCGTGATCTGCACGTCGCGGCACAGAGCCGGCCACGCTTGCCTGCCTGTGAGACTCCGGCTTAGCTGGAAGGAAATTTCACGACATGAAAAAAAATGAAGATGTTCTGGCGGTTAATGTCAACCGCAGAGAATTCATCAAGTATGCAAGCGTGGCAGGGGGAACTTTACTGATGGGACTGCACGGAGGTTTGGCAATGAGTGGTGCAAGAACGAGCCGGGTATCAATCGCCCACACCGAGAATCGCCAGTCAGGGGTGATCCGATCCATCGATGCCCTGGGAGTCAACCCCGCCAAAAACAAAAATGTCATCATAAAACCGAATTTCAACACGTCCGACCCGGTTCCCGGCTCGACCCATAACGATACGCTGGTTGCCTTGGTCGAAAAGCTGTGGGAAATGGGCGCCAAATCCGTCAGTCTCGGGGAACGAAGCTATCCTCTCACCCAAAGCGTCATGGAAGAGAAAGGTATTATTCCCCGGATGCAGGCGCTCGATGTAACGATCGTCAATTTCGACGACCTCGGAAATAATGATTGGGTGAAGGTCGACGTCGATGGATCGCACTGGAAAGACGGTTTTCGGGTGGCCCGCCCCATTTTGGAAGCGGATTGCCTCGTATCCACCTGTTGCCTCAAAACACACCAATACGGCGGCGTGTTCACCATGTCGCTCAAGCTTCACGTGGGTGTGGTCCCCACCTCGCGCCACGGCTTCGGTTACATGACCGAGCTGCACTCTTCTCCTCATCAGCGCCAGATGATCGCCGAAATCAATGCCCCTTTCAAGACGGACCTGGTGGTGATCGATGGGATCGACGTGTTTGTGGATGGGGGACCGATGACCGGCAAGAGAGCGAAGGGAAATGTTTTCCTGGCGTCTTCCGACCGCGTGGCCATCGATGCAGTCGGCCTGTCCGTCTTGAAGGATCTCGGCAGCAATGCCCAGGTCATGAAAACAAAAGTCTTCGATCAGGAGCAGATCGCCAGAGCGGTCGAGCTGGGACTGGGGGCGTCATCGCCTTCTGAAATCGAACTTGTCGCCGACGAGGACGACATGAGCCGCAACCTTGCCGATCGGATTCAACGTGTTCTGGCCAAGGGATAGCCAGCCGGCGATCAGACAATCTAAGAACATCGCCTCTTTGCCATCTCACAGCGTTGATGTTATGTATCATTCCAACCGTATTAGGGGCCGTGCTGAGGTATGCCGAAAATGGAGACTGGCCAAGGTCTTGGCCGGGATATCGCTCTAACGTTCCCTAATGAATGGCGGCCGGTGGGTCATCATCCGCTAGAAACACGAAGGGTGTTGAAAAACGTCATGAGCGCCGGCAAGACACGGCAAAATCCGATGAAAAAGCGGAGTTTATATTTGATAAATGCGTATTTTGAGGAGGATTTTAACACTGTATTGTCAAGCGCAATAGTTTTTCAACATCCTTTCTGAAGCTTTCACGAACAGGTTAAGAGCATGTGGTCAAAACTAGGCATCGGTGCTCTGGTTCTCAGTATTCTTCTTCTGGGCTACCGCGTTCTGACGGCCGTTCTTCAGATGGGTCATACAGATCGATTCGTTTTTACCCCCTCCAGCCTCATTAAGGTCCTCGGTACCGACAGCTTCCTTTGGATCAACGACATTCCGGTTGCCTGGCTGCAGAAGTTCGCTCTCACCCTGGTGAACACGCCGCTTTCATTGCTCGCTTTCTGCTTAGGCCTTCTGTTTTTCGTCATCCACATGGTTGCCGCCAAAGCCTCATAGCCTCACAAGGAAAGGGAATGTCTCGCGACCCCCTTCGCCGAAAATTTTCCTTTCCATTGCCGGATCACCGCTCGATTCCATTCTTTCCGGTAATGGCATTGATCAGGAGTCCGGTAAGAAAAGTCCCACCGATGGCCAGAGATTCCATGTCGAGATATGTCTCCGCCGACTCCCGGAAAAGGATCGATGACTGCGCCGGAAACTCGTCGTCCCGGTCGTTGAAACGAAAATATACGGGAATGCGCGGCAACATATCGAAATGTGCCGCCAGATCGAAGGTCGGCCCTTCGGCCAGACGGCCTCCCGCGTGTCCAATGGCCGCCTTGAGCGTGTCGATCTGGCCCGCAAAGGTGGTTTCGATAATTTTGTTCGTATTGGTCGCGAAATAACCGGTCAGCGGTGCCGCATCCCTGAATTCCCGGTAAGTCACCCATTCGCCCACCACAGGCTCCGACCTCGGGCATTGAAGAATGTAGCAGCAGAGCACGACGCTCACCGCGAAATTGGCCTTATGACCAAAGGCGTCGGTAACGCCCTTGTTCGACACTCGGTGTGGCCGGCCATAGAACGGTATGATCAATGCCCCGCCACTGGCTGCGCCACCCAACGCATCCGCCCGAGACGATATGTCGATGCGGCTGATTTGCGCCAGATAGTCTTTTAGGGTGGTTTCGAATATTTTGGCCTTTTCCATACAACCCTCTTTAGAGTCAACGACCGAAAGGTGATGGGGCCGATGGAGCCCCGATTCACGCCGGATCGGTATCCTCGTTTTTCAGCCGCTCGATCTGTTTCATCACTCCATCGTACTCGTCTTCGAGGGCCAGCAGGTCCATCATCACCGGTGGTTTGACCGAGTGGGCCGGAAGCCTTTTTTTGGTTTCAGCGATCTCCTTGGCGAGATCCTCGAGCCTTTGCCTGAGCACTTCGATCGATGTCATTGTCTCTGCTCCCCTCCACATCAGTAGCTGATGCCGGCGGGCATGACGTTCTTTGCATTGTCCGAATGGCAGGGTGTGACCCCATAAACCATGTTGCAGTCCGGACAGCAGGACAGCATGGTTCGCATCTTGAATGCTTGCAGTTAATGCAAACAATATCAAGATAATTGACCATGGCCATACCGTCGAATCCCATCATTCTGATTTTGTCTGCCACTTCTTGCCCATTTGAAAAATTCGCTGAACATCCTTCATGCTTGGTATGCCATCTTTCAGTTTAGGTTGGATTCAGTGTCTCTTCGCAGAGAAAAGTTATCGCCTGTAGGCCGCAAAAGCGTCTGAACATTTCTCCGCCGTATCGATATTCATACCGAATTGGTGAAAGGATGTAATTGGTTTAAGTCAAAACCGATCCCGCCATTTAACTGTTGACACTATCGGTCCAACGGCCTCTTGCAATTTATTCGTTCGTTTATATGTTCTCCCCATACCCCAGTATTAGAACTGAAATCACAAATAAACGCAGAAAGACATCGAGGAGATATACATATGAAATTCTTTTTCATTTTTCTATTCATGCTGATGGCCACATCGTCGGCTGTCGCCGCGGGGACGTCGGTTTCCTATGAAGTCAACGGCGCGCCCTACGAGGGTTACTATACCAGCCCGTCGGCCAAGGCCCCGCTGGTGCTGCTGATACACGATTGGGACGGATTGACGGATTACGAGATCAAAAGGTCCGACATGCTGGCGGAAATGGGATATGCCGTGTTTGCCGCCGACCTATTCGGGGCCGGCGTCAGGCCGACCAAGATGGAGGACAAGAAACAACATACAGGTGAGCTTTACAAAGACCGCGACAAAATGCGCACCTTGATTAATGCGGCCCTGCAAACAGCCCAGTCCAAGGGGGCCGACATCGGCAACGCCGTGGTCATGGGATACTGCTTCGGCGGCGCCGCTGTCCTGGAGCTGGCCCGGTCAGGGGCCGACATGAAAGGCTTTGTCACCTTTCACGGGGGCTTGAGCACACCGGATGGTCAGGACTACTCCAAAACCAAAGGCAAACTTTTGATCATGCACGGCTCGGCTGACACTGCCATAACCATGCAGGATTTTGCCAAACTGGCCGAAGAGCTGGAAGCCAAGGGCGTTCCAAATGAAATGATTACCTACGGCGGCGCCCCCCACGCCTTTACTGTCTTTGGCGGGGAACGGTACAGGGAAGATGCGGACAGGAAATCCTGGCAGCGCTTTACGGAATTCCTCGCGGAAACACTTAAATGATGGGCTTTAACAAAGGGTGTTGAAAAACGTCATGAGCACCGGCAAGACAAGGCTATAGTCCGACGAAAAAGCGGCGTTTATGTGTAATAAATGAGCATTTTGAGGAGGATTTTAACACCTTATTGTCAAACGCAACGGTTTTTCAACACCCAATTAAGCAGTAGCGTCACGCACTATGAGCTACGCCATATCCAATTCAGGAGGGTAAGCTATGTCAACAGAAGTCGAAGTTGGCAAGGTATCGGAACAATTCTACAAAGCGTTGAGCCGCATGGTTAACGGGGATGCCGGTCCTCTGGCAGAAATCTGGTCGCATAGTCAGGCCGTAACGACCATGCACCCGATAGGCGGTCGGGAAATCGGTTGGAGTGCGGTCAGGGAGTCGTTTGAGCAAGTAGCCCGACTGTGCTCAGACGGAAAGGTTGGCCTGAAAGAGCAACTCATTCAGGTCGCCGGGGATGTGGCCTACGAAACAGGTACCGAGCATGGGCAGTTCAGACTTGCCGGACAGGAGGTCGCCGTCGAACATCGCGTTACGAACATCTATCGCCGTGAATCGGGGGTGTGGAAGATAGTCCATCACCATACCGATATTTCTCCAGCGATGTTGGATGTGATCAGCCGCATGGGGGCCGAAACTTAAGCAACCTTTCCAACCCTCTACCCGCTTGGCGCAACGGGCTTGTATTGGTCCGAGCAGCCTTTATTATTTCAGATTTCTCAATTTCAGCCCGATATCCTTGACAAACTGCAGCGTAACTATCTATCTATAAAGATAGCGCAGGTTGGATTCCAGCTCTGCCTCTGCAATTCTCTAAAACCACCTTCTGACCTCACACCTATCCCTGCGATATCACCAAAGTAGTGCTCTACAATCATTTTTTACTCACTGATTGGAGGACAGCATGGCCATCGGAGTAATAATCAGGAGACTCGTCAAAGAAGGCACCGACGCAAAAATCCTTTTCCCACATATTGTCGATATTAGGTCCCTTGCCGTCAGGCAGCCAGGCTATATTTCCGGTGAAACATTCTTCAATCTAGCACGCCAGGAGGAGTGCATTGTTATAAGCAAATGGACAACCGAAGAGCATTGGCAGAAGTGGGAAAAGAACTTACGCCGGATAGAGCTAAATAGAAATATGGAGAAGCATCTGGGCGTCAAAACAGAATATAATTTATACGGTATCGGACTGTGGTAATGCCTCGAAAAAAGGGTATCGATACCAATTTTCTGGGTCTTGCCCTCTGAATAATTCCGTATTATTTATTATCATTGCAGCAACCTGCATCTGATATCACTCACCGTTCTTATACCAATAAGGCAGCAATCCTTATTAATCAGTACATCAGGACTATTTTGGCGAATGGCTTAGATTATCCATGGAGTAGCATCACCAATGGTAAACAATGGTATGCAAAGAAAATTAAAAGCTATCTTCAGCGCTGACGTCCAAGGTTATAGCAAATTGATGGGTGATGATGACGAGTCCACTGTCAATACGATCACTACCTATCGAGAGATTATGGCTGATTTAGTTGAAAATCATCAAGGACGAATCGTTGATTCGCCAGGAGACAATATCTTGGCTGAATTCAGCAGTTCACTAAATGCGGTCCTTTGCGCCATCGAGATCCAGAGAAGATTAGAAACGGAAAACAGCAAACTACCAGACAATCGGCGTATGGATTTTCGCATTGGCATCAACTTGGGAGATATACTTCACAAGGGCAATCGCATTTATGGAGATGGCGTGAACATTGCTGCCAGGATCGAAAACCTTGCTGATCCAGGTGGTGTATGTATTTCCAGAGGAGTTTACGATCAGGTTGATGGCAGAATCGACATCGGTTTCGCAGATCTTGGATCGCATGCCGTTAAAAACATCAGAAAGCCGGTTAGAGTTTATAAGGTTCAGCTCGGCCCTCACGACAAGGACAAAATGGTTGAGGCTACCAAAGCGAAAGGCGTGCATCGACGATGGGTGATAGTGGCCATAATTGCGTTGGTCGCCATAATTGGAGGTGGCTTGCTTTGGCACCTACAGACAAAGCCTAAATTTGAAACTGCTTCTATCGACCGCATGGCTTACCCGCTCCCCGATAGACCTTCGATTGTTATTCTGCCGTTTGAGAACTATTCAGACGATGCCAAGTTAAACTTTTTTGCCGACGGAATAACCGAGGACTTGACAGCTTCGCTCTCGAAAGCACCCGACTTGTTTGTGATTTCAAGAAGCTCAGCCGTTACCTACGATGGAAGGCAGATCGGCGTTAAACAGGTGGCCGAAGAACTGGGCATCCAATACGTATTGGAAGGCAGTGTTCAAAAGGCAGGAGACAAACTTCGGATCACCGTTCAGTTAGTAGATGCACTCAGCGGCCGGCACCTTTGGGCTGATCGTTTTGACCGGCAAGCAAAGGATATCTTTGCCCTGCAGGATGACATCGTCAAGAATGTGATGGTAGAATTGCAAGTGGAACTTACTCAAGGTGCTGCAGCGCGGGTTGCAAGTCGGGGAACCGATAACCTCGAAGCCTGGCTGCTGAAGATTGAGGCTCACGGAGAATTCGTCAAGTTCACCAGTGAAGGAATGCTACGCGCCCGCGAACTCTACGAAGCCGCACATCGAGCGGACCCTGATTGGGCAAGGCCTCTGGCTGGACTGGCTTCTGTCGATTGGTATGAAGCCAAGCAAGGGTGGAGCACCTCTAAGGAAGAGTCGGTTCAGTCAGGAATGGAATTGGCCGAACGAGCCATCCAAATGGACCCGGATGAACCCCAAGGATACCAGACTCTTGGAAACCTGTATGCGCTAATTGGTCAAGGAGAACGCGCCATTGAATTGAGGCGTAAAGCAGCTGATTTGGCTCCCAACGACCTCGTCGCCGTTGCCGGATTGGCTACCCGGCTAAAAGATTTTGGCGGGGAACAGGAGGCGGTCACATTGTTTGAGCAGGCAATGCGGCTGAGTCCTAAACACCCATGGTGGGTTCCATACGCCTATGGTGTGACACTTCATCTTTTAGGGAGGAAGGAAGAAGCCGTTCAATCCTTCCAAAAGGCGATTGATCTCAACCCTAAGCATGTCCTTCCCAAGGTATTTCTGGCTGCTGTTTATGCTGACCTCGGTCGGATGGCCGCAGCCAAAGCGACTGCAGGTGAGGCTATGCGCATAGATTCAAAATTTTCGTCAACTCGACTCATGCAGAGCCATACCCTTCACGATCCAGTAAAAGACGAGCAGTTCATAAATCTGATGCAACGAGCGGGTTTGCCGGAGTGACATACAGCGTCCGGGGCATGACTGTGATAACTCAGGTAGTATATTCAGTTTCAACGTCAATTTCGATAGTTACGAGACTGGTATGATAGACGGATTTAATGTTAATGGTACACAGAATGAGTTTACCTGTTAGTGCATGTCATAGCCTCTGTTAAAATTCGACAGACCAGTCAGAGCTGACATTGACCATTTTCGGTAGATCAACCCCAAACGTTCATGCGGAATATGGGATACATTCTTCGACTGAAATAAGTGACTGAAAAACGGGGTGCTATTGGCAAGAGTGCTCGGTTTTCAGAATTACACATTTTAATAAAATCACACCGAAAATTTATCAATAATGTTTAATCTCCTACTTAAAATCAGGATCAGACTGCGGAGGCCAGGTCAGGCCGCTGGTTTGATGTTCTGGTTCACTCTGAAAAAGTTATCCGGGTCGAACTTGCGTTTTACATTTTCAAGTTTTGTTTGATTGGCACCATAGGCAGAGGGGATCCTTTCCACCTCCTCCTCGGTCATGAAATTTACGTATACGCTCCCTGTGGCAAAAGGTTCAACTTTGGTAAAAAACTCCCGGGCCCAGGAGATACAGGCTTCGTCCTCTTCAGTGGAATCCCAGCGGGCATGCATGTTCATCACAAATTTTGCATCCCGAGCATAGTAAGCTGTGGCATCCGGTGCTACGAGGCTAGCCTGCCCGCCAAGTAGACCTATGAAAGTTTCGCACTGAGCAGAAGGAAGTTTACCAGCGTACTCGATCGCAGTGGCTATAGCAGCATCGCTGAGTTCGGAAAAATTATGAGATTTCCAATAATTACGGGCCCCCGGGGTGAGCAAGGGGTCAAAAGCTTTCTGCCAGGCGGAGAACGGCATCGGTCCGATGTGATCACCGTAGGGTTCGCCAAACCTTAGTAAGGGCTCTATGATCGACATTCCTTGCTCCGGATCACCGTCAAAGAATAACGCAAGCACAACGACGCCTTTGCCATGAACGTCCTCCGGCAAAAAGGGCAACGGTGGCGCTTGTCTAAGCACGACCCAGACGTTAAGGTCGTCGTGGATGTCATCCACGAAACGCCGATATTCCGTAAGCACTTGTTCAGCTTGCTCTATAGGATAGACGATCAATCCAGCCAGTATTTCCGGGCCCACCGGATGAAGCTGAAATTCAAACATGGTTACGATACCGAAATTCCCCCCGCCCCCGCGGATTGCCCAGAACAGGTCAGGGTTTTCGTCCGCGCTGGCTCGGATTCGTTTTGCAACTGCAGTGATGATTTCAACCGAGATGAGATTGTCGATAGTCAAACCATATTTGCGTGTTAACCAGCCAAAACCGCCACCAAGTGTCAACCCGGCGACACCGGTTGTTGAATTGATCCCCAGTGATGTAGCCAAACCGAACGCCTGTGCTTCGTGATCGAAATCCCCAAGACTAGCGCCTGGTTCCACATAGGCACGCCGGCTGTCTGGGTTGATGTGCACCGATTTCATTCCCGATAGGTCGATCATTAAGCTATCGTCGCGAATAGCGGTTCCGGCGATGTTATGGCCGCCGCCACGGACCGATACTACCAGATCGTTGTCGCGGGCTACCCTCACGGAAAGCATGACATCGGCAACACCCGCACATTGAATTATCACGGCGGGTCGTCGGTCAATCATGGCATTCCAAACCCTGCGTGCTTCTTCATAATCTGGATCATCGGGAAGCAACACTCTTCCTCTAACTTGTGCCTTTAGTTTTTCAATTACTGAATCTGAAATTGTACCCATTTTAGTTCTCCTCCATTTAGATAGAGACGACAGAATACGAAAAATTTGTCCGAACAAATTTGACAATTTATACAAAGGTTATGATTCGCACATGATACAAAACAGACGAGGAAGCCAGGTCGAGAATGACTCCATTTTAAGTGGGGTATTGAGCCAATCTGGTAGATAAATTATAGTTTAACCATCTATCCTATCGATGCAAGCTATAGAAATTGATTTATGGAAGACCATTGAATTAAAATTTTCCATTGCGATTTACGGCAGGCCGAGCCCGGAAGGTAAACCCGAGAAAATCGAATTTCTCGTTCGGATAATTGCCCCTGCGGGTTTGATCCATACGGTAGACAATCTTTGTCTTTTCCGGATGCAATTCTAACTGACATTCGGCCAAGCGGCTTTCGATTGCCGACTTCATCTTTGATATTTGACTTAATTTAGATTAGTTTGACCTGTGGTATGGCAATGGGCATCTGTGGATTCGCACAATTTAAATTTCATGTGCATTTCAAGATCTCAGTAGGCTTGATTTCCGCTATTTAATCCGGTAGTTTAATTGATCTATCCACTTTTAACGATCTCCATCTTAAACCATCCATCCCAAAGGGAGGCAGTGCTATGAAAAAAAGCGAAATTATTTTCACCAAGTACAATCCTCTCATGGCTGTGGATACGAAATTGGTGGACAGCGACGGAAAACCCACCGATACGACCCGTGCCTATTCCCATTGTCGGTGCGGCAAGTCGAAAAAGAAGCCACTGTGCGACGGATCACTTAAAAAACACTGTTTCAAGGGCTAAAAACAGATACTGGCAATCTATTGCCACCGTCAAGCATCAAAAGGCTGTGCCAATCACATACAAGGGTGGGTGTATTGACACCTTCCTAAAAAAAGGTAGCCGCATGCACGATTTTGATGTTGTCGTTATCGGTAGCGGTACGGCCGGGCAAACCGCCGCTTACGAATTGAGGAAGAACGGGTTGACCGTAGCGGTCGTGGAAAAAAGCACAACCCCCGGAGGTACCTGTGCACTTGCCGGATGCCAGGCAAAAAAGTGGTTCTATGAAGCCGCTGAGATTGCTGCCAAAGCGGATCATTTAAAAAACAAAGGCATCGCCTCCGCACCGCAGATAGACTGGTCTGGGTTGTTAAATGAGAAAAACAAATTTACAGATGCCGTCCCGGGCCTCACCCTGTCCGGTTTTAAGGAAGCGGGCATCAACGTCTTCACCGGTGCCGCCCGTTTTTTGGATGACCATCGCCTAAATGTTGATGGCCGCAAGATCTCAGCCCGCTTTTTCGTCATTGCCACCGGTGCCCGCCCCATGGTGTTGCCCATTGATGGCATCGAAAATTCGATAACCTCCGACCAATTCCTGGAACTGCCGACGCTTCCGCCTCGTTTTGTCTTTATTGGCGGCGGCTTTATCGCTTTTGAATTCGCTCATTTTGTGAATCGCTTAGGGACCGGAGATTCCCGGGAAACCGTCATTTTGGAAGCGGCACCACAACCGCTGGGCTTCTTTGACGCCGAGATGGTAACATTATTGGTTGCAGCCTCGAAAGCCGAGGGCATCAATATCTATACAGGCGTGAAAATTACTGCCGTCAAGAGGCAAGGGAAGGCCTTCAAGGTGTTAACGGACGATGGAATTGCTTACGATGCCGATATAGTCGTTAACGGTGCCGGTCGTCAGGCGGATATCGAGGATTTGGGTCTTGATCGGGCAGGCATCGACTTCTCACGCAGGGGAATTACCGTTAATACCAAAATGCAGACAACACAGCCGCATATCTATGCGGTTGGCGATTGCGCGGCAACTATCCAGCTGGCTCGCGTTGCCGATGCAGAAGCCATGGTTGCCGCAGAATCCATTGTGGGTAAGCAAAACAGCGGCAGTTGGGCGGCAATGGACTACTCGGCCGTCCCGTCAGTTCTTTTCACCTATCCCCAATACGGCATGGTTGGCGCTACTGAAAAGGCTCTCAAAGCTGAGGGTGTCTCATATCGAAAGAGTTTCGGGCAGCACCTCACTTGGCCGACCTACCGGCGGATCGGCATGACCAACGCGGCCTATAAAATCCTCGCCGGAGAAGATGGCACCTTATTGGGAGCGCACATTCTCTCGGACAATGCCACGGGAATTATCAATACCGTTCGTCTCGCCATGCTGAATCAAATAACGGTGGAGACCTTGTACCGGCAGAGCATGGTGTCGCCCTACCCATCCCGAGAGAGCGACTTGTCTTATATGTTGAAACCTCTGATTCGCAGATGAAAGATAGGGATCCGAAGCGTAAACTATTCCCACTATGGTATCCGATTTTCGACATACTCACCTGTTACGCGGCCTGCGCCCTATTTTCATCGTTGCCATGGCAGGACTGTGGATCCTTTTCCCGGCGGCCTTCAATTCCATGGCACAGCAGACCATCCACCACGAGCTTGAGGTGGAAATCCTTCATGATACTAAAACCCTGCGCGGCATTGATACCATCCGTCTTCCCATGGGTGCGCCAAGCCTACGCGTGGCCTTTCGCCCCGGTGTGCGCATCCTTTCCGTGGGGGGCGCCACGTACACCCACAGAGATGGTGGGCTGTATTTGAATCTCGAGGCAAAAGATTCGTCTCCGAAAACCGTGGTCCTGCGCTACGAGGGTGTCTTCGACGACCCCTTCGAGGCCGAGCCATTTTCCATGGACAATCCTGGGCAGGGTGTCATGGGTACCATCACCCAGGATGCAGCCTTCTTCCTGGCTGGCAGCGGCTGGTACCCATTGATCTTGGAAGATATCCTCCGAGACCTTTCGGGTATCGGTGACCGCGCCGAAAGGCGTCTATGCTGTAATGGAAGGCCGGCTCGAAACCCACGCCGACGACGCAGACAGGAGCATTTCGATTTGGTCGATAGCTCGCCCATCGGGGCCGCTGGCCATGTTTGCAGGGCGCTACATCATCAACGAGCGCATGCATGACAAGGTGCGCATCGCCACCTACTTCTTTCCGGCCAATGTCGGACTTTCAACACGTTATCTGGACGCTGTGCAGCGTCACATCGGCCGCTATGAAAAGCTTCACGGGCCCTACCCATTTGCCAAATTCGCCGTGGTGGAAAATTTCTTTCCCACCGGATACGGTTTTCCATCGTTTACGCTGCTTGGCAGCCGCGTGTTGAGACTGCCCTTCATTCCCGATACCAGCCTCAGACACGAGGTGGCCCACTGCTGGTGGGGCAACGGCGTGTTTGTGGATGCTACCGGGGGCAATTGGTGCGAGGGGCTGACCACTTACGTGGCTGATTACCTTTCCAAGGAGGAGCATTCCTTCGAGGAGGCCCGGGACTATCGCCTGCGCACTCTCGAAAAGTACGCGCTTCTCGCCACAGGAACGCAGGACTTTCCTCTGTCGGCCTTCCGAAGCCGCTACAACCCTGCCAGCCAAGCTGTCGGCTACGGAAAGGCCATGTTCGTCTTTCATATGATGCGCCTATGGATCGGCGACGAGGCTTTCTGGGCTGCTTTGCGCGACATTTATGCCGCGCGGCTCTACAAGAGAGCAAGCTGGAGCCACTTTATGGATGCTTTTGCCGAGCACGGTGGCTTGGGTCGCGATGAGGTGCGTACATTCCACGATCAGTGGATCATCCGCCCAGGTGCCCTGCAATTGGCCATGGATAGACCCCGGATTGTTTCCGCGGCAGGACTTACGCAGGTGGAGGGTATACTCATACAGAAATACCCCCGCTACAACGTCCACGTGCCGGTGGAGGTGGCCGATCACACGGTCAGCCGGAGGGAAAACGTTTACCTTGATGATGCCACGGCGAAATTCAGCATCCAAATGCAGAAGGTACCTCGAACAGTAGCCGCCGATCCCGACTTCGATGTTTTTCGCCTTCTCTACCCTGAGGAAATTCCGGCCACAGTCAACGCGGTAAAGGGCTCCAGGACCCTCGCCGCAGTGCTCGCCGAAGATAGCCCCAAGCCCTGGGCGGAGATTTTCCGAGGGCTTCTAATGGGCCTCAACCACGGTGGCACACCCGTCTGGAGTGAAAGCAGATTCGCTGCCGAGGATGCCGCCGGCAAGGACGTACTCTTCTTTGGCATGCCCAAACGGGAAAAGGGTCGGAACCTGTTGTCGGAGCTGGGCGATGCAGCGGTGCTCTCGTCCGGGGCTTTCCAGGTGGGAGAGGACATCTCCAGCCGCAATGCCGACACCATGTTTGCGGTCTTCAAAAGGAATCAGAGGCTGGTGGCAATTTTCCTTCCCGTGGAGGGCACCGACCTCGAGACAGTGGTGCGCACGGCACGCAAAATTACCCACTACGGCCGCTATGGCCGGCTGTCCTTCAAGGACGGCATCAATACCGGCAAGGGCGTCGGCGAGGTGTCCGGATCACCCCTTGTCGTAGATCTGGAGAAAGGCTCATGATAATGCGTTTTGGTGTTCAGACGTTGCTGTTACTATCCCTGTTCATGCCAGGCACCATTCTTCAGGCGGCAGACATCAACATGTGGGACGTCGCCGGCGAAGCCGAAATCAGCCTGGAACACGCCGCCGGGAAGCTGCCATCACCGGGCATTGTCTACGTCGGAGAATTCCACGACAGTGTGGCCCATCACGCCGCCCAATTGGCTGTCATCCAAAGCCTGGACAAACGCAAACGCCCCTTGGCCGTGGGTCTGGAGATGTTTCAACACATCGAGCAGAGCATCCTCGACGCCTGGGTTGCCAAAGAGCTGAGCGAGGAGGAGATGCGTCGGGCCTTTGCCCGCAACTGGAGCGAGGACTGGTATTTGTATCGGGACATCTTTATGTACTGCCGGGAAAGAAATATCCCTATGATCGGCCTGAACGTGCCGCGAAGCATCACCCGAAAAGTGGCGCGAAAAGGCTTCGAGGCCCTGACGCCCGATGAGATCGGCAAGCTGCCCCCCATCGTGTGTCGCGTGGACCGGGAATACGAGGCATTCCTGCGCCGGGTGTTGGGCGATCACGGCACGGATTCGGACTTTCGCCGTTTTTGTGAGGCCCAACTCGTCTGGGACACGGCTATGGCCATTTATGCATTGGAGTACCTCAAAAACCATCCCGACCGCACGGTCGTCGTTCTTTGCGGTATGATCCACGCCTGGAAGAAAGCCGCGCCCGAGCAGGCCGCCCGAGAGAATGCCGATGTCGAGCAGGCCGTGATCCAACCCTCCGTGAAAGGCCGTTGGACGCCCGGAAGCGTCTCAAAGGAGGATGCCGACTACCTGATCCTCGGCCTGGAGGAATAGCTTTGGAGTCGGCCTCGGAGTCTTCTGGTTTTTAATGATACCGCACTCGATGCATCTTTCTCCACCTATAGTTGAAAAACTTTAAGGATGGATTAAACGGGTCAAAAAATTGTGATCAGAATTCAATCTCCTGAATTAGGATCCGAATCTCATAACCGGGACTTCCGCTGCTCTTTCCCAAAGTTGCCTAATGCATTCGGATCATGGCGGGACCCGCTTTCGCTGCTGATCACTCCCTCCGCTTTGGTTCGCCATTTGCGGGAAAAACTCCCCGACCCCTGAGCTATTTTGTTAAGACAGTTCAGCCCCCAATGCTCAACCTCAAGTATTGACCTTAGCATGATTTTGGTACTATAGTGCAATCAATTGCTACAAGGGTTGATCAAAACTCAGTTACTTATCCTATGATTCGCGCATTTCTTTTCTCTCGTTCCTGCCCTATCGTGTCGTTTTATTTGGATTATAGTCCACCTTGTAGTATTTTTTGTTTTCGCTTCGGTGTCTTATTATTCAACAACAACAAGGAGGTACGGTAATGGATGTCAAAGACTTTTGTTCAGCAATGGAATCGGAAATGACCTCATGGAAAGCCAAAATGTACGATGTCATGCGCAAGATCGACCGACTCGGAACAGCTGAAAAAGAGAAGATGCTGATGAACATTCAGGATCTTAACATGCTGATGGACGATATGGCCAGTCGGGTTGAACAACTTCGCACGGAGTGTCCATCGGATTGGAGCCCCATCAAGAAGGAGATGGAGCAAGGCTCCATGGATATGCGCGGCAAGTACGAGGAAACCATGGAGGTCATCGGCAAGGCTTCTCCAGTTTCCATCCCCGGATAATACGGATTTTGAAAGCTACCCCAAAAGGCCGAATGCGATCATTCGGCCTTTTGCAATCTTGCTTGGAACATCATCGATCCATGATGATGCCAACTGGGTCCAAAAACAATGAACCGATGCCTGAAATTCGTTTTGTTTGGACTGGTTTCTTCAATCATTTCGCTAAATGCCTGTACCGGATCATTGCCATCGTCAATACAAAAAGGCCCGGCTACCTATCACCGGCGCATGGATCTAATTACGGGAGGATTTCAGCGTTCCTACCGTGTATACATTCCTTCGGGGTATGACGGCTTAACCCGACTGCCGCTGGTCGTCGTTATTCACGGAGCTTTCGATACAGCAAAAGGCATGGAAAAATTTTCCGGATTCAGCCATCTCGCCAATCGGGAAAATTTTATCGTCCTCTATCCAGAGGGCATCGGTATCCTTGGCTATTTGCAGCATTGGAATGCAGGGTACTGTTGCGGAAAAGCCGCTAACGACAAGATTGACGACGTCGGGTATCTCGCCGATGCGATAAAGGATGCCTGCAATCGTCTATCGATAGATCGGAACCGCATCTATATGGTTGGCTTTTCAAACGGCGGCATGATGACCTATCGATTTGCAGCGGAACACACTGAAATGCTCGCTGCAGCTGCCCCCATCGCCGCCAGCATCGGTGGCCGTCCAAATACGGACGCACCTCAATGGCGCATCCCAGCGCCAAAAAAACAGCTGCCCATCCTCATTATGCATGGCTTGAATGACGACGACGTACCCTTTGCGGGTGGTGTCTCGATGCACCGCAAGGGTGGGCGAACCTATCTTTCCGTTCAAGCGTCGGTTCAATTTTGGATTGACGCCAATGGTTGCCAGGGCGCGCCTGTCGTTTCAAACTCGCACGACGGGGCGGTTCAGGTAAATACCTGGGATACCTGTACAGATTCATCAATGACAGTTTTGTACAAGATCAACGGCTGGGGACATCTTTGGCCGGGACCATATTTCACTGGCAAACTATCGGAAGATGATCCCCTTTATAATTTTGATGCGGCAGAAATCATTTGGTCATTCTTCAAGCAATTTCCCTGAATAGAAGCACCAGCAACAGACACAATTATAATTTTAAGAGGTCATCGCCCAAAGCGAACGTGGAGGTAATGAAATGAAAGGTGGGAAAGATATTTTTGACATTTTCGAAAGAGACGAAAATTATCGATACATCATGAAACGATTATTGGAAGCTTCCATGGAAGAATCCTACAACTCGATTATCATATCGGAAGCGGGGCCAGGTTATCCAATCGTCTATGTCAATCCGGCCTTTACCCTAATGACCGGCTACGAACCAGAAGAAGTCATCGGAAAATCGCCATCGATCCTACAAGGGCCCAAAACCGACCAAGAGGTCATCGATCGGCTAAAAATGGACATTTCCCATGGCAGGGTCTTCCATGGACGCGCCATCAATTACCGCAAGGATGGTTCGGAGTTCATGATGCAATGGAAAATTGCTCCGATTCACAACGAAAAAAACGAGACGACACACTACTTGGCGCTCCAGCAAGCCGTAATTGAATGGGCGTCTGACAAGGACCGTAAGCCGTGAAAAGCGGCACCACCCTCCGACTGATCCTCGGTGATCAGCTCAACACCCAGCACAGTTGGTTTCGTCAAGCTCGAGCAGACATCCTTTACACACTGATGGAAGTCCGTCAGGAGACGGATGTCGTCAGACCGCATATTCAAAAAGTGGCGGTTTTTTTCAGCGCCATGCGTCATTTCGCCGACGACCTTGCCCGTATGGGACATCGCGTGGTCTACGTGCGCCTGGATGATCCAAAAAACGAACAATCCTTCGATGCCAATCTGATTCGTCTGATCCGGGAACAGGACATCACGCGATTCGAATACATGCAGCCGGACGATTACCGCCTCGACCGCCAGCTGGCACAGCTGGCCTCGCGTCTGTCCATTCCGTCGACCGCAGTGGGCACGGAGCATTTTTTGACAACACGCAGCGAGGTGGCCCGGCATTTCCAAGGCAAGAAGCGGTACCTAATGGAATCATTCTACCGACAGATGCGCAGCCGCCATGATATTCTCATGGACAATGGCAAGCCTGTGGGCGGCAAATGGAATTACGATCAAAGCAATCGTCAGCGATACGACGGTGCGGTCCCACTGCCCGAGACCTGCACCTTCGGCAACGATGTCTCCGATATCGTCGCGATGATAGATCGCTGCCAAGTACCCACTTTCGGCCGGATCGATCCCAAACGGCTGATCTGGCCGGTGAATCGAAACTAAGCCCTGCGCCAGCTGCAGGCGTTCGTCGATCACCGACTACCCTACTTCGGCACCTACCAGGATGCCATGACAACCGAAAACGGGTTCCTTTTCCATTCCCTGCTCTCTTTTGCGCTAAACACCAAAATGCTCCATCCCATGGAGGTGATTCAGGCGGCCACAGCCCGGCTGCAGTCAAAATCCGGAGAGGCAGTTGGTATCGAACAGATGGAAGGGTTTATTCGACAGATTCTCGGCTGGCGTGAATATATGCGAGGCATCTACTGGGCCCACATGCCTGAATACGCATCCATGAACCATTTCGGCCACAGCGCCCGCCTCCCTGATTATTACTGGACAGCCGACACTCGCATGAACTGCCTGCGCAGAGTCATATCACATTCCCTCGACCAGGCCTATGCCCACCATATTCAGCGGCTCATGATCACGGGCAATTTCGCCCTTTTAGCGGGAATCCATCCAGACGAAGTCGATGAATGGTATCTGGGTGTTTACGTGGATGCGGTCCAATGGGTGGAGATCGTCAATACGCGCGGAATGAGCCAGTATGCCGATGGGGGGTTGGTGGCCACCAAGCCTTATATTTCCTCGGCCAACTATATCCACAAGATGAGCGACTACTGCGAAGACTGTCATTACCATTGGCGAAAACCCACGGGGGAGCGCGCCTGCCCCTTCAACAGTTTCTATTGGGCCTTTATTCATCGCCATCGACATTCGCTTGCCGGCAATCCACGTGTGGCGATGATGGTTCGGACCTGGGATCGAATGCAAGCCAGCAAGCGGGATGACCTGTGGGCCCAGGCCGAACAATACCAGGCCGTGCTGAACACCCTTTGACGCTTATACTCAAGGAATGCGGCAGGGCTTCATTTTGTGGCCGCCCCGACAGCTCACCGGTGCTCTTGTTGGCGATCTTTATGGGAGACCCATGGTCCCCGGATGCCGGGTATTCCGATTCTTCTCCAGACGGTAAACCGCACAAGGATATGGGTAGGATTGACCTACCGACTACCGGTCAAGCATTTCATATTGCAGCCACCTGAATCAGCCGTATATTTGGCCTATAAATGTGAAAAAGAGGCCGTGTCTTACATGATTTTGGCCGCTGTCAGGAGGTGTTGCCATGAAATGGTCTATAAAAATCGGAAAGCTCGTCGGTGTCGTGACGACAGACAATCTCGGTGCGTTCATGCGGCTTCGGGAATCCTCGGCCAACTAACGATGAAAGGAATCGACCATGGATCTGAATATGCGTGCAATCGGCGAACAAGAGGTTCAGCTGTGGGATCATTCGCGGGCGTCGCTGGGCGACTTCTGGCGTAAGCGGCCGCTTGTGCTGGTTTTTTTGAGGCATTACGGCTGACCGTTTTGCCGTGAGCAGGTGGCGCAGTTGCGCCGCGAAAAAGATGCCTTTGACCGCCTGGGTGCTGCAGTGGTGCTTGTTGGTTTGGGCAGTGTCGAGCAGACAGCGGCATTCAAAGAACGGTTCGACGTCCCCTTTCCGATGATCGCCGACCCGGAAAAACAGCTTTTCGAGGCCTTTCGCCTCAAACAGGCTTCCGCGGGGTCGCTTCTCTCTGCCAAAATGGTATTCCGGGGGGTCACTGCCATGGCCAAAGGCCATGGGATCGGCGTTCCCAAAGGTGACGTGCTCCAGCTCCCAGGAGTCTTCATCATTGACACCGACGGCCGTATCCTGTTCAGCCACCATGCCTCCGGACCGGCCGATCACCCCCCGCCCGAAAAGTTGCTGGCGGCCCTGCGTGCCGATGCCGCCGCTTGAGACAGCCCCTCTCTCTGGGTCCAGCTTCCTGAAACGCGAAACGTATATTTTCCGCCCAGTAGCAGTTCGCTGTCCATGCTCCTTTACCCCCGATCCGGTTGTCGCCGTTGGCAAGTCAACCGCTGCCCCACCGCGATCCCAAATAAAGCATCACGATCTCCCGCGATTTTGTTGTGGATGCCCGCCGGACCCGTGGATAGAGGCGCCGGCAATCGTCCAGGGACAGTTGATCGGTGACGCTGCCAACCTCCAGTTCGTCCCGGGAGTGGGGGTAGGTTTCCGTATCGGCGGCAATTTCTTCCTTGAGGATCAGTTTGTTGTATACTAGCGCCCGGGCCGCGAAAAGGTCTTCGGCCTGGGAGCGGCCCCGGGGATGAAACCGGCAATAGAGGGTCAGCAGGTCCCCAGGGCCGAACCGATGACGACGGTAGCCCAGTTTGCGCACCACAGCGGTCAAGAGAAAATGCACACGTAAAGGATAGCCGGTCGGCAACCGCCTCCTCAGCTCCCGCCAGAGAGGGTAATGAATTTGGCCGGCCTCGATATAGGTTTTGCCCGGCTCCCGCAGGAGGACCGCCATCTCCTCGGCCCGCATTTGATCGCGCAGGGCGAATCGGTGGGCATCGGCCCGGGCAAAGCATTTGACGGCATCGACCGTGGAGTCGAAGTTGTCGCGGCCGGATTCGCGGTAAAAGTCGATCAGTGCCCTGGTATCCAAATGTTCGGCGCGATACACCCGATACAGATCCGTACCCGCGGGCAGATCCTGGGGACTCTCTCCGTTGGCGAAACGATCGTGAATGGATAACAACAGCTCGATAATCGGTTCGACCTGCACCAGGCGGCTACCGACCTGGCGGCCTTCCCGCAAGACCCGCGCCATCCGGCGGCTGAATTCCGGATACTCCATACTCCAGTTACTGGTCTTCAAGATAATCGTCAATGGCGATCTTTCCGTCAAGCATGAGCTCGAAGCGCTTGCCGGGCGGCTCTTCTATAAGGTTTGTGTCGTGGGCCGTCATCAGCCGACAGGCCAGGGGGATGGTTTCGGGCGGTGATTGGCCAAAACGAGGGTCGCGGAAGCGGTCATGGAGTCCTGCCCTTGGGATTTTTTTCCGTAAGATAGCGCCAATATCGGCGCGGCAGTTGCCGCCGGTGCAACGCAGGATTGTTGCGGGATCTGATGGTGACGGCGTCATAGTAGCGCTGCCACAACACTTGGCAGAGGTGTTCCTGCTCGACGGCTTCCTGTTCGAACGCGGTAAGGACCTTGCTCTCTAAACGGATCTCTCTCGTCGCCTTCCGATTGTATCCGAGGCCGTACTTCCTGGCCGTATCGTAAATCACCCAGTCCTGATCGGCATAGCGGATTTCGAAGTGGCGCCGAACCAGCGGCAGCACGTCATAGCGGGGAGCGATCAGCGCCAGATAGGATCCGTCGCCGGTCTGCTGAAAGCGAATGAATCCCTTCATGCGATGGGCCTCGCGGCGAACCTTCTGGCTGAGCCGATCGATGCGGATGCCCACCGACAGATCGACTGCTGGAGTGAGGACAAGACGTCCGGGAATGGCCTCGACAATGCGCTGCAAAATCAGCTTTTCCACGTCGGATTCTTCCGATAGATGGGCCTGGAACAGCCGCTGTCGCGACCGGGCGCCCAAATGCCGCTTCAGTCCGGTCCACACCCGGTCGGCAATCGCCGGGTCGGTGTCAATGCGCACGCATTTGTCGAACAGGCCACGCTGACCATTGCCGGCCGACACGATCGCATCGGGCATCCGACACGTTGTGTAGACGCGAAAAACGGCAGTCAGAAGCCCCTCGAAACTGCCGTCGGTTTCGAATACCGTCCGGCGGGAAGGCGCTGCCGCGCTCTGCAGGCCTTCGGGGGAACCAACCGTTCGGTTTGGGTACGACCGGCTCAGCGGCGCGCTCCCCGTCCACTGGGTCGTTTCCATCCCGTCACAGCGTATAAAGGGCTGAGCGCGGGAGACAACGGCGCCCAGCTGTTTGAGGTGTTCGAATCGAAGACGCCCCTTTTTGCGCAAGCCAACGATTCGATTGGCTGTTTTCAATCCGATGCCCGGTACCCGCAAGATCATCTCCCGATCGGCGGTGTTGATTTCCACCGGAAACAGTTCTGGGTGCCGACAGGCAAAGGCCTGTTTGGGATCAACCCCCAGGTCTAGCCAGGGCGATGTGGGACTGATCACCTCGTCCATGGAATAGCCATACAACCGCATCAGCCAGTCGGCCTGATAGAGGCGATTCTCGCGTTGCAGAGGCGGTTGATCCACATCTGGCAAACAACCGCTTGGCGGGCGGACCGGGATATAGGCCGAATAGTAGACCCGTTTGAGGGCCTGCTGCCGGTAGAGCCGATCCGCCAGGGCCAACACCTCGAAATCGGACTCCGGACTGGCACCGACGATCAGCTGGGTGCTCTGGCCGGCGGGCGCAAAGGCGGACACGTGGCGCAGCCGCTTGCGGTCTTCGCGGGTCTCGGCGATGGTTTCGCGAATGACGTCCATGGGGGTCAGCACGGAGGCAAAGGTTTTCGCGCCGGTCAACCGCTTGAGACTGGTTTCGGTGGGCAGCTCTATATTCACGCTCAACCGGTCGGCATTCCTTCCGGCCACTTGAATCAGGCGGCGACTGGCATAGGGAACGCACTTGAGATGAATATATCCGTTGAACCCCTGCCTGCGAAGCATCTCTGCGCTTAGAACCAAGTGTTCCATGGTGTCGTCCGGACTGCGCATGACCCCTGAACTCAAAAAGAGTCCTTCGATGTAATTGCGACGGTAGAAGTCGACGGTCAGGTCGACGATTTCGCGGGGTGTGAACGCGGCGCGCGGAATGTCGTTGCTGCTGCGGTTGATGCAATAGGCGCAGTCGTAAATGCAGACGTTGGTGTATAAGATCTTCAATAAGGAAACGCAGCGGCCGTCTTCGGTGTAGCTGTGGCAGATGCCCGAAGGGGAGGCATTTCCCAAGCGGCCCTTGAGGTTCTTGCGGCGGCTGCCGCTGGATGCACAGGACGCATCGTATTTGGCCGCATCGGCCAAAATGGTCAGCTTGTCTTCAATCAACATTCTGCGACCCCCGTGACCTCAAAACGAGATAATCAAACACTGATGGAAATAAAGGTTCTTGCTGGCCGCTATGGCATCTCTGGCCTTTTTGGGCGCAATCGAGCCTACCCGTGACCGGCACTGCTAAATGGGCTAACCGCGCAGATGGTCATGGACGGCATCGGCGGCTCGCCGACCGGACAGCAGCGCCCATTGAATGCCCGGCAGGCTGCCGTGCTCCCCGCAGACAAAGACCCCCGACCGGATGCGGTTTACCGGGCAGACGGGGTTTGCCGTGGGCGGCGACTGGTCCGGCAGGGCATGTAAAATGCGATAGGTCTTAAGATGCCGCCAGCGGCGGACCTCAGGGCCGAACCAATCGGCCAGCTGATCCTGAACGCGTTGAACCAGCTCGGTATCGCCCTCGTCCGGGTTGCCGAGAACGACCACGGAGGCAAGGGATTTGCCGACAGGCGCATAAGCCGATGATACGCGGCTGGGGAAGGAGATGTTGTTGATCGGGCCGCGGCCATCACCGTTCAGCAGCAGATACGGAGGATGCCAGGGGGCTTGATCGCAGCCAAAATAGAGGCAGGTCTCAGCAACAGATGCTCGGGCCGATGCAGAACCGAGCAGTCGGGCCGCTTCATGCCCTTTGGTCGCCACCACCACGGCCCGGGCCGGCAGGCTTCTGCCATCTTCCAGCAACACATTCTCGTCGCCAACTCGTCGCACCCGGGTTCCGGTCTGCACCCATCCCGACGGCAGGCCGGCGACCAACTGCCTCGGAATCGCTTCCATGCCCATCGCCGGGAGGGCTGCGTCACCGCTGGCAAACATGCGCAGAACGTATTGCAGCACCCGGCTGGACGCACGGATTTTCGAATCAAGACAAACGCCGCCAAAAAATGGCACGAAAAAGCGGTCGATCATGGTCGCTGAAAAGCCCTGTGCCTTCAGAAAGGCCATGGCTGTCAATTCCGGTTGCCGAAAAAGCGCCTCCAGCGGCCCGCGGCAGACCCGGTGGGCCAGGCGCAGCAGCCGCAGCCGATCCCCAAAACCGCCGATGGGCGCCGTCAGGGTTTCCACCAGCTTGCGGGGGCGCCGCAGCGGGTCGGCCAAGGTGTAAAAGCGTCCGCCAATGCGAATCATTGCCCCTGGCGCAAAGCAGTTCAGGTTCAGACGGGAAAGGTCGAGTACCCGCCGGGCCTCCGGATAGGCCGTCTGCAGCACCTGAAATCCCCGGTCCAGCAAGTAGCCATCGTGGCGGTCCGTTTTGATCCGGCCGCCCACTCTGCTGTCGGCTTCCAGGATCAGTACCGCAATGCCGTGCTTGTAAAGACGACGGGCACAGGCCAATCCGGCAATTCCGCCGCCGACAATGATCACCGGGCTTTCAGTGGATGTCATGGCAATCTCCGTTGTCCCTTTTGCCTGTGGGCGAATAGTGATTTATAATGTAGGGTATACCAAGGCACACCGAGTGGCCTCACCGCCATCGGTCGCCGATGGATGGGTTGTTCCAGCCTCCATGGTCATCCTAAACGTGTTCTTCGGCAAGCGTAAAGAAAAATGATGGGCGGGCCTATGCCTTTTAATCATCAGGTACATGACCCTTATGCCGTGTTTCGTTCCAGTACCACGCCTGTCGGCCTTTACGCTCGGCAAAAGTGGCTGGACGAGTCGTCGACGCAGCAGTGGAAAGAAGATTTTGCCACTACGGTGGCCGAATTGGTCCGGGGACAATCCGCGGACGGTCTATGGCGGAAATCGGTGATCGAAACCATCCATCGCCTTTTTGGACTGCACCTTACCTTGCGCAGCCCGGATCCGCGCATCGACAAGGGTTTGGATGCATTGTTGGGCATCGCCTCGGCAGCGCTGGCGGAAGCGCAACCCGATTGCGTAACCGCAGATCGGTTGCTCGGCCTTCCCTTCGCCCCGGGATCGCGTGCGGCGATCCTTGTCCCGTCCACGTTGTTTTTATGCGTGATTTTTGGCCGATCTGCCGCTCATCGAGTACTGGCGCTGTATGATCTCACCTTCCAATTTGTGGATCACACAATCGACCACCGGGAAAGAACTTCCTGGCGGCACAATCTCCTGCGCGCCTTGGTGGTTCATCCCCAGTATGCCGACCTCCCGGTGACCCGACGCATCGTTGCCTGGCTGGCCGACCGCCAGACCCGGCAGGGTGACTGGGGGGTCGATATTCCCTTTTATCAGGCCCTCAACGCTCTCGCCCACCTGGAAACCCCGGCAGCCGACCGACAAACCAAGCGCGCTATCGACCATTTGTCCGCAACGCAGCATGCCGATGGTTCGTGGGGCGCATCGCAGCGGCAGTGGTGCACCTTTCTGTCCGTTCACGCACTGCGCAACAAGGGCATCTTGTAGAGCCTCCGGTTTTCGGGTTACCAGGTCTGACATGGTCAACCAGTACCGATAGGCAGGGAATCCTTTACCGATAGGCCGACCGGCATCGTTCGACCCGAACGATGCCGCTGTTGGGCTGACGTGCCTCGCCCACGCCCTTGGTAAAGATGGAATTACAGAACCATCCGAGATTTAAGAAGGAGTTTGTCGGCATGCAGCTGAATTGGATCGAACGCTTGTTTATTCTCAGTCCCATTCGCGCCTTGTTGCAGCGTCACTGGGAAGCCCGGCAATTGCTGGCCATGGGCGGCCCACTGACGGGTGCCCACGTATTGGAAACCGGCTGCGGGCCTGGTTTCGGCATCGATCTGCTTTACCGCCGGTTCAAGGCGGCCCGTGTCGATGCCTTCGATTTAGAACCGAAAATGATTGCGCTTGTTCGCAAGCGACAACGGACTGGCGGTCGCAGCACACGGCTGTGGGTGGGTAACCTCCGACACATTCCGGTGACCGACGCGTCCTACGGTGCGGTTATCAACTTCGGGGCGATCCACCACGTGGTAAGTTGGCGCGAGGCAATCGGCGAAATCTTTCGGGTCCTTAAACCCGGGGGTACGTTCTACTGCGAAGAGATTCTCAGCCGCTACATCACCCATCCATTGCTGGGCAAGCTCATGGATCATCCCCAAGAGGATCGCTTCGATACCCCTCAATTCATCTATGCGCTACAACAAAACGGGTTTCGCATCCGTGCCTACCGGCAGCTGGCAAATCTGTATCTCTGGGTGGTGGCGATCAAACCCCATGCTGAAGAGGCGACCGCCCAGTAATCATATTCTGAACTACACCTCACGCTTGAGCGTGTCGCCATTCAATGCGCATCTGGCTTCCGTCGATGATTGCGTTCTCCCGGAAATAAAAGCCGCGCCTCGCTGCCCTGGAGGCAGCCGCAGGAATAATTCAGGCGGCGTATGTTCCCCGGTTGCCTTGTCAAATCGCGGGCCATGCGTTCGAACTTGGCCGAGATGAGCCCGAAATGCCTTTTTCTGGCGAGCACTTCGAGATACAGATCGGAAAGATACCAACACTGGCTGAATTTCCCCACGATTCGGAAGATGTCGCAGTGGCTGGCAACCATCAAGCCAAAGGCCAACGCATGCCCAATACCCTGGAAGCCATGTCGAAAGGGGTGTAGCTTCGTTGTGGTTCCTGATACTGCACTTGGGTGTGTGAGGGCCTTAAGACGCGCTTTTCGAAGGCCATTCCCTCTTCGCCGAACAGCAAATACGTGCTGCGGGCCACCATGGACATGCCGGTAAAATCGTAGGGATTGGTGAAATTCACCTTGAGGTTCCGGCTGGGCAGGATGCCCATACCGCCGATGATGACGTCGAGTTTGCCGGTCAGCAGAGTTGGAATGATGCCGGATCATTTGGTGGGCACGAATTCGACCTTGACGCCCATATCCTCGGCCAGACGCGCAGCCACATCGATTTCGAAACCGATCGATTTGCCGGTTTTATCCTTCATGGCCCACGGGACGAAGGTGGACATGCCCACCCGCAACACACCCCGCTGAATCACCCGTTCCACGACGCTCTGCTGATTCTCGTCTGCTGAAGCGCCGGGCACCACGTTCAGGGTAACGGCCAACAAGGCAACAACCGCCAGACGGGTTATCTTTTTGACAACGCTCTTTATTCACTCCTTTCCATTCTGTGTTAAAAGATCCAGGTTTACGGGCGGATAACGCAATCCATCCACCCAAGGCTTCGGGAAGGCCTGAGGCCCATTTGCCGCCCCTAACAACGCTCCGAGTACCGCTCCCCGTCCGGCGTTGTCACCGCCAAGATTGGTGTTGGCGATCAGTCCGCGGGCGGCATCATGATGATATTTCAAAGCCAAGTAAATGATTGCTGGCAGGGCGTCTTCGACATAACAGGCGCTGCTGAGTCGCCTTCCAATTACCGCCTCGTCGGGTTCCTCGAGCCAGCGGAAGAAGGAAAAACCCAACAGGGGATTGTCTTGGCGTTTGATTTTGTCGACAAGTGTATCTTTGAACGAATCGCCGTTCAGAACGGGAAGCAGGATATCCACAAGCAGATTTCCCGCCGCTGTCATCCGATCCCCCAGGTGAGTGAGCCGCAGGTGCTGAAACGCCATCCGCCGGGCCGTGTCCGGATTTTCGGCATAGTAAACGATCAATGGGATCATGCCAATGATACCACTGATATGTTTTTCGACGATGCCACAAGACCGGGGAGCTTTCCCATTGGCATAGTTGGTAAAAAAATGGCGGTGATACTCCTCCACATACGTATCCCGGTGACGGCCCTGGGTGATCATAAAATCGATGTAACGCTCAAGGTAGGCATCGCTGTCGTACGCGCCATTTTCAACAATGGTATCGATCAGCAATCTGCAGAGCTTCAAGTTGAGGGTATTTTCACCGGCTTGTAAAAACTGATGGTAATGAATCCCAGGTTGTCCCCAATATTTTCTCTGGTCGTGAAGAATATCGGCCGCCCCTTTGGTCACGTTGTACACCGAGCGCCACAATATGCTGTCGGGATGAGGATTTCTGGGTGCCTGGTAACCGGTTATATGGCCATAATCCCGGTAGAGCGCCTGTCGATCGTAGTACCAATGCACGGGCATGGCCAACGCGTCCCCAATGAACATTCCAAGAATCGCACCTTTTTTTCGAGATTGAATATCAGCTTTATCCTTCATTTTGACTCCTGAATACGCGGCACCCATTAAAAACATCCTGACAGTTGATTAGTCTACTCATATTGCCGATCCCGCTTTGCGTACCAACTTTAGCCTCAAATTGAGTAATCATAAATTTCTAGATTATCTAAATGTAAAAGACCACTCTTGGAGCTACAGCTGAGGTACATGACATTCGTTGATAGGTGGGCCCATGAAGCACAATAAAAAAAATGCACCAAGGGATACGCTTGAGCTATTCAGCCTTCAGACGCTGACAAAGCGCATTCCTTCGGCTCACCTGAAGGAACACTCCGTGGACGCAAGTCAGAGATAGAAATGACCGAGGCCACAAAAGCACAGTTAAACCCGAAAACGAAGAGCCGTTAAAAGGAGTTTCTATGAAACGATTTTCCATTGTCCTTATATTCACGTTTATGTCCGTCTCCCTGTCTACAGCTGCCGGAAGTCCGTCCATCAAGTCAAACGTGTCCAAAGATGTAAAGATCCCCAAGCCTCCCCAATGTGATTTAATCATGAGAGGAAGGAATGAAAATGGCGTCAGATTGGACACAGGAAATATTCGTACCAGAATCAGAAATCATGGACCTGTTCGGGATAGAAAAGAAAGAAGACCTCGATTACCTCATTTTACAGCAGGGCTTGCCGGCCTGCAGGTTGAAAAACAAATTCCGAGTTTTTCATTTTCCTTCGGTGCGTGAGTGGTTGCTTGGTAAGTAAAAAAGCGGTCAGTGAAGAAGGTTATCCTATTAATTCTTATAAAGTCCTATCATAGCATATAACCAACTATAGCGTACTATTACACCCTATCATGAAAAAATCAAAGGTGTATCATTACCTCTTTTTACAACTCCAGGGGTTAATATTATCAACTTCCGAAGGTCTCTAAAAGGCCTTCAATTTTGTTGGTGTTTTAACAGTACCAGCTTGTTTTGTTCATTGATAATTCTGAATCCCGAAAGGGTAGCTGCGGGTAACGCAATCGACTCGTGAGGTGCGTATGTGCGGGCAGGCGATCGCAAGGAACGGTGCGGAGACACCCTGCTATGGCAGGTAGGATGCCAACCTGGAAAATAGCATTTTTACAAATAGGGTATGGCTATAGAAACAACAATTTACGAGACTGTACTTAAGTATAGCAGGTAAAAAAACTAACGCTAACATTTCATGACCACAATATATAGCGGTTGCTTAAAAATTAAAAAGTGCGGCATTCATTGCGAATAGCGCACCTTTCTTGGTTCCACCTTAAATCAAAGTAAAGCAGAAGATCACACCTTCCTGGGTCTCAAGGTGTAATGAATTTATTCTGGTATCAGTGCTTTGGCGTGTTGAATTTTATCAGTGTGTTCAAATAGTGGAGTATTGCTCGGCTATAATGGAAATAAAAACTTCACGGTGAAGTTCACTGCCCATTTAGGCGCCACGTAGTCGTCGGCAAAATTGTACTCGTAAGCGCCGGAAAACTGTACCGGCATGTTGCCGAATTTGACCAACTTGGCCAGCTTGACTCCCAGCGGCAAAACGGTCCAGTCGCTTTTTTCCCAGTCGTAGGTGACATTCATTTCCGAAGTGCCGAGGGACCATTTGTTCGGCAGGGAGTAACTGACAATCGGCTGCAGTATGCTGACATCGACGTCCTCGCGGTCATCGTCTCCGGCAAAAGAGAAGAGGTTCTGGTTGAAGACGCCCCAGAGCAGCTTCCGGCTGCTCGCCACGAACCCTACGGCAGGGCCGATGGCCCATTTTTCAGCACCAAGGGCATCATCGGTGGCCGCTGGAAATAGCATGACCGGTCCGAGTCCCCAACGACCCCAGGATTGGTTGAAAACGATCAGATCAAATAGCACAAGGTCGCTCAGGCCGCTCTCTCCCGACGGGCTTTTCGTGACGATGGGCAGCGTCGCGCGGGCGATGTGGTTCAGAGAGCCGGTTTTAAACGGAACCGCCGATCGCAAGAGAATGGCATTGCCGCTCTCGCCGTTCAGGTTGTGGTAGTCACCGGTGTAAACGTTCTGGATCTGGACGTTCATGAGTGAGGCCGTCGGGTCGTTGGCAGCCTGATCCAGGGCCTGGCCGACCTGAGCCGGTTCTTCGGCATAAGCCGCCGAAAAGGACGTCAACAGGCAAAAAGAAAAATCCTTACAAATAAATTGTCCTCATCGGCAATACCCTCTCTCGTCTCCTACGCGCCTTCAGCGGGTTCTACCGCGTTCGGTTGAGGATCCGGCCCATCCCGGTCCGCAGCCCATTTCGACGTTGGCTTTAGCGGGAGCGGGTTTGAAAACACGAGCCGCATTCGGTGAAGGAGCCTGTTCTTTTCGCTGCCGCGCAACCGCTGATCACGTGGGCCGCGGACTTTTTTTATTTCAATGATACGGTTACCGCATTGATCTTTCCGCTGAACCTGAATGGCCGACGGTCAAAGTAGCTAAGTGATACCGTCGATCCCAGGTCCATCCCGACATCGAAGGTCTCGGTGGCGGTGAAGGCAGCTGGAACCGTTCGCTTCAGATCCGTCGTGCCGACTTCCGTACCGTCTACGACCAGCCTCACCGTCCCCGCCTGACCCGGTCCCTTTATGTCCGTGAGGACCTCGATGGTGTGCTTACCGGCCCTTAGCGGGGTCGCACTGCGGGCCGTGTACTGCTCGATGATCATCATGTTGTACTCGTAGACGAGTTGCCCCTTGTCCATGTAAAGGGTCAGCCCCCCACCGGAGCCGCCGACCGCATAGAGGACACCGCTGGCTTCCTCGCCGGTCTCAATCTCAAGAGTGACATGGGTGCTCTGACGTCCCACGCCCGGTGCGGCAAACTCCGGCATCCTTTTAGTGTTTTGGCTGAAGTGCCAGGTTGTGTATGGGGTCTTGATCCGGTCCTCGGGGTGAAGCCTGAGCCAGTTTCCCGCGCCGATCGGAAAGGCCTTGTTGTCTTCGGCCAGCGCAAGGAAGCTTTTTTTCATCTCCTCGAGCTTATCCGGGTATTGGGCGGCCAGGTCCGTGGCCTGCGAAAAATCATGGCGCAGGTCGTACAGCTCCCACTGGTCTTTGGCCGAATCCCAGTTGGCGATGCGTTGAATGGAGCCGGGCGTGTCCCAGGGGATGAAGGGTCCTAAGGTGCAGGCCATCCAGCCGTCCTGGTAGATCGCCCGGCTGCCGTTGTTGTCAAAGAACTGGGTATTCTTGCGCGTGTCGGCGGTCGACTCTTTAAAGGTGTAGGCCAGGCTGATGCCGTCCATGGGCAATTGGTCGTAGCCGTTCACCATCTTTGGGTGCGGGATGTTCAGGATCTCGTAGATCGTCGGGGTGATGTCCACCACGTGGTGGAACTGGGAGCGCATGTTTTTGTCCGGTTTGATCCGCCTGGGCCAGGAGACCACCATCGGATTGCGGGTTCCACCGAAGTAGGCGCCCAGAAGCTTGGTCCCCTTGAAAGGCGTGCCGCCGGCCCAAGCCCAACCAGCATGATACATGTTGTCGGTCTTGGGTGAACCCAGCACCTCGAGCCCGCCGATGCGCTCGAGCGCCGCCATCTGCTGCTCGACCGTATTGGGGATGTTGTTTTGTGCGAGCAGCTCGCTGATCGAACCCTGCTGTCCCTCCGCACTGGAGCCGTTGTCACCGAAGATGTAGAAAATCAGGGTGTTCTCACGCAACCCGCGGTTCTCAAGGCCCTCGACCAGCCGACCGACCTGAATGTCGGTGTGCTCCACAAAGCCGGCAAAGAGCTCCATCAGCCTGAGTTGAAAAGCTTTCTGATTCTCGGGGACGCTCTCCCAGGGCGCCATGGTCGCATCCCGCTTTGTAAGCTTGGTGCCGGGCGGAATCACCCCCATCTCGAGCTGCCGTTTGTAAACCCTTTCGCGATAGGCGTCCCAGCCGTCGTCGAACTTGCCCTTGTACTTGTCCGCCCACTCGGGAAAAATGTGATGGGGGCCGTGCACGCCCCCAGGTGCCCAATACATGAAAAAAGGCTTGTCGGGTGAAAAGGCCTGGTAATCGTCCAGCCACTTGAGGGCCTTGTCGACCATATCCTGCGTCAGGTGATACTTGGGATCGTGTTCCGGTGGTTCGATGTGGGTCGTGTTCTCGGTCAGGCGCGGTTCCCACTGGGAGGTCTCGCCGCCCAGAAAACCATAGAAGTACTCGAAGCCGTAGCCGGTCGGCCAGCGATCCTTCGGTCCCATGGCCGTCGTCTCGATGGCCGGCGTGTTGTGCCATTTACCGAAGGCCGAGGTGTGGTATCCATACTCCTTGAGCACTTCGGCAACGGTCGCGGCGGTTTTAGGAATAATGCCGGTGTAGCCGTCAAACGCGACGGCCCGCTCGGCAATGGTGCCGGAACCGACCCGGGTGTGGTTGCGGCCGGTCAAAAGGGCCGCCCGGGTGGGCGAACAGATGGCGGTGGTGTGAAAGGCATTGTAGCGCAGGCCTTCCTCGGCCAACTTATCCAGCGTCGGTGTATGGACCTCGCCGCCGAACGTGTCGGCGATGCCGAAGCCTACGTCGTCGAGCATGACGATCAGGATGTTCGGCGCGTCTTTTGGGAGCCGCTGCGGAATCACGGGCCATTCCATGGTGGAGTCCTGCAGGCGTGGTTTGGCGACCCCGGCCATGGGGCTGGGGGGGAAGGGTAGGACGGAGGTGTCATCGGGAGCGGCACCGGATGCCGTGACCGCCACCAAAAGGGTCAAGATCAAAGAGCAACCAGAAGTGCAGACACAGCGCGTGAATTTACGCACCATTGCAAGATTTTTGAAAAATGACACTTTCATTTTCCATTCTCCTCGTTGTAACTTTAGGTGATCGTAATTCCAAGTAAATCGTCATCTGAAACATTGTTGTCAACCAGATCTTATCCGCGCACTATCCTTGCCACTTTATTGAGACAGAACCATTTTCTCGGTGCTTTATTCTATCTGTAACAACCACCCAAACAAAATAAGGCAGACCCTATATGTTGTGGTCTGCCTTTTTGAACAAATTATAAAGGTTTCTTGCCATAACCGAAACCCACGGTCATCACGAAAATTGTGAAGATACGATATGGCAAGATCAAGCAAATCGACTGTTTGATAGCACAGAGATCATAGCAGATATCGTTTCTCACAGGTACAAAAAAGACAGGGCCACTTTTGACCCTGCCTTATCTAATGTTTCGGTCCATTCAATGACGGTGTGAATCGAGAATTTCAAAGGCCTTTTCGCATATTTGATTCCTCATGGCTATTTTTCTTACTGCTCAGGTGGTTGCCAAAAAGACCCCATCCCTTTTACTGCTTCAACCAACTCCATTAGATATTCCTGCATATGTGATGCGTAGTCAGGATCTAACCGTTTCTTGAAAAAATTAATAGAGAAAAGTGCGACTATGTCAGCTAATTTATTGATTCCTTCTTCAGTATCCGCTTTGAAACCGCTCCAGTTCCGAACATGCTCTTCCGACCGGAAGAGATTCATGGTACTTCAGGCATGAGGTAAATTGTTGAACCATTCTCTGAATGGAACAGAAACGTACCCCATAATACTTTCCGGCTCAGAATTCTGAACTACACCATCCTTCATTTCAATCCTTATCGATGAACCACAATCCAGACATGGGGCATCGACCTGTATAAGTTTTCCTGGGAAAAGCCAGCAGACCGCCAGCGATTCAAACCCTCATTGTGCAAACCACTTTTGTTCGCCATCGATAGTGATGCGGTACTGGGTAGGAAGATTGCTGAACGGTGGGAATGAACCAATATAGTCGGTGTTTGGAAACAACCAGCCAGGAAACTGAGGGGTATAAAGCTCATGCAATGCTTTTCGTCCATCCTCTACAGGCACCTCCATTTCTTTTGCAATTTCTGTGTAATGAGGCGCCTGACCGGTTTCCTTCATGCGTTTCATGATAATTTGGAAAACTCTGTCTAATTGATTTGGTTCACTCATATAGCCTCCTTTCAAGCATTTGGAGAAATCCGAGGTTTAGTGTCTACAGATAACACCCCCTTTCAACATTGCAAATGGATATCCATTGAATTGATATCGCCAATCCAAAAAAAAAGGATTTGATTGATCAGATGGGGATTGATAAAGACCGAGCGAAATGGATGTGGTGTTTGAAATTCCGACAGTGCAACAAAAAGAGAATCAGGCGTGATTGCGTTGAAATCTGTATGAACTATAAAACCCCCAGTTAATGTATATTCTAATGGTATTTTATTAGTCAATCCCTCAGTTTGAAATTTCGATAAAAATATCATTGCTATTATTTGGAAATTCAGATTCTGAGGATTTTCAATGGATAGAATCTGGCTATCATGGACGGAACTCTGTATAGCATCATCTGCATATGCTGGTTCGCGGCTCTTCAGTCTTTTTCCAGTCCTTCGACCACAGATCCGTACTTTTCGTGAATCATCTTTCGGTCGAATTCCCAGAACTCTGCAAGCATGGATTGGTCCTCTTCATCTGATAGGTAGGCCATATATGCCGGAAAAAAGATTTTGTCTTCTTTTTCAATGTGTTTTGGGTAGAACTCAGCAATGATACCAAGCTTGTCGGTTATATCCAGTAAGGCAGTTTTATCGCCGTTCCGATAACGCGTGTTGGCTTCTACAAGCGCTTTGGTCGTCTGCCGCCCAAAGATGTGCTCTTCAATCAGTTCCTTCATGACCCGCTGGTCTTCGGCAGACAGAACTCGTTTGCTCAGATCCCGGAAGAGTATGTCCTCCTCTTTGCCGTGATGTGTCCGATCGGCGTATGTGCGAATGAAATCAACCGCAGTATCCACGAACACAGGATCGACTTCTTGAGTTGACTCAATTTGTTTCAAGGCGTCTTTGATGATTGAAATCATTCGTTCGATTAGTCGATGTTCTATCATAAGTGGTCCACGAGCTTGCATAAGGCACTCCTTTCTTTTTCGCCGTCAGTGGTATGGGCCTCACAGCATTAAATATCTGCAGGAAATCAACAAAAATTGAGAAAAGCACCGTAAAAAGATCTGTCCATGCGCTTGACCTTTCTTGCCAATCCCGTAAATATCGAAAATGGTATTGAAACTGAATTTACGATCTGGCTATCATTTGTTTATGTGGGGAATTTCCCGAATGTCAATCACCAATATCCAAAGGGGGTCAGCCATGAAAGTCAGCAAAGCCGCAAAAATCTGGATTGATTACCACAAAGCCCACTCGAAAAAAAAATACCCTGCGATCTTATCAGTCCGTCATTGAACGATTCTGCGAGGATTTCGGCGAGTCCGAGATTCAGCAGGTTGCTCCGGATGACGTCCTTACCTTCCTGAACAGCTTCACAAACGGCAACAAGCCCTACACAAAACGGGTCCGCTATTCCCACCTGGCTGCCTTTTTCAATTTTTTCCGCAACAACATCGATTCCACGATAACCAATCCGTGCGATACTCCGATGATCCGAAAACTGTATCGGGAAAGGGTGGTCACCAGGTGGGAAATCATTGAAAAAGACCGTTGACGAAATCATTTTCCGAACCACAAAAACAAGGAATCGGCTGATGCTCGAACTGATGGCCCGGGGTGGGATGCGGATCGGCGAGGTAATGAAACTCAGGCTAAAGGACATTCAGGACCGTAAGCTGATCCTGAAAGAGCCCAAGAGCGGTAAGGAACATGAGATCGTTTTCATTCCACAGAAAGTGTCCGATAGGCTCCGCGAGTACGCCATTCAAGTTTGTTACAGCCCAAGTGATCGTGTTTTTCCGATTACCTATACAGCCGCCAGGCTGATTGTGAATAAAGCCGGTAAAATGGTCGGAATACATTTGAGACCGCATGACCTCCGGCGGCATTCGACAACTTATGCCTCCAGGTCTGGTGTGCCAATCGAGATCGTGAGCAAGGTGATCCTCCGACACGCAAATCTGGCAACTACGGAACGATACCTTGGTACAATCAGCGACACAGAGGCGATGAGGTGGATTGAAAACCTTTATTGCTGAAAAGAAAGGGGGGAGATCCTTTGGTTGGGATATCCCCCTTATCAGAAGATACTGATTGGTTACCTTTAAAGATTCCGCAGCTTGATAGGTCAAATTATGTGATAGCTAGATTTTCTTTTTACTATAAACAGTTCCGTTGCCACTGGCTATGGCATCACCGTCAGCGCTTCGTGTAAATTAACGCTCGATACGCCACCGTTACGATCAAGTCCCACATTCTTGGTCAAAGCCAAACTTGCTTTGTAGCAGTAAATTATCTGCAGGTATTACGCTTACATTTGCCAGTGCAGCATTCTGAATTAGAAGAGCAAGTTGCTCCTATCGGCTGGCAAAGAGGACAGCCCTCGTCTATGTTGCCATCGCAATTATTATCGACCCCGTCACAACTCTCCGTGGCTCCAAGGTATATGCCTGGGTTAGCATCATTACAGTCATCACTGTTCGTTACATAACCGTCTGGTTGCGAACATCCGTCGGTGCTATTGTTCAGGTCACCAAACATGTCACCATCTCCATCCCTGTAATAGGTTGAAACAGAAAGCCCTTCATCGACCTGACCGTCGCAGTCGTTGTCGATCCCATCACAGATTTCGGCTACAGCACCTGCCAATGGGTCACAGGTGTTGCCACCCCACGACCCTGCAGTACATGTTTCTATACCGGTATTGCCGGAACACGCACCCACGCCACAACTGGTCGCCCGGGTCAGATCCTCATCGACGTAATTGTCACAGTCGTTGTCCTTTCCATCACAGGTCTCTGTGGCCCCAGGGTATATGCTTGAGTTAGAATCATCACAATCATTTCCTCCACATGATATATTGTCATAGCCGTCACCATCTGCATCGACACACGTTGAACAGCCTTCATCTATGTTTCCATCGCAATTATTATCAATTCCATCTTCACAGACCTCCACTGCAACTGGATTTATAGAGGCCTCTGAATCATTGCAGTCAGTACTGTCAACTACATAACCGTCTGGCTGCGAACATGCGTCGGTGCTATTGTTCAGGTCACCAAACGTGTCGCCATCTTCATCCCTGTAATAGGTTGAAACAGAAAGCCCTTCGTCGACCTGACCGTCGCAATCATTGTCGATCCCATCACAAATCTCTTCGGTTTCATCACAGGTAACGGGTCCGTTAAGCTCGTGATTCTGCAAGAAGGCCCAGGCCTCAACCGCGGTTTCGATATCGTGATTTTGCCAACCGACCAAAAGTCTCTGGTATAGCCAGCTATATTTTTCCTGAATACTCGGTATGGGATGTCCACCTCCATTGACCCGATACAGAATCACCTCGGTTCCCTGGATGCCATTGCCATAGGTTTCCTTGCTTACAGTAGATTTGTCAGTCGTATCAATATCCGGAATGTCAGTAGTGTTAAATTCTTCAGTACCATTGTGTGTGGTCCAAAAGGCTATGGTGTCCATAACCGATATCGTTGTTCCCTGGTCATCTTCTAAACCTTCCGCAACTTGACCGCCATCCCATGGCAATATGGGGTCATCGGTGCCATTGATCATCAATATAGGAATAGGATTGTTAGGTGGTTGACAATCATTGACCGCTGCATTGGCGGCTGAAATCACTGCTATGGCTGCAATTTTATCAGACAATTCATAAGCAAGGCGTAAACACATTTGGCCGCCATTTGATATACCGTTGCAATAAACACGATTGAGGTCGACGACTTGATAATTGTTTTTTACTTCAGTGATAAGCGCCCCGATAAACCCGACATCGTCCGCATCTCCGTTTCCTGTACAGTCACCTCGGCAGTCGTTCCACTGCCGTGACTCGGGATCCGTGTCAGCCACACCGTTTGGAATGACGGCAATAAATTTGTCTATGTCAGCCAGATCAAAAAACACCTTCAATGGTGCTGCATTGCCGGGGAGACCAATAATCTCATCTGCGTTTGATGTACCCCCATGGAGAATAAAGAGGAGCGGCACGGATGAGCCTGGAAGGTCATCAGGCACATATAGATGGTAGGTTCGCGCAATTCCACCATGAGTTATTGATTGGTTTTGAAGTAAGGTCCCGCTAAGAACTGCCCCGGGGAAACTGATTGATAAGAAAATCGTAACGGTTGATAAGATTAAGAAATAAAGCCCTTTAGTTTTAAAAAAAACCTTCATAGTTGTCTCCTTTCTATCGGCTTATTTCTAAATCGGCCGGTTCCACAAAGGTCCATGTATTAAATCACTACATCTTTTAAAAATAATAAAGCCGAACTATCTCCATGTGACAATGACGATGTCACAATCGGCAGCCCGGCTGTCTCATCAGAAGGAAGTCCAGAAACACCAGAATCAATAAGTGAGGTAAGACCCGTGGTTTTCCGACCCTGCTTCTCAACAGGTTTGGCTCTGTCTATTTAATTCTAAAAGAGTGGTTGTAGGTAGTAACGGATTGGTTAAATGTGTATGGCGTTTTTCGTATCCCTATGAGTGTCCATTATTATTGTTGAAACGATTTGTCAACGCCACAGTGTGGTATATTGAGTCAGAATTTGTGCACATTTAGATGAGTCTTAATTGTAATATCCTTATGGTATCTTCATATTTGCAAAACTAAAAATATGTACAGATTATTTGGTACTTTTTCGATCGGTTCCGGGCTTTTGATTTCTTGCCAATAGACCAAATATCGGAAATCGCATCAAAGGTGACGATACGATCTGGCTAAGATAAGGAAATATTCCAGAGATAGATTTGGAAAAAAATTACATGTGCGCAACATGGCTATTTTGCATTTGATGGGATTTTGAATTTACTTTTCAACAAACTTTGCCTTCCATTCCTTCATCTTTTCTGGAGACCATGCTACACAAAACGCCGGCCGACCTTTCATCACCATCTTCATGCAGGCGTCACCGCAGTCGGGATCGCAATGGACAATGTCTGCCTCCTGGCCATCGCGAACCTTTTTCGGCCATTGCGGGTCGGCCCAGAGTACACGTGCCAAGCCGATCAGGTCAGTCTTGCCTTCGGAGATGGCCTTGTCCGCAAATTCACCGGTAGCCAAGCGGCCGGCGGCGATCACGGGCACATCGATTCCTGCGCGGATCTCTGCGGCCAAATCGAGCATGTAACCTTGCCTTTTGGATTGTTCTACAATTTCAGGCAAGGAAAAGGATTCATACGTGCCGCCCATGACTGAAATATACGCAATGCCAGCTTGGGCTAAATTTTTGGCGAATTGTTTTGCCTCATCCAATTGCAAGCCGTCCGGAAGCCATTCATCAGCCAAAAACCGATACCCCACCGGGAATCCATTCACCGCGTTTTGGACCCGCTTCAGTACCTCCAGGGCGAATCGCTGGCGATTTTCAAGGTTTCCACCATATTGATCGGTGCGGTGGTTGGTTCGTGGAGAGAGAAATTGGGCCAGCAGATAGCCGGTGCCACCGTGCAATTCCACCATATCAAACCTTGCAGTTTTGGCCCTAACCGCGGCGTTGACATATTTGTCCATAATATGGTCGATTTCTACCTTTTCGAGGGCTCTGGGTATACGGCCAAAGGTTTTTACCGCCGATGGCGCCACCGGTTCTTGTGCCAAATGGGCAAAACGGCCAGCGTGGTTGATCTGTAAGCAGGATAGCGCACCCTCTTTTTTGATGGTTGCGGCCAACTCCTCCAGACCGTCCAGATTGTCGCCGATGTCAGCCCTCAGGGTTCTGTTTGAGCCGCTTCCGAGGGGATGGTCTACAGTCGAATTTTCGACTACGACCATGGCGACGCCGCTTTGAGCCATGATTGAATAATGCTCCAGCAACATTTCGCTGACCGTACCGCCTTCACCAGCATAGCCCAGGTAAAGTGGTGCCATTGTAAGACGATTTTTCAAAATCAGGCCCTGTATGTTAATTTCAGAAAATAGACTATTATACATGCTGCCCCTCCTTAATTAATAGAGTGACTTAATCATCACATTCACCTCATAGCACAATAAATATTAACCGAAATCAATAATATCTATTTTTATGGGTTATGGAATTAGCCGACATGCTCTGACGCCAAGGATTAAGCCCGAATCGATAGTCTTGCCATTCCCGTAACTATTAAAAATGGCTTTAAAACTGAATATAATACCTGCCTATCGCAACTGAACAATATCAGAGAGTAATGGGACTGGCGGTAAATTGGACTGCAGATGGCAGCTTAAAAATCCCTGGTGCCACCCTATCCCCGGGTCTTAGCCGTTTCCACCATGGCCTGGATGTTTACCGGAGGGCAGATAGCAGGTATGATACAGCCGCCACTTACCATCAATCCCCCGTCTCGACCTGCCTTATCGATCACCTCCCGGGTTGCTTCTTTCACTTCCTCAGGGCTGCCCATAGCTAAGAGACTCGTGCTGACATTGCCCATCAGGCAATATCGCGGCCCCAATAATTTCCGCGCCGCTTCAAAATCTACCCCTTCATCGAGACTCAAACAATTCACTCCAGTTTCGGCAAAACTTTCGAGCCGGTCAGAATTGTCACCGCAAACGTGCATGATGGTTTTTATCCCGGTAGGTTTGACGAGGTTGACCAGGCGTGAGGTGAGTGGCTTCCCCCACTCTTCCCAATGTTTTTTGGAGATGGCGTCCCCAGAGCTGCTTGGGTCGGAGATGAAAAGTATATCTACTCCTGTGCTGATAATGGCCACCGCATAGACAATGAGACTGCTCAAAGCTATTTCACAGAGCTTGCGAAGGGATTCAGGCGCCTTGTACAAGTCCCTCATCGCGTTCTCGGAACCCCGTAGCATGCTAACGTGCCTGAATGGGGCCTGTATGTATCCGATAACCGGAACCTCGTGCTTAAACCGATTTTTCAATCGCCGCATTCCTTCCAAGATCAGGCTCAGCCTTTGGTGCTGATAGGGATCGAATAATTTCAAACGAGATAAATCAGATTCGTAGTTTTGTACCGCAGGGATTTCCACTGACGGCGGGTGCCCACGGGAAATTTTGAGTACTGACCCCATGGCCTCGGATTCGGAATGACAGGCGAACATATCCCAAACGCAATCATAGCCGAACTTATCGACAGCATAGGTTTGGGCATAGACATGCCTTTCAACACTTTCTAGCTCATCGATCAAGTCAAAACCAGCCTGTTTGCTGCACCACTCACGAGCCATAAGTACAACAGGAGGATAGTCTGGCCGTTTACCATTCAACACTCCCATAACCCTATCATATGCATTCATATTGTCCATCGCATTCTTCCTTGTTGGATGCGCCCTTTGGTTGAATCATCAAAGGTTGTCTTTTAAATATTTTATGAAAAGTGCAGGATATATTGGCCGTTGCCTTTCAACCGAGCTCCAAAATAAGTATTACCGTGCTGATGTGATTACATATTAATTTTATACAAGAAAACATATATAAATCTCGGCGTAGATCAGCATTATTATTTTGATCGTTACATAAAACCAATCAGTAGAGTTGAACAATCGATTTATAAATCAGATGAAAATCGTGCTTTATGCGTTAAAGGTTTCGTTCTGGTATCAGCATAATCGCAAATTTTCAGATACGGTACAGATTATTTTATCCTTTTTCGAACGGTTCCAAGCTTTTGATTTCTTGCCAAAGTCAAACTATTCGGAATTACATAAAACATCATGATAACGTATGGCTAAATTCAGGAAATTCGTCGATTGATAGGTCCCACAAAATAGCAGCAGGCGGGAGTCGTTCACGCCTTACGCTTTGTTGGAGAAATCTTAAACCTGTATTATGGCTTAATCCGAATTAATTTGCGACCAAAAAGACAACGTCTTCTATCGCATGGGTCTTCCTGCAGAGTGAATTGAAAGTTTCCTTTTTCTGTCATTTTTATGGTATACTTACCCATAGTAGTTTTGCAGGCAGGACTTTCTGAAGGCATAAAAGTAATTTGTTCCCCCTCCAATTTTATTTGGCCTCTATCTAACGGTCTTGTAGAAAGCTTATCGACATCATAGGCGATTATATAGGTTCCGTCGTCATTAAATTTAATAACCTCGCTTACATTATCTCCGGGTAAATCTGTCTTCCAAATTCCGATTAAATCTTTCAATTGAACGCCAGTTTCTTCGCATTGTCCATTTTCGACTGCTAAAAAAGTCATAACAAAAATTGTCATAACAAAAATTAGGGATTTTAACCTCATGTGCTCCTCCTCTCTTTAAACTCTGGCGGTAGTTTGGACCCCCTAATAAAACATTTTCTGGAGGTATTTTGATACGTATTAGAAAGGTAAGGATAAGTCGAGATGAGTGAGATATGTATCTGTTTCAGATGAGTAGAAAGAGCCTATTAAAACGTATTTTAGATTATTTATCTATAGAGAAAAATATGTATAAGTCAAGTGTTTCTATCGTTAACTTGAAAGTGCAGATATATTTGAGAGTATATGAAAAATCCGAAAAATCAAGATTAGTACAGAGTCACTGCTGTCCCATTAAAAATTTAAAAAACTTTATAACTGACTGAAAAGTATTAACATATTGACGAAAAAGACCATAATCGATTTGAAATTTGGTGAAAATTGGCCCATAGGGCTTCCGATAGTATTTCAATATATTTTCGGAAGGATAGGCCAATGCATCAAGGCTCAACGATTTTTGCACAGATTATGGATTTTTTACCGAAACACACGTTTCGAAAATGCGTCGATCGGTACGGTGGCAACTACCGCACACGTTCTTTTTCATGCTTTGATCAGCTCATGTGCATGGCCTTCGCTCAGCTTACTTACCGCGAAAGCCTGCGTGACATAGAATGCTGCCTTCGCGCCATGCACGAGAAACTCTATCACATGGGCATCCGGGGCAAAATTTCCCGCAGCACTTTGGCCTATGCAAATGAAAATCGGGACTGGCGAATATACTGTGATTTTGCCCAAATACTTATTCACGAGGCCCGCGAACTTTATGTAAACGAGGACTTTGGACTTGAGCTCGAACAAACCGTTTATGCGCTGGACTCTTCGACCATTGACTTGTGTTTGTCCGTGTTTCCCTGGGCACGCTTCAGAAGAACCAAAGGCGCCATTAAACTGCACACGCTGTTGGACCTTCGAGGCAGCATTCCCTCGTTTATTGCCATCACCGACGGCAAGGTGCATGATGTCAACATCCTTGACGTCCTGATCCCGGAAGCCGGGTCCATCTATGTGATGGATAAAGCCTATTTGGACTTTGAGCGCTTATACTACCTCAATCAATGTGCGGCATTTTTCGTAATACGCGCCAAGTCCAATACTCAGTTGAAGCGTTTGTATTCTCGACCGGTCGATAAATCGACGGGTGTTCAATGCGACCAGGTCGTTGTGTTAACCGGGTTCTATTCGAAGAAGCACTACCCGGAAAAGCTGCGTCGAATAAAGTTCTTCGATTCGGAGAAGAACAAACGCCTGGTATTTCTGACCAATCAATTTGACCTGTCGCCGGAAACGATTGCGGCTCTTTATCGCTGCCGCTGGCAGGTGGAACTGTTTTTCAAATGGATCAAACAGAATCTGAGAATCAAAGCGTTTTACGGAACATCGGAAAACGCTGTCAAAACTCAGATCTGGATCGCTATATCGGTGTATGTGCTGGTCGCTATTATCAAGAAACGCCTCAAAATAGGACTCAGCCTCTACACAATTTTACAGATTTTTAGTGTTACAGTTTTTGAGAAAATCCCTATTTTACAGGCACTCACAGATGATGCTTACAAAAACCAAATTACTAGCAACCATATCCAGCTGAAATTATTCGATTCTTAATTGGACACTAATGACACTAATTAATATCTAACGTACCTTCCAAAACATTATAATATCGCACTCCAATTATTTCCTCTTTAATGAAAAAGTTCGGGTCGTCGCCCCCCCTTTTTCTAACAACACCCTTTTTATCACAATTTCGTTTCCATCTTCGCTGATGTTTGCTTCGCTGGGTGCCCAATGAGGTTTATATGTTGCAAAATCTGTAACGTCATAAAAGTAAACCTCATCAATCACATTACCCTTCATTTTTCCTTTTATTTTTTCTTTATTCTTACCTGCAAGCCTATCTCCATTTATTAGATAAATCCCGACAAATTGATTACCATCCTGGGTAATCTTTACCATGTTATCTAGAGTTCCCCAACCTCCAGTATCATAGGCTGAAATCCACTCTCCATTTAAATCGTAAATCACTTCCCCGCTTTCTAATTTTACTGTATTTGGCATTCCCTCCTTGAGTTGGTTCTCCCCTTGGGCTTGTACTGTCAATGCCAGAAAGCAGAAGACCAGAAACATTATTGTCTTTTTCATAACACCCCTCCTTTCAATGGCTCCTGTCGCTAAACGGTTTTGATTAGGATTCGACATCACCTACTCTCAATACCAAAAAAACCGAAAAGCCGCATAGTTATAAAAAGTTTTAGATATTAGGGTGTTAACTGGGGATAAAGGAAATTAACCAATGGCCGTTGTGGATGAGGTGGTTGGGAATTCAGGCAGTTTGATAAAAAGAACTTCAAGTTTTGATTAGAGTCGCAGTCGGTATTAATTTGGTTTTCCCCATAAAACTCATAACCCATTGGCAATTTAAACGTCAATGCCAAAGCGCATCATATTGGTCAAAATATCTAGTACGTTTCCGAGTGACAGATGGAGTGGAGGCGAGTGAGACCTCAGAGTAAAGCTCGCGAAGCCTGCGCTGCTCTGTAACTCGGGCCGCCACTGAAAATTCTGTTCCCTTCCTATGGCCCATTTTTAAAAGCAAAGAAGTGAAGCTCCTTTGTGTAAAGAGCCATCCGGAGTGATCCGGTGGTAATGGTGGTTTATCAGTCTGCTGATAGGCAGCTGAAACACATACACGAAAGGAGCCTCACCATGAAAAAGACAAGCATCTATCCGGATCGAAGTCAAGAACTGTTGGCGCTATTCGAAAAGGCAGGCAATCCATCAAAACTGATGTGTGTGCCTATCGATTATGCCAAAAAGGATCATCTGGTCATGTTCTGTAATGGAAACGGCGAGGTCCTTCGCAAGCCATTTTCAGTCAAGAATTCCGTTGATGGTGTGAAGTACCTTATCGACCAGGTAAACCGTTCTTGCCGTCATCGGCATATTCAGTCCGACCATGTCTTTTTCGGTGGCGAAGATGTCAATTCGTATGCTGAGAACTTCGCCAACACGATTCGGGCAAACGGGTGGCTGGTGGCCAACGTCAACGCCCACGATGCCAAGAAGCAGCGCGAGAACCTGCAGGCTAGCACGGACCGGCTGGACCTGATGGGCATTGCCACCATGCTGCTCAACCGCCGGGCGAACTGTCGGCCGGCCCAGACCGGTGTGTATCGCAATCTGCGTACTCTGGTGCGCCACAGAAAGAAGCTGGTCAAGATGAAAACCGAAGTCCGTAACCGAATTCATACGATTGTCGACCGCCTCTTTCCTGGCTTTCTGAATGAAAAGAAAAGTGGGATCCTTCCCTTTTCAAACAGTTCGCTATACCTGATGCAGGAGCGTTTCAGCGCACCACAAATCCGCCGCCGCCAACGGGGGGCACTGATCCGTAACTTAGAAAAGCGGGGAACGAAGAAAGCCGAGCAGGTAGCAGCCAAGCTTCAGCAATACGCATCTCAGGTGCTGACGACTCCAGAAGAATATACCGCCATTCTTCAGATCTCCCTGGCCAGCCACGTAACCCATTACCTCTGTCTGTTTGAAGGTGCTCAGCAACTGGTCAATGAGATGGCGCAGTTGTTGGCCCAGACCCAGGGCGCCTTTTTAACCAGTATCAAAGGTATCGGCATCGTTCTGGCTTCAGGCGTTACCGCTGAGATCGGCGATCCTCTGGTTCAACGGTCAACGGACCAGTTGGCGTCCTATGCGGGCATCGTGCCCAAAGTCAAACAGACCGGCGGCAGTCAGGGGCCTTCGATTACGAGCCATGTCAGCAAACGAAGTAACCACATTCTCAAAGACTTTGTGGTACAGTCGGCATTCCATATTGGTCGTTATGGTCCCAAGGACTTGCACAATGATTACAGCCGCCGTGAGGCTTCCGGTCAGCATGCTGACTTCGGGATCGCCCGTCGCTTTATACGTATCGCCATGTGTATGATGCGAACATCCCAGGTTTACTTACCGCCTGAAATGAGAAGGACTCAAATCAAACCTGAGCGGCGTGCTGATTATTACCTGGCTATGTGGCCCTATTTGCGAGACAAGTGGAGCAAGGTCAATGCGCTCAAGATGGCCTTTGCCAAGGAAAAGCCGTTGGGGCAATGGCGCTATATCGTACAGGAGATTTATGGGGTAAAGTTAAAAATGTAGTCGCGGACGGGTGCTGGAGATGATGGCAAAAAGATGATGTCTTCAGCTTCGGCGACGGGATGGCCCGTAATAGCTGCCGCAGGTGATTCGTGTTCCAAGAAATCGGCTGATGGCTATGGCAAGAGTGCCTACCCGTTCCGTCCGAAATTTAATGGCTCCAAGGTGCTCTGATCCCAGAAATAAAGGAGATCTCGTCATACTAGTTTGCCACAATCGGACATCAGTGGGCGGGGTGAACCACCTGTTTTGCTGAACTGGAGAGATCAACTGCGAAATCGTCATCACGGTTCTTGGTTCTTTAAAAAAAACCGTTTAAAATCGTCACAGGGGAGTGTTGTCTCAAAAAATGGTCAAAAAAAGGGTTGCAAAAATTCTGGTGCTCTTGCCATAACCGTAAACCTCAATCATCAGGCAAATTGTAACGTTACGGTCTGGCTATCTCAAGGAAATCAACGGTACGATAACTCACGGATCATAGCAGTAGTGAAAAATGAATCATTCTAACACGTTGTTGGAATTATTGATGCTTTTTTGCATAACCTATCTCATGTAAAAAATACAAAAATTATCAAGATTCAGAAGACATTTTCACATCATTCTGTAGAACGCGGTAAGTTTGAATGGGATAGTGGAACCCTTTAACCTCAATGGTGCCGACTTCCTCGCAAGGTATCTCATCCTTAACCAAGGCCCATGAAGTATGCGATATATATATCTCACCCGGTTGACAGGCCTGTTCCAAGCGAGAAGCAAGATTTGTGTTCAGACCGATAGCTGAATACTCCATAAATCCTTCCGAACCATAATTGCCCACATTGGCCATGCCGGTATGAATGCCGCATCGGATTGCAAAAGGAAATTGTACACCCTGGTTCCACCACTTCTCTTGAAGGGTTTTCATTTTATTTTGCATTTCCAGCGCCATTCTCAGACACGCTATCGCATCTTCCCGCTCCCCCTTTGAATCCGGCGCCCCAAAGATGGCATAAACGCTATCCCCGGTAAACTGCGGGATGGTCCCCCCCCATTTTCGGACGATCTGAGCCATTTCCCCTAAATATTCATTGAGCAACCTGGCCACGTCTTCAGGATCGGATGAATCGGTAAATTGGGTGAAATCTTTGATATCGGAAAAAAACATCGTCAATTTTGTTCGCTTGTGAGATAGCTCTGCTGAAAATTCGCCTTTGAATATTTTTTCAGTTACATTCGGGTCAATGTACCTTGAGATTTGCTCTTGGGCATATTTAAGTCTCTTGTTGGTTTCTTCCAAGGCGTTCGACTTCGTGGTAAGCTCCTCTTCGCGCAGCTTCAAGTCCGTAATGTCGGAGTAAACGGCGACAGTTCCGCCATCCCCGGTCTTGCGTTCAGTGATCAGAATCCACTGACCACCACTACGCCGTTGGATTTTAGGTTCACCTGGATCCTGATGAACAGCCAAACGGTCTGCAACCCACTCGTCTATGCGACCCTCTGCGTCAACAATGTGTCCATTTTCGGCAGCTTTCCGAATGATAGTCTCAAACGCCGTTCCCGGTTCAATGTCAATATCTGTATTCGGGTAAAGTAATTCCTTGTACTTGGTGTTACAGAGCACCAAACGGTCATCTGGCCCGAAGAAGACGAAACCTTCGGATGAATTTTCAATGGCATCGACCAGCCTTCGGCGTGCCGTTTCAATATCGCGCAAATTGTTTTCTTCAACTTCGATTGCGGTGTTGCGAAAAACAACCAGTGACTCTGCCATGCGGCCAATCTCATCATCACTGCCGGGTTCCGGCAAAGGCGATCTGAGGTGGCCTCCGGCAATTGCGAGCATGCTATCACTGAGAGCCGTCAGTCTTGCAATCAGGTTACGCCCAACATAGAGCCATACTATCAGCAAGGAGGCTACGAGACTCAAGGCAGCGACGCCAATCAGAATGTTTCGATTGAGTGTTTGGATTGCTGCAGCTTGAAGATTCGCTTTCTCAATTTCCGAAACCGCACTATTAACCAAGAAGCCTACTCTGTTGGTCAGAAATTTGGACAGCCGCACGTTGTCAGCCAAGAGCTTTTCAGCCTGGACGATAACAGCCAATTCGTCCTTTCTAATCTGCGAGAGACTTTTCGGGCCTACTGTAAGGCCTTCAAGAATGGCAACTTGTTTTGCCAGGCGCCTTTTCGCCTCTTTTGATACGACTAAAGAAACTTCATAAAGTTCGTTTAGAGATTTCCGCAGAGGAAAAATCAGGACATCGATACGTTCAGGGCTTTCAGCGACTGTTATCTTCAAAAGGTCGTTTTGAATTGAGTCGACCAGTAGAGCAGCCCTTTGCTGTGGTATCAAGCTAATTATTGACTCCGAAAGATCCGATATATCGGGCGGCCTTCGATTTTCCTCAACCTCTTTCTGTTGCCTGATCCAATCCGCCATTTGAGCACCGAGTATGCGCTCACCAGGTGACAACATTCGCTGGGCTATACTATTGGCCCTCGATAGGTCGCGAATTCGTCTTTCTTCGAGACCGACGATGGACAGCCTCTTTTTTACAAGCACATTCAGACTCGCGAGATTTACGGCCAAGTCGCCAAACAGATTCAAGACTTCATCCGTTGCAGTCTTTTCAGCTTCTGTTTCATAAATTCTGCTTGTCTTAAGAAACGGCTTGAGCTGCAAGATTTGTTCGTCTATTTCGTTCGAGACTTTGATCCGAGAACTATCAGTACCTACCACCAACAAAGCGGGTGCCGCCCTTACGACGCTTTCCACGCGCCGTGAAAGCTCCAGCCAGGACAGAGCTTCAGGCACGCGTTGCTCGGTGATCTTTTTGAGCGCACCGCCAACTTGGGATAGGGAATACAAACCCGAAGTCGCAGCGACCAATGAAAACATGGAAACTCCCACAAATGCCAGCAGCAGTCGCCCCCGAACACCAATCGATGCAGATTGTTTTCGCTTTTCCATTCGTCACCAATTTATGTGCCCTGCACCGAAACGCATTACGCATCAGCATAAACTGGGAGGGTAGCTGGCCACCCCACTCATTTGACCAGTGAATAGTCTTCCTTGCCGAAGACATACCAGACGAAGGTGCTGATACCTGTGATATCGCCTTTCTCATCAAAACCAATTCTACCTATCACGGTGTCAAAGCTGCCTGATCGCAAGGCATCGATCACAGCCTTCGGTTTCAAGGAACCCGCCTGTTTAACGGCTTGCGCCCATGCCTGAACAGCAGCGTAGCTATACAGCGTATAGCCGTCCGGTTCGTATGCATCTTCCTCGCGAATGGCCGCAACGGCGTCTCTGGCTTCCGGGTTCAGGCGCATATCGGGTCCGAAGGTAAAATAGGTGCCTTCACCTGCATCACCCGCTACGAACAGAAACTGAACATTCACGAGCGCATCGCCGGAAAACAAGCGAAGGTTGGGGAGCTCCTTCTTGGCCTGACGCAGAATAATTCCAATATCAGTCAGGTAGCCGCCTGCATAGAGCACATCTACTTTTTTATTGACGAGTTTGTTAACGATCGAATTATAGTCTTTTTGATCCGCAGTGTAGCTATCGAACATGACCTCTTTAACACCACGTTTGTTCAGTTGTTGTTTTGTAAACTCTGCCAGACCCAAGCCATAGGCCTGATCGTCGTGGATTATCGCGATGTTGCTTTTGCTGTGATTGTCAGCCAGGTAATCGCCGGCGATTGTGCCTTGCTGATCGTCGCGGCCGATCACCCGAAATACATTCGCCCCCCCTTCATCGGTTACTTTTGGATTGGTCGAAGCCGGTGTAATCATAATAATCCCGGCCTCTTCATAGATCTTGCTTGCGGCAAGGGAACAGGCTGAACAAAGGTGACCTACAATTAAAATAACGCCTTCGCTCACCATTTGTCGCGCCACTGCCTCGGCCTGTCTCGGCTCACACGCATCGTCCTCTGAGATGACAATAATTTCCTCGCCAAGGAGACCGCCTTTGTTATTCAGATGTTCAAATGCCTTTTGAGCGCCGATTTCCTGCTGTTCGCCAGCATTGAGTGAGCTGCCGGACAAAGGCCCGGCGATACCCACCTTGATCTCGGCATTAACCGCTGTAATCATGCAAAATAACGATATGAATGCGCATATTGGGCCCCTTAAAATAGTAATTTTCATAATTTCTCCTTTGTTAGATGGTTGATGAAACTTTTCAACCGGAGCGGCTGCCGGTTGCAATCAATGTAAAAGTCTCAAGTTTGATTCCGGTTTTAATTAAGTCAGTCGCAAATGATTGAGAAATGAGCGATAAATTCACCTTAAGGCATTCTCATCTGCACCACCTACAAGCTTATAATCATGGATCGCCTGATGAAATCATGCACGATAAGATAGATATTAGATGGTGAATTCGACTCTACCGCACGGTGAAGCAAGTCAGAGGTGAGCTCAGAGGAGATTTCTGTATCAGGACAATTGGTTAGAATAGGTGGAATACAGCGTTGCGCATCAAATATTCCAAAATTTCTGTCCAGATAATTGTGAATATAATACGTGTTGCTGAATATTCAATTATATTAATGGGTAGTGCCACTTTGTTGCACTAAAGGAGGAGTGTATCGGGGATATCGAGCTTTGGTTAGCTTGATAATCATCTAAAAGGCACCCCCCGTTCGCAAAGGACACTGCGATTCGTTATAAAGGGTTGATCCCAACCATAACCCTATAACGCAGGAGGTGCCCAGTGGAACTGTACGCCGGTCTGGATCTTCATTCAAGAAATACCTACATCGGAATCATGGACGATGCATTGAACCGTGTTTTCAAAAAGCGTGTGGCCAATGACCTTGACCAGATTCTTCACACTTTAAAACCCTTCAAAAAACGATTAAAGGGATTCGTTGTAGAGTCCACCTACAACTGGTACTGGCTCGTCGATGGCCTTATGGATTCGGGATATGGCACTGCACACTTGGCCAACCCGGCGGCCATCAAGCAATATGAAGGGTTAAAGTACAGTGACGATCAGCATGACGCCTTTTTTCTGGCCAAACTTCTCATACTCGGCATTTTGCCCGAAGGCTACATTTACCCAAAGCAACATCGACCGGTGCGTGATCTGGCACGCAAACGGATGTTTCTCGTCCGCCACAAGACCGCGAACATTTTGAGTCTGCAATCGCTCATTCAAAGATGCTGTGCAGTAAAAATAAGCACCAGTGACATTCGAAAGATGAACGTCGAAGCATTGGAGAGGTGGCTAAAAGAAGAGTACCTGATTTTCTCTGCTCAAACCAGTTTGGATACAATTAATTTTCTCAAACAGAAGATAAAAAGTATAGAAAAAGCAATATTAAAAAGAGTAAAACTCAAAAAAGGATTCAGACAATTACTGACAATACCTGGTATCGGCAACATCCTGGCGATGACGATTATGCTGGAAGTCGGTGACATCAGGCGCTTTACAAAGGTCGGATATTTTGCTTCCTATTGCCGGTTCGTACCATCGAAGCGGTTGTCCGACGGTAAAAGCAAAGGCTATGGCAACCGCAAAAACGGCAATCGCTACCTGAGCTGGGCACTGACCGAAGCCGCTCAAATAGGCCGCCGGCACAATGAACAGTTCCGGCGATACTATAACCGCAAGGTTGCTCAGGCCAATACAAGCCTTGCGACCAAAGCGCTGGGCAACAAACTGGGCCAGTCTCGTAACTATCGAAAATACCATTGAAATTGCATATACACGATATGGCTATCTTAAGCAATTCACCAGGGGATAGCCAAAGGTCATAGCATGTATTTTAACGCTTGAGCTCAGTGGATAAGGCTGGTGCCCGCCTTTCCCAGTCTATTCTCCAGAAATTTGTTAGATAGTATACTCAAACCAAGGAGGTATCAGATGACAGAGCTGCGTCAAAAAATGATCAGGGCCATGAATTTGAAGAATCTTTCCCCGCACACCAAGCGCACCTACCTGGCTGCGGTCACCGGCCTGGCCAAACACTACCGGCAATCCCCGCAGAAAATCACCGCTGAGATGATCGAGGATTATCTGCTGTATTTGAAAAACCAAAAGGGCCATGCGCCGGCCAGCTGCTGCATTGCTTTAACCGGTCTGCGGTTTTTCTACACCCATATCCTGGACAAGCCGATTACCGTTGGTTTCAGCATGACCAAAAAGCCGCGCAAACTTCCCACCGTGCTGACCAAATAGCAGATCTGGCAGATGATCTGTGTGCCCAAAAATCTAAAACACCGCCTCTTGCTGATGACCACCTACTCGGCAGGATTAAGGGCCAGTGAGGTAAGGAAATTAAAGCCCGCCCACATCGACAGTCAACGGATGCTGACCAAGGTTGTCGGCGGCAAGGGCCGCAAAGACCGCTATACGATGCTCTCTGAAAGACTTCTGGGTGAGCTGCGCCGCTACTATAAAAATGCCACCCACAAGGCTACCTGTTCCCCTCCTCTTATACGAAGAACAAAGCGTTATCTTACGCAGCAGTGCGCTGCATCTACGAGGCGACCCGCAAAAAGGCCGGGGTTAAAAATGGGGCGGGTCTTCACACCTTGCGCCAAAGTTTCGCAACGCATCTTCTGGAGGCCGGATACGACATCAGAAAAATACAGGTGTTATTGGGCCATACGAAACTGTCCACCACCATGATCTACCTGCATGTGAGCCGCGAAACTCTGTCAAAAGTCCCCAGTCCCCTGGATCTCATTGACACTGAACATGCAGAAAAATAGGACAGTCCCGATGGCCCATATCATAAAGCCTGAAAAGCGCCGATTGGCGCTCGCCGATATCCTCAGAAAACATATTGCCGATTATCAAGGCCACTACCGCCGGTTCTCGGAACACCGCAAAATCGTCTTTGATCTGTTAAACTGCCGCACCGCTTATCTTGGCGGCCATATCGATCGTTGCCGGCATTGTCCAACATGTCAGCACATGCCGCGCGAACGTTGGCTCGAGAAGAGAAAAGACGAGATCCTGCCGGCCAGCTACTTCCATGTGGTCTTTACCCTGCCGCATGAGTTCAACCCAGTTATCTTAAACAATAAAAAGGTGATGCTCAATATCCTTTTTAAAGCCGCCTCTCAAACGCTTCTCACCTTCGGTGAAAATGCGCTCGGCGGCAAACTAAGCTTTATTGCCACCCTGCACACCTGGGATCAGAAGCTCAAAGCGCACTTTCATCTGCATTGCCTGGTTGCCGGCGGAGCGGTCTGAAAAGACGGTTCATTTTGGGCATCCATCAAGGGTAACTATCTTTTTAATCAACAGGCCTTGTCACTTGTTTTTCGCGGCTAGTTCATCGACCAGATGAGCAGGGCCTGTCAGCGTGAGGATCTCAAGTTTGCCGGTGATCAATACAAAAAGCTGAAAGGCAGGCTGTATGAAAAGAAGTGGATTATCGATGTGCGTGATCCGGTCAAAAAGCCGGAACACGTTTTAGAATACCTGGCGCGCTGCACCCACCGGGTGGCGATCGCAAACAGCAGCATCAAAGCGCTCAAAGACGCGATGGTGACCTTCAACATCAAAAACCGAAAGAAAAATCGGACCGAACAGCTCACCATAACCGCCGTTGAGTTCATCCGACGGTTTTTGCTCCACAGCCTGCCCAAGGGCTTTGTCAGAATCAGGCATTACGGCTTTTTAGCCAACCGAAACCGGTCGGCAAACCTCTCCGCCATCCGTCAATTGATGGGACTGTCCGATCTGCCTGAGAAACAAATCACTTCGGCTGAAGCGATGATGCGGCAACTTACGGGCATCGACATTACCCTCTGTCCGTGCTGCCATATGGGCAAGATGCAGCTGTTTAGGGAAATCCCCAAGGCTCTGGCACGACCGCCCAATCCGCTCGCTTTTGCAGTCGCTTAACCGGTTTGGTTGATATGGGAATCAATTCTAAAAAAACCACAGGTGAAGTGCGTCCTGTCCTTGCTGCAATACCTTCAGATGCTGAGAAAATGGAATAGAAAGGATGCCCTGATGGCGTCTAACCCCGTAAATAGTTCTCTGATACCTCTGCTAACCGGTCCTCAGAATGGTCCATCGCAAACCAATGTCACAAGAATCTCGATTACAACACCCATATAGAAATATCGTGCCCACACGCCCTCAAGGCGGCTTCGTACATCTTTGTTTTATCAATCATCACGACATGTTAAACTTTACTTTTATTTTTCTTGCAGACAATCATGAATATCAATAGACTCTTCCCATTACTGCTGCGGGACGATGGATAAAACACTTGTTATCTATATTTAACGCTCAGGATTGCTGCGTGCTATGTGTCTTTGTTTGAAAATTGGCATTTTTTCCCATAGTACTTGATATTTACAAGGGTATCATTTATTGTCAAAATATGGGAAGGACATCTGCCATAAATGTCGATCAATTCCACGATGAGATTCGCAAGAACCATCTTCTGTGCCACGAACATGGCCCTCCTCTTCTGTAACTAACCGTTCATTTTAGTAAATTCTGTACGGCGTAAAAATCACGGGATCATTATAGCCTGAGTGGATTATTGCCATCATTGATCGTGCACTCCGACAATGCCGTTTAATGAGGGGTGCGTAAGGAAAACGTTACGGATGAATATCGTGATAGGTCTTACAACTTCCTGCTCCTGTCAACCATCACTGGTATGGGCTGTTGTTGATTACCTCTTATATCCCCGATCCCGAGGGTTCAACCAGCCATCACTTCAAAACAAATGATGAACAAATTACGATTGGTATTGCCGTGCATGGTAAATTGTTTTGTGCCTGAAAACGTAAAGGCATTAAACCTGTACTCTGGAACTTTGAATTTCCCGACGCCCAACGAAGATTCAGAGGAGGGCCTCGGTGGTTAATGACGGAGTAACACCATGGATAAGACGAACATATCCTCTATGAAAGTTGTTCAAAAACTCAAATTTCTCATTGGCTTTTACCTTGGAGCTTTAGTTTTTCTGCTGCTGTCGGTGATCAGTATCCCGATGGTTATTCAGCATGGGTTATCCGTGACCCGGAAATTCATCATAGAAGAAGAAATTATAGAAACTGCCCTAATAGCCATACTGTTTGTTATTTCCTATCTTATCCTGAGACTTTTCAAACACACTCTAAAAGTCCATGAGCGGGCGGTGCACCGGGCTGGCGAAGAGAAGTCCAAGCTGGTATCGCGACTGGCGGAAGCATTCAAATATATCGGCTCAGTCAACGTGGAATTACAAGAGATTCAGTCCATTCTATGTGGTGTTGAACGCTACCCGTCGACCAAAAGAGAATTCAAGCGGTTAATCTATTTTCTGGCTACAAAGAACATGACCGTTGCAGGAACCCCATGGGTCATCATCCGCATGATTAGTCGATGTAGCGGCCGAACTGTCAAGGAGTACGCCATCGAACGCCGAAAAGGGGTTCTTCCATCGGCTACCATAGGAAATCGGGAGATCCTCGAAGATCGCCATGTCGGAGGACTGAGGACGATCGGTTCGCACCAAAAGAATCTTGACATACTGACGGTTTGTATATTGCCGACAATCCGGCTTTCAGAAGAAGAAAACCTCCTAATCACTGCCATCACCAACCAAATTGAAATGTTCTTCCTGATCTATCGTGCAGGTTGTCTTCATCAACAATCTTTCAACGATCCTACCGAAAAAGGAAGCTGCAATGATACTCATTTCTGAATTCCATTCCATTTTAGCCGATTTTCACAACTCACGCACCGGATACTGGCAGTGTGCGTTGAGAAGATCAACCGCATGAACCATATGCTAATCGAAGATGGCTGCAATGTGATCACTGTTGCCGTAGGACTGGAGGCGATCGAATTTCTGCAGAACGTCACCCATGTTAGGACGGCATATGCCACGGTGTCAGAATTAATGGATTAAATGGATAACGATTCACCGACTTCCCGATTGTCATTTTACCTGCTCCGGTCCCCGGCACGAGTGTCGATCTTGGGTTTCGCACTGCTGATAGCCGCGGGCACGGCCCTGCTCATGCTACCGGCGTCAACTGCCGGATCACCCTTGAGCTTTGTGGATGCGCTTTTCATGTCCACCTCGGCCAGCTGCGTCACCGGTCTGTCTGTCCTTGACATCGGCCGGCAACTGACTTTGTTCGGCCAGCTGGTAATCCTGTTGCTGATCCAGGTGGGCGGGTTGGGGATCATGACGGTCTCTACCCTGCTGCTAATGATGATGAAAGGGCGGCCCACCCTCTCGGGCCAAACCATCATCAAGGACACCTTTACATACGGCGAGGGCAAGCAAACCGCGCACGGCGTATTGAGGGCGATCTTCATTACCGCTTTTTGCATCGAGACGGCCGGTGCCCTGTGCCTCTACCTGCGGACGGCACCGCAGGTAGGCTGGAGTCATGCCGCCTACCCGGCCGTGTTCCATGCTGTCAGTGCCTTCTGTAACGCCGGATTTAGTCTTTATCGGGACAGCTTTGTCGGCTATCGCGAGGATTGGGTGATCAATGGCGTGTTAAGCGTTCTCATCATCATCGGCGGCATCGGCTTCGTGGTTATCACCGATTTAAAAAGCCGGTTCCTCGTCAGGAAAACAGCCAGGAAGCAGTTGAGCCTGCACAGCCGCCTGGCCCTGTCCGCCAGTGCTGCTCTCATCCTTCTGGGAACCCTGGCGATTCTGCTCATGGAGTGGAACAACACCCTGTCGACGCTAAATGTTCATGGACGTGTGCTGGCCGCATTGTTTCAGTCGGTCAGCGCAAGGACCGCCGGATTCAATACCCTTGACATGGGCATCATGGCCAATGAGACCCTGTTCATGATATGTATCCTCATGTTCATCGGTGCCTGTCCCGGTTCCTGCGGTGGCGGGGTGAAGACCACCACCATTGCCGGTCTGGCAGTTATGGGGATTTCACGGTTGAGAGGATTCAGGCACCCTCAGGTCTTCCGCCGTACCCTGACCGATGCAAGTATGTCCAAGGCCGCCAGCGTGGTCATGGTGAGCGCGGCAGTCATCGCCTTGACCGTAATGGTACTCATGATAAGTGAACTGGGAGGGATCTCCCATACGCAGACTCGGGGGCGCTTCCTTGAGCTGTTTTTCGAAACCATCAGTGCATTTGGAACCGTCGGCCTGTCCACCGGCAATACCGATACCCTGTCCACATTTGGGCGCATCACGATTTCAGCGCTCATGTTCATCGGTCGGCTGGGTCCGATGGTGGTCGGCCTTGCAATAAGCAGGGAGCGCGTCAATCGGTTTCAGTTTGCCGAAGAAAACATCATGATCGGATGAAAAAATGAAAAAACAATTTGCCGTGATAGGACTGGGAAATTTCGGATTCTATCTTGCTTCCGGTCTGTTCCAAAAAGGTCACGAGGTGCTCGCAATCGACATCGATCCCCGCAAGGTCCAAGAGATACGTGATCAGGTGAGCCGGGCTGTGATTGCCGACGCCACCGACCCCCCGGCATTGAAGGAACTGGAGCTGGAAAAGATGGACGCGGTAGTCGTGAGCATCGGATCCGTGCTCAACAGCTCAATTCTATCAACCCTCAACGTCAAGGATCTGGGGGTAAAGCGGGTGGTGGCCAAGGCGGTGAGTGAAGCCCACGGGCGTATTCTTCAGAAAATTGGGGCCGATGAAATTTATTTCCCCGAAAAGGATTTGGCCCTAACCGCAGCCCAGCGTCTGGACAACCCCAATGTCTTGGACTACCTGCCATTCATGGAGGGGTACAGCATCGTTAAATTGTCTCCTCCCGCAGCGTTCGTCGGAAAAAATCTCATCCAACTGGATCTGATCAACCGCTTTGGTATTCAGGTCATCGCGGTGACAGAAACAGCGCCGGAAAACTTGGTCATGATACCCACCGGCAGTTTCATCATCAAAGAAAGCGATGTTCTCATCCTGCTGGGGCCGGATAAAGCACTGGCTGGGCTTAAGGAAAAAACAAACTAATCGTTGAATGTAGCCTGCCGATTTGTATACTTCCTTCCTGAATCGATGAACTTTGAGTCATTGGTCCGACATGCCTAAATATTAGTATTTTCTGATGTTGAAAATAGATGGCTGTTTAGTGTGGCTTGCATATTCTGAGCGGTGCTGAATGTTGGTAAAGCATGCCAATACCTGGAGTGACGGCGGTTCCAATACACCTCCCACATATTGTGGCTAAGTGAAATGCCGCTTGGGTAATGATACCATATCAGTATCGTCATAATCGCTAAACTAAAGATACGTACAGAGTAGGTTGAATCTTTGGGGTCCGTCAATACTCAAGCTCCTTGCCATTACCGAAACCTTCAGTCGTCGCGCTAATTATCACGATACTGTCTGGGTATTTTCAAGAAATCCGCTGAGTGATAGATGCCGGAAAATAGCAGATATCGTAGGCCTGGGCTGCGCAGACAAGGAAACACGTCGGCCGACGGACTAGGCGGCGTCTCCTTCAGCCACAAATCCGAACGCCCGATCGTGCACATAGACGAGCTTGCAGGCTTCGACGTACTTGGCGACGTGCACGCGCCCGGCCGCAATGTAACCCATCTGACCCTGCGTGAGTTCCAGCACTGGACCGTCGGGTAGCAGCTGCTCGTTTTCCCGCGTGAAGAACTGAATCAGAATTCTTCCTTCGACCACAACGGTCATGTCGTCCCCTGGATGGCTGTGGGGTGGTTCTGAGGTACCGGCTTCCCAGCGCTCCAGCATCACCTCAACCCCGTCCGCGTTGTTCGGAAAAGTGGTTCGTACGGCGAACCCCGGAATATTGGGTACAGCGACGTGGTCGCGCCAAATGGCGCTTTCGTTTGCGTTCATGCGACCTCCTGAATTGTGGCGTTGAGCGGGTGCGGTTGCGTATTAAAAAAAGCAGCGCCATTTCTGACTCTGCTCAATTTACTGCCTCCACATGTGTCGTTATTCAGATAGAAGATGCACGAACACCCAAGAAGCTCATTAAATGCAGCCCAAACATTCCTTTTTTAAAGTATAACCTTTGAGATGCCTTAAATCATCGCATGGTTTATTATTGCTTATCGAAGTTGGGTTGCATTTATACATATAACATACGCACGAATCATATAAATTCAATAGCAAACCGTGGATTTCCTAATAAAGGCTAAATGTCAGAACCTCGATTTAGCGGAATAGATATGATAATCTTTAAAATTTCAAGGTCAGTAGCAACTGATACAATAATCAGAGTGTGTCAATATATTGTGATCAGATTGGAGTCTCTTTAAGTTGCAGATTACATACCAGGCAATGTAAATACCATTTCAGCCTTGCCGGTGGTGATTGATTGAGACTACATGGAAATTATTGGGGAGGTCAATAGTCAGGACAGCTTGCCACTAGGCAACCTATCTGTATTTTCACTGATTATGCATATAAAATCTGGCAATCACCATTCACCCGTCTAATTGATAAGTTTGGGGGCATATCGGCAGGTACATCCTTCTTCCACTTTGAACTTTGTTGGAGAGACCAGATATCAATGTTCGAGGTAACCGGAAGGTAAAAGCAGAGCGAAGAGGCATTTTTGCCCCTCTATGTCGAGCGAATTGTTGGGCGTGTCTCACGAATGCACCATGAATGCCTCATAGACCCAAACCATGCAGAGCGCTGCCAATACCAGCCAGATTACGACGATTACCGCGGCTGCAACCCAGCTGATGGGTTTTTCATTCTGGATGGTTTGCTGCACCACCCGCGCTCGGCACTCCACCAAAACTTGATGGGGGATCAACTTTATAGCCAAGGTGATGCCTATTGGTATCAGGACGAGGTCATCTATAAAGCCAAGAACCGGCACAAAGTCTGGGATCAGATCAATAGGGCTGAAGGCATAGGCGACGATGCCAGCAACGAGAAACTTCGCATACCAAGGTGTTCTGGGGTCGCGTGCAGCAAGGTAAAGAGCAAAGGTCTCCGCCTTGAGATGTCGCGCACGTTGTTTCAGTTCTGCGAGCAATGCCATATTGTTATAAGTGGACGCCCAACGGCCTGCCTGAGCAGCGACCCTGACTTAAAAAAGGCTACCCACGACACTTTATGAAAGGCCGCAATTTTTCTGCCGCCTGCTCCAGGGTGATGTTATAAGTTTACTACAATAATTCCGTCTTTCTCAAGCTTGCAAATCCACATCTTGCTGAGAACACGCAACTCTTGCCAAGGATTAGATACATAAAACTGACAAAATATGTTGAGATAAACGTAAGGAGAAGGCGAGGGTGTGCACTCGGACATGCTTGCCACAGGTCTAGATATCAGAAACCGCATGTTCTGTGCCGATACGATCTGGCAATCATCACAACATTCTCAAAAAAAGTCCTGTCACAAATAAAAATGCTCCGCATATTAAAGTCGTAAAAAAAATCTTATTCCCCCATCCATAGATGGAGAACCGTATTGGCCCTAAGATGGGAGGATATAGATTTCAATGGTCGGTTTATAACGGTAAAGAACAACCGCTACCGAGGCCGCATATCAACCCCCAAGACCGACAGTTCCATCGGAAGTGTGGATAAGAGTGCGCAGCTAACCGAAGTCCTGATGGCCCATTATACTGCATCAAAGAAAAAGGGGCTGAGATTAGGTATAGATGAACCGGAGTTTGTCTTTACCGATTCTGACGGTCGACCGATAAAAAGGTTTGAGTGGAGAAACAAGGTGTTGAATCGGGCATTGAAAAAAGCTGGTCTGAGGAAAATCAAGGTAAAAGACCTACGCCACACCTATGCAACACTTAGAATTGCAGCCGCTCACAACATCGTAAATGTTGCCAAGCAACTTGGCCATGCGTCGGTTAAAACAACACTGGATGTTTACGCGGTTTTTGTTCCCGACTTAGAACAAAAATGAGGTAGATTCGCTCGATAATTTAACACTGCCTAACCATCAAATCTGCACCCAATCCCCCATTGGAATGGCTAAATATCTGTAGTTATTATCAATCACAGCTAATCTTATCATTCTTTCAGAATGATTCCGGAAGGCAACGACTCGCCGAACATGGCCTTTTGATCCTGGCGGGCCAGCGGCATGGTCTGGCGAATCGGATCGGACACGTCCGCCGGCAACCCGTTGCGCTCCATCCAGGCCAGCACTCGGGAAAGCATCTTTTCATCCAGGTCACGGACGCGGTCGTTGGTTTTGCGGGCCATGCGGGAGACGGCCCGGGCAATGGTGATGGGATTGGAAGGCTCATACTCGAGGAGCCGTGCGATCCAATCGGCTGCCTCCTTCGGCAATATGACCCGGTCCACCGAACCGTACAGCAACTCCCGGGCCCCGATTCGCGACAATGCCCATAGGTGTTGGGCCTTGACCCTCTTGGGGGCCATCTCTTGGAACAATTGCCGTCCCAGGGCCGTTTTCTCCTTGGGGTCGAGTTTCTCCATGTTGGCCACCGCCATCCAGATCTCCAGACGTTCCTGAGACGCAACCTTCGGCGCCGCGGTTTTCTTGCCGAACAAAACAGCGGAGGCGTTCTGGAAGAACTGTCTCTGCTGACCGGGTGTCAGGCCGGCAGCGATTCGGCGCCATAGGATCCACCATTCCAAACGGACCCTGGTGTGCTTGGAATGCTCCAGGCCGTTCATGTACAGCTTCCAGATGCGACCGATGCGCTGCTTGTCGAAGCTCTCGCCTACCCCGGGGCGCAGGCAGAAACCGAGCAGGTTCATCCAGCTGCTTTCATGGACAGGGCTGAGCTTCCGTACAGCGGTCAGTTCCAGCAGAACATCGACCAGAGACCGGATCAGCCCAAGCGGCCAATCGTCCCGGGGCAGTTCAACCTGCCTGGCGATACCGTTGATCAGCTGTTCAAGACGTTGCTTTTCGTTTCCTTTCAAAACCCGGCGTACGAGTTTCTGCGCTTCCATGACGATTGAAGCATCCAGTATGTGTGCATCCGACACCTCGGGATCCGGCACATCGCCTCTCAAATGAAACTGAAGGTTCCAGCGATGGTCACTGATCTGGGAGCGGCACGTGAGCGCCAGGGTCCCTATTTCCGTATACTCCGCCTCGATCCGAACAGGCAGAGTCTTTTGGATTCCTTTCTTGCCGTATTGAACAATGGTCTGCAGCGGTGGAAACGAAGTCAGTGATTCGTCGACCGCCACGACATCCCCGTGCCGATCGCCGCTGCGGTAACTCGAACTGTACAGGTCAAAATTGACCGGTTGATTGGCCAGCACTTCGAATGACCGGTCCGCCAACGATATCGTGCTGCCCTCCTCCAGCCCCCGCTCCACGATGCATACGGCTTCCCGATCCTGATCACCGGCCGTCTGATTTTTGGACCGCGCCACACCGATATAAAAAGCCCGTGGGCTTCCACTGCCGACTTTAACACCCTCACCGATTTTCACGAGGCCGTAATAGACGGCACCAAAAGCGACGGCTGTGTCCAAATCCGGGTTTTCCAGCGTCCGCAGGTCGGCAGCACTCTTCACGCCGAAGACCTGCCGAACGGCGAAGTGAATCCGATCCTGTATGATGCCCGGCTTCAGCGACCCGCCGTTGAACAATATCAGATTCGGCACCGGTATCTCGCGGCCGATGCGGCGGCGGACATCTTCGGCATGCCGGTCGAGAAACCAAAGCAGGTGTTTCGTAATGGCCGGTTCCTGCTCGTAGGGCAGACCGAATTCTGTAATTCCTTTACGTCCCTCGGGTTGTTCGCGGCTCAAATCTCCGACGAGGGGAAAAAAACCTTCGAGTACTTTTTCGGCCACCTCTTCCCGATCGAGAACCGCGGTGAATGTATCGGCGATCAATTTGCTGCCCTGCCCCACCACGGTCACGTTGACATTTTGCACCTCACCATTCAGGAGGGACTCTTTTGCCTGTCGACACTGGTGACAAAGCTCCTTCCAGCGCCGGGTGCTCATGGAACGGCGAGAACCGGCCATACGGGTCTCGACAAGCCGGGCCAGGGTGAGGTCGATATTGTCTCCGCCCAGGATCAGATGATCCCCGACGGCGATCCGCTCGAACCGGGGACTGTCCTCGTGGTCTGTCAGCACGATCAACGTGAAATCGGTCGTTCCGCCACCCACGTCGCAGACCAGGATCAGTTCCCCGGGCTCCAGGAATTCCCGCCAGTTTTTTTCATGCCGCATCAACCAACTGTAAAACGCCGCCAGGGGCTCCTCGAGAAGAATCGGATCCCTGATACCGGCCTGATTGGCGGCTTCCAATGTCAACTCCCTCGCAACCTCGTCGAAGGACGCCGGAACGGTGATGACCACCAACTGGTTTTCAAGGTGCAGCGCCTCGTCATCGCCCTGTAATTGGTTCCAAGCCATGCGAATGTGTTGCAGATAAGCCGCCGTGGCCGTCACCGGCGATAGTTTCTGAATCTCGTCCCTCGCACCCCAGGGAAGAATTCGGGCGCGCCGATCGACATCTGAGTGGCACAACCAGCTTTTTGCAGAAGACACCAATCGGTCCGGGACCCTGGACCCGTGATCTCTGGCGAATATGCCGGCGAAAAAAGGATCCCGGCTGTCCCACAATCGCCGAACCGCCTCTCTGGAAATGTCGTATTCTCCGGGTATGTACAAAAACGACGGCAGTATCGGTGCAGCGGCGACCTCACCGGGTGCGATCATCTGCAGGACCTGAAATCCTCTAATGCGCTTTGGGTCGAGGCCGTCCGCTTCAGTATCCAGATATGACACCGCGCAGTTTGTGGTTCCCAGATCGATGCCGACGATATACCGGCGGTCTTCCAATTCGATGCTCATGTGTCTTCCCGGATGTTGAACTCCAGCTTCCAGCGGTTGTCACTGCCGCGGGAAACACACCACAGCTCAAGTGTGCCGACTTCGGTGAGCCGGACCTGAATCGAAACCGGTATGACGGCGCCGGACTCTCCTTCCAGGGTGGCTTCAACGGTCGTAATGGGCGTGATGTCCTGTTCCCAATCCTCGATGACCGTACCGACACCGTCTTCCGTTCGCACAGTGGAGCCGAGGAACTCAAATTTGGCCGTTTCCCCAACCACCAGGTTGAATTCACGCTCCGTAAGCTCGGTTTCCGATCCTTCTTCCATTCCGAAGGGCGCCACGCACAAGGCTTTGATCGGTGCCGGCATTCCCGGCACCGCCGGAAGGGCGGCGGCAACGCCAATGTAGTAGGTTTGGTTCAACCCGCTGCGAATCCGCACGCCGCGTCCTCGTCGCGCCAAACCGTAATACGCCGCGCCTCTGGCTACGGCCAGATCGAGGCTGGCCGATTCCAGTTGCCGCGGTGCCTGACCCTCTTGCCATGAAGAGAGCACCTCGACGATTCGGTTGCGTATCTTGGGCGCTTTCATGACTCCGCCGTTGAACAATATGGCCGTCGGAACCATCGAGGAAGTCTCGGGCGACCGGTTCAGGAAATGGGCCAGGTGCCGAGTCACCGCCGGATCGGCCTCATAGGCCAGTCCGGTCTCGCGGATGCCGGTCCGCGCGGCTACCTCCGGGCGGGCCGTCGACGGGCAGAACGGGAAAAATCCGTCCAGCAGGACCCGATCGACGGTCTGCCGCGCCAGATCCGTTTTCAGGGTTCCCCCGATGACGCTGCTGCTTCTTCCCAGGATGGAAACCGGTACCGAGTTGCAGTCAGTGGTCTCTAAGAGCGTTTCCTTCGCGTTCCGGCATTGGTTCCATAGAGCGCGCATCTGCCATGAATCGAGGCGCACCCCTTTTTCTTTCATCTGCACGGCCACCGCATACGCCAAAGCGAGGTCCATATTGTCGCCGCCGACCAGCAGATGACTCCCGACGGCAATGCGTTCGAGTTCCAATGCGCCCGATGCGTCCGAAACCTGGATCACGCTGAAATCGCTCGTTCCGCCGCCGATATCGCAGACGAGCACCCGATCTCCCGGTGTCACCGCTTCCCGCCAGCGGCCATTGGATGCAGCGATCCAGGCATAGAAGGCCGCCTGGGGCTCTTCCAGCAATGTGATGTTCGGCAGTTTGGCCATTTCGGCCGCCTTGACGGTCAGTTCTCTGGCCACGGCATCGAAGGAAGCCGGCACGGTCAGATAAATATCCTGAAACTCAAGGGACATCCGGTCGTCTTCTCTGGCCATGCGGTCATTCCAAGCCCGGCGGATGTGATTCAAAATGGCGGCCGATGCCTCCACGGGAGACAATTTCAGAATTTCAGGCGGTGCCTCCCAGGGAAGAATCGCTTTTTCACGATCCACTGCCGCTTGACAAAGCCACGACTTGGATGAATGAATCAAGCGATGAGGTATTTCAGCACCGCGTCTGCGCGCGAATTCTCCGGCAATATGACGGATCGAGTCTTGCCAGGGGAGAGCCAGCGCATCGGAGGGCACATCCTTTTCACCGGGTAGGTACAAGAATGAGGGCAGCATAGGCTCCGAAGCCACCGCCCCGGGACCGACCAACTGCGGGATTTCCAGGATGTGCGTTTCCGGGATTTCGGTCTGCTCCAACTCTGATATCGAAGTATAAGCCAAAACGCTGTTGGTGGTGCCCAGGTCAAGGCCGATGATGTATTGTGGATCGTTCATGAAACCCTTCTTGGTCATTGTTTTTCACCATCAACGGTGTCGAGGGGCGGTACCCCCACGACTCGTCAATGGGTCGTTTTTAAGTGCAAACCGAGCATTTCAAATCGTATTGACAGTTGACGGCCCCGAATCTCACGTAATCTCGATTTCTGCTGGAGCGATAATCCGGGCGTTCTGGCGCCCGGAAAGTTTCGGCAGGGAAACAGGGCCCGTCTGCCAGCCTTTGTGGCGTATGATGCCCTTGAACGGCGGGTCACCAACGACCTTGCCGGTCAAGGTGATAAGGCCCGGATCAAAATCGGCCGGCACTACCATCTGATCCCCTTCGGCTTCAGCCAGCACCGGTTCGGGGTTCAAATATTTCTCTATCACCTGCTTGCAGCCGGCATGAATGTTTCGGACCGCGGCGCCGATTTGGGAATCGTCGTACTGGTCGAGATCTTCGGACAAAAAATCCATCAGCCGACCGTCCCGTTGCATCGCCGAAAACAAATGCAGAAACAGCCTCCTTTCCGAGATTTCTTTTTCCTGCGAATCCGCAGGCGGGGCGGGTGTCGACGCTTTGACCGGAACAGACGTCCTCTTCAGCCCCGGTCGAACAAAAAGCCATGTAATGATCGACAGTAACGACGCCAGCCCCAATATGGCCGGAAAAACCAAGGTCCAAAAAAGAGGCCGGTAGGTTGTCACAAGGTGCCAGACGCTGCCTTCGGGAACCGAATCCTGCTGGGCCGTTATCAGCGGTTGAAGCTCGCGTAGTAATTCCGAGGCACCGATGTATGAGACCACACCGAAGACAGTGGCGAAAAAAAGACCCAAGAAAACAAAGGCAACCAGGGCCTTCAATTGAACCCTATTCTTTTGACTCATCGATACTCACTCCCTTTTTAGGATTTCCGGGTGAACGGATTGAAAGCGGTTTGGCAGGGCGGACCCAGCGGAAAAAAGGCCGAACTGAGCCAACGACCACCTACAAACGGGTGGTTTGGATTTCCGACCAAAGGCCGGTAAAACGAAAGCATGTCAGCGCGTTAATCCTTGCGGTTGTACCCGGGTGCGCAGCACCGGTTTGATAACAACCGTTCGACACTATTTAACGCAGTTACTTCCGCAATGCAACCGGGGAAAGGCAATTTGCGGCTGGCTTAGACACATTCGCCTGCGGTCGAAATCGGTTTTTACATTATTGTTGACATAGAGATTGAACTATTACATTGTGGCACTTAACGGGCTTTTGAAAAATTGTTGCGCTTGGCAATAATGGTTTAAAATCATACTCAAAATACGCATTTACAACACATAAACTCCGCTTCTTCGTCGGATTTTGACTTGCCTTGTCTTGCCGGCGCGCATGACGTATTTCAACACCGGCTCAGAATCCCGTTTAGGATCTCAGGTTCTGCTGGTCTGTTCACTTACCATCGACACCGGCGACAACATGCAAGTCAAATGGGAACAACGCCATTCAATTACAGACAGTCGGCATATCTGTCTACATGCCGTACTGGTGGATCGACAGGTCGACGAATCCGAAAAAGAAATCGACCGATTGGGTTCGATAGAAATTCGTTTTTTAAACATTAACATTCGTTGTACGCGGGAATTTCACCAGGGCCTGTTCTGGTTGAAGGTCGACAAGAAATTGTGCCGCCTCGAAATAGACAAAGAAACGAGGGCGGCCATCGAGTCGCAAATCGCCGAGAAGGTACCCAGACCTAAAGACGACTGGGCACTTTGGGGCGTGACATGTATTCCTCACTACGATTAAATCGATTTAATATCGTTGATTGGGTCGACAACCAAGGACGACACAGGAGACAGAATGGATAGATCGATCGGCATTTACGTTACTTCGGATCGTCATTTGGACAAGATCATCAAACTGTGCAAGGCTGCAAAAATCAAAGGAGTCGAAACAAAGGTTTTCTTCACCCACACCGGAACACGCCTCTGCACCGACAAACGGATGAAAGAGCTCTTGGATGTGGCGACGGTCGCATTGTGCAAGGTCGGTTTTGAAGCCAATCAGCTAAATCCAGCGGAGGGATACATCGACCAGAAGGCGTACTTGTCTCAATCTTGGCATGCGGAAATGATATACGACTGCAACCGCTATGTCACCTTTTAACTTATCGCTAATTTGTATGGGGTGAAAAAGGAAATGGAAAACATAAAGCACTGTGCCGTCGTCGTAAGAAGGCCTCAGGATGTCTGGGAGGGGACCCGGACGACACTCGGGCTCGCCGCTCATAATTACTGGTCTTATCTGTTCGTTCTCGACGTCGAAGTCAAGATGACGGACGCCCTTCAAGAAAATCTCGAGTGGCTGGAAGAAATGGAATGCCCGTTCATTTCGAATTCAGAAAAAAACTCGCCTCATGGATTCAAATATCTTCCCACGGATAAAATCGCGCGGGAGCTGAAGAAAATGGACTTGGTGATCCCGTTCGGAGACCGTCCCGCATCAAAAGCAAACTGAGGTCAAAGGATGCCCCCAAAACGCAAAAAAATGCTGCATATCCTCAAATCGGAACCCGACGATCTGCAGCGGACTCTCATGTACAATTTGTCTCTCGGCTACAACTGCCTTCAGTTTCCCTTGTACGAATTCGACGATATGGAACCGGATTATGAAGAATTGGTCGACCTTGTCTTCGAATTCGACGAAGTCATCTCCTGGTGGTGACATGCGGAATCGTCAGGGCACCCAAAAGCTCAGGGACCGTTAGCAAATACCGGATCCGAAGAATTCGGGCCGAGCAGACTGGATGTCTCATTCGAGGCCGCCCCTCCCGAAAGCTTCTTCAGTCCGACAAGGCGAACTTGACCGCCTGGTCAGCATGAATTTCGGTTGTGTCATAGAGCGGCACGGCCGTGTGTTTCTGCTGAACCAGCAGGGCGATTTCGGTGCAGCCGAGTATAACCGCCTCGGCCCCCTTTGCATGCAGCTTGTCTATTATCTTCAGGTATTTTTCACGCGAGCGGCTTGAAATCTTTCCCAAACACAGCTCCGAAAAAATGACCTCGTGAACGATATGGCGCTCTTCGCCGCCGGGCACCATGACTTCGATACCATACTTGCCGGTGAGCCGGTCTTTATAGAAGTCCTGCTCCATGGTAAAGCGCGTTCCGAGCAATCCGACGCGTTTTACCTTGTCGGCCATTAGTCTCTCTGCGGTGGCATCCGCGATGTGCAACACCGGTATGTTCACCGCACGTTCTATTTCCGGGGCGACTTTGTGCATGGTGTTCGTGCAAATAATCAGAAAATCGGCCCCACCGGCTTCAACCGAGCGCGCCGCATTGCTGAGAATGACGGCTGTCTCCGGCCAGTCGCCTTTGGCCTGCAGTTTTTCGATCTCGTCGAAATCGACGCTGTACAGGCAGATTATAGCCGAATGAAAGCCGCCAAGGGCCTGTTTCACGCCCTCGTTCAAGGCCTTGTAGTAGCTTGTCGTCGACTCCCAGCTCATACCGCCGAGCATACCGATGGTTTTCAATGGATCCTTTCTCCTTTGACATGCGGCGAATATGTTACTTCCGTCCGGATCGTTTTTTCAACACTTTGAGACCATAAGGGCAGACCGCCGAACAAATACCGCAGTTGTGTCCGTTGTGGTACTGGAAGTATTTTTCTTTCTTCCACTGATCACAGGCGTTTACATCCAGGATGTCTTCACGCGGCAATCCCGGGTACCAAGCTTTGCCGACCAAGGCTTGCGCCGGACAGGCCTCGACACATCGGGTACAATCACCGCAGAAACTCCGGTTCACTGGTTTCCCGCCGGGCAAATCCACATCCGTGAAAACCGTCCCCAGGCGAACCCATGATCCGTATGGTCGGGTAATGATCTGGCAGTGACGTCCAATCCACCCTAAACCCGCCAGAGTGGCCGCCGTTTTGTGGGGAAAGTCGCCCTTTATGTTGACAGGGTCGGAACGTTCAGAAGCCGCCAGAGGACAGGCACGATATCCCCGTTTTATTATTTCAGCGGTCAGGCTTAAGGAAAGCCTGTTGATACGCGAGTTAACCCTGGCATACTCATCGGCATAGTCTTGATTCGGACCCTCACGGATGGTCACCATGATGTGCGGATTCATGGCCACTGCCCATGAAATGGCCATCGGGTATCCTCGGCCGCTTTTGTCGAGGGGTGTGGTGAATCCATGAAGATCGGCAGCTCCCCATAGATCGATCTCCTTTGCCGTCATCCATGAAACGAGCCAGGGTGGCAACGCGGCGGCTGTCATCTCAATACTCCACGAAGATCCAACGTTATCGAACTTGCGGTTAACGTGAGGGTTGACGATACAACAATAAAGCCGTCTTACCATTTAAGGCCAATCGCATCAACAAACGAATCGCGGGATCATTATTGGATGGTTGGGTGGTTTTTCGACGAGCATCTGAAAGGCTTTAGCAGATGCCGGGGGATTTCGATTCCGTCACAGCCGCCGTGCTCAATGCCATCTCCGATGCTCGCCCGGACACGATGATATTTTTTAACCAGTTTTCGTTGTCCTCGAGGGGAAAGTCTTTTCGGTAGTGCGATCCTCGGCTCTCCTCGCGCGCCAGGGCGGCCCGGCAAACCGTTTCCGCCACCAGGCGCATATTTTCGAATTCCAGGCAGGAAATCAGGTCCCCGGGAGTCGCGATTGACGCTTGAGGCCAGTCATCGCGGATACGCTCCAGAGCCGCCTCGATTCCTTTTTTTTCACGGATAATGCCGACCTTATGCCACATGACTGTTTTTAATTCTTCGATCAATCGCCCGGGCCGAATGCCCTTGGGGTGAAACTTCTCTTGCAACCGTCGTTTTTCGTCTTCAATCTGACTTCCATCCAATGTCGTCGTATTGGTTTGGCTGACATACCCCGCGGCCGCCTCTCCGGCTCGAGAACCCATGGTAAAGACTTCCGCCAACGCGTTTCCGCCCAGCCGGTTGGCACCGTGGGCGCCGGCCGTGACTTCTCCGGCAGCAAATAAGCCTTTAACGGTGGTGCGGCCCGAGTCATCGATAACGACGCCGCCCATGCAGAAATGAGTGGTCGGCATAACCTTGAAACGCCTCTGTCCAGACCAGTAGGCCTTTGGGAGCAGAGGGAAGAACGCGCGCGCCTTTTCTTCGGAAAGTGTCGTGACATCCATGTAGACGTCTCCCTTGCCTGCATCCGTTTCCGGGGTGCCGCCGGCATCTTGGTCCATAATCGTCAACATCAATATCTGCGTCAATTTATCGCGTGTAACGGATATGGGATGGGAAATCCCCCGGCGTTCGAGAATGTCTCCACCCTTCTCTGTAACGAGTTTGACTCCATTTTGAGCCAATAACTTTTCATACAAAAACAGCCGGCTGCCCCGCCGGCCGCGTGCGGTTGGATAAAATTGTATGAATTCCATGTCCTTCAAGGCAACGCCGGCCCCGTATGCGAGTGCCATGCCGTCACCCGTGATACCGGGAGCGTTGTTGGTGTTCAGGTAAATACGGGCATACCCGCCGGTTGCCAAAACTACCGCCGGCGCTTCCAAAACCAATACCCGACCGTCCCTGCCGACGCCGATGGCACCGCAGATGCGATTGCCTGAAACCGCCAGGCGGGTAACAAAAACATGCTCCATGAAACCGATGCCCTTTTTGGCGGCATGTCGCATCAGCGGTAAAACCAGATCACGGCCCACCCAGTTTGCCCCGTAAACATGGCGCGCGTGGCGATGACCGGGTATCTGCATCACCTTGAGCCGATCCTGCTCCATTTCGAAAGGCACCCCGCAACCGGCTAAAAACGCCACCTCCGCCTTGGCCTGTTGCGCGATTCGCGCCACGATCGACGGGTCGTTGAGGAAACGCCCTCCCACGGTGGTGTCCTGTGCGTGCAATCCGGCATTGTCATCCGCATCGCCCCAACCGGAAGCGGCGATGACCGATTTGGATATATACGTGTTGGTGGCGCGGCCGATTCTTGTCTTTGAAATCACCAGCACCCGGGCGCCGCCCGACGCCGCGGCTATGGCGGTTCTCAAACCCGCTCCGCCGCCGCCGATAACGAGAATATCGCAGGATACTTTCTCTACCTTATTCAGAATCATTTTTTCTCCTCACTGATCCGGCATCAAGTTTATTTTGCGGGGCAGCATGAACGCCGGCACGCGGGTTGCCGCAGAATACGAGTAATAATACTCAAAACAACTGGATATTCACTGATATTGGCCTTTATATTACACTCCGTAATACAACCCGACCGTTTGGATCAATGATAAATCCGTGCACCGACCGATTCAAAAGGTTGAACAACGGCGACAACGCACCGTTTCTATTCCTGCGGCAATTTAAAACGCATATGATTTGTTGTTTGACAGGGTGTAGAAAAACGTCATGGGCGCCGGCAAGACAAGGCAAAATCCGGCGAAAAGGCGGAGTTTATGTATGATAAATGAGCATTTTGAGGCGGAATTTAACACCGTTTTGCCAAGCGTAATAGTTTTTCAACAACCTTCGTTAAACGATGGCGGTGTCATATAAACCATCCCCGCCGCAAGCAGCGGGGAATAAGTCCCAACAAGAATTCAAGCATAGTGTAGAAAAGATTTCTGGACATATTCAGGCTAATACTTCGGGAGTATACCGCCCACAAGCGGTTCATAGAGCCTGAACTCGGCCTTTTCGCCCAATAATTCATCCACCTGTTCTTGCAATGCTCGGCGTTCGTCACTGTTTAGCCAGCGGTTCCAATCCTCGAGGCTGTCCCAGGTACTGATGACCAGATATTCGCCGGGGCAGTCAAGACATCGGAATGTCCGACCGGTTATGTAACCCGGTTGCATGGTCGCGAGGGACCGCAATTTGACAATCAGCGGTGCGAGTTTATCGGCCTTGCCTTGATCGTTGAACGTGCGCCTGATGAGTACTGAGACTGCCATGATTGCCCTCCTTGTTAAAAGTCTGGGTCAAATGCAGCATAGGGTGGATGCCTTTTTTAATGCTGGCTCTAGCTTAATAACCGAACGTTTCGAATGGCGGCGGTCAAGGCCTGAGAAGAGAAAAAGGGCCTGGTGAGCAGCGTCGATAAATTATGAACTATACCAATGGTCATCTTTAATACAGACACTAAACTATGTAAAGTGGCAATCCGATCAAGGGCCGATTTGTCTGCATTCAGAGCAAAGTGCGCATAAGTGCATTGATCGTTGCGGTTGATACCGGTTGTATAGCAGCCGGCTTAAAAACAACCTGTATACGTTTTAAGGATACCATCCAGGATTCGACAGCGATAGTCGTTTAGGTATGGGCATACTTTTTCGATCTCCTTTAAATACACCTACCCAATCAATATTTTTGAATCGGCCGTTTTGCCTGCTGTTACAGCGGTGGGCAAAACCAGGCGCGCGCCATCCTCACGGGGGCCTTGGCTGGCGCCCAAACCGGATTATCCGGAATTCCTCAGCGCTTCTTGGACGGAATCGACGACGCCGATCAGCTTCAAGGCCTGGCCAAGGATCTCGCCACAGCCATTCACACACCCTGACGCATAGGGTATTCATTACGCTCGATCGTTCATGCGCTCATTGAAAATTCAATTGCCAATATCGGCCGTTGCTGATAGTCGAAACGATGTGAAAATCTTGGTGGCACTCTACCGAATCAACGACGCCTTGAAGGGAGAAGAATGGATTACAACAAAGAGCAGCTGCTGAATACGCTCGCGCAAATCGCCCCCAACCGTTATTTGCAAGCCCTTTTGATTATTATTCTTTTCGTCCTTGTCGCCAAAATAGTAGATATCTTTTTGACCCGCTTCATCAGGCGCCTTCTAAAGCGGACGACATTTACCCTGGACGATCAGATCCTGGATATTTTTCACACGCCCATTTTTGTCAGCATCATCCTCTTCGGTCTCGCGCTGGCCACAGACCGGCTCGAGTTTCCACAGACCGTAGGTTTCGTCACCCTGAGCGGCCTGAAAACCGTGGCCATTCTTCTGTGGGCGAAGGCCGCAGGAAGGTTCATGAAACTGATCGTCAGGTTGTTGAGCCGCGATAACAGCCGGTTTACCTTGATTCAGGATCGCACTCTGCCGCTGTTCAACAACCTTATGGCCATTCTGGTTGTGGCCCTGGCTCTTTACTTCATATTCCTGGCTTGGCGCATCAACGTAACAGCCTGGATGGCCTCGGCCGGCATCATCGGCCTGGCCATCTCGTTTGCTGCCAAAGACACGTTGGCGAACCTCTTCTCAGGCGTGTTCATCCTGGCCGACGCCCCCTACAAGCTCGGTGATATGATTGTGCTCGACTCGGGTGAACGGGGAGAAGTGACGCATATCGGCATCCGCAGCACACGCATCTTGACCCGCGATGACGTCGAGATAACTTTGCCTAACTCCATCATGGGAAACGCCAAAATCACCAACGAAGCCGGCGGTCGCCACGAACGATACCGCATCCGCATCAAGGTAGGAGTGGCTTATGGATCGGATATCGACAAAGTCCAGGCCGTGCTCATGGACGTGGCGGTAAATCACCCCGATGTCTGTAAATCCCCGGCACCGAGGGTGCGTTTCCGCAGCTTCGGCGATTCAAGCCTCGACCACGAGCTGTTGTGCTGGGTGGAAAAACCGGTCCTGCGCGGACGCGTGACCCATCTGCTGAACACCGATGTCTACAAGCGGTTTGTCAAAGAGGAAATCGAGATCCCCTTCCCCCAGCGGGATCTGTATATCAAATCGTCACCGGCCGCAATGCCCGTCGATGTCCAGGACTTGTCGCCGGCCGGGTGAAACACCTTCGTAAAGCAGGACATCTCAGGCAAGAAACGGGCGCCGGATCGACATCGTTTTGAACGCGAGACCATATGGGAAAGGGCAGCATTCGGGGCCGAAACGTCCGGTATGATTCCATCGGTTGTCCCAAAGGTGCTCCGGTATCGAAAATGATCGGCTCAATGATACCGAGAAAGGAAAAAACATGCCCATCGATCTTGAAAAATTCAAACCGGCCTATGAGCATTGGGTGAAAGAAAGCCTGGCGGAGTTTCAGGCGGGCAGAATGACCGAAATCGTCAAAAAATATCCATTGGTCGATTCGCAAGATATGCCCTGGACGCCGTATACGGGTCAGGCGTCGGAGCAAACCTTCGCGCTGGTGACCAGCGGCGGCTTCTACCTGAAGGACAGCCAGCCGGCTTTCGACACCACCTCGATTCACGGCGATCCCTCCATGCGGGAAATCCCCAAAACCGTGCAACAGAAGGATATCGGCATCGCCCATGCCCAATACGATCACAGCCTGGCGGAGGAGGACATCAACGTCATCTTTCCAATCCACCGTCTGATCGAGTTGGAAGAGGAAAAAGTCATCCGTAAACTAGTGGATACAAACTACAGCTTCAGTTATGTCAACGATTTGGTGGCGCTGGTCACCGAAACTGTGCCGAATTTTATTTCGAAGATCAAGTCCGACGGCGTCGACGTCCTTTTGCTGGTGCCGGTCTGACCCAAATGCCATCAGACAGTTGGTCTGATTCAACGGATGACCGAGGAGGCCGGTATCCCGACTATCTCCATGGGCAATATGCCTGACCGCATGGCCTACATTAAACCGCCACGGGCGCTGTTGGTGAAGTTTGGACGGGGCAGCATGTTCGGTGAACCGGGCAACGTCAACCGCCAACGCCGTATCATCCTGGATGCATTGGATGCCTTAAAGACCATGACGGAGCCGGGGTCCATTCGTGAACTGCCTTACAAGTGGAAGCAGCCGGACCCGGAAGGCCGGTGAGAATGGGCACGGGTGCCCCTTTTTCAGGCCCGGGCATTCGATGAGGCTTGGCGACGGTCAACCGAGCAAATTAGAAAGGACGCCGCCGAGTCGAACTTTCAGGTTCAGAGATTTTTGAGTTTTGGCCAAAGTTTGTTGTCAACGCTTGTGGGGTATGCCATACAACAACCCCAACAGCCCCGCTGCTCTATGGGGTAAGGCATCCCGAATAATCGACGTTATTCCCAGGTGAATTTTTGCCAAAAAGACCCCTGACAGTCACTTATCTGCTATTTTACATTCTCTTCTCGGCCGACACATGGCGCATCCTGGTCGGTATCGCGGTGGCCTTTTTCCTGGCCCCGCATATAATTCGGCCGGATTATGATCTTATGGGAGCAACGATCATTTACATCATGCTCGCATCCATCGGATACGCCTTCAGCGGCCGGCTGGGGCGCTGGATCAGCGACGCCCTTAAAAGGCTGATACTGGCGGACAGGCGTCCGTAACGCCCGGCGGAAGCTATCTTAACATATTGACGGAGAAAGGGGTTGCGATCGTGAGAAAAAAGGACCACAAATCGCTGGCAAGATGCGCCGAGTGCCGCCTCGCAAACCCTCAGCGGGTCTGTATGACCCCGGACGGCAAAAGTTCGAAGAACTGCCCGACCCTCACCGAAAAGAAAATCCTTGCCGAGGCCAATAAAGCATACGAAACGGCCGAGACCCTCAATTTTGCGCACAAGGCTTCGCTGCAGGAGGCTGACTGCTATGCCAACCGCGACCAGCAGCCGTATATCATGCAACCCACCAAGACGCGCATGGTCGAAATATGCGAGTTCGCTGAAAAAATGGGCTACTCGCGCCTGGGGCTCGCATTTTGCATCGGTTTGGCAAAAGAAGCCGGAACAGTGGAGTCGATTTTAAAAGAACGTGGATTCGAAGTTGTTTCAGTACTTTGTAAGGCGGGAAGGACTCCCAAGGAAACGATCGGAATTTCCGATAAAGACAAAATCCACCGCGGTACGGACGAGGCCATGTGCAATCCGATTTTCCAGGCCAAGCTGTTTGAACCATTCCAACACCGAGTTCAACATCGTTTTGGGGTTGTGCGTAGGGCACGATGCACTGTTTTTTCAACACGCCCAGGCCCCAACGACGGTGCTGGCGGTCAAAGACCGCGTGACGAGCCACAACCCCTTGGCGGCAATTTACCTGGTTGATTCCTATTACCGTAAGATCAGGCAATAATAGACCGCTGCGGGCACGCCGGGGGGCCCCTGGTTAGACTATTGTATCGCACCTAAAGGACCGGACCGGGGTTGCCGCCTGGCCGAGGAGTATTCAGCGTGAAGCAGGCTGTGTCACAATTGATCCCCCACGAGCCATTGATCGTGCTTATCCTTGCCATATTTTTCGTCCTGCTGCTCTTTCACCATTTGATTCGGAAGTATTACCGTTCCAAGACACTCCGGTTGTCGTTTACCCTAAACTTTCTGCGTTCACCCGGCCAGTCACTGCTGAAAGAACTCGCCCGTCTCAATCAGGAAATCATGAGCTACTTTGTCTTCCTGATTGTCGTCCCGGTTTTCACTTATGCCGCCTACGTCTCGTATTTGTACTTCGGAAAAAAGCCCTTCACAGTAGCGGAAATGGTTTTGGTGTGCCTGTTCCCGTCGATAATGATCTGTTTCAGCCTGTACAAAATGACTCGTTACACGGGGCATCGCAGGCGACTGCAGCTGGGTTATGAGGGTAAGGTTTCGGTGGGGCAGGAGCTGATGCAGCTGCACTGGGAAGGGTATGTGGTGTTTCATGACTTCCCTGCGGACAATTTCAATATCGACCATATCGTGGTCGGCACCAAGGGGATCTTCGCCATCGCAACCGCGGCCCGATCGAAACCGATAGGGAAAAACAGGCTGCTGGACGCCACCGTAGAGTACAACGGCAGAGTTTTGCGTTTTCCCAAGGGAACGGACACGCATACCGTCAAGCAGGCCAACCGCCAGGCCGACTGGCTTTCAGCGTGGTTGTCCAGCGCAATCGGTGAACCGGCGGTGGTGCGGGGGATTGTGGCCCTGCCCGGCTGGTTCGTCAAACGCACCTCCGCCGACGGTATCCCGGTCGTCAACCCCAAGCAGTTCGGCTCCCTTTTCCAATACATCCAACCCCGGATGTTGACGCCGGAAACGATTGAGAGGGTCGTTCATCAGTTGGAGCAAAAATGCCGGAACATCGAATCGGTGTCAGCCGTCTATGATTCGGACACAGATTGAACGGCGCGGCAGTTCGGCACCTGGATCATCAGTCGATCACGCTCAACGGCTGAGAAGCAGGATCGCGAACAAAGCCGTTCCCAACAATGAAAAATGAAGCCCATTGAGGATCATGTTGTACTTGGTTTTGACTTTTTCGGAAGGCTCCTTAGGAATCAAGCTCTTAAACCGTCGGTAGTCTTTCAACCACCCCCTGAAGGCATCCACCGAGTACCCTTTGTCTCGCAGGATTAACTTGATTTGCTGAATATTGTACAGTGCGACAACCACAGATAAAATCATCGCAAATTCGAAGAGACCCATGGCTGTTTCTCCCTCTGGTAAGGTGGTCGGAGAGTCATACAGGGCTACATAGCATATCGGAGCGCCTTTAAAAACCTCAATCCCACATCGCCGTCTTTATTGAAAAACGTTTCGGAAACAAAGATGGCCGACTTGAAATACCCGCAATCTGTCCCATAATGGGCACATGAAAAAAATACCACTCTTGATTATTCTCGTAGGAACGATAGCGATCATTGCCTGCAGCCCCAAGGTCCTCTATCCCAGGCTGGATTGGCTTATACCCTGGTATATAGACGACTACATCTCCCTTGACCGCAGCCAGAGCAGCCAGGTCAGCTCGCGCCTGAACAGACAGCTTGACTGGCACTGCCACACGCAGCTGCCGCAATATGCCGAGTTTCTAATGAGCATACGCCGCGAGGTCCTCGCCGGCCAATCACTGACGATCGCACGCCTGGAAACCTACAATGACCGCCTCAGCCAACATTGGTACGCCCTTCTCGAGCGGATCGGTCCAGATATCATCGACATTCTATTCTCGGCAACGGACGAGCAAATCGCGGAACTCTTCGAAAACCTCGAGCGAAAAAACCGTAAAAAAGAAATCGAGTATGTCGAATTGTCACCACAGGACGTCATCCACAACCGCCAACAGCGAATGCAAAAGCAGCTGAAGTTCTGGTTTTCAGATTTGACTGATTTCCAGAAACAGGCGGTGGGCGAATGGAGCCTGCAACTCGAACCGATGGCCGCAGAATGGATCGCCCACCGGCGCACGGTTCAAGGGGCGGCCCAGCGACTATTGGTGCAAGGAAACCACTCGGCCGATATCAGAAACCAGCTCATGGAACTGATCATGAGCTCCCGCGAATTGAGAGACAGCGAATATCAGCGCAAAATCGATTTCAACACCGAACGGACCCTTGTCTGGCTGGCCGAACTCTCCCAATCCCTCACCCCGGACCAGATAGCCCATTTTTCCGGGCGCATCCAGTCACTGGTGACGGAAATCGATCAAATGAACTGCAGTCCGTCGTTGAAAACCGATCGGCTGAGAATGACTTCACCCGGGTAGCCGCTTCATGCCCAAACGAATTCTGCAGATAAGCCTGGCAGCCCTGACGGCCGGTGCCCTCGCCTGCGGCGCCATGTGGCTGGCAGCCCGCCCGGCCGCCCCGCATCCGTACTTCTCCCGGCCCGACCTCAGGGTGATCGCCCACCGGGGAGGACGTGGCATGGGGCCCGAGAACACTCTGACGGCATTTCGACTCAGCCTGGCCGCCGGAGCCGATGTCCTGGAAATGGATGTCCGCACCACCGCTGACGGCCACCTGGTGATAATCCATGACGATAGCGTGGACCGCACCACCGATGGCCGGGGCGCCGTTCAAGGGATGACACTGGCTCAGCTCAAAAAACTGGACGCCGGCTATCGCTGGACAAAGGATGCGGGACGAAGCTTTCCCTTCAAGAACCACGGCGTCACCATTCCCACCTTGGCGGAAGTGTTCGAAGCCACAGCCGGCACGCCGCTGATAGTGGAGCTCAAGGAAGACCGGCCAACCGCCGGCCGGTCGTTGTGCAATGAACTGGACAGGTATAACCGAACCGCCGATGTCCTGGTAGCGTCGGCTCATATGGAAGTGATAGAGAGTTTCCGGTCGGCCTGCCCCTCGGTCGCCACCGCGGCCGGCCCCGCCGAAGCGCTGAGGTTCTACCTGCTCAGCCGGATAGGCCTCTCTTTTCTGTACTCTCCGATCGAACAGGCCCTTCTGATTCCAAAAACGGTCAAGGGGAGAGAACTGGTGACACCCGCATTCGTCAGGGCCGCTCACGGCCGCAACCTGAATGTCTCCGTCTGGACGGTCAATGCTGAAGTCGAAATGCGGCAGTTGATTCGGACCGGCGTGAACGGCATCATTACCGATTATCCCGACCGGTTGGCTCTTGTTGTCGGCAAGAATCCCGAGTTCGGCAATATCTTGACGTCTTTAAGGCAAGTGGAGGAATTAAATGAACTCCGGCAAACCTGGAGGAAGGGACGGTGAACCGCTCAAAACGGTCTTCTAATGCCATTTTGCGGGCAGCCGTTACACAAGCGCGTGCCCGTGTGTAATTTTTGTCACATTGTGGCATTTTTTACCTGGCCGAAGAAATGGTCATACCCCCCAGGTGCCACGGGAGATTCTTTCGGTGGACACACAGAAGAAAAAAATGTTAGTTTACCGTCAGAACATGGCGGTTTTTACCATTTCCATTGATTGACAACTCCAGAGGACCGGGCCCGGAATTGCCAATGACTCTTTCCCGGCTGACAGCTCCCGTTTTATGTCGGATAATCCTGATAGCGGCCTGTTTCGGCGTGCCGGCCTGTGGTATTGTCAAAACCACCTACAAAATCACGAAAGGGACGATAAAAACCGGCTATAAGGTCACGAAGTTCGCCGGCAAGACCGTTTACACCGTCGGAAAGTTTACCATCCCCGTCGTCATAGCCCCGTTGACCTGGCCGCTGACCGTGTCCGGAATTGAATCCATCGACGACTTGCCGCCCAAGGACGCCATCAAGAAGGGGCGTGTCAAAGCATCACCTTACGTGGTCAAAGGAAAACGCTACATCCCGATGAGCGTCGAACAGGCGCGAAGTTATAGACAAAAAGGGATAGCCTCCTGGTATGGCTTTGAAACTTATCGGCAAAAAGGGGGGCACATGACTGCCAACGGCGAGGCCTTCGATCCCAACGGCCTGAACGCCGCCCACAAGCACTTACCCCTTCCAACTTTCGTGCGCGTGACCAATCTGGACAACAAGCGCCAAATCATCGTACGGGTCAATGACCGCGGACCGTTCATCGACGGTCGGATTATCGATTTGAGTGCAGGCGCAGCCAAAAAACTGGGATTCTATTATAGAGGAACGGCGAGGGTGGTCGTGGAAACAGTCGATCTTGAAGGCTGAAGGGGACGCAAGCGCCCATAGGCTTCATTCAGCAGTTTGGCTTTCCGACGGGTCGGTCATATGTCTCGCGGCGCCGCCCTCCCCCGTCGATTCTGGTTATCAACACAACCAAGGCGGCCACCGGTTAAAAAATAGCATACCCTTCTCTACCGGCTATCACCATGATGATACCGAAAATGACCGGGACGATACAGTAGAGAAGCAAGTGAATCCATCCGCCGTTTTTCTCGCCAAACCTGTCCCGCAGGCCCTTCAATTTGCTGAACCTGTCATTGCCGGTGAGACGCAGGTAGAGAGAATAGATGCCGAAAAACAGCGCCGCGATACCGATACCGACCGTTAATCTGTTCATCAGGCCCTTCCTATGCTTAAAATCGACGCATATAAGCCAATAAGTAGGCCGGCGCGATTTGAGTCAACGACCACCCGCAAAGCGGGTGGCTTGGATTTCCGGCCATAGGCCGGAAAAACAAAAGCACGCCAGTGGGTTAATCGTTGCGGTTGTAATCCCGCCGTTGGCGGGATGCAAAGCACCCGGTTTGCAAACAGCCAATCAACCGGCCTCATAGGGACGGGAAACAGATTATCGGTTTCGGGCAGGTTCCGCAAGTGATATAACTTTGGCGGATCGGACTTCCGACGTGGCGAATCCTTTTCTGCCGGGCGGAATCTCGGCCGGTTAACGAAAGGGCGCCCATCCTGGCGGCAAACAACCGTGCCGCCGCAATTGCACGAGAAGATTTCCCATTGATCAAATTGACCGCATCAGCCGCCGGATCGAGGAATGGACAATGAATCGTGAAGAAATGTTAAGCAGGGTCCAGGACCGGGGTGCTCATCCCTGGGACATGTTGATTATCGGAGGGGGGGCCACGGGAATCGGTATTGCAGTGGATGCAGCCTCCCGGGGATACGACACGCTCTTGTTGGAACAAAGCGATTTCGGCAAGGGTACATCCTCAAGGAGTACCAAACTGATACACGGCGGAGTCCGATACCTCCAGCAGGGAAATGTCACCCTGGTCATGGAGGCCTTGAAGAGAACGCGGTATACTGCGCAACAATGCCCCCCATCTGGTTCACGACCTGGCCTTCATCGTCCCCAGCTACGATTGGTGGGAATCCCCGTTCTACGGCATTGGGCTGAAAATCTACGATATGCTGGCCGGTCGATACGGATTCGGCCCCTCCAAGGTCCTTTCCAAAGAAGAAACGCTGAAGCGGATCCCTACCATCAGGCGAGAGGGCCTGCGGGGTGGCATCATATACTACGACGGCCAGTTCGATGACGCCAGGCTCCTTATAAACCTCGCCCGGACCGCGGCGCATCAGGGAGCGGCATTACTGAACTACGCCCGTGTGCTGCGGCTCGAGAAGAACAGAAGCGGATTTCTGGACGGGGTGGTCTTTGAAGATACGGAAACCGGCGCAGAATATCAGACCGCGGCAAAGGTCATCATCAACGCCACCGGCCCCTTCACCGATTGCGTGCGCCGGATGGACGACCCGGAGGCACCGCCGATGATCGCCCCCAGCCAGGGCGTTCATCTGGTGCTCGACAGGTCTTTTCTCCCGGGCGACTCAGCGATCATGGTGCCCCACACCAAGGACGGTCGGGTCATGTTTGCGATTCCCTATCTCGGCGCCACGCTGGTGGGAACGACCGACACACCGCTGACAGAAGTCGCCCTTGATCCAAGACCCCTGGAGGAGGAAATCGACTTTATCCTGGATACCGCAGGGGCGTATCTGGAAAAAGTTCCTGAAAGAGAGGATATACTGAGCATGTTTGCCGGTATACGCCCGCTCGTTAAAACCGGTGACGAGAAAAACACGGTGGCCCTTTCCCGCGATCACACCTTTCATATTTCTGAATCGGGCCTGCTCACGATCGCCGGCGGAAAATGGACCACCTACCGCAGGATGGCGAAAGAATGCGTCGACCATGCAGTGGCCCTAGCCGACCTCGAAATGAAACCGTGCATCACCGAACAGCTCAACATCCATGGATTTCACAAGGCACCGGAGAAATTCGGAGCACTGGCCCTGTACGGTTCCGATGCTCCGGCTATTCAGAACCTTATCCGCATGGAACCGGCACTCAGCGAAGGGCTGCACCCTGCTTTGCCGAATCGCATCGGCGAGGTTATCTGGGCCGTGAGATTCGAAGCCGCCCGTACTGTGGAGGACGTTCTTGCCCGGCGGACTCGGTGCCTGTTGCTGAATGCTCGTGCAGCAAGGGAGACGGCACCGAAAGTGGCCTCTCTGATGTCCAAGGAGCTGGGGCACGACCGGCGCTGGGCTCGTGAGCAAACAGACGGATTTTTGAAGCTGAGCGAGACTTACCTGCCATAGCGGAATTAAGAGCCTTCGTTCCCGAATCCTCTCGTACTGCGGTTGCCCTGGAAACCGAACGCGAGGGCAGTGGGGTGATTATCGATTCGGCGGATCTGATCCTCACGATCGGCTACCTGATTCTGGAAGCCGAATCCATCGAAGTGGTCGTCGGTGAAGCCGCAACCGTTTCAGCCTCTTTTGTGGCCTAGGATCATGAAACCGGCTTCGGTCTGGGGACATATACCCTAAAGTTTGAAACTGACCGGCCTTCTGGCACGCCGGTAGCGATCGATCCCTCCCCAAAATTCCCAGTACTGCATCCGGCTGAAGAAGTCCAACCATATCAAGATGCCACTGCGGGACGGGCGGACAAGTCGGTCCTATGCGGCACCGAACGAACGCTCGAAAAGATCGCGGAGCGCTTTACGACCATTATCGGTGAGGTTTCGAGTCCCGGTTCCGGCAAAGGTATGACCGTTAATTTGCGGTGTGTCGGCCACCCAGCTGTTATCCTTCCAGGAAAACCACGCCTCACGATCCTGGTCGTAAACGCTTACGGGGCGGTTGAAGAGTTTCGCCAGCTCGACCCCCCAGCCGGTTCCGCCTTTGACGGTATCATCCGCCTGAATCCAGCCAACGACGATGACTTGGTATCCCTTGTTGACCATGTGGAACAGGGTCTGGATAACCTTGCGGATCTTCTCAGCCTTGGAATAATTCCGTCCCATGCGGGTGGAAACGATCTCCATGCTGACATCCCCCTTGTCGAGTTGGGCCGGGTCTAGGACGAGAAGTCCCCGGGTCCTTTCCGTCTCATGCCCCTCAAATGAAAAATTGATCTCCTGGATACCCCAGGTCTCGGCCAATCGCCCGAATTCCGACTCGGCCCCCTTGTGTCCCCCACTGTAAAGTGTGATGTGCGATCGATCGCTCATTTTCGAATCCCCTTTAACATTGATCTAAAATGGAATGCTTGTCCTCGAAAGGAAATGTTAATCTAAAGCCCAAAAAACAGCACACCCCGTCACGCCGGGGTGTGCTGGCAGGTAACAGTAAACAGTTTTGTCGTGAATGCAACCGTGGGCATCGATTTTTTTTCATGGATGGCAATCCGGAGGGCTAAATAATGATCTTCTTCACCCGTCCGACCTGTCCGTCGGTCAGTCGCACCTTGATGCCATAAGGATGAGTGCCCGCTCGCGTCAGGATATCCCCCACAACTCCCCGTGTCAACTTCCCGCTCTTCTGGTCTTTCTTCAAGACAATATCGACCGTTATGCCCGGTCTGACGTCCCCCCTCTTCCTGCCATCCATCGCCACCGTCCCTTCACTATCGGGTCATCAACAAACCGGAAATGAACGAACCGGGTTGATCCCTTGGATAATTGATGTATTATGAAGCAGACAATAGCCGATCACCGGCTTCAAAGCAACGCCCCCTACATTCGCCATGCAGCTATTACACCGAAATAAAATGAAATCCTTTTACTATAGGGCTTAATATACCGCCTTGCCAGACAGTAAGGGAGGAATCGATGATTGCCGTCCAAGATATCATGACCACCGATTTGATCACCCTCTCGCCGGAAATGGAAATTGCCACGGCCGGAAAAATACTGCTCGACAACCGAATTAACGGGGCACCGGTGTTGGACAGCAGTGGACGTGTGGTGGGTATTCTCTGCCAAAGCGACCTGATTGCCCAACAGAAAAAGCTGCCCATACCGACCGTTTTCACCCTGCTCGACAGCGTGATCCAGCTGACATCAAAAAAACAGATCGAAAAACAGGTTCGAAAAATTACAGCCCTCACGGTATCTGAAGCCATGACGCCGAACCCGGTCACCGTGCGCCCGGACTCCAGCCTCGAAACCGTCGCCGCCCTTATGATCGAAAGTAATTTTCACACGTTGCCTGTGGTCGACAAGGAGCGCCTGGTGGGAGTCGTCGGCAAAGAGGATGTGATTCGTCATCTGCTGTCCACCCTCGAAAAGCCCTGAAAATCGAAAAGGGCGTGCGGCGTAATGAAGGATTGCAAATTCAGTAGCTTGTGCCGCATCGACAACTTCAGCGGCTCCAATGCCCGGCACCCGGTTGCTTATCATTCTGCTATCGACCGCAGGGCCATTTTAACGGCGGAGAAGCAATCGCCTCCTGCCGAAGCGTTGACGGCAAGATAAAACTCCGCTGTGAGAGCGGGAAAAATTGGACGCCAGAGGACAACCTGTGATAGAATAATACCCATAGCATATAAAAAGGTTCCCCCGATAAAGCCTAACCTGCCGAGAGGCAGGGGCGGAAAGCCACGGACCTTTAAAAAGGTAGCCGGGTTGCCAAAGGAGCGTTGAAGATTTAAACCGAGCTGCCGTATGGTGCTCGGTTTTTTTATCGACTCATCCCGCCGAAACGGAAACTATAGGAACCAAGGGATACTCAACCATGAGAATTTTCATTCTGCTGATTGCGATCCTATTGTCGATCGCCGGCCACGCATTCGCTGAATCCGATATCCGAGATTCGATTGTAAAGATATTCTGCGTCAGCAACAGCCCGGATTACGACAACCCGTGGAACCGGCGCGGCCCCATAAGGGGGTACGGCTCTGGGTGCGTCATTGAAGGCAACAGGATTCTGACCAACGCGCATGTCGTCAGCGATCACACCTTTCTGCAGGTTCAGATCAACGGCCAGGCCGTAAAATACAACGCCCGCGTCGCTTTTATATCGCATGACGCCGACCTGGCGCTATTAACCGTCGATGACCCCTCTTTTTTCAATGGTGTAACCGCACTTGATCTTGGCGAACTTCCTCAGGTCATGGACAAGGTCGTCGTGTATGGGTTCCCGGAAGGCGGTGACACGCTGAGCACAACCACAGGTGTGATCTCCAGAATAGAGCACCGCCCCTATGCGCACAGTTTCAAGAACCTGCTCGCCGTACAGATCGATGCGGCCATCAACCCCGGAAACAGCGGTGGGCCGGCCATCGTCGACAATGAAATTGTCGGAATCGTGATGCAGCAGCGAAAAAATTTCGAAAACATCGGCTATATCGTGCCGGCAACGATTGTGAATCATTTTTTGGATGATGTCCGGGATGGGGAATATGACGGGTTTCCCCGCATCGGAATCAGTACTCAGAAACTGGGCAATAAAAACCTCAAAAACATGTACAGGTTGACCGATTCTCAAACCGGGGTTCTCGTGACCAGCGTCATTCCGGGCATGCTGCCCGCTGACGCGTTGATCGTCGGTGACATCCTCGCTTCGGTCGACAATCATCCGATTGCCGACGATGGAACCGTCGCGTTCCGGCGCAACGAAAGGACATCCTTTTACCATTTCATTCAAAGCCACCAATATGGGGATGTTTTGAAATTGACGGTAATCCGTGAGGGCCAGGAGCGGCCTGTCGAGCTGCGGCTCGACAAGGGTCTGGCGGATCACTCTTACGTCTCGACGTGCGAGTACGATGCCAAACCCAAATATTACATTTACGGTGGGCTCGTGTTTTGTCCCCTGACCCTGAACTACCTGCGGACCTGGAAGGATTGGGAGACCAACTCCCCCTCCAATCTCTTGAATTATCTGGTGAATGAAAATCCGTCAGAGGTCAACGAAGAAGTTGTGGTCATGATCAAGGTATTGGAGTCGGACATCAACGTCGGATATAACGAGTATGCCAACCAGCGGATCGTGAAGGTGAACGGCCGGGAAGTCATCAACCTGAAGCAGATGATTTCAAGCATAGAGGCCCAGGGGGACACCCCGTTTATGGTTTTCGAAACCGAACGGGGAGAGCAGCTCGTTTTGGATAATAGACGGGCCTTGGCTGAACATGAAGAGATTTTGCGTTTGTACGGAGTGGTGCAAGACAGGTCCGAGGATTTGTTGAGGGTGGCCCGCCTGGACTAAATCACATAGAACAAAAATTAACCGCAAACGTTCATTATCATTTCGGCGTAAATTCTAGCGGCCAAGAAAATATCCTGAACCGGAACTACGTCGTTAGGCGTATGAGCCAGGTATTCATTCCCAGGCCCCAACCCGACACAAGGAATACCCGCTTGGTTTATAAAGGTACCGTCCACCCCAAAATACCAAGCCCCAACCTGGCCTTCATCGCCAAGCACTTTTTTGCGGGCGTTGAGTATCTCACAGACCACAGGTTCGCCCGGGTCTGTAAACATGGCTGGAAACCACTTGAGGGTCTCCACGTCTGCCACAAACTCGGGATCATCATTACTTATTTTTTTGAAAATTTCTCCAAACTCACCGAGAAGTTTTTCTTCTTTCTCCTGCGGAAAAAATCTTCGATCGATAATTGCCTCACATCGATCGGGTACAATGGGGGTCAAAGCTCCAGGACGCGCGCATATATCCAAGACTGTTACCGTAGCTTTCCCTAAAAATGGGTGATCAGGTAAAGGATAATCCGTCTGAAGTGCGTCAAGAAACTTGTTCATTTTAAATATCGCGTTTATTCCCCCCTGCGGGTATCCGCCATGTGTCGTCCGACCCTTTACCGTTACCTTCGCTTCAAACTTACCCCTATGGCCAACATAGACCTTTAAACCGCTGGCCTCACCGCTAACCGCCATATCGGCGTGCAATCCGTTTTCAAAAAGATACTTAATTCCTTCTCCCTTCGCCATTTCTTCGCGTGAAACGCAGGTGACTAAGACGTCCCCTTTAAGCGAACGACCGATTGTTTTTATCATTCCACCCGCGTGCACCATTGCAGCCACCGCGCCTTTCATATCTGACGCGCCCCTACCGTATATTACTTTTCCTGCATGGCCAAAAGGGCCACCGTCTATTTCTTTCCCGGAAAATGGTTCAGGCATTTCTCCCACTCCGGCATGATCGATATGACCATTGAACATCAAAGTGGGACCGCCCCCATTACCCTTGATGACACCCACCACATTATGCAAAGAATCAATCCGCACCTCATCGTAACCAAGCGACTCCATCTCACGTCCCACTAATTGACTGATGGCAGCCTCATCCATGCTCAGGCTGGGAGTTTGAATCAGCTCTTGCGTAAACGCCTTCAGTCTTTGTTCATCCAGTATGCTATTAAAATCATTCATTGCTATTCTCTCACTAAAATCCCAGATAGGCTTTTTGAACATGGGGATTTTCCATAAGGGCTCTACCTTTGTCTTCTAATGTTATCCGTCCATTTTCCAAGATATAACCCCGGGTGGCCACATGCAAAGCCCACTTAGCGTTCTGCTCCACAAGCAGGATGGTTATCCCTCTTTCATGATAGATCTGCTGAATGACCTCAAAAATGGTTTCACGCACAACGGGGGCCAACCCAAGACTCGGTTCGTCCAACATGAGGAGCCTCGGTTTTGAAAGCAGGCCCCGGGCGATTGACAGCATCTGGGCCTCGCCCCCGGAAAGGGTTCCGGCAGTCTGTTTCGCCCTTTCCTTAAGACGTGGAAAAAGTTCGAATACAAAGTCCAAATCTTTGGCCACCCCTGCAGGATCTCTGCGGAGGAAGGCACCCATCCGCAGATTATCGGTCACCGATAGATCCGGAAACACACACCGACCCTCCGGCGCCTGGATGATACCCAGATTCACGATCCAATGAGTTGGAAGATCCTGAATTTCTTTGTCTTCCCAGAGGATTCTTCCATTCAGGGGGCGGTTTATACCAGAAATTGTTTTCAGAAGTGTAGATTTACCAGCCCCATTGGATCCCAAAAGGGTAACAAGCTCCCCTGCATTCACAACCATCGAAACATCACTGAGTGCGACAGCCTTACCGTAAGAAACTTTCAGATTTTCAATGCGCAGCATCGGTATCGCCCCCCAGATATGCTTCAACCACCCGCGGATTGGTGTAGACTTCCTTTGGTGTACCCTCGGCGATCTTCTCGCCGTAGTGAAGGACGATAAGGCGATGAGAAATGCCCATAATGACCTTCATGACATGCTCGATGATCAATATACTAACTCCCCGCCGGTTAATTTCGTTGATCAATTCGATCTGGCCAACCAGTTCGGCCGGATTGAGCCCTGAGCTCGGTTCGTCCAGCAACAAAAGTTTCGGATTCGTGGCCATGGCGCGAGCGATTTCAAGTCTTTTGCTAAGAGCGAAAGGTAGATTCGCAGCCAATTCATCCCGATAGCGACGGATGCCCACGAAATCCAATAGATCATCAGCCTTCCGACAGGCTTCTCGATCGTTGACGATCGCACCAGTGTGTCCGAAAATTGCATCTTTTATCAAACGCCAGATGCCCTTGCGGCGCCGATCAACTAAACCTGCCAGGACATTTTCAAGCACAGTGAGCTTTGCGAAGATGCGAACCACCTGAAAGGTTCGGGCGATTCCAAGATTATTTACCTCGTGGGCTTTTACTTTTGAAATATCGCGGCCGTTGAAATGGATTAGTCCTTTGCTCGGTAAAATCGCACCGGAGATCATGTCGATCAGGGTGGTCTTACCGGCCCCATTCGGTCCTATTAGACCGATTATCTCGTTTGGGCTCATTGCAAAACTCACGGCGTCGACGGCACACAGTCCCCCGAAATGTTTGGTCAGACCTTCGACACGTAACAATTCAGTCATGTCGCTTTTCCTCCCTTCCCGCTGACCCGGTGGCTATTGAATTTTTCCTTGGCCCCTTTTAAAAGCCCCACTATTCCTTCGCGCATGAACAAGATGGTGAGAATCAGCATCAAACCGTAAACTACCAATCGGACATCAACTTTAAGCATATCTTCGAGATAACGGAGCCACTCGGAAAGGAAGGTGAGTACGACTGCGCCAAGGATAGGTCCGGCAGTCGTGCCTAAACCGCCGATCATGGTCATCGTCAGCGCATCAAAGGTCGTATGTAACGCCATCATTTCAGGGCTGACCAGCCGCACGAAATGGGCAAACAGTGCCCCAGCGAAACCCGCGAAAAAAGCACTGATTGTAAACACGGCTATTTTATACCTGGCGGTGTTGATACCGATACTCTGCGCCCCCAGATCATCATCCCGCAAGGCCTGCAGACTGACGCCGAATTCGGACTGCGTCAGTCTGCGAATACAAAACAGGGTCAAAAACACGGCGGCAAGGACAACGTAATAATAGTCCTTCTCGAAATAGAATTTAAAATTTAAACTTCCCAGACGAATTGGTGTGAGCAGGGGTATGCCAGAAAGCCCTAATGAGCCTCTAGTCAGGTCTACCCAATTAATAGCCACCAAACGCAAGATTTCGGCAAAGCCGATGGTGGTTATGGCCAGGTAAGGCCCCGACAACCTCAGGGCTGGGAAACCGAGGAGGAACCCGAAAAAAGCCGCCACCAAACCACCGGCGATAAGGCCGATCCAAGGAGAAACCCCCAGCGACATGGCCAACAGGGAACTGGTATAAGCGCCTATGCCATAAAAAGCAGCATGTCCCAGGTTTAGCAACCCCGTGTAACCGGCCAGCAAATTCCAACTCAAGGTAAGGATACTGAAAATTCCGGCCATCACCACCAAATGCATAAAATAGCGGGCTTGTATTACCTGGGGCAGCAGAATAAGCATGACCAGAACAAGGATATGTATAAACCATTTTTTGGTTTTTGTGCTCAAGCGCCCTCCTTCGTTCCGAACAATCCGCTTGGCTTGACCAGAAGAACCAGGATTATGATGAGAAAGCCGATTGCATGCTTGAATTCCATGGCGATATAGTTTCCGCCCAACACCTCTGCAACCCCTAAAATGAACCCGCCAAAAATCGCACCGCGAATATTCCCCATACCGCCAAGAATGGTTACCACAAAGGCCTTCAGGGTCGGCATGGCTCCCATAAGCGGATATACGGCAAAGAGTGTTCCGTAGAGCACGCCTCCCACTCCGGCAAGGGCCGCGCCCAAAGCAAAAGTGAGCGTATAAACAAAGTTGATGTTTATCCCCATGAGCTGGGCTGCAAAACGGTTCTGGCTTGTGGCCTGTATGGACACGCCGATTCTTGAGCGGTTGAGAAATAATTGCAGCAGGACGATGGTTAAGACCGAAAAACCAAAACAAAAAAGCCTCAGAGCACTTGTAGACACAATCCCCAGATCAATCACAGCTCCGGCAAAGGGATCTTCGAGCATCCGCGGGGTAGCTCCAAAAAATAATTGAGCCAGGTTCTCCAACAAGATGAAAAGACCAATTGAAACCATGATGGTGTCAATGTCTGTCCAGCGAGTCATCAGTGGTCGGAAAACCAAGCGTTCGCTGATAACCCCAAGCAGTCCTACAACCGCCGCCGCGGCTATCACCGAACCGACCCAGCCCATCCATCCTGGAATCCAAGCTAAGACGAAAACTGCAGTGTACGCACCCATCATGGCATAGTCGCCGTGAGCAAAATTGCTGATTTTCATTACTCCGAAAATCATTGTCAATCCAATGGCAATCAAACTGTAAATACTGCCGACGATCAACCCATTGAGTGTTTGCTGAAGAAATAGTGACTCCATCCCCCCCCTTTTCTATCGCCACCAAGACCCATCGTACCAGAGAGGCCGCCGCAACGGGCGGCCTCTCTGGCAAATTTACAACCAAACGATACAGCCTTAAAGTGATTGGAGAATATGGGTATAATTACAGTTTAGACCTATTTACATGTTCTTTTATTCCACGGAAGCGGTTCTTGATAATCGACGGCTGCACGCTCAGGCGGGTAGATGATCTGTGTGTCAGGCTTGCAGTTGTCGTCAAGCTGCACTTGGACGACAGACGGGATCACAGTGGAAACTTGACCGTCTTTCCCGAATTTGATCTGCCCTTGGGAGAGTTTCATGTCCGTGTCTACCAGGGCAGTGCGTACTTTTTTCCTGTCCTCAGCGAGCTTGCCGGTTGGTTTGCCTGCGCGTTTAATAGCGTCGGCAATCACCATCAGGTTGTCGTAACCTTGGCTGGAAAAAATACCCGGGCGGCTCCCCGGATATTTCTTCACATAGGCATTGACAAATGCTGCAGTAGCCGGGTCTTTCATTGCTTTGGTCGGTTCCAGAGATGACCCCATGGCGTACTCGCTGATCGGGCCGGTCATTTCGAAATATGCTTCGGTAAATTGTCCGCCGACTCCGATCCACTGGGTAGTGAAATTCAGTTCTTTAGCTTGTTTCTGAATGAGCGCTGCCTCGGTTGTCGACGCGATGTTGAAAACCACATCTGGATTCAGATCCTTTAGTTTAGATATGGATGCCGTGAAATCTGTATTTCCGATTTCGAAGTAAAGTTGGGCAAGAACGTTGGCGCCGATCTTTTTACATTGAGCCTCCCAGATTTTTTGACCATCCCGACCGTAATCGGAGTTCTCCATAAAAAACGCTACGGTCTTTGGCTTCTTTACCTCAGCCAACCATAGGTTCATTCCCTCTAAAAACATGGGACTGTTAGGACTCGTTCGAAATACATAATCGTAGCCCCTGCTGGTGACTGTTGGACTGATAGCAATGGCCACCACCACGGGGGTCTCTTCGAAATGGCAAAACTCGCTGGTTGCAATGTTGACGCTGGAACAGTATCCACCACCCACGACCACCACGTCATCCTGGGTAACCAATTTCTTGACAACAGCCAAGCCTTTGTCCGGTTTACATTCAGTATCGCCGAAAATCAGTTCCATTTTCTGGTCAAACAGGCCTCCGCTGGCGTTAATTTCATCTAAGGCAAGCATCATACCTTTTTTCATCTCGCCACCATTAAAGGCCAGAGATCCGCTAAAAGGACCAAGGATACCAATCTTGATTGTGTCGGCCGCTAAAACCGTTCCAAACCCGAAGAGGCTCAGGCAAAAAACCAGAGCGATAAAAATACTAGCGAATTGTACGTTTTTCATTCGAATCCCTCCTTTTAGTTGATCAAGTTAACATCATCCATTCAACGATAGGCGCGATGGCTTCGGAAATCCTTCCGGTCTATTTACAACCTTGCTCGGCGGAGCGATATATTTAGGCTCCAAATAACAGATATTAGCTGATAACACCGCACCACCGGGATAAAAACACAGCATATACCTTGGCGGTGTGAATGACGCTGTCGATCCTTACCCTTTCATTTTCAGCGTGGATGTTCTCGGCCACCGGACCGAAACAGGTCGCTTGTCCTTTGCCAAAATGCACGAACGCTCTTAAATCGGTGGTTGCTGTGGAGACAAACGCCTTGGCCGAACTGCCGGTGAGGGTATGGTGACAGTCGGAGAGTTGCCTAAATGCGGGCAAATCAAAATTGAGGAGATGTCCTTCTGACCGAAATCCATAGAATTCTACTGTCGGTTGATTTTGGGCGAGCCATTCGTCTTCGGCAGCGGCTTTGTTGATAACCTGTTCCACCCGTTGCCGAATCCACCCGAATTCGACTCCCGGCAAGAAGCCGATCCGGCAATGGAACTCGGCCCTTGCCGGGACCGTGGAGGGCCAGTCGCCGCCTTTAACAATGCCGATATTCAAATTGGCTGGATTCCGAATCTCATTAAAAGCTGGATGTATCTCACTGTTCAGTTCTTCTTCCAGCCGCCGAAGCGCCAAGAAAAGTGGATAACACTTCTCAATTGCATTTACTCCTCCGTGGGTATCCAACACGTGTTTGGGAATTCCCCTCAGGGTTACTTTGAACCAAGCCACCCCTACCTGACTCGTGAGGATTGTGGGACCGAAGGGTTCTGGGATCAATACCGCATCCGCATCTAATCCCGCATTCAGACAGGCCAGGGCACCGTTTCCGCTACACTCCTCTTCAATTACCGTCTCGATTGTAACCGGAGCTTTTAAGCCCATTCCTGCCACTTCTATCGCTTTGACTGCATAGGTCATTGCCGCCACGCCAGCCTTCATATCTCCGGCTCCTCGGCCGTAAAGCCAACCGTCTTTCTCCATCGGGTCAAATGGGTTCCTATCCCAACGATCGATTGGCTCAGGACTGACAACATCCAGATGGCCGTTGAACAGTGCGCTTTTGCCCCCACCGGCATCCGCATTGCGTGTGGCCACCACATTGTAGCGACCCTCATAGGACCAGGGTACCGGCGCAAATCCAGGATGCTCTGACAGGCGCTGCGGATCTATAGCAATTCGTTTCGGTGTAAAGCCAAGTCGTTCCAGTTCGTCTTCCATTACTTTGAGAACCGAGGCTTCTTTACCTAAAGAACTATCCTGGGCAACCAATATCGATGTGAAATTAAGGATATCAGTATATAGCCCATCAACAGCGGTAATAAGCTTTTCCTCCCAGATGTCCACGATCCCTCCATTCTACCGTACACTCGTATGAAAACCGGAAAATAACTCCTAACACTTTTCACTTTATAATAAAAGTAGGATTATTGTTATTACTGGGATTCAAATTGTAAGTTTCGAAGCGGGTATATTGGGAGAGCTTAAGTGATTTAAATCATGAATTAATTTGACAAGAAATTCTGGGGGATGATTGACTTATTGCTATGGGTATGTTCAGAAGAGATGCCTTAAAGATAAACGCACCTCCCCTTAGGCTAAGATTTGACCGAACGAAATCGTTTGACCATCAAATTAGTAAAAAAACTGTTGTGGCTGAGTGACACACTATCATAAATCGCCTGTACGAACGTAGCCAGATAAAATCTGGCCGCTACACTATTGAGACCGAAAGCGCACCTCTAAGCTCGACGATAAAGGTAACTGACGACTTGTCCGTGAAAAACATCCCCGCCCTCGACGTCTTCACCCAAATCGTGAATGATATCCATATCGATTTTGGATCCTTGGAGAACCACCAGCGACATTTCGACGACTTCATCGGAGCCATAACCAGCGAGGTCAATTCACAAAAAAAACAGGATTGGCGTGTACGATCGGTTATCTTTTACTGGGGTCAGTGATTTGACAATAGGCCAGACTATTTTTCCATCGCCGTAAAACCGGAACGGGCCGTTTCGATGATTTTATCCTCACCGACGGTCTGCATGAAATCGTCCACATATTTGGACGTGCCGGCTACCTGAACGATGAACAGCTCGTGGTTGCGCCGATCCAGAATTTGAAATTCGAAGTGTCGACCGAGAGCTTCGAGGGCGGCCTGATCGGCTTCCATCTTGATGATGGCCACCTCACGCCAGAAGCTGCCGTCCACGTCGAGCTCTTTTGCGGAAAGAACCTCGGCGATCTTCTCAACCTGTTTGATCACCTGTTGGACCTTGTCATCGTTGTCTTCATAAAGGGTCAACGTCATCCGGCTGACCCCGGGTCGGTGGGTGCGGCAGGCGGTCAGGGTCTCGACATTGTACATTTTGCGGCGGATCAGCATCGAAATTTTGTTCAGAACACCGGGGCGATTCAACACGAAAATCAGTATCGCCCGCCTTTGGTTCGGTTCCTTTTGGGTCATTTATTTTACTCCTGCGGATAGATCTATTTTTTTCAGTGATGTAATCATGTCCGTTATCCCGCCGCCGGCCGGTACCATGGGCAGGACGATTTCACTGGGATCGCATAGGAATTCGACCATGTAGGCCCCGCGATGTTCGGCCGCTTCACTCAATGCCTCTTCGATAAGCGCCGGATCGGACACCTGTCGATAAGGTATGCCGTAGGCGGCGGCGATCTTGCCGAAGTCGGGATTCTTCATCGGCGTTCCAGCGAACCGTCCGTCGTAGAAAAGGGTTTGCCACTGCCGGACCATCCCCAGATAACCGTTGTTGAAAAGCAGGATTTTGATGTCGATCCCGTGCTCCATCACGGTACCCAATTCCTGAATGTTCATCTGGAACCCACCGTCACCACTAACTGACCAGACCCGCTCGTCCGGTCGCACGAGCTTGACGCCGATGGCCATGGGCAGCGCACAACCCATGGTCCCGGCACCGCCTGAGGTGAACCAGCTGTTGGGTGTCTGAAAATTGTAGAAACGGGCCAGGATCATCTGGTGCTGCCCCACGTCGCCGACGATGATGTCTCGGCCGCCGGTTACCTGAGACAGTTTGCTGACTATGGTTTTCATCAGCAATTGCCCTTCCTTTCCGGTCCCGCTCCGGATTTCCTCCTGGATCTCGTCCTCGATTTCGCGACGAAAAAGGCTTATCCGATCGAACCAGAGCCGCCTCGGTTTGGATGTCAGTTCGGGATTCTGTAGGATCTGGTAAAGCGCCCCGGCGACACTGGCGTTTATGGCTACAGAAGTCTTGACGTTCTTGTCGATTTCCGAGGGGTCGATTTCGATGTGAATGACGTCGGCCGAAGTGGCGAAGGCGGCTAAATTCCCGGTCACCCGGTCGTCGAAACGCATGCCCAGAGCGATGATCAAATCAGCCTCCAGCAGGGCCCGATTCGATTCTACCGTACCGTGCATTCCCACCATGCCCAGGCTCAGGGGGTGATCGACCGGAATAGCCGAGAGACCGTGCAGGGTGAACGCAACGGGGATATTGGTCTTTTCGGCAAACCGCCGCAAGGCGTCGCCGGCATTGGCGGTTACGATCCCATGACCACAGAGGATCACCGGCCGTTCACTCCGATTGATCAGCGCCACCGCCTGGCGGATGGCATTACGATCGGGGTGGGGTGAATGGAGCACACCGGCCAGACTGGGATCGAAGGCAATCGGATCGAAATGATAGCCTTCGACAGATTCCAGGTTCTGGATGTCTTTTGGAATATCCACCACAACCGGACCGCCACGGCCGACGGATGCGATCAGAAAGGCCTCATGAATCGACTCTTCGATCGATTCCACCCGCAATGGCATGTAGGTTTGTTTGGTCAGGGGCATCATCACTCCCACGACATCGCTCTCCTGGAACGCGTCGGTAGCAATGACCCCGGTAGGGACCTGCCCGGTGATGGCGACAAGGGGGACAGAATCCATACCGGCGTCGGCGATACCCGTAACAAGGTTCATGGCTCCCGGACCCGAGGTGGCCATACACACGCCGACCTGGGGGTTCGCGGTGGACAGGGAGGCCCGTGAGACTCCCTGAGCCATAAATGCGGCGCCCTGTTCGTGGCGCGACATGATAAAAGCGAAAATTTTCTGCCGTTCCATCTCGTCGAAAACCGGCATTATGGCTCCGCCGGTGTACCCGAAGACATACTTGATCCCCTTGTCTCTCAACGCTTTGACAACCAGTTCCGTACCTTTCATTTGAATGCCACTCGCTTTTTCTGTAGTTTGAATTGGACATCAACTCTTGATGTCGGAACGAGGTCCTGAATACGCATCCATCGCTGTGGATATGAAAAACGACGCCATTTGGAGGTGCTGTCAACATGGCGCGGAGTCAGGTAAAATAGCCGTCCATCGAATCATCAGACGCATTTAGATTTGTGTAATATAATGGCAATGTTTCATATTTCTACCCCCCGGGTGAAAATGTCGCTTGCCGAGGCATCGCCTTTTTCCCGATATTCCAGAATTTCTGATCTCGTCCTTTGTTTCCTATGCCATTGACAATCGGGTCCCGAATTGGCATTTTCATCCACAATCCGCAATGTGGGGTCCTGCTGAATCCGCATTTTGCATCGCCGCTTGTCAGGGATTTGACCGGCCACACCGCAAACGTTACACCGAATGGAAAATGATCATGGGAAAAACGTTGTTTGAAAAAGTATGGGAAGCGCACGCCATACAAGAACTGCCTGATGGAACGACTCTGCTGTACATCGATCGGCATTTGGTGCATGAAGTCACCAGCCCCCAGGCCTTCGAAGGGTTGCGCCTGGCCGGACGCAGAATCAGACGGCCTGACTTGTCCTTTGCAACGATGGATCACAATGTTCCCACCACCGATGATCGGTTGAACATAGAAGACCCCGTCTCCCGGGCCCAGGTGGAGGCCATGAGCCGCAACTGCGAAGAATTCGGCGTCCGGCTGTTCGGCTTGGGACACCGGTATCAAGGTATCGTTCACATCATCGGCCCGGAGTTGGGGTTGACGCTCCCCGGTTTGACCGTGGTCTGCGGCGACTCGCATACGTCAACCCATGGCGCATTCGGCGCTTTGGCCTTCGGCATAGGGACCTCGGAGGTCGAGCACGTCCTCATAACCCAAACACTCGTGCAACCCAAACCCAAGAAATATAAAGTAGAGTTTAGCGGACGACCGGGCCCCGGCGTCTTTTCAAAAGATCTGGTGCTGAAAATGATCGGTAAAATCGGGACGGCCGGTGGCACGGGACATGTGCTCGAATTTTGCGGTGAGGCCATACGGGGCCTGTCGATGGAAGCCCGCATGAGCATCTGCAACATGAGCATCGAAGCCGGCGCCCGCGCCGGCATGATCGCCCCGGACGAGACGACTTTCGAATATATTCTCGCGGGTGACCGCCCTTTTGCACCCCAGGGCGGAGATTTGGATCGGGCCATGGCGTACTGGAGGACCCTGCCCAGTGACGATGATGCCGTTTTTGACCGCTTCCTTACCATCGATGCCGGCCGGGTCGCCCCTCAGGTGACCTGGGGGACCAACCCGGGAATGGTCATCGACATCGATCAGCCGATCCCCGAAACGGACCAGCCTGTCGGCTATAACCGGGCAGATGCCGAGAAAGCCCTCGATTACATGGGCCTGACACCCGGGACTTTTTTAACCGATGTCAATCTGGACGTGGTTTTCATCGGCAGCTGCACCAACGCTCGCATCGAGGATTTGCGCTTGGCAGCCGAAATATTAAAGGGCCGCAAGAAAGCCGACCATGTCCAGTTGTTGGTGGTGCCGGGATCGCAACAGGTAAGAGAGCAGGCGGAAGCCGAAGGTCTGGATAAGATATTCAAGACAGCCGGCGCCGAATGGCGTTACGCGGGTTGCAGTATGTGCCTGGGAATGAACCCGGATCAACTCAAGCCCAAACAGCGCTGTGCGTCGACCTCCAACCGCAACTTCGAAGGACGCCAAGGCAAAGGGGGGCGCACCCACCTGGTCAGCCCGCAGATGGCTGCCGCCGCCGCGGTAAAGGGCCAATTCGTCGATATTCGCAAGTGGCCGGAAATTTAGCTGGATGGCGGTGGTATATGTGCGCGTATGAGGTACGCCTTCACCCCTGAAAGCCAAACCGCGTCCACTCGCTGAATCGTCTGAAAACCGGCGTGTGAAGACACGCCGCTAACGCTCAAAGGATCTCCAATGCAACCGTTTAAGGCACACACCGGCAAGGTGGCCACGCTCAATCGCTCGAATGTGGACACGGATCAGATCATCCCCAAGCAGTTTCTGAAATCGATCAAGCGGACCGGATATGGACCGAACGCTTTTTTCGACTGGCGCTATACGGACGACGGCCGGATCAACGCCGAGTTCGAACTCAATCAGCAACGATTCGAGGAGCGCTCCATCCTGGTGGTCCGCAATAATTTCGGTTGCGGTTCCAGCCGCGAGCACGCGGTCTGGGCTCTCTATCAAGACGGCTACCGGGTAATCATCGCACCATGGCAGGAAATCAACGGTGAACGGGTACCCGGTTTTGCCGATATCTTCCGCAGCAACGCCGTGAAAAACGGCTTGTTGACCGTGGAGCTCTCCAGCGAAGAAGTGGACCGAATCTTTGACCTGGTTGCCGCCAACGAGGGCCTGCAGGCCACCGCAGACTTGACCGATCAGGTGGTTACGTTCCACACGCCGGACCCGGCGGCCTTCCGCTTCGAAATGGATGCCGGCAGCAAGGAAAGGCTCCTCGGTGGGCTGGATGATATTGCCCGGACGCTGCAGTACGAAGAGAGTATCGCACGCTTCGAATCGAACCACAATCCCATGTTGTCAGGAACTTAGCATCACCGGGGGCCCGATCAGCTATCAGCGCTTCCATCAGAGATCCGGGTCCTCGGGGTGTGGACGCCCCAGACCTTCCTCAAGATATTTCTTGAGACTGACTCCCAGAAAAAAACCCCAATTTACTGTTGCAATGCATGTAAAATTCAGTCGGTGATTCCCAGTCGCGATGGCCGAAGAGCAGTTCCGCCCCCTTTTCATGCGGGCGAATGTCAAAAGTCAATCGGGTTCCGATCCATTCCGGCAAGGAGTCGACGCAACGCCATTCGACGTTTCTGCCGGGTTGTAAATCCTTAATCTGCATATCGGGACCGATCGACCCGTCACCGAGCCGAAACCTGGCCATGCTGTCTAATTCCGGTTGTGCCCCGGTCATCGGAGTCCACCAACCGGCCAGCCTTTTCTGCGTTGTCAGGGCTTTGTATACTTTATTAGGTGACGATTTGATGATGATTTTATGGAGAATGTCCGCCATCCACGCCTCCTCACCTTCACGATGGTGCGCTCCACAATAATATTTGGTCGCGAGGGCAACAGCCGGGAAGAACGCGTCGCCAGACAGCAAACTCAGCCCGTCAGTTTCGCGTTCATCGAGATCTTAGCGTTAAGCACCCGACTGACAGGGCATCCCGCCTTGGCCTTTTCGGCAGCCGCTAAAAAAGCTTCTTGAGTTGCACCCGGTGCCCGCACACCCACCTCGAGATGAATGGTGGTTATCGAAAATCCGCCCCCATCCTGTTCCAAACTGACAGTCGCGGTTGTGTCGATTTGTTCGGGCTTGATGCCCGATTCACCCAGCATCATTGAAAGGGCCATCGAAAAACAGCCGGCGTGCGCAGCGGCAATCAGTTCTTCGGGATTGGTCCCGACGCCCTCCTCGAAGCGTGTGTGAAAAGAGTACGATGTGTCAGACAACACGCCACTGTTTGTCGTCAGACGGCCCTTGCCGTCCTTGAGTCCACCTTGCCATACGGCTGATGCATTGCGCTTCATGATTGCCTCCTTTCAAACGTTACGCCACCCCTATGGATGCGGATGGGATTCCAAAGTTAATGGTCATTGACCGCAAGCTGTTGTCACGTACAACTGAATCGCGGCCGTCTATACAGAAAGGCGCGGTTTTTAGCTGAGGGGCGCCTGTTGATTATACGGATGGACTGACATATTGAACGGCGATACCGTATAGGGGCTTGAGATCCTTGTCGAGTTTCACGCAGCGTTTGACTTCACCGACAACCTGCGTTTTCAATTCATGGCACGCTCCGGAATCCGCCACAGTTAGGGCATGGAGACACATTGCGGTTGCATGCCGCCTGAAGCACCGTACCCCTAATGTCTTATGACGATCAGCGTACCCGGTGCCAAATACCTGATCGCCTCGAAGTAAATACCGGAGCGGCTGTAGTTGCGGGCTATGGCCTCGTATCGTTGCGTCTTGTTTATTATTGAAAATGCAATCTCGGCATCGTTCACACACCGCGGGTGACGACGTCGTTTGGATTCTTCAATCACGCTATTAATTTCCTTATAGAGGGCAATAACTGCGCGGCATCCCTTCGAATATAATACATTATTGTTCGAAATCGAGGCGGCCGACAACCGTGTACGGCGCATCCGCATGCAAGGCCAGCAAAACGCCTTCACCTGACGAAACGCCCGCGCCGGAGAGGGCGGCAATGGTCACGAAATGGGTAACCATGATGATCAATTCGCCTTTCACCGGCTGCTGCGAGATGAATTCGTTTAACGCTTCGAGGTTCGACTCGCGGTCCCGGGTCCGCTCGTAGAATGAATTCAGCGCTGATAGTTCCTTAACCGGCCCAAGGCCCATGAGTTCGGCCGTTTCGATACAGCGGCACCACTGACTGGAATATACCCGTGCCGATGCAACCCCTCTATCGCGCAACCATTGACCGATGCTGCGGGCCTGGTCCCGGCCCGCAGCGTCCAGGTTGCGCTGCGTCGTGCAGTCGCCGATTTTGAAGTTGGGGGGATCGCCGTTTCCGGGTGCCAGCGCGTGACGGATCAACAGAATGTGTCCGCCGGATGTCAAACGGTCAATATCCACGACCGGGTCTGCTAAGGATTTGGTGGCTGTCAGAGTGACCAATCCCACCAGCATGGACATAATCGTTGTGATGAAACGCATGTTGTCTCCTGTGCAATTCGGATTTCAGGCACCATTCAGACGACCGAATTCGCTCATCCAGACCATCGCCTCATACAGTCACAACAATCTTGCCCATTTGCTGGTTGGACTCCATAAAGCGGTGGGCCTGCACGATTTCTTCCAGCGGGAACGTTCGTGCGATGATCGGTTTCAGTGCTCCTGAAGCAAGACCATCGTAGATAAATTTCTTCCCGCGGGCCATCTTTTCGGGATCTTTTACAATTTCGAACAGGGTGTAACCCCGCACGGTGAGGCCCTTCCCAATGGCGTCGAACAGGGGAAACGGTGTGGGGGCCGGAGACAATGCGCCGTACTGAAAAATAACGGCGCGGTCCGCGGCGGCGCCGGCGAGCTTCTCCAAAAATGGACCGGCAACCGGATCGAAAATAATTGTGGCGCCCTTGCCATCGGTAATCGCCTTCATATTAACGGCCACATCTTCCTTATCGGTTACAATGACATGGTCAGCTCCGGCTTCGAGCAGAAACGTCTTCTTGCCATCGCCGCGCGTCGTCGCCACAGCCATGGCCCCGGCGGACTTGACGATCTGGATGGCGGCAAGGCCCACACTGCTGCTGGCAGCAGTAATCAATACCGTATCTTCCTTTTTTAACCGACCGTATTCAACCAGCGCACCGAATGCGGTCATGTATTGCATCCAGATAGCGGCACCTTCGGTGGCGGACAGATTATCGGGATAGCCGGCCACTGAATAGGCGGGAACGATGGCGCTTTCTCCGTAAACACCGTACTTACCGATTGAAAATGAAGGAATAGTGCTCACGCGGTCGCCGATGTGAACACCGCCGGCCCCTGGCCCCACGGCGTCAATGATTCCGGCGGCCTCGTACCCGATTCTTGATGGCGATTCAGGGGCTTCCAGATACTGACCTTGGCGGAACATCACCTCGGCACGGTTGAGGCCAATCGCCTCCACTTTCAAGCGAACTTCCCCTTCGCCGGGTTCGGAAAGCGGTGCCTCTTCCAGCTTAAGCACATCGGCTGTTCCTGTTTGGTAAAAACGAACGATTCTTGGCATGTCACTTCTCCTGAATGGACAATATTTATGAATATAGATTGAAAATGTAAGACTTGGGGCCATGTTGTCAAACGCGGCACAATAGCCTTTCGTTTTGTGGTGCAACGTTACCAAACCGAATTGAGTTTGCGGCTGCAACGATCGCTTTCGTCTGGTGCAATAGTGTTCATGCACACATAACTATCTGTAAATAAATATCTCTGCTCCGCAATTCGTCACCTGTCTGACCTCAGAACCCTACGATTGGCGAGCAAGTGAATCTATGCATGACCATAATATACTGAAATTTTTAATTTTTTTAAATTATTCCGAACCTGGCGTGAAAAACCAATGGCGCCCGACGATTAAACCAATCCCCGGTTTCGCTGTGGGAACCAGAAAAAGCCTGCCATCAGGTATGACGGCCTTTTTCCTTCTTTGCTTTCAGAGGTTGCAGAAGTATAACCAGAACCAGACCCATCACCGCTAAGGCGGTCAAAACGATGAATGCCGCCCGATAACTGCCGGTCTGGTCGAATATGTATCCGGTCAACCACGGGCCGATCGATCCGCCGATCGTACCGGAGAAGAGGACCGTTCCGAAGAGCAACCCGTGTGAACCGGTGCCGAAGAGCTCGGCCACCGTAGGCGACATCACCGTGAATAATCCACCGTGGGCAAAACCATAAACAATGGCAAAGATGAACAGCATCCACGCACTGACGGCCAGTTGCAGCCAAACGAGGCTGCCGATCAGTATAATGAAGCAGACGATCAACGACCGCTTGCCACCGATCCCGTCGTTGGCTGTGCCCATAACGATCCTGCCCAGAATACTCACACCGCCGATCGTCGAGAGAATGGCCGCCGCCGCGGCCGGTTCCAGGCCCTGATCCCGCGCGTGGGGCACGATGTGGACGATGGTGGTCAACAGGCAGAAAAAGATGGCGAATTCGGCCAGGCACAGGGTCCAGAAGGATAAAGTGCGCGCTACCACCCGCAGGGGAAGGCTTTGGGGCCGCGACAGGGCGGCGGACCGGATCCGGTGGCGCCCACCATCGGGCAACTGCCCAATTCCCTGCGGGTCGCGTTTCATCAATTGGGCCACTGTCACCAGTACCGTTAGAGAGACGGCACCGATGATCAGATAGGCATTGCGCCATCCGAATAAAGCGATGAGTCCTGTGGCGATCAGCGGTACGGTGAGCTGTCCCGCACCGGTACCCACCTTGACCAGCCCCGACATCATGCCGCGACGCATGACGAACCAGCGGGCCACCGTCGAGAGAGTGATGACATCATGAGTGCTGAATCCGATACCGACAAATCCCCCGTAAAGAAGGTAAAGCTGCCACGGCATCTCGAGGCGCGACATGAGCATGTAACCAATCCCCAGTGAAGCTCCCGAAACGGCAATGATGATTTTGGGGCCGATCCGGTCGTTGAGCAGACCGGCCAGAACCCCGGCCGCACCCATCACCAGGAATGCCAATGACGATGCGCCTGAAATCAGAGCCCGGGACCACCCGAACGCCGACTGGAATTCTTTGAAAAAAATGCCGTAGGTGAACATGGCCCCGATACACACCGCCTGAATGAGAAATCCGGCCGCAACGATATTGTAGCCGTAGAAATAGCGCGTATTCAAATTTCCTCCACAGTTAGGGCCCTCGGAAATGAAATGCCAGAAAAGAGACCTTTTCAGAAATCCCACAAACATGCAACAATCAAAACAGAAGAAAACCAACGATCTTACGAGCGCCATGATTGTTTGAAATTACCGCAAGGTAAAGCACGGAGCCTATCTTTGGGCGGGTCGTCTCTTTTTCGTAAACCTTCTGTGATCCTGTTTCGTCTAATCAGGCAAATCCACAGACGAAAGGAGACACTCACGATGACGAATCTAATAAAAGCACTTGTATTTCTGACTGTATTGACTTTGTTCGGTATCGGAACGGCCGCGGCGAATGACCACCGCGGTGATCGGCAGCATAAACGCACGGATAAGTCATCTGTGCACCGCAAAGCCGACCGGCACGCATCAATTGGTCATGGACACGGCGCCTATTACGGAAGACATGCCCCGTCAAAACGCTACGCGCCCAAGCATTATCACAAGCATCACAAGAGATGTCACCACCGTCACCGACCTGTAGTACATCGGCACCACCGCCATCACTTCCGCGGCGGTTCTGGTTATCGGGTATTCAACGGTTATTCCTTCGGATTGGCTGTGGTTGACCCCCATGTCTCCTTCTCAGTCGGCATCAACGGCCGTTGATCGTCAAACTCGGCCACCTGGGAAAGAGATCAAGGGCTCGGAGGGGCTTGCAGGAGTCAATATGCAGGCCCTTCTGCTTGAGGACAAGTAGCCCCTATTCGGAAACCAAACTCCGGCAGTGATATCTCTTGCTTTTTTTCTTTATTCGGCTATACCGCGGTAAGTGCCGGCGGCTTTCAAAGCTGTTATCATATCTTCGATGCTTATAGCCCCCGGATCATAGATGACGGTGTTGATTTCGTAAAACCCTTTGAAACCGCTTATGTTAAGATTTCGATTCTCTACACTACCAGATAACAGGTGAGGACTGCGACCAAAATCAAGCGTTTTGAGAGACGCTGTTTCATAATCTCGAGTGTGATACGGATTAATTGATTAACGATAGGGCAAATAAGCCTCCAGTCAACATTATGAAGATCAAGCCTGCCGTCTGCCAGTTCAACAACCAGTTTTCAATCCGGACCGCCAGTTGATGTATGCGTTTAAGCTTCGGTCTTTTTACCTGTGTCTTCTCCTTCATGCGAGAGATGGATTGAGTAATTCGCTGGTGTTGGGTCCGATAACCGTCGAGACATACTCGAAAAAAAGTATCCACGACAACCAACAGATCCCCTTGAGGTATGCTAAATGCTGCGCACCATTTTCCCCGAATCAAACTTAAACATACGCTACCGGAAACAACGATTCCCGTCACAACCGGCCAAAGCGACTGCCAAAGCGCCTGAGGTTGGAGCGTCATGAGGGCGATTAGGCGGATCTCGGGCAGTAGCCAAACGGTGGCAGCCGAAAGTATTACAGTGAAGGCCCACGAGAGCCAAACGACGAGCGGCGTTTGACCGTGTGCAGAGGAGGGTCGGGTCACTGTAAAAAGAAACCGGGCCATAAGAAGCGTCGTGCCGATGGCGGTTGCGGTCAACAAAAGATTAAGTCCGTCTATCCAAAAGCCCTGAAACTCCTTTAATGGCAACTTCAATGCCATTTTAGCGATGGCGCCACTGGTAAATGGCGCACCGGCCAGGGCCAGCGATGCCAAAATCAGACCGGCTATGGTCAGCCGATATGAGGACCGGCGCCTATCAGCGGCTGCCATGAGGCCCACTCCCAAGAACAAGGCCCCCTTGGCGAATCCATGATGAACGGCATATATCGCGATGGCCGGAAGCATCATCGGTGCGGTTTGCGGCCATCCGAGGGCCAGCCCGACCCCCACCGTCATCAAACCCATCTGGCTGATACTTGAATACGCCAAGACCGTCTTTGGGTTCCGTTGGGTCAAACCGACAAAAACGGCGTAATAGGCTGCCAGCAGTCCGGCAACGATGCACAGGGTTCCCCACTGAGGCAGTGCTGTCAGTCCGATCGGTAGAAATCGCAACCACCCCAACAGACCAGCTTTGATCATGGCTCCACTCAGGACAGCGCTGGCCGGCGTCGGTGCTGCCGGATGCGCCAACGGCAGCCAAACATGAACCGGTAACGCGCCCGCCTTGATGCCGAAGCCAATCAAGATCAGGCCGACAATGATTCCGTTTGGGCGTGCGTTTGAAAAATCTCTTGTCAACAGAGAATCGACCGACCAGGCTTGCCAAACGAAAGCCGTAAACAGCAATACTTCGCCGATGACAACCAGATAAATGTAGACGCGGCCGGCCTTCATGGCAGCGTCGTCGCCGTTGTGAACCACCAGGCCGTATGATGAAAAGCTCATGAGGGCAAAAAACACATAGAAGCTCACGGCGTCTTGGGATACGATCAAGCCGAAGTTACCGGCCATGCTCAGAAAGAAGAAAAAGAAGAAGCGTTGTCGTTTTGGATCCGTGACTAAATACCCCTGGGCATATATCCCTGACATTAGCCACAGCAGCGAGGTGACTAGGAGGAAAAGCCGTCCGGTTGAATCGATCGCCAAATGCATCTTCAGCAGGAGCCAGGAAAACGACACGGCCTCCTCCGTCGGCACCCCTATCACCGCCGCCACAGCCGCAAGCGCCGACCAGGGCCCTAATCGGATGAGGGCGGCTTGCCAGGATCTTATCGTCAGGCCAATGCCAAACGCAAGCGGCAGGGTGAAGGCAACGACCATCAGAATCGGACTGGTTTTTATGATCATCGGAATCATGGGCGATACTCCCGTTCAGCAATCAATCGGGCCCATTCAAGCGGACTGAAGGGGGCATCCGCCAACACACCTGCCAATAGGGCCAACAGGGCCGTGATCAAAGGGGGGATAAGCAGCATCCAGTGCGTCTCCAATAAACCGGCATGCGATTCGGTGGACACGGATTCAGCCGTTTCGCGGAACCAGCCCCGATAGATAATCGGCAGAAAGTATGCAGCATTGAGCAGGCTGCTGGCAACCAGAATGGCAATGACCCAGGGTTTATCCGCCGCCAAAGCGCCGGTCGCCAGATACCATTTACTGATGAATCCGGCCAGCGGTGGGACACCAATCATGCCAAGGGATGCCATAGTGAAGGCCACCATCGTCCAGGGCATGCGGCGGCCCATGCCGTTCATCTCGTGGATGTGGTGGACCCCTGTGGTCTCGGCAAAATTTCCGGCACAAAAAAACAGGGTGATTTTCATCAGCCCCTGGTGAACCAAATGAACAATACCGCCGATGGTGGCAACGGGTCCTATAACACTGGCGCCGAGGGCAATGTAAGATACCTGGCTCACCGTGGAATATGCCAGGCGTTTTTTTAACTCGTCCTGAAAAAGCGCGCGGACTGATCCATATACAATTGTGAACGCGGCAACGATAGCCAGCGGCTGTAGCAAACCGAGTTCGCCGCTGAGCTCGATGCCGTATACATCATAGACGACGCGGACGATGCCAAAAGCACCGGCCTTGACGACAGCAACGGCGTGCAGCAGGGCGCTCACAGGCGCCGGCGCCACCATGGCCTTTGGCAGCCAACCGTGTAGCGGTACCAAGGCGGCCTTGACGCCCAGTCCAGCAATCATCAGGAGAAAAATGAAACGCAGTTGGGTGGTGTAAACGCCCACATAGGGAGCAAGCATACCGCCTTCGGTAAAGGCCACCGAGCCGACCAGTGCTTTGAGCCATGCAACGCCGGCCAAGAAGGCAGCCCCACCACCGATGGTGTAGGCGATATAGGTACGACCGGCACGCATGCTCTCCGGCGTGCCCCGAAAAACGACCAGCGGGTAGGTAGACAGGGTCAGTATTTCATAGAACATGAGAAATGTCAGCAGGTTGCCCGCCAAGGCAAGACCGATGGTGGAGCTTACACACATGCTGAAAAAACCGAAGAAGCGGCTGCGTGACTGAGGAGACGTTTCGAGATAGGCAATGGCGTACAGGGTGGTTAAAAACCAGAGCACACCGGAAAGAGCCGTCATCATAACCGACATGGCATCGGCGTTGAGCACCAGTTCTATATTCGGCAGGATGGGGACCCGTGTCTCATATGAGTGTTCGTGTCTGACTCCCCAGATTAAAATGCCGATCAGCATCAATTTGAGGGTGGCGCCACCCATATTCAATCCCGTGCGCCAACCGATCCGCTTTTCAGGCAGAACAAAGATAACAATTCCGGGAAGCAGGGATGTCAAAAGGATCAGCAATGGCAACCAGTTGTCAAAAGTCACTCTAACTCCCGCAATCAGAAGGGGTTACCTATTTCGAGCATTTTGATCACCGGCCCTGGAATCAGTCCGAGAATCAGTGAACACAAAGCCAAAGTGAAAGCCGTCCACTCCATGACCCGAGTTGCCGGACGCTCTCCGACAATCTCCTCTGAATGGCTGAAAGCCCGTGAGAAAAAGCGAAATATGTAGCCAGTTGACATCAGTCCGCCGAGAATAATGAGCACACTCCACCACCACTGTCCGCCGGACAGGGAGGCATTCAAGTAGAGCCACTTGGCAATGAATCCACCGCTGGGGGGAAGACCGATCAGGCTAACGCCCGCCAAGCCAAAGGCAAACATAGAGACCGGCAGCCGGCGGACGATGCCGTGGAGCTCATTGATCCGGTCATGGCCAAAGGTGTGGATGACGGTACCGGCCGCTAAAAAGACGGCCGATTTAGCACAGGCGTGACTGAATAGAAAATAGAGTCCGCCCTGCCAGGCCGTTTTTCCGACTTGAGGCAATAAACTCAGCGGAAAAACCAAAAAAAGATAGCCAATCTGGGCAACTGTCGAATAGGCCACGAGGAGTTTGAGGCGCTCGGCCAGCAAAGCCTGCACAGAGCCCCAAATGATGGCAGCCGCACCCAGGATACCCAGCAACTGGGCTGTACTGGCGGAGATGGACGGTTCGAAAAGCAACACCCACAATCGCACGAGAATGTAAAACGAGGCCTTAACAACCAAGGCCGACAGGACAGCGCTGACCGGTGCCGGAGCGTTGGCATGCGCCGGTGGCAGCCAAAAATGCATCGGAAACAGGGCGCTTTTCATTATCAGGCCGGCGGCCATCAACGCGAAGGCCGTCACTACCGATGGCGATGCCGGTCCAGCAATTGCAAGCATCTTTAAGCTGAGGGTTCCGTTGGCGGCATAAAGAAAGGCCACCCCCATAAGATACATCAAGGAACCCGTGAGACTGACCAGGAGATAACGCATGGCAGCCGTAAGCGCATCGCCGGTTTGGGATAAAGCCACCAGCGCGACGGCCGAAAGCCCTAACAGCTCCAGGGTAACATAGAGATTGAAGATGTCTGCAGACAGGAAAAGGGCATTTAGGGCGCTCCACAGGAACAACCACAGGGGCCAGAAGTGACGAACGACAGCATGACCGCTAAAGTAGTGGCGTGCGTAAAAGGTAATTATGCCGAAAACAAGAGCAGTGACGCCGAGCATGGCCATGCTGAGGCCGTCGGCGTAAAGGGATATGCCGAGAGGGGTCTGCCAGCCGCCGACATGTGTTTCTATGCTGCCGTGGAAAAAAATTTCCCTGCCGAGGCAGACGACCAAAAAGGGTGTTGTGCTAGCCGAAAAAAGGGCCGTCCAAACACTGCATCTCGGTACCACAACGCTTAATCCCGCGGCCAGTAAAGGAAGGGCTACGAGCCAGGCGGGTAAGCTCATCGGCTGCAGAACCTCACTCGGGCTCATTGTCGCTTAACCGGAATGTACCGTTTACCTGCTGTATCCGACACGTCAGCGCGAGGGCCAGGGCGGTAGCACTGACCGCTACGACGATGCCGGTCAGCACCATGGCGTGAGGGACGGGATCCGGCGTCGGCCCGGGAGTCTGATCGGCCAGGGCAACCAGAAACAGGAAGACACCGCTGCCGGATACATTGAGCGCCAATATTTTCCGCACCAAATGGGAATGCATCACCAGTCCGTACAACCCCATACAGAGCAATCCGACGCCTACCAGTGCATACATGTTTGGGACCGTCATTCGCTGCGATTCTCCTTGTTGAAACTAACTGTGTGCTTGTTTTCGCCTTGCGCCGGGGAGATCTCACCCGGTTCTCCACCGACGAACAATAGGGTCAAGATGATCGCAATCGACATCGTGGCGGCGGCCTCAATCAGGAGAATCAACATTCCAGCCCTGGTCTCCGGATACTGGAGAAAATTACCGGTCACCATCATCGTCGCCAGTGCAACGAGTACAAATATCAGCAATCCCGCTCCCATTGCGAAAGGGATGGCCTTGTTTGCGAGCGGAGGCCATCGGGCCGTCACGGTCGTAAACAGGATACCGCCCGCTGCAAGAATCGCTCCGGCCTGGAAAGCACCTCCCGGAGCATAACTGCCGACCCAAAGTATATAACCACCGACCAGCACGACAAAGGGCAGTAATAACCGTAAAAGGAGAGTGGCCATAGGAGACGGGGGAGAAGTTGCAAGCAGGGCCGGTGACGGGGCAATCGAAAAAACGGCTACGACGGCCAGCAACAAGACACCGATTTCCAAAAGCGTGTCATACCCCCTGAAATTCAGCAGTACGGCCGTGACAGGGTTTCCGACGCCGCTGATAGCCATGTTGTCCGATACCAACGTTACCATACGGTCCGAAAAGGGCGGCAATGTCCATAGGCTATAACCTAAGATCAGCGCCAGCAGCGATACGCCGATGATGGTCATCGCTTGTCCGCTTCGCGATAAAAAATTTTCCGCGCTTCTTCTGGTCATGGTTTCAGGTAACTTTTTAGAAAACTCGGTCGTCATTTTTAGTCTCTATTTCGAAATGGCCGGCTGGTCTTTTGTTACTGGCGATCCTTCCGGCTATATTGCCTTATTCTTCCCAGCGCCGATAAAAAAAGCGCACCGGTCAAACCGGCGCCGATGGCGGCTTCGGCGAGAGCGATGTCGATCGCTTTCAACCGGACCCAGGCCAGGGACATCAGCAAACCAAAGCTGATAAAAAGGACAATCGCCTTGAATAGGTCCCGGGAGCGTAAAAGCAGCCAGGCAAGGGTCAGCAGAACCAATGCCAAAATGGCATCGAGGGTGAAGGCACCATAGTTAGCAAAATTGTCCATAGTTTCATTTTCTCTTGTACGCCGAATTGGCGATCAGAAAGCAGGATGCGGTACTTGCTGTCAAAACAGCTAACCAAATGAGAATCAGCTTTAAGGCTACCGTCCAATCTTTCGTGAAGAAAATAGATCCGGCAACCACGAAACCGAGGCCTAAATTATCGGCTTTGGTCAGTGCGTGCAAGCGCGTATTCGTGTCCGGGAACCGCAGCAAACCCAAGCTGCCGCCCCAAAAAAAGGGGGCGGCCAGAAGAAAAAAAAACCATCCCAGCAGATCAGTGAGACCCATCTCTCCCCTCCCCTTCCCCCTCATGGTCGTTCCATTGCCATTTGACAAAAACGACCATCGTAATGGCCGCCAGCAGAGCGTAAACGAGGGCCACATCCACCAGAGACGGCATCTGCATGGCATGAACGAGTATCAAAAGTATGGCCACACCTCCTGTGCCGAAAAGCTGGGCTGCCAGCATGCGGTCAGCCGCTGTCGGTCCCTTCAAAACGCGGATCAGGCCTGCGAAGACGCTGAGTAAAATAACGAGTGCAATCCAAGTAAATAGATTCATAATTGCGGTCCCCTCGCCGGGATCCTCCGGTTACGGATCGAATCGAAATATTGCCGCTACCCGAGACTCGATCAGTTTGAGGTCCTGATCAAAAGGGCGACGGGCATCCAATACGTGAACGATCAAATTTTTTTCTCCAATTTCGACACTTAAGGTTCCTGGAAGCAGACTCACCGTACTCATGAACAATTGACGAGCCGATCGCGACCTCAATCTCAGGGGGTATTCGATTATGGCCGGACTCAAAGGCATACGCGGGTGATAGGCGCGCCAAACGACGTCAAGACCACCGATAATCGAAAATTTGAGAAAAGAGAGGATGTATACGATCAATCCGATCAACGACCAGCGATTGCGCTCGCCCCGGGATAGACGATAATCGATAAATAGCGCGATCACTATGGTCGGCAAACCGACCACCCAAGAGTCGAGGGCGCCTTTCGTCAAAACAATCCATGTGAAAGCAAAAATCGCTGTACGAGATATCAGCCTGATAGTGGGCATCGGCTAAACCATTCAGTTCGACGGTATTCCATATGACGACTATAGCTATCAATCGCGGTATTCAACTTTCGTTCAAACATGGCCTTGCGATCATTTAGCTCTCACATGGATGTTTGTGAAAGCGACTCAGGTATCGGCATCTCTAACATTCGTTGCCATCAGCCACATGATCGTCCGCGTGTGACCGAGGAAGTCACTATGTAGAAAAATGAATTTACTGATCCGATGAGAGCTCTTTCCGTTTTCTATCCTGAGAATAAACCTCTTTTAACTGATCAATCCAGGTTTTCTTCCACAACTTAATTCCGGAATAGTAGGCCGCGCGACCGATGAGGTGAGCCGCTACCGGCGCTGTCAACAACAAGAAGACAATCGCGGCCGCGGCTCGCAAGGTGATGCCTATTTCCTGATAAAATGCGGCTTCTGCAAACAATATCAACCCGGCCCCGAGCGTTCCGGCTTTGGTAGCGGCGTGCATGCGCGTCAGTGTGTCCGGCAATCGGAGCATACCAAGCGCAGCCACAAAAGAAAAAAAGCTTCCCGAAATCAACAGGAAGGCTGTCATCCATTCACTCATTTTCTTCTCGACTAGGCTCAGGTTTTTTTCTGACAACATCGACCGAACGCATCAGATATCGCGACAGCGCAACGGTCCCTAAAAAAGCAATCAAAGCATATGCGATAGCGACATCCAGGAATGAGGTTTCGCCGGCATAAATTGAATAGGCCGCCAAAAAGGCAACGATAAGAACCGATATCAAATCGAGGGCCACGATCCTGTCGGCGGCATCAGGGCCTCTGACGAGACGAATGAACGCCAGTGCCATGCTCAACAGCAAAATAAACAAAGAGATTCGGCCGGCTAAGCCGACAATAACATCACTTCCAGGCATCAGCGCATCACCTCCAAAATGCGTTTTTCGAGTCCTTCTTTGATGGCGCGGCTGGTCTCTTCAATGTCATCGAGGAACATGACATGCACGTACAAGATCTTTTTGTCTTCGGAGACATCGATACTGAGGGTCCCGGGCGTCAAAGAGATCAGGTTCGCCACGAGCATGATTTCCAAGTTGGTTTTGGCGTCTAAAGGCACCCCGATGATGCCGGGACTGCTGATGTGCTTTGGTGTGATTACATCCCACAAGACCCGAAAATTTGAAACCAAAAGTTCTTTGACGAAATAACCGATTAAAAGGAGCACCTTTGGCAACCGTTGAAAGTAGCGTGCATTTCTATACAGCGGTTTGGTCAGCCACAGCGCACCATACCCGACAATGAAGCCGGAGAGCAAGCCACCGAAAGAAAATTCCCCTAAAACAGCACTGAATCCGATAGCGAGAAAAATATTCAATAAGAATAAATCGATCATTTGTATCCTAAAACCGCATTATAATAAATTTCGGGATGCAAAAGCTCTTCGGCCGTCTGCATGGCGATCGTTACAAAAGTCTCGGCCCCCAAGCCGATCAGCACTGTCAACAATGCCAGACAGGCAATCGGGGTGAGCATCCAGATGGATGGCCTGGCGGACAACGTCGTTTCATCGATTTGGATGCCGCCAGGCATAGGCTTCCAAAACACTTCCCCCCAAATTTTGGTCATTGAATATACGGTCAACAGGCCGACAGCCGCCGCAATCCCTGCCACCAGATACTGTTGGATGTCGAGGCTGGCTCGAATCAGCATCATCTTGGCCCAGAAACCGGACAACGGCGGAAATCCGGCAAGCGAAAACGCCGGGATGAAAAACAATACCGCAACCCACTTGTTGGTCCGGTAGATATCGCCCACTCGCGACAAATCGAGCGAGCCTTTTAATTGTTGAACGACGCCGCTGACAAGAAAAAGGTTGGCTTTCACGATGATATGATGAATCAAATAGAATACGGCTCCGGCGAGCGCCAAAGAGGTATGGAGCGCCAAGCCCAGTATCATATATCCGACCTGACTGATGATATGAAAAGACAATATGCGTCGAAATTCGTTATGGGAGGCCGCCCCCAGCACGCCGGTTATCATTGTGAGTGCTGCCGCGATGAGTAACACCGTGCTGGAGTATGGCATATCGACGGTAAAAATCAGGGTGAACATTCTTATCAGTGCGTAGACGCCCACCTTGGTCAACAAGCCCGCAAAGATTGCCGACACGGCAATCGGCGGCGTATGGTAAGCGGCCGGCAACCAAAAGAAGAGCGGAAAGAGGGCTGATTTGATACCGAATGCCACCATGAAGATCATGGCCACAGCCGTAAGTATCCCCTGATTATCAACCATTTGAATCCTTAGATGCAGATCCGCCATATTCAGCGTTCCGGTCAAACCGTAGAGCAGGCCGATGCCCGTTATCAACAACAACGTGGAAAAGAGATTGATGACAACATATTTAACACCACCATCGAGTTGACGCCGGTCCTGGCCCAAAACCAGAAGCCCAAAGGAAGCCATCAACATGACTTCGAACCAGACATAGAGATTAAAAAGGTCTCCGGTCAAAAACGCACCGCAAATACCGCCCACCAGTGCTTGGAGCAACGGATAGTAACCACGGCTCGTAAGAGAAGGCCCAATGTCGGTTCTGGAATAAACCACCACAGCCAGGTTGATGACAGCGGTGATGGTGAGCATAATCGCACTCAAGTGGTCGGCAACCAGAGTAATCCCAAATGGTGCCGGCCAGTTTCCTATCTGTGATGCAATAATACCATTGTGGTGAATCTCAAAAAAAACCATACCACAGGCAAGTGCATGTAGCGTTGCACTGCTTAACACGATATTGTGGGTCAGCCTCTCTTTCGATTTCAGCAGTAAAAGGGCAACGGCCGTTGCAAACGGTAGAATTATGGGCCATACCAGAATACTGCTCATCCCTGCTCACCTGCTTTTTGAGTCGAAACCGCCCTGTCTTTCGCGCCTTCAATCGGTTCGGCAAAACGCATGAGTTCGGTATCCACGGTCCCGATTTCCTGATAAGCGCGATAGAACAAAACAAAAATAAACGATATGAGCGCAAACCCGATGACGATGGCCGTCAAAACGAGCGCTTGCGGAAGAGCGTTGGCCATCGGCTCCACGGGCAACGTGCCGGTTTCGGGAATCAACGGCTGGGCGGTTGTTCGACAATCCACCGACCGTAAATATCAACAGGTTAATGGCATTGCTGATCAGAACCAACCCGAAGATAAATTGGATGAGATGACGTCCCAACATAAGGTAGATGCTGCCGGCAACCATAATTCCAACTAAAAAGGCGCAAACCGTTTCCATATCAGTTTTCTTCCAGCGCTAAAATAAGTGTCAATATAGTTCCCAAAACCGTCAGAAATACGCCGATGTCGAAAAATAGAGGGGTTCCGATAGCCAAGGTCTTTGATTCTCCGTTGGTCGTTATCCACCATAAACCCGTCAGATACGGCCGACCGGCCGCCCATCCGGCACAGCCGCACAGGATTGCCAATCCGAGTCCCAGCATCGCCATGCGCTCCGGATCGATACGGATCGCGTCTCTTACAACCGAAGGGCCCTCGGAAATAGCGGCGAGGGCGAACCCCGTGCCGGCCACCAGGGCGGCCACAAATCCTCCGCCAGGGGCGTTGTGACCGCGGAACAACAGATAGACTGCAAAAACGAGGATTAACCCCACCAGCAAACGCGTGGCGACTTTTAGGATCACAGTGTGCATTATTCTTCCCTCTGGGTTCGAATCAAGGCGTAGGCGGCCAACCCGGCAATGGCCACCACAGTAATTTCACCCAGCGTGTCCATGCTTCGGAAATCGACCAGAATCACGTTGACGATATTGCGCCCGTGGGCGGCAATGTAGCTGTTGGCTTCAAAGAATTCGGTCACATATCGATCCAAGTCGCGATGGATGACAGCCAAAATGAGGGCAGTAATCAGGGCGCCGGTCGCAGACGCAATACCGAAATTCAACAATTTCCCTGAAGCACTTCCTGTTCTTCGGCGGCTCCAAGCGCGGCAATCGCAGAAGCACGAGCGAGACGATGATAACCGTCAAAGTTTCAATCAATAGCTGGGTCAATGCCACGTCCGGCGCACCGAAGATCAAAAAAAGCAGGGCAATTCCAGCGCCGATAACACCCAAACTGCAAATAGCAAGAAGCCGTGATCTTGCCAATACAACAATAACGACGGCAGCGGCGATAATAAGCACCAGCAGCGATTCTGATTGACCGAAAACCGTATAATCTAAGCGACCAAAAGGAGGAAGATCTTTCAGGAACGGTAGGCCGATACCGACTGTCGCCGAACCGATAATGACGACCAGGTATCGATGCAACGAACCATTTTGAAGTATGCGGGTTTGTATCTTGGCGATCCAGGCGATGGCATCGAGGCTAAAGTTATAGATACGTTCCGCCTTTACGGGTAAGAAACCAAATACCCTTTCGAGTCCTTGTCGAACAGGTCGACGGACAAGATACAGCGTTGTTCCGAGGCCGAGGGTGAGAATACTCAGAAGCAAAGGTTCGTTGATTCCATGATATAATTTTAATTTGATGTCTTCCGTAGTCCAATGAAAAGCCCTCACCGCTGGCTCGATCAACCAATGGGCCACCCCCTGAGGTACGATTCCAAATACAATCCCCATGCATCCCAGGATTACCGGACCCATCCACATAGCCGAAGGGCTTTCTTTCGGGGCAAGAGGCGTCTTTCTCAATGGCCCCAAAAATGTTCTGAGCGTTATGATACCGGCCACAGCCGTCATCATTGCATTGGACAGAACAGCGGCCATCGTAGCAAACCCAGGAAACATATCCTCTGTCAAAGCGCCTTTGTACAAGATCTCTTTGCCGATAAAACCAAAGAAAAGAGGAAAACCAGCCATCGAAAGTGCCGCGGTGGCCGCAGCAAAAGCCGTAATCGGCAAGGGTTTGAGTAAACCACCGATGTCCGCCAACTGACGCGTTCCCGTTTGATGATCGATAATACCGACAACCAGAAAGAGAGATGACTTGTAAATTGAGTGAACCAGGAAAAAGGTCATCGCGGCAGTCAATGCAGGCGTGGTTTTTCCACCCAGAAACATCGTCAGAATACCTAACGCCATGACCGTCGTATAGGCCAGTATCCGTTTTAGATCAGTTTGAACCAGGGCCAGCACCGAGCCGATTAAGGCGGTAGTGCCCCCGATGACAACCAGGGTGCCCATCCAGGGAATCGTACCCCCTAAAATGGGATGTAGGCGCGCCAGGAGATATATGCCCGCCTTGACCATGGTTGCCGAATGAAGGAAAGCACTGATCGGTGTGGGAGCGCTCATAGCGTTGGGAAGCCAAAAATGGAAGGGGAATTGCGCAGATTTCGTAAATACACCGAGAAATACCAAAATGAGAATGGCGACGTACAACGGATGTTGCTGTATCATTCCGGCATGCAGCGACAATATGGAGAGGGCATAGGTGTCACTGACGATCCCTATCAGTAAAATACCGATCAAGAGCGCCAACCCGCCGGTACCGGTAACAAGCAGGGCCTGCCTTGCGTTGGCCCGTGCCGTTTCCGATTCGTGTTCGAACCCGATCAGAAGATACGAAAAAAGCGTCGTCAATTCCCAAAAAACGAACATTGCCATCAGGTTGTCCATTAAAATCAACCCGAGCATTGCCAGCATGAATCCATGAAGGTAGAAATAAAACCGTCCGGCCTGGGGATGATCACCCAGATACGCAGCGGCGTATAAAACGACAAAAAAGCCGACAAAACTGATCACGAGCGCAAACAGCAGGCTCAAGCCATCGATGACGAGCGACATTTGGATTCCCAAGCTAGGAATCCAGTTTACAGTGGCATGGTAAACGTGTCCGACGACGACCTCAGGCAAGAGGGTGACAAACAGGGAGAAAAAACCAAGAGGGATTGCACTGGTGGTCAGTCCGATCCAGAATGCTGGTGATTTTCTGTCGGTAGTAACCATTTAACCTGTTTTTTTCGCTCCTACTGGGCCAGAAAGAGCGGGCGGTCAGCGTTCTGTATCGTATTGAGGGCGGTATCACCGAGAAGGTGGCGAAACAGCAAACTGCGTATGCTGTTACCCATAACAATGAGATCGAATTCATTCTTTTGGGCATATTCGATTAGGCCGTCTTTGGCCGAACCTGCAACCACGTCGGTTTCGGTTTCGAATCCGTGCGCGCGACAGTATTCGCTCGCCGCTTTCAAACGGTTGTCCGAACGCTGATTCTTTTCCCCGAAAAAAATAACCTTCAAACTCACGTTCGGCCAGGGTCGCGACTGAACGTAGCGTCGCATCGCCTTGGCGGATTCCATAGAACCGCTGTAGGCGATCAGCACTTTTCCAATCTCCCGATATTCGGGCGACACCGCAATAATCGGTCGAACGCCTTGTGACACGAGCCGGATCAGGGTATCCCGCGGTTCCGGCGTAAAGCCGTAATCGAAAAGGCTCCTTAGTCCGAAAATAGTCAAATCATTGTAGCGGGCGTGCGAAATCATCAATTCGAACGGGTCTCCGGCTTCGCGTTCAATTTTGTATGTGATGTTGGCTTCCCGACACGTTTTTTCGAACTTTGCAAGAGCTTCTTCGACCCGCTCTTCGGTTATGTCGGTGCGCATTTTGCGAAGCTTTTCTGCGTAAGCTCCGGCTCCCATTGGCACCGGTCCGACGCGCTGGAGTTGTTTTAGATCAACAACGGTAACACCGGTGAGCGTGGAACCATGAATGTTAGCCAGTTCGATCGCCCTTTGGATGGCGACGTCCGTAAAGGGCGTCCCGCCGATACCGACAAGAATGCGTTTGATCATAGCGAGTCTTCTCCTCCATTATCTGATTCAGATTTTAACATAGTTAGGGAACAATCACCGCAAAAGCATTTTGCTTATAACTGGGATAGATTATGGTTGGAGACCTTTTTACCGAACGGCGATTAATTCCTTGAGCCGATCGTCCATTAGATTTAAAAGCCCTCATGTATATCGGATACAATTTCCAAAGAATATAACTGCAAAGGGTCGTCGATCAAGACCCATTCCGCAGATTTGCGCCATTATTTCGACAAATGATATTGGAAACTTTACTTTTTAGGTCAGCCGCTGCATCCTCTAAGACGATGTCGGTCGTCAGTGGAAAAATAGTCTTTGAACCACTCTTCTGTCGAACGGGGATACCACCACGTCAGCCCCGGCAGCAGACAAGGGTTTTTTGACGTTTAGACTTACCCCAACAATGGCATGGGCGTCCAGACTCGTTTCCAAATCAAAATCAGTTGACGCCAATCCCGGCGAGTCTTCAGTTTTACATCCTTGACGGGCAAGGGGTGCGGATTCGCTGCTTCCGCGACCTTGAAACGAAAGACATAATCCGGCTCTGACCCCATACGCAGATCGGTAACCACAATGTCTTCATCCTTCCATTGCCAAGGCATAGTACCCCCTTGTGAACCACCGCAATTTGGCGACGGGTGGATGTTGCTCCAATCCCCGGATTAATTCGAGATTTCTGGGGTAGTGGTTTATGGAAAGCGGTGCATCCCCATCAAATATCGAAAAATAGGTTTCGAAATAGCGGTCTTGGTCAATACCCACAAACCGCCACAAAAAGGTGTTAAAAGGGGCCGGCGTGGAGATGAGCTGGCTGTAAGGAACGTCTTGGCGCGCAAGCTTGTGTTTGACTCTTTGTTCCACGAACTCCCTGACACCAAAGGCCCATACCAAATAGACCATGCTGAGAACCAGGCCGACCGTATTTAATCGATGTCCCAGGGATGTTTTCCTCGTAAGCACCAAGGCTGCCACGGAGCCGAAAAGAAACGGCAAGGTAAAAAAGGGGTCGATAATAAAAAAAATCGGCCAAGCCAGTGGGGTGGGATAAAAAGGCCACAGGATCTGAGTCCCGTATACCGTCAGAAAATCCAGCAAGACGCTAGTTTCCAGAACAAGAAAGGTCAGAACTAACCACCGGTTGAAATACATCTTGGTAGCGGGGTGTATTTTAGTGATCAGCCAGGCCAAGAGCGGTGAGAGCAGGGCGAGAAGGAACAGGGAATGGCTGAACCCGCGGTGGTAGACAAAATCGTCGACCGGTCCGCCAAGGGGGATAAAAACGTCCAGATCGGGAAGGGTCCCCAAAACAGCGCCCCAAAACATGGCTTTGCGGCCAACCTTGGGGCCAAGAACAGCTTCTCCCAAAGCGGCACCAAAAGTCATTTGTGTTACAGAATCCAAGGTAGGTTCCTCGCAACCGTAATGAAAGCCGAGATCCGCAAGGTGGATCGTTTTATCCAGCGCAACACGATTGAAAAATTTGGGCCGGTAATAGCGGTCACATCGCGTCAGGTTTTCAAAATTGCTTTCGACGGAATTCAAAAATTGAAACGGCACAAGTCCGGTATCGCTGTTCGCTTTCCCCGCATCGTCCGCTGGCGGCAGGACAAAACCGTGGAAGAAGCAGACAGCATTGATACTCTGACCGCTCTACTGCCTAAGCAGAGATAGGGAGGTCCTCACTGGCAATCAGGTGAATTGCCTCAATCCACATGAGCGGATGTATACGACTGCCACCCCCGAAGTCACCGAAATGGTATCGATGTGACGGGTTCATGGAAGCGGCTCATCGGTGTATGCCGCGTTGGCCTCTTCAGATGCGTAGAGATGGAGCTCCTTACCCTGTTTGACATCTTCCACCCAATCCGGATTCAGGAGAAGAGACTTGGCGCTCAGAATGATGTCGGCGTTTGCAAGGGCGTCATCAGCGCTGGCACGGTCGTATATCTTACCGCATATCATCAGGGGGAGTTTAGTAGCGGCGCGGGTGACCTGAGCCATGTTTTGCTGCGTACCGAAGGCTTTGTCGCTGTAACCGTATGCGGAAACAGATATAGCATCGATTGGCTCGTGGTCGAGCAACCTGATGACCTGTTGGTATTCGTCCTTTGTTCCAAAAAGTGACACCTGCGGATCGGCAACACCCCAGTTTGAAATTCTGAAGGTCAGCAATCGATCTTCTGGAACGACCTTTCGGACGGCCTGGATGACTTCATGGGCAAACCGGAACCGGTTTTCGACCGAACCGCCATAGCCGTCTGTGCGCCGATTCGAGTAGGATGACAAAAAGTTGCAAATCAAGTAACCGTGCGCACCATGGATTTCGATCCCATCGAATCCGGCCGCCACCGCCCCGCGAGCCGTCTCGACAAATCCCTGAACGGCATGATCGATATCGAATGGGCTCATTTCATCCGGTACTGGATACGGTTTACCGGTCAGTGGGTTGACCTGTTCAGGCGTTATCGGACTGGGAGCGATCACCCGACCGGCCGGATTGATCTCCGGCCAGGCCATGCGACCGCAGTGAAACATTTGCATGATGGCAATAGCGCCCTCCTTTTGAATGGCGGCGACAACCGGCCGCCAGGCGTCGATCTGGCGCTGGGTCAAAAGACGCGCTTGCCCCGGGTATCCCTGGGCACTTTCATAATCGGTCACAATCGCCTCGGTGTAAACGATCGCAGCACCCCTTCGGGCTCTGCGAACGAGGAACTCGAGAACGTCCGCGCGCGGGATGCTGTCCACTTTTGAAGACATTCGGGTCATGGGTGCAACCCCGATACGGTTTTTAAGCGTAAACTGGTTGATCGTAAATGGTGTAAAGAGTTTGTCTGGCGGCATCAAATGATCTCCTTTCTTTGCACAAAACAGATGAATTCTAAAATTCATTTAAACGTTAAATTTAGTGCCCGATATGATAAACGCAATATGGGTATCGATATGACCGAATGCCGTTTGATGAAAGAAGGCGGCCGGGCTCATTTCATGACCCGCCGGTTCGATCGTACACCCTCGGCCGATAAGATCCATATGCAATCCCTCTGCGCATTGGGGCACTACGATTTCAATCATCCCGGTCTTTATAGCTATGAGACAGCCTTGTCCACCTGCCAACAGTTGAATCTGGGACAACCGTCCGTCGCCCAACTCTATCGGCGGATGGTCTTCAACGTGGTGGCCCTCAACCAAGACGACCACACACGCAACATCGCTTTTCTCATGGATCGGGACGGGCAATGGCGCCTGGCACCGGCCTTTGACGTCATCTGGAGTTACAATTCGCAGGGGACGTGGACCCATCGGCATCAGATGACGATCAACGGTAAAACGGGCGGCTTCACAAGACAAGATCTCATCGAAGTGGCCAACCGCTTTAACATAAAAAAACCACTGAATATTCTAGCAGCGGTTGGATCGGCTGTGCGGCGGTGGCTCGAATTCGCTGCTGCGGCAGGCGTATCACCGGAGCGAATATCAACCGTCTCGGCATCTCACCGCTTGAGCCTGATCCCATGAAACAAACGCCTGCTCCACGGCGGCTTACCCCCCTCGGCGCACCTGCCTGTATCCCATCATACACCAGGCAAAAAACAGGATGCATGGAAGATTGATCACGGACGCCAGAAGAAACCCTCCGGCAAATCCGACCCTTTCAATCACGGGACCCAATCCGATGGAACCTGCCATGAGGCCGAAATAGATGCACGTATTATAGCCGCCCATGGCCAACCCCCGGTATCGCGGCTGCACCGTTTCCGCAATAAGGGCGCCGATCGAAGTGAAAGCGATGGCCATACTCACGCCAGACCCGAACGCTGCGGCGAGAAAATGCACGTAGGTTCGGGCCGGAGCAAATCCGGCAATCGACAGGGTCACCATCACGATCCCCACCACGGCCTGGTATTTACGTTGACCCACATGATCACTGAATGCGCCGAAGGGAATCCGTGCCAACGCATTGGTTACCGAATGGACCAGAAATACGATCCCGATCTGCCCCACATCCAAACCCTGGTTATCGGCATGAAGGGGTAGGAAAGTAAAAAACATGCCGGCGATGATGCAGGCACCGAATGCCGATACCCAGCAACCGACTAACGGCCGGTTCTTGTAGATGTCTTTTAAGTTCGCCAGCCAGCCCCCTTTGCTCCTTGACTCATCGCCGGTCGTTACGGCTGCCGGCAAGAACCGAATGAGACCCCAGGTAATGAGCGCGAGAACGCCGGCACCAACCAGAAACACCGGGCGCAACCCCAGCCATTTACCCATGACGCCGCCGGCCGCCGGCCCCATACCCAATCCACAAAACAGCGCCGTTGTATACCATCCGTAAGCCCGCCCCAAATGTGTCTGCGGTGTTATCTCAGCAACCAGAGACATCATGGTTGGCCCGAAAGCGGCGATGCCGCCCCCCAAAAGAAGGTAGACTGCCGCCAGCTGTGAATAAGATCGGCCCAAGTAAAGCAGAAGCATGCCAGCGAAAAGAACAAGCGAACCGACAACGGCCACCTGTTTGCGCCCGAACAGATCGGACAACACCCCTGCCGGCAAGGATAATATGCCGGCCATCAGGTAAAAGGCCGCATTTATCGCACCGATCTGCGCTGTCGTGATCCCGAAGCCGCGGGCATACAAAGGCAGCACGGGCAAACGCATGGAAATCGCGAAATAACAACCGAAGGTGATTAAACAGGAAATTGTCAGCCAAGCGGTGAAGGATCGCCGGTCAAACCTGGTTTCTTCCTTAAGAGAATCTTTCTTCAACGCTTTGAGTTCTTCCGCTTCAAGTGCATAGTGCCCATACACGAATGGTGGATAGCACCATAGAGCGCCCCCTTCGCAAATGAAAATGCATTATGCCGGGCCCGTTGAGTCCATATCCGTTTTCAATCAAGCTTCAGATCCCCTTGATTGACAATCGATCCTGTGATTAATTTCGCAGAAGACTGTTTTTCAGCAAAATCTGCATATCACGATAAAACGACGAATCACAGTCGTGAATAATGTATCTCAGCTTCCCAAGGGAAAGAAAGGGGGTCGGTTTGGGTAAATTCAGGGAAAGTCAGACAGCGAAAAACCTACTGACGTCATTCGCCGGTGAATCCCAGGCCCGCAATCGGTACACTTATTTTGCGCGCCGGGCGAAGGATGAGGGCTACATACAGATAGCGGATATTTTTGAAGAAACCGCCAATCATGAATGCGAGCATGCCTTACGCTTCTTCAAGTTCTTCAACGGTGGTGAATTGGAGATTACATGGAAATTTCCATCAGGGGTTATAGAAAGCACATACAAGAACCTCCTGCACGCCGCCGATGGCGAATGGTTTGAACACACGGTCATGTACCCGGGATTTGCCGAAACAGCCCGTAAAGAGGGCTTTCAACGGGCAGCCGATACCTGGGATGCCATCAGTGTTTCCGAACGACAGCACGAGAAGCGCTATCGGGAGCTGGCACAGAGCATGGCTGCCGAGAGCCTCTTTGTCCGCCCTGAAGACCGCCAGTGGCGATGCAGAAACTGCGGCTACCTGCACCAGGGCAAAGAGGCCCCGGATAAATGCCCGGCCTGCGTCAAGCACCAGGGATTCTTCGAACTGCTTTGCGAAAACTGGTAACCGTGTTTGACGTGCCTCCGCGCCAATAGGCCCGCACGACCGTTCAAACTTGACATCCGGTCCGGCTGAAGCTATTAATGCGCATATACTCATTAATTCATACCCTCAAAACCGTTACAGTTCCATCGAGTTTCCGATCCAACAAGACGCAATTGTCATAAAACTTTATTATATCGAACAATTGCAGACATATAACTGGGGAACCTGACCCGTTATAGATCGAATCTCATCAACGGATCGGTAATTCTTGCGCCCGCCGGATATTTGTTCGGCAACACCCAATAGCGAATGAGAAGGGAGAAAAATGATGCAAAAAGTCGCGGTCGTCGGTTGTGGTGCGTATATGGACAGCGGTTATGGATGTCCGGGTGAATGGAGATGCCTGAAGGCGGCATCACAGGGGGACGGTAATTTCGACGACAAATCCCAGGTGGTCTCCTTTGTTAAATGCGAATGCCCCGGAAGAGCCTTGGTCCCGACTGTGGGAATGGCGATGAAATTATCGGAATTAAAACCAGAAAAGATCTACCTGAGTTCCTGTCTCGTCAACGCCAAGCCGGAGTGCCCCTATTCGAGTGCCGACCAGATGGCAGCCATCATTTCGAAGAATTTCGGCATTGAGGTCGTTAAAGGGACCCACGACTATCATTGATGGTTGATTGACAAACACTTGATAAAAAACAGGCAGAACCCCGATAGGCTCTGCCTGTTGATTATCAAATGGTTTTTTAGGCCTCTGTCATGATTCTGCCACTGCCGCGATGGATTAGCCCGCGACATCGATCCCGGGATCGCACCCAAGGTTTTTATCCGGTTCGTCACATTCGAAATTTTTATGACGGGTATCTTCGTGACCCTTTTCTCTTTCTTTTTCAGATTCGACGTAGCTTTGTTCTTTATCAGACATTTCAGACCTCCCGCTTCTGGATTATTTTTGGTTTTCCTCCCTCTTTGAAGGTACCTACAAAGTAACCACACAACCTCGCAAGTCAATTCGAGCCGAAAAAGGTCGTTGTGACAGGTAAAAACTCTCAGTCCGTCCTCAAGCACCGGTGACGGGTGTCGCTTGACTGCAGCAAACCGTGTTGCGGGCGGGACCCGTAAGATACCCGACTGCAGAGCGGACACGTTCCACCAGAGTTGCTTCCTCTTAGCAAAAAAGATATAGATGAATTCCATGATCTCCGATTTGCCGGAGGTCGTGGAATAACTGCTAAAAAAACAAACCTTCGCTTTTCGCCCCTTCGGTATCTGGGAAAGGAGTCCACCATGGGAGACCGGATCAAGAATGAAACCCTGAATGCCCTGCGACAAAATGCCATGGCCAAAGGATATGTGAGCGCCACCGACCGCTACATCGAAAAAGGTCTGGGTGCTTTGCTGTATGACGTGGAGGGAATGGAATACATCGATTTCGGAGGCGGTATCGCCGTGATGAACGTCGGGCACTCACACCCCCGGGTTGTCGCGGCCATCAAGGATCAGGCCGAAAAGCTGACCCATACCTGCTTCATGGTGACGCCCTATGCCCCGGCGGTACAGTTGGCGGAAAGGCTCTGCCGCCTGGTTCCGGGAGCGTTCGACAAATCGGCGGTCATGGTCAACAGCGGAGCGGAAGCTGTCGAAAACGCCGTGAAAATAGCGCGATACTATACAAAACGACAGGCTATCATCGCTTTCGAAAACGGCTTTCACGGCCGCACCTATTTGGGCATGTCTCTGACGAGCAAAGTCAAGCCCTATAAGTACGGTTTCGGCCCCTTTGTCCCCGAAATCTACCGCATGCCTTTTGCCTACTGTTACCGCTGCTCTTTCAACCTGAGCTACCCCGATTGTGGTACAGCCTGCGCCGATTATCTCGAAGATTACTTTATTCATTACGTCGCACCGGAGGACACCGCCGCTGTCATTGTCGAACCGGTTCAAGGCGAGGGCGGATTTATCTGTCCGCCGCCGGAATATTTTCCGAAGATGAAGAAAATATGCGAGAAATACGGTATTTTGATGATCGCCGATGAAATCCAAACCGGCATCGGCAGAACCGGCACCATGTTTGCCATGGAGCGGTGGGGTGTGGAACCGGAAATAACGACGGTCGCCAAAAGCCTGGCGGCCGGGATGCCGCTCAGTGCGGTGGTCGGCAGAAAAGACATTATGGACTCGATCCACCCCGGAGGTGTCGGCGGTACGTATGGCGGCAACCCGGTCGCTTGCCGCGCGGCGTTGGCCGTGCTCGACATCTTCGAAACCGAGGATCTGCTGCAGAAGTCCAAAGCTCTCGGAAAACACCTTCGCACCAGGCTCGACGATTTCAAGAATCGATTCGAGATCGTGGGCGATGTGCGGGGGCTGGGCCCGATGTTGGCCATGGAACTGGTAAAGGACCGTGCAACCAAAGAGCCGGCACCAGACGAAACCAAAGCGGTAACCCGATTCTGCCTGGAACGAGGGCTGCTGCTGCTGAGCTGCGGCAGTTACGGCAACGTGATCCGCTTGCTGATGCCGCTGGTCATTGACGACGAGCTCTTAGAGAAGGGTTTATCCGTTCTCGAGGATGCATTGGCATCCTTGAAAAAATAGATCATACGCAAAGTGACCCATTCGTCGACAGCAGAATGTAAAAACCCCCCTGACCCACGCTTTCTGCCGTACGATTATGTAAAATGGATCGAAATAGGGTCCGCCCATCGATTTCGATGGCATTTTTTGATCGGTTAGCGGCATGGAGCGATGACATACCGGCCCGGAGGATATATAAGTATACCGATACGGCCGGGGTTTTGCTTTCATCCCTCTCGAAAAAGTATTTAAAAAGCGGGTCGGAGTTTCGATCCTCTTCGCATTCCACTGGGCCTTGAGATATTCAATTCATAAGCACTACCGGTAAGCGCACACGATGACTGTCACTGTGTACCATCGCCGTCTGAAAGGGACTGCGAGCAAACCAACCCAACACCCATAAGATAAAGAAAAAAGGAGGCGTTATGCGTAAATCGAACCATAGCTATATCAAATTTTCCGCGGTGGTGGCTGCGCTGGCAGTGGCGGTTTTTCTGCCGATTCTGTCCGGCACCGCCGGAGCCGCAGACAAAGTGGTCCGCATCGGTAATATCATCCCGCTATCCGGCCCTTCGGCATCGGTCGGGCAGCAGGGCAAAAACGCCCGTGAGATGGCTGTGGAGGAAATCAATGCCGCCGGCGGCATCAAGTCGTTGGGTGGCGCCAAGCTCGAGATGCTCTACGCCGATTCGGAATCAAAGCCGGAAAAGGGCGTTGCCGAAGCCGAGCGCATGATCAATACCGAGAAAGTCCACCTCCTCACCGGGTGCTGGAACTCTGCGGTAACCTATCCGACCACAGCTGTTGCCGAGCGTTACGGGATTCCATTCGTCGTGCCGGTTTCCGTGGCGGATAAAATCACGGAACAGGGATTCAAGACCGTCTTCCGGATCGCCGCCAAGGACGGTTGGTGGACCCGGGACCAGTTTGCTTTCCTGACCGACATGCAGAAAGAATTTGGTACCCCGATCAAAAAGCTGGCCTTTGTCTACGAAAATGGTGACTGGGGCAAAGGATTCGCCGGACAATGGAAAGATCTGGCCCAAAAGGGCGGATACGAGATTGTTTTGGACGAGCCCTATCCCTCGACAGCCACCGACCTGAGTCCGGTGGTTCAGAAAATTCGCCGGGCCCAACCGGATGTCCTGTTGCTCGTGTCCAATGCCGCCGACGCCATTTTGTTGACCAACACCCTTGCGGAGTACAAAGTGAAGCTGAAGGCCATTATCGGCAGCGGCGGCGGCCATGCCGACCCGTCATTTTTGACGGCCACCGGTGACAACGCCCGCTACCTGTTCGACATCGTCGAGTGGGAAACCGATGTGAACAAGCCCGGCGTCAAGGAAATCAATGCCAAATTCAAAGAACGCTACGGCTACAACCTGGCCGGCGAGTCGGTGGATGCCTACATCGCCACGCACGTGATCGCAGACGCCCTGGAGCGGGCCGGATCCCTCGAGCCGGAAAAAATCCGCCAAGCGCTGGCCGAAACAAAGATCACGAGCGGTCCGGCGATGATCGCCTCGTACGATGCCATCGAATTCGACTCCAGCGGGCAGAACAAACACGCCGCACTGTCCATCGTGCAAATCGGCGACATGGGCAGCGGCCTGGAACGGATCACCGTTTGGCCGTCTGGCGCCCGACGGGCAGGATACGCGCCGGTATTCCCGATGAAGTAATTCGGTGACCTCGAGCCGGATTTAATACGGCGGGGCGCCGGGTTCTCCGGCACCCCGCCCCTAACCGTCCGGCTGCTGCGGGGATGTAAGCAAGAACTGACTCCCTGCTGGTTGGAGAAAACGATGATCTATATACTGGAAGATACGATAAACGGGGTTCTGATGGGCTCCATCTACGGACTGACCGCCTTGGGGCTGACCATTATTTTCGGTGTGCTCAAGGTGATCAATTTCGCGCACGGCTCGTTGCTGATGGTGGGCATGTACGTCGCTTACTGGGCGGTCATGCTGACAGGGCTCCACCCTTACCTGACCCTGGTCCTGGTGGTCCCGCTAATGTTCCTGTTCGGCTATTACCTCCAGGACATCGTCATCAAACCGATTTTCAAGGCCGAAAAGCAGGTCCGTGAACCCATTACGGTTATCATCGTAACCACAGGCCTCTGGTACATTCTCGACAACCTGACGCTTTTGATCTTCGGCCCGCAGTATCGCAACATCCAGGAAAATCCCCTCCGGGGTAAAATGTTGGAGCTCGGAGATATGCTCATCTCCGTACCGAAACTGTGGGGGTTTGCAGCCGCAATCATAACGGCAGCGGCCATCTACTTGTTTTTTCAAAAAACCCGAATGGGACGGGCCATCCGGGCCACCAGTCTCGACCGCGAAGCGGCCAGTCTCATGGGTATCAACCAGTACAGAGTCTACAACGTGGCCTTCGGCATCGGCACCGCCACCGCCGGGGTGGCCGCGGTTACTCTGGTCCCTTTCTATAACGTTTTTCCCACGGTGGGCGTACTCTTCGACATCAAAGGGTTCATTATCGTTGTGCTGGGCGGTCTGGGCAGCATCGGCGGTGCTATTCTGGGGGGCATCATCATTGGCCTTATCGAATCGGTGGCACCGCAGTTTATGACGGCCACCTGGACCGAAGCCATTGTATATGGGTTGTTTCTGATTGTCCTTTTCGTCAAACCTTCAGGACTGTTTGGCGTCAAATACGACTGGTAGTCATTCTAAAGGAAATGGCATGACGCGAGAAAATGTTAACAGGATAGCACTCATTGCGAGCCTCGCCGTGGCGTTCGGGCTGCCTCTGGTTTTGCATAGTGCCACGTATCTTCATATTTTGATACTGGTATTCTTCTATGCTTACCTGACCACAAGCTGGAACCTGGTGGGCGGCTTCGCCGGTGTGCTGCCGCTGGGACACGCCGCATTTGTGGGTATCGGCGCGTATACTTCCGACCATACTTTCTCTTCAATATGGCATCAGTCCCTGGATCGGTATGGTCATCGGAGGCCTCCTGGCGACCATCGTCGGGGTGATCATTGGTTTGCCGACCTTAAAAATGCGCGGCGCCTATTTCGCTCTGGCCACCATCGCTTTTGCCGAAGGCATGCGGGTGATGGTGGAGAACATCGACAAACTCGGCCCTTTCGTCATTAACGGCCCCCGGGGGCTTCAGATTCCGCCGCTGGAGACCGGATTTGTCAATTTGCTCTTTATCAGCAAAGCCCCTTATTACTATATCATCCTGATCATGCTCGCATCCGTGTTGGCGCTGACCTGGTTCATTTCCCGTTCCAAACTCGGTTACATCCTCAACGCCGGTGGTGAAGAACCAGAAGCCGCAATGGCCCTGGGTATCAACGTTGCCCGCGCCAAACTGGTCGCGATGGCCATGAGTTCGTTTCTAACAGCGCTTGCCGGAACATTTTACGCTCAGTTCACCCTATATATCCACCCCAAAAGTATCATCTCGCTGGATCTGTCCTTCGAAATTGCCTTCATCGCACTCATCGGCGGCCGCGGCTCAATTGCCGGCCCGGTTCTCGGAGCGCTTCTTCTGCGGCCATTGAGCGATTTCTCGCGGATCTATTTTGGCGACACACTCCCGGGGATGCACCTGATTATCTTCGGTGTGGTCCTGATCCTGGTAATGATTTTTCAGCCGCGGGGGATACAGGAACCCCTAACCAGAGCGTACAACAGAGTGATCGAAAAAATTTGCAACAAACCGGAGAAAAGCATTTCATGAAAATTCTGGAAGTGACTGGCCTGACAAAGGACTTCGGTGGTCTCCGGGCGATTGACAACCTGGATATCCTTATCAATGAGGGTGAAATCCTGGGCCTCATCGGGCCCAACGGTGCCGGAAAGTCCACCGCCTTCAACTGCATCGCCGGCGTGTTTGCGCCAACGGATGGACATATCCGTTTCAGGGGAGATGTCATCAACGGCCGCAAGCCTTGGACTCTTTGCAAAAAAGGCCTGGCGCGAACATTTCAAATTGTAAAACCTTTTGCATCGAAAAGCGTGCTCTACAACGTCATGGTCGGTGCGTTCGCCGTCACGGACAAGACCGGCGTCGCCCGAGGCAAAGCATTGCATGTGCTCGAATTCCTCGACTTCGTGGACAAAAAGGATATCCGTGCCGGCAATCTTACGATCGCAGACCGCAAACGGTTGGAGATCGCCCGGGCACTGGCCACCGAACCCAAAATGCTGTTGCTGGACGAAGTGATGGCCGGCTTGCGACCGGCGGAGGTGGATGAAATGGTGGATATCATTCGCCGGCTTCGGGACCAGGGTGTTACCATCTTCGTGATCGAACACATCATGCGCGCCATCATGGCCCTTTCTGATCGGATCGTCGTGATTCATTTCGGTCGGAAAATCGCAGAAGGCACACCGCAGGATATCGCCGCGGACGAAAACGTCATCAAAGCTTACCTGGGAGAGGATTATGCCGTTTCTTGAACTGAAGAATGTTGACGTTTTCTACGGTGACGTGCAGGTGATTTTCGATCTCTCCCTCACCGTGAATGAAGGCGAGGTGGTCAGCATCATCGGCAGTAACGGTGCCGGAAAGTCCACCCTCTTGAAGACGATATCCGGCCTGATGACACCGTCGCAGGGAGATATTCTCTTCGAAGGTTTCCCCACTCATGATCAACCGCCCGAAAACATCGTCGAAAGGGGTATCGTTCAGGTGCCCGAGGGCCGCCGCCTCTTCACCCTCATGACCGTCAAAGACAACCTGGTTGTCGGCGCTTACAGCAACCGCGCCGATCGGCTGAAGGACCACACTCTGAAAGAAGTCTATGACCTTCTGCCGCGACTGCAGGAGCGGGAAGCCCAAATGGCCATGACCCTTTCCGGCGGCGAGCAGCAGATGGTGGCCATCGGCCGGGGGCTGATGGCGCGGCCCAAGCTGCTGATGCTGGATGAACCCTCTCTCGGACTGGCACCGATCCTGATTAAGAGCATTTTCGAAACGGTGCGTAAAATCGCCGATCAGGGTACCACGGTCCTTCTCGTGGAACAGGACGTCAAACACTCCTTGAGTTTGAGTGACAGGGGGTACGTGCTCGAGCACGGCCGAATTGCCATGGAAGGGTCGGCCGCTAAGTTGCTGGAGGATCCCCACGTCAAAACGGCCTATTTGGGGATTTGATCGGCCGATCTCATCCGTTTGACCGCACAGTTGCGCCAATTCTAAATTTTCCGCCTCGTGGTTCTTGCCTGATTGACTTCGGCTTATTGAGTCCCGGCCTTGCAATTGAGCTCATCACCTCGCCCCGTTTTCGTCCCCGTGGTTCCGATCCGTTTTTCCTGCCCGCAACCTTTGCTGCGGGTGTAAGAAAGACCTTTTCTCTCCTGACGATTTCTGCGCTCGGTGCTCCATTTTCGTATTAACGGAGAATCAGGAATCGACAGCCTCATCAAAGGTTGCCGTTCCTTAATTTTAGTAAGGAAGCGGGCAGTGCTCCGGCGGCGATACAACATCCGACAATCAATATACCCCGGGAAAAGGAAACGGTATCCCCCATGTATCCGATCAGCAGGGGAACGGCACCGCCGCCGATCATAAATCCAAGAGGCACAGCCAAGGACACCGCTATGTTGCGTGCGCCGGGCGGGCCGATGCGGGCCAAAGCGGCAAAGCCGGCCGGAAAAAAGCAAACCGCCGCCATGGGCTGCAGGAACACGGCGACCAAAACCAGTGGACCGGTACTGACGCCCATGATGATAGTGGTCAAACCGGTTAGCAGGAATACGCCGGTCATGGTGAATCTGGGGCCGAAACGGTCGGCGGCCCAACCCCCGACCAGGGCCATGAAAAGACCCGATACACGTGACACCGCGATAACGGAATTGGCCAGGTTGCGGTCGATGGCATGATCCGTAACCAGGTAGAGCGGCAACATGGTGTACACGCCGAGGGAACTGCTGATCCCCAACCCGAACAGAAGCACCATGATCCAAAATGCCGGCTCGACAGTGAATACCTTGATCGCCTCAAGTCCCGGTGCTGCTCCCGGAAAACGGCCCCCGCGGCCGAAACGTGCATAACCGACCCCGGCCAAAACGGACGTCACGGCCAGGAGTGATACCACTGCTCGCCATGAAAACCAGATCAACAGCACCTCGGATAGCAGCGGAGCCATCACGAAGGCCAGGTTGGGCGCCATCTCGTGGATGGCGATCGCCCGGCCCCACTGGCGCGGTTCGATGAGGTCCGTAAGGGTGGCAATGCCCGAAGGCAGATAGAGTCCGGCCGCCAGCCCCACCACAAACAGCGCCAGCCGAATCGAGCCAAGTGTGCTGCTGAATGCCGTAAAAGCGAGCGCCAAACCGAGAAGCCCCATGGAAAAAATGATGGTCTTGCGGTGGGTGAGTCTGGCAGCCATCCAGCCGGAACCAATCAACGCGACAAAGTAGCCGGTGGAAATCATGAAGAAAAGCGAACCGGCTGAACGGTGGCTGATGCCGAGATCGGCCTCGATCTCCGGCATGAGAGGGGCATTGACGATTCTGGTGAAAAAATTCAGCAGAAATATGGATGTCAGGAGAAGAAGGGGACCGATTCCGCGACGAAGAGTCAGCCCGTTGTCAGCCCTGCGATGTTGTTTCGAAATTTGATGGGAGTCGGTTTTCAATGGGATATGGCAAACGGTTTACCGAACGAATTTTGAGAATCAGTCATGCGAGTTCCTTTCCATCCAACCCTATCTTTGCCAGCCGATCCACGCTATAGGGCATTTTACGGATTAATGCATTATTTTTCGCATTGATCACCATTTCCGTTATAATGTCACATCAAGAAAAATCTATTGCGCGACACGACCGGTTGGATCTTCGGGGGTGGGTCAATCAACGGGCGGAGAAAGAGCATTTAAGGATGGACACTGTCCGCATACCAGGGTAATCAGTAGGGTCTAGCTGAACGACGGTTGGTTTTCTCACCCTCAGGGAACGCCGAGCACAAGGCTCCATCAAATATGGCCCATACGATCAAGAGACCGGAAAAGGTACAGATGGATGCCGCTGTGGCCGGCCCGCTGTTCATGTTGTCGGCAGCCCTTCTCTACACCCTGCTCAACATCCTCGTCAAGCTGATGGACCCGCAATACAGGGTCTGGGACATCGGGTTTTACCGATTCTTCGGTGGTGCACTGGTCCTGCTGGCCGTTTTCGGGCGTCATCGCAATCCATTCAAAGGAAACGACATCCGCCTGCTCATCATTCGGGGGTGTACCGGATCCGTGGCATTCGTCAGTCTCGTCACTGCCATCCGGTTGCTGCCGGTATCCACCGCCCTGGTCATCTTCTACTCGTATCCGATCTTTTCGGCCCTGTTTTCCTACCTGATCTACGGCGAAAGAATGGGGAAACTCGAGATCGCCTGTGCTGTCGCGGTCCTGATCGGCGTCGGTATACTTTTCGATTTCAAGCTGGACGGGGGTTTTTGGGGGCAGATCGTGGCCCTCGTGGGCGGTGTATTCGCCGGCATCACGGTGACGCTGATCCGCACATTAAGGGAAAACAACGGCCCGGTCATCATCTACCTCTATTTCTGTACGATGGGCAGCCTGGTGACTGCTCCGGTTTTTTTCCAGCAACCGGTCCTGCCGGCAAGTGCAATGGAGTGGGTGATGATTCTGGGCATCATCCTGACGTCGGTGTCAGCCCAGTTGCTCATGAACCAGGGATTTTTTTACTGCCGAGGATGGGAGGGCGGAGTGTTCATGTCCAGCGAGGTGGTTTTCACCGCTGTGATCGGCATTGTTTTCCTCAGAGATCCGGTGACATGGCGGTTCTGGCTCGGCGGGCTCATGATACTGGCGAGCGGCGTTACCCTGAATCGTCTGCGGGCCAATCACCGCAATTGACCGTCATTGTCGTCTCTCCGGAATCCTGCGGAGTCGATTCGCCGGCCGCCATCCGACGTCGGCATCACGCCTTCCAGGACGGGTAGAAGATGCCGCCTGAATTATGGATCAGCTGCTGCAGTTGATCCCGATCGATTGGATTCTTGCGGACGTAGTCGCGAACATAGTGGGGCAGAAGGTCTTCCAACAAATAAGTCCTGAAATCCGCCTCGACCTGGCGGTCGGAGACATTCCAGAAAACGGCCGCTTTTCGAAACAACTCATACTCACTGCAGCCGTTGAGCCTGGCCAGATGGAGCAAACCCTCCTCCTCGCCGATAGAGCGCGTCCGGGCTGTCCGTTTTTCGGAGATCCTCTTGACGATCACATAGGCCGTTATTAAGAGGAGAAAAAGAGCGGATTCCATTATGCTTTCCGTTTCTTGGTATAGGGCGCATTGCAGATCGAGTGGCAGCCGCTATTCTTTTCGGCCGTGCTCGGCGGTTTCAAAACCCTCAGGAGTCAGAAATGCCGCTGTTTTCAATGTGTTCATGTCAACCAGTCCTTCGCTGAACAGATCCTTCACCGCCGCCAGCGTTTCACTGGGGGCCAGGGGCAGAACCGCTACGATATCGCTGATATCCAGAATCCCCGGCGGGCCGGTGTGGATCCATTCTTTGGCCAAAAGTGCCAGGACGCTCTCCTTTGGGGGACGATGACACGGTGTGGAACCCCTTTCGCAAAGTTTGCTATACAATTCGGGACCGCTTTATATCCTGTCTCCTAAAAGAATATAACCTCGAATGGCGGTGTGTAAACGGTATGTTGGTGCCTGACCACGCCCCTGAAAAACCCCACCGGCGGCCCGGCCCCCATAAACGGATCATCGGCGATCGATCAGGGCGTCCGCCTCGATTTCAACGAGCCATTCGGGGTCGATGAAACGCGCCACCTGAACGATGGTGCTGGCCGGTCGAATGTCATGGAAATATTCGCCGTGCACGCGAGCGGCCGCCTCCCAATCTTCAATTCGTTTGAGCATGATCCGGGTGCGAACGATGTCCGTCATTTCGGCACCGGCTTTTTCCAGTGCGGCCTTTATGATGTCGAAACATCTTCGGGTCTGACCGGCCGGATCTCCCGGCGCCGCTGTTTTTCCGTCAGGTCCAATGGGAGCGGTTCCACCGACCGAAACGTGGTTTCCGACTCTTACGGCCCTTGAAAACCCGACCACAGGTTCATATGGACTGCCGCTGGATATGAGTTGGCGTGACATGATTGTTTCCTTTCCGGGTTGGGGGTATAAAGGAAGGGATTTAATCTCATTTCTTTTTAGCTCACCATCCACTGAAAAGGTGACATGCCGAAATCCGGCTGCTGCCAGATGAAATCGTCAAGGGCGTGACGCTAAAGTAGGTAATGAGACCTTCAAACCTGTTGCGAAGCCATAACATTGAAAGTAGCATCGCATGGACCAAAAGGAAAGGAGTCCCTGTATGAATAGAGTTGGGGCGGTCTGTATAACAGCCTTGCTGCTGTTGCTGATTTCTGCGCTTCCGGGAAAATCCGTGGCGACTCCGGATGTAACCCGCTTTTTCTTGAGCGGTGACGGGCAAATAAATCTGTACGGTAAAAAGTCCGGCAAATCGTTCAACGGTCGTTACCGCCTTGGACAAGTATACGATCCTTCAGCCATGGCGGCTGTCAACCGTGTTTTTGGAGCACCGGTATCCCCCGAAAGCACTGAGCTGTCCCTGCGTTTGATTGAATTTCTTGATCTGTTGCAGGACCGCCTCTCTCCCGGCAGCAGGATAATCATTACCTCTGGATATCGCAGCCCGACATACAACACCTCCCTTCGCAACCAGGGTCGCCTGGCCGCAAAAGCCAGCCTTCACCAATATGGAATGGCGGCCGACCTGATAATGGAGGGTGTATCCGCCAGGCACATCTGGAACTATGTCAAGCAGCTCGGTTTCGGCGGAGTTGGCTACTACCATGGTGAGACCGTACACATCGACATCGGCCCGGCCCGTTCATGGGATGAAAAAACCTCGGGGGTGGGAACGGGGATTTCAGAGGACAATAAACTGATCGGCATTGTCACGGACTTTGACCGTTATCGGCCCGGAGATCCGGTGACCCTGCGGTTTATCCGCATGACGGCCTTTCCCATCGGTGTGACCCCACTTTTTGAGCTGGTGCGCCGAGGCGACAAGGGGACACCGGAGTCGACAATCAGCCGGTTCGGACCTTCATTTGCAGTGGCGGCCGAGGGAAACTGTCCCCTTTTTTCAGATATCGGCCAGATGGCGCGCATCCGCTGGCGCTTACCGGATGGTCTGCCTCCCGGCCGTTATTCGATCCAGGCCGGATTCTGCGACAGCCGGTGGCCTGACATGCCGATTCAGGTCGTGACACCCGAATTCGAGATAATCCGCCCCTGACCCGTGCGCAAAACACCGCGCCATTCAGTGGCATCGTTTTTGGGGCTTAAACTGGAATGGATTTTGCTTGTTATTTAACGATGACCATTCGAGGAGGACACCTGTGCTGAACCAAAGCCCCATGACAATCAGAGACTATCTTGCGCGTCTGGAACCGGTCAAAGGCCATTCCCGGCGTTCGGTGGCCACTTCCCAGCGCCCGGATGCCGCCGGCGATCCCTTTACCCGGCTGCTGACGTCCAGTCTGACCCATGCCCACAACGACGCAAGCTCCCGTGCGCAAGGGCTGACGGCGGTGGATTATCTGACTCAACCGATGGCCGCCCCCCGCTCCGGGCCGCGGACCGTGTGCCGTCAGACTCCATTGCCTGCTCCTTTGGAGTCGGGCTCATCGAGTGCACCGGAAGTCTCTTCCCGGCAGGCATCGCCGGCGTTGGCGAATCTGGATTTACCGGCGCCACTACGGTCAAGAAGGTCTTCTACGATTCCGGGCACCAAGGCGACAACCATCGAAAGGTGCATCCGGGAGGCCAGTGAAAAATATAATGTATCGCCGGATCTGGTCCGCGCGGTGGTTGAGGCTGAATCGAACTTCAAGGTCGATGCCGTGTCCGTGGCCGGAGCCCAGGGCCTGATGCAGCTCATGCCGGCCACAGCCAGGGAATTGGGCGTGGATGACCCTTTCGATATTCGTCAGAATATTGACGGCGGAACCTGCTACCTTCGTCAAATGCTCGATCTTTTTGGCGGAGATGTCCGCAAAGCGTTGTCTGCCTACAACGCCGGGCCAGGCAATGTCAGAAAATACAACGGCGATGTTCCCTTCCCCGAAACCCGCCAATACGTCTCCCGGGTACTCAAGAACATCGGGCGGACCGTCTGATTCGGAGCCGATGCCCGGCACCGCGCCTAAACCGAGTGGAAAATAGCCTCTTGACAATAACGAACGTTCGTACTATTTTACCTCCATGACCAAGGGCGAAGATACAAGGGTCTCGATTCTCGAAGCCGGACTCGATATGGCCAGCAGGTTGAGCTTGGAGTCGGTCACCATTGGCGCTCTGGCCAAACGGACCGGGATGTCGAAAAGCGGCTTATTTGCTCATTTTCAGTCCAAGGAAAACCTTCAAATCGACATCCTGAAGCACGCCGCCGGGCAATTCAGTGACTCCGTCTTGGCCCCGGCGCTCAGGTCACCGGCCGGGATAGTGCGGATCAAGACCTTGGTCGAGAACTGGATTCGATGGGGTGCCAAACTGGCCGGCGGATGCATCTTTGTCTCGGCCAGCACTGAGTTCAGCGACCGTCCGGGAAAGGTCAGAGACTTTCTGGTTCACCAGCAGGAGGAATGGATTGACAGCCTGCGTCGCATTGCCGAGTCAGCCGTAAGGGCCGGCGATTTCAGATCCGACAGCGATTGCGAACAGTTTGCATTCGACCTCTATTCGCTCCTTCTTGGATTCCATTTCTACCACAAACTGCTGCAGGATTCCGAAACCGCCAAACGGCAGGAGCAGGCACTCGGTAAACTTCTGGACGCCTACCGCCGGCTGCCGCGCCAAGCGATCGGCAGTTAAGAAACAGGAGGAAAAAATGTCCGCAAAACGGAAAAATATGCCCATTAAACGCACGAACGTTCGTATTTTTGCATTGAATCACTTGATCGCGCGGCTATTTTTTTCACTGCTCAGCCGTATGGCACCTGAAACTGCCGCCGCCCTCGTGTCCAAGTTGTTTTTCCAACCGGCCCCCTACCGGGTTTCTGATGCTGAAAAACGATCTTTAGCGGCCGCCCGTGCCTTTACGATCGCTGTCGGCAGCAAGAGGTTACACTGCTGGCAGTGGGGACAAGGTCCCGCTGCCCTTCTCGTTCACGGGTGGAACGGCAGGGGAAGCCAGCTTCACCGGTTCATCTCCCCCCTGAGGGCAGCGGGCTACTCGGTGATCGCTTTCGATGCGCCGGCCCACGGAGAATCCGCTGGCCGCACCACCAACTATTTCGAGTGGACGGATGCGGTACGGTTTTTTCTCAAACCTGAAAGCGGGTTCGACATCAGAGCTGTTATCGGTCATTCTTTGGGGGCGGCGGCAGTTGTCAATGGCATCTCAAAAGAAAGGGCCCGTGCGGCGGCAGTTCTCATCTCTCCTTTACTCAGGCTCAAAGAACTATTGACAGCCACCTTTGTCCAGCACGGCATCCCGCAGGAGTTGTTCGGCCGGATAGTTGCGGATCTTGAAGCGGTGCACGGCTACAGCCTCGACCGTGACAACCCGGCCGCTTTGATCGACACCCTCGGTGCGGGGAACCGGATTCTGATCGTTCACGACAAAGGTGACAGGCTGGTTCCCTGGCAAGACTCCCGGACCCTGGCAGACACCTATGCCCGCATCCGGCTCCACACGACCCAAGGATTGGGCCACAGCGCCATCCTGAATGACGGCTCCGTGACGGAGGAGGCCGTGCGTCACATCGGCCGAAATGCGTACAACGGCGCCAGTCTGAAATCGAACCCTTCAACGGCAATCGACGGCAGCCTTCGGTCGCCGGCTCACCTGACACCCTTTGTTTTGAAACCGGGTCTGATCCAAAGCTGAGTGGTGCCGCCTCGCGTAACGGTCGGGTGCCTCTCGCCGAGAGCACCGCAATCAGACGGGGAACCTTGGAACGGATCGTTTATCAATGCGGTTCACCGAGTGTTGGATCACCAGCCCCAGCTCAGGTAATTGTGAATCGAATCGGCGGCTTTGCGTCCAGCGCCCATGGCCAGGATAACGGTCGCCGCCCCGGTGACGATGTCCCCTCCGGCCCAAACGCCCTTCTTGGTCGTCTTGCCGGTTTCGGGATCGGCAACGATATACCCCCATTTGTTCAGCTTTACGTCGGAAGTCGAACTGGTCAGGAGAGGATTGGCGCCCGAACCAACGGCCACGATGCACAAATCGCATTCGAACTGAAATTCTGACCCCTCGATCGCAACCGGTCGGCGGCGCCCCGAGGCATCGGGTTCTCCGAGTTCCATCTTCAGACATTCCATGCCTGTCAGACGCCCCTGGTCGTTGCCCAGGTAACGGGTCGGGTTGGTTAACAACGCGAGCCCAATACCCTCCTCCTCGGCATGGTGGATCTCAGCCGCCCTGGCCGGCATCTCCTCCCGAGACCGCCGGTAGACGATTCTGACCTTTTCCGCACCGAGTCGCATCGCCGTGCGAGCGGAGTCCATAGCGACGTTGCCGGCCCCCAGGACGACCACATTCTTACCCCGGGGAATCGGTGTGTCGACATCGGGAAAGAGGTAGGCCTTCATCAAGTTGGCACGCGTCAGGTATTCGTTGGCGGATAGGATGCCGATCAGGTTTTCACCAGGAATATTCATAAAGCGCGGCAACCCGGCACCGACGCCGACATAGACGGTATCATAGCCCTCCTCTTGTAAAAGTTCGTCCAGGGTGACCGTCCGGCCGACCACACTGTTGCATTCGATTCCGACCCCCAAACGTTTGAGAAAGTCGACTTCCTGGGCAACGATCTCTTTCGGCAACCGGAACTCGGGGATGCCGTATACCAAAACGCCGCCCGGTTTGTGAAAGGCCTCCAGTATAGTCACCTCATGCCCTTTAATTATGAGGTCTCCGGCGACGGTCAGACCGGAAGGCCCGGAGCCCACCACCGCCACCCTTTTCCCACTGGATTTCTGCTTGGGCGGTAGTGCACCGCTGCCGTGTTCGCGCTCATAATCGGCCGCGAATCGCTCCAGATTGCCGATGGCGACCGGTTTGTCCTTTTTACCCAGGACGCACTTCCCCTCGCACTGGATCTCCTGCGGGCAGACACGGCCACACACCGCCGGCAGACTGTTTTGCGACCACAGGTTGCGGATGGCTTTGGTAAAATCACCTTCCCGGATCAACTGGATGAACCCGGGAATATCGACACTGACGGGACACCCCTCCACGCAGGCCGGCTTCTTACACTGAAGGCAACGAGCGGCCTCTGACCTGGCCATTTCTGGAGTGTACCCCGTGGGCACCTCCTTGAAGTTCCGAGCGCGAATATGAGGATCCTGTTCGGGCATTGGCACCCGTTCGATCTTAGTTTTTTTTGACTGTTTTTCAAGCATGTTATCCTCGAATTTTTCCAGCGTGTTTTCTACACGGCTTTTCAACGGGTTAAATTACTGAACACGAAAAGCCATGGAGTATGGGCTCTTGCTAACGGGCCCCGTGGGGTTATAATAGACAGGAATCTTCAAAACACCGCTTCTCATCCTCGCAATATGCCTGAAGTCGCAGCATCAATTCGTCGTAATCCACCTTGTGCCCGTCGAATTCGGGCCCATCCACGCAGGCGAATTGGGTCTTTCCGCCGACCGTCACCCGACATCCGCCGCACATACCGGTTCCGTCGACCATGATCGGGTTAAGACTCACGATGGTTTTGACCCCGTATTCAGCGGTCAGCTTGGACACAAACTTCATCATCGGCACAGGCCCGATCGCTACCGCCAAGGCAGTGTCGCCCTGAGCCAAAACGTCCTTTAGGGCCTCGGTCACAAACCCTTTGCGTCCATATGTTCCGTCGTCCGTGCAAACGATAAGCTCATGTGAAGCGTTTCGCATGTGGTCCTCAAGAATCAACAGGTCCCTTGTGCGTGATCCGATAATGGCCGTTACAAGGTTTCCGGCGTCTTTCAGAGCGCGGGCAATGGGGTGCAAAACAGCGATACCCGTTCCCCCACCGATGCACACAACGTTGCCGACTTTTTCGATGTCGGTGGCCTTACCGAGCGGGCCAATGACGTCCTGGTAGCCTTCACCGGCCTGTAAGGTTTTGAATAGCGCCGTGGATTTGCCAACCACCATGTAAATGATGGTTATCGTGCCCATTTCTGGGTTGGTATCTGCCATTGTCAAGGGAATGCGCTCCCCGTCCTCGTTGGCCTTGAGAATGACGAACTGGCCGGGTCGAGCCTTGCGGGCAATCTTCGGCGCGCTGATTTCATTAAGAATGACGGTGCCTTCAGCCAGTTCTTCACGCCTGACAATCTCAAACATTAAAGTCCTCCCCATTGATGCGGTTAATGAATGACCTACGAATGTCTTTAGCAGTGCCGTTGAGTCACAAGGAGTTGTTACAAGCATATGCTCATAATTTTGTCAACACCTTAATTGTGAGCAGAGGATTGCTATTCGAAGGTGATGGTGCTAAACGCCATATCGTTTCAACTTGCAAAGAAGATAGCCTTGGGAAACCGCCCATGAAAATTTTCGACAGCCACTGCCACCTGGATGACCGGTCTTACGACAAGGACCGTCACGCGGTCGTGGATCGCGCGCGGAATGCGGACGTCGTTGCAATGATGTCCGTCGGAACCGACCTTAACAGCTCCCGCGAGGCGGTCCAGCTAACCGCAGAATTCCCTGCCTGTTATGCCTCGGTCGGCATTCATCCCCATGACGCCAAAGACTGCAGCGACACCGTCCTCATGGAACTAGGGAAACTGGCGCACCGAGAAAAGGTGCGGGCCTGGGGGGAGATCGGGCTCGATTTTAACCGCATGTACTCACCTCGCGCGGTTCAGGAGAAGTGGTTTGTTCGTCAGCTCGGACTGGCCCAGGATATGAACCTGCCCCTCATTTTTCATGAAAGAGACAGCGGCGGCCGCTTTTTCGACCTGTTGAATACGCATGCCAAACCGGGGTTAAAAGGGGTGATCCACTGCTTCAGTGGTCACCCGGAAGAATTGGCCCGCTACTTGACATTCGGGCTGTATGTCGGCATTACCGGGATATTGACGATGAAAGAGCGCGGGGCTGACCTGCGGGCGATGGTGACGTCTGTTCCAATCGAAAGACTGTTGGTCGAAACCGACGCCCCTTATTTGACGCCGGCTCCGGAAAAAAACCACACCCGGCGCAATGAGCCGGCTTTCGTCAGGACCGTGCTGTTGAAGCTGGCCGAAGTTCGCGGTGAAGACCCGGCAAAACTGGCGGAAACGGTCTGGGCCAACACGTGCCGGCTTTACGATATCCCGGGCGACTGAGCATCGGGCATCGTCGACGATAGGCCGGTAAGGACTGTCAGTGCGATAGACAGTGCGGTCTTCACTCTTACCTGCAGGGTCAATGAAGGGACGGCATTCGAACAACGTGCAGATACAGAAGAGCTTTTCTTGATTGCAGCCCCAAACCGGATCCAACAGCTGGTGCATTGAACCCCGAGTTTTCATAAATACTGGAGACCGGATCCGGCACATTCAAGCCTATCGGCTCCCGGCGCCTTTTACTTTAATTGCACCTGTGGTATCATGCTTTCAATTCCATCGAGCATCACCGGTGAGGCGACGGAAACAAGGAGATCTTCATGACCCCGGAAGAATTAGACCCATTATTTTCGGACGCCGTCTTGAAAAACCTGTTCCCCGAGGAACGGTCGGACCGCTTCTTCGCCGCTTTGTATGGCGATGCCTCGGAGGGTGCATATGATATCGACCTGGCTTTCAATGGGCCCAACGGAGATGCCTTAGAATTTCAGTTCAACCTGCGTCGCCGTCCGGATAAATGCCTGGCTTGCAACCTGACTTACGGTCTCCCGCATGTATTTAACCGGCATCCGGTCATTAATGCCGAAGGGCTGGTGAAAGACATCGAAAAAATCCTCGCCGGAAGGGCCGCGTGCAAGCGGTGGCGTTTGGGTGAAACCCGTGAGATCTCTGGAGACCTTCACATCATCCCATTGATCATTGAAATCCACTCCATCCCATCATCGTCTTAACGTTAATCGATCCCCTCGTTGAGGCATGGCCCCCTATAGCGTTATTCCCCGATAACCTTTGGTTTTAAACGGCCCATCGCTTTTTTGATCCCGCCCATGGACGCACGGTTCAGCGCGCAGAGGCATGCGTCATCAATGTGTGCCGCCCCTCTTTTATCAACATGTTGTTATAACAGGCTATATTATAATGGAAGCGCCAATTTGGCATGTTGAAATAAAAAATGATTGAAAAAATTAATGTGCATTTAAAAAAAAGATTGACCTACTATATATTGTATATTATAAAATCTGTGGCTACAAAATAGGCAGCCTATAATTTGGAATATTTGCCGATGACAGGCAAGGCAGTGTTGTTAATCAACTCAATAAAAGGGGGGAAAATGGCTACCGAAAAGAAAAAAACATCGCCTAAAAAGACTGCTGCCAAAAAACCTGCCGCTAAGAAAGCGGCCGTCAAAAAGACCGCTACCGTGAAAAAGGCCACTGCCGCTAAAAAACCGGCCGCCAAGAAAACCGCAACCGCCAAAAAGGCTGCTGCCCCCAAAAAAGCGGCTGCCAAGAAAACGGCAACCGTAAAAAAAGCCGCCGCCCCTAAAAAGGCTGCTGCCAAAAAACCGGCCGCCAAGAAAGCCACAACAGCCAAAAAGGCCGCTGCCCCCAAAAAGGCTGCCGCTAAAAAATCGGTTGCAAAAAAACCGACAAAGAAAATCGCCGCTGCCGCTAAAAAGTAAGCCCAGCGGTACCCGCAAGGGTCATCAGCGACAAGGACGAATTGACCGGGATCATGTCCGGCCCGCCGGGATGATGATGATTCCGGTTTTTTCTTTTTATGCGGCCCATTCGTTCTCTATAACTATTGTCATCAATACGTTCCGATCAGAGGGTGAGTGCGACAGCTAAAATCCTCCCCGGCCTCCCTTTTTTGAAAGGGGGAAAACGCTTAAGGACCGGCATCCCTTCTTGACCCAAGTGTTGGGTTGGAACCACTTCAGGCTTTCACCAGCTCCCCATTTGTCAAATGGGGGCAGATGGATTTTATAACTGAGTCGCTTAGAATATTATTCTGACACTCAGTATAAAATCGTTCTCGATTGACCGTCATGATTTCACGGAAACGACAGATTCATTCCCAAATCCACGGTTGCAGTGGTTGATGAAAAACAAAACAGCAAATGATGATTCCAATCCTAGCGGGAAGACAGCTAATATAATCCCGGCTCGATGGTATGGGTCTATATATACCCGCCTTGGCTGATAAAAAAATTTTATCGGGGGATTGAAAACAACGCTGAAATGATGATCTTTAGGATACGCAAGGAATCGGAAAACAGCATAAAGCTTCAACCGCAACCGGAATGCTTGATCCTTTTTCCGCTTCCTTGCGTTTATTTTAACTCAGACCCCATCTATTTTTCTGCAGCACAGACGCTTGCCGCGTGTGTCACAGCAGCCAACCTCCGAGCGTGTTTCACGGTTTGACGCCGCCGGGGGCCCCTGGCACCCGATGCCATGCCCACGACTCCGAAGGACACAACCAACGAAATCACCCTCCATTATATCCTCAATTTTTACGATGTTTTTGTTGCCGAAGCTGAAACGGTTGGCCGGAAACACCAAAGGGTGACCCATCAAGGATAACGGGTCACCCCATGTAAAGGAGGTCAGATGAAAAAAGTGAACATCTGAATCAAGAAGGCCATCACCTTCTCTGACAATAAAGAACCAATGTCCATGGCCAGGTTACAAAATACTTGAGGTTCGGCTCCGCCCCCATTCATTACCCACAGACCACACAGTGCCCGCATCTCGGGCACATGAATTCCGTACCATTGAGTTCAAATCGACAATAAGCACAGAAGTCCGGTATGATTAAAACCGTATCGTCATTCATAAAGGAACATCCCCCTTGATACCTCTGATCCATTTTTCAGGTTCATCCGAAAGCACAGCGGGTGGTTCACCAGTGGTGAACCACCCTTATGAAAGGAGGTCAAACGACAAAAGCTACAGATAGGTGGCAGTGATCAAAAACGTAGCCTTTATCTATAATATAAAGAGCCGATCTTTCGTGAAAGGTTTCAGTTGCCCCAATCCTGGTTTCGGCATTGTAAAAATGGTTTGACATTCGCAGATCGTTCGATTAGATAGAACACATGATAAATGACCGCTGCGACACATTCGGCAACCTACTCCGATCGATCCGGCTCTCGTCCGGGCTCGGCCTCAGAGAACTGGCGCGCCTGATAGGCAAATCTCCCGGCTATCTGAGCGATGTCGAGTTAGACAATGTCCCTCCACCTTCCGAGGAAGCCATTGTTTTAATAGCCAATGCCTTGAATGTCGACAAGAAATCCCTGTTGAGTTCAGCCAAGAAAGTCGATCCTGAATTGGCCGAATATGTTGCCCACCAGCCCCAGGCCGCCGATTTTTTACGGATGGCCAAGGATCAGAAATTCGATGACGAAGACTGGGAGCGGTTGGCACAATTGGCCAAGCTGTCCAGGCTCGGCAAAGGAGGCGATCGCTGACTATGAAGGTGCCATGGCTGCCCAGGACCGGAATCGAGTCTATTGCCGAAGACACCCTTGCAGGATACGAATCCGTGATCGGAGGTACGGTCAGGCCCCCGATTCCGGTCGAAGATATCATCGAAAGATACCTTAATTTGCGAATCGGGTTTATTGATTTCAAGCAAACGTACAACCTCGATGGAATACTGGGGGCCACATATGTTAAAAATCGGCTGATATGCGCCGACAAGAGCCTGCTTGACGAGCAGGCCGAAGGGCGGTTGAATTTCACTTTTGCGCATGAGGCCGGCCACTGGGTTTTGCACCGCAAGCTGGCCGATATACCCACAGTGCCGGTCGCCGGCAACCCGACAATCCTCTGCCGCAAGAGGGACGCCAAAAAACCGATCGAGTGGCAGGCCGATTATTTTGCCGCCTGCCTCCTGATGCCGGAGAAGTGGATCAAGCTGGCTTTCGAAAAGTCGGTCGGTCGTGATCCCCTGAAGCTGCACAACGAAAAGCGCACGTTGACGAGCCCATTTTATATCGAGCCCTGCGTGGGCAATTGGCCCTTTATTGCCGGTGCCGTCCGAAAAGCCGGCAATTTCCTTAATGTCTCCAAGCAGGCGGTGATGATACGGCTCCAGGAGCTGGATCTGGTCATCAACGAAACGGCCGCTGCAATCGGTTGGGATAACCGACATTTCGCCACATGATCGGCTGACGCGGTAATTTTTTTTGCCCCATGTGTTCTATTGAATCGAACGCTTGCCTGCCGTTCAGCCGCCCTCGAACCCGCTGAACAATTGAAGGAATGATAGATGCCGCACGCCAAAGATCCTCTCTTCAACAAACTCCCTCCGCATCATATCGAAGCCGAAGAGTCTTTGATCAGCTCAATTTTAATAGATAACAGCACGTTGGACGATATCGTCGACATTTTGTCCCCGGAAGATTTCTACCGTTCAGCGCATCGGAAGATCTTCTCGGCCATCGTCGAACTGTTCAAAAACGGCGAACCGGTCGATCTGATAACCCTCAACAATAAATTGAAAGTCCGGGGCGATTTAGACAAAGCCGGGGGGTCGATCTACCTGTCAAAGATAATGGAAAGTACCCCTCTGGCGATCAACGTTCGTCACTATGCCAGGATCGTCCACGACAAGTCGACTCTGCGGTCCCTCATCGAGAAAGGGAACGACCTGGTCTGCCGCTGTCTCGACGACCGGTGCGATGTCGAGGAGATGCTCGATTCCGCTGAAAGGGGCATCTTCGAGATATCGGAAAGAAAACTCAAACCGTCTTTTCATCTGCTGCGGGATTTGATCGGCGGCAGTTTCGAATCGATCGACAAGCGCCGAAAAAACAAAGGCCAAATTTCAGGGATCCCCACCGGGTTCAAGCAACTTGACGGCCTGATTTCCGGATTTCAGAATGCGGACTTGATCATTATCGCCGCCAGACCGAGCATGGGCAAAACGGCATTCGCTTTGAACATCGCCCGTAACGTTGCGGTCGATCACGGCAGCCCTGTAGCGGTTTTTTCACTGGAAATGTCCAAAGAGCAACTGGCGTTGCGCCTCCTTGCCGCCGAGGCGAGGGTCAATTCTGAGCGCTTCAGGGACGGATTCATCACCGATCAGGCCTGGACAAGCCTGCAGCAAGCGGGCGAAAGGCTAAAAAAAGCGCCTTTGTACATCGACGACACGGCCGGAACCACAGTGCTGGGTTTGAGGACCCGGGCCCGCCGCCTGAAAATGGACAACGGCCTGAGCCTGATCATCATCGATTACCTCCAACTGATGAATGCCCACCGTCAAACCGAGCGAAGGGACCTGGACATTTCCGAAATATCGCGATCCCTCAAAGGACTGGCCAAGGAACTGAACATACCTGTCATCGCCCTTTCACAGCTGAACCGCCAGTTAGAAAAGCGGGATGACAAACGACCCCGGCTTTCGGATCTCCGGGAATCCGGGGCCCTCGAGCAGGACGCCGATCTGGTGGCGTTCATCCACCGGCCGGAGGTGTTCAAGAAGAAAAACGAGAACCTTCAGGATCAAGGCCGGGCGGAAATCATCGTCGCCAAACACCGCAACGGACCCATCGACACGGTGCCGCTGGCCTTTGTCAAAGCCTACACCCGTTTTGAAAACCTGGCCTATGGCTGGCCAAGCGATTAACGAGGCCTCCCAAAGGATGAATGCGCGGACAAACCGGTCAAGGCAAAATCCGGCGAACCGCCGGCATTTTTGAATAATAAATAAGCATGTCGAAAGGGGATTGAACGCCATATCGTCACGCATCTGTTCGCTCCCAAGGTTCGCTACAAACGAACCATTTTTGGCAATACTGTAACCGCTTACATTTTGGAAGGCGGGACACAATCGAATGGTGCCCTAAAAATAATCCATTCTTGAAGTGATCTCGAGGCATTCTCAAAGTGTATTCCTGACACTTGACAAATGGATATTTTTTTTCATATTGTAAACGCTTACATTCTTGTCATGCATAGACTCACCTTCGAATTAGACAAATAGAACGGTTCATTTTGCTATTTTTTGACGCTTAGCTCTTTGAACCTTCCTCGACTATTGTACCAAGCCTGTATCCATCAACACTTCCGGTATCGCCGGAAAAAACGAAAGGAGGATTACAATGGCTGATTTCACCAGGAGAGAGTTTTTGTCAAAGAGCGCAAAATTAGGTGGTATTGTTATCGTGTCGGGTTTAGCTCCGGCATTTCTGAAGCGGACTTTTGCCGAAGATAAGTATGCCGCCTATCTTGAAGCCAAGATTAATTGGCGACAAGCGGAAGGCGAAACTATCAAGGTACTGGTCACACCGGCGCATTATTTCAACAAAATTCGTGCCGTCACGCCACAGTTTGAGGAATTGACTGGTGTAAAAGTTGAATTTGACATCATTCCACCACGTGAGATGAGGGAAAAGGCAGTTCTGGATTTCGGTGCCAAAAGCGCCAATTATGCCACCCATACCGGAGACCCCATGTATCTGTCGCTTTACGAAGCCAACAAGTGGGTTGACCCGCTTGATGATTACTTGAACGACCCAAAGTTGACAGATAAGGCCTGGTTTGATCTCGACGATATTATTCCATTATGGAGAAAGGCCGATTCGGTTAATGGTAAGCTTTACGGGATGCCCGCGGAAGGTGAAGCCACAATTCATGTGTACAATCGCGAGCTTTACGAAAAGAACGGTTTACAGCTACCGGAAACGATGGATGATTTCATGTCCACAGCCAAAGCGCTGAATAAAATAGACGGTAAAATCGCGGGCGCTGCCATTCGCGGATTCCGGGGAGCTGGCCAGAACATGTATATCTGGCCTTCGCTTTTTCTGGCATGGGGCGGACAATGGTTCGACGCTTCTGGAAAGCCCCAGGTTAACAGCGATGCTGGAATAAAATCGTTGGAATACTATTGTGAACTCCTTCAAAATTACGGACCGGCAGGAGTTGAAAACTGGAACTGGCCGGAAATAATGGAAGCATTCGCCGGTACAGGCGTTGCTCAATTTATCGATTCTAATTCCACCGCCTCGGTTATTGAGAATCCACAGAAATCCAAGATGGCCGGCAAAACAGGGTATCGTCGCTGGCCAAAAGGACCATCAGGGCGCAGGGTATCCAGCATCTGGAACTGGGTCATGCCGATTAACGCATCATTGCCACGAAAGAAAAAGATCGCCACCTGGCTTTATATTCAATGGGTCGGATCACGTCCAACCCAGTTTTCTTCAGCAATCTACAAAGAGACCCCCGATGCCGTCGTCCGCACCGGAGTCAATCGGATTTCCATCTGGAACGATCCAGAGTATCGAAAAGTTATAGATTTTACACCGGACTATGCCGACGTTGTTATCACCGCCATGCGCGAAGATACCGATTCTGACTGGCGACCGCGAGTTCCCCAATGGCCAAAAATAGGAGAAGTCATGGCGGTTGCCATTCAAGCGGCTCTCGTAAAACAGAAAAATCCTAAAGCAGCTTTGAACGATGCCAATGCAGAGATAGAGAAAATAATGCGTCGTAGCTAAATGATTCTCGAATTTGAGTCGGGTCGGAAATGGCAAGTTCCCTGCCGACCCGACTTGGTTGTAGAGAAAGACTAAGCGATATGCTTAAATCAAAGACCCTCAACAAGAAAAAGCCAGGATACCAATCAGAATGGGAGAGATTCGGTTATACAATGATTTCTCCCAGCATTATCTTTCTTCTTCTAGTGACGACGATCCCTTTAGTTTCGCTATTGGTCATGAGTTTCTTCCGCATTGACCTTACATACCCATTGGGCAATGGCTGGATTGGTTTTGAAAACTATATTGAGGTTATTGAAGACGCGCGCTTCTGGTTTTCACTGAAACTAACCGTCATTTATACGATCATTACAGTTTTCTTGCAGGTGGTCATTGGTCTGGGCCTGGCCATGGCATTCTTTCGAGGATTCAAGGGACAGGGAATCATGAGGGTAAGCGTTCTTCTGCCGATGATTCTGGCGCCGGTTGTCGTCGGCCTGACCTGGCGAACACTGATCCTGACTCCTGAATATGGAATTCTCGATTATCTGTTCATCTTATTGGACTTTGGATCGAAACCGTGGTTAGTGGATCCTACCTGGGCGCTGATTTCGGTCATTATCATTCACACATGGCAGTGGACCCCCTTTGCGTTTCTCGTCTTCCTTGCCAGCCTTCATGCGATGCCGGAGGAGCCGCTCGAGGCGGCACTGTTGGATACCTGTTCGAGCTGGCAGCGATTTCGTTATGTCATATTACCTATGCTGCGCCCAGCAATCATCATCGTTTTAATCTTTCGGACCATGATTGCACTAAGAGCATTTGCGGCCATTTTTTCCGCTACGGGGGGTGGCCCTGGAACGGCCACTGAGATTCTGAACTTATACGCCTACCGGGTGTCTTTCAATTCTCTGGATCTTGGATACGGAGCGGCCCTTGGTACGGTCTTGCTGCTAGTTACCATTGGCATATCGCTCATTTTTTTCAGAATGCGCCGTGCGTCATGATCCTAGCAAAGGAAAGCCTGAACCATGGCTCAGATCGATAAAAAAAACGTATTTCTAAAAGGACTCGGATCTGCTGTCAAATTCACACTGTTTGTATCGATGATTCTCATCTGGGTTTTCCCGGTCATCTGGGTGATCTTGACTTCTTTCAAATCGAGAACGGATATCTTCACCCTTCCACCGAAAATATTCTTCAGCCCGATATTTGAACATTACATAGAAGCATTTGTGAGATCCTCCGACATAACCCATGGCACCTTCAACAGCATACTGGTCGCCACCGCTACGACAATCATAACCTTGTTGGTGGCAGTACCGGCGGGCTACGCCTTTTCAAGAATAACATTTCGATTCCGCAGCCAACTCTCGTTTTTTTCCCTGATGACTCAGATGGCACCGCCAATGGGTATGATCATTCCATATTTTTTTATTTTGAGCCGAACAGATATGTTGGACAGTTACGCTGGGTTGATCGCCATCCACATGACCTTGACCGTTCCTTTCAGCATCTGGTTGATGATAACCTATTTTCAAGACATACCGGTTTCCCTGGAGGAATCCGCAGCCATAGATGGCGCATCGCCATTTACCACCTTTTTTAGAGTAGTTTTGCCGACAGCTTGGGGGGGTGTCGGTGTGACCGCCATATTTGCCTTCATCGAATCTTGGAACGAGTTCTTATATGCGGTTGTACTTACCGGCAGCCGAACCAAAACGGTACCGGTGGCGATATTCAGCTTTCTGACTACCGAAGAAAGCCTCTGGGGGCCTTTTACCGCCACCGGGGTGACCATTATGGCACCAGTCATTCTTGTCGCCCTATTTGCGCAAAGGCAGATGATAAAGGGGATGACGCTTGGCGCCACCAAAGGTTGATGGCTTACGACACTACCATAGACCCAATTAGCTGGAGGAGGATTCGCTATGAAAAATAGTACCCAAAAACTAAAACTGTTGATGCTGGGATTGGATGCCGCATTGCCGCATCTGATCAAAAAATTTACTGAGGAAGGATCGATGCCGGTAACAAAAAAGCTGATGGAGAGGGGCTGGTTTTCGCCAGTGATAACCACCTTTCCCCCGCTCACGGCGGCTGCCTGGGGAGCCATTACTAGTGGTTCGGGACCGGGCACCGCTGCAATCCCTAGCCTCATGGTGCACAAGCCCGGGGAACCGCTCGACAAATGGCACACATCATTTTGCCGCCATATTTTTAAAGCGGAAACCATTTGGGAGGCCGCTGCCAGGGAAGGCAAAAAAACACTGTTGGTCAACTGGCCGGTTACATGGCCGCTAGGCGGCCTGAAAAATGGGGTCCAACTGTCGGCATCCTTAAATCCGCCTTTCCGCTATTTCTACATGCCCTTGTGGGATATCGCGTCTTCATCCATTTTCTCCACCCAGACGGAGCGCTGCAACCAGGTCCCCGGAAGAGCCGTAAAAGTCACTTTCAAGCCAGCCGTAGATTGGATCAATATTCCGGAGCAAACGGAAGCGCCGATGGAAATCAAAATTAACGTGCCACCGACATATGCGAAGGGACCGACATATCAAGCGGTCATTATCGGCTCATCTGGAAAAGGATACGAAAAGATAATCATCTCCAAAACCAAGAATGCCCGAGATGCGTTGGCAGAATTGATGCCCGGTGAACGAAGCCAGTGGTTGACCGAAACGTTTACCGACAAGGAAGGTAAATTCCACAAGGGGCGCTTCTACTTTCACCTGGTTGAGTTGTCAGGACCGGATCGCTTCAAGCTTTACCAGAGTGCAATCAATACCGCTGAAAACATAACCGATCCACCGGAGTTAAACGATGAGTTAATCAAAACCGTGGGTCCTTATATGGAGGTGGACGATCCATGGGCCTATATGGACGGATGGGTTGACATGGATTTCTATCTCGATCAACTTACCGCACATAATGACTGGTGGGAAAAAGCCACGCGCTTTGGTTTCAAAAAAACCGATTGGGATATGGCATTCAGTTGGGTGGGCACGATTGACCACATTCAGCATGTGCTCTACGGTGGAATTGACCCTAAATCCAGTTATTATAACCCGCAGGAAGCACCCAAATGGATGAACTGCGTTCGTCGCGTCTACTCCGAAGTCGATGAAAGAATCGGGAGAATCCTTGAGGATGTTGACTTGGACAATACTTTGGTGTGCCTTGTTTCAGATCACGGTTTTTCAAGCATTGAACAAAATCCTTTTCTCAAACATCATCTGGCCAAGGCAGGCTTGCTTTCCTTTGAACTCAACTCTGATACAGGCGAAATGGTAATCGACTGGACACGTACCAAATGTTTTCCGCTTGAGCCGTGCCATGCGCATATATTCGTAAATTTGAAAGGTCGGGATCCCGACGGCATTGTAGATCCGGAGGACTATGCCAAAGTTCAGGAGGAAATCATTGATGCCTTGCTGGCTATAAGAGACCCGAACACCGGCGAACGAATCGTTGCCACTGCCCTACGGAAACAGGAATCAGGTACGCTGGGGGTTTTTGAAAATCAAGGGTATGATCGCGTTGGCGATGTACTATTCGGTTTGAAACCACAATACATGGCCAACCCATTTGTTTATCCCGTGGGTGTGAAGTATCGAGACGGCACCGAGCGTATCGTTCCCAATCCGGAGGGTTTCGAGCCCGCCAAACTACACCACAATTTCACCGGCGTGCATTTGGCCTTGCCCGCCATTAAGGAAATGCACGCCGCAGTGGTTTTGGCGGGCAATGGCGTACCACAGATCAATCGAAAAAATCCGATCAATGTCATTGATCTGGCACCTACATTGGCCTACCTTCTCGGCACACCAATCCCAAAGGATGCCGAAGGCAACATTCTGAAAGAAATGATAGCGAAGCGGGTTTAGAAATACAGCCAACTCGTAGCCACAACCATTACTACTATCAATGATGTGAGAGGGGGGTGTATGCAAAAAGTTTTCCTCGACTACGGCGATACCCACATACCTGTCGAGTTGCCCGACAGCGCAATAATCGTGCGATACGGTGAAACCTATCAGGATCCACCTGAAGTCGACCCACATGAGACGACACGAAAAGCACTCCAGAACCCACAGGGATCCAAGCCATTACGGGAGCTTGGAGGTCCCAGCAAGAAAATCGTCATCGGATTTCCAGACCGAGTTAAGGGAGGTGTACACTCAACCTGCCATAGACGCGTCGCAATCCCGCTGATCGTGGATGAGTTGCTCAAGGGCGGTTCCAAACTGGAAAATATCATCCTGCTTTGCTGCATGGGACTGCATCGCAAGAATACGCTCGAAGAGTGGTATTGGTACCTGGGAAAGGATATTGTTGACCGGTTTTGGCCGGATCGGCTGGTCAACCACGACGTTGAAGCGCCGGACTTGTGTGATTTTGGATCTGACGCCATGGGTAACCGCATTCAATGCAACCGGCTGATGGCCGAAGCCGATCTGCCAATCGTGCTCGGCCATTGTGCCGGGAACCCCTATGGTGGGTACAGTGGCGGTTATAAAATGATTGCCACCGGTTTGTCTGGCTGGCAATCCATTGCATCCCATCATGTTCCCACTACCATGCATCGCGAGGACTGGATGGGCGCGTCAACGTCGTCACATATGCGAACCCAATTCAAATCCATCGGCCAAGCTATTGAAAAAGGTGTCGGCAAAAAGTTTTTCGCAGTCGATGCCGTGATCGGTCAGAAAGCTCAGGTGCTCGATGTCCAAGCCGGTGAACTAGCCGCTGTAGAGAAGGCCACCTGGCCGTTGGCCGACAAGCGCACCAATATTTGTCTCGATATGAATGAGCCGGCCGACATCCTGGTAATCGGTCTACCTCGTAATTTCCATTATGGTCCGGGAATGGGAACCAACCCGATACTGATGAGCCTTGCCATTGGCGGGCAGCTGTCCCGCTGTTGGAATGCCTTCAGGAAAGGTGGGGTGATTATAGCGGCTTCGGTTTGTGATGGCTGGTTCAACCCTCACTGGTTCCCGTCCTACAAGGAAACTTACAGCGCACTTCAAAAATATTGCACCGCCGCTGAGTTCATTGAATCGAAATCGGCAATGGAGATCGTCGCTAAATATGAATACCGCTATCAATACTCGAACCATTTCACCTATCACCCCTTCCATGCCTTGTCCATGATAAGCGGTGGTAGTGCTGCGCTACTCTGGACGTCGGCGATTTTCATGGTCGGTCCGGAAGAGCCGGGATACGCGAGGGGGATGGGCTTTATCCCGATATCGACATTTGGTGAAGCGATGACACGTGCTAAAAAAATTGTGGGTAACAATCCACGCATTCTTTGCACACCGGAATGCTTTTCCGGAGGGCTTGGCGTCCATCTGCACACCAAAACCCGAGTTTGATTCCGTATGTTTCTAAAGACAACCGGCGAGTGAAATATTGTTGCAAAGGTCATCGCTTTTCCACCAATGCCAATTGACGAACATTGATCTAACGAGGAGAGAAATGGCTCAGGTCATACTGAAAAATGTCTATAAAAAATTCGGCAAAACGGTTGCGGTCAAGGATTTTTCGCTGCATGCGGCTGATGGTGAATTCATCGTATTTGTTGGCCCTTCGGGCTGTGGAAAGAGCACGACATTAAGGCTTATTGCCGGATTAGAATCGATTACCTCGGGTGAAATTTACATTGAAGAGCGATTGGTCAATGATGTCCACCCAAGAGATCGTGACATTGCGATGGTGTTTCAAAACTATGCGCTTTACCCTCAGATGACCGTCTATGACAATATGGGCTTCGCTCTGCGCATGCGAAAAATCCCAAAACAAGAGATCAACGGCATCGTACAGCGTTCTGCAGAATTGCTGAGGATCGAGAAGTTGCTTGACCGAAAACCAGGTCAGCTGTCAGGTGGACAGCGTCAACGGGTGGCCCTCGGGCGGTGCATCGTCAGGAACCCAAAGGTTTTCCTTTTCGACGAACCGTTATCCAACCTGGATGCAAAGCTGAGAATCGCCATGCGCGCTGAGCTACTTGAACTCCATCAGCGCCTGAAGACAACAGTGATCTATGTCACCCACGATCAGCTTGAGGCCATGACCATGGGAGATAGAATCGTAGTTATGAAAGATGGGGTCATTCAGCAGGTGGATCATCCTGAATCAGTTTATCAACACCCGATAAATCATTTTGTCGCTGGATTCATTGGATCGCCAACCATGAATTTTGTTGAATGTACGCTCTCAAAAACAAATGGCGCTTTTTTTGCTGTGACCGACAGTTTTAAATTGAAGATCCCCGCCGAAAAAATAAAAAATGCAGAAAAATATATCGATCAGAGAGTGATCCTGGGAATCCGACCTGAACATATGACAGATTCGGCCAGTCTATCGCAACCAGACGCCGAACAGACATTCAAAACAGTCATAAGGGTCATTGAGAGCGCAGGTTCGGAAAAACTGGTCCACATGCGTGCAGGACAAGACACTCTTATAGCTCGTCTTGACCCCCATGTTCGTTTAAGAACGGGAGAAATCTGTGAATTTACTGTCCGAATGAAGTCGGCACATATCTTCGACAAGAAAACCGGTGAAACCATTATTTAAAGGGCAAGCGTAATAAAATTACGCTTGCCCTTGCGTGCCGATTGGAAAACTTATCACCGCAAATTGAATGAGTTGGGGTAAACATGGCCAAAGTCACCATGGAGGAGATAGCAAAATTAGCTGGTGTCTCATTGGCAACCGTGTCCAGATGCATCCATTCTCCACACATAGTCAAAAACGAAACACGGGAAAAAGTCAATCACGTCATCTCCAAGGCTAACTACATTTACAATGCAACGGCTGGAGACCTTTCTCGGAAAAGATCCTCAATTCTCGGTGTAATTATTCCCACCGCTAAAAGCCTGGTCTTTTCCACTTCTCTGTTAGCTATTCAAGAAATGGCGCAGCAAAACAATTATTCCCTGGTTACCGCCAGCAGCAAGTATGACAGTGAAACAGAGTCAAATCTGATTCAACAGTTTTTGGAACGTCAATTAGCCGGGATCATATTGACCGGTTTTGTATTCGGCCAAAAAGATTTGGTCAAAAAATTATCGCGCCGTGGAATGCCTTGTGTGGTGATCTGGGACAAACTGGATGATTCAGAGTTGAGCTATGTCGGTTTTGATAATTTTAAAGCGACCTATGAAGCGACCCAATATCTAATAGGATTGCGCCATCGGCGTATTGGACTGATTGTCGGTCCCTATACGAAAGTGGAAAGAGTTCGCAAACGCCTGGAAGGCTATAAAGCCGCTTTGAAGGAGAACGGCCTGACATTTGACCCTGAAATAGTCATCGAAAAAGAGCCGACTTTACTCGATGGGAAGGAAGCCATGTCCCGGCTGATGTCACTGCGAGACCGTCCGACAGCTGTTCTGGCGGCGAGCGATACACTGGCTGTAGGTGCCTTGGCAGCGGCAAGAGATCTGACTCTCAACATACCCGGAGATGTTTCCCTTGTTGGATTCGATGACATTGATATCGCCGCATACTGTAACCCTCCCCTGACCACCATACACGTTCCGGCATACGAAATAGGAAGAATCGCGGTGAAGATCATTCTGGATATGATCGATGACTATGAGAAATATCAAGTTCAGCAATATTGCCTTGATACCAATCTAATCATCCGTAATTCTTGTCGTAGGCTGTAATAGCATTAAATTATGCTATTATGCGGAGGTTAAGCAGAAGATACTATGGGATCCTATCCAAACATCAGAAAGGTAGAATTATGAAAACGGTTGGAATAATCGGAACCGGTGTAATGGGATTGACCGTAGCATCGAAGTTCATCGATAGTGGATATAAAGTCTTTGGCTACGACAACCAACAGGCTGCTTCGGATAAAGGCCGGGATCGAGGGCTGGAGATGGTTCGAGATTCAAAAGAGGTGGCCCAAAATGCCAATATTGTCATTTTGTTTCTGCCTGGACCTGATCAGGTGGTTGACTGCGTTGCTTCAAAGGATGGGCTTCTGGAATCACTTTCCTCAGGAGCCACTATCGTCGACATGAGCACAATTGATCCGGGAACTACCACGCGGATGGCGGCAATGGCGTCAGAAAACCAGATTGGATATTTGGATGCGCCAATTTTAGGACGCCCAGCAACAGTAGGTAAATGGGCGATACCAGTAGGAGGTCGAAAGGAAGATTTGGAAATATGCCGGCCTTTGTTTGAACTCATTGCAGCCAAGATCTTTCATGTCGGTCCCTCAGGAACCGGTCATAAGGTCAAGCTTTTGAATCAATTAATGTTTGGTGCAATTAATGCGATGACGGCAGAAATGATGGCGATCTCATCGACTCTTGGGATACCGCCACGTGCTCTTTACGAAACGATAGCATCTAGTCAAGCCGGCACAATCAGCAATTTATTTATAGAACTAGGTGGTAGGGTCGCAAAGGAAAACTACGAAGATCCAACTTTCACGGTAGATCTCCTCGTTAAAGATCTCAGATTGGCTGTAAAAATGGCGGAAGAAAATCACTCCCCCCCAGTCCTTGGTAAATCCGTTGAACTGATAAATGAAATCGCCCAAAGCCAAGGATTTGGTTCGTGTGATACATCAATAATGTGGCAAAGCTACTTAAAGATGTGGAATAAATAGCCTAAATAGGAACCAAATAGGCCATTATCCAATACAGAGTGCATGGAGGCCTTTTGGAACATATTTATTTACCCAGGCGACCTTTGATTATGAACACATAAACTGAGGCTGGAGGTCAGGGATCAGGTTTCAAGCTTTAAAAAGGATTACTAATTGTAACTCCGCTGATAACCTGACCGTGTTGCAGGTCTTCAGATAGCAAGATAGACACGCCGCCTGTTAATGCCGCCTCGATGATCAGCGAATCCCAAAAAGAGTACCCATATTTCTCACTGATATCGATGGCATCAAGAATAGAATCTCCACTGTTTACAACGACTTGCCATTTCAATAGATCTCTAATGATCGCCTTGGCCATCTTTTGGTCAATCGGTTTTTGTATTTTATGCACAACGTTGACATAAAATTCCTGCAGAACCTGAGTGCTGAGGACTCCAAGCCCTGAATTCCAGAGGTCACTTAAAATATGACTAGCAACTTGGCGTTTCTTTCCTGCCGACACGTCGAAAGCATAGATCAGTATGTTCGTATCGATAAACATCTTACCTTCTGGCATGGAGATCATCTCTGCTAATTTTTATCTGCCCTTTAGTTCCCAGATCCAAGCCATTCTTAAGAAGTTTTAATTGTCTTTTCTGAGCCTTGTTGTAATCGGCCTTTTCTCTCACCTTTTCTTCAAGTGACTCTTTCAGAAACTGACTGAGAGATTTATTCTGACTCATTGCCATGATCTTGGCTTGCCGCAAGAGCGTTTTGGGGATGGATAAGGTCACATTCTGTTTTTCCATTGTTCAAATCCTTCTGAATATATTTCACGTAAATGCGTGTATCACGTATTAATGTGAAAATGCAAGCCTGAGTTGTTAAATAATTCCGAGGCCCTTGGCCTTCGCGACCGCCTCCCGGCGATTGCCGACATTGAGTTTCTGATAGATTTTATTCAGGTGTGTTTTTATGGTTGCCGGTGCAACGGATAGTTTCTCAGCGATCTCCTTATTCTGAAGCCGCTGGGCCAGCAGTTCCAGGACATTCCTGTCACGAACGGGTATGCGTCTTGGTGAAGCCATTGGATTGCAATGGGGAGATATCGATTATAGGGAAAGATTCATAACTATTCAGAGGGGAATCACCCGCGGATCTGTGGAAACACCCAAAAATAATAAGATTCGAAAAATCGCTATGTCCCAGCAACTTACCGATACCCTATCAGAGCTCAAGTATAAAAGTAAATTACAGACGATGAAAAATGGGTGGAAACAAATACCGGATTGGGTGTTTGTAAATTCAAGTGGAGAAACCCTTAATGGACCTAACTAGAGGAAGAGAGTTTTCAATAAGGCCCTCGGAAGGCCAAACTTCGTAAGATCCGAATTCACGATCTACGGCATACATATGCCTGCATGCTCAATCAGGTGGGCGAATCGTTAGCCTATATTCGGGACCAGCTGGAGCACTACAGTATAAAAGTTACAGTGGATATTTACGGACACCTGGCACCGGAAAGGAACAAACAAGCTGTAGACCGTCTTGATGATCCTGCATTAGACGCAACAATCCGCAACCTATCCGCAACCAAAACAAATAAAGGGATTGAGCCTAATTGGCTAACCCCTTGATTTTATTTGGCGGGAGCGACGAGACTCGAACTCGCGACCTCCGGCGTGACAGGCCGGCGTTCTAACCAAACTGAACTACGCCCCCGTATGTGATTGCTCCCGGAGTAACTTCACCAAACCGAGCTTGTTCTTAGCCGCCCCTCGCTTACCCCATCCATAGTGAAATGAGTGGTAGGCGGAACAGGGCTTGAACCTGTGACCCCCGGCTTGTAAGGCCGGTGCTCTCCCAGCTGAGCTACCCGCCCACTGCTGTTGGTGCCCAGTTCGCGAGTTTCCCCCGAAAAGAGCCGTAAGCTACCAGCAGTACTGATCAATGTCAAGTCTAAAAAATCGATTCCAACCCGCCATTTAAATTAAATTGGCCGGCTTCTCCCCGATATCCTTTTCGGTCGTCATCTCGAATGTCACATCGTTTTTGGTAAACAGGGTTTCGTTGCCGCTGATGATGATGGCGTGAGACAGAACCTCATCCATGTGCTCCACCGTAACGATGTCGATCTGTTTCTTGATCGGCTTGGGTATGTCTCTGATATCTTTTTCATTGTCCTTGGGGATGATCACTTTCTTGATTCCCCCCCGGTGGGCGGCCAGGATCTTTTCCTTCAACCCGCCGATGGGCAGGACCCGCCCCCGCAAGGTGATTTCACCGGTCATAGCCAGATCCCTGTGAACACATCGCTTGGCCAGCGCCGACACGATGGAAGTGCACATGGTAATGCCGGCCGAAGGACCATCCTTGGGTATTGCGCCTTCAGGAATGTGAATATGGATATCGTACTTGCGGTAAAAGGAGTCGTCGATCTGTAGGTGCGCGGCGCGGGAGCGGACGTAGCTGACGGCGGCCTGGGCCGACTCCTGCATCACATCCCCGAGCTTGCCGGTGATGGTCAGCTTGCCCTTGCCGGGCATGATCGCGGTTTCCACGGCCAGCAACTCACCCCCCACCTGAGTCCAGGCCAGGCCTGTAACCAGGCCGACCTGGTCTTTCTCTTCGATCTGACCTTCGCGGAACCGGGGCGGCCCCAAGTACTTGGATATCGATTTACTGGTGACGGTGTAAACCGACTTGTCTTTGTTTTTGCTCCTGTTCTCGAGCACTTCCTTGGCGATCTTTCGGCAGATGGCGGCAATCTCACGCTCAAGGTTGCGAACACCGGCCTCGCGAGTGTACTTGCGAATAATGGTATGGACGGCATTCGGCGAAAAATTGACGGTCTTTCCTTCCAGGCCATTTGTTTTCACCTGCTTGGGCACCAGAAAACCGTCTGCAATATGAGACTTCTCATATTCAGTGTAGCCGGGCAGGCGGATGATTTCCATCCGGTCCTGCAGCGGCAGGGGGATGTCCGGCAGCGTGTTGGCGGTGGTAATGAACAGGATGTCCGACAGGTCGTAGTCCACATCCAGGTAGTGGTCGTTGAAAGCGTAGTTCTGCTCCGGGTCAAGCACCTCCAGAAGCGCCGCGGAAGGATCGCCCCTGAAATCCATGCTCATCTTGTCGACTTCGTCCAGGCAGAAAACCGGGTTGTTGACGCCGACCTTCTTGAGCGACTGGACGATCTTGCCCGGTAGGGCTCCGATGTAAGTCCGCCGGTGGCCGCGGATTTCGGCTTCGTCCCGGACGCCACCCAGCGACATCCGGACAAATTTGCGACCGGTGGCCCGCGCCACCGATTTGGCCAGAGATGTCTTTCCGACACCGGGGGGTCCCACGAAACACAGAATCGGTCCTCTTATTTTCTGCACCAGCGCCTGAACAGCCAGGTACTCCAGAATTCTTTCTTTCGGCTTCTCCAGGCCGTAGTGGTCTTCGTCGAGGATTTTCTCGGCATCGGTGATATCGCTGTTGACATCGGTCTTTTCATACCAAGGCAGACTGATCAGCCAATCGATGTAGTTGCGGACCACGGTGGCTTCGGCCGACATGGGCGTCATTAACTTCAACTTCTTGAGCTCGCTTTTGGCCTTGTCGGTGGCCTCTTTGGACATTTTCTTCTTTTCGATCTTCTCTTCGAGCTCGATCAGATCGTCGATCGCCTCCTCGTCGGCGCCCATCTCCTTCTTGATGGCCCGCATCTGTTCGTTCAGATAGTAGTTCTTTTGGGTTTTCTCCATCTGCTCCTTGACGCGGCCCTTTATGCGCTGGTCCATCTTGAAGATGTCGATTTCCATCTGAATCAGGTTCAGCAGCAGAGCCAATCGGGCAGCTGGATCGACCGCCTCCAGCAAGCGTTGCTTGTCTTCGATTTTAAAGGAGAAATGTGCCGCAAGAGTGTCGGCCAGCTTGGAGGGGTCCTCTATGGCCGCGACATTGCCCACCAGATCTTTGGACAGGCCCTTGTTTATGGAAGCATATTCTTCGAAAATCTTTTGAACCGATCGGATCAGGGCTTCCTCTTCCGACCCTGACGCTGGCAGGTCTTCGACTTCTTCCAACTCGACCTTAAAGAAATCATCTTCCGCCATAAAGCGCACGATCCGGCCGCGGCTGTCCCCTTCAACTAAAGCCTTGACCGTTCCGTCCGGCAACCGCAGCAACTGAAGAACCTTGCCGATGGTACCGAGGCGGCTGATGTCCTCTTCGGTGGGGTTGTCGATCCCGGCCTTTGTCTGGGTAGCAAGAAAGACGCGCTTGTCCCTGTTCATGGCCTCGGAAAGAGCGCTGACGGATTTCGGCCGCCCCACAAAAAGGGGGGCAACCATGTGCGGGAAGACGACGATGTCCCGCAACGGCAGCAGGGGCATCACGAGCCGGCTGGTCCGGTTGTCATCGTCCTTGAATATTTTAGGTAAACTGACCATAGCTCCAACTATTTTTAAGGTTGTCGGTTAACGGCGAAATGGATCGACTCTCCAATGCGTAGCGCCGGCAGTGCAGGATCAAACGGGCCCTGCAACATCACGCCTGTTTTTTGGTCTGCTCGTAAAGCAGAATCGGGTCCTCTTTTTTCATGACGACGTCCTCGCTGATGACGCACTCTTTCACGTTTTCAATCGATGGAATCTCGTACATGATATCCAGCATGCAGCTCTCCATAATGGCCCGCAACCCCCTGGCTCCCGATTTGCGCTTGATCGCCTCGACAGCAATGGCTTGCAGGGCGCTGTCGGTCAACCGCAGGTTCACGCCTTCGAATTCGAACAGTTTTTTGAACTGACGCAGGAGCGCGTTTTTGGGTTCCTTGAGTATCCGTATCAGAGCGGTTTCATTGAGCTCTTCCAAGGTGGCGATGACCGGCAGACGGCCCAGAAACTCCGGTATCATACCGTATTTGATTAAGTCCTCGGGCTGCACGTCTTTCAAAATTTCTCCGATACTTCGTTCGTCTTCTTTTTTGATCTTGGCCCCGAACCCCATCATCTTGGAACCCAACCGCCTCTGGACGATTTTTTCCAACCCGTTGAAGGTTCCCCCGCATATAAAAAGGATGTTGGAGGTATCGACTTTGACAAAATCCTGCTGCGGATGTTTCCGACCACCCTTGGGCGGTACGCTGGCCGTGGTTCCTTCGATGATTTTCAGGAGCGCCTGTTGAACCCCTTCTCCGGAAACATCGCGGGTGATGGACGGATTGTCCGATTTGCTGGCGATCTTGTCGATTTCGTCGATGTAAACAATGCCGCGCTTGGCCTTTTCCACATCGTAATCTGCGTTTTGAAGCAAGGCCAGAATGATGTTCTCGACATCTTCGCCGACATACCCGGCCTCGGTCAGGCTGGTGGCGTCGGCGATTGTGAACGGTACGTTCAGAAAACGGGCTAGGGTTTGGGCCAGCAGCGTCTTGCCGCATCCGGTGGGTCCGATAAGCAGAATGTTGCTCTTCTGGATCTCGACATCCCCCGAACTGAGCGAGGATTCGAGCCGTTTGTAATGATTGTAGACCGCCACCGCCAAGACCTTTTTGGCCCGTTCCTGTTCGATCACGTATTCATCGAGACGGGTTTTTATCTCCTTAGGAGCAAGAAGGCTGCTGACCTCGGTGCTCTCCTTTTCCGATTCTTCCTCGATGATTTCGCTGCACAGCTGGATGCATTCATCACAGATGTAGACAGCCGGCCCCGCGATCAGCTTTGTGACTTCTTTTTGATTTTTGCCGCAAAAGGAACAAAATAGGTTGTCCTTTTCGTCTTCTTTTTTACCCATCTTACCCCTCCATCTTGTCGATGCGATCGAGATCGTCACGATTGCTGATGACGTGGTCGACTATGCCGTAATCACTCGCTTCCTTCCCGGACATGAAATAATCGCGATCCGTATCCTGCTGAATCTGATTCAGGTCTTTTCCCGTGTGTTTGACCAGAATTTGGTTAAGCGTCTCCTTCATCCGAAGAATCTCTTTGGCCTGTATTTCGATATCCGAGGCCTGGCCCTGAAACCCACCCATGGGTTGGTGGATCAGGATGCGGGAGTTGGGCAGTGAGTAACGCTTTCCAGCAGCACCCGAGGCCAGCAGCAAGGCTCCCATGCTGGCCGCCTGGCCGATACAGACGGTGGTGACATCCGGTTTGATGTACTGCATCGTGTCGTATACAGCCAATCCGGCGGTAACCAGACCCCCGGGCGAATTAATATAGAAGTTGATGTCCTTGTCCGGATCCTCGGATTCGAGAAACAGCAGTTGGGCGATAAGCAGGTTGGCCACTTCGTCATTGATGGCGGTCCCCAGGAAAATAATCCTGTCTTTCAGCAAACGCGAATAAATATCATAGGCACGCTCGCCGCGGCTGCTCTGCTCGATGACCATCGGTATGATCGGCACGGGCTGACTCCTTTGTTCGGTTTCGGTTTTCGTATTTAGGCGCATTCCCCCGGCTATACAGACGACCGTGGCGATCGATCCGGAGGGGTTTCGGCTGCCGCTCAAAAATAAACCAGTCAGACACTGCTTTTACAGGTCGGCAGGTCCGTCCGGTTTTACCTCGTCTGGCTTATCTACGGCCGGTTCTATTTCCTCGATGACACTATTATCAATTATAAGGGTAATGGCCTTTTTTTCAAGTAAGGTCTGCTTGAAGTAGTCGAGCTTATCGGCGTTCTGGCTGTAGTAGGCCTGAATCTGCTCGACCGGCTGCTGAAAAGCGGCGGCCATGTCCTGCAGGCCCACCTGCAACTCATCGTCGCCGAGTTCTATTTTTTCCTGGTCGATAATTTTTTCGAGAATCAGGTGCCGCTTGACCTGCTTTATCGCAGTGCCCCGGTATTTTTCAGCAATCGATTCCCGGGTGAGCCCCATTTCCTCAAAGGAGGTGTTGCGATAGGCGAATGACCGTTCGGCTTCATCGACGATGGCATCCAGCTCGAAATCAACCATCACATCGGGCACCTCAAAGCTCGTGCGGTCGATCAGAGTCTTGAAAATCTGCTCATTCAGCTCTTGTTCGGCCCTTTTGGCGTATCCTTCCTCCAGGTTTTGCCGAATGCGCTCCTTGAGTTCTTCGAGGTTCTCGTATCTGCCGGCCATTTTGGCCATATCGTCATTGATTTCAGGTATCTCCTCCTCCCTGATCTGATTGAGCGAAACCTGAAAATCGATGTCGAGGCCAGCCAGCTTGTCGTTGAAATAGTCTGCCGGAAATTTTACTTTAATTTCCTTTGATTCCCCGGCCTTCATCCCGATCAGCCCGGCGTCGAAATCTTTCAGAATGCTGCCATCTCCAATTTTAAGCGTGAAATTTTCCGTTCGCTGGGTCTCGGTAAATGGTTTGCCGTCCTTCAGCCCCTCGTAGGTGATCATGACATGATCCCCTTCGCAGGCCGGCCGATCTTCTGCAACCGGTTTTTGTTTTGCCAGATTCTTCTGCAGGGCCTTCAATTGGCTGTCAACTTCCTTTTCGTCGACTCTATACCGCGTTTTGTTGAGATTCAACCCCTTGAAATCGACGCCGTCGATTTCCGGTTTGACCTCAATGGTCGCCTCAAAAGCGTAGGGTCCATCCCCCTTTAGCTCAGGTGGGTCAAGTTGCGGATTACCGACGATTTTCAGACTTTTCTCCTTGAGAGCGCCGATGAAGGATTCCTGAATCAACCTTGATGACACATCGGCATGAACATCCTTTTTAAACAGTCTTTCCAGAACTGTACGGGGAGCCTTCCCCTGTCGGAAACCTTTTATTTTCGCCGTCTTCTTGAGTTTGTTGTAAGCGGAATCCAGTTCACGGACGACCTGCTCCCGGGGGATTTCGATGTGCAAGGTTTTCTTGACACTACTCAACTCTTCAATCGTGACTTGCATAACCTTCCTTTCTACGGGTCAGAACCATCGAAGGACCTGACCGCTATTGATTGCATTCTACACCATCTTAAAGGGGATGGAAAACCGAAAATGCATTACGGGAACGCAGGCTTTTCCACTGTTCCGATTCTATCATCTTGCAGGGGGCAGAGTGGCAGTATAGTGTCAGCGGATCAACGCAAAAATTATCACAATGATGGTCCGCTTGTACCTGCATCGCAAGCAAGGTGGGCTTGATCGGTCAAATATCAATCGCTGGAATGGTGCTGCCGCCGAAATGGTGCGAGAGGGGAGACTTGAACTCCCACTCTGTCGCCAGAGCTGGATCCTAAGTCCAGTGCGTCTACCAGTTCCGCCACTCTCGCAAATCTGTGGGCCCTTTTCACGGCGGCCTAATCCGATATCATCTATCCACCGGCCGATAACCTGTGAATCATGTTTTTGAAACAGTCGTTTTCAACTCCTGAATCTTGCTGCTTGACATAGGCGCCAAATCAGGTAATTCATTGCTGAAAAGACGCCGCAAACATAATATTTATCGGTGTATGTGTCAAGGACAAATGGAAAAGCCCGTGTCATGTCAATGTGTTGCAAGTTCTCTACTCCCAATTGCCTCCCTCTGACCGTCTCGCTTATTCTTTTTGCCGTTTTGACGGCCGGACTGCCTGCCGAGGCCAAGCCTGTTTACTGGGGACGATCGAAACCAATCGTCGTACTGGATCCCGGTCACGGCGGGGCCGATGTCGGCGCCCACAGTCCAGACGGTATTCTGGAAAAACAGGCGGCGTTCGATCTGAGTCAACGACTGACCGCCCAAATGACCGATCGCTACCGTGTGACCGTCACCCGTTCGGACGATTACCAGCTCGATATTCATGGCCGCACCGATATGGCCAACAATCTCGAAGCCGATCTCTTTCTCAGCATCCACGCCGCCGGAAGCTTCGCAACGGGAGCAAAGGGCATATGCATCTATTATTTTATGGATTCAAGCGCTGGCGATCTGTCCGACCGCGGAATGCCCATGGACACCCAAGGGCCACTTCTGGCATGGGACCATCTGCAACTCAGGCATGTTCGGATCAGCCGCTTGCTGGCCCAGAGACTGAAAGAACGTCTTTCTCCCCTGACTCAAGTCACTGTTATGTCCGCACCGATACTGGTTTTGAGAGGGGCGGACATGCCGGCGGTCCTCATCGAAATCGGGCATCTGAGCCATACCGAAGACGCCAAGGCTTTGCGAGATCCGGCATACTTGGAATCCTTGGCCATCGCCATAACCAACGGTATCGATGATTTTTTTTCAGCATTAAAACAAGCGAAACAGTAACACCTGATTCCATACGACTTGTCGCAAACGCGTCCTTTTAGCACCGTGGCGGCTTGATTCACTGAATAAAGCGTGATATGAGTTCCGCCACTGTTCTGCTTGGGAAAATGTAAGGTCGTCGGGGCGTGGCGCAGCCTGGTAGCGCACCTGCTTTGGGAGCAGGGAGTCGGAGGTTCAAATCCTCTCGCCCCGACCAATAAATTCAATTTGTTGCGTTATGTTCTCATGTAACGGAAATCGCACCAACTGTCACGATACAGTCTGGCTAATTACAGGAAATCCGCTGGATGATAGGTTTTGACCAATAGCAGCAGGCGGAAGACTGTCACGCCTTAGGCTTTGTTTACTTTATCAGAATTATTGAGAGCGATATGTTTGTTAAGATAGATTGATCCTATCGTAAGAATAATTGAAAAAGGCCAACCACAACATATGGTAGTTGGCCTTTTTTGTTTCGAAGAGCTTAAAAGTTTCGCCTAATAGCAGTAACAAAAATATAGCCAGCAGTGTATGACCACAATATATAGTAGCTGCGTCAAAAATTAAAAGGTGCGTCATTCATTGAGAATAGCGCACCTTTCTCAGCCACAGTTAAAGTCCAAAACCGTGGTGTAAGTTTACCGATGGTTTAAAAAGTTATTGAAAAAAGAAAGGCCATCAAGAACCATCCTCTTGGGAAAAGTTAACAAATTAACTGAGAGGAGATTCCGATGGCCAAAGAGACAATACCCCCATTGCAGTGGCTTAGCAACCAGATTGAACAACTCGATACCGACCTTCTGCGTCAGATGGTTAAAACCATCGCTGAGTTTTTGATGGGCCTGGATGCTGATCAGCGTTGTGGCGCGGAGTTTGGGCAAAAAAGCAGCCAGCGGGTCAACCACCGCAACGGGTATCGCCAGCGCAGATGGGATACGAGAGTGGGCACCATCGCGCTTGAGTTGCCGCGTCTTCGCAAAGGCAGTTATTTTCCAGACTGGTTGCTCTCGCCGCGCCGGCGGGCGGAAAAAGCCCTGGTTCAAGTGGTCAGTGAAAGCTATGTTAACGGCGTCAGCACCCGGCGTGTGGACAAGCTGGCCGCCGCCATGGGTATCGAGGGAATATCCAAAAGTCAGGTCTCTGAGATGGCGAAACCGCTCGATGGGCTCGTGAATGATTTTCGTCACCGACCATTGGATCAAGGCCCTTATCGATACCTTTGGGTGGATGCCATCAGCCAACGGTGCCGGGAAGGTGGTCGCGTTGTCAACGTGACGGCCGTCACGGCCACAGGTCTCAACGCAGACGGCCGCAGGGAGCTTGCTGGGCCTGGATGTCTTCACCAGTGAGGACGAGGCCGCCTGGGAGACGTTTCTTAACGCCCTGGTGGACCGGGGACTCAGTGGTGTAAAGCTGGTCATCTCCGATGCCCACAAGGGCCTGAAGGCGGCCATAGCCAAAGTTTTTATCGGTGCCGCCTGGCAGCGTTGCCGAACGCATTTTGCCCGCAACTTGCTGGCGAAGGTGCCAAAGGCGGCGCAGGATTTTGTCGCTGCACTGAACCGATCGATCTTTGCCCAACCCAATGCCGATGAAGTCTGGGCGCAGCATCGCCGGGTCGTGGACCAGCTGAGAGATCGCTTCGCCGCAGCGGCAGAACTTCTGGAAGAGGCCGCTGAGGATGTATTGGCCTTTGCCTCTTTCCCCAAAGCGCACTGGCGGCAGATTTGGTCTAACAACCCTCAGGAGCGACTTAACCGCGAGATCCGCAGGCGCACGGACGTGGTCTCGATCTTCCCGAACCGGGATGCCATCATCCGGCTGATCGGGGCGGTATTGGCCGAACAAAACGACGAATGGTGTTGTTCGCGTCGTTATATGAGCCTTGATTCCCTTAAAGTCATTCACGGGACGAAACCTGAAGAAATCGGTGAAGTAAAACAATTGGCGGCATAATTTGACCACCGAGAGAATGGTTCAGCTCTTTTACACCACTTGACAGGACATGTCCTTTTTTCTTTTTTGATTTTGTTATAAGTGCAACTTAAGAACCAAATTTTTTAAGATATACGCGATGCTCTCATAATTTGACTCCGAAAACCTTTTCATAGATAAAAAATGGGTTTTAATCGTCTCAGAGAGGTTTGGATGATATGAAGCGCTTAGATAAATTATTATCGAAAACAGAATCATTCCAGGTGGTATCAATTTATATAATAATAAACCTCTTGATAACATCTATTGCTTTTTCAGCAGACTCTTCCCAGACTTTCAGAAAGGAAAACACTCTTTACCCCTATGCCCCATCGGAATGGTTTTTAAAGGGATATTTCACTGCTTGTGAAAAAGATCCAAATTACGTCTTTGGACCGGTTCTGGATTTTGTATCAAAGCTTGGTGGAAAAACCACTTGGTTGATAGAAAATACGGAATTGGAAAACATCAAAAAGGCTTCTGAAGAAGGGAAAAAAACCGAATATTCACTATATCTTGAAGCGATTTTACCCGATCGAACAGAGTATTGGGTTTTTGTGGTGCAACCTTATGAAAGTGCCCAGGAGTGGTACGATGCTAGGCGGGCTTATCATGGCAGAAAGGCCGAGGCATATTACGGGAAATCCAAAAACGAGCGTGAACTTGCTCTGGGTCATGGGTTCGACATAAAAGCTGAACTTAGATTTTGGATAGAAAATGGGGAGACGAGCCTAAAGGTCCCTGAGGATGTCCTCATGAACAAATACTATATTAAGCCGATATTCGATCTCGGAAAGGGTACTATTATTAATCAATAGCAAGCAAAAATTGCACGGGGATATTCAGCAAAGGAGCGTAGACTATTTTTTATCCTGAACAGTTTCATGCCCCACCACATATTTGAACCGAGAGGAATTACAACCACATAGTCACCCATCATTGGAAAGCAGTGTTTTGTCTTCATCAGGCGGTTAGCAACCGTAAGGTGTATATTCTTTATCAGGTAGGAATACTGCTTCATCTCTGATTTTCATGCTGATCAGCGCTTCTTACGCACACGAAAAGGGGCATACCAACATTGCAATTAAACGTGCATTGCCACCTGAATGCCTGCGCGAAGCGGACAGGTCGTTAGAGTACACGGAATTTACCTCGATCTTCGCCCTCTCCAATTTTACATCTATATGAAATCAATATATTTATTAATAATTGACATCTGGGTATACATCTTCCATTATTAATTTAGTAAGCTGAACTCTCAAACTTACTATGTTCTTACCTGACGAAAAGGAGGGTTGCCATGACCATCACAAATATGGAGCCAATCAGAACGGCAAACGGCCAGATGAAAGTCGTGGGCAGGTTATCATACCCAAGAATATCCGATAATTCTTTAAACACCTGTTAAAATTGAATAAAAACCTATCAGTTAATATTCAATTAATGCCTAACGGTACCATTAAGCTTGTTCCAGCGACAGCATTGCCGGTTTCTGATTTTATGGATAACGATCCTAACCTACTGCAAAGCGCGGCACGAGCTTATACGGATGGCAAAAACAAAAATTACGTGCCTGATGACGAAATTGACATGTTTCTAAAAAATTAATCCGATGATGGTCTTCTTCATTATTGAATTTGTGCATTCATTTCATAATTTGAGGGCAACCGATCAGAAAGCTGCTCGCGATTTTGTCAGGACGGACAAACCTTTGGATTTTGGCAGGTTCTTGGGTTTCCGGCATATTGTGCAAAATATTTTAGATTTATTTTTATTAATTTCAATTATTTATAGCACACAAAATGATATTGACAGCTCTTTTCAGAATTTGTCTGGATATGGACAGCTCTTTTCTAGATCATTGACAACTCATTTCAGGTAACGATAAATATTTCTAATAATATCAGTGGGAACGTTGACAGTTCATTTCAGAACCACCAAATTTACCAACCCTCTT
>CAWBYM010000020.1:0-251960 GCA_963792945.1 uncultured delta proteobacterium | reverse complement strand
GGCTCCTCGGGTAGGACTCGAACCTACAACCTAGTGGTTAACAGCCACCCGCTCTGCCTATTGAGCTACCGAGGATCATTGTAAAATGGTTCTATAAAGACTGCTTTTTTTAGTCGACTATTGCGGAAATGTCAACCCCAAATTGCTCGACGGATCAGCCTCTATCCCCCTATTCTACAAGCCGCAACCGGATCGAGAGTTCGTCCAGTTGGGCTTTGGCGGCAGTCGACGGCGCCCTGGTCAAAAGGCACGAAGCCTTCTGGGTCTTGGGGAAGGCGATGACGTCCCGGATCGAGGTCTGACCGCACAGCAGCATGACCAGCCGATCGAAACCGAACGCGATGCCGCCGTGGGGCGGAGCGCCGGAGTCGAGTGCCGCAAGCAGGAATCCAAATTTTTCCCGGTATTCTTCCGGCTCCATCCCCAGGGCGCCAAACACCTTTTCCTGCAGTTCGATTTGGTGAATACGGATGCTTCCGCCACCGATTTCGGAGCCGTTCAGAACCAGATCGTAGGCCCGTGATCGGACCGCCAACGGATCTTGGGCAAGACGTTCGTAATCCTCCTCCAGCGGTGCCGTAAAGGGGTGGTGCAGGGCCTGGTAGCGTTTTTCATTTTCATCGTACTCCATCAAGGGAAATTGGGTGACCCAAACGAAATTGAAAACGCTCTCATCGATCAGTCCGAGTTTTCTGCCCAGGTGATTGCGCAAGTGCCCAAGGGCCTCATTGGCCACCTTGGGCTGATCGGCAACGAAAAAAACCAGGTCGCCGGGTTGCATGTCGATGCAGCGCGCCAGTTCATCCTTTTCCGCCGGGTTGAAAAACTTGGCGATGGGCGACTGCCACTCATTGTCCCTGACTTTGATCCACGCCAGCCCTTTGGCCCGATATACGGAAACAAAGGCCGTTAGATCGTCGATGTCTTTGCGGGACATGTCGATGCACCCTTTGGCGTTCAAGGCTTTGACGATGCCGCCATTTTTGACGACATTGGCAAATACTTTGAAATCAGATTGAACTACGATATCCGAGACATCCACCAATTCCAAACCGAAACGGGTATCAGGCTTGTCCAGGCCGAAGCGTCCTACGGCCTCGGTATAGGGCAGGCGCGGAAAAGGGGTCGTGAGGCTCAGACCGAGGACATCATCGAAGAGTTTGGCGATCATGCCCTCGGCAACGGCCATCACATCCTCTTCACCGACAAAGGACATCTCCAAGTCGATCTGGGTGAATTCCGGTTGGCGGTCCGCTCGGAGATCCTCGTCCCTGAAACAGCGCACGATCTGGTAGTACCGATCGAACCCTGAAATCATCAGCAGCTGTTTGAAGAGCTGGGGTGACTGGGGCAGTGCGTAGAACTGGCCGGGATTGACCCGGCTCGGCACGAGGTAGTCCCGCGCCCCCTCCGGTGTGCTGCGGGTCAGAAACGGGGTTTCGATATCGAGGAACCCGCTGTCGTTCAGATACGAGCGCACGGCAACGGAGGCCCGGTGGCGGGTGATGATGTTGCGCTGCATCAGAGGGCGCCTCAGGTCGAGATGCCGGCTGCCCAAACGCACGGTCTCGGTGACCTCTATATCATCCTCGATCATGAAGGGCGGGGTTTGGGCCTTGTTGAGGATCTTCAACTCCGTAACCAACACCTCGATCTCGCCGGTTTGCAGTTTGGGATTGACCATCCCCCCCGGACGGCTGTCCACCGTCCCGCGCACCGCCAAAACGAATTCACTCCTGATGATATGGGCTTTGGCATGCACCGTTTCAGCCACATCGGGATTGAAGACCACCTGAGTGATTCCATGCCGGTCTCTTAAATCGACGAAAATGACGCCGCCGTGGTCTCTCCGGCGCTGCACCCAGCCCATGAGGACAACTTCCTTGCCGATGTCGGCCCGCCCCAGTTGGCAGCACGAATGGGTTCTACGCATGTCTTCGAGTTTGTCTAACAATGATCGCCTCTCCTTTCAACAGTCATCGCCCGCCTTTACATCCAGACCGACTGTGCATCAGCGTTTTCCGAGCGTCTGCTGCACTTTTTGCAGGATGTCATCGAATGGGATCGGCTCCTGCTCCTTGGTCTTCATATTTCTAAGGACAGCCGCCTTTTGCTTGATTTCATCGTCGCCGAGAATCATCACGTATGTCGCACCCAGTTTGTCGGCCCGCTTCATCTGGCTCTTGAGGCTTCGATCTCCGAAATCCATCTCGACCCAAAGACCCTGGTTACACCAGCGGCAAACCCACAAGAACGCCAGCCGCTGGCCTTCATCGCCAAGAGCGGCCACATAGAGTTCGGGCGACTGCGGCGACAATTTCTCCTTCTGCCCCACAATTTCCGCCAGGCGGTCCAGTCCGATGGCAAAACCGGTTGCGGGCATGTCGGGGCCGCCCAGCATTTTAACCAGGCCGTCATATCGGCCGCCGCCGGCCACCGCACTTTGGGCGCCGAGGGCGCCGGTTTGGATTTCAAAGGTCGTACGGGTGTAGTAGTCAAGTCCTCTGACCAAGCGCTTGTCGGTCACATAGGCCACGCCGAGACGCTGGAGCGAATCCTGGACAATCTCAAAATCTCTGCGGCAGGCCGTGCATAAATGGTCGAGTATGGACGGGGCGCCGGTCATGGCCTGCCGGCAAGCAGGCACCTTGCAGTCGAGCACCCGCAGGGGATTGCGTTCCCGCCTTCTGCGGCAGTCCTTGCAGAGGCTGTCTTTCACCGCCGATAGATAATCGGCCAGGGCCTGACGATAAACGGGACGGCAATCGGGGCAGCCGAGGGAATTGATGTGGGCCTGGATATCGTCGACACCGAGACGGGCCAGCAGGGTCATCAACATGAAAATCAATTGCACGTCGATCAAGGCCGAGGCCACCCCGAAGACTTCGGCGTTGATCTGGTAAAACTGACGATAGCGTCCCTTCTGGGGACGCTCGCGGCGAAACATCGGCCCGATGGTATAGAATTTCTGGACCGGATCCGCGGCGTACATGCGGTGCTGGATATAGGAACGCACGATCGAGGCGGTGGCCTCGGGCCGCAGGGTGATCAAGTCCCCCTTGCGATCCGGGAAAGTATACATCTCTTTTTCGACAATATCGGTGTCCTCTCCGATGCTGCGGGCAAACAGCTCGGTGCGTTCCATGACCGGGATCCGGATTTCTTTGAACCCGAAACCTTCGAACAGCGTGGCGGCCGTTCGTTCGATCTGCTGCCAAATCTCTATTTCTCCCGGCAGAATATCTTTGAACCCTCGTATCAGCTGTATCATAATGTCTGTTGGGATGCGGTTGTTTTTGTTACCCGACGATAGGCCGGTTGCGGTTATGAATAAACCGTCTTTATTAACTCAGTGCCTATCGATTCGTCAACCCTTTATGCACAGCAACGTTATACGCGGCGAATTCAGTCGTTGATTCGCGACAACATTGCAGTTTGTCCTAGCCCGTGTTAATACGTTCCCGGAGTTAACTGCCGCACCAAAACGATGAGGTATCCGGAAGGTCGATCATTTCCCGATAGCTCGATTAATGACCCTGGAGATTTCGCCCCATGCGATCAGACATCCTCAAGAAAGCCGTTGAAACACTCCCCCACCGGGCTCTGCTCATGTCGGCCGGCCTGAAAAAAGAAGATTTTTCGGCCGACAAGCCGTTTATCGGCATCGCCAATAGCTATAACGACCTGATTCCCGGCCATATTCACCTCAACGATCTGACCCGGGAAGTAAAAAGGGGCATCCGCGATGCCGGCGGGGTGCCCTTCGAGTGGGGTGTTCCGGGAGTCTGCGACGGGATCGCCATGTACGCCGAAATGCGATTGAGCCTGCCCAGTCGGGATCACATTGCCGACAACATCGAAATCATGGCGCTCTCCCACTCCCTCGACGGTTGGGTGGGCGTGACCAACTGCGACAAGATCACCCCCGGCATGCTGATGGCCGCCGGCCGCTTGGACCTGCCGGCCGTCATTCTGACCGGCGGGCCGATGAAAGCCAACTTTGTCGAAGGAAAGAAATATCATCCCATCATGGGATTCGGCCTGGTGGGTGAGGTCAAAGCCGGCAAGCTGTCGGCGTCGGAGGCCGAGGACCTGCTCCCCTGCATGGTCTGCGGCGCCGGTTCCTGCGTCGGCCTTTACACCGCCAACACCATGGCCGTGGTCACCGAGGTTCTGGGTATGTCCCTGTCCCGGTGTGCCACAACCCTGGCCGAAGATGACCTCAAAAAGCGGCAGGCGTACGAATCCGGTCGACGAATCGTCGAGCTGGTGAAGCAGGGGCTGAGGCCGAGGGATATCATGACACCGGCCGCCTTCGAAAACGCCATCCGGGTCGACATGGCCATGGGCGGCTCGACAAACACGGTGCTGCACATTCCGGCCGTGGCGCACGAAGCTGGTATCGACATCGATGTAAATGTCTTCGACCGCATTTCGCGTGAAACTCCCCACCTGTGTTCCATCATTCCCGCCGGTCCCTACGAAATGGCGGATGTCGATGCCGCCGGCGGTATTCCGGCCGTGCTGAACCGGCTGAAAGACCTGATCAATGACGGTGCAACTGTCGGCGGCGCCCGGCTCTTCGATGTGGCCGCCGGCGGCGTGGTCCGCAATCCCGAGGTCATCAGAAGCTTGAACGATGCCTATCACGCCGAAGGCGGCATCGCTGTGCTGAAAGGCAACATCGCCCATAGTGGGATTATCAAACAGACAGCCGTCGACGACGATATGCGGGTGCATACCGGGCCGGCGAAGGTGTACGATTCAGAAAAGGCGCTGCTGGATGCCATCGAGGCCAAATGCATTGCCGAGGGCGATGTGCTGGTGCTGCCGTATCAGGGCCCGGCCGGCGCTCCGGGAATGCCGGAAATGCTGACACCGACCGATGCCATCAAGGGCGCCGGATATAAAAAGGTGGCCCTGATTACCGACGGCCGTTTTTCAGGGGCAACCTCGGGACCCTGTATCGGTCACATCGAGATGGAGGCGTTTAACGGCGGTCCGATCGGTGCCATCAGAGACGGAGATATCATTAACATAGACATACCCGGCCGCAAACTGGATGTCAGGCTCGAGGAGCGGGACATCCAGCGACGTCTGGCCGAGGCCAAAGCGCCTGAAAGAACGCTGACGTCTTTGCTGAAGCGTTTTCGCGGGTCCTACGCCGGTATCAACTGCTACGGCAAGAAAGATTAAGCCTGTAAGCCGCGGCGCACTCTTTTAACCCATCCAAGCGATCCCGTCGATTGACACCGGCTAAATCCGATGCAGTGCGAGGGGTTGGTCGAGCTTGCTGTTGGCCTTTATGAGCTGGTCCTCACCGGAGATGACCGCCACTGCGTGGGCGCCTCGGGTCGCGTCAAAATAGGTCCTCGCCGCTTTCCTCACGCTCCGGCTGTTCAAGTTCAACAGGCGCGCCTTGAATTGACGGCGAGCCTCGTCACTGAGGCCGATAATTTTGCGGTAAAAGGCTTTCCGGGCCGCCGGCCCCGGCGGATCGGGCTTGTCGATCTCGGAACAGACCTGCAAAACGGCTTCGTCGATATCCGTATCGCTGTATGCCTCCGAGAGTACGAAATCGTTGGCGGCTTTAAATACATCGAGCGTGGCAACGATGTGCGGGTCCCTGTACGAGGCCAGACAAAAAAGCCCGTCTTCCGGGTTGTATAACGAAAACCCGCCGTAGGCACCGCCTTTCTCTCGAATTTCACGATGCAGGAAGAGCGACCGCAGAAATTTGCCGATGACCGCCAACGCCGGCGCGTCGGGATGCTCCATCCTGACGGTCTCGAAAGCCTGGGCGACGAAAGAAACAGCGGAAGACGTGCTCCAGCCTTCCCTGACCGGACCCTCAGAAGAGTTCAGATCCGGCGGTCGAAAAGCCCCTTCGGCCGCCGCCGGTATGCCCATCCGGCGGCAGATATCTGCCACCGGCGCTGTGGCCGCTTCAATCACGCCTTCTTCACCGATCAACGCCGTCCGCAGGTTGCCCCTGAAAAAAATCGCCTGCCTGATGGCCGACATGTCTTCGGCCAACCGCGCGAGAACAGCGTCCGTCGGAGCGTCGGCAAGCGTTTTCATCGTTTTGAGCTGAGACACCCCCGACCAAAGTTCACTCAGGTTCCGCGTCGTGGAAAAGTTGCGCGAGGCGAGGGAAATGGCCAGCCGGTGCCCGTTGTGAATCACCATCGACTCGAGGGATGTTCGGTACTCCTTCAGGAGATTTTTCAACCGGCCCAGGTCGGAGAAGTCGCTCTCGTAAATCAGGTCTTCGACAATCGCCGTCATCTGACCCTGGTTGCGATCCAGGCACTTGGCGTTGAAGGATACGAAAGGAAGACAGTCACCGTTGCCATCGAAGCGGGTCCTGGCATGCGCGGACAAGCCGACCCCCCCGGTATACAGATCGATGCGGTTGGCCATTGCCGTATAGTCATGTTTTGTCGTTCCGACCTTCGGCAAGGTGTAGCAAAAAAACGGCACCAGTGGCACCAGATCCATAGGTATCCGCTCGATGCCGGCGGTGCTCGCAAAGTAAAAAACGCCCGACGTTCGCTGCGCATAAGCGGTAATCGGAGCATCGACCGTTTTCTCGATGCCGGAGATGCACTGTATGTCCGGCGGGACATCGGCCCTTGAAAGGGTCGGCAGACAAGATAAGTCTTCTTCGGTCTGCTGTAACTTCTCCAGCGCCTTGGCATCGGCGATGAGAGCGTCAAGCGCAGGTTTTTCAAGTCGGGAGCCGATTTCTTCCAGTTCGAGCGCGACCCGCTTCTCCTCCTTCTGAGCCATCTGCTGATCGGGCACCAGCTTGAAAAGCAGGCGATGGTTGTTGTTGATAAGATGCTTTCGGATGCACGCCTCGAAGAAACCGCCTTCGGCCGCCTTGCGGCGAATCCAATCGAGATCATCGCTCAATCGCAGCCTTTTCAAAGGGTCACCGCCGTGAATCCATATACCGGCAAGGATGAGCAGTTGTTTGATGCCGTATGGATACGGCGTGTTGGTCACCTCTTTGCGGTGAAATTCGATCTGATGCAGGGCCGATTCGATCAATGTCTCATCGATTCCGTCGGTTGCCAATTTGCCGAGCACATCGTCAATGAGCGTTTCAAGCTGTTCCGCCGCCGACTCCTGCATGTCTTTGAGACCGGCAACAAACATGGTGTCGCGATTGTCGGCATCGAAGCCGGCCGCATCGCAAAGCGCGGCACCCAACTGGGCGTCGATCAGGGCTTTTCTCAGCGGGGATCCGGGATGACCGAGCAGTATCTGCTCCAGAAGGGCCAACGCCAACACCTCGGACGTGTCGCGGATATCGGCGGTAAGCCAAGCCACACAGGCCTGACATTTATTGACCGGATCCTCGCTTTCAGCTAAAGGGTAGTAATTGGTGGCTTGACGCGGCTGATCCCAGCGGGGCTGCCGCGGCACCTCGGTATTCGGCTGAGTGCGCGTAAATTTTCTCAGGACTTTTTCTTCGATAAAGGCCAAACTTTTCTGCAACGGTTGATTCCCATAAGTGTAAAAATAGGCATTGCTGGGATGATAGTGATGTCGATGAAAGGCCTTCAGTTGCTCGTAGGTCAACTGTGGGATCACCGACGGTTCTCCACCGGAATTGTGACTATAAGTGGTCGACGGATAGAGCGCGCTGAGCAGTGACCGTGCCATCACCTGGTCGGCCGCCGACATGGCCCCTTTCATCTCGTTGTACACGACTCCCTTGTAAACCAAAGGTGGAGAGGCCATTTTGTGCCCCCCCACCCCGTCGATTTCCAGGCGATGTCCCTCCTGTTTGAAACTCAATTCCGTCAGCTTGGGGAAAAAAACGGCATCGAGGTAGACGTCCATCAGGTTGAGGTAATCCTTGGGATTCTGGGTTGAGAAAGGATACATTGTCCAGTCTGAGGCGGTAAAGGCATTCATGAAGGTGCTCAGGCTGCGTTTGATCATGGAGAAGAAGGGATCCCTTACCGGATATTTTTCGGAACCGCAAAGGACCGTATGCTCCAGGATGTGGGCCACTCCGGTCGAATCTTTGGGAACGGTTTTGAACACGACGGCAAAAGTGTTCTCAAGGTCATCATTGCTCAGGTGGATATGCCGCGCCCCGCTGGCGGCATGCTCGAGTTCATAAAAGAACATTCCGGCTTCGGTCAGCTCTTGGATTCTATTGACGACATATCCGCCGAACGTCCATTGGGCATGAATCCCGGGGTTGTTCGGGTCATTTATTCGATCCATATTTAGGTCCTTCCATCCCCTGCTTTTGGCGACTGACAGCCGATCAGCGCCGATTGGTGTGTGACGAAACGGCGGTCAACCGTTCTAAAGATGGTAACGCCATCTGCTGTCCGTGGGAAGATTGCTGATTAAGTAGAAAAATGGCCGGGAGTAAACGGCGAGTCGAGATGCCGGGCTCGGTATGCGGAGAAAACGGCATGTTTTCAGAGGCTGCCACGGGTACAGGTCGATTCTCTACTTGGCACGGTACACACCCCTGCTGATCCGTTCAATGGAGCCGTCCTTATGCAGACGATAAATGATGTTGCGGACCTTCTTGTCGTCGAATTCGGTTTTGGATTTAATTTCAGGCAGATCGGCTCCCTGCTTCAATCCGCGAATCACCTCCAGGACTTGTTCAATAGCGCTGGACTCCCCGCGGGTACGAGGTTTTCTGGTCCCGTCTTTATTCGCCGCTTTCCGGCGACCCTTTTTAGTCAAAGTCGCCGACTTGATCAATTTCTCGATCTGATCCAACCGGGCCATAAGTTTTTCGACGTCTTTTGTCGTCGGTATTTGGTAATTGTGCATGAAAAATTTAACCATCGCATCAAAACTGACACTTTTGGTTTTGCGCCTCGCCATGGGCGGCCTCCTTTGTGTAATGGATAAGCACCCTTGCCTCTCTCTGATGAAAAGGCAATATTTTCAACGGCTAAAGTTATTGAACATCTTGATAAAAGTCAAGCAACCGTGCATATTGAATAGACCGATGTAATTCTGAAATTTTGGGGCTGCGGCAGAGGCGGATCCGGCGGCGGCCTTCTGATTTTGAAAGGGCAGATGGCCAAGTCGTCTATAATCGGAAACCGCCAACACCGGAGAGCCCCCAAGAAGGAAAAACGCCTGAGATGACTTCACCAAGTGCACTCTTGAAAGCCTGGAACATCCGGGCCGAAAAACGCCTGGGGCAGAATTTTTTGACCGACCCGTCGACAGCCGCCATGATTGTGGCCCGCGCCGGTATCACGCATGCAGACACGGTCCTTGAAATCGGCGCCGGTTTGGGCGCTCTGACCATCCCTGCGGCCCGATCGGCCGCCAACGTCTATGCCGTGGAAAAAGATCCCCGGCTTCTGGACCTTCTGAGGGCCGAGTTTCTGGCCAACAATATGACCAATATCAGTCTGATGAATGAAAACATCCTGCAAGTCGACATCCCGGCCCTAGCAACTGCTGCCGGCGGAACATTGATCGTGCTGGGCAACCTGCCTTACAATATCTCCTCCCAGGTCCTGGTGCAGTTGATCTCCGACCGGGCCGCTGTAAAACGGGCCGTTCTGATGTTCCAGCTGGAATTGGCCCAACGTCTGACGGCTGTACCGGGCGGCAGAGATTACGGACGCCTCTCCGTAATGATCCAATACTGCGCACGAGTTCGGACCGTCGCGCGCGTTTCCGCCAACCAGTTTACACCACGCCCCAAGGTGGACTCGGCCGTACTGCGAATAGACTTCAATGCGTCCGAACGCCTCACTGCGGAAGACGAACTTTTTTTCTTCCGGGTCATTCGGGCGGCGTTTGGGCGGCGGCGCAAGATGTTGAAGAATTCTCTGGCTGGGGGAGAAATGGGAGCAGATGCCGATATGGCCCGCCGGGCACTCGAACAGGCCCGCATCGATCCGACGAGGCGGGCCGAAACACTGGATGTGACAGAGTTTCTGGCACTGAGTGCTGCCCTGCGAGAAATGGTCCCCCGATCATCATCCGTTGAAGAGCTCCCGTGACAGGCCGGAATTTCCGATCATCAGCAACCGAAGATATCACCCGGTAGCGGCGGCAGACGGATGGTCGCCCCGCAGGTGGGCCGGTCTTGGCGCAGTGAACAGAAGAAAAAGCATGGCGGCTGCGAAGGCTTGGTGCACTCCCCTGCACCCTCTATACCCCCAAGAAGTTACCTGCCTTTTCAGGTATCCGCCTAAGCCTCGAGGCTGCGCATCAAATATCGGTCCTACATGTGTTCGGCCACACTGACCGTGCGGTCGCCGAGCATGTTGACGTAACTTCCCATCTCGTTGTCGTACCAGCCGTAGATGACCGCCTGGGTGACGGGAATTCTGATCGTGGTATCGGTCAGCTGGTCGATGACCTTCTCGTCCAGGCCGGGAACATTTGCCAAATCAATGGTCACCTCCGCCGTTCGGGTGTGGGTTTCATACCCTTCGATAATGGCTGCCGCCCGCGGGGTTCCGACGATGTCACCCGAGACATTCTGTTTTTCCGAATAGTGCAGGTAGTTATTCGGATCGAGTTCGGCCGCCTGCCGGTATATCTGGTTTATAACCCCCCGCCGGATCGGTTCCTGGGCCGGCTCCTCCTGAAAATCCACCACCAGGATAATCAACGATCCTGTGGCGATGGGAACTCGCACCGATTCGGCAATGAAACCGATTTGCTGCATTTCGGGAAGCACCAAGCGCAGAGCCTTGGCGGCACCGGTGGTCGTTAGAATGATGTTGTTCATGATGCTTCGATTTTTCCGCAGGTCCTTCTTGCCCGCCTGGGGAAGTCGGTCCAGCACCGCCTGGGAACCCGTTGCCGCATGGACGGTCGCCATGGAAGCGGTCAGAATCTTATGGGGGCCAAAATGGTCGAGCAAGGGCTTTATCATATGCGCCAGGCAAGTCGTCGTGCAGGAAGCGTTGGAGATGATACGATGCCGGCGGGGATCGTAGTCACTGGCATTGATGCCCATGACAGTAGTGACGGAATCATCGGGCGCCGACCCTTGCATGTCGGCCTTCAGGTCTTTTATTTTGAAGGGGGCCGACACGACGACTTTCTCGGCACCGGCCTCCAGGTGGCCGCGAACACTGCCGCCCGGATGTTCCGCCGGCAGCGAAGGATCTAAAAACCGCCCGGTCGTGTCGACAACCAACCGCACCTGGTGATCCCGCCAACCAATCCCGGCGGGGTTTCGGTCGGAGCGCAGAACCCTGATCTTCACCCCGTCCGCCCTGAAAGTGCCTTCCGATTCGTCGATATCATTGATGGCCGGTGCGGCGGCGTGACCGTGAAGATACGTCCGCAGCAGCCCGTACGAAGAATCCCGTTCAAGGTAATGGGCGATATCGGCCAGGGATGTGCCGGATTTCCGGCCGATGTTGACCACTATTTCGTCGAAAAATTTTCGGCCGACATGGTGCCAGACGGTCAATTTTCCGATTCGCCCCATTCCGTTGATGCCCAGAGTCGGACCTTTGCTGATTTTAACCGCGCCCATATTCACCACCTCTTTCGGATCATCAAACTATTTACTGTTTACAGGCAATTGTCCCAGATAGACCGAACCCTCTCGGCCATCGATGCTGATAAAATCTCCCGATTTAATTCGGCTGTCTTTAAGCATGCAGCTTCTCTCCTTTTCGTCGCAGATCAAATCTCCGACACAAACCACGCAGGTTTTTCCAAGGCGGTGAGCCACGACAGAAGCGTGGGAGGTGACACCGCCGCGAGCGGTCAACAGGCCGTCGGCTGCATAAATCTCCTTGATATCGTCCGGGACGGTGTCGCTGCGGGCCAGAATAAGGTTGGTTTCCGGCTCAGCATCGCGCCATTTGTCGATTTCTTCCAAAGAGAATACCACCCTGCCGGTCATCGCACCGCCGCCGATGCCGATGCCGTGCCCCAAATAGCGGTCCGTTGTAATTCCCAGCAAATCAAAGGTATTCACCTTCTTGCGTTCCCGCATCGACATATCCCGGCACTGAAGAAGAAACACGTCCGAATTGGCCGGGGACTCGAAAGTGAATTCCATCTCCTGGGGTGTCCATCCTTTTTCATAGACGAGATGGCTGGCCCATTCTTTTAGGGATTTATAGACTTCAGGAAAATGGGTTTCCAGAGTGATATCCGTCGGCCGCATTTCGATTTCCTGTTGGTAGATCGAGATCGGAAGGGTGATGACCAGGCCGGAAACGATATCCTCGCCCTGATTGCTCAAGGAAAAATCGCCCCAGAGCTTCAACGTTTCACCGGGCCAGCGGGGGTTGTGCGTAAAGAAAACACCGGCTCCGGAAATCGCCGACAAGTTGCCGTAGACCATCGCCTGGACCGTGACGGCGGTACCCCAATCATCCGAAATCCCCATTATGCGCCGGTAAGTTTCAGCCTTGGCCGAATCCCATGAATCGAGCACGCTCTGAACGGTCATGTACAATTGATCGAAGGGATCTTCCAAGATTTCCAGGCGGTGGTCCTGGATCATCCCTTTATAGGCCAAAGCCACCGTTTTCATCTGCTCGCCGGTAAAATCCCGCTTGTAATCAATCCCGGCACGGTTCTTCATGTCTCTTATCACGGCGTCAAAATCATCGCGTTCGAGCCCGAAGGCCATTCCGTAGCACTGCAGAAAACGGCGGTAGTTATCCCATGCAAACCACGCATTGCCTGTCTTTTCGGCCAGGCCGCGTGCGATCTTTTCGTTGATGCCGACATTCAAAAAAGTATCCATCATTCCCGGCTGGGAGATGGATGACCCGCTGCGTACCGAAAACAGGAGCGGATTCTCGGGGTTGCCGAATGCCTTGCCGGTCATTTTTTCGAGTTTGATGATGTGGCGGGCGATCTGGTCCTTGAAATTCTTCTCTGCCGGCCGGTAACTCTCGATGACCTGCCGGCACCGGAACACTTCGGTAGTAATGATAAATCCGGGAGGGACAGGCAGTCCGAGACTCTGCAGCACAACCAGGTTGAACCCCTTGTTGCCCAGATAAATAAGCCCGGTCACACGGTTGTCCGGTTCGGAAATGGACGTCATTGCGTTGTCGGGATCGTAGATCAAGAGTTGGTGCAGTTTGTCTTTGGGCAGTTTGTCGGCCTGCTGGAACAGAATATTGAGAATGCGGCTGACGAAGCGGTCGAGCTGCTGAAGACCCAAAGAAAGGGCGATGCGGTCTCGCGAAAAAATTTCTGAAATGCGATGCTTGTTCTTCTCGCGGTCAATGCCGTTCCCGTTTCCGTTGGGTATATACTTGCACTGGATCTGGTCAGCGTCGATCTGATTCAAGATGCGGTTGAGATTTTCTTCGTGGATGTTGTGAAAATAGTCATTGATGATATTTTTCACCGCGGCCGCAAAACCCTTGAAGATGTCCATATACTGTGTGAACGTAAAGCCTTTTACTTCCAGTGAGTGAGCCAGCAGGTCCAGCTGTCTTTCGATCTCGACCGACGATATCCCGTCAAGGCGCAGGGCTTTGTCGAAGAGCCTCAAACGGGCGTAGATCTGATAAAACGTCGCCTTGGTGATCAGACTCAAGTCGATGCTTTCGATCAACTCTTCAAAGAGCACATTGACCAGAGACTCCATGCGATAGGTCAATCCCAGCGCATCGAACTTCAACTCGTGATAACTGCCGTACATGGACGGGATGTCGATCGTGATATGCCTTTTCTTGTAAATGTCTTCCCTGATTTCGAATTTTTCGGCCGACAGTATAATGCTTTTGAGCTGTGCAAGGTAGTCCAGCAGCAAGAACAGCTTTTTTTTCAGGTCGGGTTCCGAAAGAGCGCTTCGCAGTCGGTTGAGGTCGGGAAACGCCTCGGTGGACAATTGTGAGATATAGCTTTTCAGTTCGACGTAATCGACGCTATACTTCTGATGAAGCAATTTGTAGAAATCTATGATCAAAAGCGCCCTCTGGCGATCATCATCGGTTACTTCACCGTTCATTTCATCGATCATCCGTCGCAGTTGGTCTTCCTGCAGCGTCAACAGCGTTTGCAAGTCGATTTCTTTGCGCTTCAGCTCGCCCATGATGGCATGGACCCCGTCGATATAAGGCCCGTGGGTGTCGATCCGTTCATAGACATTGGGCGGAACGACCTGCTTCAGCATTTTCTTGTCCCGGGTCGCCCAGAAGTAAAGGGTCGCCTCCATGAACGCGATAATCTGATTGCTGCTCTCCACATGGCTCTGCTTGCGCAGAAAGTGGATGAGGATGTCTCTGCGCCTCGTTATTTCATCGATGCGCGTCGATATGTCCCGCAACCGCCCTTCGGCGCCGATGTCGTTGAAATAGGCCGGAAACAACCGGGTCAGTTGTTTGGCTAGGTTGTAAACCGGCCCGATATCGCTGTTCAGAAAGCGGGTGATGTCGCGGGGGAATAAATCGGTGTCCTTTAAAAAAACGCCGCTCAATGCCAAATGGATAATCAGCACCGAGATGAGCCGGGTCGACCACTTGGGGTTGAGCTCGATCAAGGCCAGCCAGATTCGGATGTTCTGGATATGGGCGCTGTTGACCTTAATCTGCCAGTCTTCATCCACACCTTTGATACGCGGCGTCTGAAACGGCAACTCGATGACCTGATCGATAAAATAATTGACCAATTCACTGTCATCGGTCCTGTAGACCCCCCTGCCCATGGTAAGGACGCAGTTCAAAGCCGTGGCCGGAAAACTGAGGGCCTGTTTTTGAAGGACGGTAAACGTGTTGCGAATCAACCGGCGAATATTCAGGTCAGATTCATTGGCAATGAGCCAACTGACTGTTCGATTGATGTCCCGCAAGACCTCTTCATGAATAATGGACAGACCGGGGGTGGCCATCATGTGAAACAGGAAAATGATTTTCCATTGGTTTCCGTGTTTTTTCCCGCCTGCGGCCAAAAGCTTCCGGGGCGTCTGGCGGTATGTCTCCACGATTTGGCCGTATCCCGGCAATGAGAGCAACTCCCTCAACAATTGAGATGAATCGTCCGGCCATTCGGCGTTGATTTCTTTCCGCCGAGCCTCATAACTCTCTATCCGGCTATGGCTGATTTCGGAAAATACGATCGCAACCGGTCCTAATTCACCCGAGTCGTCGGCTTCAGAGGCTTCGGCGACAAACCAGTCGAGCGGGTCTCTGACGGAAAGCCAGTAAGCGTAGTTGCTCTGAAAGTACTTCAACAGCAAGGCGTTGATCACCTCGAAACCGCTATCGATCATATCCGCTTTGCCCAGCAACGTTTCTCCCAGCCGGTTGAGCTGATAAAAACTTTTGACGAACAGAAAAAACCTCTCTTCGTCCAATTCTCGAATACTGTCAAAAGCTTCATTGACTGCCGGGATGAAGCGGACGAGACCGGACCGTGACTCATTGATGACCTTCTGCAGGAACAACACGAGATTGTCGACCGCTTCGACCTTGACATCAGCCTCTCTGGCCGATTGGATGGCATCGATAAAAATCTCGACAAAGAGACGGACGGCTTGAGGGCCTTCCGGATGGCTGTCCATCAGGTGAAAATACTCGAGAGTATAGCGCCTGGCCTCGGAAATAATAAAATTCCAGTTCCGGTAGGGGTGGGAGAGTTCCTTTAAAAATGTATTGAACCCTTCCATCAACCCATAGTACCGGGACATGACATCTTGAAGAGTCGTGTACTTCGCATCAATACTGACATCGACCCGGTAACTGGCCAGGTTGACCTCGAGCGCTTTGGACTTGATCATTGAATACGTTCTCTCCGGTTTAAATTAAGGATCTTAACAAGTTGGCCGATGCACTAAGGCTAACAAATATTCTGAATATTTTCAAGGTTTCACACCATTTCCACCAAGGAATGGTGGACCGCTCGGGCCCAGCCGGATAAGGATCCCGGCGGGGGAAAGCGACACGTCAGATTGACTTTTCTTTTTTTCGCGCCGGGTTTTTCTTTCTGCCGTGAAAGGACGTTTTTTACCGCAAAACCGACAGGCTGCGGCAGGATCACAAGGGACACCGGGTCGTGCTGTTACGGGGTGAGCATTCACAGGGCATCGCATCGGCGATGTTGTCGGGCACTTGGGGTACAAAAGCGCGTCTGCGTAACCGACACCTTGCGTCCGCGGCAGCCTGTAAACGTTTGCGATCCTGTGGTCCGAAGCCCATTGGACGTTGCCATCCTGTGATCCGATACGATATTGGTGATGCAATGGTCTTCAAAAGGTGTTAAAAAGTGGGTTTTAACCGAACGCGTGTGCCGCCAATGAGGATTGTCCCGGGGTGGAAAATCCAGAACGACCCTTACCATCAAGGGGGGTTATGCCATTGAGCCCTATCCTGCGGAAAGGTATACTGGAAGTCTTGGGTATCGCTTTAATATCCGGTTGCCTGGCATTCGGAATCAACCTTGCCAGGCCAAAGCCTCTTGACCTGATCGGACCCGTACCCATGCCCGCAGAGCCGGCTAATATTGAGAGAATGCCGGATGCGGTCGCCGGTGTCAGGGAAATCTCATTGGATGAGGCGATCGACCATTTTCGCCGAGGCACGGCCCTGTTCGTGGATGCCCGTTCGGCCGACGAGTACCGGGAAGGCCACATCGATGGTGCCATCAGTATTCCCGATCAGCGCTTCGACGATTATATCGGCCCCTTTATGGCCGCTAATCCTCCGGAAACCTTACTGATCACTTACTGTGAAGGGAAGGCCTGCATCTTGTCGCAAGATTTGGCAGAAAAACTGATTCTGGCCGGATTTGACAACGTATTCCATCTCAGGGACGGATGGGGGGAATGGGAGCGAAACGGGCTGCCCGTCAGCCGCGGAAGCTACTGATCCAGCAAGTGCGTTCATCTTTTCTCACATGGAAGGCCTCGGGGTGCCCCCTCTGGGGAATGAATTGAACCCATTTTCAGAGCTAAATCCAAAACACGAAGGGGATTCAACCTCGCACTCGGTATATGCATATCAACACATAGGCCCTAACAGGCCGCTGAAAAACCATCGCGCTTGTAAATACGGCGTAAAATTATCCTCAAAATACCCAGTTATCACACATAAGCTCCTGCTATTTCGTCGGATTTTGCCTTGTATTATCATCGCTCATGACGTTATTCAACGCCCTGCTGTTCGTTTCCCCCAAGAGTGGACAATCGGCCGACAGCATGCCGCCGGCGAACAAAAATAGCCCCTAACCCGAATACGGTTTGAGGCTATTATTGTTTTTGTTCGATCCGGGGGCCTGCACCTTTATCCCGGTCCGGTACCACGGATCGGCCGCATTTTGCAGGGTGTTGCTTTACAGCTCCAACCAGGAATCCGAATAGAGAGATTTGCCGAGGATGACGTTCACGGTTTTGGCGTAATCCTGCAATTCCTTCGGCAGACTGGCGATGTCCGGCTCATTGCCGTCCAGCATGCCGTAGATGAGGTCGACGATATCCTGCCGTCGTCCCTTGGCTATGTCGATCAACTGGTCGTCCAGCGGGTCGGCAATCACCGATACCATACCGCATTTTTCGAGCATGACCATGTAAGTCTGGTTTAAAATCGGCCGCAGATGATCCGGCGGTCCGTTGGAGATGTTGGACAGGCCGCAGGTGCTCTTGGCACCGGGGGCGATGTCGGGGATCATTTTCTGAAATTCCATCAGACTCATCAACTGGGGCTGTTGGATATTGACCGGAGTGACGATACCGTCAACCCAGATTTTTTCGTTCGGGATGCCGGCTTCATTGGCGAAGTAGAGGAGCTCGACACATAGGGCCGCTCGCTCGTTTTCATCCCGCGGCAGGCCTTCGGGTCCCCACATCAATGCGATGAAATCCACGCCATGCTCGGCCGCGATCGGCACCATCCGCTCATAGCGTTCCGGACGCACCATGATCGAATTGATAATGTGGGCCTCTCCGTTCTTGGAGGGTTTGATTACCTTGAGTGCGGCATCTATGGCGTCAATATTGGACGTGTCCAAGGCCAGGGGGACATCATCGACCACTTCCTGTACGGTTTGAATGACCCATGGCATCAATTCATGCCCGTCCTTCTTCGCCGGCCCTAAGTTAATGTCGATAAAATCCATCTCTTTTTTTCGCTGGAAAAGGGCTTCCTCCTGGATCGGTTTCGGATCGCGTTCTTTGAACGCTCTGCCGATCTTTTTCGAAATAACATTTAAACTCTCGCCTATCAACAGCATTGGCTCTCCCTCCTATCTGGCTTGTCGATATGGTTACCCGGCCACCGGTTGAAGCATGGCCATATCGCCATGCTTCAACCGGCACGCTGCAGTTATTTGCTCTTGAGAAACCCGGGGATGTGGGCCGCCTCACGCGGTCCCACGGTAATGGTCCAACCGGGAAGCTCCTCCTCCACGTCGCCGGCAATGGCGGCGGCGTAGCCCGGAATGATGATTTCCTGGTGTTTGATTTTATCCGCGATACCGGACTTCTTGATGAACATGCCGACATCGTCGCCGGAAAACTTTCCGGCGGCCCAAGCGGTCATGACTGACAGGCCTTCGGCGTCCTTGATAAGGAGCCAGGAAGGAACCCGGCTGCCTTCAATTTCACCGGACACGATGAAGTAAGTCAACGCGAAGTTGGTGGTGACCATGACCGGCGAGTTTTCCGTCGGATTGCCGATTTCGTAGATCCCCTCCGTGACGGTCATCGGCCGCTGCGGATCGGTGAAAATGTTCAACCGCTCGAGGAGCAGCGGGAAAAGGCTCTCGCTCTGGAAATCCGAAAAGACGACGATCCCGCCGTACTTGGCCACAAACATGGCCCCGATCATGGTTTCGACATCGAGGTTGCCGGCCATTTCACAGGGGAATACGATGGTCGGAAAACCGACCGAGCGGTTGCCGTCCTTCAGCGCGGCCCGGCGGACCGCCACCTGATCGGAGAAGGACTGCCTGATCTCTCTGGATCCCGGATCGATCACGAGTTCCTTGAGGCCCATTTCGGTCAACTTATCCGTCAAAGGGATCAAGCCTTCCACGGAGTCGGCCTTGACGGCCAGCGGCAGGTCGTTCTCTTTGGCCAGAGCGCCGAACGCATCGACATTGCCTGCCGTAGCAGCATACATCAGGGGCCGTTTGAATTTGCAGGCCTCGATGCCGGCCTTCATGACATCGGGGTTTTCGGTCATGAGAATCAGGTTGAACTCGGAGGTTTCGGCGATCTTTTTCGCTTTTTCGGCAAAAGCGGCGGCATCTCCGCCGACATCCTTCAGAGCCACCAGTTCGGGGCGGAGGTTCAGGCCGACCCGTTCGAATTGAAAAGCGTTCCACACGGTCAGCTTTTTTTCAAGATCGGCCAGCGGGATGTCCGACCCGACACAGGCCGCCAATCCCGTGGGATTGTAAAATGTTTTCTCATGGCGGTACTGGACGGTTTCACCGCCGACGGTCAACTTGCGCACACCTTTGCCGATGGCCACCGGCCGGATGGGCGGAGCAGAGGCTTCAGCCAGCTGTTCGCGGGCTTCATCGGATACGTAAGGGCAGCTGTCGAGTTCAGCCTTGCCCGAAGCCAGGTTCATTGCAAATGCCAGACAGGTCGGAACCCCGCATTCTTTGCAGTTGGTCTTCGGCAGGAGTTTGAAAATCTGAATACCGGTTAATGCCATTTTTGTCTCCTTCAATCGAGTTACGAGTTGCCGGTTCCAGGTCGTACACCGAGCCGGGCGAGCCGAACCGTATCGACCCGCCATGCTCAGCGTGCAACACGTGACATGTCTTTGATATCTATTTGATTATAGATTCCATGGAGAGAGCCGGGTGACCCTTTTCCTTGAGAAAGGGCATAATTTCTTCCTCGGTGATCCCTACGGTCTCATCGGCAATCTTGTCGTAGAGATCGGGCACACCCAGTTCCTTTCCTCTCTTGATTATCCGCTCCTTGATTTCCTCCTTCAGGCTCTTGGGCATCCAAACCATGCGCAAGAGTCCCCCGTCGCCAAGGATGAATTTGCCCTGGGTGATGTTGAACTTCGAGTGTCCGACAAAACCCGGCGATGAGGCCCCGCCGCCCATGACACCGGCCAGGGTCGTAAACTTCATGCCGCAAGGCGTCTCTCCGGCATAATCCCGGTGAACGGTCATGACGCCGTTGCAAGACGGCAGCATGGCCGCAATGCACTCGCAGCAGCCGCAGGTGGTCATGGGATCGATGACCATGGAGTAGAAGTTGTAGTGGTCGATGGCGCCTCGGGAGGCTTTGGAGATAAAATCGTTGACGCCTTTCCACTGGCCCAGTTTCGGATTGAGGCATTCGCCCTTTTCGATCGGCTGGTTCGGCCCGGTGGGATTGATCTCGAAGGACGCCTTGCAGTCCATCCAGTTGTAGGCGCCGCAAAGTCCCGTCCGTTCCGGACTGACCGTGCAAACGTGGGTGGGGGCGAAGGACTGGCACAGGGTGCAGGAGTAATAGGTTTCGACGTCTTCGTCGGTCATCTTCTCCACCCGCTCGTCCCGCAGCTTGTATTCGCCCCGGGCCCTCTTTGTCAGCTCGTCCACCTTTTTCTTGTCGGTTATCAGGGTCACCTGGACCTTGTCGAGGATGTTGCCGAAATCCTGGTGGAATTTGGCATGCAGCACGACACCGATGTCTTTGATGGTAAAGCCCTTCTCGATGGCGCCCTTGCCGACCCGCACCCAGGCGATATCCCGTTGCCCGATATGCATGACGCCCTGAATATAGTTAATCAGGTGATGGATCTGACGCTCGATGATCGGCTCGAAATCGGTCTGGAATTCACGACCGGCCACCTGGACGTAAATGCCCAGCGGCAGGGTATCCCCTTCTTTCAGATCCGAAATATCGGGGCCGTCAACGATGACTTTTCCGTCATCGATCTCCTTCATTTCGGCCATTTTGACCAGTTCGGTGGCCTGGGTTTTGCCGCCGCCCATCTGGCAGAACAGATCGGCACCGCGAACGCGCTCACCCTCATAGGCCGGACCGAAGGCACAGGGGATCTCTATTTGCGAGACCGTGGTCTTCAAGCCGCGAACTTCCACCGATTTTTCAACCATTTTATCGTGGGCCACGTTGGCCACGACGTGTTCATATGTACAGACACCGGTCGGCAGGATTTCGGGAATGTCGGTATCGGCCAGGGTCGGGAAACCCCAGTTGACCGCACCGGCTGCAGCCGCCGCCCACTCGGCGTTGACGTCACCGAGAGCATTGACGAAGGCGAAGATCCGGTCCTTGTTGTAGAGCAGCATCTTTTTGTAGTCACCCGGCTTGACGCCTCCGAAAGCCATGGCGGCACGGTTGGCGAAGCCGAGCGCGAAGATGGCCGACGAGATGTCCGGGCCGAAAGGAACGATACGGGTATTCCAGCCGACTTGAACCCCGGCCTGGATGAGCTGCTCGATGACGGTCGTGCCATTCTGGTTGGCCGCGCAGAAAATATACAGACTGCGGCGCTGGTATTCCTCCACGATCATCTTGGCGGTTTCCGGATCGGGTGCCGAGCCGACGATGGCGGCAAATCCGGGAGCCGAGCCGTCGACGAATTCGACGCCTCTCTTACGGAAAACCGTATCGTCGGCCGCACCGAGCCAGATCTTGCCGGCTTCGATGTCCGGCTCTTCGGAGTGGAGGTAGAAATCCGGCTCCTCGAGATACCGCAGGGCCTCATCGAGCTCGAATGCCAGCAGGGCAGCCATACCGGCGTCCAGCAACGGTCCGAGGTACGGTATATGGTTATGCCCCTTGACGTGGGGCGGTAGGAGTCCGCGGGCAAAATCCAGAGGCTTTTTCATATCCTCCAATGTTTCGACCTTCAAACCGAGTAAAGAGTAAATCACCGGCAGATAATAAGCGGTGTTGGGGAATCCGACTTTGGTGTCTGCGTTATAAGTCTGCAAGGCTTTTTTGTATCTACCTTCAACCTTGGAAACAATGTTGTAACCACCCTGGATGGCAGCAAATGCAACAAGTCTTGACATACGTTCCTCCTCCTTCGTTGAGGATAATTGTGGTTAATGAAGACGGGCGAAACCCTACATAATGCGTTTGTGGATACGGTCCACTTTGTAGAGCATCTTTTCCAGTTGGCTCAACTGATCACCGGCCGGTGTCAGGACGATTTTATTATCCTTGGCCGCTTTTTCGCGCTCGGCGGCCAATGCCGCACGTTCGGCGACGCGTTTGGCGCGAATCTTGGCTTCTTCGGCCTCTGTTTTGGCTTTGGCTTCCGCCTCCGCTTTGGCCTTGGCCTCCGCCTCGACCTTGGCCTTGGCTTCCGCCTCCGCCTTGGCCTTGGCCTCCGCCTCGACCTTGGCCTTGGCTTCCGCTTCGACCTTGGCCTTGGCTTCCGCCTCTGCCTTGGCCTTGGCTTCCGCCTCGACCTTGGCGGCATCCACAACCGGTTCCGCCGGTTTGGGTGCTTCTACCGGTTTGGGAGCGACAGCCGGCTTGGCTTCGGCAGCCGGTTTCGGGGCCGGAGCCGCCTTGGGGGCTTCTGCCGGTTTGGCCGGAGCGGCCTTGGCAACAGGAGCGGCTTTCTTTTCCTCTTCGATGGTCAGATCCGGCTTCGGCGATAGGGCCGCATAATCGATGTCGACCTCACCAACGGCTTTGCCGATCGGAGCGACATCGGTTGCAGATCCGCCTTCAGTGATCAGATCGATGTAGGCTTTGGTCAAACGGATGGCCTCCGGGTGACGCATGATCAGAATGTTGGACCCGGACATGAGATAGGACACGGCCCCGACGGCTTCCATCAGAACGGCGCGCCGTTCCGGATCGCCTAGAACCGGGGCACCCTCGACCGTTTGTTTGGCTTCCTTACACTTCCAGACTTCGTTGGCCAGATTGTTGACAATCGGCAGCTGCAGTTTGTCGTCCCCCTGGTTGAGGGCGGCCATACGAATCCGTTCCATCACGGAGTATGAGTATTCCAACCCGTAACCCAACCCGCCGGTGGTGGGATCGATAAGAATCCTGTCGGTGGGCACGCCGAGGTTTTCCAGCAGGATATTGACCTGTTTGGCGAGGTTGACGTCGATCGGAGAAGACGAAATGATCGCATGGCCGTATCCCATGGCCGCCGCACCGATGCCCTTGTGGTTCTTATCCTCGACCGGCCCGATGACCAACGGTTTGTCCTGGCAGGTTTCGGCGACTTTTTTCAAGACCTCCTCATCCTTCTGGACATTCGCGCAGCCCCACACGATCAGCGGAACGTCAATGGCATCGGCCACTTTTTTGACCATAGCGGCCGCATCCCCGGCACTTTTGTTCAGACCGTTCGGATCGATGCTTTTCATTTGCAGGACGATCATCTCGGCGCCGTAGTCATCGACGCATTTTTTGGCCCAAGCCACCGGATCGGAAATCACGTCCTTGAAAGGAGCCAAAGCGGCCTCCGGCCAATCCTCCGGTTCCATATCCCAAACTTCCATGGCGATTCGGGGCTTATTGGGCACTTCACCTTCAAACTGGTAGAACGGATAGCTGGTCTCACCACCCACGGTCACCGCCTTGGCGCCCGTCCCCAGGGTGATCTCCTTGATCTTTCCCGTGTACGATTCCTTGTAAAATTCGAAGCCCAATGTTACCTCCTTCAGATCAATAAATTTAATAATTCTTTGAGGTTATACGCTGCACAGTTGGCGCGCACCAGCCGGGCGCAGAAGACCGCCCGGAAAAACGAAGTGTCTTATCCCCCCCTTTCATTTTTTGGATTTTCCAGAATACCTAACGATCGCAAATTGAAGAAATAGATCTGAATGTATGGGTGACGAAAGGACGGCTGTCGTCTTTTCGTTATCTGTGATGAGGAAGTGGGCAAAAGAATGTGATTATCCATCGCTTTGATTGGTTGGGTGCCAAGGAACATCCTTTATATTGAGATGTTTTTTTTGTCAATAGTGGAGTCGAAAAATCGAGTTAAAATTCGGCAGAACCGCCTCTATTTATTGGCCATGGATTTACGCAGTTCCATCCGTTTTTTAAGTTCGGGGAACAGCTTCAGGTCCGTATGGGGCAGAAACAGGGCCGCCACGTAATTGTCCATGTAAGATGCCGTTTCCGACAGCTCGAAGTTGGTCATTTTACGGGTCACCTCGACCACGTCGCGCCGGATGCGGTTGGTCAGGGCGCTCATCCTGGCCCCCATCAGTGAACCGTTGCCGACGAAGGTGACCTGATCCGGGTCCATTTCGGGCAACAGCCCGATGGTCATCGCTTTGCTCAGATCGACATAGCTGCCGAATCCGCCGGCCAGAATCACCTGCTCTATATCCTGGACTCCCATGCCGACTTCCGCCAGCAAGGTCATGCAGGCGCTGTAAATGGCCCCTTTGGCCCGGATGAGATTCTCGATATCGATTTCGGTGATGACGATGTCCCGATCGATCTGGGTTTCGTCTTTCCAAGCCAGCACATACTCAAAAATCCCTTCCGTCTCCCGGATGCGGGGGGTATCGAGGTCGCGGTTGAATTTGCCCTGATAGTCGATGATGCCCAGTTCGAACATCACGCCGACGATGATGATCAAACCGGAACCGCAGATCCCCTTGGGGCGAACATTGCCGATGGTGATGATCATCGGCTCCTGGCTCAGCGGATCAATGGAAAAATCCTCGATGGCTCCTTTGGCCGCCCGCATGCCGAAGGTGATCCCGCCCCCCTCGAAGGCCGGCCCGGCCGAGGCGGCCGCACAGGCCAGCCAGTCCTGATTGCCGATCACGATCTCGGCATTGGTTCCGATATCGATAAACAGCGTCAGCGCGTCGGTGCGGTAGACACCCGAGCCCATCACGCCGGCGACGATGTCCCCCCCCACGTAACTGGAGACCGAAGGGAAGACCAGCGCGGAAGCATGGTCGGCCAGATCCAAGCCCAGATCGACGGCTTTGATCGGCGGGTACAGGGTGGAGGCGGGCACATAAGGCGATCGCCTGATGAATCGGGGATTGACGCTGAGCAAGAGTTGCGTCATGGTCGTGTTGCCGGCCAGCGTGATGGACGACACCTCTTCCGCATCGAGCGCCGCCCGGCGGAGAACCTTCCGGATGACCGAATTGATGGTCTGCACAACCACGGTGTGCAGGCGGTTGAGACCGCCGGGCTTCTCGGCGTAGACGATGCGGCTGATCACGTCTTCGCCATAGCTGATCTGACCGTTGAATTCACCATATTGTGCCAATACCGCCCCGTTGACCAGATCGACCAGTTGGGCGTAAACGGTCGTGGTTCCGATATCGACGGCAATGGCGTAATTCCGGTCGGACGTATCCCCGGCTTGAACATCGATGATGTGGGTCTTGCGGCCTTCGTGAACCGGCCGGGCCAGGGTGGCGGTCAACTTGAAATCGTCCTGCCGCAGCACATCGGGGAGCTTGCGAATGACGGGCAGTTCCACCACCAAGCGGTGTTCATCGTGCTGCAGCTTTAAAAAACTGACCAGGCGTGTGGCGTCGGCCAGGTTATCTTGAGCGGTGGGCGGAGGCAGTTCCAGGTACTTCTTCTCCACCGGCGGCATGAAGAGGCCCTGCTCCTTCAATTCCTCAAGGTTCATTTCCTGAATCCGCGCTGTCATCCGCGGAGTGGCCTGCATGTTCAGCACAGCCACATCGACTTCCGACTCCACGGGTATGCGCACCACGGCATCTTCTGTGACGGTGCTCCGGCAGGCCAGACGGTAGCCATTGTCGATATCCTGTCGGCTGAGCTTTTCACTGAGGCCGCCTTCGACCCTCCCGCCCTCGATAATGACACGGCATTTTCCACACACGCCTTCACCGCCGCAGGAGGCATTCACGTGCACGCCGGCCTCCATCGCCACCCGAATGAGCACATCGCCATCTGCGGCCTTAATTTCTTTCTTATGAGGTAAAAATGTTATTTTCGGCATTTTATATCACGTCCTCAACTCGTCGAAACGGCAGCTGAGTTTCAGCATTTCACCGTCGAAAAAAGTTTTGATTTGAAACGGCAGGCCGCTGAACAGCTTGATCATCCCGTGGTTCTGGGAGACCGTGTAGGCCGTAAAGCCCGCAATACCATTTTCCCTTGCCGCCGTGCTGAGTTTCTGGATCAGCAGCTTGCCCAATCCTTTGCCCTGAAAATCCTTGCTGACCGAAAAAGCCACCTCGGCCATGTTCGTCGCCGGATCGAGCAGGTATTCGCCGATTCCGACCACCCGCCGAAACCCGAAATCCCCGACCACTGCCAGTACCGTCAGGTCGTTGACATAATCGATCAGTGAAACGCCTTCAATTTCGGCACGATCGAAGTAGGTTTTTTCATGAAAAAACCGTGCAACCACATCTTTCTCGTCGAGGTTGTAGAAGTGCTCCTGGATCCGGCGCGCGTCGACCGGCTTGGCCGGCCGGATGACCACCTCCTCACCGTCGATGTCGATGGCTTCTTCCAGGTGAACCGGATAAACCCCCTGGAGCGACTCGGCCAGAGTTCGGTCGCGACTGAGCAAACCCCTGTCCTTGGCTTCCTGCAAGAGCAATTCACGAAAGTCGGGATGGGCGATGCTGATCATGGCCAGGGCCCGCTCCTGCAGGCTTTTACCAAAAAGGTTGACCGCCCCGTATTCCGTCACCACGTATGAGGTATCGCTGCGGGGAATGACCGTTGCCGTGTCGGACAGCATCGGCACCACGTGGCTGACCTTGCCGTTATGGGTGGTGGATCGAAGCATAAGAATCGATTTACCGCTTTCGGCCTGGGAGGCCCCTCTGACGAAATCGAGCATACCGGTGATGCCGGAGAACAGGTTGGAAGGCAAGGCATCGGCCGCAACCTGGCCGGTCAGGTCGATGGTCATGGCCACATTCATGGAAACCATTCTGCGGTGGCGGGCAATCACGGCCGGATCACTCACATAGTCGGACGGGTGCAGTTCGATGCCGGGATTGTCGTGGATGTATTCGTAAAGGCTCTTGCTGCCGATGGCGGTGCTGGCGATGATTTTGCCGTCGTTGAACCCCTTCATGCGGTTGGTCACCACGCCACGGGCCGCCAGGTGCATGATGTCATCCGTGAGAAACTGGGTGTGTATTCCCAAGTCATTTTTCTCGGACAAGGCCAGCATCACCGCCTGAGGGGTCGTGCCCATACCGATCTGGATAGTGGACCCATCGTCGATGAGCCCTGTGATATGGCCGGCGAGAAGGTTGGCCTGCGGGGATTCCATCGATGTGTCGATCGTCAACAACTCCTCGTCGTATTCGACGATGACGTCGACATCGTTGGCGTGAATGAAACTGCGCCCCAGCGTCCGGGGCATGTTCGTATTCACCTGGGCGATGACGATATCGGCGGACTGAGCCGCCGATAGGGTGATATCGACCGAAACACCGAGGCTCATCCAGCCGAAATCATCAGGCGGCGAGGTCTGAATCAGGGCCGCATGAAGCGGCAGCCGTCGTGTTTTAAACAGGCGCGGTAGCGCCGACAGGTTGAGAGGGGTGATAAAACGCTGATTTTGGGCGAGACCCTGCGGCTTGGCCGAACCGGCATAGAAGGACCGAATGTTCAGAGCTTCGCTTTTCGATTTCTTGGCGATCAGAGTCAGCGGCGCGCTTTCGATCGCCATCAGGCGGACGATTTCGATGTCCCGCAACCGCTCGATTTCTTCCGACAGCGCCTGAACCAGGTGCCGTGGTTCTCCGGAAGCCGCCCCGATGAATACCCGCTGGCCGGAACGCAGCAGCCTCATAGCCTCACGAGCGGTTCGTTGACGCTGGATATATCGGTCGGCCCAGTAACCCAGTCTTTTTTTCATTGGCGTTGACGTTCCTATTCGATCGGCCCGGATGAGTCGGCCAGTGGATGAGAACCGCTGTCAACGGCAGCGGCATCCAGTGGCACCGAAGGGAAACCATCGCAGGAAGATCTCTGCACACCTGTGACGGAACCGTTAAACCTCGAATTTTTAACGTATATGGTGCCCCGAATCAAGGGAAACCTGTGCGGACCAATGACGCTTTGTTTTTATACACTTGCCCCACCAGGCCGTCGCAGAGTCATGACAGCACTATCCAATTCATACCAGGCGCGCCGCCTGATGAACACTTTCTGCCCTGTTTAATCAATCAGCCTTTTGGAATGAGGAGTCGTTTGGAATGTCGTGCTATGCCCTGTTTCTCGCGGGAACGGCAGGACCTCAGCGGACCGCAACCCAAAACAGAAGGTTAAGTTAAGAGTTCAACCAGACCCCGGTCAGCACGGCCGAATGGCGATGGCGACGAGTCAAACACCACGCCCACGCCCTATCGTTCCGGTGCTAATATTGCTTGACTGCAAATCATCTTTTTCCTATAGTCGGCGGATCAGTGAAGCCTGAAGAAATTTTAAATGAATTCAATTCCATACGGAAGTTACAGTTGACATGAAATTTCTAGCGAAACTGGCCCATGGGATCGACACCCTGAACGAGTGGGTCGGTCGAGGGGTATCTTGGGTGAGCCTGATAATCGTCCTGGTTGTCTTCGTGGACGTTGTCATGCGCTACTTATTCAAAACCAGCTTTGTTTTCACCCAGGAAATGGAGTGGCACCTCTTCGCTTTCATCTTTCTTATGGGGGCCGGCTATACCCTCTTGAAAGACGGTCACGTCCGCGTCGATATCATTTACCAGCGCCTGAACATCAAGGGCAAGGCGTGGGTCAATCTTCTGGGAGTCATTTTTTTCCTCATTCCCGGATGTATCATGATCATCATGACTTCATGGAAGTTTGCCGCCAACTCTTTTTCCATGTTGGAAGGATCCCCCGACCCGGGCGGCATACCCTTCCGATTCATTGTCAAAGGGCTCATCCCTGTCGGATTCAGCCTTCTTTTCTTACAGGGCTTGTCGCTCGGCATACACAGCCTGTTGCAGATCCTCGGCATAGAGAGCGCAGAGGAGGCTAAATCCTGATGGAATACCTTTCGGCCTGGATGTTTCTGGCGCTGACGATCCTTTTAATGGTCGGTTTTCCGGTCACCTTTACCCTGATGGGGACCGCCCTGGTGTTCGGCCTTGTCGGCTTCGGCTGGTCGTTCTTCAACCTGCTGCCCCTGCGGATCTGGGGCGTGATGACCAACATCACTCTGATCGCCGTGCCCCTGTTCGTCTTCATGGGCGTCATGCTGGAGCGCTCCGGCCTGGCCGAGGAGCTGCTCGACACCATGGGTCTCTTGTTCGGCCGCCTGCGCGGCGGGCTGGCCATATCGGTCGTAGTGGTCGGCGCCCTGCTCGGTGCATCGACCGGAATCGTCGGTGCCACGGTGGTCACCATGGGCCTGCTGGCGGTGCCGACAATGCTGCGGCGCGGCTATCAGAAGGAGCTGGCCACCGGAACGGTGGCGGCTTCCGGAACCCTGGGGCAAATCATCCCGCCCAGCATCGTGCTGGTGCTCATCGGCGACATCGTGGGGGTTCCCGTCGGCAGCCTCTTCATGGGCGCAGTCCTGCCGGGCATGGTGCTGGTGGGCCTGTTCGTCCTCTATATCCTGATCATCGCCATGCTCAATCCCAAAGCGGCCCCGGCCATCCCCCGGGCGGAGCTGGCCGCCATTTCCTCGAAACAAATGACCGTAAGGGTCATGAGGGCCCTCGTACCGCCGCTGACACTGATGATCTGTGTGCTGGGCTCGATTTTCGCCGGCATCGCTTCGCCGACCGAGGCCGCCGCCGTGGGGGCCGTCGGCGCCACCGGGTTGACGATCGCCAACCGCAAATTCAACATGACCATCCTGCGCGAAGTGATGCAGACCACCGTCAGGTTGACCTGCATGGTCTTTATCATCCTGTGCGGCGCGGCCGCCTTCGGCCTGGTCTTTCGCGGCCTGGGGGGCGACGGCCTCGTGCGCGAATTTCTGGGGGGCCTGGCCGACAAGTATTCACATAATGCGGTTTTGGCGATCGTCATGGGGCTGATCTTCTGCATCGGTTTCTTCCTCGACTTCATCGAAATCACGTTCATCCACGTGCCGGTGCTGGCTCCGATCATGATCGACTTCGGCTACGATCCGCTCTGGTTCTGCATATTGATCGCGGTCAACCTGCAGACCTCGTTTTTAACGCCGCCCTTCGGTTTTTCGCTGTTCTACCTGAAGGCGGTGACACCGCCTGAAATCGCCACCGGTCATATATACCGCGGCATCATGCCGTTTGTCATATTTCAACTCATCGGCCTTTTGATCATCGTTTTCTTCCCGAAACTGGCCACCTGGCTGCCGAATGTCATATTTGGACCTTGACCTCGCTGCCGCCGAGCGATAAGGACGATTATACAAGATTTTGAAGCGTAAACCGAAACGTGCTTTTTACTAGAACTGAATTTCCGCACGGTGTATCCTTTAGTTTGAACAATGTTGGTAAAGGTAACGGAGGATTCCTCGCATAAATTCCGCCGTGCAATATCACCCATTGACACAAGGAGGATTATGATGAAGAGACGGGAGTTTCTGAAAAAGGCCGGTGTCGGAGCCGCGGCTGTGGCCGCCACAGCCGTGAGCGCTCCGGCGGTGATCGCCCAAAAGAAATATCAGTGGAAGATGGTGACCACCTGGCCGCCCAAACTACCGGTACTGCAGGATGGCTGCGAGCGTCTGGCCAAGCGCGTCGAGGAAGTCAGCGACGGCCGCATCAAGATTCAGGTGTTTGCTGCCGGCGAACTCGTTCCTCCCCTGGAGAGCTTCCAGGCCGTTTCCGACGGCACGGTGGAAGTGGGCAGCGGCGCCGCCTACTACTGGGCTGGAAAGGAACCGGCGGTTCAATGGTTTTCGGCGGTCCCCTTCGGTATGAACGCCCAGGGCATGTCGGCCTGGTTCCACGGCGGCGACGGCCTGAAACTCTGGGAGGAGTGCTACGCGCCGTTCAACCTCGTACCGCGGCCGGGCGGGTCGACCGGGGTGCAGATGGGCGGCTGGTTCAACAAGAAGATCGACACCATCGACGACTTCAAGGGGCTCAAGATGCGCATCCCGGGACTCGGCGGCAAGGTCGTGGCCAAGGCCGGCGGAACGGTGGTCCTGACGGCCGGTGGAGAGATCTTCACCAACCTGGAGCGCGGCGTAATCGACGCCACCGAGTGGGTCGGCCCGCTGCACGACCTGCGGATGGGGTTCTACCAGGCCGCGAAATATTACTACTATCCCGGATGGCACGAACCGGGGACCTACCTGGAGTACTTTTTCAACAAGAAAGCCTATGATTCGCTCCCCAAGGACCTGCAGCATATTCTCGACGCCGTGTGCATGGAAAACGAGCTCTGGGTCCTGGCACAGTTCGAAGCCCGCAACGGTGCCGCCTTGCAGGAATTGATCACCAAACACAACGTTCAGTTGGTCCGGTTTCCGGACGATGTCCTTGAATCCCTGCGCAAAATGTCACAGGAGGTGGTGGCAGAAGAGGCCGCCAAGACACCCATGGCCACCAAGGTCAATGACTCCTTCAAAGCCTTCCAGAAAGTTGTCGGCACCTGGGGCACGGTGTCAGAAAAAGCCTATTACGAAATCATTCAGCCCAAGTATGCACTGAGTAAGCCCTGAATCCGGCAAGTAAAAGCACAGCCGTTCTCACGCAGCATGAAGCCAACCGGCCTGCCGGGACCGGTTGGCTTTTTTTATCCGGCAGAAATTTGATCGTCATGGGGTCGCACGGACAGGGAATGCTGGAGCAGGTGGTGATCGGCAGCACATCCCGCCGTGTTCTGCGGCGGTGTAAAAAGCCGGTGCTGATCGTCCGCCTTCATGAAAACGGTGAAGCGCAAACCTAATCGGAATTAACCGGTCAAGGAGTTGACCGGCAGACGCTTATCAGCGGTGTCAATTATCGGTTCATCCAACGGCGTGTCCTGGATTTTTCTCAACTTGCGGGTAATGACCCGTGTCCTTACCTGGGCGCTGTCGATGGTGTTGCTGGCCTCCTGAAGTTTTTTCTTGGTTTTGGCCAGAACCTCGCCAAATTTGCCGAACTCCGCCTTGACGGCTCCCAGAAGCTGCCAGACTTCACTGGACCGTTTTTCTACGGCCAGTGTTCTGAAACCCATCTGCAAACTATTGAGCAGGGCGGCCAAGGTCGTCGGTCCGGTCACCACGACCCGGTATTCCCGCTGCAGGAAATCGCAAAGTCCGGGTCGCCGCAATACTTCGGCATAGAGGCCTTCAACCGGAAGAAACATAATGCCGAAGTCGGTGGTGTGCGGGGGATCGATATACTTCTCCCGGATGTGCTTGGCTTCTCCCTTGATGCGCATCTCGAGGCTGCGAAGGGATTTATCGGCCTGTTCCCGGTCGGATGCTTCCTGGGCATCCACCAGGCGCTGGTAATCCTCCTGGGGAAATTTGGCATCGATCGGCAACCACACCGTCCCTGACGTGTCCTGCCCCGGCAGACGGACGGCAAACTCCACCCGTTCGCCGCTGCCCTTGCGTGTGGCCACGTTGACATCGTACTGATCCGGCGTCAAAATCTGTTCGAGAATGGCCCCGAGCCGGATTTCACCCCACGTGCCGCGGGTCTTGACGTTGGTCAGCACCTTTTTCAGGTCTCCGACCCCGACGGCCAGGCTGCGCATCTCACCGAGTCCTCTGTAAACCTGTTCCAGGCGGTCGCTGACCTGCCGGAAAGATTCACCCAGCCGTTTTTCCAGCGTGTCGTGCAGTTTTTCGTCAACGGTGGCCCGCATTTCGTCAAGCTTGCGGCTATTGTCGGCCTGCAGGTCCTGCAGGCGCCTCTCAACGGCATGGCGCAGTGCCTCGAACCTTTCCTCCTGCAGGCGGGTCAGCTCCATGGTCTGCTTTGAGAAAGAGTCGAGCTGGCCTTTCTGCATACCGGCATTTTCAGTCATGCGCCGGAGCAGCGCGTCGCCGGAGTCCTTGACGGCCATGCGCATCTCTTCGCGCAGTTCCCGGGCAGCGGTGTTGAATTCTTGCCGGCCGCGGCCCAATTCCTCCTTGAGCGCCACTTCCACACGCTGCAGACTCTGTTCGAGTCCGCCAACCCGGCTCCCCAAAAACGCCATCGACCCGGCAGGCAGGCGACCCAACAGGCGGACGGTCAGGCCGAAGAGCGCCAGGAGCACGAATGAGATGGCAAATAACAGGAGTTCGACCCGCCAGACGCTCAGCAGTTCCCACACCGATTCAACGACAGGAGCCATCGCAACAACCTCATCTCATAATACAACATATTGTATTTTATTGAATTTGATTGTACAAGAAGATGGTGAATGCGTCAAGCCGGAGTGAAGGGAGAATGCACAGAGATGCCTGAACTGCCCGAAGTCCAAACCCTGGTCAATGACCTGAATGCCGCCGGTCTGGTCGATACCTCTTTCGTTAGTGCACGGGTGTACTGGCCCCGGACGATTGCCGCCCCGTCCGTCGGCGAATTCCGGCACCGCATCGGCGGTAAGAGGATCGCCGCTATCCGGCGACGGGGTAAATTCATCATGATGGATCTGTCTCCGGACGCTCACCTGCTGATCCACCTGCGCATGTCGGGCCGCCTGCACCTGGTGCCGGAAGGAACGAAAAAGTCACGCCACGAACACGTGATCTTCAGGCTCGATAACAGGGCTGAATTGAGATTTCACGATACGCGCAAGTTCGGAAGAGTCTTCCTGGTTCCGGATCCAGCCTCCGTTCTGGGGCATCTGGGTGTGGAACCGCTGGAGCCCGTCTTCAATGCCACGGCGCTCAGGGTGGCGCTGACCTCCCGCAAGCGGGTGCTCAAACCGCTCCTGCTGGATCAGACCGTCATCGCCGGCCTGGGCAACATCTATGTCGATGAAGCCCTCTGGGAAGCCGGAATCCACCCCTGCCGCCGATCCCACACCCTCTCCGGCCCCGAGATCAACTCCCTGCGCCATGCTATCCCGCGGGTTCTCAAACGCGGTTTGAAAAACCTGGGGACCACTCTCGGCACCGGCAAAGCGAACTTCTATTCCATCGCCCGCCACCGGGGACGCAACCAGGACCAGCTTCGCGTGTTCCGCCGCACCGGTTCCCCCTGCCCGCGGTGCCGACAACCGATCGAGCGCATTATCGTCGGCCAGCGCAGCACCCACATCTGTGCTCGTTGCCAACGCTTTTGACTCAAACACACAATTGAGAAATGAAGGCAGCGTTAACGCTCGCTCAAGAGCCCGTGCCGCTCCTAATCATCTAGAGCCGGTACCCGCACAATATCGCCGGGTTGTTAATGAAATGTTGCTGCCTGGTTTATGGCGCCCCTTGCACACAACATTGGTTGAGGTTTACGAAACGTGAAAGGATAACGATATAGGGTTGTAAATTGTAGGGGAACATGTACACAACAATTATACCAGGTATGGATTTCTGAAGTGGCTTTGATGTTTTATGAATATTTTTTCCTTAAATATATGGAAACAATGTGAGAGCTCCACACCGAGCGGATCCAAAATTGGTAAAGGGGGTTCCGCCAGAATTTAATTAAAACATATGATATCAGCAGGATATAACTAAATATCCAAAAAATAATCCCGGGCATATATCTTGCTAATTACCCGTGGGTAGCGATTCAACCTCATCATCCTGATTATGAAAGCGGGACTATTTTGAGGTTTTTATGTAATCGAAGGGGCGGAGCTGTATACAGACGACTGTTTTTGATCTGCTCAAAAAAACAAACGCCCGTGCGCAATGGCCTGATATCTGTTATACGAATGCCAAAATTCAAGACTGTTGCTTTTACTGCACATCACAATCCTTTAACCTGAGTCACATGAAGGTGGGCAACGTTCAATCCAAACGACTCAAGTGAACAGAACCTCTTACTAACTTCTGCCAATAGAAAGGCCCCCTGATGAACAAAAAAGAAAAAGATGCCTTGAATAACCTCCCGCTCTCAGAAAAAATCGAAAAATCGAAAAATATAATCAAAGACGCTTTATTCAAGTTTAAAAATAAAGAGCACTACTTGGCCTGGACCGGTGGAAAGGACAGCACGACCATGCTTTGGCTTTATCGCGAAGCGGCCAAGGAAATCGGAAAACCGTTACCCCGCGCGATGTTCATAGATGAAGGTCACGTATTCGATGAAATCATCGAATTGGTCAATAAGATCAAATCTGACTGGGGTGTCGAAGTTGTGGTCATCAAGAACACCGATGTCAGCGACAAGGCTCAATCCGTTGGGGATACAATCCGGGTAGCAGATCTGAACAAGCGAAACCGCAATGAATTGGTAAAAATCGGTTTCAATGAAGATGTATTTGCCTTCGAACCCGAATCATTTGCAGGGAATCACTTAATGAAGACTGTCGCAATGAACATGTTCCTGGAAGAATCCGGGATAAAGGCCCTATCGACGGCCATTCGTTGGGACGAGCAGGAGTCGAGATTGGAAGAGGTATTTTTTAGCCCCAGAAGCAATCCCGACCATGTCAGAGTCCATCCTGTTCTGCATTTCAAGGAGCGTGATATCTGGAATACGATCCAAAATAACGACATCCCCTTCTGTTCCCTTTACTATCAAGGGTACCGCTCTTTAGGAGCCAAAGGGTCGACCACCAAATTTTCCGACATCCCGGCCTGGGAACAAGACCTGGAAAATACGACCGAGCGTGACGGCAGGGGACAAGAAAAGGAAGGTATAATGGAACAACTGCGAGCTCTTGGATACATGTAGCTATTTAGTCGAGAGCCTTCTCATTCTTTTCTATATCCAATAGCATTACAGAAGCAATTGCAGCAACCATTTGAATAAGGATGGCTCTGCGCTATAACACGGAAATCTTTCTTAGGGCGCTTCCAACTGAAAAAAGATCCTAATAATTCGATACAACAAAATTGATAAACAAAATGAGACCAAAAGCGATAATATTGGGTTTGGATGGAGTCCCATACTCTCTCTTAAACAGCCTTGGGGACAAAGGGATTATACCCAACATGACGGCTATGTTCCAAAAGGGTTATTTCGGTCAGATGAGCGTGTGTATCCCAGAGATTTCGTCTGTTTCCTGGTCGTCTTTCATGACCGGCACGCAGTCGGGAAACCATGGCATTTACGGTTTTATCGATCTGGTTCCAGGGACATACAACATGTCTTTCCCGAATTTCAACGACCTCAAGGCTCGGACCATTTGGGACGACTTGGCGTCGCAGGGCAGAAAATCAGTCATCATCAATATGCCGGCCACCTATCCGGCGAGAGAAATAAACGGGGCGCTCATTTCAGGCTTTGTGGCCATTGATATCAATAAAGCCGTCTACCCTCAAACGTTGCTACCCAAACTGAAGCAAGGTGGATATCGAATCGACCTGGACACCGAGATAGCCCGTCAGGATCATGAGTTTCTATTTAAAGATCTGAATACCACTCTTGCCGGGCGGGCGCACGCGGTGGATTTTCTATGGAAAGAAATCGACTGGGACCTGTTTGTGGTCGTCGTGACTGGAACCGACCGGCTCATGCATTTTCTTTGGGAGGCGTACGATAACGAATCACATCCTCATCACCAGCAATTTCTAGATTACTTCAAAGCGGTTGATGCATTTGCTGGTCGGTTGTTCGACCGCTTCCTAGACTTGGAAGGCCCTAGTGCGGGGGAAAACACTTTTTATATGATTTCCGATCACGGGTTCACCAAGATCAAGTCGGAGGTCTACCTCAACCGTTGGCTGCAGGAAAACGGATTCCTGACCTTTAAGAGCGCGCAACCGAAAACGATTATGGAGATCGGACCGGGTTCCAAGGCTTTTGCGTTGGACCCCTCGCGAATCCATATCAATCTCAAAGGCAAATATCCTTTGGGGGCCGTAGAGAAAAGTGACTATGAACGGTTGCGGCAGGAAATTAAGCAAGGCCTTGAGAAGCTGAATTTTGGGAACAACGGCGACGTCACGAAAAGGGTCTATCTCAAGGAAGAACTTTACAGGGGTCCCCATGTTGCCAATGCACCGGACCTGGTCGTTCTTTCCCATCACGGTTTCGACCTCAAGGGAAAAGTCAGCAGCCCTGAGGTTTTCGGGCGAACCGATCTCACCGGCATGCACAATCAGGACGACGCCTTCTTTTTCAGCAGCAGCGGTATTGGCTGCCGATCGATTTTCGACACCAAGGACATCGTGCTCAATGGCCTGCGGGCATCGGGTTAAATGTTTATCCATCAGCGAAGTCTGATATAAAGGTCAGTTGATCACATGAACAAATTCAAAATATTCGTCTACACACCGGCAGGTCACGATACCGCCGGCTTGGCCATCGCCGCAAGTCGCGCCGGTGGTGTTGGCATTCTCAATGCCGAGCTGTCAACGGACCCTGATCGCCTCCTGAAAGAACTCGATATTCTTTCCCAAAAGGCCACCGGCCAATACGGTATAAAAATCGATGCGTCAGAAGACAGAATATTGAAGGCAACCGCCGAATACGCCCGCAAAGGCATGGGATGGGTGGTTATTGACGGCGAATTAGTCCCGGAATGCAAGGATTGGATATCAAAGTTCAGGCAAATGGGCACCAGTGTACTGGCCGAATTAAAAACGGCCAGTTGGCCGGATCATCCATTGGATGACCTCATCGATGGCTTGGTGATAAAGGGTCATGAGTCCGGTGGATTCGTCGGCGAAAGCAGCAGTTTCGTATTACTACAGAAATGGATGGGGCAAACCAAATTACCGCTGCTGTTGCGCGGCGGAATAACGCCCCACGTCGCGGCTGCCTGCAACGCGGTCGGCGTGGCCGGTGGTGTTCTCGACAACCAGGTATTGCTGCTCAGCGAGTCTCCACTGGCCAAAACGCTTACGCCGGTATTGGACAGGCTTTCGGGAAGCGAAACCATTGCCGTCGGCAAAGACGATGAAGGCGAATTCTTCCGTGTTTTGGTTCGGCCCGGCTTTCGCCGCGCGCAGGAGTTTTGCGCTGACGGTCAAGGCAAGACATTTCCGGCGCTCAAATCCTTGGTGCAGCATAAGATTAATTGGGATGACCCTACGGACGGTCTCCTGCCACTCGGTCAAGACGTCTGTTTCGCGAATTCGTGGCGCAAGCAGTACGGACATATGTCCGCGGTATTCCGGGCGATTGACACGGCCGTAACCCATAGCTTGCAACAAGCGGTCGAGAGCAAGTCATTAACCGCCAATTCGCCGTTGGCTAAGGACTTGGGAACGGCCTTGCCGATCGTTCAAGGACCCATGACCCGCGTGTCCGACAACCCCGAATTCGCCCTTGCCGTATCGAATGGGGGTGGACTGCCGACAATTGCCCTGGGTTTGATGAAAGGTGAAGCCCTGGTTCGGATATTTGAACAGACGACCCAAGCGCTTAATGGGGCCATATGGGGAGTGGGCCTGTTGGGGTTTGCGCCTCAATCCTTGTTAGACGAACAGATTGCCGCTGCCAAGAAATACAAGCCCGGTTTCGCGGTTATCGCCGGGGGAAGGCCCGATCAGGCCGTCAGGCTCGACGAGGCCGGCATCCACTCTTATCTGCATGTCCCCTCCGCGAATCTCATCCCGCTGTTCCTTCAGGAAGGTGCGCGTCGATTTATTCTCGAAGGGCGCGAATGCGGCGGCCATGTTGGACCGCTGTGCAGTTTTGTGCTCTGGAGTTCGGTGGTCGATCGGCTGCTCGCAGAGCTCGAGAGCGGAAACTACGCCGGTGAAGATATTCACGTATTATTTGCCGGTGGCCTTCATGACGCCGTCTCTTCCGCCATGGTTCAAGTTCTGGCTGCCCCGCTTGACAGGAAAAAAGTCAAGATCGGGATATTGATGGGCAGCAGTTATCTGTTTACAAAGGAAATTGTCGATAGCGGCGCTCTGGTGCCGACGTTCCAGGCCAAAGCAATTGAATGCGAACGCACGGTCTGCCTCCAATCAGGACCCGGACACGCCAGTCGCTGTGTCCATACGCCCTTTGCGGAAACATTTTTCACTGAAAAGCAGACCCTGAATGAAAAACGGATGTCCGTAGAAGAGATCCGGGAAGCGCTTGACAATCTTATTCTGGGCAGGCTGCGGCTGGCGACCCGGGGCCATGCCCGAACGGCCGAAAGCCGCGAGCTAAAAGCGTTTGATGAAGACTACCAGCAGCGTGAAGGCATGTACATGGTCGGCCAAGTGGCGTCTCTGAGAAAAGAGATGACCGACATCCCCTCACTGCACCGGGAAGTCACTGAAAATGCATTAAAATTGCTTAACATACGGGCCAATCGAGTGGACAGTAATAAAGGATCCCCCGAGCATAAACCAGTCGATATCGCCATCATCGGAATTGCGGCTTATTTACCCCAAGCCGAATCAACTCAAGATTACTGGGATAATATTCTCAACAAGGTGGTTGCCATCACAGAGATCCCACCCCACCGGTGGGATTGGCGCTTGTATTACGATAAAGATAAGCTGGCGAAAGACAAAATTTATTCTAAATGGGGTGGCTTTCTATCCGACATGGCCTTTGATCCGATGCAGTATGGGATACCACCCAAATCGATCGAGTCGGTGGACCCCATGCAATTGATGGCGCTTGAAATCGCCAGGCAAAGCATCTGAATGATGCCGGCTACGAACACCGCGATTTCGACCGGTTGCATACATCCGTCATCATCGGCGCCAGCGGCGGTGTCGGTGATGTCGGTTTACAATACGGCCTGCGCACCGAGCTGCCGCGTTTTCAAGGGCACCTGCCGGATTCAGTGGCCTCTTTGTTGCCCGAGTGGTCGGAAGATACATTTGCCGGGATTCTGCCCAATGTCATCGCCGGACGAATATCCAACCGTCTGAACCTGGGGGGTGTTAATTTTACGACAGACGCCGCTTGTGCATCATCGCTCGCCGCCATATACCAGGGGGTTTCCGAGTTGATAAGCAAACGGAGCCACATGGTCATTGCCGGCGGTGTTGACACTGTTCAAGGGCCTTTCGGCTATATGTGTTTCAGTAAGACCCAAGCCCTGTCTCCTAAAGGGCGGTGCAAAACCTTCAATTCAACAGCAGACGGCATAGTGATCTCCGAGGGCATCGCCATGGTCGCCATGAAACGGCTCGAGGATGCCGAACGGGACGGCGATCGAATATATGCGGTGATCAAAGGGATCGGCGGTAGCAGCGACGGCCGGGCGAGAGGGCTGACGGCGCCGGAACCGGCAGGGCAGATCCGCGCCATGCGGCGCGCATATGATATGGCCGGATTTGAGCCCGATACCGTCGAGTTCTTCGAAGCCCACGGCACCGGTACCGTTGCCGGGGATACGGCCGAAATCACCAGTACTACCCAGTTGCTGGTCGATTCGGGCGCCCGACCCCACCAGGCTGCCGTGAGTTCGGTCAAAACGTTAATCGGTCACACAAAAGCCACCGCTGGAGTCGCCGGCATCATCAAAACCGCATTGGCCTTGCATCATCGTGTCATTCCGCCGCACTTTCCCGTAGAGCAGCCGATTGAAGTGTTGCAGCGTCCTGACAGTCCGCTTTACCTTACAAATAAGGCCTTGCCATGGATAGCCACAAAAAATATTCCGCGCCGCGCTGCCGTCAGCTCATTTGGTTTCGGCGGGACCAATTTCCATGTCGTGTTGGAGGAGTACACCGGTGAATATCGACCGTGGCTGCATCCCGTCGCGAGCCGGCGTTGGCCGGCCGAGCTGCTTTTGTTTTCCGGCGACGACCGCAAAAACCTCAGCGAAAACCTCACTCTCTTAAATCGAGAACTGGAGGCACACACAGATACCCCACTCCGCGACCTTGCTTACAATCTGTCCATGAAATGGGAAAGGGAAAAGGAGACAGTCGCTATCGTGGCAAGGGATCTCACTGATTTGCGGAACAAGATCGGTCTGACCATAAACTTCTTAATCGGGGATAAACTGATTCCTCCTCCCGGCATCAACTATAGTGCCGGAACCACTTCAAACACCAAGCTCGCCGTTCTGTTTCCGGGTCAAGGCTCCCAGTATGCGCATATGTTCCAGGAGTTGTCGGTTTACTTTCCGGATCTCAGCGCCACGCTGACGGAAGCCGACAACTTACTGGAAGATCGCTTCAGGCAACGATTCGGCGATAATTACCGGCTGAGCCGCTATATTTTCCGCCGCGGTGCGTATGATGAAAATGCCCAATCCTCGGCGGCCGAGTCGCTAACCCGCACCGATATCGCCCAGCCCGCGCTCGGCGCAGTGAGCGCAGGAATGTGGCGGATCATGCGGTCCTTGGGTCTAGAAGCGGACATGCTGGGCGGGCACAGTTACGGAGAATTCGTGGCCTTATTTGCCGCTGGCTATATCGATTTTGAAACACTCATGTCACTTTCGGAAGCCCGCGGTCGGTTCATTGTCGATGCGGTGGCGGATTCAGGGGCAGAACTGGGGACAATGGCGGCGGTCCAGGCTACTAAGGAAGAAGTCGAAAGTATTATATCCGACATCGATGGTGTGATCCTGGCAAACCACAATGCGCCGCGGCAGAGCATTATTTCCGGAGCGAAATCAGCCATTCAAGAGGCGAAGAGGCGCTTCACCGAAGCGGACATCGCCGCCCGGGAGATTCCGGTATCCGCCGCTTTCCATTCGCACTTCGTCAGTCCGGCACAGACAGCCTTGGCTGACTTGATCAATTCGACAAGTTGGAGGTCAGAGGGCAGTGAGATCCCGGTGTACTCAAATACCACCGGAAGGACGCACGCCCGGGACGTCGATCAAATCAAGCAGGTCATGGTTCAACATCTGGTAAAACCGATCGAATTTTTGTCTCAAATCAACGCCATGTACCGCGATGGGGCCAGAGTGTTCCTCGAGCTTGGCCCAAAGACCGTGCTCACAGGGCTCGTCGGTAACATATTGGGTAACGAACACCCCCACAGGGCCATTGCCGTCGATGGTAACGGTGGTGGCATTGTTGGTTTTCTTACAGCGATCGCTCAACTGATCTGCGCTGGCGTAAAGATTAACGTTGTCGAACTATTTCGGGGTCGCTCATGTGGTGAAGAAGACCCCGCTGACCTGAAACAGCTGCGGCGCGAATCGAAGGGGAACAAACATGTTTGGATGTTGAACGGGTCCGGGGTACGGCGTTTCGATGAGCCGATCAGGCACATCGGGGTTCAAAAGGTATCAAGACCCACCCATTCTCCCGAGGCGCCGGCAACCAGTTCAATTAGTAAGACCGACCGCCAATCGCCTTCACCGCTTTCGAAACCGGTAAAGGTCCGGGCGATGAACAAGGTTTACAGAAAGGAGGGCTCGCATATGCGAAGGCGCGGGCAAACGCCCAATAACCCTGATTCATCTGTTATTGCGGAATATTTCGATACGATGCGCCTGTTTTTAGAAACTCAGGAGCGCGTCATATCGACTTATTTAGGAAGAAGCACACCCCATCGGAGATCCATACCGCAGATGCCCCGGCTCGGCCAGGCGAGCCCGCTTGATCCGGATGCTGCTTCTGTGCCTGATCCAACACTCAGACCACCGGGGCCTTTTGAGCAACCGGAGTATCCCAAAACGGATTCCGATAGAACCGACGCATCGAATCGATATACAGCGTCAGAAGAAAGGCAAAGTGAGGCAAAAACCAGCCACGCCCAACCGGAAAAGGAGCATGCCCAATCGTCGCAGCAAGTAGAACAAGTTCAAGGCTTGGATCGCGAAAAAATTGCCGATATTTTGCTCGCGATCGTGGAAGATAAAACGGGCTATCCGAAAGATATCGTCGAGTTGGACCAGAACCTGGAAGCCGACCTTGGTATCGACTCGATCAAAAGGGTCGAGATCGTCGGCGCTCTGATGAAATTGCTGCCACAAAATATCAGCCATTCCATCGATGGTGATCGTGGGCAACTGAACACCCAGAAAACGCTGGGGGGCATGGTAGACATTTTGATGAAAGTGGCGAGCGAAAACAGGGAAATATCCCCTTTTAAAAAAGCCGGAGTGGGGCCAACGACGCATCAGCCGCGTCGCCCACTCCGGCATGTCCTCGTAGCAAAACACGAACCGATCGATGAATCCGTTTCAAATCGTTTGGTGAAGGGCCATTTCATCCTGACACAGGATAAGCTGGGGGTGGCCCAAGAGCTGGCAGAGCGGCTTCGAGAGCGTGACTGCAGCATACAGATTATCGAGCGTGACGCATTGAGGGATGAAAAATCACTGAACCAGTGGTGTGAAGAACTGAAAGCCAAAGTCAAAACCGTATCCGGGATTGTGCATTTGGCTCCGCTCGGATCCCCGAAAATCCAAGCGGATAGCCCTCCTGGTTTATGGCGTCAACAACTGCAACTTAATGAAAAGTCATTTTTTATCTTGCTGGGCAACCTGAGCCGTATGCTCGATCCTGAATCCCACGTCTTGGCAGCAAGTGCCTTGGGAGGGTTCTTCAATCGGCGATCCGCTAAAGATCCGGGGTTGTCACTGCAAGGCGGCGCCGTCGGTTTGATCAAATCATTGTACCAGGAACGCCCGGGTTTGAGACTTAAAGCGGTCGATGTCGACCCGAAACAGAGTGCCCCTGCGATTGCCATGGTTCTCTTGAGAGAGTTGGAAGTCGTTGGCGGCCGCCAAGAAGTCGGCTACCCGGACGGCACGCGCTTCGTATTTCAAACCGCGCCCGCACCGCTTGATGAAAAAGGCGGTCAACCCGAGGATACAGAAAACTTGGTCCTCCTGGCTACCGGCGGCGCGAAAGGCGTGACGGCCGAGGTATTGCGCGAATTCGCTCGCCCCGGCAACACGCTCCTGCTGTCCGGCCGGAGCCCGCTATCAGGTTCAGAGCCCGAACATTTGAGACCCTTTTCCGACGCCGAGGCATTGAGACAATATTTCGTCTCGGAAGTCCGCGAAGGCCGCCTGAAAATGTCTCCGGCAAAGATCAGAAAAGAAGTCGATTCCGTTTTATCTGCAAGGGAAATGCACCTGAATATCGAAGATTTTCGAAATTGCGGAGCCACGGTGGAATATTTTGCCGTTGACGTCACCGACGGCGAGGCCATGCAAAAGCTTTTCGACCAGATCTATAGTCAATATGGAAAGATCGACGGTGTCATTCATGGCGCAGGGGTGATAGAAGACAAACTGCTGGCCGATAAGAGCAGTGAGAGTTGGTCAAGGGTCGTCGAGACCAAAGTTATGGGGTTGCTGACGCTGCAAAAATATCTGCGACCCGGTTCACTCAAATTTTTCACCGTCTTCAGCTCCGTCGCCGGTCGCTATGGCAACAGCGGTCAGACCGATTATGCGACCGCGAATGAACTAATGAACAGATTGTGCTGCCAATTGAGTGACCAATGGGGCGACCAGGTCATTGTAAAAGCTTTATGCTGGGGACCCTGGGGGCCGACAAAATTCGGCAGCGGCATGGTCACCGAATTTACCGAAGCCAAATTCGAAGAAAAAGGCGTCAAATTGGTCAGCGCAGAAGACGGGCGACATTTGTTCAGTTCAGAGCTGTTTCAAAACGATGGACAGGTGGAAATCATCTGCGGTGAGGGACCCTGGGAGCAGCAAGAGGCAGAAATCGGCCGCATGGAAAAGAAGACCCGATCCGTTCCCGCCGGTTTAGTGGGCCCACTGCTGTGCAATGCGATCCTATCCGGTAAAACAGACGGCGATCAGGTCATATCGATTCTTTTGGGAGATACCCACAGCTATTTGAAAGATCATCGAATCGATGATATTCCGGTACTGCCGGCCGCTGTGGCTCTCGAAATCATGGCGGAGGCAACCGCTCAACTGTGGCCCGAATGGTCCGTCGTTGAAGCCCGCGAATGCAGGCAATTAAAAGGTATCGAGCTGACGGCGCCGGAGAACAAGTTCAACATTGTCATTAACCCGCCGGTTTATGGCAGCAGTGAAGGGTTTGAGGTCACCGTTGCGATCCAATCGGATCGAAGCGATGGGAAAAAACGCTTTCATTACCGCGCCGTCATTCGCATGGAACCGCAGCATCCGGCACCATATCCGCTCAAGCGGAAAATTTTTGAGGGAACGGCAATGCCCGTCACCACAGCATACGACGACTGGCTGTTTCACGGGCCCAAATTTCAGGTGATTGCCGAAATCAACGGCATGTCGGACGAGGGGGTCAATGCTTCGGTGAAAACGACCTGCCCTGCGCAATGGCTGGAGAGCGAAACTGCAAAGCAGGATCAGTGGCATTTCGATCCGGCCTTGGTGGATTCGGCCGCACAGATGGCCATCATATGGAGCCGAGCCTTCCGGAATGAAACCCCTCTTCCGGTGAAATTCGGCCGCGTCGTTCGCTATGCCGGAAAACTGCCGGGTACACTTCATATGCAGTTTGAGCGGCTCCCCGAGGAAGATCCGCACACGGTGCGTGCCAATATCTTTTTTACCGGTAAGGACAATCAGCTTTTTCTGTCAATCGAAGATATGGAGTGCGTGTCGAGTGCAGCGCTGAATCGGCTCGGCGGCACCGCCGAGACCTATCCATCGAAAAATGCTTCGCGCTTAACGTCGAAAGAAGCTTAGGCTCGTATGTTGAAAGAAAAATTAGACAATCACGAAGCCATCGCCATCATCGGAATGGCCGGAATTTTTCCCCGGTCACCGGATATAAAAGCATTTTGGCAAAACATTCTGAATACCGTCGACTCCATCAGCGACCCCCTGCCGGAATGGGAAGCCGCTCGTTATCTTGATTCGGGGAGGATTAATACATCTTTTGGTGGCTATTTAAAAGATCTGTATCGATTCGACCCACAAAAATACGGTGTTATGCCGCACTCCATCGATGGCGGTGAACCGGATCAGTACCTGGCATTGCGAGTGGCCTGTGAAGCACTGGAAGATGCCGGCTACCTCGGTGACGGTTACGACCATAAAGATACCGGCATTGTACTCGGCCACAGCACTTATCTCCACAGGGGGCAAGGAAACCTCATCCAGCATCATATCGTACTCGACCAAACATTGGAGTTCCTTAGGGCGGTTATTCCATCTATCGATGACGATAAAGCCTCTCAGATTCGTGAAATCTTCGCCGGCAAACTGCCGCAATCCAACGCCGATAACGCCCCCGGCCTGGTGCCGAATGTGATGACCGGTCGCATCGCCAATCGATTGAACCTGCGAGGCCCCAACTACATCGTCGACGCCGCCTGCTCTTCCTCGTTAATAGCCGTGAGTGCCGCGGTCGATGAGCTGTACCGAGGCCGCAGTCGGTTAATGTTGGCGGGCGGAGTCAATGCCTCTCTGCCGGCCGAAGCCAGCATCATATTTACTCAGCTAGGCGCACTGAGTAAGAATGGAAAAATACAGCCTTTCGGAATAAACGCCGATGGCACCCTTCTGGGCGAAGGTTTAGGCGTCGTTGTCCTCAAAAGGCTCTCCGAGGCTATCGAGGACAGCAACAAAATATATGCTGTGATCAAAGGAATCGGGATTGCCAGTGACGGCAAGGCGCTCGGCCTGCTGGCCCCCAATGTCGAAGGCGAAGTGCTGGCCATCGAGAGGGCTTACGCCAGCAGTGGTATCGATCCGGCCACCGTCGAATTGTTGGAAGCGCATGGCACCGGGATTCCGCTGGGTGACAAAACCGAAATATCGGCATTGAGGAAGATATTCGGCGAACGGAAAACAGACCAGGGCAGCGTGGCGCTTGGGTCGATAAAATCGATGATCGGTCACTGCATTCCCGCGGCCGGTATTGCAGGATTCATAAAAAGTGCCCTGGCCCTGTACCACAAGATTCTGCCGCCGACAATCTGTGACACGATTAATCCGGACCTCGAGTTGGAGAAAACACCATTTTATATCAACAGGAAAGCCAGGCCCTGGATCGCCCAACCGGGCACCCCTCGCCGCGCGGGAATCAACGCCTTCGGTTTTGGGGGAATCAACGCTCACGTCATCCTCGAAGAATCACCGGCGTTGGCGCAACCGCCGCAAACGTTTACCCCCTGGCCGTTTGAGCTTTGCGTTTTTTCCGCTACGAGCCTCGAAAACTTGACCGACAAATTGAGACGTTGGGCTGCTCTAGTCGCCGGCGCCGAAAACGGGCGTCTTTGCGATATCGCTGCCGGCTTGGCAAGGCAAAAGCCAAGCGGGCCGCATCGCCTGGCTTTGGTTGTTAAAGATCTGGCGGATCTCGCTCAGAAAATCGATCAGGCCTTAAAGCGCCTCGAAAAAGACTCCGGTGAAAGCTGGGCCACACGCAGCGGGCTCGTTTACAGTCGTCGCCCGCTCGAGGGCAAGATAGCCTTTATGTTTCCCGGAGAAGGGTCTCAGTACCTGGGCATGTTTGCGGATCTGGCACTTCATTTCGATGACGCCCGCACCTGGTTTGAATTTTGGCGGGGGTTATACGACGAACCGGCGGGCGAAAGCCGCACCGATATTGTTTTTGCACCTGAAAGTGAATTGACCGATTCGCGTCTTGCCGAGTTGGAAAAGCGCTTGCACGATATGGATGTCGGTTCGGAGGCGGTTTTTATCGCCAGCCAAGCCATGCGCGCCATACTGAAAACCTTGGGCGTGCAACCGGATGTCATGGTGGGCCACAGCACCGGCGAGTCATCGGCGCTGGCGGCGTCCGGTGCGATGGACTACAATGATTTCGACCAGTTGGCTTATTTTATAAAGGAGCTCAATCAAGTATATCAAGGGGTTCTGGGGGAAGGAAACATTCCGACCGGCGTCCTGATGTCTGTCGGCGCTTTACCTCGATCAACGGTTGAAGAACACATTACTGCGCTCAACAACGGTATCGTCGTTGCCATGGACAACTGCACCAATCAACTCGTTCTTTTCGGAGAACCCGCATCGATAGATAAGCTGGAAAAATCCTTGATTGATGCCGGTGGCATCTGCATGCCGCTGCCTTTTGATCGCGGGTATCACACCCCCCAATTTTCCACCATGAGCAAGGCTTTTCTCGATTATTACGAGCGGATTGGACTAACAAAGCCGCGTGTTCCGCTCTACTCCTGCTCCACCGCCGACAAATTTCCGGATGACGAAGACGCTGTCAGAAAATTGGCCGCCGGCCAATGGTCGACCAGGGTTCGTTTCCGTGAGACCATCACCCAGATGCATCGCGACGGTGTCCGTTATTTCGTCGAGGTCGGCCCTTCCGGGAATCTCAGCGCCTTTGTCAATGACATCTTCTCCGGAGAAGAATACCTTGCGATTGCAACGAATCTCCGCCCCAAGAACGGTGTCGGGCAGCTGCTAACAGCGCTGGCGCACCTATATGTCAATGACAGGCAGCCAATGCTTGAAAAATTGTTCCAGCACCGATCGGTCAACATCTTGGACCTGGAAGAGGGGCTGAAAGGAAGCCGGCCGAAGGGTATGGCGTTGGACAACACCATGCCGGTGGTGCATCTGAATGATGCCGATCGCGCTGGATTGCGGGCGATGATGCCGCTTCGGGAACAAGCGGATAACGCTGCCCGGTCCAAAAGCTCTGAACCGGTCCCGCCAATTCAAGCCGCCCCCCCACTTTCCGAAAGTAAAGCGAGCGATGATGACCGCGTCATGTCCGAATATTTCAGTCTGATGCGCGGATTTCTCGAACAACAGCGCCGGGTATGGGAATCCGTCGGCATGCCTGTGGAAACCGAGCCGGAGAATGCTCGCCCGTGGGAACGACACACGCCTTTTTTGATCGCGATCGACGAGTTGGACGATCGCCGACTGACGGCGAGCTGCCGATTGAACGTTTACGAAGACAACTTTTTGAGAGATCATGTTTTGTCCGGACCCGTTTCGGACGATGATCCCGACTTGCTAGGCCTGTCATGTGTGCCGCTGATGGTCAGCCTCGAAATAATGGCTGAGGCCTGCGCCGTGCTATCCGGCAGCACTGTCGTAACCGTTATCGAAAATATCGAAGCGTTGGCCTGGATTGCATTGGATGACGGTGAATTGACCTTCACCGTGCGGGCCGAGGCGATCGACGGCGCTAACGATAAATATCGCGCCGATCTCATCTCTGACGGTCGTGTGGCCGCTAGAGCCGAATTTCGCTTTGGCGAAGATTGGCGAACAACGCCTTTGCCGGCCCTTGGGGAACAAAGGCCGTTTCGATGGGACGGACGCGAGCTTTACCGCATCGGGATGTTTCACGGCCCGATATTTCAGAGCATCGACAGGGTTTATGGCTGGAGCGACCAAGGAATTGACGCCGGCCTGTCCAATGTGTCGCTGGATGGTTTCTTTGACGACAATGCTGCAACGAACCTCGTTCTCAACCCTGTCCTGCTGGATGCCATGGGGCAATTGTCAGCCTACTGGATCGCCCAACAGGTTGGAACCGATTTTAACTGCTTTCCATCAACAATAGAGCGTATCGAATTATACCGGCCATGCCCGCAAAACATGACGGGGCTGACGCTTCGTGCGCGTCAGCAGCCGATCGACCCCAACGAGACGAATATCGGCGCTCCGCGCGCGTGGCATTTTGAATGCCTCGACAGCCAGGGCCAACCGTTACTCAGGGCGACCAATCTGGTCAATGTCTACTTTGCGGTGCCGCATGCCTTTTATGAAGTTCGCCGCGACCCGCTGAATGGGTGGCTTGGACAGCCCCAGAAAGCAACGGGACGCCAAAATGTCATTCTGTGGCGGCTGCCGCATTTTTCGGACGAATTCTGCACCCAATCCGGCGGTATTTTCTTGCGTATCCTGGCCCACGCTGTCCTGAGTCATGAGGAACGTGAACAGTGGCGGGAATTAAAGGGTAAATTAGGCCGCCGGTTGAAATGGCTGTTTGGCCGCATATGTATCAAAGAGGCTGTTCGCTATTGGATTTACCAGCAGACCGAAACCCTGCTTTATCCGTCGGATATCGTCGTCCTGCACGATCAACTCGGGGCCCCCTATGTGGATGGATGGTGGAATGAGGAGGTCTTTCAAGCCCCTGAAGTATCTCTCAGCCATAACGGTCGACTCTCGATAGCGGCCGTCGCAGCGCCGCATGATCCCGTTGGCATCGACACTGAAGATATCGGGCGGTTCAAGAGTACCGACCTCATAGAGGGCTCCCTGGCCGCCTGCGAACGGACCCTGCTGCGCGGCTTGGCCGGTCATGATTTGTCGGATAAGGTGTTGCGGATGTGGTGTGCCAAGGAAGCGGCGGCCAAGTGTTTGCGTACCGGCTTGAAGGGCACGCCTGAAAAATTCGAAGTTTCGTTCGTGGGTGATGATTGGAAACGGGCTCGTGTCCAGCATGACGATTTTCTAATTGAGGTGGAACTCGAATGTGAAAAAAATTCAATCATTGCGCTTGCTTCAGCGCCATCAACATAGCTATGGAGGAATCGAATCGTGCTGTCAACGACAATTGGTGCAATTGAAAAAATTCTGGCTGGGATAGTTGACGATCTGGTTCAGGACTGGGGAATTGATTTGAATGGCGGTATCACCGGCAAGACGCTCTTGGTCCACGACTTGGAGTTTGCATCGGTCGACATCATTCAATTGTGCGTCGCCGTAGAGGAGCATTATAATCGCAAATTCGGATTCCAGGATCTCCTCATGAAAGACGGCAGTTATGTTTCCGACCTGTCCATTGCCCAGTTGGCCGTTTTCGTAGACCAAAAACTTCAAGGAAGGTAATGATGAGTATACGCACATTGTTTATTGGAATGGACGGCGCCACTTTTACGATACTGGATGACCTCGCAAATAACAAAAACGGCCACAAGCCGATCATGCCGTTTTTGTCCCAAATATACCGTCAGGGCGTGCACGGCAAATTACTTTCCACGCCCAATCCGCTGACTCCTCCGGCATGGGTATCCCTGATGACCGGCAAAAGCCCCGGCAGACACGGTATCTTCGACTTTATCCGGGCAAAAGAGCTGTCGGACGACGTATATTTTACTTTATATGATTCACGCGACTGTCTGGCCGAAACGGTGTGGTCGATCGCCAGCCGACAGGGAATGCGTTTTGCGGCGCTCAATTTCCCGTTTACGGCTCCGCCGGGTAAAGACCTCAACGGATTCGTGGTGCCGGGATTCATTCCGTGGCGGCACTTGCGACGCAACACCCTGCCGAGGGACTTCTACGACCGACTCAAGGGCCTGCCTGACTTTGACCCCAAAGAATTGGCCTGGGATTTCGATAAAGAGAAACTCGCCATCGACGTCTTGTCCGATAGCGAGCGAGAGGATTGGGTCCGGTATCATCTGCCACGTGAAAACCAATGGTTCAGGATCGCCGAATACCTTCTGGCCGAAGAAAAACTCGATTTGCTCGCCGTCATGTTTGACGGGGTCGACAAACTGCAGCACCAGGCCTGGAATTTCCTGGATCCCGAGCTGCAAAACGGCGAGGTGAGCGACTATCACCGAAGAATGCGTCAGCTGTGTATGGACTATTTCAGCCAACTGGACGGGTTCATCGAAAGACTGGTCGGTGCCGCCGGACCCGATACCCAAGTTTTTTTAGCCTCGGATCATGGGTTTACGGCCACGCACGAAGTCGTGCGCATCAATGCCTACCTTCATCAGAAAGGCTACTTGAACTGGAAGGAGGTACCCGACACCGACGAGGCCGCCCGACGCGAGCAGAGCATGTTTGCCAATCTCGACTGGCAAAGCACCATTGCCTACTGCCGGACACCCTCGAGCAACGGAATCACGATTCGCGTCGCCCGCAATCCCGGCGACGTCGGCGTCCGGCCGGAAGAATACGAAGACGTCCGGGAGAAGCTGATACGCGATTTGGAAGAGCTGCGGGACCCGCAGACCAATGAACGTGTCATCAGCCAGGTATTCAAGCGCGAAGACGTATTTCCCGGGCCGGCCATGGATGACGCGCCTGATTTATTACTCGTCTTGCGGGACTTCGGATTCGTTTCGATCAAGAACATCGAACCCGTAGTTGAACAGCGGAACGAAATCGCCGGAACGCATCATCCGGAAGGCGTCTTTTTCGCTTACGGCAAGGGCATCAAACAGGGGCGCACCCATGAGCCGATGAATATCACCGATGTCGGGGCCACCCTGCTGTACAGCTTGGGCCTGACGGTTCCCCCCGATTTCGATGGTCGTGTCCCCGAGGCCGTATTTACCGAACGCCATCTCGCCGAAAGGCCCGTCGTCATCGGCGGCGGATCGACTGACGCGTCCAATAGCGATACCGGAGAGAGTATGTCCGAAGATGAAAAGAACAAAGTCATGGCTCAACTGAGAATGTTGGGATATATGGAGTAAAGCATATGCCCTTGCTGAAGGTAAATGACGGTATAATCAACTACGCCCAAATCGAGTGCGAATCAAAAGGCGCTTGTCAAGACCTTGTCATGATCCACGGTTTGGCCACGAGCATGGCTTTCTGGTACTATCCGCATGCCGTGAATTTCTCCAAGCACTATCGCATTACGTTATACGATCTGAGAGGCCACGGACGATCACAAGCCACCCCCCGCGGTTATACGCCCCGTGACATGAGCCTGGACCTCCAGGCCCTGCTCGATCACCTCGGGATCGGCCGCGCTCATTTCATAGCGCACAGCTTCGGCGGTGTCGTGGCCCTCAATCTCGCTTGCCTCGACCCTGACCGTTTTTCGAGTCTGGTGCTTGTCGATACCCATATTTCAGCCTCCCGCCAGCGGTCAGAAGCCAACAGCTGGGTTTTCGGGGAAAAAATCCAGCCCATTTTGGATCGGCACGGCATGAAGGTTGACACCAACGAGCCCTATTTCGGCTACAAGCTGATGACCGAGGTCGCCCGTCTCTATAGACAGAACAGTGAGATTCCCGAAGTGTTCCAAAGGGTGGTGAGTCCGATCATCGGAACTTTCAGAAAACGGACGGCCACCCAGTGGCTGGACTTGCTGGACACGACCCGGGCTGAAGAAGAGCTCATGGGCGATGACGGTTTGACGGCCGGCAAATTGGAAGCACTGGACTTTCCGATCCTGGCGATTTACGGTGAGCACTCTCAGGCCATGTCGACCGGGGGGCAACTGCTGGGGGTTTGGCCGCACGCCCAATTCCGCCGGGTGCGGGACGTCGGACATTTTTTCCCCCTCACCCGCCCCAGAGAGTTTATGGAAACCTGCCTGCACTTCTGGAACACTGCCCCGCCGGCCGGACCGCCAGGCCGTGAAGGGGAAGCCAATGGGTCCTACTTCAGAAGTACCCGGTTCTATCGCCGGGGAGGTAACTGGTATTTTGACACCCGGGAGGCGAAGGCTGTCGGTCCCTTTGAAAGCATAGATCAAGCCAAAATCGGCCTGTGGGCATTACTCCCTACGCCACATGCCGTCGAATTGCAAGTTCGATGAAACCACCGAACAGACTGGGGATCCACCCGGGATTTTCGCAAAAAGATTTCAAACTCATCGCCCATGGCGGTTTTGGCGACGGGCTCAACAACTATGCCCATTCGATGGCGTGGTTCAAGGAGCACCTTTACGTGGCAACCATGCGCGGAAATTTTCCGTTGATGAAAAAGCGCCTGCCGATAGCCATGGATGTATGGCCTGTTGTGTGCCCGGAAGACCCGTTCGCCCTCGATTTGTGTGCCGAAATATGGCGCTACAGCATACATGACGACAGCTGGAAAAGAGTACTGAAAGCACCGAAAATCACCGGCAGCGACGGCAAACCGATTCCGCGGGAGATAACGTATCGCGGCATGCTGGTCTACCGAAAGGATGAATACGACGCGCCGGCTTTATATGTCAGCACCTGGTCTCCGGCCAAAGGTCCCGGCCCCCTGCTGCTTCGCTCCGAAGACGGCCAGAAATTCGAGCCGACTTGCGAGCCCGGCCTCATCGGCTTGCCGGTCACCACCATACGCTCGTTGACGTCGTTCAAAGGACGCCTTTATACGACCCCCGCGGGTGCGCGCGGCGGCAACCCGAACGTGTCGGCCCATTCGGTGGTTTATGAGAGCCGGGACCCGGCCAGCGGCAAGTGGGAGCCGGTCAGTGATTTCGGTTTCGGCGACCCCGGCAACAAATCGCTTTTTGAAATGACGGCTTTCGGTGACCACCTGTATGCCGGCACTTTCAATTTAGAGGGGTATCAGATATGGCGCACGACGGCAGAAGGTGACGGGCTTTATGAATGGGAGAAAATTATCGAACGTGGCGCCTATCGTGGCCCGCTCAACCAATGTGCCTGCAGCATGCACCCGTTCAAAGGGGCGCTTTATGTCGGCAGTGCCATTCAAGGCGGGGGCATCGATCGGCAGCACAAAATCGGCCCCGCTCCACCTGAATTGATCCGCATTTTTCCGGACGGACATTGGGATTTGCTGGTCGGAGATGCTCGCGAAACGCCAGACGGCTATAAACATCCCCTGTCAGGATATATGCCGGGTTTTAATAATTTCTTTAACGGCTATTTCTGGCGTTTGTGCGATCATGACGGCTGGCTGTATCTTTCCAGTTTCGATTGGAGCGCCGCTCTAGGTTATGGTAACCGAAAGAACTGGCCCCAACTCTTCGCGGATATCATCAATAATATGGGCGAGCAATTTATAATGGACAACCTTTCCGGCTTTGATTTGTATCGCAGTTTCGATGGTGAGAATTGGGTACCGGTGACAACAAACGGCATGGGCAATCCCTATAACATGGGTTTGCGAACGATGACGTCGACGCCTTTCGGACTCTTCATCGGGACGGCCAACCCTTTCGGCCCGAAGGTTATGCCATTGTATGGGAACAGATACGTTCACAACCCGCGTGGCGGCTGTGAGGTGTTTTTTGCGTCGAATACATCGAGGAATTAGACAATGAAAACAAGGGACCAATCTGTCCAAAGGCTGGCATTGCCCCCTTTTCTAAAAAAAGGATTGGAAGCGAACAGGGTCGGCAAGGGTGAAGATCAAAAGTACACGATTCGGTCCAAATGGAAAAATCAGACCTACGAGTTTCAGGCGTGGCAATTTTTCATCTTGGAAGTCCTGCCGGCTTGTAACGACTACGCGGACCTCGCGTCTGTCTTTAAAGACCGCTTCGGTCACACCGTAAAAGAAGATGAAGTCAGAGATCTCATTTATTTGGTCTTTGAAAGAGGTCTTTTCAGCGAACAGGCGATGTCGCACCCCATGGTCGCAGCGTACAAAGATCCGAATACAACGTTAACCACAAAACCATACCGAAACGAATTGATCAAAAAAGAAAGAGTCAAAAAAAATACTGAATTTGCAACCGCAAATCTGTCGATAAAACCGTCCTTGATAAAGACGCCATCTGCTTCGCCGGGATTAGGTTTCCCGTCCGGTGCCTTCGGTGACACTGTTGAATCGAACGGGGAATGAAAATCAGAGCCATTTAGCCAGAGCATTGCAAAAAGCCAGAAAATCGGCCGCCTTTGACCATTCCAGCAAGAATACGAGCCACGCGGAAACGACCCAAGCACCGATACACCGAACAGCCGATAACCGTATCGTTGGGAAAATGACCTATTCGGGCACACAAACCACCTCAGCGATGGCAATAGAACCCGAACCCAATCGTAATATGGAAAATGACAGCCAGGGGAATGCAGTTGAAAAAGGGTCCCCTGCCGAAGAACCGGCGGCAACCGGCATTGATGACAGGATGAAGAACAGAGGATGGAAACTGTTCAACCCCGGTTGGTTGATAAGGATTCTTTATCCCTTGGTCTCGCCTCTCAGGCATGCAATCTATTTTCTGCCCCTGATGTTCATCGCCGCGCTTTTTATCGTCGCCCGCCATATGCCTGTACTTTCCGATGATTTTCAACTGTTGCTGTTCAATACGCCCTTTCTCAAGCATGCCATCCTCAGCATGGTCACCGTCAACCTGGCCGTAACGCTGCTGATCGGAGTGGTTGCCCATGGATTTCGTGCGACGGTGAGTGCATTCTGCATCGTTTTCTATATGTACTTTTTCCCCCGCTTCATGGTCCGCATAGGAAACGTCAATCAGCTCCTGAGGCGCGAGCGGATCTGGTTGCATGCCGCACCGTTGTTGCTTCGCCTGGCCTTTTTCAGTGTCGGCATCTTGATGTGGTTCAACGCCAGGACGGTCTATGCAACCCTATCGAGTTTCTCTCTGACAATTGCCTTGGCCGGTGCGGCATCTTTTTTAATCACCGTGAATCCCTTGATTAAAAGCAGTGGGTATTACCTCTTAACCGCATTTATCAACGAGCCCAATTTGCGGGAAAAATCTTATAAAGCACTGCTCAACAAATTTCGGGGCGATGTATACAATACCGCAGATAGCAATGTGCTGGTGGCCTACGCACTGGTATCGGCCCTATATACGCTGACCGTAACGGCTGCGATGCTCTATATTTTCAGCGAATACTTGCAGGTGCAGTTGGGGCCGGCCAGCATCTTGATCATCGTGCTCATCGCAACGGTATTGGCGTGGCGCACCGTCAAGAATTTCAGCAAGCTCGAAGAAGCCTACGAACGGTCGATCCAGTTCGAAAGATGGCGTAACCGAACCCTTCCACTACAGGACAATGTCACCGCCGAAAAGGAGGAACCGAAAAAATTTGCGGTTTATGTGCGGCGATCTGTCCTCTTATTAATAGTCGCCGTGCTCATGTTGCCTTACAAATACGAGCCCGGCGGTAACTTCATCGTTTTGCCGAATGAACAGCAAACGATTACGGCTGAGATACCCGGCATCATCGAGAAAATTGATTATGACGGGGGGGAGTTTTTGAAAAAGGGGACGGTTATCGGGCAGCTCTCCTACAGTGACTATTCAGCGCAATTGAGAATTTACAACGCCAAAATTGCCCAGCAGCAGGCCGTGATCGATGAGTTAAAGTCCAAGCCCCGGCCCGAAGAGGTGAAAATGGCCCAAACCGCATTGGAGACACAAAGGACCCAGGCCGCTTTCAGCAAGGACAAGGCGTCCCGCCTTCAAAATCTGTATAAGGAAGGTGTCGTTTCGTTGGAAGACTTGGAGAACGCGCGGCGGGCGTATGAAGTCGACCTCGATCAAGTACAGGAAAAACGCGCCAATCTCGAACTTGTGAAACGGGGTGCGACGCCGGAAGAACTGGCCGAAGCCGAGGCCAAGTTGCAGAGTTTTATGGAAGAACGGGATTACTACCAGGAAAAAATCGACCAATCGGTTTTTCACATGCCCATTGATGGCAAACTGATCACGATGCAACTTAAGCAGAAAATCGGCAGCTACCTCAACAAGGGCGAGCCCCTGGCCGTTGCCGAGCAGGCGAGTCAGGTACAAGTGGAGATCGAAATTCCCGAATCCGACATCAGCTATGTGAAAGAAAACAATGAAATCCGCTGCCGATTCCATGTCTACCACGACGAAGACTTTCTTGCGACCGTCAAGACGATTGACGCCAATGTGACCGAAGAAAACTACGGCAAGGTGATCAAGGTTCGCACGGCACTGGAAAACGCGGATGAAAGAATAAAATCCGGAATGACGGGTTATGCCAAAATAAGCGGGGAAAAAATGCCGCTCTGGAAAGTGTTGTCCCTGGCCATCATTCGTTTCATCAAAGTAGAAGTTTGGTCCTGGCTTCCCTGAGAAGCATATCGAGGTTTAGCCCGGACGTGTCGGTTTATCTTTATCAAACTGAGTAGAATAATATGGCTGCACCCCTCTTTTGGCTGGCACCCCCGCGCTCCTTTACGTCGGTGATCAATGCCATGCTCGGCCAACATCCCCAAATGTTCGGCTTTCCCGAATTGAACCTTTTCAATGTTGCCAAGCTCAAGCATCTATGGAAACGGGTATCGGATGATATCGGTGGGGAAAGTAACCTTCGCAACGGATTGCTCAGAGCCGTGGCGGAAATCTACGCCGGCGAGCAAACCCCAGCAACGATTACGATGGCCATCCATTGGGCGGCCGCACGGGAAAATCAGGACTCAGGAGACACATACAAAGAATTGGTCGCCAAGATAGACCCGCTGATTGCCGTTGAAAAGAGCCCCGCTTATACATTGGCCATGGATCGTATGGTCCGCATCCTCAAGACATTTCCGGATGCCCGATTTATTCATCTGATTCGCCACCCGATTCCTCAGTGCGAATCCGTCATGAAACTCGGCGACGGCATTTTCGCTTTATTTGTCAATGCTCTCGAATACCAGGAAAATCGTGCTATTATCGACCCGCAGATTGCCTGGCACGATATCAATATCAACATCCTCAATTTTCTGAGTATGGTGCCGGAAGGTCAGCAAATGCGCCTGCGGGGAGAGGAGCTCATGGAGCATCCCCGGCAGCACCTTAAAACGATATGCCGCTGGCTCGAGATCCGTGACGATGATGACGCCATCGAAGAAATGATGCACCCGGAGCAATCGCCGTTTGCGTGTTTTGGCCCCATAACGGCCTTATTCGGAAACGATCCGAATTTCCTGCGCAGACCGACGTTTCGTCAACACACACCCAAAAAGCCACCGCTGAACGATCCTGTCTCGTGGCGTGATGACGGCAAAGGATTGCGGCCCGAGGTCATCAACCTGGCTCAAGAGTTCGGTTATAGGTGATGCGTCAATGAAATACAATCGTTTCCTCAAAGAGAAACTGGCAAACGCCCGTCTGCGAAAGCCGAAGGCTACTGCCGACAAAGCGGCGGATGATGATCGCTTCGGCCGGGATAGCATCACGGACCGGCAGTTGGGAACCCGGAAAAAGATCGCCATGGGTGATGACGCGCCGAAGGCCATCGTGATGACGCCGGAGAACCTGACGCCTCATCAGAAGGCGCTGCGCGAAGCGGTGATCAACAGGTTCAAGGCCAAGAAGGTTGAAAAATACATCTCAGAGCAAATAGAGCATATCAATCTTAAACGCCAGTTGGCCGATGGAATCCGCTTTATTTTCGATGAACGGGGCAACCCGCCGGCCAATGCGCCGCTCGAGGATTTCGTTGCCGTACGAAAAAAAATTGAAGCCGACATTCGAATGCTCGAAGCGATCTGCTCCGCCATGCGCAGTCACCTGGCCAGAATCAAAGAGGCCGAGGAAATGGCCTTTGATTTGATCGGCGGCCAAAATAAAAAGTGACTCAATCTTATTTTCCAGACCGGAAGTTTTAATCCTGAAAGAGAGAAAATGCCATGCCTCTTCGAATGTTTGGGATGCTGTGCCTGATGCTTGTTTACCTGGTCGATGCAACCACGGCGATGGGAAAAAGCCGGTCAGAGGATAGGGATCTTATGGTAGATGGAATTCAACGCAGTTACACTTTATTCATGCCAGAAACGGATAATCAGAAAGCCCTGCCGCTGATGATCGTGCTTCATGGCGGCTTGGGCAACGCCGAGTATATGCAGAAAACCAGCGGCATGGATGAGGTCGCCGCCACAGAGCATTTTATCGTGGCCTATCCGAACGGTATCGGGGGTCGTTTCGGACTCAAAACCGCCGGACCTGGAATGCCGGCCTCTGTTGCGGCCTTGCCGCAAAGACCAATGTCGATGACGTGCGATTTATCGAGAAAATGATTGAAGACATCGCTTCAAAATACCCGGTGGACAACGGCGCGTCTATGTGACCGGGATGTCCAACGGTGCCATGATGGCCTACCGCATTGCGGCCGAAATTCCCGACAAGATCGCCGCGGTTATCGCCGTGGCCGGGACGATGTCCGTCGATAACTTCGACGCCGCCAAAGATGTTGCGGTTATGCATGTCCACGGCACGGAAGACAAGAATGTTCCTGTTGCCGGCGGCATTGGGGATAATAGTGTGTCCGGTGTGGCCCACAGGTCGCTGGCCGATACCGTCGCGCTCATTTTGCGAGCCCGCGACTGCTCGCCGCCCGAGGTCAGGACCGAGACGGTGGTGTCAAGATATCTTCATATCGTTGCCGTAGTGGCGCTCCGGTTGAGATCGTTTTAATCGAAGGCGGAGGGCATGCCTGGCCCGGCGGTTCTGGCAGGAGGAACGCGGGTTCAACCGATCATCATTTTTCAGCGAGCAGAAAGGCATGGGAATTCGCTAAGCAGTTTTCAAAGTCCGGCAATTAAGGAAAGAGGATCATCTCCAAAAAAATGGTGGTTTCTGCGGGCAAATGATCCATCATAATATTGGAATAAAAACACAAATTAGCCGCAGACACACGCTGACATAACGCAGACAAACCCTTTTTACCCGGGCGACTTGCCCGGGCAAAATATGCATGCCTTTCAGGCAGAAAAACAGATGGCCTCGCGCAGCGACTGCTTGTTTGGCCTCCGCATGTCGCGGAGGCCAAAGTCTGTGCCCGTCAGCGTCTGTCGAGCGAGCGCAGTGAGCGGGCGGCCACTTTTAAAACGCTATGATCCATGCACTGGCTCCGCATCAATTTACACCAACTAAATCGGAGAAGAATCAGGAAAGAAGGTGAATCTTATGGCTCCCAGTGAATACGCGATCCCCGGTAAAGGTTCAGGGCTGGACGCTCCCCATTCCCGCTCGGCGTTAAACAGGTGTGTTCCGCGGCAATGGCTGCTGGCGTTGGTGCTGGCGGCACTTGTCACCGGCTGCGCCATTACCAAAGACTACCAGGCGCCGCAAGTGGAAACCCCGCCCGCCTGGCGGGTCGAGTATCAGGCCGCCGCCGATGCGGCCAATACGGCCTGGTGGGAAACCTTCCAGGACCCCGTGCTCACCCGGTTGATTGAAACGGCCATCAACGAGAACAAAGACCTTCTCATCGCCGCGGCGCGCGTCGATGAGGCCGAAGCGCGCACGAAGGCGGCGCAGTCGGCCTTTTGGCCCCAGATCGGGTATGGCGCCGGAGCCGGCTATCGCCAGGAAACCGAGAACCTGGTCATACCCTATGGTACCACCCTCGACCGCGATTTCCCCGTCTATCAAGGGCTGTTGAGCGCGAGTTGGGAACTGGACGTCTGGGGGCGTATCCGGCGCTCGACGGAAGCCGCCCGGGCAGATTACCTGTCGACCGAAGAAGCCCGCCAAGCCGTCATTCTGACACTCGTCGCATCGGTCGCCAACGGATACCTCGAGCTGCTCAGGCTGGATAAACAGCTGATAATCGCAAAGAATACAGTGGCATTTAGAAAAGAATACCTGCAGCTTTTTGAGAAGAAAAAGAAAGGGGGACAGATTTCCGAGCTGGAACTCGCCCAGGTCAAATCACACTACGAGCAGGCCGTGACACGGATTCCGGTACTGGAAATGCAAATCGCCATGGGGGAAAATGCGCTTTCGGTTCTTTTGGGGCGCAACCCGGGCCCCATCGAGCGGGGCAAGACTTTGGATACCATCGGCGCACCGGCCATTCCCGCCGGGATTCCATCCGAAGTTCTCATACGGCGTCCGGACATCCGACGCAGTGAAAATATCCTGATCGGCGCCAATGCCCGAATCGGCGTTGCCCGGACCCTCTACTTCCCCTCCGTTTCCCTCACCGGTGTTTTGGGCCTCGCCAGCACCGACATTTCAGATTTGCTCGACAGTTCATCAATATTCTATAACGCGGGTGCCGGATTGCTCGGCCCTATATTCACCGGCGGCCGCATCACCTCCGAGGTCAAGCAGGCTGAGGCGATGTATACCCAAATGCTGAACAACTACCTGCGGACAATCCAGGTCGCGTTTAAGGAGGTCAATGACTCTCTGGTCTCCAGGCAGAAAAATAGCGAACTGCTGCAGGAACAACGAAGACTCGTCAGCGCATTGAAAGATTACAGCACTTATTCACGTAAAAGTTTCGATGCCGGCTTCAGCGGTTACGTCACGGTGCTCGACGCCGAAGACAAGTTATTCATCGCGGAACTCAGGTATGCACAAGTTCAGAGCGATCTGCTGCGTGCCCTTTCCGATATCTACAAGGCCATGGGAGGGGGATGGGTGACCGAGGCCGACAAGTTGATGGTGCCTCCTGCTCAGCAAGCGGAAAAGGCAGCGGCCAAAAAGTAGAAGTCGTCTAGGGGCTTTTCGACGGCAGAGCCGCTTCCAACAAAGCCTCACTGGAGGCCGGCCGACATTTTCCATGGCACCTGCTATAGTCTGTTTTACCGGTTTTTTTGCAACCGGCCGTTTTCTTGAGAGCGACTTTTTCTAACGTGAAACAGACGATGCGGCTCAGGGCAACAGAGTTATACGACCTCAGCCATAAAAGTTACCGAAAGGAGGTGATGGTTCAAGCGTTCTGCAGCGGCTATCGGGCAGTTAGGATATGCCATTGCTGCTGGGTGGTCCAACAATCATAACGAGAACACAGGTGAAATCCCGCCGATATGCTCACATAGTGATACCGACAAAGGAGAATGGAAATGAAAACTCGACTGATTTTGATCCTGCTCATACTGACAGCTCTGTTGGCTGCCGGCAGCGCGAGTGCCGCGACCTGGCACAACTCCAACACGCGGTTGGCGCACGCCCTGCCGGATGAATGCTATGCCGGAGTCGGCATAGATTATCCGGGCGGCATTACGCCGGGCGACGGCTACGAGACCGAAGTGGTCTGCCCGGAGAAGACACCGAACCCCAATTACGATTCCGGGGTGTTAGGGTCCCCGGAGTTTTTGCCGGTGTATAAGAAAACCAACGACTCTTATGTATGGGCGCTCACCGAGGAAGGCGACAGCTACTGGTTTTCCTCGGCAGCCAACGTGATGTGCACCACAGCCGGCGTCTTTTTGGGGGCGTTGACGGAAGGACAAACCAACATTAGAGTCGACAGCGACGATCAGTTCACCGAAACCGGAAAGGTGATGTGGAGAAGATATCTAAGGGAGGGTGAAGACGGCAGCCCGGTTTGCGGGAGATATGAGGATGGCGTTGAAGTCCTCGAAAACTGCCGGCAGGAAAATAGGTTCGATATCCCTTACAACGTGTGCGAGCATGAGAACAGTCAGCCCGTAAGGGACAGTATTTGGCCGGAAGGCTCTACCGGAGACTGGCGGCCGTCCAAGGTATTCCGGTACATAAAAGAAGGGCTAAATGAAGGCGATCTCATCAATCTCACTCAGCAAATCTATGCCGCCGGCCAAGAGCATCAGGACGCGTTCGACAGCCTCCTGGGGATTCGCTGCGCGGGGTCCCACAACGGTGTGGTCTTTTTCGCCGGCGGGGATCAGGCCCTGAACGTCCAAATGTTTGCTTTCAATGCTAATACCGGGCTCTATCTCGGCTACAGCACGTTACCCGACGCCCGCCAGATCCGCAAGATGCTCGTCGTCAATGACTACCTGTACGTGGGTTTGGCTGGCGGTCCCCTTGGTGGACAGGTTCGGCGTTGGAGCGGAAGCCTAGCAAATCCCCACAGCTGGGTGACAGTGGGCAATATGTTGGTAGCCGTCACCGAAATCGCCCAATACGTCGACAACAGCGGCGGTATCCATGTCGTCGCCAATGCGGGCGCTGGCTTGTATGTCAGCCCGGCCATCAACCCCATATTGGGAGGGCTTACGGTTTTAGACGCATGGAGTTGGGAAAATGTATGGAGCTACTCAAGTTACGATCCGGATTCGCTTAATATTACCGGTCCAGGCGGAGTGGGCCAACTGGGCGAGTGGGTCTACTGGGGCACCATGCACATCCCCTATATTGGCTACTACATGAATGCCGTATCTATCTACGACGGCATTGAAAATGTGCCCAGCGATGTGCAAACCGCCATGTACTACGCCACCTTCAGGACGACCTCCATCTGGCGGGGACGCAACCTTGGGCAGGCAAACCAGGAGATCCAGCTCGTCTACGGGGAAGAATACCTCGGCGATTACGTGGGCGGGACCTGGCAAATGATCCCAACGGGCTGGACACCGCTGAACCCGGGACCTCCTTACACGAATCCGATTTTCGGGACTCCTGTGGGCTCCTCCGGATTTTACAACTATAACAACAACTATAGCTGGGTGGTGACGCCGTTCACCGACCCCGACGGCAATCAGCACTTGTTTTGGGGCACAATGGATCAGACGCTCATCAATAACAGTGATATCAGTAACCTCAAAGACACCAATTATCAGTTCCCACCCAATGATCCTCGCGGTGCCGATATGTGGCGCTTCAGTATCGCCGCCGGTGGTGGTGGATGGGGCGGGGCCACGGACACCGTGGCGGCCCCCGAATTCACCAATGGTGCCAGTAATCTCTTCCAGTACGGCGTCCGTTGCCTGATTGCATCGGATGATGGGCAAAAGCTCGTTGTCGGCATGGCCAACAACGGGTCTCTGATGCACCCGGGTGTCAATATCTGGGGCGCCGAGCCGCGGGATCAGTTTCAAGGTGGCTGGGAGCTGCGGGAATTGGAACGGATTGCAACACCATAAAAAAAAGCCCGTTACCGTGGGAGCGGCAGGCTGAAAACCTCCTGCAGTGCGTTCGCGGCATACCAGCCATTGACGCACAACCCAGGAGGTATTCGGCATTCCATCACCATGATGATCAGAAATGAATCTGCTTCCCCCGGGTTGTGGAATCGTCTATGTGGTATCGAACATGAAAAGGTTCTTCTCCTAATGTTCTAACGGGGAAGAACCTTTTCTAATGGATGACACCCCAAGACTGAGTCCCTTTTGTCCGCTGCCTCAAAAGATTTTACCAACAGAAATACCGATACCCGGCAAGAAAACGGTTACAACCGGTGTTCCGGCTAATCGGCTTATCCAACATTTTCGATGAGTGGTCAACAACCAAACCTGCCTATTGCGCAAGCGAAACCTTTCATACTCGGACCGAAGGAAAGTCACTTATGAATAAAGTGCTCTTTAGTACTTGTCTATGGATGGCGATATTTCTTTTCAATGGAAATATCATGGCATGGGTCGCTCACGTCGAAAATTTGGCCAGTGCCGAACCGGATGAATGTTATAATGGCCTCGGGGAGCGTGTCGGCCCCGAGAATCGCGATCCCTTCACCTGCCCGGATACGGGAGACCCTCTGCACCCTGAGTATGCGATTCCGTACACCCCTCAGACCTACGTCTGGTCACTGACCCAGTACGAGCACAGTCTTTGGTTTGGTACGGGGCCCAACGTCCTCTGCATCACGCAGGGCGCACTCTACAAGCGAAGTAAACGTTGATGCAACCGGTTCCAGCATATGTGAATTCGGCGAAAGTCCCGTGTTCGATCCGGCAAATGAACCTTTAGGTATTTATTATCCCAATCTTCCGGCCGCTTATGGGGACTGGCGACCGCCCAGGATCTACCAGTACGATCTCAACAGCGGGACGCTGACCAACCGCACGCCGTCGTATGCCACCGATCCGAACCTTTACCTCTGTTTGGGGCCTCGCTCGGCCGGGTCGCACAACGGCGTGGTTCTTTTCGCTGGCGGATCTTTCAACCAGGGGGTCATCATGTTCGCCTATGATACGGTCACCGGTGATTACATCGGGTCTCAAACATTCCCCCAGTATAGAACGCTGCGTAAGTGGAAGGTCATTAAGGGCCAGCTCTATACCGGTGTCGGAATATGGTCTTCCGGGAATTATTCCGGGCGGGTCCTGCGGTGGACGGGAAGTGTGACCGAGCCCTTCAATTTCGTCGAGGTCGGCAATTTGCCGAATATCCAAAACCAGGAATCTAGAGCCGGTCTATGGTGGACTTGTCAGGGAGCTGACCGAGTATATCGACGGCAACGGCCAGAGCCGCATCGCCGTGTCGGCAAACGGTGTGTGGCTCAGCCCGCCCATACCGCCCGGGGGGTTAACGGATTCTGCTTCCGGCAACTGGATCAGGATATGGTCGCCGGCAGAGTACGAACCCGATTTTGTGACCCGGCAAACCTACGTCGCGGGAGGCATCGAATTTCTCAACGGCTGGCTCTATTTCATGACCATGCACATTCCCGGCAATGCGGTGGTTGCGCATGCAAACTGTGCATTGCCGCCTTTAAATAACCCGTTCCCCTCGCAATACTGCTTCGGTCCCGCCGGGAACATTTTTGAAATTCTGGCCGTCAACAACGCCACCGCCAGGGCAACCACCATCTGGCGGATCAAAAACGCCCTGAACCCTGCTACACGGGAAACCCAACTGCTATACGGCGAAGAGTACCTACCGCAGTACCAGGAAGGTATATACCCGGACTCGTCGTGGGACCCGTCCGATGCCTTTCCCCTGGTCGCCACCGGCTACACGCCGCTGCTGGGGTCGTCGGGCTTTAACAACGACTGCAACAACTATGGCTGGGTGATGCAGAAGGTGGGCAATCACCTGTTTGCAGGAACCATGGATTATTGCACCCTGAGCAATCTGAGCGGTATGTCAAGCGGTGCCGATCTTTGGCGCATCCCCGGCACGGCCGGTGACGTGCCGCTGGCCGCGGTGCCCGAAACCACCAACGCGTTCAAAGATTTCAACACCCCGGCACTCCCGACATCTACAATTACTCCCCCTACGGTTTCCGCAATCTGATCAGTATGCCGGGTGGCAACAGTCTTTATGCCGGCATGGCCACCGGCGTGAATGTGGGCGCCGTCGGGGACGGTGCCGGCTGGCAGCTCCTGCAGTTGGATTTGGAGGCCGATCCGCCGCCATTCTGCGCCTGGGACGTCGAGCCGGAGGGAACCAATGACTTCGATGTCGATGGTTTGGATCTCTATACGGCGGGGCAAATGGGACTTGCGCCGGCGCGGGTCGAAGCCCTCGCCCGGGACTTCGGCAACCCGACCTGCCAGTAGGCTCAAGCCAACAGTGGGTGTGATGTCACAACAACGGTAGTATTGCGTAATTCGCAATAAAAGATTTGGTAAATTAGCCGCGGACAAAGACAGACATTTAGTCCGGCCGACCTGGCCGGACCCAAATGACCATCGCTTCGCGAATTAGATTAAATGAACATGGATGACGTAGAATCGTTGGTTTTAGATTTGCCCGAAGGGCAATGGCAATGATATCCGGCCACGTCGGCCGGATATTGTCTGCATCGGTCGAACGAGCGCAGCGAGCGGGCGACTGTTCAATTAAATCATATCAGTAATCGACTTCCGAAAACGAATTTGAGTCAAACGGCAATATATGAAGAAACCGATTACTTCCTTACTTCAACTAGTGATCGCCGCTTCCGCCTCGGCAGTGTCGATCACCGAAGAAGTCTGCGTCCCGGCAGTATTGCACCGGAGCCGCCGTTGGCAACAAATAATGGCCCTGTTGGCCTTATGACGACCGCTTTCAAGCTTTTCTAACCATGATAAGGTTCTTCCCCCTTGGACCTTTTCAAGGTTTTTGCCGGGGAAAGAACCTTTTTCATCAATGGTATGGGCTGGTATGAATACCGCCCTGGCTTTCTGCCTGCCGGGCCGCTATCGCCAGAAAGAGGTATACCAGCCAAGAAATCGGCTCCAGCTGCTGCGCCCGCTGGTCTGCGTTTCCACCATAGGCTCTTCAATCACCGGTTCTTCGACCACGGGTTCTTCGACTACAGGCTCTTCGGCCGGTGGAGCGGTGGGCTCGTTATAGCGGGAGCGATTGAACCATGAGCCGAACCATGAGCTCCAACGCGACGTATACGAAGTATAAGATGGCTCATCGGCGGGCGGGGCCGGCGCCGGATCGACTACCGGATCGTCGGTAGGCAGCTCCGCAGGCGGCGTACCGGAAATCCCACTGACGTCGGTTTGATAATGGTCGCCCTCACCGTACAGCGCGTAAAGCATCCCTTCGTAGGGCCTTTCCAACTCAAAGGTGTAGTCCATCAGGGCGTCCAGCGGTTCCCAGACCGCCCGGCGGCCGAGGCTGCTGAAAGCACCCATCTCGGTGGGCGTAAAGTGGTCGCCACCGTACACGTAGTAATATGCTTTCTCGGAGGTGCCAACCTTATTGTAAGTGGACTCGGCCCAGCTGTGGGGGCAGATGGTGTCGTTCTCGTACACCTGCATGATCATTCTGGCATGCGCAAGCTTATCTCGGAGATCTGCGTCGCTGACCCCATAGGCCGGTGCGGGGGCCATGATAAACATGAACAGCCCCTGTTCGCCCCAACCGTCCTCGACGCCCCTTGCCGCCATCTCGGGAGTGGCGCCGCCGCCCCATGAGTGCCCGGCGAACCCCACCCGGCTCAAATCGAACTCGGCGGTGTAAAGGTCGGCCGCTTCCTGAAAGCCGTACCACAAAATTTCGTACTGACTGGACCAATCCAGGGAAGTGGGGTACGGTGAAAAGACGACCGCAACCCCCCAGGAAACCACATTCTGAAGCATCGAGCGGTAGCCGGACCAGGCGGTGCCGCCCAATCCGTGGGAAAAGAACAAGACCGGCACGGGTCCCTGGTGCCCTGACGGAAGAAGGACGGTGACCGGTGTCCCGCCGTCAGACAGCGGCCACATGGGGTTTTCAAATGTTTCGCTCGCCACGTTATAGGGTCCGTTCTGCCCGTACTCCGTGGCCGTGACTATAACTGGGGCAAGAAGGAGAAGGATGATAATCGTTAAAACCAAAAATAGAAAAGGCTTCGTGCGTTGCATATAGATTCTCCTTTCCTCGTGTCTTATTCCGGTTTTGGTATCCAAAGGCCGTTGTCCGCATCAGCGTCTTGGCCTTTTCCTCTTCGCCAACCGGATAATATCCGCTATGCATCAATCTGGAAAAAACAGCACGACCGATACGTATCTTCGGGTTCCATAGAGAGCAAAATAGGTGCCAAATATATTAACATATTGATATTAATCATGATTAACATTAACCATGGCCGGTATCTAACTGCCAAATGTGTGATAACTCATACAGTCTAATTACGAAATCGTACTTGGCCGGTCCAGCATTCTGAAATCACATCATTCGCTTTGCATGGATTTACCTTCAGGTATAGACAAGGTAAGTGTATGCTTTTTACACCCGTATCGTATGTAAAAGCGGTAATGGCTGCACTAATGGCTTTTTGTGTAGCCGCTGCAGCCTCAGCCACGACCATAACGGAAGAAGCTCCAGTACCAAACCTGACGGATTTGACGGCAACCTATCGATTTAGGTCAGACCAGGAAGGAACCATCCTATACGGCGGCAGTTGCGGGGATGGTGATTTAACCGACGCCTCCATCGGCAGTAATACGGTGACATGGACGCTCGCTGAAGGCACTTACAGCGATTGCACGGTTACCGTCAATTTTATGAGGGAAAATTCAAACATCCTCAGAGTGCCGATTTTCAAGGCAACAAACAAATACCCGGTAATTTTTGTTCATGGCTTGTTTGCCAGTGCCAATGCCTGGGCATGCAGCGGATGTGCAATCGATTATTTTGAAGGAGAGGGGTGGGAAGCGGAACTTCTTATCGCCCGCAGCATAGAAGACTACTGCATTGAATACGGCGGCGCGACCTTTTGCAACAGCGATCTGTGCGACACCACCCATCCCCTGATTCTGGCCGGATGGATCGATGACGTTCTATCCGAGTACCCGGGATTTGATCGAGTGGATTTAATAGGGCACAGCCGCGGGGGCATGAACGTTATGACCGGATTGTGGCATGGATATATCGACCCGCAAAAAGTCCGGTATGCCGTGACTATGAGTGGCGCCAACAGACCGGACGTGGCGTGTCCGTTCAATAACCCGTTCCCCCCTGTTCCGGAAGACGAAACACCGGGCAGTGTGCGCTACAGAATTTACTGGAGCAATTGCGACAGGGCCGTTAACTATGCTGCCACATATGTCGGTGACGGCGCTTACATGGAAGATCTCAGCGAACCTGTCGGGATATGCCTTAACCATATCGACACGGCAACCGATCCGGTTGCATTGGCAGCAATGAGAAATGCTTTGCTTACTGAAGATGATCCTGCACCGACGTCGGCGCCTCCAACAGGCGCTGCCCCTCCGCCAACGGTTTCAACAGGCGGTGGCGGTTGTTTCATTGAGACCGCTTATTATTTTTCTATCCCACTTCAATCGGGGGAATCCCTGTGATAGTTGACGCATTCGGTTCGAACCGAAACCCACTTTTTCAGATTTTCTACGGCAAGCGTTACAGATTGATTGACATAACTTTACATTATTTTTTCAGGGTACAGCAGTCGGGCAGTCGGTTTTGCCAAAGCATTTCGCAAAATCTTCTTCAGTGACATCCAAGTCGCCGATAGCCAGCCGATAAGCATCGAGGCCATCCACATCCCCATCGTGTTCATAGTCGCTGGCGCAAGGCACCGTGATGGAGATAGTCTCCCAGTCATTCAAATTGGGATCACCATCATCGGTCACCGTGAACGTAATCTCGTGAAGGCCCCCCTGAGCCGCAATCGGGGTCCAAGCGAAAAGATGGGTGTCGGGATCAAAGCTCGCACCGTCGGGCAGTGCACTCGTCGTGAATGTCAATATATCTTCGGGATTCGGATCCGTCGCCGTCACCGTGAACTCCAGTAACTCGTCTGCGCCTATGGCTTTACCTCCGATCGGGCTCAATTCCGGCGGTAGATTACCCACGGTAATGGTAATGGTCTCCCAGTCATTCAAATTGGGGTCACCATCATCGGTCACCGTGAACGTAATCTCGTGAAGGCCCCCCTGAACCGCACTCGGGGTCCAATCGAAGAGATGCGTATCGGGATCAAAGCTCGCACCGTCCGGCAGTGCACTCGTCGTGAATGTCAACATATCTTCGAGATTCGGGTCCGTCGCCGTCACAAGGAACTGCAGGTTTTCGTCTACTTCTGTGCTCTGGCCGCCAATGGGATCTAAAACTGGTGGCAAATTGACATCACCCGGATTGGCGGAGCACGACGTCAGGTCGTTTATCATGTCATTGTGGCTGAACAACTTCGTGACCCCGGTGACGGTATCGCCGTCAAGGTCAATACGGAAGATGGCTGAAGAAGAACCAAAAAAGAATGAGACGTCAGAAGCGTAAAGCGATCCATTGCAATAGGCCAGTCCAGACCAGACAGTGCCGGATAACATGTTGGATTTGAGCAGAAGGGCTTCTAGCGGTTCGATACCCAGGTCTACGCGGTATAAATTCTCGTTGATGACGAGATAAAGCGTGCCATCAGGAGAAAAAGCCATATCCCCTGATGAGGTACTCGCGGTTGGTATACCCTCAACCTGTCCTTTATACTCCAGGTCACCCGTGGCCGTGTCGACGATAAAAAGCTCACCACCACTATCCATCATATAGAAAACGCCATTTTGGTCAAAAGCGGCACGCTTGGCAGCATACCATGGCGGCGATTCATAAGTTCTGACACGCGAATTTTCCGAGTTCGCCGGGTCCCAGTATGCCAAAATATTACCTTGGCTCCAATACGTCGTATTCTCGAAATAGTAGACGTACCCCGTACTGGGATCCTGACCAATGGCCTGGGTGTCAAACAGGGTTGTGCCAACCCTGCGTGACGAATTTGTCGTCAGGTTGATTTCGATTACATCGGCACCACTCCAAATGTTACTTCCATAGACGATGGTGTCGTCCGCCGCGTTTGAAGTCGTTATGAGGTTCAACAAGGCGAGCGCAAGAGTTCCAAATCTCGCAACGTAATTAAACCGTGTCTTCAGCCAGGCCATTTTGATTATCTCCTTTCATACCAGGGTTCCTTGAAATGGCCCAAAAGTAATAATTCATCCCGACGATGTCTTCGGAATGCGGCCACGTGACAAAAAGATGCCGCTTTTCTCTAAATAAAAAAGGCCAAACCACCCGCTTTGGGCTAATTTGGCCTCTGCAGTGAATGCCGTAAAGGGCATAACATTAACTTCCCTTGTTAAGACCAGGCTGCAAATAGGTTCCATTTTGTGTGCTATGGTTTGTTACATATCACCAAAATACCATTTGTCAATAGCACAAACGGTGTAATTATACGAATTTTCAATAAAATTTTCAAAGGATATGTATTGCTTTATATGTTTATAGTAAACATCGTTATCTTCTTCGGGTAGAGAAATTGATACTGGTCGCCACCTTAAAAATTCGCAGAGCAGAATTTCGATGACTTCAATATCTACCATTGTTCATGACCACATCCGCCTCTTATCTGATTCTTAGCGCTCTTGGTCAAACTGTCAAATAATCACCGTCTTGAGGAAGAGATCATAGCACTACATATGGAGGTTATCTCAAAAAAGGAGAACACCATGATCTATCCAAAAAGCAAACCAATCTTAGAAAGGAAAAGAAAAAGCATTCGTGCCGTCACGGAGAAAGGACTCGTCATAGCGATGGTCATCGTCTTCTTCCTTGGCGTAGCGGCCATGCTCCATGCGCAATGCAGGCCCCGCCAGATCAACGCACCCGGTGAGGAAACCGGCTGGGAATATCCGAACACGAACACGTATGCCTGGTGTATGGCAAAGTACACTACAGCCGCGGGATCTTTTCTATACGTCGGCACGAACAACCAGGCCGGCGGCCAGATTTGGAGGAAGAATATCACCTTGGGCCTCCCCTGGGAGAAATTGCTGGACACCGCGGCCCGTCCACTCGGCAATATGGGTTTCCGTAACATCGTGGTGTTCAATGGTGAAATCTATGCGGGAACGCGTCAGGATCGTTGGGGATGTCAACTCTGGCGTAGCACGAACAACGGCACATCATTCGAGATGGTGGTCGGACCAGGTCAGACGATAACCGGCGGCTTCGGCGACCCCGATTATCAATCCGTCCGGGGCATGGAGGTATTTGGTGGCCAACTATATATCGGCCTGAAAGCCTATGACGCATCCGGTAAACCGGGACAGATTTGGCGCACGGACGGGGATACTTTCGAACTGGTCGTATCCGATGGCTTCGGCGATGCGGGTAACGACTCCGTGCGCACCATGGCCGTGCGTGAAGGTAAATTGTATGTCTCCACCAGGAATCGTACCGAAGGTACCGGCGGGCTGCAAATCTGGACCACGACGGACGGCAGCAATTATAGTTGCCTGGTCGGGCCGGACGGGTCGCTGGCGTCTTCCGGATTCGGCGACCCCGATGAGGATACCCCGCTGCATCTGTACGTGCACCAATACAGGGACCCTGCCGACGGAATCATAAAAGACTATTTGTTCCTCGGCGTATCCAGGGTCGGAGGCTTCAATGTCTATCGCATAGAACCCGGCGATAGCGCTTGGACCAAGGTCGCCGCAAACGGCCTGGGGGAATGGTTCGCCTGGTATGCCTGGCGGTTCGAGAGTTTCGGCGACGTCGGTGACGGCAGCGGTGACTATCTCTGGATGGGGACCTTTCAATTACTACCCCTTGACACAAGAGGATTATCGCACGGGCGGCCGCACTTTACAGAAGTCCCGACAATGGGGTTACCTGGGAGAGGATGGTCGGCGGCAATCGACTGTATCCCCCACCGGATTATCCTGCCCTGGGCAAATGTTTCGACTTCGGGTTCAATCACCAGCAAAACTTCGGGTTCCGGAGCTTCGCCGTGGTGGAGGATCAGTTGTTCATCGGGACGGCCGCCTGCCCCAACGAGTGCCCGTTCTATGAGGGAACCGAAATATGGGTTTGGCCGTGTGCGGACTGCCAGCCGGGAAACTGCGTTGATCTCGACTTTGACGGAGATGTGGACGGCGGCGACCTGTCTGAACAAGCCGCTTTGTCTTCCGATCCCGGGCCGAATCTGCCCATCTTTTCCGACAGCTACGGTAGAACTGACTGTGTCTACTGATGCCTAAGGTCATTTCAACTCGCAGGCGGGGTCACCCAGCAGGTTGTAAGTCAGAACTTCGTACCGAAGGAGCCCCGGTGTAAACAGCAGGTGTCTTTCGTCATCGGGTACGGCTCCCATGAGTTTTCTTGCAAACCGGTCACTCAGAGAGATGTCGGCCATCGATCTCTCTCCTTGTCGATAGAGGCGGCGTTGAACGCCGAGGACGAAATCACCGATGGTTCTGTGCCGCATCGTTATTTGATCGATCATCGCCATGGCAAAGAAGTAATTTGTCAGCGGTCCCGTTTCCCCCGTTGCCGCAACAACGCCCACCGGGCCGCCCGGATGGGCGGCGAACGCTTCTGAAAGTGACACCCCCCACGCCGAAGGTGTGTTGAACTTTCCGGCATCACAACCCAGGAGAAACATCGCGCCGGAGGGACGCGGCGATGTCAATTGGGCCACATCCTCAACCGCGAGAAAGACATCGCTTTCGCCGTGTGGGGTCAAACTAACGCTCCTATAGGAGCCGTGAGAGGCCACCACAGAGATAAATGGCGATCGACTGATCTGCTCGATAAAGGCTTTGGGCTGGCCGGCGAAAATTTCGCTGTGGTCAACTTGGACGTCTCCGCCAATGATCACAGGGGTCAGCCATTTGGGGAAACCACCCGCCAGTGAATTGACGATGCGGTGAGTCTCCGAAGCGTATCCTTTGGCCCCGGCCCAGATAACCGCGCGGGGCAAGCCCGACGCCGGTTGCTGCTTTTGGTAGGTCAATATCTTGTGGATTTGGGACTTGAGTTGTGAGGGACTTCGAACAGCCAATCGTCCGACCGGAATATCCGGATCTCCACTTTGGTCCAGGTCCCCATACAAAGCGTCCGCCGGAAATCTGCGTGTCTGTTGATTGAATTGAAATTCATGTTGAACCGATGGCATATGCCATTCATTCCATATTTCTTCATCAGCGCCGCAATCACCGACAACCAGGATATACCGGCAGCGTACGCCCGCCCTATCGGCCTGTTGTCTTATCCAAGCTCTGATCTCCATCGCCGACGGCGCATGCCTCCAGGATCGGATCAACACCTCAAAGCCATTTTTCCTTCGTTCGGCCACCCACCGGTCCAGTGTTTCGCTGAATACATCACGCGTGATAACCAGGTACACCCCGGTCCTGTCTTTGTCGGCGTCCGATACAGGCGGGCTCGCCGGTTTGAGAGACACCGTCAGGGTCACAGTGAAAAGTGCAATGCCCACAGCAGGGATCAGGGCCGATTTTTTCCATTTGAGGACCAAAAATAGTATCAGCGAGAAAGCGAAAAAAAACACACAGACAGCCTGGTAAACGTGCAGTCCCGGGATGATTACCGGCCCCGCCTCCACGCTTCGGAAGGACTCACTGATAAACCGATGAACAGCCAGCAGCATACCATAAACCGCAGGCAGATAGGCCCGCCGTTCCGGTTTTCGCCACAACCGCTGAAGGATCGCAAAGGATATGAGTTCACCGATCATGCTGTAGAGCTGGGTCGGATGAACCATCTCATTGAGTTTCGAAGAATAGATGGACCACGGCACAGAAGTGGGCGCCCCATAACAGCAACCGGCGAACAAGCATCCGACCCTGCCGACGGCATGACCCAATGCCAGTCCCGGCGCCATGCTGCCGATGTTGGACCAAAAGGGTTTGTTGACCACCTTGAGAACGATCATAACCCCTATGGCACCGAGAAAGAACCCACCCATCCACGAGCCCGTTCCCTGCCAGAAGGCTATCGCATAGATCGGATCCTCCAGGAACAAATGGGGAGAAAATATGAGAACGTAAAGCGCTCTCGCTCCAAGGAGACCGCCATACAGACCGGCGGTAACGGCGATCACGGCCAGGGGAAAGGAGCAACCGTTTTTCACCATGTTGCGGACGCATAAAGCACCGCCAAGGAGGAAACCGAGCATCCCCCAAAACCAGTAACCGGTTGTAATGTCTAAGATAGATTGCGCCATTCGATCACCAGGTTAACGGCCGTGTGGACGGCAAAGGACCAACCGATGCCCCCGCTAATGCGGGTTGCCACGCCGAATACGACACCCAATACCATGACGCCGGCGAGGAAAGTCGCCGGGGAGAAAAAGGCCGCTTCGATGTGCATGTGAAAAGCGGTATACAGGCAACTTTGCAGCACAATGCCTGTTGGAACGCCAAATCGCTCGATAGCCGCGGGTTGGATCAACCCTCGAAAACATATCTCCTCTGTTGCGCCGGTCAAGGAAGATTTCAACAAAGCGACAGCCACCAGCCCGATGATCGGACCGGAAGCACCAGGCTTGATCGTTACGACCTCGACAAATGCCCAAATCCAAATCCCAAAAAAGCCAATCCACAGAACCGCTCCGAACGGTATCGAGACAGGGCGTCCCGTCCATCTGCCCCAAGACAAGGTGTGTTTTCCGGAGGTGATGCTGCTGGTTATGACAAGCGGCGTCAATACGCTCGCCGCCAGCACAAAGTGAAAATAAAGCAACCGGGTGTAACCGGCCAGGGCGGTCGCGCGGCTTAAAGGCCATTCAACGAGTCCCATGAATCTGAAAAGGCTGAAAAGCCAGAACCCGGCGGCCAGGGCCGACAATAGGGTCCAAAGGGGGCGGGCAAAACCCCAAGTTTCAAAGGAGCGTTTGGCACACACCCCTGCCGAGATTAAAACCAAACATGCTGCACCGGCTAAGGTGTAAGCGGAAAGGAACGCAGAGGTGGTTAAATGAATGAACAGAGAAAAGTAAAAAACAAGAACGACACCTTCACCATATTTTGCCGAAGTTTTTTGGACGGAGCGCGTCAAAATATAAAACGTCGTCAGAACGGTAAGAGAAAGTTATAAAAGTAAGTAACGGCCTTTTTTCAGTTGGCGGGCACGGCGGTTTGATCAGAAGAAAAGGCCGACCGGGCCGATGAGAAGCAGGGGCAACCTTCTCCTTCCCATCGGCCCAAGTCAAGATGTGTGCATCGATACCTTGTGTGAGCGTTACCTTTTCCGGCGTCTTCCGGCGGTTCGGTAAATACCCCACACACCCAAAGCGATCAGTGACGGCAGAAGAGGCAGCAGCGCCTGCCCGGCGGTGTGCACTGCCGACAAACGAGTATGCCCACCGTCTCTATTCATCGGTGCAGCGCCACACCGGCTTTTAGGTTGATCCACCGAAATGACGATGGTCTCCGAATCCCACTCCCCACCAGGATCCGTCACGAAGAACGTGACAGTGTAATCTCCGGCCTCACCCGGGGTCCAGCTGAATTCCCCGGTTGCTTGATTCAGGACGGCTGGAGGAGGCAGATCCATTGTGAAAACTAAATTATCGATGTCCTCGACATTCGGGTCCGTGGCCGTCATCGTAAACTCCAGCAGGTCGCCGACGTCGACGCTCCTGTTTCCAATCGGGTTCAATTCCGGAGGCAAATTTCCCACCATGATGGTAATGGTTTCCGAGTCCTTTTTTGGGGGGCTTCCGCTGTCGGTTACCGTGAAGGTCACCTCGTAAAGGCCCTCCTGGCCCCCGCTGGGTGCCCAATAGAATATCTGGTCGATAAAGGTTGCGCCCGTCCGGCAACTCAGCAGCTTCATATTCAAGGTCATCACCATCTGGATCCGTTGCCATTACCGTAATTTCCAGGCTTTCACCGATATCGATGACCTGGTCCCCCATAGGATCTAAAACGAGTTCCGGAGGCAAATTGCCGCTGCCAGTGGCGGGACACGACGTCAGGTCGTTGATCATGTCGTTGTGGCTGAACAATTCCGTAACACCGGTGACGTCATCGCCGTCGAGATCGATACGGAACACTGATGAATCAGGACTAAAACCGTATGGATTGAGATCGGTCGCATAAAGTGACCCGTTGCAATAGGCCAGCCCCGTCCAGACATAGCTGCTACTTCTCATGTTGGAATCGAGCAAAATGGCTTCGAATGTTTCGCTGCTGGTCAGGTCGACGCGGTATAGATTGTCGCTGACGACAACATAAAGCACGCCGTCAGGTGAAAAGGCCATATCCCCTGATGCAGAAAGCGCGGTTGGTATGCCCTCAACCTGTCCTCTATACGCCAAGTCACCCGTGGCCTTGTCGACGATGAAAAGCTCTCCCCCACTGTCCATCATGTAGAGATCGCCATTGGGGTTGAAAGCGGCACGCTTGGCAGCCGTCCAGGGGGCTGGGTTGTAGGTTCTCACGCGCGTGTTGGTGTAAGTCTCCGGGTCCCAGTACGCCAGCTCATTGCCTGAGCTGAAGTACGTCGACGCCTCGAAATAGTAGACCAAACCGGTGGCAGGGTCCTGGGCCATGGCCTGGGTGTCGAACAGGGTGGCGTCAACCCTCCGCGAAGAATTGGTCGTCAGGTCGACTTCGATCATGTCGCGGCGACCAAGTATGTTTCCGCCATAGACAATGGTTTCCTCGGCAGCGTTTGGAGCCGTTATGGCAGTCAACACGCCGAGCGCGAGAATTCCAAATCTTGCAGCGCAAATAAACCGTGTCTTAAGCCAGGCCATTCTGGTTACCTCCTTTCAAACTAGATTCTTTTAAGAAGGGACCCCAAAGTAATAATTTATCCCCAAGATGTCTTTGGAATCACCCTTTGACCAAAGAAACCGTTGTCGCTAAAAAGCGCAAAATTGGCGCCAAATCACATAATCAGTGTATAAAGTACAGACGACGCCCACCGATACTGCGCCTCTACCAATAAAAAAGGCCAAACCACCCCCATTGGGCAATTTGGCCTCTACGAGCCTTGACAGACAGCATGTCCTCTCCTCCCCTTAAAGAGACTGTCTGCGAGCAATTTCAAATTTAAGTATTATCATTTCCCCATATCACTTAAATGCCACTTGTCAACAATAAAGTGCAATCCCAATTAAAATCAAATAAAGTATAAGGTAGAATTCGCTCAAATGCTTTACCGCAGTGACCGTCTAAATCCACCGTGCATGAGGCCGGACGCATCAGACGTGCAAAGCATAGGGAGATACAGATTAAATTTTTTCATGCTGAAGTCACGGGCCAGCGTCTCTACCTGAGAGACAACAGGAAACTTCCAGACGGATTAAATGATATGCTGCATTTCATATCCAAAGTAATACTTCCGTTAATTTCTAAACATGGGATGATCTGCAAGGTGCGAGCAATATATAGCAAAATGGGGAGGAATAGGTCGACCTCATGATACATATCGTTGCGGCACAATGTTCATCACTTAAAGACCTACCTAGAAATCTGGAAAGATGTCTTGGCAATTCCGGCATAGTCAATCCGACATTGCGTCACACAGGCAAAGGCAAAACGGTCGATATTCAAAATGTGAGGCTGTCACTCTCTCCATCGTCGCTGGGTATTTTTTTTCACATTGGGAACCAAAATACTGAGTAGTAATTCTGATTGCCACTTGTCATGCGGGTTGCAAGTCTTCTGAACTACTTGTAATTATGTGCATATTTAACTGTTTGTGGAACGGTATGGATCTTGCTTGTGAACACCGGAGAGATAGGCGTTATTGCCCATGTCAGGATGTCGATCTGAATTTTGTTGACTGTTTGATTGCCGGTACCGCTTTCCTGCGAGGATAATCATTCATCGCGTATCGGTTAAAGTTGTGGTAAAGCATACCCTGGATCTATACTGTAAATTCAAGTGATGCCTTCTCCGACCTTGGGGTTGAAGCACATATGGACAGAAAAGGTTCTATCCTCTAACGATCATAAGGCAAAGGCTTGGTGGACAACTTAACAATAAAACGTAACAACAATATGACATGAAGCTGTTTATGACTTACCGCCGTGATTGATGACCTACAAAAACAAAGGGGGAGCGACAGTGGAAAAGAAACTTGCATCGATATTGACCTTTGGAATATTGCTGTTGGCATTTGCGGGTGGTGCCCACGCTTCGGCAGTTGTGGATACGCAAGCTGGCGGCAGCTATCATTTTACATGGGGAGCCGGAGGTGCCATTGACCATGTATTCGCAATATCGGGCTCGAGTATCGTGCCTGGAAACTGGAATAATGGCTGGAGCGTAGACAATACGAACTTGGGGAACGATTGGAGCATAACGGGCTCAAAGGACGATTCAAAGATTGCCACCATTACGGTATGGCAGCACCCGGATATCGACCCTGCCAATAGAGTCGAATTTACTCTTAGATTCAACGGCAATCCCGTAGCATGGACAAGCACCAACTCAGATGGGCCCTTTCTGGGTACGATTGAAAACCTTATGGTTGGTGCCGGAACGTACCCCATAACCTTGGAAGCCGTCGATAATGACGAAGGCGGGGCGTTCGTCCAGTTGTCCGGTATAGCCTGCGCTTGGAATCTCGAGGGTAGTGATTCCGATGTCGACGGGCTGGATCTCCATGCGGCTATCGGAAGCCTCACATCGTCGAATCTGGCTTCATTCGCCGAGGAGTTCGGCCGTACGACGTGCCCCTGAGCAGCGTCCGGATGGTGGCAGGTCCTCGGGCGTTTTGATGAGTTGTTTAGAGGACATCGAATGCCGATGATGAAAAAAATGCCCGGAGCATATAACAAAATTTCCACAGAAATATTGAACTTTTTTCCTAATCCCAAGAACGTTTTCGAGAACAAAGATGAAATTGATGAATAAATCAAACGATAACAAGAGATATTATATTGACAAAACAACAGCGTGCTGGCATGTCTTGTGCAGTTATACTCGCTGCCAAGCTCAGCAACCTTCGGTAAGGAGGATGAAGATGATGAAATCGAGAAAACCGTTAACGATGGTACTGGCTGCGTTATTCATTGCCCTGACTCTGCCGGCCGCGGCGATGGCGGAGACCGCAGTTTCAGTTGAATGCGCCTATAACAACCCCACCAGCACCGACCTGGTTTGCGAGGTATGGGTAAACACCACCGAAACGCTTCGCAGCGGAGGAGTGTCTGGTGAACTTCGATTCCACCAAACTCTCCAACGCATCAGCGGCCAAAGCTTCGGCCTGGAAATTCACAGGGACAGGCGCCCCGACCGAAGGTTATCCTTACATGGATCCGGAGGTGGGAGCGGGAACGGTCCTTTTCATCGTCGGCATGCTGGACACCGATAACACGAGTTTAGGCATCACCGGCAGGGCCAAGATCGGTGACATCACCTTTACACGCAATGATACGCCGCCGGCAAATACTGCTGGTCCGGACCAGGCAACTTTTTTCGGCATCTCCGCGACGCTGGGACGAGCCTTTGATCCCTATGTCAATTTCGTCAACACGGCAGGTGCTAACCTGGATAGTCCTCTTCCGGGTTTCACCGCGATTGCCGCCGAGCGGGGGGATGCGAATGCGGATGGTTTTCTTAATGCTGGAGATTATAGAGCGGTAGCACAAAATTTTTCTGTTTCTAATCCACCGATATACGTTGATTGCAATAACGACGGTGTAGTTAATGCTGGTGATTATCGATGTATTGCTCAGAAATTTTAGTGCTGTCATAGGTGGTTCCTTTAACGTCAAAAAATTTTATTTGAGGAGGAATTTGACATGTTTAAGAAAACAACAATTTTAATACTGTTCTGCTGTTTAATTGCATCAGTACAACAAGTAAATGCGAATACAACTGTAGCATTCTCTGATTTGGGCGGTCCTGACGCTTACACTTTTTCTTTTGATGTAGGCTACTCTGACCCTTGGACGTTCACCTTGTTAGATACAGGTTCAGGTGGTGCAGTTCCTATCTTATGGAGCAGCGTATTTTCTGGCGGCCGTTCCGAATCCTCTGCAGTTTTAGAAATCGTACCTACGAATAACATCGCTTTTTTTACAATTTTAGGGAACCCATCTGGGGCCTTCAGGGGTAATAGGAAGTTTTGACATAACTGTTGATTCTTTATCAAACTTCATGCTTTTCGGTGATAATAATCAGGCATTTACAACTTATTGGAGTTACAATGATTCCACTGATACATACACAATATCCAACGCTGCCGTCCCCATCCCCCCGACCGTTCTGCTTCTCGGTGCCGGGCTGGTGGGGCTGGTGGGCGTGCGCCGCCGGGTGAAGAGCTGAAAGGGTGAAGGGAAGTTGTCTCGAGTCATTCCGAAACGACGACAATAGGTTTCTCTTTCAGCAGTAGAGCTCAATTTCTACAGTAAGGATGGCGTAATGAAGAAGCTCAAATGGATAATAGCAATTGCGGCAGGGATATGCCTTGCGGCGGTGAGCGCCCAGGCCGCCTTTCTCAATTTCACGGAACCGCAATATAACCCCGGCCCCAGTTCGCCGACACACACGGTGAACAACGTCCTGCCGGGGATCGACATCACCTTCACCGCTTTGGGGGAAGCCGGGACCGATCCGTTTCTGTCCTGGTATACCTCGGCGAACCCGGACCCGGGCGGCGGCAACGACGGTTACGGGGTCTACAACGGCGGCGGGTACGAAACCGATGAAGTCGAGTTCCCCGAAATGATTCTGATCGAGTTTTCGGACACCGTCATGGCGAACAGCTTCTACCTGACGGATTTCTTCATCGAACTGGGTTGGGACGGTTACTATCGTGAGAGGGGCGGCTACAGCCTCGACGGCGGTCAAAACTGGAATCTGTTCAGTGCCAACGCCTTCAGCAACAACGGCTTTTACATCGTGGATGTCGACACCGAACTCGATAGAATCTGGTTCTCGGCCTTTGGAACCCTGATCAACCTTCAGGACAGCGAATTTTCCATCGCCGGGGCCAATGTTTCGGCCGTCCCGCTCCCGCCGGCCATACTGCTGCTCGGTTCCGGTGTGCTGGGGCTTGTCGCCCTCAGGAGGCGGCGGAAGACGGGTTAACACTCCTTTCCATGATGATGAATGACTTGTAGATCAACTTCTCTGCACCACTACCGGGACGGATATTGGTTTCGGAGAAGAGATGAGGAGTATGATCTGAAATCAGCCAGGCCGTTAAGGGCTTATCAGGCCTGGCTTTTTCCTGACCAAAGAATGCTTTGTTGGTGAAAAAATATTCAGATCGTAAGTTTCGATCGACAACATATTATCTCTTTAACCGCATTAAGGTCATAAAAACATTCCCGCCAATAGTCTTTTTCCCCTTGAGGTTTCTAGCGAAACAGCACGATGCCTTCCGTTTCCCTTTGACAAAGGGGGACAGGGGGATTTCAGGAAATAACAGGTTGTAGTCAACTGCGTCGATGCCGTGCCCGCCAACACACGGTTTATCGGGTCATCAAGAAGCTAAGATGATTCGGATACCGGCTGTAGCGGGCCGACTGCGGCTGTGATCTAAAATGGTGTTGACGTTGTCCATGCGGCGCTCACGCCTTCCCTGCAACCCTGCTCGCTTTCGACCTCCGTGAGCCGGATATCGGATGGATTGTTGACTTTCCTGACCCGAGCCGTTTATGTTAACGATGCCCGTCAGGAATGATACGGATGTCTCTGTGCCGTCAAAATTTTATTCAAAGATGTCGTCGCGCACGACATAGGTAAGCCAGGGGTCGGGGAGTTTTTTCCGCAAATGCCGAACCAAAGCGGAGGGAGTGATCAGCAGCGAAAGCGGGCACTGCCTGATGCATGAGCTTGCGCGCTGAAGTCGCTGATTATTCCCTCCGCTAGCGGATAACGAAAACTCCCCGAGGGCTCAGTTAAGCAAGCTTACTTTGATAATGGACTAGGGTTTTCGGCAGATCGTGCGCCGTGAACGAATGGTCAGGCCGCTCTTGAGAAGCAACGCCAGGCAGACCGATTAACAGTCTGCCCCAAACAGAGTGACAAGCATATGTTGTACGAGAAATATTATGGTTTGCGAGAGAAGCCGTTTCAAGTCGCGCCCAATCCCAAATATTTGTACCTCAGTTCCAAGCATCTCAATGCGCTGACCTATCTCGAATACGGGATTTCCGAGGGCGATGGGTTTGTTTTACTCACCGGTGATATCGGTACGGGTAAAACATTGCTGATCAAGAAATTGCTCTCCCGTATCGGGTCGAATCTCGAAGTGGCCGTCATATTCAGCACCAACCTGGACGCCGATCAACTCATCCACCTGGTGCTGAACGAATTCGAGATTCCCGGTCAATTTCACAGCAAAGCGTTCGCGCTGGACGCCCTCTACCAGTATCTCGTCACCAAGTTCAATCAGAATCAGCGCGTCATCCTGATCATCGACGAGGTGCAGAACCTCCCTTTGGATGCCCTGGAAGAAGTCAGGATGATGTCCAACATCCAAAGCGATACCCAAAGCCTGATTCAAATCGTCCTCGTCGGTCAGCCGGAAATAAAAAAGACTCTGGCAACCCCATCCCTTGCCGCGCTCACTCAGCGGATTTCATGGCACTACCACCTGGGGCCGTTGAGCCTCGCCGAGACCAAGGAATACATCAATTTCCGCTTACAAGTGGCCGGCCGGAAGACCAAACTGTTTACCGCCGATGCCTTGAATTTGATCCACCGGGCCTCCGGCGGCATCCCCCGGACCATCAATATTCTGTGCGAAAATCTCCTGGTATACGGGTTTGCCGATGAAGCCCGTGTGATCGAACGGCCCCTCGTCATGAAGGTTCTGCATGACCGCAGAGCCATAACGGCACCGGTGCCGCCGCCCTCCTTACCCGCGCCCTCCCAAGGAGTCACGGCTTCAACCGATGCGGCCATGACCCATGAGGAGGCCGACCATTTGATGGAACGTATCCACGAATTGGAAGAAAGGCTGAATTCTCTCCCCCCTTCCCCTCCGGAGGTCATTAAACAGCCTGGAGATGTTGAGTATTTACCATACCCTTCGTCGCCAAGGCGTCCGGCGGAAAGGGCCAACAAATGGGCCGCGGCAAAAGCCCGGGTGCGCGCCCTCCAAAAAATGGATAATGCAACGCCGCTTATCCGCACGTTGGACACGACACGCCCCCCGGAAAAAGAGCCTCCGGCACCGCGAGCCCCGGCGCGGATAACCGGGACAGACCCCCTGCCGGCCGTCGCGCCCCCGGTCCATCGAACCTCCCCACCGGCAACCGCAGCGACACCCTCATCCGCCGTAGGGGGCCCGGTGTACGAGTTCCAGGAGCCGGAATTTAAAATATGGCGGCCGGATGCCAGGCTCGGCTGGCTGGTCCTCACCGGGTTGCTCGTCGTCTTTGTGATGTGGATGTTCAGCCCCGAAACCGGTGAACAGCCAGGGCCGCCACCCCAAGCCCAAGAAGCGCCGCAGGAGAAAAATACCGTCCAGGCGTCAGGCCTGCCGACCGAACCCGTAACCGTCACGGCCACGGCCCCAGCCCCGAGCATTGACGGCGTCGCCGCCGCCAAGGAACCACCGCCCGTAAACGCCAGGCCGGCGGCAACGCCTCCGATGCCCCTGCCTCACGTCGACGGCACCATGCCCCCCGCGGCGATCGAGGCAACACCTCCCGCCGAACCGGTTTCAGCGATCCCGGCCCGCATCGAACCGGCCGGCCGGCCCGCTGACGACGGGTTGTCCGAGACCGCGCTGAGACTGCGATCCCAGTTTCAACGCGACAAAACGATCGTGATCCAGCTTGGCGACGATTTAAATGACCCTCAGCTCGATACACTCACGATTTTGGACGCGCTGGCCGAGCTGCTGCACCATCAACCCGGTTCGCAAGTGGTCCTCCTCGGCTACACAAACCCTTCCGGAAGCTACGGCGGCAGCCAGAAATTCGGCGGATTCCAGGCCGATACGGTGAAAAGCTTTCTGGAGGGCAAAGGGATCCAAACAAACAGGATCAAGACCTACGGCCTGGACCCGACGTTCACGGTGGTTTCGAACGATTCCGAAAACGGCGTGCGGTTGAATCAACGGGTGGAAATCAAGATCGTTCCGTTGCCCGCGTCAGAGGCCTCGCAGCAGCCCCGACCCTAGGTGAAATGAACCCTATCTCGTTTCCGGACCCTGTTTTTCCGGCGAATGTCAGGATGATATTCCGATCGGTTCGTTTCTAAAATCCCCCCAGCCCCCTTTGCAAAGGGGGAAATGAGAGGGTGGTGTTCCGCCGTACACCATTTATTCGGAATGTTTCTGTGACGAAGACCGTAACGTATCGGCTCTTTTGGGAAAAGACCGGGACGCCATCCGATTCCTTCCCCAACCTCCCGGATCAAACGCCATCCTGACGCTAGACAACGGCGGCTCCGCTAGAAAACCCGCAACCGACTCCTCCCCTGCCGAACGCCTCGACGGCACCCCCGCCGTTGCCGAACCGGCGCTAAGTCGACGGTTCGGCGCATACGCCGCCCCCGCCGCCATTTTACCAAGCCCATCCAATCCCACGTAACTCGCCCCCCCTCGCCGCTATCTCCCCTTCCCCAGTGCTCTCCGGTACCCCGACCCCCTGCATGACAACCCGTAAGGCCCCATCCTCCCTCAATCAGCCAACCGACCCAACGGGTTAGGTGTTGCGAGTTGCGGGTTGCGGTACGGGTTGCGGGTTGCGGGTTGCGGGTTGCGCGTATTGTGTATTGTGTTTTGTCTTCAACCGGCCAACCGGCTAACGGGCTCAACGGGTTAACGGGCCAACTTTTCTTCACATTAACATTTATATTTACATTTATATTTACATTTTAATTTTCAGATGCTACCTTTCCGACAGGCCGATACGGAAAAGGAGATTTTACCATGTTGCCGGACACCACATCGAAGCAGCAGCGTTTCCTGGATTATCTGGAGCAGGAGCTGCGCCGCCGCGGCCGGGCGCCCAGCCTGCGGCAGGCGGCCCGTGACCTGGGCGTGAGCCATGCCGCCGTCTCACAGATGCTCAAATCCCTGGAATCCAAGGGCTTCGTGCGGCGCGACGGCCGTTACAGCCGCACCGTCCACCTGCTCAACCGCGCCGGAGAAGCCGCGGCGGCCATGCGCTGGCGGGAAGTGCCGGTCATCGGCAGAATCGCCGCCGGCCTGCCCCTGTACGCCCAGCCGGAGTGGGACGAGAGCCTGGTGGTCGACGCCGCCGTGTACAGCGGCCCCCACCTGTTTGCCCTCCGGGTCAAGGGCGACTCGATGAAAAACGCCGCCATCCTGGACGGCGACCGGGTTGTCTGCGTCCCCCGCCAGTACGCGGAAAACGGCGAAATCGTCGCGGCGCTGATCCGGCAGGAGGAGGCCACGGTCAAGCGGTTTTTCCGCCGCAGGGACCACATCGAGCTGCGCCCGGAAAACCCGGCCTATCCGCTCCAGCGTTACCCGTTCGACGACATCCTGATCCAGGGCAAGGTGGTGGGGGTCTATCGGGGGCCGGAAGGGATAAAGTAGCTGAAAGAAAAGGAAGTTGTCGGCCGGTCTTTGAGCTCTATTTCTCGAGTTTAAGCTTTGAGCTTTCAACTCTCGCAACCCGAAACTCGTAACCCGAAACTCGCAACCCTTTGTGCGGCCTTGGCCCGTTGAGCCCGTTTGCCCGTCAGCCGGTTGAAGACAAAACACAATACACAATACGCGCAACACGCAACCCGTAACACGCAACTCGTAACTCGCAACTCGTAACTCGCAACCCGCAACTCGTAACCCGTAACTCGCAACTCACAACTCGCAACCCGAATGACACATGACAACGGCGTTATCCCACTATCTCCCCGCCGCCGTGCCGTTTGTACGTCGGCACCAGCGGTTATGCCTACACCGAATGGGCCGCCGCCGGGTTTTACCCCCCCGGCACCTCGACGGACCGGATGCTGGCGCTGTATGCCCGCCGCTTTCCCGTAACCGAGCTCAACGCCACCGCCTATCAGTTGCCCCGGGCCGAAACGGTTGAACGGCGCCGCCGGCAGGTGCCGCCGGATTTCCTGTTTGCCGCCCGACTGACGCGCACCCTGACCCATGAAATCGACTTCCAGCGCTGGCCCGACCTGGCCCTGGAGTACCGCGACGGCATCGCGCCCCTGGTTCAGGCCCGCCAGCTGGCCGCTGTTTTGATTCAATTCCCGCCGACGTTCGACCGCACCCCGATTCACCGCAGACACCTGGCCGCCCTGCTGGATGCCCTCCGGGGACTGCCCCTGGCGGTCGAGTTCCGCCACCGCTCCTGGGCCAAGGACCGGGTGCTGCGCGACCTGGAACAGCGCCGAACAGCGCTGGTGATCGTCGACGGCCCGCCGTTGCCGGACGTGTTTCCGGTTCGGGATGCCGTCACCAGTCCCGACCTCTTCTGCGCCCGCTTCTACGGCCGCAACACCGGGGGCTGGCATTCGGGCAAGCTGTCCCGGCAGTTCGATTACAGCTACGCCGACGACGAGTTGTGCCAATGGATCGAGAGCCGGATCGAACCGCTGAGCCGCCGCGCCCGCAAGGGGATCCTGCTGTTCAACAACCACGTGCGGGCCCAGGCGCCGGCCGATGCGGAAAAAATGATCCGCCTGCTGCGGAGGAGCCGCCTGGAAGTGAGGTGATTTGCGCTCACCGCAGAGACGCAGGGGACGCAGAGAATATATCGTTTTTGCTTTCCGCTGAAAGGACGGAAAGCAAAAACAATCTGGCCTGTGGAACAGCTTGATTTTAGTGACTACAAAAAACTTTTCGCCAGTGTTCCGAGGGACAACCGTCAAGCGGTTTTTCGTTGCCGGCCTCTCACCGGCAACGAAAAAATTTGATTATCTTTGCGTTCCCCGCGCCTCTGCGGTGAATCCTTCGACAGGTGACGCATGAGTTTGACGCACGAACGCTCAATCATTCACTTGAATGTGGCCGACTTCGCCGTAGCGGTGGAGCGCGGGGTGGACAGCCGGCTGCGGGGCCGTCCGGTTATCATCGCACCGGAAGGCGCTGCCCGCGCCGCCGTCTACGACATGAGCGAGGAGGCCTATCAATGCGGCGTCCGCAAGGGGATGGCCCTGCGCCGGGCTCTGCGCTACTGTCGGGATGCCGCCGTGCTGCCCCCGCACCCCGACCGTTACGAGCGGGCCATGACCGGTTTTTTCAAACACGCCCTGCCCTACTCGCCCCTGATCGAGATGACCGACCACAAGGGCCACCTGTTCATCGACGCCACCGGAACGGGGCGGCTCTTCGGCCCGCCGCCCGATCTGGCCTTGCGCATCCGCCGGGCCGTGCGCCGCGACCTGGGGTTCGACCCGATCTGGTCCGTCGCGACCAACAAGCTGGTGGCCAAGGCCGCCTCCCGCACGGTCAAGCCGGACGGTGAATCCGTCGTCCCCCCGGGCAGCGAGGCCAGCTTCCTGTCTCCGCTGTCCCTGCACCTGATTCCCGGAATCGAACCCGAAGACCTCGGCCGTCTGCGAGGGTTCAACCTGGTCAGCGCCGGCCAGGTCGCCCGCCTTTCAGCCGCCCAACTGGCGGTGGTTTTCGGCCGGCGGAGCGAAGAACTGTATGACGCCGTCCGCGGTGTCGATCCGTCGCCGGTCCTGCCTGCCGGGCAGGAGCCGGCAGCCGTCCGGGCCGGACATGCCTTCGGCAACGACACCAACGATACGGCCGTTGTGGAAGGGATTCTCTACCGGTTGGTGGAACAGGCCGGCATCGACCTGCGCCGTCGTCGCCTGGCCGCCCGCCGGGTCGGGGTCGCACTCGACTACTCCGACGGCGCGCGCCTGGTGCGCCAGGCAACCGTTCGACCGGCAACCGCCACCGATCCGCGCCTGTTCGCTGCGGCCCGATCGGCGCTCCACCGCGCCTGGTCGCGCCGCACCCGAATTCGGAACCTGCAGCTGGTTTGCGACCGCCTGACGTATCCTCCGGCCCAGTTGTCGCTTTTTGCCGCAGAAAACGCCGCGCAGCAGAAAGACGACCGGCTGACGGCCGCCCTCGACGCCATCCGCAGCCGTTTCGGCAGAGAGGTCCGTAAATGTCGGTCGCACGTTGTCCGTTTAGGACTCACCGCAGAGACGCAAAGGACGCAGAGAAATAAGTTCTTCTCTTGCCGTTGAGAGGACGGCAAGAGAAAAGCATTGCCTTTTTTCTATTCTACAAGCAACGGAGGCTTCATGGGTATCAACCAATTAAGCAGCAAAATCATTGGAGCGGCAATCGAGGTTCACAAAGCCCTGGGACCCGGCCTGCTTGAATCCGCATACGAAGAGTGTCTGTGCCATGAACTGAATGAAAACAATCTGTCTTTCGAGCGTCAGAAGGCGCTACCCGTTGTATACAAAAGAAAAAGGCTTAACTGTGGGTACAAATTGGACATCGTCGTCGAAAACACGATCATCCTCGAGCTCAAATCCTGCGACCAGATCGAACCGATTCATAAGGCCCAACTCTTAACCTACCTGAGATTGTCCGGTTTAAAGCTGGGATTGCTGCTGAATTTCAACGTGCCGGTTATGCGCGACGGGATCATTCGGATCGTAAACGGGTTAAAAGAATAAAGCCTTCAGAAGGGGCGATCCTTTTTGATTTTCGCCCTCTCAGCAAAAATCAAAAAATACTCTCTCCTCAGCGCTCTTAGCGTCTCTGCGGTGAAATTGACTTCCATGATCCCATTAGCCGTCCATTCCTACTACTCCCTCATGTGGGGGACGCGGTCCCCGGGCCGGATCTGCGCCGTGGCCCGGCAGCTGGGCTACCGAAAGCTGGCGCTGACCGATACCGACAACCTCTACGGGTTGTGGCCGTTTTTAAGCGCCTGCCGGCAGGAGGATATCACGCCCATCGTCGGCGTTGAACTGACCGACCCGGCATCCGACAGACGGGCGGTCTGCCTGGTGGAAAACGACACCGGCTACCGCAACCTCTGCCGCCTGATCACCCGCCGCCGGTTCGCGGAACAGGCCCCCTTCGACTTCGAGGCCGCGGTCGCCGACCTGGCCGAAGGGCTGGTGGTGCTGACCCGCAATGCCGGCTTGATGCATCGCTGGCATGCCGCCGGGGTCACCGTTGCCGGAAACGCACCAGGCAGGCCCGACGGTCCGGCGCTGCGCCTGCGCCAGACGGCCCGCCGGCTGGGGCTGCCGGTGGCCGCCACGCCGGGCAGCTTCTTTCTCGAACCGGACGACGCGAAAGTCCACCGCCTGCTGAGAGCCATCGACGGCAATACGACCTTCTCCCGCTTAACGATGGCTCAAACGGCCCCGGCCGATGCCTGGCTGGCACCGCCCGCAGTCTACGGCCGATTGTTCGAGATGTGGCCGGACACCCTCCGCGCAACCCACGAGATCGCCGAACGGTTGACGTTCACCGGCCCCCGCCGCGACATGATTCTGCCGCCCCTGCCCGATTCCCGGAATGAAACGACCGAACACCTTCTGCGCCGGGCCGCCTACAGCGGTGCCCGGCGCCGCTACGGCGACGATCTGCCGGAACCGGTCGTCGAACGCCTGGAACACGAGCTGCGCATCATCCGGCAGATGGGTTTTTCCTCTTACTTCCTGGTGGTCCAGGACATCGTCGCCCGCAGCCCGCGCATCTGCGGGCGGGGAAGCGGCGCCGCATCGCTGGTGGCTTACTGCATGGGAATCACCAACGTCTGCCCCATCAAGCACAACCTCTACTTCGAACGATTCCTCAACCCCGGGCGGCTCGATCCGCCCGACATCGACGTCGACTTCGCCTGGGACGAACGCGACGGGGTCATCGACTCGGTTCTGAACCAGTACCCCGGCCACGCGGCCATGGTTTGCAACCACGTGGCTTTCCGCCCGCGGATGGCCATCCGCGAAACGGCCAAGGTGTTCGGGCTGACCGACCGCGAGATCGGACAGGTGTCGCGGCGGCTGCCCTGGTTCTGGAAAGCCGCCGGCGAAGACGACGACCTGTTGACCCGGCTCAGAGGGCTGCCCGAGTTGGGCCGGATCGACTTCCCGGAGCCCTGGCCCGAGATCATCCGCCTGGCCCAGCGCATCATCGGCCTGCCGCGTCACGTTTCGGTTCATCCCGGCGGGGTCGTCATCACGCCCAACCCCATCGACGAATACGTGCCCGTCGAACCGGCCCCCAAGGGCGTGCCGATCATCCAGTGGGAAAAGGATGCCACGGAAACAGCCGGCCTGGTCAAGATCGACCTTCTCGGCAACCGCAGCCTGGGCGTGATCCGCGATGCCGTCGCCAATGTCCGGGAAAACGGCGCCCGCTTCGACGAACACCGCTGGGATCCGGAAGACGACCGGGCCACGCAGCGCACCGTGGCCGCGGGACTGACCATGGGCTGTTTCTACATCGAGAGCCCGGCCACGCGTCTTTTACAACAAAAATCCGGCGTGGGCGATTTCGAGCACATCGTCATCCACAGCAGCATTATCCGGCCGGCAGCCAACACCTTCATCCGCGAGTATATCCGCCGCCTGCGGGGCGGTGCATGGGAACCGATCCATCCGCTTCTGACGGATGTTCTCGACGAGACCTACGGCATCATGGTCTATCAGGAGGATGTCTCCAAAACCGCCATGGCCGTGGCCGGTTTCGACCATGTGGAAGCCGATGGGCTGCGCAAGGTCCTGTCCAAGAAAGACAAGGCCCGCCGTCTGGCCGACTATCGGCAGCGGTTTTTTGCCGGTGCCCGCACCCGCGGCGTCGATGACGGGAAGATCGAAGAAATCTGGCAGATGATGATGAGCTTTGCGGGCTACTCCTTTTGCAAGCCGCACAGCGCCAGTTTCGCCCGGGTTTCCTTCCAGTCGGCCTATCTGAAAACCCACCACCCGGCGGAATTCATGGCGGCGGTGATCAGCAACCAGGGCGGATTCTACAGCACGTTCGCCTACGTTTCCGAGGCCCGGCGCATGGGCCTGACGGTCCTGCCGCCGGACGTCAACCTGGCCGGCATTCGCTGGCAGGGACGCGGCAGCGCCCTGCGGGTCGGGCTGCTGTCGGTGGCCGACCTCGGGGCCGCCACCCGGCAACGGATCGTCGCCGGCCGCAAAGACGCCCCGTACCGCAGTCTGACGGATTTTCTGGGACGGGTGCGCCCCGAGGAGCCGGAGGCCCGTCGTCTGATTCACGCCGGGGCTTTCGACACCCTTCATCCGCAAGAAAACCGGGGCGCCCTGATGTGGGAACTGGCCGCCTGGCAGCAACGGCGCTTCGGCCGCTCAAAACCGCCCGACCTGTTCGGCAGAGGGGCAAGCGCCGCAGCGCAAAAACCCCTGCTGCCGCCGGACAACGCGCTTGACCGGATGCGCCGCGAATATAAAGCCCTGGGGTTTCTGTGCGACCGGCATCCCATGGTGCTCTTCCAGGCGCAATTACGTCAGTGCGACGTTGTCAAGGCCGTCGACTTAAAAAAACTCGCCGGCCGACGGGTCCGGGTGGCCGGTTTGCTGATCACCGGAAAGGTGGTCAGCACCAAACATGGCGACCCCATGGAGTTCCTGACCTTCGAAGACGAAACCGGCCTGGTGGAAACCACCTTTTTCCCCCAGGCCTACCGCCGGTTCTGCGCCATGCTCGACCGGCACCGGCCCTACATCCTTACCGGCCGGGTGGACGAAGACTTCGGCGCGGTGACCCTGACGGTAGAAAAGGCCGCGGCGCTGCGGAAGCAAAGCCACACTGCCGCCGGCCAGCAACGACACCACGCTCATATTCGTTGAGGTTCCGGATACATTGGCCGCAGATCGATGTTGACTGCCGCTTCTTATTCAGCTTCGGGCTCGTCTTCCTGTTGAGCATCCCCCTCCTGTGGCGGGGCGTCATCAGGCGGCTGGCCCAATCGGCCGCCCAGGGCGGCCGTTTTTTTGACACGAAAAAGACACCGCGGTTACCGGTCAAATCTTACCGGTGGCCAGCCTTTCGACCGGGCGTTCGCTTATCGGCCAATGCAGGATGGCCGCAACACCCCCCAATGCCGCACCCATCCACCACAGCCCATCGTAGCGGACGGTTCCATCGTACATCCAGCCGCCTAACCAGACCCCGCTGAAACTGCCGCCCCAGACCCTCGGAACGGACATTGGACAGGCAAGAGGCATTCGACGCGGATAAGGCTTTTGGCCACCGCACAGGTTAACCCGGCCAATCCTAAAGCGCAAAATATCCCCGTATTTTTTGATTGGGCGGCGGGCGATGTTTTTACGGCATCGATCGCGTTCTGTCTTTCCTTTCAAAGCAAACTGCCCTATATTCATTGGCAAAAAGGATCCAACACCGCCTAACGAGATCACCGCATCGGAGGAGTGTTGCTCAAATCTCTATTTACCGGCCTCGCTTTTGCCGGACTTTTGGTGATGGCGTGCAGTCCCTTTGCGCCGGATGTTCGCCAATCGCCGGTCAATGACCTGCCGCAGACGTTCTCTTTGTACACGGGTGCAGCGGAACCGATGCAGAATTGGTGGGAAAGCTTTGGGGATCCGAAGCTCAATGAATTGATATCGACGGCGTTGGCCGGCAATTTCACGCTCAAAGAAGCCTGGGCGCGTTTAAACCAGGCCCGCGCCCTGGCTGTCCAGGCCGGTGCCGACCTCTACCCCCAGCTTGATGGAAATGGCGATGCTTTCGTGGGACGGCAGAATTTTGAGGGGAATCCAGCCAGCCCCTTCACTATCGAAGATTACAGCCTCGGGTTGATTGCCCGATACGAAGTCGACCTGTGGGGCCGCCTCCGCGCCCAACGAGATTCTGCAACGCTGCGGGCTTCGGCCACCCAGGAGGACCTGTACACGGCCGCCATCACGATAGCCGCCGAAGTTGCGAACCGCTGGGTTTTTATCATTTCCCAGCGAATGCAGAAGCAACTTCTGGAAGAACAGCTGCGCATCAACGAAACGTTACTGGAACTGGTCGAGCTGCGGTTCCGAATGGCAATGGTTTCGGCCCTGGACGTCTACCAGCAGCAACAGGTGGTGGAAAAAGTCAGGGCCGAGATCCCTCTGGTCGAAAAAAATGAGCAGTTGTTGCGTCACGAGCTTGCGGTTTTGTTAGGCAAACCGCCTATGGCAGAGATCAACATTGAACGCTCCGAGCTGCCCCAACCTCCGGCGTTGCCCGCCACAGGGCTGCCGGCCGACCTTTTATCGGCCCGGCCGGATATAAGAAGCGCGGGATTACGGCTCCAGGCGGCTGATTGGCAGATCGCGGCCGCCCGGGCTGCCCGTCTGCCGGCCCTCAGCCTCAACGCCGGCGCCCGTTACGGCCAAGGCGATTTTGAGGTTCTGTTCAGCAACTGGCTGCTGAGTTTGTCGGCCAACCTCACCGCGCCGCTTCTGGACGGTGGGAGGAGAGCCGCCGAGGTCGACCGCGTGCGTGCTCTGGCCGACGAAAACTTGGCCGCTTACTACGATACGGTATTAACGGCCGTAAAAGAGGTCGAAGACGCACTCATCAGCGAAGTGAAACAAAAGGAACATATCGAGGGGTTGCAAAAGGTTGTTACGAGCGCCCGCAGAGCCCTCGAAGAAGCCGGCGTGAGGTACCGCAACGGTCTGAACGACTACCTGCCGGTGTTGACACAGCTGTTGACCGTGCAAGGCCTTGAAAGAGACCTGATCCAAAGGCAGGCCGATCTTCTGGCTGCAAGGGTCCTCCTGCACCGCGCCCTGGGTGGAACGTGGCCGCAGGAGCTTACCGCGCCGGGTTCACAGCAGAAAACAACCAGTTGAGGTAAACGCGAAAAAATCGAGATAAATAACTATGACCCCACTGCCCCAAAAATACCAGGAGATTTCGTCGGAACCGCCCCCCGTCCGATGGTGGAAACGTCTGTTGCGTATCCTGGTCGCCGTTGCAATCGTCGGTGTCGGAATTACCGGTGCGGCCTACTTACAGAAGTCAGCCGTCAAACCCCAAAAACGCCCCCCCTCCAAGTGGGTGCCGGTAGTGGAAACCCAGGCCCTTCAACGCACGTCGCACGAGGTCACCCTCACGGCTATGGGTACTGTTGTCCCGGCCCGCACGGTTTTGTTGAAGTCCCGCGTATCCGGTCAGGTCGTATCCATCAACCCGGAATTTACCGATGGCGGTTTTTTGAAACAAGGGAGCGTGGTCGTTCAATTGGACGACAAAGACTACAAATTTGCTCTGGCTCAGAAAAAAAGTGAGTTGGTCAACGCCCAGTATGCCTTGAAGTTGGAGCAGGGACGACAGGAAGTGGCCAAACGCGAGTGGCAACTACTCAACGGCAATCGCGGTAAAGAGGCGTTTGATTCCGACCTGGCCTTGCGCAAACCGCACCTGGACAAAGCCAGAGCCGATGTGGATGCCGCAAAGGCAGCGGTCGCAAGGGCCGCTCTCGACCTGGACCGCACCCGGGTCATTGCGCCTTTCAATGCCATCGTACGATCGAAATCCGTGGATGTGGGATCCCAAGTTTCCGCCGGTGAGGCCATGGCCGAAATGGTGGGGACAGACGCGTTTTGGATACAGGCCTCCATTCCGGTGGATCGTCTGGAATGGATTCGAATTCCGCAGCGGAACAACGAACCTGGCTCCGAGGTAAAAGTCTATTACTCTGGAGGTCACGCCGTCGAAGGCACAGTCAACCGCCTGATGGGGGATTTGGATAGTGAAGGCCGAATGGCCCGTATTTTGATCGAAGTCAAAGATCCCATGCAGCAGCTAGGCAAAGAGCAAACAACCCCTCCATTGCTGATCGGCGAGTACGTGCGGGTTGAAGTGAAGGGGCGACAAATAGAGGATGTATTTGTCATCCCGCGCACGGCGCTGCGGGATGGAAGCACGGTCTGGATAATGAACGACGATATGACGCTGTCGATTCGGAATGTAACCCCCGTCTGGAGAAGCGATCTGGCCGTGGTGATTCAAAATGACCTGAAGCACGGGCAGCAACTCATTGTATCCGACCTACCAGCGCCAGTGGAAGGCATGGCGGTCCGGCACAAACCGAATCCGGAACCGGCATCCACAGCCAAAACCACAGAAAGTCCCGATGCTCAAGGCTCAGGCAATGGCAAGTAAAGACACATCCCCTTCAACCGCCAACGGCCCGCTCAGCTGGATGGCCGGCCACCCCGTGGCCGCAAATCTACTCATGCTCATTCTGCTCGTGGGAGGGTTGTTCTGGGCCACCCGCATCAAGCAGGAAGTTTTTCCCGATTTTGAACTGGACATCGTCAACATCACCGTTCCGTATCCGGGCGCCAGCCCCCAGGAAGTTGAACGCGGAATTCTGCTGGCCATTGAAGAGGCCGTGTCCGGCCTTGAAGGCATCGAGAAGGTTTCGGCTGTCGCCCGGGAGGGCTCGGGAACCGTAACGGTTGAAATGATCGAAGGTGAAGACATACAGCGGCTGGCCCAGGACATTAAGGCCGAAGTGGACAGAATCTCATCGTTCCCCGAGGAAGCTGAAGACCCGCGGGTCAATATCGCCTCGCGCAAACGGTATGTTGTCTCTTTGGCCCTCTACGGCGACCAAAGCGAACAGGTCCTGCGGGAATACGCTGAAATTGTACGCGAGCGACTGCTGCAAGACCCTCAGATCACCCAGGTAGACTTGAGCAATGTTCGTGCCCTCGAAATCAGCGTTGAAATTTCTCAGGCGATGCTGCGCACTTTTAATTTGACCTTGGGTGATGTGGCCCAACGACTGCGACAGGCCAGTGTCGAATTGCCCGGCGGCGCCATCAAAACCCCCGGCGGTGACATTTTGGTGCGCATGAAGGAGCGCCGGGACTTCGGTCGCGAATTCGGCCGCATCCCCATCATCACAGCCGAAGACGGCACCCAGGTGCTCCTCGAGGACATTGCCACCATCAGCGACGGCTTTGAAGAGACCGATCAGCAGGCGACCTATAACGGCCAGCCGACTGTATTCATCGAAATCTACCGTGTGGGTGAACAGACACCCCTTTCGGTTTCCGATGCTGTCAAGCGCGTGGTCGCCGAACTGAAAGACTCCCTTCCCGCAGGGCTGTCCATCGACCTGCGTAATGACCGCTCGGAAATATATCGCCAGCGTCTGGGACTTCTTCTAAAAAACGGTCTGCTGGGGCTGGTACTGGTGTTTGTGCTGCTGGCTCTCTTTCTCGAGCCCAAACTGGCGTTTTGGGTGAGCTTGGGCATCCCCATATCGTTCCTGGGATCTCTGCTCTTTCTGCCGCCCTTTGGTGTCAGTATCAACATGGTCTCCATGTTTGCGTTCATCGTCACCCTCGGCATCGTGGTGGATGATGCCATTGTGGTCGGCGAAAACGTCTATTCCCATCGTCAAGAAGGCAAACCATGGTTCGAGGCCGCTGTGACCGGCGCACGCGAGATTGCGATGCCGGTGAATTTCAGCGTTCTCACCAATATGGTGGCCTTTCTTCCCATGCTGTTCATCCCCGGATTCATGGGGAAAGTCTTCAAACAGATCCCCCTTGTTGTGATCTGCGTATTTGCCATTTCCCTTGTCGAAAGTCTGCTGATTTTACCGTCCCATTTAGGTCATCAGAAACCCCGCCGCGCCCAAGGGATTCTCGGATCGCTGGAGCGGTGGCAGGCGCACTTCAGCCGCGCCTTTATGGCAGCAGTGCACCGTTTCTATCCACCCTTCCTGGGGCTGCTCTTGCGTTGGCGTTACGTGTCGTTGGGGATCGCCCTTGCCATTCTCATCGTCACCGTCGGTTACATTCGCAGCGGACGATTGGGGTTCGAACTCTTCCCCAAGATCGAGTCCGATTACGCCAAAGTCACCGCCACGTTGCCTTTTGGCAGCGCCTTTTCCAAAACCGAACAAGTTCAGCAAAAACTGGTCGCCGAAGCCGAAGCCACAGCGGCCGATAACGGCGGTGATAAATTGGTTGAAGGTATCTACGCTGTCGTAAATGACAACATTGCCGAGGTAAGTGTCTACTTGCAACCACCGGGTGTCCGGCCCATGTCTACGACCGCTTTCACCGACCTCTGGCGCAAGCGTGTCGGCATGCTGCCCGGACTCGAATCGTTGCGATTCGAGTCCGATGCCGGCGGCCCGGGTCGGGGATCGGCCATTAGCATCGAACTCAGCCACCAGCGCATGGACGTGCTGGAGTTGGCCAGCGGCGAACTCGCCGAGGCGCTGGCGTATTATCCCAATATCGAGGATGTTGATGATGGCTTTGCACCGGGCAAACAGCAGATCGATTTTCAGCTGCGCCCCGACGCTCGCAGCTTAGGATTAACCTCGCGCGACGTGGCGCAGCAGATGCGGCATGCCTTTTACGGTGCCGAGGTCTTGCGCCAGCAGCGTGGCCGCAACGAGATCAAGGTCATGGTGCGCCTTCCAAAAGAGGAACGGATATCGGAATACAACCTGGAAGAAATGATTCTGCGCACACCCGGCGGCGGCGAAACGCCCCTGCGGTCCGTCGTATCCATCAACCGCGGAAGGGCCTATACCGATATCAATCGTCGCGACGGCCGACGTATCGTTACCGTTACAGCGGACGTCCGGCCTCGCAGCAAGGCCGGGGAAATTCTATCGGCGGTCAAAACGGATACCCTTCCCATTTTGCTAAACCGTTATCCCGGCCTGGAATTCAGTTTCGAAGGACGCCAGGCCGACCAGCGCAAGAGCATGCAGAGTCTGTTCAAGGGATTGGTCATCGTCCTGATGGTGATCTATGCCATGCTGGCCGTGCCTCTGAACAGCTATATCCAGCCCGTAATCATCATGGCATCGATTCCCTTTGGAATCGTGGGCGCAGTGATCGGCCATATGATTATGGGCTACAGCCTGAGTGTCATCAGTATGTTCGGTGTTTTGGCTTTGACCGGCGTCGTCATTAACGATTCGCTGGTGCTTATCGACACGGCCAATCGCCGGCGGCGCAGCGGATTATCCCCCTACCCATCCATTATGCAAGCCGGCCTTCAACGCTTCCGTCCCATTATTTTGACCACACTGACGACTTTCGGCGGGTTGACGCCGATGATTTTCGAAACATCCCGCCAGGCGCGTTTTCTGATCCCCATGGCGGTGTCCCTCGGATTCGGTGTTTTGTTTGCCACCCTGATTACCCTGGCTTTGGCTCCGTGCATCTATTTGATCGTGGAAGATGTGAAAAAACTCACCCGCAAAGCGACCGGCACCGGTCATACGCACCCCCGCACAACCAGTCCGGTCAGTTGATTTCCCCGTTTACATTCTGTGGCCGATAAGGTACGATAGGCGTGTCATACAAAGAATTACAATGTACCGAATGGTGGCGCGCCGCGTCTCCGGCTGATCAAAAACGGCCGATGAGAAGCATTCGACCGACTTGACAGGCACACAGGATGGTCAAACTCCCCCTATCTCGATCGACTTGAATGTTGAGAATCCAAAAACACCCCCGAAGATACCCGTCCGTCATCGTCCTCTACAGCATCTACCTTTTAACTTCTGTTATATTCTGCAGCAATGGATCGGCCCAAGAAAATGTCCTGACAGTCGCGGACTATTCCCGCCTGCTGGAATTCATACGGCATGAAAACAAGGAACAACCCCTCTATACGTTCAACGACTTCGAAGAAAAATACGATGTGGAATGCCACGAAGCCTCCCTCGATTTTCTCAAGCAGAATCCCGATTTGATTCAACAGATCCGATCCGACCTGGACAGCACCAGGCTGAAATGGAAGATGATAAAGAACCGAAAACGGATGGTCTATGTGCCGGAGGTCCGCAGTGAATTCGTCCGGCTCTATCTCAACTATTGCCGCGACATCATCGCATTTCTCATCGGCGAGACGAAACTTGAGAACCCTTACCTGCAAATTCGCCATCCCGCGCGGAACTTTCCCGAGATACCGGATAACGAAAACCGTGTGACCGTCTTCCTCGTGCACAACCTGGCCAAACAGTACGAGGCGACCTATCAGTTTTCGAGCCCATCCGATAAAAGCAAGATCAACGTCTCCCTGTCCGGTACCGTCTACACCGGCGAAATCGGGTCGTACTCGTCGTTTTTGGAGATTCAGGATACCGGTGAATTGATATTTGTACGCAACAGCTACACCATCTGGCAAAATAGTGCCAAATCTCCGGTCAACGCCCTTATCCTCCCCTTAGAGGAAACTCTGCATATTGCCCTCAGATCGTACACCGAAGGGGCCATTGATGATCAATGGAATCAGGCGACGGAAAAAAACCTCGGCGAAGCCCGGCGGATAGCGGCGCATTGGATCGCCGTCGAAGAGGCTATCGCCGGCGGCCTGGCCCATCACTATTTTCCCCAGGTTGCAGATAAGTATATGAAAGATCTGGAAACTTCGGAAATCGAACAGGCTCTCGACCAGCGAGCGCAAAAGGATAAATACAGATACCTGAAGAAAGGGATACAAATCATCCGAAGCGAGGGTCCGGATAAGGTCCTGGACATGTATCGCAGCGCCCCCCGCAGATTTAGGGACCTGCTCGTAGAACAGGGCTGAACTCAACCAGGAAACGCCGTTGCCATTGAAAACACAAAAAGGGGGAAAAACTTCCCCCTTTTTGTGTTTCAGCTAACCGAAAATGATAGCTTCAGGTCGTTTATTCCACTACCTTGTAGGATTCGATCACAATGGTTTTTGAGCCGTCCGTGGCCTCTTCGACCATGCCCATCACCTCGACCTTCTTGCCGTTCATCACGATGACTTCTTCGCTTTTTACACTCTCACCGATCTTGTAAACGGTCCCGGCTTCATCCGTGATGGTCTCATCCTCACCGATGGTACCGACAACGGTCATATCGCCGGCCAACGCATAGCCGACAAAACCGAAGATCAACATGACCATAACCAAACCACAGCTGGCTTTTCTCAGATTCCGCATCATTATCATCTCCTCCTTTTTTATTAGACTGGGTGAATGGTCCCTCATGCTCCACGCGCACGGGATAGCCTCTAAAACATTGCAACGTGCATACCACAAATCCAAATCATTGATATTACAACATTTTAATAAATCCGACGAAAACCATTCAGAACTGCAAATTCCGGAAGGCACCCTCGACAGACCCTATTTCTCGAGCGGATAGGGAAAAGGGTCGCGATAAGGTTCCGATCCACAGGATAAATATATCCATCGTTTCTTTCGGAACCGGCAGTTCTGAAAATTTGGCGTCAATGAACCGGGAAGTCTGTATAACCTTTAGCCTACATTGACCTACTCCCTGGGCAACGATGATAACCGGCAGAGGCTCGAGGCTGGGTATATATTCTCCTTGACAACCGATGATGCGCCCGTTTAATTTCGCAGACTTGTGTTGCCGCAAAATCCTGCTTGGATGCCCACGGTCGAATTCCTTGTGATTTCCCCCATGATCCGGCAACCGCCACCGCCGATAACCTTCCAATCAATTTAAACAGGAGATATACATGAAATTTGCCGACCGCATCGCCCGCTTGGGTACCGAAACCGCCTTCGCCGTATCGGCGGAAGCGGCTGCTTTCGCCGCCCGTGGCAACAAGGTTTACCCCTTTCATATCGGCGATCTCAATTTCAAGACACCCGCCAATATCATCGAAGCCGCAACCAAAGCCATGTACGACGGAAAAACCGGTTACTGCCCCAATGCCGGAATACCGCAACTGCGAGAGGTATTGGCCGACCATATCCAAAGCACCCGCGGCATCGTTTGCCGCATGGAAAACGTGGCCGTTCAACCAGGAGGCAAACCGACCATCAGCAAGTTTCTGATGACACTGATGAACCCCGGCGACGAGGTTCTCTATCCGAATCCCGGATTTCCCATCTACGAATCTCAGATAGAATTTCACGGCGGCACGGCCGTTCCCTATGGCTACCTGGAGGGCCAGGAAAATTTTATTATCGATCTCGACCGGCTGGAGAACAGTATCTCTTCGCGGACCAAACTGTTGATCCTCAATGACCTTCACAACCCAACCGGCGCGGAATGTTCTGCTTCAGAATTCGAAAAACTGGCCGAGTTGGTTGAGAAACACGATTTATTTGTCCTCTGCGACGAAGCCTATTACGACATCCGGTACACAGGCCAGAGTCGGTCCTTTGCCGCGCTTCCCGGTATGGCCGAACGCTGCGTGATCCTGTACACGTTCTCGAAACGATTTGCGATGACCGGTTGGCGGCTCGGAGCGACCATCGGCCCTAAAGAAATCGTCGACATTATCATCAGACTCAACGTCAACGACGAATCCTGCTCGAACCACTTCATTCAATATGCGGCCATCGAAGGGTTGACCGGGGATCAGACCGAAATCAAAAAGATGCTTGCGGTGCTCGAATCGCGACGGAACACGGCGGCGCAGATATTGAATTCGATTGAAGGGGTACGGTGTTTCCGGCCCCAGGCGACATTTTACCTTTACCCGAACGTCACCGGTGCCATGCAAAAGAAGGGGTTCGACCGCTACGACGATTTTCGCCTGGCGCTGCTTAACGAAACCGGCGTGTCGGTGTGCACGCGCACTCACTTCGGCCGGCCCCTCGGCGACGAAACAAATCGTTACGTGCGGGTGGCCTATGCCGGCATCGATACGCCGGCAATTGAAGAAGGGCTCGAAAAGTTCAAATCTTTCATAGAGGGGTGATTCCCCTATTAAAGAAGTGAATGCTTCTTTTCCAACATAAAAAGGAAACGCCTTTTTCATTCGGCGTTTCCTTTTTATATTGATACAACCCTCACCGCTGCGCCATCAACTCTGATGGCACAAGTGAAAGGCCATTGCCGACAGAATCAAGCGGTAATCTTCTCTATCGTCACTCCTTGGAAAATAATGACCTTGCCGTTGAATTTTTCGGCGAATTTTGCCGCATCCGCATTCTTATCGAAGGCAAAGGCCTCTTTTCCCATCGGCCCGAATTGGTTCGAGCCGACAACGTAGTAAGCCGTGCGGCCGCTGATCCAGCTGCCGCTTTCGAAATCGACGACCCACATGAGAAACGGTTTGACATCCTTGCCTGAGTATTGGGCCGGGTCTGCGAGAAAGGAAAACAGGCATTGGGTCGAGCAGAAATGGCATACTTCTCCTTCTTGGGTCTGGATCTGGTTCTTGTGCTTGGGGTAGCGGGCAGGATACATGCCGCAGACCGAACACCTGTCCTTGTCATCGACGGGCTCGACGATTTTTCCCTTTTTCAGGCGACGCTGCACGATCATTTGTTTCTCTTTGTTGATGCCATCCTTGGCGACCTGCAGTGCTTCAGCGTATGCCACGACACTGCCGCCGCAATCGCCGGCGAACTTCCCGGCTTCTGATTTCGAAGCAAACGCCACTTTGCTCTTCATCGTCATGGTACCCGGGGCACTGGACCCGACGACATAGAAGGCTTTTTCCGCCGGAACCATTTTCTGCGGTTCCGCATAAAGAGCCACCATGACGTTTTGGGGCTCCTCGCCGGATTTCAGCGCCATGTCCGCCAGACAATGGAAAGAACAGGCCTCTGATGGACCTGCGGCGTTTTCGAAGGTTTTCCACGTCCGGGCCCACATCGGCCTCACCATCCCGCAATTGGGGCACTGGCCGGGCAGGCTCATGTCCGGCGGTGAAATCGGGTGCTGAATATGGCAGGGGTTGGCGGCGTATGCGTATAAGGGATAAAAAGCCAATGCGGCGGTCCCTTTCAGGGTAAGGGACAAAAACGTTCGTCTCGACGTCGAATGCATTCTGTAAATCCTTTTTTTCCGCTTGAATTAAATCATACAAAATGACTACGGTTTTACTTCTCTCACTGGCATGCATTCTGAATCAATGCCACCTTGTAGCAGGTTGCTTCAGCTACAATATACTGATATCGCAACTTATCGGGTATTATGCTCGCAGTTTGGAGCAGAAATCAACCATAGTCAATCATTTCTTCTTTCCATCGAAGGTATTTTTTTTGTAGGCATTCACAGGGCACCGCATCTGCTTTGTTGTCGGGCACTTGAAGTACAATAGGTCGTCTGCGCGCCCGACGCCTTGCATCGGCGGCACCCTGTAAACGCTCACTATTCTGTGCTTTTAAGCACATTCGATGTTGCAACCCTGTGAACCGATACAAACAGAAAAACCGACCCCCTCCTGCATTGAGCAAATCTCTGCCATGTCCAGGTGTGGGGATCCGGCGTAAATTTCATAATTTATTGACCTGCGAGTACGCCACTGTTATTTTGGCGCTGGCAATTAAACATTCCGAAGCCGTGACACCGGATGGCTTGGGTCGCACATAACACCAGTGCGCTGCTGGACATCCTCTGCCAATTCTTAACGAACTCCTTAAGATCAAGGGACTGATTTTGAACCGACACTTGCGCAAGACAATCGGTTGGTCAGTGTTATTTGCGGCCATTGGCGCTGTCGCCGCCGCCACATGGTACGTCACACGGCCGGATCCGGTGGAAGTCATTACGCAACCGGTGGAGACGGGTAAAGTGGAAAAAATCGTTTCCAATACGCGCGCCGGTACGGTTGAAGCCTGCCGTCGCGCCAAGCTCTCACCCAGCATCGGTGGTCAGATTGCCCAGCTGCCGGTCAAAGAGGGAGACAGCGTCACCGCCGGCCAGCTTCTGCTGGAATTGTGGAACAAGGACCTGGTCGCGCAAACCACTCTGGCTGAAAGCGAAGCCGTTGCCGCCGAGTCAAGGGCCAAAGCAGTTTGCCTTCAAGCCCAGGTGGCCCGGCGTGAAGCCAACCGACTGGTCAAACTGCGAAAAACCGGCGCCGCCTCAGAAGAGCAAGCCGACAAGGCGGAAACCCGAGCCAGGGCTATGTTAGCAGACTGCGAGGCATCGAAAACCTCGGTGGAAACCAGTCGGGCTCAGACCGGTGTGGCCAGAGCGAATTTGGATCGAACGCGTCTGACGGCGCCGTTCGATGGTATCATTGCTCAAATCAACGGAGAGCTCAACGAGTACGTCACCCCGTCGCCCATTGGCGTGGCGACACCACCGGCAGTGGATATTGTCGATACATCCTGCTTCTACCTGACCGCCCCCATCGACGAGGTGGATGCCGCCGCCATAAGGGTGGGGCTTCCGGCCAGAATCAGCCTCGATGCCTTCGGAGCCCGGCACTTTTCCGGTCGGATCCGCCGCATCGCCCCCTATGTCCTCGATCGTGAGAAACAGGCCCGAACTGTCGATGTAGAGGTCGATTTCACACAGCCGGAAGACTTCAAAATCCTGCTGGCCGGCTACAGCGCCGATGTGGAAATCATCCTGGATTCCCGGCCGGAGACGTTGAGGATACCGACCCATGCGATCCTGGACGGCGGAAGGGTGTTTGTTTACCAACCTGAACACAAGCGGATCAGGGAGCGGGAAATCAAGATCGGTATTTCGAATTGGGAATACACCGAAGTCCTCGGCGGGTTGAAGCCTGGCGAACTGATCGTCCTCAACGTCGACCATGTCGGGATTGAAGATAAGGCACCGGCCATCCAAATGAGGGAGACGTCTTGATCGAACTCGCGGGCATCGAACGCAGATTCCAGGTCGGCAGTGAAACCGTCAACGCCCTGCAGGACCTCGATCTCACGGTTGAACCCGGCGAATACCTGTCCGTTATGGGGCCGTCCGGCTCCGGCAAATCCACCCTGTTGAATATCGTCGGGCTGTTGGATCGGCCGGATGACGGGGTTTACCTGCTGGATCAGGTGAACACGACCGACTTGAACGATGCGCAGCAGGCCTCCGTCAGACGCCACAAGATCGGTTTCGTCTTCCAATTTTTCCATTTGGTGCCTCGCCTGACAGCGGCTGAAAACATCGAACTGCCCCTGATATTGGCGGGAATCGAGCCGGGTGAAAGGAAAAAGCGCCTCGTCACCGCCCTTGAATCGCTGGGCATCGACGACCGGGCCCGGCACCGGCCGGACCAATTGTCGGGTGGTCAGCGCCAAAGGGTCGCCATCGCGCGGGCCACCATTATGCAGCCCAACATTATTCTGGCGGACGAGCCGACCGGGAATCTGGATCGCGCCTCCGGTAAGGATGTTATCGACATCCTGGAACAGCTGAACCGCCTGGGCAAAATTTTGATCATGGTGACCCACGATCCCGAGATCGGTCAGCGGGCAACGCGTCGGATCCAGATGCTCGACGGACGGATCGGATCGGATTCGGGAGCGTCGACGTGAAGGCCTTCGACACCTTCAGTTTCAGTTTCCGGGCAGCCTCCGGGTACCCGGCACGAACCTTCCTCATTCTTCTGGCCATGGCCATCGGTGTAGGGGCCGTTATTTTATTGACGGCTTTGGGGGAAGGGGCACGCCGCTACGTCACCCGGGAATTCACGTCACTTGGCACGCATCTGTTGATTGTCATCCCGGGCCGATCGGAAACGACCGGTGGACCCCCGCCCCTGCTGGGTGAAACGCCGCGGGACCTGACCCTCGAAGACGCCATGGCGCTCAACCGCAGCGCGAGCATTCGACGCGTCGCCCCGATCGCTCTCGGCAGTGCACCGGTGGTCTGGATGCAGCGCAGCCGTGAGGTGACCATTATGGGTTCCACGGAAGCACTGTATGGCATCAGACAATTGACAATGGCCCAGGGACGGTTTCTTCCACCCGGCAATCCCTCCCGGGGTCTCGCCGTATGTGTGCTGGGATACAAGATCAAAAACGAGCTTTTCGGCAACGAATCACCGCTGGGTGAATGGGTGCGCATCGGCGGACGGCGGTTCCGGGTGATTGGCGTGCTGGCCCCGAAAGGGCAGAGCCTGGGATTGGACATGAGTGACATCGCCATTGTTCCCGTGGCCTCGGCCCAGGCTCTCTTCAATACCTCCTCCCTGTTCCGGATCATGATTCAGGCCACCGGGCGGGAATCCGTTCTTCCTGCCAAAGAGGCCGTTCTTAAAACGATCCGCGACCGGCACGAAGGCGAGGACGATGTGACGGTCATTACACAGGACGCCCTGCTGAAAACCTTCGACCGGATCTTTACCGCCCTGACCCTGACCGTGGGCGGCATAGCGGCCATCAGCCTGGCCGTGGCGGGAATTCTGATCATGAATGTCATGCTGGTTTCCGTGTCCCAGCGGAAATCAGAAATCGGCCTTCTCAAAGCCATCGGCTCACCCAGAAATCAGATCTTGCGGCTGTTTCTCTCCGAATCGGCGATTTTGTCGCTGATCGGTTCCCTGATGGGGGTGCTGCTGGCCCTCTTCGGAACAGGGGTCAGTTTGCGATTTTATCCAAACTTCCCGGTCACAATCCCCTGGTGGGCGTTGGGCGCTGCAACCGGGGTGGGCCTGGCCACCGGACTCGTTTTTGGCGTGCTTCCGGCCCGCAAAGCCGCCGCCCTGGAACCGGTCGAGGCCCTGTCCAGGCGCTGAAGGGAACCGTCCCAAAACGGTCCCTTTCCGCCGCCTCGGCATCAGCCGCACCGAAGGGCGGAAGAGCCAACGGAGACGGCCGGATATGGCCCGGATCGGCACCGGCATCGGACTGGTTGTTTTTATGGCGCTTTAGGCGGAGGCGAATGAATCCGCCGTCAAGCGTCGAACCGTCGTTCCCATAACACCTAACGCGGAGGCGACATTCCTGCATGAGTTTACGCGACCTCGTCCGCCTGTCGCTGGGGGCCGTGTTCAGCCACCGGCTGAGAAGTTTCCTGACCGCTCTGGGAATAGCCGTAGGTATTGCAGCGGTGGTTCTGCTCACTTCCCTTGGGGAAGGTGTTCATCGGTTCGTCCTGGGAGAATTCACGCAATTCGGAACCAACCTGATCGGCATCGCCCCCGGAAAGACCACCACCGCCGGCATTTCGGGTGCGCTGATCAGCAATGTGAGACCGATGACCGTGGATGACGCGGAAGCCATGAGGCAGATTTCCGGGGTCGTGGCGGTCGTGCCCGTGGTGCAGGGAAATGCCTCCGTTGAATCGGGGAAAAAAAGCCGCCGAACGTATATCTTCGGGGTCGGTCCCGAGGCCCCGCAAGTGTGGCGCTTCAACGTGGCCAAAGGTCAGTTTCTGCCCAAGGACGACCCGCGCTCGCCGCGCGCACTTGCCGTTTTGGGCAGCAAGGTCCAGCATGAGCTCTTCGGATTCAGCAATTCCCTCGGGCAACGCGTGCGGATTGGCGGTGAGAGATACCGGGTGGTCGGCGTCATGGCATCCAAAGGACAAATGCTGGGATTCGACCTGGACGATGCGGTCTACATCCCGGTAGCCCGCGCGCTGTCTCTGTTCAATCGCGAAAGCCTTATGGAAATCGATCTGACCTATGCCGCGGAGGCCGGGGCACAAGCGGTCGCCGAAAGGGCCAGGACGATTCTGACCGCCCGTCACGGCTCGGAAGACTTTACGATCACCACCCAGGAGCAGATGCTGGAAGTGCTCGGATCGATATTGAATATCCTGACGATTGCCGTGGGTGCCGTGGGCGGGATATCACTGCTGGTCGGCGGGGTCGGCATTCTGACGATCATGATCATCGCCGTCAACGAACGCACATCGGAGGTTGGGCTGTTGAGGGCGCTGGGAGCCGGTAAGCGGCAGATACTGGCTTTGTTTATCGGAGAGGCCGTCGTATTGGCCAGTATCGGCGGGCTGGCCGGACTGATCATCGGTGCCGGCGGCGCCTGGTTGCTCCACATCACCGTTCCGGCCCTGCCCACCCACACCCCTTGGGCCTATGTGGTGCTGGCCGAACTGCTGGCGGCGGTCATCGGACTGGCCGCCGGTGTCCTGCCCGCGATCCGGGCGGCGAACCTCGATCCGATCGATGCCCTCAGGGCCGAGTAGCCGGTATCGATTCATGAATTGATATATTGAGTGTTTCCGGCCGTAATCCGTTAAGGCCTATTCCCACTGAAAGTAACCTAGATTACAGACAGGGACGACAACATGAAAAAAACTAAATTTACCATAACCATCGAGGTGGTCCCGCCGGCGGGTCCCGATGCCGCAGTGCTTCTCTCGTCATTGCGTCAAACGGCTGAACTGCCCATCGACGGTTTCAGCGTCGCCACCAATCCGGTGGCCAAGCCCCGCATGAATGCCATGGCTCTCTGCGTGTTGATCCAGCAAGCCACCGGGAAAGGCGCCATTCTGCATTGTACCGTCAGGGACCAGAACCGTTTGAGCCTGCAGGCCATGCTGTGGGGCGCAAAAGCCCTTGGTATCGATTCGGTCCTGGTCGCTACGGGAGATTTTGTGGCCCTGGGCGACCAGGCGACCACGTCGGATGTCAGGGATGTGGACGTCTTCGGCCTCATCGCCATGGCCCGGGGGGCCGGCCTTCGTACCGGGGTCGTGCTCGACACCCGCCCGGAATCCAACGGCCTGAAAAGGGAGATCGAACGTCTGAAGCGCAAGCGGGACTGCGGCGCCCAATTCGCCGTCACACAACCCTTTTATGACGAAGACGGAGCCGAGATCCTGTCAGAGGCCACACGGGACCTCAACCTCCCGCTCATTATGGGCATTCTGCCGCTCCGCACCCCCCGCCATGCCGAATTCCTGCACCATAAGGTCGCCGGCATTGCCGTACCCGAATCGGTTCGCAACCGCATGCACCGTGCCAAGGACCCCGTGGCCGAAGGCGCGGCCAACGCCCGCGAGATGCTGGCACTGGCGCATGAACGATTCGCCGGCGCCTGCATCATGCCGCCTTTCGACCACTATGACGTATTGCCCGGTATTCTTCTATAATGGCTGTATCGTCTGATGGCGTGCAGAAGCGGTATCGTCCCTGAAGGCCAAGGTGAAAATTGGCCGATAATCTTGCCGGAAACAGAGAAGGTATTTTGGTTTATTCCGGAAGAAGATCGTAGAAATAAAGCATAGCGTCCGATCGGGTCACGATCCCGATGATCTTCCCGTCCTCGACAACGGGCAGTCGCCCGATATCGTTCTTCACCATCATGCGGGCCGCTGCCACCGGGCTTTTACCGGGGGTGATCGTCAAGACATTCCGCGACATGAACGCCTTTGCCGGGGCCGTAAGCTGAGATTGCTTCTTGACCCGGCGAAAGTCGCGCCGGGAGATGATTCCCACCAGTTTGTCGCTTCGGTCCACGACCGGCAGACCGGTAAAACCCTTCTTCCGCAATGTCTCCGCCACGCGCTGCATCGGCGCGTCTTCGTCAACCGTGGCGACCGGAAACGACATAAGGTCACTGATCTGAGCAGTCGGGGAGTTTTTCCCGCAAACGCTGCACAAGAGCGGAGGGAATGATCGGCAGCGGAAGCGGGCACTGTCTGAATGCATTAGGCCGCCTTGGGAAAGAACATCGGCAACCCCGGATCTTAGTGTCAACCCACAAACACTAGAATGGATTCAACAGTTTAATATTGTAATGAAATTATGTTCTTTCCTTAGGCTGCCTTATGCATGAGTTTGCGCGCTGAAGTCGCCGATCATTCCCTCCGCTCCCGGTTATTGGAAAACTCCCCGAGGGCTCAGATATTTGAACTTCTCCGGTTTTCATGCCGGCGGGAACATTCCCGTCGGCGGTGGCGGATCCACATCGCCATGCCGGCCCCGGGAAGTGGGCCTGCGGCTCGAATTTACCATGTCAGGCCGGAAAAATCTATGTTGACAAAAAAAACACCGCATTGTAATCAGCCCCGATACACATAATTCAATCAATGTTTTCAAATTGTTATATTGATTACCGAGGCTCGGTCCGATAGACTCCCTATCCGCGTCCCGAAACGGGGCCCTCAGTCATGCCCCGATTAAATCTCAGGGAAACTAAGGTATACCGGCTTCAGACGCTCAGATCCTCATGCCCTGAGCCGTGATCGATCCCAAAGGTACCGACCCGACCAAGACAAAAATGACCTCTTCCCTTCCAAAATCGACCCGTCGCACAGCCCAAGACGACCGTGGCGGCGAGGGTGTGCGGACTCCGGCCCAGCTGCCCGGCAAAAAACGCCGGCCGGCCGGGGTGTTTCCAACGATCCTGGTCGGCCTTTGCCTGCTCCTGTTCTTTCTTTTTCTGGGAAACCGGCCGCTGTGGGATGTCGACGAAGGAATGCACGCGGCAACCTCCAAGGACATGATCCTCAGCGGTGACTGGATAACTCCCCAGTACAACGGCGAAAACTTCTACGACAAGCCGGTCTTATTCAACTGGTTAGCGGCGCTGTCATTTCTGGTATTCGGTTTCACCGAGTTTGCCGCCCGGCTGCCGGCGGCCTTGCTCGGAACCGGATGCGTCATCGTCACCTTCTGCCTCGGCAAACGGATGGTCAATCCCCTGGTCGGATTCCTGGGGGGCGTGATACTGGCCACCAGCGTTGAATTCATTATCCTATCGAGAGTCGTGGTGCATGACATCGCTCTGACCTTTTTCACCACCCTCGCCCTCACTTTTTTCTACATGGGCTTTACGGACTCGTCCCGCCGGAAATCCGTGTGGCTCCTCTTTTATGCGGCCCTCGGCTTCGCCGTGCTGTCCAAAGGACCCATCGGCGTGCTGCTTCCCGGCCTGATCATCTTCGTGTTCCTGGTATTCAAGCGCCGTCTGAACGTCATAAAAGAGATGCAAATCCTCTGGGGCATCCCTCTCTTTCTTGTGATCGCCGTCCCCTGGTACCTGATGATCATGCTGAAAAATCAAGACTATGCCGGTTATTTCTTTATCCACCAAAACCTGGCGTACTTTTTTTCCGGGGAATCGCGTCACCCGCGCCCGTTCCATTACTATATCCCGATACTGATCGGCGGATTTTTCCCGTGGTCCTTGTTTTTACCCACCGCTCTCTATCGCACCGTTCGCAGAGGCCTTGGCCAAATAGGCGACGGGAAGCTGTTTTTAATGACCTGGCTTATCGCCGTGTTCCTGTTTTTTTCAACCGCCAGTTCGAAACTGTCCACCTATATCCTGCCGCTGTTTCCGGCGGCGGCCCTGCTTGTCGCCGGATTGTGGAGCGACCTTTTCGGCATGCCGGTACCTCGGGGCGCTCGCAAGGGCATCCTGTATCCGACGGCCTTGCTGCTCCTGGCCATGGTCGCAGCAATATTGTATATGCTCATAAATCCGATAACTGCCCTGACGGTCGGATACGGCATCTCGACGACATTGATCAATGTCGTCGGATTGGTCATGACGGCCGGTATCGGCCTGATTTTTCTTCTGATTCTCTTCCGGCGATACCCAATGGCCTTTGCCGCCACGACCGGATGGGTGGTTGTGGGGATTTTGATGTTCCTGCTGCTGATTGTCCCCTACATCAATCCCTACCGCTCGACCAAAGGCCTGGCGGCGACACTCGACCCCCTCCTGCCCAAGGGTGAGAAGTTGACTTTTTTCCACCGGGAAAAAGATTCGGCCTTATTCTATACCGACCGGAAGGCCGCGATTATCCGCGGACAGCCTGCCTTGGCGGAACATCTGGCCTCGAAAAAAAGGGTTTTTTGTGTTATTGAAAAAAAGCATTTTGATCGCCTCGTGGGTTTTCTTCCAACAGCCTATATTTGGGCTCAAGAGGGCAACAAATTGCTGATATCCAACACCAAACCCCTATAGTTACGATGGAGCGGGGCCGATCTTCCGCCACTACTGGAAAAGCACCTGCGAGTGAAACGAAAGCCACCCGAAACGACTGAAACGGGCGACAGGGCCCGCGTTGAAACGGTTGATCTGCCCCCTTCCCTCTGGGGATGGCACACCCTCCTGAGTCTGGCGATCACTGCCGCCATTTTCGCTTACCTGGCCACAAAACTCGACCTCGACCGGATCTGGCAAGAAGTGTCTCAATCGAATGCGACGCTGTTGATCCTCGGAGCGCTGGCCCACTATGCCACCTATCCGCTGAGGGGCGCCCGCTGGCAACGCTGCATGACCCACCTGCCGGCAAGATGCGGTAGGGCGAAATTCGGCCTGCTGCTCTTTTTCTACAATGCGGTCGACAATGTGGTTCCGGCGAAACTGGGGGACGTTTACGGCGCCCATTTGGCCCGGATCAATTGCGGAATCCGGCGTTCGGCCGCGATGGGTTCGCTTGTGTTTTTGCGCATGGTCGACGCCTGGGTGGTCCTCGTCCTGGCCATGCCGGCCTCATGGCTGCTTTTTGCCGACAAACTGCCCAAAGCCGTTTTCTGGGCCCTGATCGGGGGAGGAATCATTGCCGTAGCAGCCACCGCGATTCTTCTGATCTTTTTCTTTATGAAAAAATCGTTGCCCGGCTGGCTGCCCGAGAAGATCAAGGATATCATCCGTGCGTTTCAGACAGGCATGTGGCCCCGGCCGAGCGAGGCCGTTCCCATTGCCGGACTCACGGTGGCCATCTGGCTCCTGGAGTCGCTCTGGATCTTTCTTCTGGTTTGGGGTTTCGGAGAGGTGCTCGATGCCACACAAACTGTTTTCTTGACCATGATTCCGCTCCTGGCATCCGGGTTTCCGCTGACGCCTTCAGGCGCGGGGGTGGTGGACATTACCCTCTTCAGCTGCCTGCGGGTGGTCGGTGTCGCCTCACCCCTGGCTGTTTCCATCACGGTGGTCAACCGCTTCATCGACTATTGGCTGCATATCGGGTTGGGCCTGGTGATCTGGGCGCTGAGAGGAAGACTGGGGTTACGCGCCGTGCGCGATGTGGCCGTCACCGGACCGCACGCATCGCCCCACCCCCATACACCGCAATCGGAAGCGAAGATGATACCCCCCGGCCGAGGGGTTTAGAATCGACGGCCATCGACTGAAACCGAAGACTTGGGGTTGAAGGTTCAAGGGGTCAAGGGAAATGCCGTTCAAACCTTTGCCCGAATTCTTCGACCCCCGATCCCTTGAACCCTTTGGGCATCATCAGCTAAACTGAAGCCCTTTCCCGGAGGGCGAGGGTCTTTCTCCCATTTTCCACGAGGGACAATTTTTAGAGAGAAGGAGCAGAAGATGGCCATGGAATTTTTTGGGGCTGTCCCCCGAAGATGCGTCAACCTTCCACCGGGCAGCCTGCGGACCCTGGTTAAATGCGCCACGGGCGGAATCGTGGAAGAGGGCCCCGATCTTCGGGTATTCTATCGGGAATTTGGAAAATGGATCGGTGTTCCCCACGTCTTCGGTGCCTCTTCGGGCCGCACCGCTTTTCAATTGGCACTCGAGGCGCTGGATCTTGAAGAGGGTGCCGAAATCATCTTTCCCGCCTTTACGTTTCCGGTCATGCCGATGGTGGCGAAGATGCTCGGATTCAAACCGGTATTCTGCCACGTCGACCCGGAAACCTTCAATGCCGGGGCCGAGCATATCGCCGTGAAGGTAACGGATAAGACCGGCGCCATCCTCGCCACTCACCTCTTCGGTCAACCCTGCCCGATTCAGGAGGTCTCCGCCCTGGCAAAGGCGAAGAACATCCGCTTGATCGAGGATTGCGCCCACGCCTGCGGGGTCAGGGTCGACGGCCGACAGGTCGGAACATTCGGAGATATCGGCATGTTCAGCTTCGCCGAAGGCAAAAACATGCCCTGCTTCGGCGGCGGCGTCATCGTCACCGCTGACGACGACATCGCCCGGCGGGCGGAGAAGGTTTTGTCTCTAGCCCCGGTGCCGCCAAAAGCCGACACCCTGAAGAAGGCTTTCAAAATTTGGGTCGAATGGCTCCTCACGCGTCCGGCCGTATTCGCTCTGACGGTCTATCCGGTCCTGCGCCTCAAGGGCCTGTTAGGTCAACCGTTGATGGATTCGGTGGTGGGCGACGACCTCCTGGCGTCTTTCGCACGTTCGGCACCACGGGTCAGCCGCCTGTCGAACCTGCAGGCCGCCGTCGGCAGGCTGCAGATCGGTCGCATCGATGCCTTCAACGAAGGGGCGCGTAAAAACGCCGAAGTGCTGACCGGCCTCATCGAAGACGTTCCGGGCATTCAGGTCAGTCACTCCGCCGAAGGGAATCATATCTACGTTTACTACCCGTTGAAGATCGCGGCGGAAAAACGCGACCATCTGCGGCATTATCTGCTGAAGCACCGCATCGACTCCAAAAATACCGATATGGACGACTGCGCCACGCTGGCCGCGTTCAGCGACCCGGGAAAACCTCGAGACGACGGCTACCGGCCGACAGCCGCCTCTATCCTGGAAATTTGCGTCTACCCGGTCATACCGCAAAGTGAAATGCGCCGGATCGGACGGGTGATCAGGAGTTGGGCGGGTTTGTCGAATGAGTGAGCGGTCGTTATCTGCCGGCGGCTCGAAGCCTCAGGAATGACACGCATGAACATACTTGCCGATCGATTGAGAAATGTTCCCCCGTACCTTTTCATGGAACTGCGCGACCGGATCAAGCGGATCGAGGCCTGCGGAACCGATTTTATTTCGCTGGCCATCGGTGACCCGGTGGAACCGACGCCGGCTTATATCATCGAGAGCCTGCGCCAGGCCGCGCTCGATCCGAGCAACCATCAGTACCCGACGGACGAACAGCGGGGCATGCACGATTTCAGGGCGGCCGTGGCCCGGTGGTATCTGCGGAAATACGGGGTCCAACTCGACCCGGAAACCGAGGTGCTCGGCCTGAGCGGATCCAAGGAAGGTATACACAACCTCCTGATGGCCATCGTCAATCCGGGTGAGGTCGTCATGCTGACAGACCCCGGCTACCCCGGCTACCTTGCCAACATACCGATTGTCGGCGGGGAGCCCTACCGGGTCCCGCTCCGGGCATCCAATGGATACCTGCCCGATCTGGAGGCCATACCCGAATCCGTTTGCCGAAGGGCGAAAGCCTTTTTTTTCAATTACCCCAACAATCCGACCTGCGCCTGTGCGTCCATGGGATTCTTTACCCGCCTGGTGGCCTGGGCCGCCGAACACCGGGTTTTCCTGGTGCACGACAACCCCTACAGCGAAATCGTCCTGCCCGGCGGCGAAAAACTGAGCCTCCTTCAGGTGCCCGGTGCCAAGGACATCTGCGTCGAGTTCAACTCCTTGAGCAAGACCTATAACATGACCGGCTGGCGCATCGGGATGGCGGCCGGAAATCCGGCCATCATCCAGGCCATGTCGAAGTTCAAGGAGAACGTGACGTCCGGCATTTTCAACGCCATTCAGCTGGCCAGCATCAAGGCCCTGGACGACGGCGACGCGGACATCGACAAGATGATCCGCATCTATGCCGCTCGCCGAGAAATGGCCTTGAAAGAAATACGGCAATGGGGCATCGACACCACGGTCGGCATGGGGACCTTCTACTTGTGGCTGCCGGTGCCCAACGGCATGTCGTCGATAGCGTTCACGACCCATCTGCTGGAGGAAGCCCACGTGCTCGTTACCGCCGGGAGTGCCTTCGGAAAACGCGGCGAAGGGTATTTCCGCATGTCTCTCACGGCGCCGGACGACCGCCTGGCGTGTGCCCTGGAAAGGATGAAACGGTCACTGGGTTAAGGCCTTGAAAACGGGAAGATTTACTTTGAAATCAAAATATTCGGCAAGCGCGCCCTCGAGGCCGCACGGATGGTTTAAACACCTACAGGAAAATCATGAATATCGGCACCCAACGAAAAGTTGACCGCATTCTGGGGACACTTTTCTGTCGTCTGTTTTCGCTGTTTCATGTCAATCGGACGGTCAGCGAGCAAAATCCCAAACGCGAAAAGATACTGATCATCCTTCTGTCTGAAATGGGAAGCTGGGTGCTCGCCCATACCATGTTCACGCGTCTGAAGAGCAAATATCCGCGCGCAGACGTCAGCGTTCTTCTCTTTAAGAAGAACCGGGAAATCGTGGACATCCTGAATTACGTTCCCGCGGACAACATTCTCACCATCGACCCTTCCTCCATCCGCACCCTGACGGCCGATGTCATACGGGTGTGGTTCCAGATGCGCCGCATCCGCTTCGACACCGTTATCGACTGCGAGCTGTTTCATCGGATCAGCAGCATACTAAGTTTTCTCAGCGGAGCGGCCGTCCGGGTCGGTTTCCACCCTCACACCCAGGAGGGGCTCTATCGCGGCAGCTTCATCAACCGGCCGGTTCTCTACAACCCCTACCATCACATCTCCCAGCAGTTCGTTACCCTCGTTGAGGCCATCGAATCGGATACCGTACCGAAAAGCAAGCGCATCGTCGGCGTCGACATGGAACCACCGCCGGAGGTCGATATCGGGCAGGAGGAAATCGATGCCATCCAGCAAAGACTGGACGCCTGTTCTCCCGCCGGCGCCGGTCATGGCGCCAAGCTGGTACTGATCTACCCCGGCGGGGGGATTCTGCCGATCCGTGCCTGGCCCCCGGATTCCTTTTGCCGCTTGTCGGCGTCCTTGGTTCGATCCGGGTACCGGGTGGGAATCATCGGCCTCGAGGAAGACAAATCCTTGGCCCAAATGATCGTCGCGCACTGCACCAGCCCCCTGTGCGCCGACTTGACCGGCTTCACGCAATCGGTGCGGGAGTTGATGGCCCTTTTCCACCTGGCATCCCTGCTGATCACAAATGACGGCGGCCCCGGGCAATTTGCGGCACTGACGCCAGTGCCGGTCATCGTCTTCTTCGGCCCCGAAACGCCGGCCCTGTATGGTCCGCTGAACTCCCGCACGACCGTCATGAGCGTGCCGCTGGCATGTGCGCCGTGCCTGACCGCATACAACCACCGCAATTCTCCCTGCGATGGTGACAATGTCTGCTTGAAATCGATCCGGGTGGAAGACGTACTGGCAAAATCCCGGCAGGTTCTCGAGGGGTCGTTGGTATGACGGCCAAAGGCTGGGCGCCGGCCGTCATTGGCTGATGCCGACTAACTTTCTCGACACCATCCATTCCACGTAACGGGCAATGCCCTCTTCGAGGGATACCGGTTTATAACGGTATCCGGTGGCCGTCAGCTTCTCCATGTCGGCCTCGGTGAAATACTGGTAGCTGTCCCTGATCGCCTCCGGCATGTCGAAATACTCTATTTCTCCCGCGATGTTCAGGGCGCTGAAAATGGCCGCGGCCAGGTCGTTGAAACTCCGGCTGCGCCCCGTACCGGCATTGTAGAGTCCGCTGGAAGCCGCTGAATCGAGAAAATGGATCACCACATCGACCACGTCTTGAACGTAGACGAAATCCCTCTTTTGCTCGCCGTCTCCGATTCCCGCCCGGTAAGATTTGAAAAGGCGGATTTTGCCGGTCTGCCTTGCCTGGGGAATCGCAAAATTCGGCACGCTGGCCATGCGCCCCTTGTGGTTTTCGCAGGGCCCGTAGACATTGAAGAATTTGATGCCGTACCACCGGGACGGCGTCTTCTTTTCCTTCAACGCCCACAGGTCGAAGAGGTGCTTTGAATATCCGTAGGGATTGATCGGCTTGTACGCGGCGGTTTGGCCGTGGTCGTCCACAAAGCCGTTTTCGCCGTCACCATAGGTGGCGGCGCTGCTGGCGTAAATAAACGGGATCTGCCTGTCGGTGCAGATCCGCCAAAGCCGCCGGGTGTAGGCCACGTTGTTTTCGGCCAAATAATCGAAATCCTTTTCCATCGTATCCGTGCAGGCCCCGAGGTGGATGACGGCCTCGATGGTCTCCCGCCCGCGCCGTTCGAGCCACGACCAGAGCGAACCCTTGGGCACGTATTCACGGAAATCCTTCCCGACCAGGTTCTCCCATTTCGGGGAACTGGCGACATTGTCCACGACCAGAACGTCGGTGCAGCCCATCCGGTTCAACGCCGTCAGCGTGTGGCTGCCGATGAACCCGGCCCCGCCTGTGAGAACGATCATGATGCTCCCTTCGTCGTTACGATCCCTCTATCCGCACGACCGTTGGCCGGTTGGCGCATGAAATCGATGGTATTTTCCTGAACGGCACACTCCCTCTCATTCAGCGGCATGGCCTGCCGTGAAAGTCATCAGGCGCTTTCCTTGCGGTTGCCCATCCGGGACATCTTCTCCGTCAGCACGGTGGTACTGTAACCCTCTCTCACGGACACGAGCTGCACCCTGCCGCCATAAGACTCGACGATATCCCGCCCGACGACATCCTCGAGCCGGTAGTCGGCGCCCTTGACGAGGACATCCGGTTTCAACGTGTCGATGAGTTTGATCGGCGTGTCTTCATCGAAGATCACCACCAGATCGACACTGTCCAGGGCGCCGAGGATGGCCGCCCGGTCGCTGTCGGTCAAGATCGGCCGCTGTGGCCCCTTGATCCGCCTCACCGATGCGTCTGAGTTCAGCCCGACGATCAACCGTTTACCGCACCGCTTGGCCTCGTTGAGAAGATGGATGTGGCCGGGGTGCAGCAGGTCGAAGCATCCGTTGGTGAACACGACCCTCTCCTCGACCGCTTTCCAGGCCAGCACCTGGACCACCGCCGCCGCCAGCGAGTGGACCTTGGTGTTGACTGTGCCGCAGAAGTCCTCCCGGCTCAATCCCTCTGCGGCCCTCAGTTCGAGAAGATTGATCGGCTGGGTACCCAATTTGCCGACAACCACGCCGGCGGCGATATTGGCCATGCGGGCGGCGTCAGGAAAGGTCATTCCGGCGGCGATCCCTGTGGCCAGCGTGGCGATGACCGTGTCTCCGGCCCCGGACACGTCATATACTTCCCTGGCTATAGCGGGAATGAAATTCGGTTCACTCCCTTCGCTCGACAAACACATCCCGAGCGCTCCGCGGGTAACCAGCAGATTCATCAATCCGTACCGGCCCCGCACCCTCTTCAAAGCCACCGCCAAGGCATCGTCATCGACACAGGCCTCGCCATTGACCAGTTCGAACTCGGCCGTGTTGGGAGTGATACATGCCGCTCCGCGGTAGCGCTCCCAGTTCTTTCCTTTCGGATCGACGACCACGGGGACGCCGTGGCTGCGGGCAGTCTCTATGATGGTTTCCGTCAAACCGGCGGCCTGAAAAATTCCCTTCCCGTAGTCGGACAATATGACGACGTCGGAGCCTGGAATGTGCTTTTCGGCTTCGGCGATGATGTCGGTTTTCAACCCGTCTCCGATGACCGTCTGGCTTTCGTCGTCGATCCGCAGCAGCTGCTGCCCCTTTGACAGGAGACGCGATTTGGTGATGGTCGGCCGGGAGCTGTCTTCGATCAGAATCGTGGTGATCTTTCGGTCGTCGAAGAGTCGCCTGAGAATGTGCCCGTAGTCGTCCTTGCCGATGATACCGAGCAGTGTCGCCGATGCGCCAAGGCCGATGAGGTTAAGGACCACGCTGCCGGCTCCGCCGGGTACCGCCGACCGTTTCTTGACGTGGTAGACCGGCACTGGTGCCTCCGGGGATATGCGCCTGACGTCACCCCACAGGTAGCGGTCCAGCATCACGTCACCGATGACCAGGACCCGGCAATGGTCGAAATGGGTATTCATTGAGTTCATAAGAGTGTCCGCCATCTGGCCGCTTGACCATTCATTGCAGGTTTGCAGTCTGATTTCAGCCATTTACCGGAGGGAGCGACGGTTGTCAATGTCGAATTTCCAAACGGGCTGGTGGAGAGGGTGTTTATTTATATCACCATTGTGACACTGCCACCTCAATGCTGATATCCTTATTCAAGCCAAAACCGAAACGCCCGGCGCGAAGTCCACGGTCATCATCCACCTGTCCAGTCCGGCACCGGAAGGTTACAAATGGTATAAATTCAACCCCGTCACCAACGTCTGGACCGACTACGGGGAGACGACCGACCCGGACGGCGATGTCGGTGCGGTTTTCAATGCCGCCCGCGATCAGGTCGCGCTGAAACTGGTGGACGGTGGAATGGGTGACGACGACATGAGCAACGGCGTGATCGTGGATCCCTCGGGGCTCGGTACAACGACGACTGTCTCGATGACTTCACCCTCGTCGGGCGGTTCCCTTTCGAACAGCTTCGGGTCAGATGCCGGCGGGTGATTTATCGCCGCATCGCGCAGAGAGGCGAATCCCTTGAAGTGGCCGCCGGTCACCATGGCTTCTAGCATGGTGACCGGCGGCGCGCTTAGCTTGGCGACAGTATTGTTGCGATCGAAGAAAAAATCGCGGTCGGCCCTCGCCCCGCATCGTATGAAAAGCGTCGAGCAGACGAAGTCCATAAAGATGCGGGCGGAGGAAATCCCCCGTCCGCATGCAGTAGAATGTTTTTGTATTACCGAAGTGCGGTTTATAACTCCGTCGCTTTTTTTATAAACAGGGATTCACCCCTGTTCCGCAACACGCCGCCGGCGCATACAACGGCGCCCTGCCCGCCAATTCTCTCCGGGAGCCCTATAACGCCTATTTCATTTACACCAACGTCGCCGTTAAATTTTAACCGGAAAATGCCCGACCGCTTTTCGGTTAAACAAGCTCTTTTGCGGTTTCGTTGACGGCCTTCACCAGCTCATCGATGGCATCGTGAATCCCTTCGCTAACCGAGGCATGGCCGGCGGCCGGCGCCCCGCCGGACTTTTCCCTGACAATGGCCTTCAATTTTTCGAGGCGCTGGACCTTTTCCCTGTACGCGGCGCGCTGTTCCTCTCCCATCCCTTCGATTTTTTCCGCATAAATCTGACGGATAAGATCATCGGCCTCAGCCATTGCCTCATCTATTTGACTCGGTTTGAATTTCATCGGTTTTCCTCCTTTTCCTTTTGCCGCCCTTTTGCAAGAGTTTTCATGCCTGGGTCGTTGACGCCTCTTTCCGTTCCGAAATCACGCCATCGCCCCGAATGTTCGATGATGCCAGAGCCCATCACACCGACGCTCGCCCAGGCGACCGGAACCACACTGACACCAGCCATTGCTTGACTCGACCGCCGGTTATCATCCATAGTATGATGAAGTTGAATTCTATAGGCGGCCGCTCCTCATTGATAACATAAGGCCGAATTGCCGTATGAAAAGCGCCTTCACGAACGAATCCCCTTGCAGCAAGCTGCAGGGGGATTCGTTGAGCACTTTGAGGGGAATTTCAACACCGTATGGCCAAGCGCAATAGTTTTTCAACAACCTGGTAAACGCCAAAACCGACTGTTGGGTTTATGTTGGGGGTAAACGAAACAAAATTCTGACTTTCACTACCAGAGGTTCGGAATGCAAACGCAGATGGTCACGCAAGATCTGGTCCACAATCCGGCGATCAGGGAGTACATTGTCACTTTCAAGAAAGGCGAGGTCTTGTGCGTCGAAGGTGCCGCTGCCGGTGAGCTGTTTATTCTGCTTTCCGGTACCCTGGAACTGTTCAAGGGAAGCAACAAGATCGCTGAAATCTCCGGTGAAGGGGCTCCGGTGGGCGAGATCGCTTTTCTGCTGGGATCCAAAAGAACCGCCACGGTCAAAGCGGTCACCGACGGAGAGGCGGTCCGAATCCCCCACGCAAAATTGGAGCCGGTGCTCGAGAAATTTCCCGCGCTCATGTGGCGGATAGCCGAATTTCTGGCCCGCCGGTTGGATGCAAGGACCGAGACCCTGCATGCCCTGAAGGAATTCTGCGACCATCTGCCCGACGCCGTGGTGACCGCAAAAAAAGACGGGAACATCATAGCCTGGAACCGCGCCGCCGAGGCCCTTTTCGGTTGCGGGTGGTCCGAGATGGAAAAAAGCTCGCTGGCGTCTCTTTACACCGACCCGGTAAAGTTCCGCAAGACACTGGACGGCTTGACCGCCCCCGAAAGCGCCAGAGAAGAGGTCCTTAAGGTACAACACCCCCTCAAGGGGCCTCGCTATGTTTCGACCCACCTGAGCCTGCTCACCGACCGCCAGGGTCGCACCGACGGCTTCCTGGCCATGAGCCGGGATGTGACCGACATCCAGAAGATAAAACAGAAATACCAACGGTTCCGCTTGTGGTTCATTCCCCTGTTGATCGCACTCGGCATCGCTGCGGGGGTATTCTTTTATGCCTCCCCCCGGTTCCTGGAGGATAAAAAAATCATCAACATCAAGCAGCAGGCGCTGCGCGATCAGATCGCCAACGATTACCTGCTGCTGAAGTCGATACTAAAAGAGGCTTTTTCTGCCCGGGACCAGGAGAAAGCCGGCCTGGCCATGCAGGAGTTCTTTCGGCTTCACAAGGAGGCGCTGCCGCCCTACCGGGGAGTGGTCCTGCTGGGAACCGACAAAAAGGTCTTTGCCGCCTTCGCCATGGACGAAAAAAACCGGCAGGAAAGCATTGTCGGCAGCAGCTACTCCGGGGTGCCGTTCACGGCGTCGGATGATTCCGGACACAGCGTGCTCTCGCTCTATTGGGCCGACGGACGAAACGCCCTGGGGCAGAAAGGCATCGAGATGGCCTTTAAAATCGTCGAGCACGACCGCGAGGTCGGATGGCTGGTTTTGCAGATGGATGCGAGGAAATTGGCCGCTGAATTCGATGCCGACGAGGAGACGTTGAGGGTGTTTAAATTTTAGTCCGATAAGAAGTACAGGCATTAAAAGCGCCATGATATCCAACGCCAAGACGATTTACCGGGCAACAGCAAACCTTCGAAGATTGGCAGTCGAGGCGTTTTCTTGACACTTTTGACATTGACGCTCAATACCCTGATCCTTCATTAATGATGGCAGCAAATACGTATACAAAGAAGGAGTTGACCTGAAATTGTTCAACGCGGACCTATACTGGAAGGAAATTGTCGATTCGTTCCGGGAAGGGCTGCTCATCGTGGGTATGGATAGGGCTGAGGGTGACCGAATTCCGGCAATCGCGTATATCGTCTTGACCATTGCACGATAATGGCTTACCAATGCTTGATGCTATCCTTCGGCGGGGGATCGGGAGAGCAGAAATCGCGATAACGGTATGGTAAACCCTGACAATTTTCACCCATCAAGATCAATTCTGCATGTTTGATCATTCGAATTTGTTTCGGGTTTCGCGCTTCGAGTTTCTGAATTATACCTCAAATCGTCCCCCCCCTTCCAAAGGATTAACTGCATCTCCCCACTGTGCGGAAGGAGTAAACCATCTTACTGTTTTCATATTCGGATCCCCCGAGCCTAAGGTGAGATCATGTTGATTTTTTTCAAAGTGCGGCCGATTCCTTTGGCGATGCTCATCCTTCTGGCGGTCTTCATGCCTTACTCCCATGCCGGCGATTCGGCAACAGGGGCCGAGAGCCGCTCCCCTGAAGAGCGGCCGATTTCTCTCAGCGTACAGAACGAGCCATTGGGCCAGGTGCTAAAGAAGATCGAAACCGAGACGGAATTAACCTTCATTATCGGGGCGGAGTGGGAAAGCGTGCCGGTGAGTGTGTCCCTGCATCAAACGCCGCTGCACAAGGGGCTTAAACGCATCCTTGTCAACCTGAACAACGTGATCATCTATGAGGCGGACAACCGGGTGAAGATCGTCATCCTCGGCAAGATCGAGCCGGGCAAAGGTGGCAGCGGACCGCCGGCTCCACCGATCTACCAGCCGACCCCGGTTTACCAGCAGCCCGGACCGGCAGCCGAACCCGAACCGGCTGAACCACCGGAGTCTCCTGAGCCTCCTGAGGAGCAAGAACCGATTCCCGAAGAGAAGGAAGAGGCTGGCGAAGCCGACATGACCGAGGCCGGGAACGGCGCCAAGGCCGGCGAGAACGCCGCCGAGGACCAGGAAGAAAAAGAGGCGGCCGAAGATGAAAAACCGGGTGGGGACGCAACGGAGACACCGGAAAAACCCGCCGGATAGAAAATCGATCCATTGCGATGGTCAACATACCATTCCGACCGGCCCTTGTATGAAATCCCCCTGGCCCCCTTTTTCAAAGGGGGGGGCGGGTGGATTGAATCATGCCCCGCACTCTTCCATTAACACCGTCATGACATCAATGATTCCCTGCGGGTTATACGATTGACCGGTAGCCTGTAAATCCCGTGCCGCCCGTTTGCCGCTGACGCCTCTACTGGGCGGCGGCTTTTTTCAACTCGGCATCGATGATCTCCTTGAAGCCGTTCAAGGTCCTCTCCCGTAGCATTTTCCCGTTGATGAACACCACCGGCGTGCCCTGCACTCCCGCCTTCTGACCGTCGGCCACGTCCTGGCGGATTTGATTCATGACCTCGGGGTCCGTCTTCGCTTTCTCGAACGCCTGCAGGTCCAGTTTCAAAACCACGGCAAAGTCGTCGATCACCTTCTCGTTCAGGCTCTTGTAGTTCTTGAACAGCATATCGTGAAATTGCCAGAATTGGCCTTGCCGGTCCGCCGCGAGTGCGGCCGCGGCGGCATTCATGGCATTCTTATGGTTGCGCAGCGGGAAATTCTTGAATGCGATTTTCACTTTTCCGGGGTAGGTCTCGAGCACCTGCTCGAGTAGCGGCACGAGTTGCGCGCAGTACGGTCACTCGAAATCACTGAATACGGCAATGACCACCGGCGCGTCGGCAGCACCCTTGTAGGGGGAACCGGACACGTCGATCGGCTGGATGAAATCGAGGGCGAGGACCCGCACCTGCTTGTCCTTCGAACTGCTGAGGATCAGCACGTTCCCCTGGGCCCCGACGTTGATCCGGTCCACATTCCCGCCGACCGTGATTTTCTCGGCCAGAGCCGCGCCGGACGAATAGATCAGGATCTCCCCGTTTTTGGTCAGGACAAACATCTTCTGCCAGTCCGGCGACATCGCCACGTCGATGGGGGCCGATTCTACATCGATTGTCTGTCGGAGCGACCATTCGATTTCCGCCGATGCAACGCTCCATGGTATAATGTAAAAAAGAACGGCCGCTGAAAAGGAAACCATTTTTGTCCAATTCGTATTTTTCAAGTTTATCATCTTTTCCCTTATCCGATGCATAAATGGGGGTTGAGTCAAAAGATAAAATTATACAATAAGGCAACTTGAACAGTTTATCATTTTTAGAAGATAATAGCATTATCTCTATTAAAACCGTCAGTTTCAATAGGAATAATTAACCCGAATTCCTATCGATATCGATAGGATATCGAACACGAGATGAAAATCGAGGTAGAAAATTGGGTTGAAAATAGCGTTAGGATAGAATAAATTCTGAGTGATGCATGGCCTAATGGAACAGTTGAAATCCGTAGCGAACCAAAAATTGATATATAGCGCAGGCTGTTCAGGCTCAAACTAATATTATCTTTTGACAAATTAATTTTTACGATATGCCGGTATTCGAATACACAGCCCTCGATCAGCGGGGCAAGAACATCTCCGGGATTATCGATGCGGACAGCGTCACGGCCGCCCGCCAGAAACTCCGCGGAGCGAGCAAGTTTCCGGTCAGGATCAAAGAGGCGGGCGACATCCGCGGAAAAAAGGCTTCGCGCGGCCTGACGGGCCGGAGGCTCTTCACCCGCGTGCGCCAGCGCGACGTCACCCTGATGACACGGCAGTTGGCGACCCTTGTCGGCGCGGGCTTTCCGCTGGTCTCGGCCCTCGAAGCCCTCTTGCCGCAAATCAAGTCCTACAGCTTCAACAAGGTGCTGGCCCGCATCAAGGATTCCATCGTCGAAGGCAACAGTTTCGCCGGGGCCATCTCCCTTTATCCGGACACCTTCTCGCCGCTGTACAAGAACATGGTCCGTGCCGGAGAAACCTCCGGAACGCTGGAGATCGTGCTGGAAAAACTGGCCGACATCATGGAGAAGCAGCAGGCCCTGAAAAACCGCATTCAATCGGCCCTGGCCTACCCGGCCCTGATGACGGTCATAGGGACCCTGATCCTGATTCTTCTGCTGGTCTACATCGTGCCGTCCATCACCGCCATTTTCGCCGACGTCAACCAGGCCCTGCCGGCGCCGACCCAGTTTCTCATCGGCGTCAGCAACCTGTTCAAGTCCTACTGGTGGTTGTTGCTGGTCACCCTGGTCGCGGTCGGCATCTTTGCCCGGCAATTCAAGAAAACCGCCAAGGGACGGTATCTGGTCGACAAGATGCTGCTCAACTCACCGGTCGCCGGCACACTGATCCAGAAATTGGCCGTGGCCCGTTTTGCCCGCACCCTGGGATCGCTGCTGGCCAACGGCGTGGCTATGCTCCAGGCCCTGGAGATCGCCAAGAACATCGCCGGCAACGTCCTGATATCCGATGCGGTCGACCTGGCCGTCAAGGAGGTGGGACAGGGACAAGGGTTGGCCAAATCCCTGGCGATATCCAACGTGTTTCCGGATCTCACCATCCAGATGATTCAGGTGGGTGAACAGAGCGCGACCCTGGAGCCGATGCTGAACAAAATGGCCGATGTCTTCGAGAACGAGGCCGAATCGAGCATCATGAGCCTGACATCCCTGCTGGCGCCGGTGCTGATCCTGGTCATGGGGGTGATCGTCGGGTTCATCGTGCTGTCGATCTGCCTGCCCATATTCGAAATGAGCACCCTGGTGCGGTGAGGAGGGTTGAGGCCGATGGCCGGTTTGCCTTTGGCCCGTTGCAACGAAAGTTATCCTTATCCTCGTTATTATGAAGGTACAGTACCGTACCCAAACAGGAGGTTTAATGGCGTCGAAATTACCTCGGGGGATTTACGGCAACCGTGGATTCTCCCTGATCGAACTGATGGTGGTCGTTATCATACTCGGCATCCTGGCCATGTACATCGGGCCGAAACTGATGGGCCGGACCGACCAGGCCAAGGAAGTTCAGACCCGGGTCCAGATCGAGGGGCTCGAAACCGCCCTGAAGCTCTACAAGCTCGACAACGGTGTCTACCCGAGCACGGAGCAGGGCTTGCAGGCCCTCATCGCCCCCCCTGAAGCGGGCACGATTCCCCAGAACTGGCGCAAGGGCGGGTACCTGGAAAAGGGTAAAATCCCCACTGATCCCTGGGGCTACGAATTCGTGTACCTGTCTCCCGGCACACAGGGGGACTACGACATCATCTCTTACGGCGCCGATGGCGTGCCGGGCGGCGAGGACGAGAACAAGGACATCAACAGCTGGGAGCTCCAATGACCCCCGCGCGTCTGAAAGTACCTTTTTGACAATCTGCGGGGCGGCCGATCTTCTTCGGTCTCAGGGGATGGCCCCACGGACCACGTCTTCTTTTTTAATATTGGCAGCAACCGCGACAATCGCGCGAACGATGGAAAAGATGCGCACCGGAAAAAGGAGCCTCCGCCATGCCGCACACCCCGGTTTCTTGAACGCGGGCGCCTCTTATCGTTACAAAACCGCGCCCCAGGGCGGTTTCACACTGATCGAAATCGCCGTCGTCATCGTACTCATCAGCATCATGCTGCTGGTCACCGTACCCCGGCTGCCGGATTCCCCGCTGACCGACCAGACCCGTAAAACCAAGCGCTGGATCATACTCAAGGCCAGGGACCTCAGGGAGCGGGCCGTCCGGGAGCAAAAGACGTTTACCTTGAACGTCGGACTGGAATCGAACCGGTTGTGGGCCTCCAGCGAGGGGATGACCGATGAAAACCTGCAGACGGCCGTGGACGAAGGCCTCGAGCTGTCGGGCGACCTGAAGCTGCGCGACGTCGAATACCCGGGGGATCACAAGATCGACTTCGGCCTGGCCGAGATCCGTTTCTTCCCCAAGGGGTATTCCGACAGGGCGATTCTCCACCTGGACGACGGTGACCGCCGGTATTCATTTAAAATCGAGCCGTTTCTGTCGACAGTCAGGGTCTATGATGGGCATATCGGGTTTGAATGAGACGAGGGAAAGTCCGCGATGCCGAGGATTCACCCTGCTGGAGATGATGGTGGCCGTGTCGGTGATCGCCATCGTGCTCCTGGCCGTTTACCGGCTGCATTCTCAAACGTTGCTGATGAACCTGTCGGCGCGCTTTTACACCGTGGCGCCCCTGCTGGCCCAGAACAAGTTGGCCGACATCGAATTAAATTCGGTCAAGGAACTGGCCGAGGGATCGGGGGACTTCGGGGAGGGCTACACCGGTTACAGCTGGGAGGTGAAGATCGTCGACGTCGAATCCGAGCAGCTGAAATCCACTGCCGACAAGCTGAAGCGCATCGACGTCAAGGTCCTTTTCAACCAGGGGGAACTGACATACGACCTTCGAACGTACCGTTTTTTCCCGTAGCGACTACCCCGGCGGACTCAATCCCGGCGGGGCTCAACCGACCCAACAGACCTAACTGACTCAACTGGCCTAATTGACCTAACCGACTCAACCGACCCAACTGCAACCATGAACGGTCCTCGACCCATCCGGCTCTGGCCCGGACACAAAAAATGTGCGGCCCGAAACCCCGCCTCCGGTGGCGGTTTCACCCTGCTCGAGATCCTCATTGCCATTTTTATATTCGCCATTGTGGTGACCACCATATTCGGTTCGTTCAATTTCGTTTTCGGCAATATCGACACCATCGAAGAAGGGATGGCCGCCTATGAAATGGCCAAAGACTGTCTCGGTCGCATGACCATCGACCTTGAATCGGTATTCATCCTTCAGCCGCCGGCATTCAAAATCCCCGGGGACGACAACGCCGAAGACCTGTTCCGGCTGGTCGGGGAAACGGCGAGTGTCGGCGGCGCGGAAGTCGGCAAGCTGCGGTTTACCGCCCTGGCCCACATCCCCTTCGACCGCCAGCAGCGGGACGGGGTGGCCGAAATCATCTATTACGTCGATGAAGACGGAAGCGGCAACAGGGTGCTGAGACGCTCGGACCGGCTCGACTTCACCGAGCCGCGCGGCGACCTGGCCGGAGACCCGATCCTGTGCGACAGGGTCAAGAGCCTCACCTTCACCTACATCGACACGGAGGGTGCCGAAAGGGAATCCTGGGATTCGGATTCCGCCGATGTCGACTACGCCACACCGCGGGCGATCCGGATCAAGCTCGAAATCGGGACCGAGGAATACTTCCAGGCCTTCGAAACGACCGTCAGGTTGAGGATCTACAGAGAGCCGACCGAGGCCGATTTGTAGTCGACAGCCATGCCCTGGGAGGGGTTGGGCCCGTTGGCCCTATGGCCGGTTAGGTTCGATACACGAAACACCAAACACTAAACACGAAAAACAGAACACCAATATGATGCCAACAGACGCCATTCATAACCGCCGCGGCATGGCCCTGCTGATCACCCTGGCCGTGGTCACCCTGCTGGTGGCCACCACCATGGAACTCAACCGCCGGGCCCGTGCGACGGTCGTCTCCACCGCTGCGGTGCGCGACCGTCACCGGCTGTCGGAAATCCTGGCTTCCGGTGTCCATTTGGCCATGGCCGTGCTGACCGAAGACAAAAAGAATTCGACCGCCGATTCGATCCAGGAGGACTGGGCCGATCCTGAAAAGGTCAAGGGCCTGCTGGCCGTCATCCCGTTTGACGAGGGTCAGTTGGAGGTCAGCATCAGCGACGAACTCAGCCGCATCCAGATCAATGCTCTGGTGAAGTTTCCTGACAGCCATACCTTCAACGAGAAACAGGTCGGGCTCTGGGACCGTTTCCTGAAGCTGGCGTTTCTGGCCTACGAGCACCCGGATGAGATCGACCCGGCCAACACGATCATCAACTCCCTCAAGGATTGGCTCGATTCGGGGGACGACGAAGCCATCACCGGCCTGACCGGCGCCGAATCCGACTACTACGCCGATCTGGCCCCGCCCTATGCCATCCGCAACGGCCCGCTCACCCACCTGAACGAGCTTCTGCTGGTCAAAGGGGTCACCCCGGAGCTCTTTCACGGCACCGCGGACCTGCCGGGCATATCCAGCTTCCTGACCGTATCCGGTATGACCGACGTCGGGGGTACGGACGCCACCTATGAAGGCCGGATCAACATCAACACCGCCGAAGTGCCGGTGCTCATGGCGCTCCTGCCGGAGGAAAACCGGGACCTGGCAATGGCGATCGCCGACTATCGCACCGCCAAATCGGGCGATCTTTTCACCAACGACCTTTCCGCCGGAGCGGACTGGTACAAACAGGTCCCCGGCGCCGGCGACATCGACCTGGATTCGGAGCTGATCACCAACCAGAGTGATTTTTTCAGGATCGAGGCGTCGGCCAGCCTCAACGGCGTAACCATGAGCGTCACGGCCGTCGTCAAAAGGGAAACCGACGGCGAATCCGGCCAAACTCGTTGTCGTATCTTGAGTTGGGAGCTCGGTTGATGATATAATCAATTGTTTATCGGCGTCTATACCTCAGCTTGCAATGGCAATACATTTCATATTATAGGTGGGCCACAGCGTCGGCCGCATATCGGCCGGGGTTTTCCGGACGTAACGATCATGGGCAAACGCATACTGGGACTCGACATTCAAAACAAGGCGCTCGCCGCGGTCCTTGTCAACAGCGGCTTAAAAGAGAGCCGGGTGGAAGCCTACACCCACATCCCGTATCCCGACACCGCGGATGACGGGTACGGTTTGCCGGCGGCCCTGGACGCGCTGGTCGAAGAGATGCCGGTGGCCGACTGCACCTGCATCGTTTCGATGCCGGCCGATCAGGTCTCTTTCCGGAACCTGAAAGTGCCCTTTAAACAAGAGAAGAAGATCCGCCAAATCCTGAGGTTCGAGTTGGAGCCCACCCTTCCCTTTCCGATCGAGAACGTCGTCATCGACTTTCACACCCTGAAAAGCGACGGGCCGAGTGAACAGACCGACGTCATCGCCGCGGCCTGCAACGCGAGCGGTCTGCGCACCACCCTCGAACTGCTGGAAGCCCGCCGAATCCGCCCGGAAATCGTCACCGTCAGCGGCTTTCCGTCCATACTCTGCCTCAGCCGACTGGGCCATCTCCCTGAAAGCGCCCTGGCGGTCGATGTCAGGAGCGACAGCAGCACCATCTTCGTCATGAACTCCGGCCAGCCCACGATGGTCAGAACTTTTCCCGCCGACCGGGCCTATGATTCACGGACCGACATGCTCGGCCAGAACATCCAGCGGACGCTCTATGCCCTGGAAGAAATCAATGACCGCCCGTTTAAACCCGAACAAATCCTGATCACCGGCCCGGCCCTGGGTGAAAACGGCACCGGCGCCGCACTGACGCGGTTCCTGGATGTCCCCATCGTCCGCATCGACCTCATCCGGGACATCGATACCCGAATCAAAGAACTGCCTTCCGATTCCTGGAAGCCCTTTCAGATGAACAACGCCCTTGCGCTGGCCCTGATCGAGGTCATCGGCATCAAGGGCCTGAATTTCAGGCAGGGCCCATTCGCCATAAAGAAGCGCTGGACCGAGTATCGCAAAAACATCATCACCTCGGGCATTCTGGCGGCCGCTCTCCTGGCGGTGTGGCTGACCACTGTCGGGATCGACTATTTTTTCAAAAAAAGCCAACTGGATGCGATTAACACCCAAATTTCTGAAATGTTTAAACAAACATTTCCGGATGTCAAAAAAATCGTCGACCCGCTGCAGCAGATGCGGGTCAGCATCGACGAATTGCGCAAGATCGCCCTCTTTCCGGCGGACGGTCAGAATACCGTACTGGCCATCGACCTGCTGAACGGTATCAGCAACAGCATTCCAAAAAACATCGACGTAAAATTCACCCGCACGGTGATCGGGGAAGACAACGTGTTGATCAACGGAGATACGGACACCTTCAACTCCGTGGATGCGATCAAAAGCGGGCTGGAAAAGAATCCGGTCTTTGAATCGGTGACCATCGTGTCGACCACCAAGGAAGACGCCAGCAACCGGATCAAGTTCAGGTTGAAGATAACGTACTGATTCGCCCCGATTAGGTGAAGATTTCTCGAAGAAGACCGATACTGTTACTCAGATGCTGAAACTACCCAAAGCACTGCCCTTTAACGTCACCAAGCGCGAAAAGTACGCGATCTGGCTGGCCGGCGGCCTGATCGCCGCCGTGCTCGTATACCAGTTGATCGTCGCACCGCTGGCCGACAAGAGGCGGCAGCTGAATCGGCAGCTTGCGGCCCAGACGCGGGCCTTGCAGGAAATGCAGACCCTCAAAGCCGAATACGAGGAAATCAAAGGCAGAGCCGATGCCGAAACAGGCAAGATGGCCGGCCGGAGCCAGGGGTTTACGCTTTTCTCCTTCCTCGACAGCCTCGCCGGGCAGGTCGGGCTCAAAGATCGCATCGCGTATATGAAACCCTCGCAGACGGCCGTGGAAAACAGCCCCTTTTCGATGTCGGTGGTCGAGACCAAACTGCAGGGCGTCACGATGAAGGAATTGACCGCGTATCTCTACAGCATCGAAACGTCGGACAACGTGGTCAAAGTCAAAGGACTGTCGATATCGAAAACCGGCAAGCAAGCGGATTCCGTCGATGCGGTTCTCATGGTCGAAACCCTCGACACCCCGTAACGCGGATCCGGCCCGAGCTGGCGATTCGGCTCACGGCCGGAAACCGGAAAGAACACCCGGTAAGCGGCGCATGCGGTCACCGTCCATGCAAGCGCTTACCGTTGGATAAAACGACAACAGGTATACGAAAAATGAACCTATCGATGGCCAGATCCAAAGTCTTTGCCACCTTTTTGATCCTTTCGCTGATCGTCATTGTCGGCGTGGTGCCGGGCCACACCGCCGGGGAAACCGACAAGGAGTTCCCGCGGGACCGCTTCGTCACCATCGACTTCAACAACGTCGACATCAACGTCTTCATCAAGTTCATCAGCGAATTGACCGGCAAGAACTTCGTCGTCGACCAGCGCGTCAGGGGCAATGTGACCATCATCTCACCCACCAAGATCTCGGTGGCCGAAGCGTACAAGGTCTTCGAGTCGGTGCTGGACGTCCACGGCTTCAACACCGTCCAGGCGGGCAAGGTGATCAAGATCCTTCCCTCACCGGAGGCCCGCACCAGCGACATCGAAACGCGGACCAAGCTCCGGCCCGATAAGCCCTCGGACCGCCTGGTGACCCAGCTGATCCCCCTGACCTACGCCGACCCCAACGAAATCAAGCGGTTGTTCACGCCCATGGTGTCGAAAACCAGCCTGATCGTCCCCTACCCGCCGACCAATACGCTGATCGTCACCGATGTGCTGTCCAACATCCAGCGCCTGATCAAGATTCTGAAGGAAATCGACGTCGCCGGTGTCGGCCGGGAAATCTCGGTCATACCCCTCGAGCACGCCGACAGCGGCAAGATGGTCTCGACCCTGTCGTCCATTTTCCAGGCGTCAAAAGGCGCGAAAAAAGGGGACCCCCAGGAGGCCAGCAAATTTGTCGCCGATGAACGCACCAACGCGATCGTCGTGCTGGCCAGTGAAGTGGAGACGGTCAGGATCAAGCAGCTGATCGCGTACCTGGATCGCGAAACCCCCAGGGGGAAAGAAAAGATCCGGGTCTATTATCTCGAATACGCCAACGCCGAAGACATCGTCAAAGTCCTGCAAGACCTGCCGACCCAGGAGGCCGCCGCCCAGGGCAAGGGCAAACCCACCGCACCGGTGGTGTCGGAAAAGGTCAACATCAGCGCCGACAGGCCCACCAACAGCCTGGTGATCACGGCCAGCAGCGACGACTACGCCGTCATCGAGGAGGTCATCAAAAAGCTCGATATCCCCCGGCCCATGGTCTACATCGAAGCGGTGATCATGGAAGTCAACGCCCAGGCGGATTTTTCACTGGGTACCGAGTGGTCGGCCGCCGGTGCGACCGATATCGGCAACAAAGCCGCCGCCGTGGGGGGCAGCTTCATTTCGTCGACGTCAAACCTGCCCGGACTGGTCCAGGGCATCCCTCCCCAGGGCTTTTCTTTCGGCGTGTTCACCGAGGCCATCGAAATCGCCGGAGTGCAGTTCAACAACCTGACGGCCCTGGTCAATGCCTTCAAGCAGGACCGGGATGTCAACATTCTCCAGACACCCCAAATCCTGACCTACGAAAACGAAGAGGCCAAGATCAACGTCAGCACGAACATTCCCTACCAGACCCAGAGTTCGACCACCAACAACCAGTCGTTCAACTCGTTCGAATACCGGGACGTCGGCACCATCCTAACGATAACCCCCCACATCAGCATCGAACGCATGGTGCGGCTCAACATCGGCCTGGAAGTCAGCGCCCTGGAGTCCACCACCGATTTTCGGCCGACCACCCTGAAACGCACGATCAACACCACGGTGGTGGTGGGAGACAAGAACACCATAGTCATCGGTGGACTGATCGAAGACAGCGGGGCCGTGGCGGAAGAGAAAGTCCCCCTGCTGGGTGACATTCCCGTGCTCGGCTGGCTGTTCAAGGTCCAGAAAAGCTCATCGAGGAAGACCAACCTGTTCTTTTTTCTGACGCCCCACGTCGTCAATAGCCCCGATGAGGCCAAGGAACTCTACGGGGGCAAGAAAGGCCGCATCGACGACATCAAGGAGGGGCGCATCAAACTTTTTGATGAGAAAAAGCAAACGCCGAAGGCCATCGTCGAATGACCGCCTCGCGCCGATGCCGATAACCGGCAGCGCGCTGAAGGCCGCTCTCTTCGGCAGAAAACCGAAGGGCCTGGGAATCAGGAAATCAAGGGTTTTAGAGGTCAAAAAGATCGCTCCATCCTTTCCTCGACCCCTTGCCCCCGGCCCCTCTTAGCCCAAATGGCCATATCAACAGTTAAACCAAATTCCTCGCCCGAAGGCGAGGGTTCTTCTCCCATTCTCCGAGTGGGACCATCATACGGATAGGCCGATGGACAGCAGGCTGTATCATATCCTCGAAAAGAGTTACGGGGTTTCGGAGAGCCGCTTCGCCGAAGCGCTCAGCATAAAAAAAGACAAGGGCGGGCTCCTCGGCGACATCCTCGTCAGCAAAAAAGTCGTCTCGGAGAGACAGCTGCTCGAAGCGTTGAGCTTTCTCTACGACCTGCCGGTCTGGTTCGATCTACCGCTGGACAACATCGATTTTGCCTTCACCCGCCATATCCCGATTCAGTTTCTAAAAAAATATCTCATGGTCCCTCTGGTCATCAACGTTCAAGCACCGAGGCCCGGAAGAGACGATGCCGTCGGGGACCCGCAAACGGACGAGGCGCTGGAATCGCAGGCCAAATACGTCATCGCCATGAACAACCCGGCCAATTTCCAACCCCTGGACGACCTGGTGCGCACCCTCGGCCTGAAAGAATACGACGTGGTGCTTTCGACCAAGGAAGCCATTCTGGCCGCCGTCAACATCTCCTACGACATGAGCCAGAGTACGGCCGAGGAACTGGTCCAGGACATGGAGGAGGACGGGAGCAACATCATCAGCGAATTGGAAGACACGGCCGACCTGCTGGACGACACCAGCGACGCGCCGATCATCAAGCTGGTGAACCACATCATGTCCCAGTCGATCAAGGCCCGGGCCAGCGACATCCACATTGAACCCTATCAGGACAGCTTCAAGGTCCGCTACCGGATCGACGGCATTCTCTACGATCTGCTGTCGCCGCCGAAATGGATCCAGCCGGCCCTGATCTCCCGCATCAAGGTCATGGCCAAGCTGAACATCGCCGAGAAGCGCCTGCCGCAGGACGGCCGTTTCGACATCCGGATCGGCGCCCAGGACATCGACGTCCGGGTGTCGACCATCCCGACCTCGTTCGGCGAGCGTGTCGTGCTTCGGCTGCTGAACAAAACCAGCGCCGTCTTCGACCTGCCCGAACTCGGGCTTTCGCCCCAGCGGCTGGCCCTTTTCAAGGGGCTGGTCCAGAGCCCCAACGGGATCCTCCTGGTTACCGGCCCGACCGGAAGCGGCAAGACCACCACCCTTTACGCGGTCCTGACGACCATCAACAAGCCCGATATCAACATCATAACGGTCGAGGACCCGGTCGAATACCAGATCAAGGGGATCAGCCAGATCCAGGTCAACCCCAAGATCGACCTGACCTTCGCCCGCGGGCTGCGATCCATCGTCCGCCAGGACCCGGATGTGATTCTCATCGGCGAAATCCGCGACAAGGAAACCGCCGATATCGCCGTTCAATCGGCCCTCACCGGCCACCTGGTCTTCTCGACCCTTCACACCAACGATTCGGCCAGCGCCATTACCCGCCTGGTGGACATCGGGGTCGAACCTTTCCTGATCTCTTCCTCGCTGATCGCCGTCATCGCGCAGCGGCTGATCCGCACGCTCTGCAACGACTGCAAGGAGGCCTACCGGCCTGAAGATCTGGCGCTGAAGAGCATCGGGCTGGACAAAGGCCACCTCGACGGCCGGCAGATTTACCGGGCCAAAGGCTGTGAAAACTGCTTCCACACCGGATTCAGGGGCCGCACGGCGATTTTTGAAATCATGGTTCTGAACGATGAATTGAAATCCCTGATTTTGAAGACCTTCGACTCCAACCGGATCAAAAAGAAGGCCCAGGAGCTGAAAATGGTTTCCTTGCGCCAGGACGGCATTCAGAAACTGCTGCAAGGCATGACGACCATCGAGGAAGTCTTCCGGGTCACCCAGCAGTAACCGCGGATTGCCGGTTGGCCCGTTTGCCCGTTGGCCGGACTCCGGCGCGTCATTTTCAGTCATCGCGGCGGCCCAAACCGGGGCCATCGGGTTACGGGTTGCGGGTTGCGGGTTGCGGGTTTGTTTGTCGGGTTTTGTGTTTGGTGTTTCGTATTGGGTGTTTGGTGTTTTGCGGTTCGGACCTAACGGGCTCAACCGGCCAAAGGGCTCACTCCAACAGCCCATATCCCTGGGCCAATCGCAAATAGTGGGCCGCCTCTTCCATGCGCCCGCGTTTGAGACACCCGTTGGCGTAGACCGTGCTCTTCTTGCGCAGGGTGACGACGGCCGCATTCCGCTGGGGCATCGTCAGCTGCCCGGAACCGATCACCTTCACCAGGGACTGGATCCGGTATTTGTCCAGCGAGTCCTGACGCGACAGCTGGTCTTTGTGACCGCCCCTCTTGACCGTCAGCGGCTGGTCGATCAGGTGGATCGGAAAGCGGCAGCTGACCCGCAGCCAAAGATCGTAATCCTCGCACGCCGGCAGTTCCTCATCGAACAGGCCGACCCTATCGAACAGCTCCCGCCGGACCATGACGGCCGAAGGGCTGACGAGGCAGAGTTCCAGGGAAGGTCGGAAAATGAGCCCCGAGGGTTTCCGGTGTCTTTTGCGCGGGTTGACCCGCATCCCGTTGCGGATCCAGATCTCCTCGGTCTGGCAGATCAGCGCCGAGGGGGTTTTTTCGAAAAAAGCGACCTGTTCGGCCAGCTTCCCGGCCAGCCAAAGGTCGTCGGAATCCAGGAAGGCCAACAGGCGACCGTTTGCCGCCCGGACGCCGCTGTTCCTGGCGGCACTGACACCGCGACAGGCCTGGCCGACCAGGCGCAGACGATCGCCATACTCCCGCAGAATGTCGGCGGTCCGATCGCTGGAGCCGTCGTCCACCACGATCAATTCGAAATCGCGATAGGTTTGCCCGAGCACCGAATCGACGGCATCCCTGATGATCCACCCCCGGTTAAAGGTGGGTATGATGACGCTGACGGTGGGGCGGCGGGGCGTATTCATGGGTCGTCGATGCGGCTGATCACGAACGATCGTTTGAAAATCGGCGTATGGTCCCCCTTAGGGGGAGGAAAGCACGGCCGATCGCAGGCGCCAGCAGGCCGATTGTCTTCTTTCGTTCACTGCCGGTTTATCGATCTTCGGGGCGCTTCTATGCAAAGGGAAGTCATTACGGGGGCGATAGTCAAAACGTCCGCAGACGCACTGAATAGACACATGCGCCGGATTATCGGCGCGCTGGTTGACTTCAATCCTATTAAGAAAATCGAGAAAAGTCAAAAAGTAAATACCACGTTGTGTCAATCGCTGGCGGGCAGCGAACGGCACTTAAACCATCCTTTCGATCTCATCCATGGTATCCTGAAGCCGCTTTTCAGATACCGGTACAGCGGTCTTCAGCTCCTGGGCGAACAGGGACACCTTGAATTCTTCTAACAGCCAGAAAAAATCCTCGAGGGCGGCTCTTTTCTCCGGGGAGACCGCAGGCGAAAGGGTGTTGACCAGGCGCTGGAGGCCGGCAGAGAACGGCTGGAGACCGGCGGCTTTCTGCTGGTCTTTCTCGAAATTGACCGATGCCCGCCGGACGCGGATATCGATGGCGGCGACGTAGCGCGGCAGGTGTTCCATCCGTTCGAGGCTGTAGATCAGCATGAAATTTTCCGGCACCAGCCGGACCATTTCCTCCCGGCAGCGGCCGAGGAAATCGAGCAGAAACCGGTTGGAGCGATTCGCTTTTTCTAACTGAAGAATCGTCGTCAACGTGTCGTGACAGGCATCGATCACCGGCAAGATCTTTTCGATGAATTCCCGGCCGCAAGGGAGAATCCGCTGTGACAGCGACTCGGCTTCGGCCAGAAAGGCCTCCCGGGATCGAATGTTGCGCCGGAACAGCCGGGATACGACCGTCTCATAGATCCTCTTTTCGAGGCTGCGGATGCCGCCGAAAGCCCGCGCCGCGGCCGACCGGTTGGGCGGCAGCATCAGGCTTTTCCTGAGAAATGTGAGGTCTTTCGAAAAATGAAGGCGGTAGAGCGCCGCGACCCCTGCCACATGGGCGTCCGCAGCGTCTTGACCGTTTTGGTACAACCGCAAGTCGATGCGGCTTCCGGAACTGTCCTCAACCACCGCAAGCCCCGGGAACACCGGCCAGGAGCCGCCCCCCCGGACCTCCAGATCGATGCTGTCCGGCAGGTCCCCGAAGTCCCACTGGGTGATACCGGCCTTTTCCCATTTGCGGCGTGCCGTCTCCCAGCCATCGGGCGTCGCCTCGTTCCGGGGAAGCCGCCTCAAAATCTGCGGATCGCGGCTGCTGTGAATGATCCCGCCGCCGGGATCGGTTATGGCGATCCGCACGGCCAGGTGTTCCGGCAAATCGTCCGTCGACCAGGCCGTCGACGGAATGTCGATGCCGAAGCGCTGGAAGATAAATTTTCCCAGGGCACTGATCAGGGCCCCGTCGCTCCTCGGCATCTCCTTTAAAATGATCTCAACGGTGCGGCCGACGGGAACCAGCTGTTTGCGATAGCGTTTGGGCAGCCTCTTCAACAGGGCCTCTATCTTTTCACCCAAAAAACCGGGGACCATCCAGTCGGCGGCGCCCACCGGAAGCGTCGGGGCCGCCGCGGATGGAATATTCACGGTCAGGCCGTCCTCCGGCCGCCCGGGATTGAAGCTGTAGCTGCACCCATATTGGCCGCCGCCCCATTCGACGCACTCCGGATAAAGAGACAGGCGCCCGCTTTCCGGTTGGTAGTTCATCAGCTCCTCCGGGCTCATTCTCAGAAACCCGTCCCCGCCTCTCTTCCGAATCAGTCTCTTCAAGCGCCTGAGGTCGTAAACGCCGGGCAAGCGCTGCATGAAAAACCGAAACATCACTTCATCGTCCACCAGGATGTCGCGCCGACGCAGACGGTTTTCCATGTCTTTGATATCGCGCACCGTTTGGTCGTTGTGCCGCATAAATTCGAAAGCGGATTCCATTTCGCCATTCACCAGCGCACTGCGGACAAACACCTCAGCCGCCGTTTGCGGATCGATGCGCCCAAAGGACACCGTTCGCCCGGGAACGATCACCAGACCGAAGAGGCTGACCTGTTGGGTGGCAACCACTTCGCCGCGTCGAGAATCCCAGCGGGGATTCAGAAAGGTGGATCGGCACAAAGAGCCGCCGAGTTCCTCCAGCCAACCAACGTCGATATTGGCTGCGGCTCGTGCAAACAGCCGGGACGTCTCGACCATTTCGGCCGCCACGATCCATTCGCCGGGCCGGTTGAATAAGGCCGAACCCGGAAACACCATGACTTCACGTCCTTTGGCCGCGTGAAAGATGTTTTTCTCTTTTCTGACGGCGATGTTGGCCAGAAGGCCGCTCAGGATCGACCGGTGGATGGCGGCGTACCGGTCCTCGTCCGGAACGGGAAGCGCTTCGGCCTGTTGCAGGCCGTTCTCGGCCAGGATGTCGCCGAGCTGATTGTAGATGTCGCGCCACTCCCGCATGCGGCGAAAGGAGAGAAAATGCGCCCGGCAGTATTTTTTCATTTGGCTGGTCGTTTTCACCCGGCGCCAGGTGTCGTGGTAGCGATTCCAGAGATTGAGCAGGGTCAAAAAATCGGATCTCGGTTCGACGAATTCTTCCTGGGCCCGATCGGCGTCCCCGGCGCGATCGGCCGGTCTTTCCCGCGGGTCCGGTATGCTCAGCGCCGCGGCGATGACGGTGATCTCCTCCAGGCAGCCCAACTGCCCGGCTTCGATCAGCATGCGGGCCAGCAATGGGTCCACCGGCAGCCGCGCCATCAGTGTGCCGCGCTGGGTCAATTCGAAGGTGGTGCTCCGGTCGTGGGGTAAGTCCGCCTCACCCTTCTGTGCCCGTGAGGCCTCGCGACCGTTCGGATGGGGTCCGGTATTCTTGGCCTTGCGGTCCCCCCGTCCCCCAAGGGCCGCTTTTTTCTCTTCGATCGCTCCGAGTTCCACCAGCACGTCCCTGCCGTCATGAATGCTCTTTGGCGCCGGAGGGTCGATAAACGGAAAAACCGCCATGTCGCCGAGCCTCAGGGCCGTCATGCGCAGGATGACTTCCGCCAGATTCGAGCGCAGTATTTCCGGCGGCGTGTACAGCGGCCGGGCCAGGTAATCCTCCTCGGAAAACAGCCGGATGCAGACACCGTTTTGCACCCGCCCGCAACGCCCCTTGCGCTGATCCGCGCTGCTGCGCGATACCGGTACGACCGGCAGGGCGGTGGTGCGCGAGCGCGGATTGTAATGGGATATGCGGGCCAGGCCGGTGTCCACCACGTAGCGGATTCCGGGGATCGTCAGGGACGTCTCGGCCACGTTGGTGGCGACGATGATTTTTCTCCCCGCGTTGCGGCTGAAAACACGGGCCTGCTCGGCGGCCGGCAGACGCGCAAAGAGCGGCATCACCCGGCTGCCGAGCTCTTCGCCTTCGAGAATGTCGCAGGTGTCCCGAATGTCCTGCTCGGTCGGCATGAATACCAGAATGTCGCCGAAAGGCCCGGTCTGTCTCAGCTTGCGAACGGCGGCAACGGCCATGTCCACGTGGGTCGCCTCGTCGGCGTCCCCCTCCGTCAAGCCCCGCCAGGCCGGATCGTCCGGATAGTAAACCACCTCGACCGGGAACATGCGCCCGGAGACCTCGATCACCGGCGCATCGTCGAAAGCCCTGGAGAACTTGTCGGTATCGATCGTCGCCGAGGTGACGATCAGTTTGAGATCCCTCCGCCTTCTCAACAGCATTTTCAAGACCCCCAGGATAAAGTCGATGTTCAGACTCCGCTCATGGGCCTCGTCGACGATGATGGTGTCGTATTCGGTCAGGTGGCGGTCTCGCTGGACCTCGGTCAGAAGGATACCGTCGGTCATGATCTTGATCAAAGCCTCGGGCGGGGTGCGGTCCTGGAAACGTATCTTGTAACCGACCGAACGGCCGACCGTTTCCTCCATCTCTTCCGCGATCCGGTGCGCCACGGACGTGGCCGCGATCCGGCGGGGCTGGGTGCAGCCGATGCGCCCGTCGATACCCCGGCCGGCGGCCAGACAGAACTTGGGGATCTGGGTCGTTTTTCCGGATCCGGTCTCACCGGACACGATGACCACCGGATGCTTTCGGATGGCGGAGACGATGTCATCCATACGCTCGGTGATTGGCAGAGACGGATCGAAGGATAGCCGGGGTTGGGCAGCGGCCCTCCTTTTCCGCCGAACGGCCGAACCCTTCAGTTGCCGGCCAAACCGCTCGAGTTGATCCTCGGCGTTTTTCGGCGGCAAACCACCGGCAAGGCGATGTTTAAGGCGCTGCAGCTGACGGCGGACGGCAAAACGGTCGGCGATCAGGGCCTCGTCCAGCAGGGCCTCGATATTTTTGATTTCGCTATAAAACATTGACCATCCTCGAGAGGATTTGTAACATCGCAATGGAGATGAATTCAGATTGGAAAACATCTCCGGTGGGGTATCGTATCAAATTGCCCGCTGCAGTCAATTGCTACAGATAAAGGAGCCTGCCATGAAATTTGTCATCATCGGTGCCGATGCCGCCGGTATGAGCGCGGCCAGCAAAGCCAAACGCACGCAACCCGATCTCGATGTGACCGTGTTTGAACAAACCGGGGATGTATCCTACAGCGCTTGAGGTCTTCCATACAATATCGCCGATCCCCGGCGGGGAGTCGAAGATTTGATTGTCAGGAAGGCCACGGCGTTCAAGGAAAAACAGGGCATCAACCTGCTCACCGGCCACGCGGTCGCCCGGATCGATCGTGCGGCAAAGACCGTCAGCGGTACGACCCGGGAAGGCCGCCCGTTCGAGGCGGTTTACGACAAGCTGTTGATTGCCACCGGGGCCGCCCCGATTCTGCCGGACTTTCCCGGCATCGAGCGAGCCGGTGTCATGGTCCTAAAAACGCTGGCCGACGGCCGGCGGATCAAACAGCATCTGGGCAGCACCCCGACCGGAAGCGCGGCCATTGTCGGAATGGGATATATCGCACTTGAAATGTGCGAGGCGCTGCGGAACCTCGGCCTCGAAGTCGCGATGGTCAAACCCGGACCGCGGTTTCTGCCCTGGCTTCACGAGGATCTTGCCGCGGTGGTCCGGGAAGAAATCACGGCCAACGGCGTGGCGATCCACCTCGGCCAACCGATTGAACGAATAGCGGACGGCAGCGGCCTGCAGCTGGTCTGCAGAGATTTGACCCTCGACGCCGATATGGTCCTGCTGGCCATCGGGGTTACCCCCAACAGCGGAATCGCCATGGAGGCCGGAATCGAACTCGGGCCGAAGAAATCGGTGGCCGTGGACCGCCGGTTGCAAACCTCCGATCCACATGTTTACGCTGCCGGAGACTGTGCCGATGCCATCCACGTGGTGACAGGCCAAAAGACGTGGGTCCCCCTGGCGCTGCGGGCCAACCGGGCCGGATGGGCCGCGGCTGACAATGTCTGCGGGCGAAACGTGGCGCTGCCGGGTATCGTTGGCACCGCGGTGTTCAAAGTCTTCAACCTGCAGGTGGCCCGCACGGGGCTGAACCTGGCGGAAGCCTCAGCGGCCGGCTTCGACGCCGCCGAGGTCGTCATCAAAACGCGTTCCCGGGCACACGCCCACCCCGGCGCGTCGACCATTCACGTCAGCATGGTCGGCGACACGCAAACCGGCCGTCTGCTCGGCACCCAAATGGTCGGCAAGGAAGGCGTTGCCCACCGCATCAATGCCCCGGCCGTCGCATTGCATGCCTGCATGACGGTAGAGCAGTTCAGTCAGACCGATCTCTCCTATGCCCCTCCCTTCGGGCCGACTTGGGACCCGTGTCTGACGGCGGCCAATCAGTTGCTGAAGAGGCTTTGAGGGGAGAGGGGGGGTGCGGGTTGCGGGTTGGAAACTGGAAGGGGTGTTTGGTATTTGGTTTTTGGTGTTTCGTGTTTTGTGTTCGGTGTTTGGTGGTTCGGACCTAACCGACCAACGGGCCAACGGGCTCAACCGGCAAACCAGCCAGCAGGCATCATCGGGAGGACAAATGAAAAGTTACCGCAAAGAACTCTGGTTCGAGGTCCCCGCCCGGCGGGCGTTCATCAACATCACCGGTCAGATCGAACAGTGCCTGCGGGAGAGCGGAATCTCCGAAGGCCTCATCCTGGTCAACGCCATGCATATCACCGCATCGGTGTTCATCAACGACGACGAATCCGGCCTGCATCACGACTACGAAGTCTGGCTGGAAAAGCTGGCCCCCCATGAGCCGGTCTCCCAATACCGGCACAATGTGGGCGAGGACAACGCCGATGCCCACATGAAACGTCAGGTCATGGGCCGGGAGGTCGTTGTGGCCGTCACCGGCGGGCGGCTCGATTTCGGCACCTGGGAGCGTATTTTTTACGGCGAATTCGACGGCCGGCGCCGCAAGCGGGTCCTCGTTAAAATTATCGGCGATTGAGGGTTGCACCAGGGCCCGAGAACGCGGGAACCACACGGCCCGCGGCGGCGACCTAAAAGACCGTCACACGATTTCCTGTTGCATTTTTAAGAGTTTACAGGTATGGGTACGGTGCAACAGTGTGGCATATTGACGCCCGGATGCTCCCGCGAGCGGCGTATCGACCGGTAAGGGAACATTGTCCCGCATCTGGTCACAAACCAGCTGAGCCTCCTCTCCCCTTCACACGATCGATACCTGACAGCTGGCTTCGCTTACCCTGAATGCCCTACAGAGAAGGTCCACTGGGAGGCCTATGCGCTCGGCAAAAGAAATCGAATACCTTCTGAAGGCCATCGATGCATTCAAGCATCGCCTGATCGTCATATCCCCTGAATTTGAAATCCTGGCCGCCAACTGCGGCATCTCCACCATTAACGACGCCGACCTTATCGGTCACCTCTGCCATCGGGTCTTTCACGAACGCTCGGAACCCTGTGAGAACTGCGCCGTTCAGATATCGCGACAGACCGGCCGGCCGGCCTTGCAGCCCAAGCCGGGAGATACGGCCAATCTCGAAAAAGTTCCCTGCTTCTACGCCTACCCGATCCATGCCGGAGACAAAATCGACGCTTTCGTGAGCATGGACTTTGACCTGCCGACCCGTGGCGAGATCGAGAACAAGCTGCAGAGCTCGAACGCGCTCCTGCGCAACCTGATCCTCAGTGCGGTCGACGGAGTGATCGCCGCCGACAAGAAGGGCAAAATCCTCATTTTCAACGACATGGCCGCCGAAATTTTCGGCTACGGTGTCGAGGAGGCCCTGGAACACCTGAATATCCGCGACATCTATCCTGACCGCGAAGAGCTTGAAATTATGAAAAAACTGCGCAGCGATGAATACGGCGGCCGCGGCAAGCTGCGCTCCTATCAGGTGGAGGTGGTCAATAAAAGCGGTGAACGCATCCCCATCAATCTCAATGCCGCCATCGTATACGACGGCGGCCGCGAAGTCGCGACCATCGGCTTTTTCCATGACCTGCGCGAGATCAACCGGGTGCGGGAAGAGTTGGAGAAAACGCAGCTGCAGCTGCTTCAGGCCGAAAAGATGGCCTCATTGGGCAAACTGGCCGCCGGGGTGGCCCACCAGCTCAACAACCCCCTGTCCGGCATTACGCTGTTCACCAAACTGGTCATGGAAGACTACGAACTCGAAGACGGGGCCAAGAGCGACCTCTGCCGCGTCCTGCAGGACGCCGAACGCTGCCGTGATACGGTCAAGGAGCTGCTGGAGTTCACCCGCCAGACCCGCCACCTCATGCGGCCGCACGACATCAATCGCGCCATTTCGCGAACGCTGTTCCTATTGGAAAACCAGACCCTGTTCCAGAACATCGCCATCGAAAAAGACCTGGATCCCCGCCTGCCCAAGGTGCACAGCGACATTCAGCAATTGAACCACCTTTTTATGAACATCATCCTCAATGCCGCCCAGGCGATGGAGGGCAAAGGCCGGCTGACGGTGGAAACGGCGTACCTGCCGGCCAAGGAACTGGTGCACATCAGGATATCGGATACCGGACCGGGTATCCCCGAGCATATTCTGCCCCATATTTTCGATCCCTTCTTCACCACCAAAGAGGAAGGCGAGGGTACCGGGCTCGGCCTGAGCCTGGTGTACGGTATCGTCGAAAACCACGGCGGGCAGATAAAGGCCGAAAACCGACCGGGTCAGGGAGCGACCTTCAGCATCGAACTGCCTCTCATGCCAACGTTAGAGGGAGGGCCCGACAGTGAATAGACATATCGAGGAGATCCGCGTGCTGGTCGTGGACGACGAGCGCGATATCAGGGATGGTTCGGAACGGATTCTCAAGCGCATCGGCTTTAATGTGCACACCGCCACCCGCGGCGAGGAAGCACTGAAAGAAACCGACCGCATCCACCCGGCCATCGTCCTGCTCGATCTGAAGATGCCCGGGATGGACGGCATGGAGGTCCTCGAACGGCTCCACCAAAAAGACAAAGACATTCTGGTCATTGTCATCACCGGTTATGCCACCGTCGAGACGGCCATCGAGGCCATGAAGCAGGGCGCCTACGACTTTATCCCCAAACCCTTCGAACCGGACCAGCTGCGGATCGTCGTCAATCGTGCGGCCGATAAGATCCGCCTGACCCGCGAAGCCCAGAAGCTCGAAGAGGAAAAAGCACGCACACTCTCCGACCTGGGTACCGAAAAAAGCCGCATCCACACCATCATCGAATCCCTGCCGGACGGCGTGCTGGTCACAAACTCAAAGGGGCTGGTGGTCCTGATCAACCCTGCCGGCAGGCAAATGTTGAACCTTGCCCCCGATACCCAACCGGGCCGTCCCATCAGCGAGTATGTCCCGGATGAACCCCTTTGCACCCTTGCCCTGGAAATCTCTCAAGGGCGGCACGTGGACTACGGCGACATTCCCGATCATGAGTTTGCCCTGGCGCCGGAAACCTACCTGCGCGCCAGGGCTCAACCCGTATTGGGGGAAAGGAAAGAGTGCCTGGGAGCGGTGCTGAATTTTGTCGACATCACGGCCATGAAAGTTCTGGACCGGCTGAAAACCGAATTTGTGGCCAAAGTCTCCCACGAGCTGCGGTCGCCACTGGCTACCATCCACGAGCAGCTGGCGCTGGTCATCAGCAATCTGATGGAGGACGGTACCAGGCAGGATGAGCACATCCTCACCCGGGCCAAGGAGAAGACCCAAGGGATGATCTCCCTGATCAGTGACCTGCTCGACCTGTCGCGTATCGAAGAGGGGCTCATCTGCCACGAACCGAAGCCGGTCCGGCTGGAAGAACTGCTCAATAATATCGTCGACTTTCTGTCAACCCGGGCCGCAGGCAAAAACCAGACCCTGACACTTAACCTGCCGACCGGGTCGCTGCCGGAACTCAATGCCGATCCGCTGGCACTGGAAAGCATTTTCGGCAACCTGATAACCAATGCCATTAACTACACCCCAAAGGGCGGCAGCATCCGGGTGGCGGTGGACACGGCCGGCATCAATCTGAGGGTCAAGGTGATCGACACGGGTTTGGGCATAGCGGAGAAACACATCGATAAAATATTTGACCGCTTCTACAGGGTCAAAGACGACCAGACGCGTTATATTACCGGTACGGGTCTCGGCCTTCCCATCGTCAAAGGTCTGGTGGATTCCCTGGGCGGGATCATCGAGGTGGAAAGCACCCCAGGGGAAGGATCGACATTTACGGTGCTGCTGCCGGCGGATTGATGGAACCACACAGGCTGCTTGATAAGAAGAGACAATGAAAGAACCCGATCCAAAACCAAAACGGCAAGTTGACGGATACCATGGACATATTTTAGGGGGAAGCTATAGCCAGGCCCTTCAGTCACGCATCGAATCCTGCATCTGGTATTGCAAAGGCTTCGATAAGCTGGGCGGCCCCGCCATGCCGTACATCGCGGCCTGGCATGCGGTCGACAATACCATATGGTACGAATTTGTCAGCCGGCGCCTTGTGGAACTGCTCGATTGCGACTATTCGAACGCACCCGAACGGTTCAGAACCAGCGTCGTCGAGCGTCACCGGTATACCCGCGAAGTCAATACATACGGGTTTTTCCAGGAGATCCTGAAAAGCAGCGAAGTCGACGGGAAAAAATTCGAACTCAGGGAGGAAGTGGTCAACCAGGGCGCCCTGGAGGCCGTCTACAAGGTCAGGACGCCGGCGGCGGGAACCTGCTGGATCAAGGACCAGGCCACGCTGGAGTCCTACGAGCAGGATGGGATATTCGTTTCCTTGGGGAACCTGACCATCGTGACCAAAGAGATGGAAGCCGAAGAGCTGCTCAAAGAAATGCAACAGTCCTTGAAAAGGAGCGAGAAGAAGTATCGTGAACTCTCCATCCTCGACGATCTGACCGGGTTGTTCAATACCCGCTACCTCTACAAGTCGTTGACGGCGTTGATCCGGGAAAGCACCGCCAAAGCAGAGCCCTTCTCCCTCGTGTTCATGGACATCGACAACTTCAAACAGGTGGTCGATACGAACGGCCACCTCAACGCCAGCCGGACGCTGCGGGAGATCGCCGCGACCATAAGGGCGACCCTGGAGGAGCCGGCCTACGGAGTGGCCTACGGCGGCGATGAATTTGTGGTGACTCTGCCCGGTTTCGATAAATTGCAGGCCCTGCAACTGGCGGATGAAATCCGCATCCGCATCAAAGAGACAACCTATCTCCAGAACGCCAACCTCAATATCCGCGTGAGCGCCAGCTTGGGTATCGCCACCTTCCCCGACGATGCCCGCACCTTGACCGACCTTTTGGCCCTTGCGGACCATGCCATGTTCAGTGTCAAGGAAAGAGGAAAAGATTCGATCTGCGGTATATCGATAGAACCGCAGGCAAGCGACGTCCTCCAACCGGTCAGGCGCATCTGTTATAAATAAGAGGCGAAGAACGGCTGTGCGTCAGTCGCCGTTGAGAGCTTTGACGAATTCTTCCGGCGGCACCTGCAAACCGGTCCAAAGGGCGAAGGTCCGCCGGGCCTGATACGCCAGAGCCGGCAAACCGTCCATGAATGGGATGCCCCGTGATCGGGCCATCTCGCCCCAGAAGTTGTCATGCCGACCGTAATTGAGATCCAGAACCAGCCGACAATCGGATAAGGCCAACTGGGCCGCCAACGCGGCCAACTCGGGGGATTCTTCGTGGCTGGATACGGCGGTGGCATTGACCACGATGTCCACCGGTAGCGGCCTTTCGAGCAGCTCTTCCGGTTCCGCGACTTCGCCGCTGAAGCTGCGCACGAGCTCCAGTGCCTTGGCCCGGTTGCGCCCGACCACGACAATCGACGCCGCCCGGAGCCAGTTGAGAATAAAGACCACGGCCCGGGCCGCACCGCCGCTGCCGAACACCAGGGCCGATTTTCCTTCGACGTCGAATTCCGCTTCGCTCAGTGCATCCATGATCCCGATGGCGTTCGTGTTGTACCCCTTCAGCCGGGGACCGTCGCGCACAATCGTATTGACGGCGCCGATGATGTTGGCCCCCTCGGAGAGAACGTCCAGAAAAGGGATGACGGCCTCCTTGTAAGGGACGGTCACGTTCGCACCGGCCATGTGCAGAATCCTCAGGCTTTGAATGGCCTGCCCGAGATCCTTGGGCTTCACCATGAAGGGCACGTAGGTTCCCCGAATCCCCTGGCGCTTCAAAACGCTGGAGAATACCGCCGGGGACTTCAGTTGAAAGGCCCGCTCGTCGCTGAGGATGCAGTATACTTTCATGTGGTCGTTGACCCGTTTGGCCCGTTTTGCCGGTTAGGACCGTTAGGGTGGCTGAGGCAGTAATCTGACCTTATGACCTGTCCGACCGGACGCCGTCGACTCAACGGGCTCAACGGACTCAACGGGCCAAACGGGCCAACGGTTTAAGGATACATGTTGACTTCCGCCAGATCCGGTCCCAGGTAGGAGCGTTCGTTCTCTCCCAGGATGCCCAGTGACAGGCAGATGATGGTCCACAGATGGACCGTGTGAAATTTGCCTTCGTAGTGCTCCTTCAAATCATGAATCTGGGAGTGGCAGTTGTGGCAGGGAGTAATGCAATAGTCGGCTCCGGTGCTGTCGACCTGCTCGAACTTCAATTTCCCGTAGGCCCGTCTGGCCTCTGGAAACCCCGACTGTAGAAACCCGCCCCCTCCTCCGCAGCAGAAGTTGTTGGACCGGTTCGGCGTCATGTCGATGAAGTTTTCTTCTCCGACGCAGGCTTTGACGACAAATCGCAGGTCTTCGGCAATCGGATCACCCAGCGATTTACGCACCAGCTGGCACGGGTCCTGCACCGTGAACTTGACGCCCAGGTCCCGGTTCCAGTCCGCGTTGAGCTTGAGTTTGCCTTCACGGACCCACCGGGCATAATATTCGATGATACTCTTGACTTCGAACGTGTGCGGAATGTTGAATTTTTTCAGTCCGACCCGGACCGAGAAGAACTCGTGACCTCACTCGGTATTGAGCCAGACCTTGTTCTTGAGACCATCCACCACGCCGGCCTTGAGGCGGACGTTTTTCTCCCACTTCTCCAGGTCGGCACAGAACAGGCAGTAGTTCTCCGCCGCCCACCCCTTGGTGCCGTAGGTCCAGTCGGCCCCCACCAGGTGCAGGATCTTCCAAAGCGGCACCATCTCGTCCGGCTCGGTCACCGGTTCCCTGGAGTTCTGATTAAGGAAGAATTCGGCGCCCTCCTTGTCGAGCGGTGCCGCCATGTCGGCAAAATCGGGCTGGCTCTCCTGGTATTCCTCCAAAACGTCTTCGACGACGAACTGGAAATCCTCCTCGGATGCCCCCATTGCACTGCAGGTTTCATGCTTGAAGGACATCTCGCACGAACCGCGAATTCCCTTGGGTTGGTTTTCTTCCGCCCACCGGCGGCGCACGTTGAAAACCAGCTGGGGGATATCGATTTTCATCGGGCAGGCATAAATGCAACGCTGGCACATGGTGCACATCCAGGCCCAGTTCGAATTGAGCACCTCTTCGTCCAGGCCCAGGGCCGCCAGCCGCAAGAATTTCCTGGCGTCCATGTCCTCCAGCCCTGTCGCCGGACAGCCGGAAGAACAGAGTCCGCATGTCAAGCACGAATTCAGGTTCCCCCCTTCCGGCAGTAATGCCATGACCTGGTCTTTGAAGGTGGGTCCGCTCTTTTTCTTCAATACGATCGCCTGGTTCGACATCGATTCCTCCGCAGGGGTTAATCGTTTAAACGTCCTGTGGGTTGGTCTTTCACAGGAACCTTGAGCCCTTCTCTGGCGTTCAGGTTGAGTCTGTTACCAGCCATCGAGATCTCTTTGGTTCAAATAGAGCGGAATGGCTTTTCCGCAGAGCACCGGAAGCTACCGGGCCATATGAGGACCGCTCGTGGAAAAAGAGCTTGTCCGGTGTATGCGGATCATCCCCTCTGCTTTCCGGTCAACCCACCAGTCACTATTCGTCTGTTTGACGGAAGCGAACCGACCGCCTATGCCAAATCGAGCAATCTTTTGATGCTCTTGGTGATTTCTTCCGCTGAAGCCGGTTTGGCGATGTAATCGTCCGCCTCGGTGGCCATGCCGTCCGCATGGGTATAACGGGTCGAAGTGACATGGGAGGCCACGGCTGTCAGCAGGATGATCGGAATATTGCAGTACTTGTCATCGCCCTTGAGCTCTTGGCATACGACGTAGCCGTCCTTTTCGGGCATCATCACATCCAGCACAATGGCGTCCGGCGGATTGGCCTGGACTTTTTGCAGCCCTTCGACGCCATTATAGGCCACGTCGACGGTAAAGCCCTCCTTTTCAAGGTTTCCTTGCACGATAGAAGCGAAATCGGGCTCATCATCGACAACCAAAATTCTCTTCTGCAGGTTCATATTAACCTCCTATCTCATTGCGGGTTTATTGATTTTCTCTTAGGTATTGAGTTCACAGCTGAAAACAACCTCATATTGTGATCGTTGGCCCTTTGAGCTTTGGGCTTTGAACTAATTCACGCTCGGCCGCGGGTATAGTCCGGCCCGCTCTACAATCTCCGGGACTTTTTCTTCCCACTCGATGGCCATGATGTGAAAACCGGCGAGCCCTTTGACTTCCTTCAAGCGCTCGATGGCCTCGACACAGATGGTGACCCCTTCTTCGGCCTGCTTTTCCTTGGGGGTGTCGGCCAGGCGTTTGACGACATCGTCCGGCACGTCCATTCCTGGAACCCTGTTTTTCATGTAACGGGCCATTCCCACCGATTTCATCGGCGTCAGACCGGCCAGAATGTACACCTTTTCATGCAGCCCCCGGTCGCAGGCCTTTTGCATCCAATCTTCGAACTTGTCGAGATTGTAAATGCACTGGGTTTGAATGAATTCGGCCCCGGCCGCGACCTTCTTCGCCAATCGCGGCACGCGGATTTCATAGGGATCGGCAAACGGGTTGGCGGCCGCCCCCACGAACATCTGCGGCGGCCGCTTGATGTCGTCACCTCCGAGGAACTTGCCTTCGTCGCGCATATGTCGCACGGTCTGAATCAACTGCATCGAATCGATGTCATGCACGTTCTGTCCCTGGGCGCAGTCACCGAAGCTCTGGTGATCCCCGGACAGGCACAGAATGTTGCAGATGTCGAAGGAGGCCGCCCCGAGGATGTCGCTCTGCAAGGCAATCCGGTTGCGGTCCCGCGTGACCATCTGCAGAATTGGCTCCAGCCCCATCATTTTGATCCGGATGCAGGCGGCCAGACTGCACATCCGGGTCATGGACGTCTGGTTGTCGGTCACGTTTATGGCATCGACATGATCTTTGATCAGTTCGGCCTTGGCGCTGATGACTTCCGGATCGGTGCCGCGCGGCGGCCCGCACTCGGAAGTGACGGCCAGGTGTCCGGCGGCCAGAATCTTCTCCAACTTGCTCGGTGTATTGGCTTTCATAGTTTCAAGTCCTCCCTGATCACTTTTCGTGGCCCTCCCGCCCGATCGGAGGACCAGTCTTTCAGCGGGCTGATGGTCTCGTACTCATCCATCCGGCCGAGGGCCTTGAGCCGATCGACGATCAACTGCCACGCGCAATCGACCTCCTTGTTGATCTCGCATTTGCCTGCCGTCGAGCCGCCGCACGGACCGTTGAATATCCGCTTGGCGCACCGGGACACCGGGCAGATGCCCCCGCTGACCGCCAGGATGCACTGACCGCACCCCTGGCAACGTTCCGCCCAAACGCCGCGGGCCTCCGTCACCCCCATGAACAGGGTGTTGACACCCGGATAGACCGGTTTTGAATGATATTTTTCGGCGGTAAACTGGACCCCGACCCCGCAGGCGATGGAAACGACCGCTTCGTAGTTTTCGATGCTGTCTCGAATTTCCTCCAGGTATTCATGATCGCATTGGCGTTCGAGGGTGTGTTCTCCGATGTTCACTTCGCTTCCCTGTTGCAGGAAGTACATTCTCAGAGCGGAAGCCAGGATACCGACCTCCTTCTTCCCGCCGGCTTCACACACCGTCACGCACTCGTTGCAGCCCAGGACGAGAATACTCCGGAACCCCTTAATCTCATCGATGATCTCTTCTATCGGCTTTTTATCGGCAACTATCATAAACCCTGCCCTCCTGCATCGCGGCTAAATACCGCCGGTTATTTGATTCGGTCTAAATAAGGACTGAGCCTGGCCGTGTTCTATGGATGGGTTGTCATCTTCGGACCGACTGCTGCCGGCGCTTTTTTCACCGGGACCGATTTGATCGGATTCGGGCCGACCTCCATGATCTTGGCATGCATCTCTTCGGCATATCGGACAAAGAGTGGCCCGTCACTCGAAGACAGATTGCACATCCTCACGCGCTGGCCGCCGATGCCGATGGTGTCGAGAATCTGTATGACCTGCTCGACCCGTTTCCTGGCCCTGAAATTCCCGCTGTTGAAATGGCAATCGCCTTCCCGGCAGCCAACGACGTACACGCCGTCGGCCCCTTTCTCAAAGGCCCGCAGAATGTGGAGGCTGTCGACTTTTCCGGTACAGGGGACCCGGATAATTTTGATGGACGGAGGGTACGCCATTCGCATCGAACCTGCCAGGTCCGCAGCGGTGTACCCTCAGAAATTGCAGCAAAAGGCGATGATGATCGGCTCAAAGTCGGACTTCATAAGACTCCCTCCAGTAAAGATTCCACCTTGCACAGTATTTGATCGTCCTCGTACCAGTTGAGTTGTATGGCTTTGGCCGGGCATTCCGCAGCGCAGATCCCGCAACCATGGCACAGCGCCTCGTCGATTTCACTGACGCCGTCAAGGTTAATTTTCGGTACCCCGTATGGACAGGACCGAACACAAATGAGACAGGACGCACACAAATCCGCATTCACCTGAGCCGTCACGGCCGATAATGTCAAATGGCGCTGTGATAGAAAGGTCGTGGCCCGTGATGCGGCGGCATAGGCCTGGGCAATCGACTCCGGCAGCAGCTTCGGGCTGTGGGCGGTACCGCAGACGAAAATACCATCTGTCGCCATATCCACCGGCCGGAGCTTGACATGCGCCTCCATGAAGTACCCTTCGGCTGTCCGCGCCAGCTTGACGATGGAGGCCAACTCTTCGGTGTCGCTGGCCACCATGCCAGCGCTCAGGGCGAGCAAGTCCGCTTCAACCTGCAGGGGCCGACCCAGTATATGATCGGTGAACGTCACCCGAACGCCATCGACTGTCAACTCGGCTTCGGGAGGGTTTTGCGGGTCGAAACGGCTGAAAATGACCCCTTTTTCTCGGGCCTCCTTGTAATAATCCTCCATCAAGCCGTAGGTACGGATATCGCGGTAGAGAATGAAGACCTCGGCATCCGGTTTGAGGCTCTTGATTTTCAGTGCATTTTTAACCGCACTCTGGCAGCAGATCCGGGAACAGTTGGGATTCTCGTCGTTGCGCGAGCCGATGCACTGGATCATTACCACCCGTTCAAGGCCGTCGGCGCCCTTCTCTTTGAGCCGCGCCGCCAGTTCCACCTGAGTGGCCACATGCTCGCTTCCGCCGTAGTGGTACTCTTTGGGTCGGTACTCAGTGGCCCCGGTGGCGAGGATGACGACGCCGTGCTCGATCTTGCGCTCATACATACCCGGTCCCACCAGTACCTCGGTCGTGAAATTTCCTTTAAACCCGGTAAATCCCACCACGATGGACCGCGTCAGAACCTGGATAGACCGATGATCCATAACCCGTTGGCTGAGTTCCTGGAGGTAGGTCTGAACATCGGCCCCCTCGATAGTGAAGGTCAGCCGGTTGGCCATTCCCCCCAGACGGTCCTCTTTTTCAATGAGAACGGTCTCATACCCCTGGTCCGCCAATCCCAGAGCCGCATTCATGCCCGCGACACCCCCACCGATCACCACGGCCCTCTGGTTCACGGGAATCACCTTCTCCCGCAACGGGTACAGGGTTACCGCCCGGGCAACAGCCATATGTACCAGGTCATTGGCCTTGGCCGTGGCTTCCTGGGGGTTGTCCGAATGCACCCAGGAGTCCTGGTTACGGATGTTGGCCATCTCCAGCAGGTATTTGTTGAGTCCCACGCTTTCCAGCGTGTCCATGAAAATCCCTTCATGAGTCTTGGGCGTGCACGCCGCCACCACCACGCGGTTGAGCCGGTGCTCTTTGATCAGCGCCTTCATCTGTTCCTGGGAATCCTGACTGCATGTGAACAGGTTTTGTCCGGCATAAACCACTCCCGGCAGCTTACGGGCGGTGTCTTCCACGGTTTTGACGTCGACGACGCCGGCAATGTTGACCCCACAGTTGCAGACAAACACCCCGATTCGCTCTTCCTCACCGGCCACGTCGATTTCTTCCGGGATTTCAACAGATTGGGTGCAGGTATGGCGTGCCTCGCTCAGCCGCCCACCCGCCAGACAGGCCGCTGCACTGGCTTCGGTCACCGAGGAGGGAATATCCTTGGGAGACTGAAATACACCGCAGGCGAACACCCCCGGCCGCGAGGTCTCTACCGGGGCAAAAGGCTGGGTCACCGCGAAATTGTATCGATCGAGGTCGATGTCCAGGCGTTGGGCCAATTCTATGGTCGAGGGGGATACCTGAAGCCCCACCGACAGGACCACGATGTCGAAGATCTCCTCTTGGAGCGCACCATTTTCGTCCACGTAGCGGATCCGCAGGTCTTTGTCATCGCCAATTTCGTCGATGGTGTGAATGCGGGCTTTGACAAACCGGACACCGGCTTTGTCCCGGGCCCGCAGATAATATTTCTCGTAGTCCTTTCCGAAGGTACGGATATCCATGTTGAAAATGGCGCAATCCAGGTCACCGTGGGCATGCTCCTTGGCGATCATGGCGTCTTTGATGGCGTACATGCAACAGACCGAAGAGCAGTAACCGTTGCCGCACCTGTTGGTGTCCCGCGACCCGACGCATTGAAGCCAGGCCACTCGGCGCGGCTCCTGCCCGTCCGATGGCCGCACCAGGTGACCCGTGGTGGGACCGGAAGCGCTCAAAATTCGCTCGAACTCGAGGCTGGTCATGACGTTGGGATTGCTCTTGTAGTGATAGAAGGCTTCCAAACCGGAAGGATCGTAAGGCTCACTTCCCGCGCATAGAACCAGAGAGCCGACGTCGATCTCCTTCTCGACCACTTGTTCGCTGTGGTCGACGGCCTCCGCCAGGCAGGCGGAAACGCACTGGTAACACTCACAGCAGTAACCGCAGTTCAGACACCGTCCGGCCTCTGTGCGACCTTCGGTAACCGCGTAGCCCAGCTCGACCTCATTGAAATTGCCAGCCCGCTCTTCGACGGCCAGGGCAGGCATCTCACGGCGAGGCTCGACGGCAACATCCTCAGGGATCGGTCGATACTCCGGATTTTCGGTCGCAAGGGGCTGTCGGTCGGCAACCAGGTCTTTTCCATCCAGATACCGGATGATCGACTCGGCCGCCTCACGCCCGGCGGCAATGGCTCCAATGGCAATCCAGGGTCCGGTTTGCAGGTCACCGCCGGCAAAAACCCCCGGTCGCCCGGTTGCGTAAGAGACGGCATCCACTTCGACCGTCCCCCAACGGGAAATATCCAGCCCGGCCAATTCCGCCACACCTGACAGGTCGGGTCGCTGACCGATGGCCGGGATCAATTGGTCGATCTCGATGTCGTATTCGCTTCCCGGTATGGGTACCGGCCGCTTGCGGCCGGAGGAGTCCGGTTCCGTTAATTTCATTCGGATACAGCGCAGGCCGACCACCCGGCCGTTCTCGGCGAGTATCTCCTGGGGGGCCGCCAGATATGATACGGTCACGCCTTCGGCCTCCGCGGCAGAGATTTCTTCCTCCCAGGCCGGCATCTCCGCCCGGGTGCGGCGGTAGATGATGCTGACCTCTGCGGCACCCAGTCTGACCGCCGAGCGGGCCACATCGATCGCCACGTTCCCGCCGCCGATGATAGCCACCTTATTCCCGACGTCGGCCCTGCCGGTCAGGTTGACTTCGCGCAAAAACTCAACGCCTTGTCGAACACCCCCGGATTTCTCTCCGGGAACCCCCAGTTCAAATCCCTTGTGGGCGCCGAGAGCCAGATAAACCGCGCCGTAACCCCGGCCGAAGAGATCATCAACGCTCAAATCCGGTCCCAGAGGCGTGTTGGTTTTGATTTCCACGCCCAGGTTGGTGATCACTTCGATTTCCTGATCGAGGATATCTCGCGGAAGTCGATGGGCGGGGATGCCGACGCGGAGCATGCCGCCCGCTTGAGGCAGGGCTTCATATATGGTCGACAATACGCCTCGACGCGCCAGGTGGTAAGCAGCGGAAAGCCCCGCCGGGCCCGATCCGATGATGGCCACCCTCTCTTTGCGAGGCGCCGGCCGGGCAATCTCGATCTGCCGGGGATCGAACTGATCCGCGGCCAGCCGTTTGAGATCCCTGATGGCGACCGGTTCATCGACGTCGCACCGACGGCAGGCATCTTCGCAACCATGGGGACAAATCCGGCCCAATACACCGGGAAGAGGCAGCTCTTCCATGATGATGTCGAGCGCTTCCTTATACTTGCCCTCCCGAACCATTTGAACATAGCCTTGGACATTCAGCCCGGCCGGGCAGGCCAGGCGGCAAGGGGCTTTATCGCACTTTTCAATGGCGAATGCTCCCGGAATGGCCTGCGCATATGTCTTGTAGGCGGCTTTCCTGACCGACAGTCCTTCGTCGTAGTCGTTGGGCAGCTCTACAGGACAGACCTTGGAGCACTCCCCGCAGCTGGTGCATTTGGATAGATCGATGAAGCGGGGTTTCTGCCGGATGCGGGCTTTGAAACGCCCCGGCTCGCCTTCCAGGTTGAGAAGTTCGGTGTTTGTCAGAAGCTCGATGTTAAGGTGCCGGCCGACCTCGACCAGTTTGGGCGAGATAATTCACATGGCACAATCATTGGTGGGAAACGTCTTGTCGAGCTGTGACATCAGGCCGCCGATCGCCGAAGATTTTTCGACGAGATAGACGTAATAGCCTGAATTGGCCAAATCGAGAGCAGACTGCATACCGGCGATTCCGCCGCCGAGCACCATAACCGCACCGACCGTCTGATTATCCTTGCTGATCGTACCGTCCATATGTCCCCCTATATTTTTTCCAGAACTTCAGGAAGCCTGTGCTCCCATCCTATAGTAGAGAGAAGAACCCCGTTGAATCCTTCCCGCTTGAGCGTGGCAACCATCTCGGCCGCAATCCGGATGCATTCGCGGACCTTGTCCGGAGCCTGACGGAGCCGATCGATAACCGCATCCGGTATGTGGATATGCGCCATGTTTTGTGCGATGTACCGCGCCATACCCAGGGACTTGAGCAGCAGCACGGTCGGCACGACAAAAACCTTTTGCCGATCGATTCGCTTGAGGAAGGGTTCGATATCGGCAATGTCGAAAAGAGGCGGCGTGATGAAAAACCGGGCGCCGGCTGCGGCCCGTTTCATCATCTCCTCCAGCTCCACCTCTGGCGATTTGCCCCTGGCGCCGGCCCCGGCGGTAGAACCGACCAGAAATTCGGGCGTGCCGTTCAGTTCGATCCCGGCCATGTCCCGTCCCCTTTGGAGATGCTGAACAGCGGACAGTAATTGAAGCAGGTCGATGTCATAGACGGATCGAGCCTGATGATGATCGCCAAAACTCGGATCTTCACCGCTGACCGCCATGACATTCCGGATGCCGAGAGCCGAAGCGGCCAGAAGATCGGCCTGAAGGGCCAGTCGATTTCGATCCCGGCAACAGACCTGAAAGACGGTGGGCAGACCCTCTTTCTGCAAGACCATCGCACCGCCCAGCGAACTCATCCGCATCACAGCGTTGCTCATTTCCGGAACGACGAACGCGTCGATTTTGTCTTTGACCTTCTTGGCGCAAGCGATCATCATGCCGGCGTTAGCGCCCTTGGGGGGCTCCATCTCCGCAAGCACGGCAAATTCATTTGCCTCGAATTTGCGTTGTAGATCCATCGTCTTTCCTCCGTTTGTTTAGAAACACGAAACATTGGGGCTGCTGAATCGAGAGGTTGTCGTCTTATCTGAAAGGCTATTTGCGATGTTCACAATAGCTCATCAATTGCGGAAACGGTTCAACCATCACGGTAGTCAGCAATAATCGTACCGTCGCCCGGAAATTAATAATTATACAAACAATGACAGATAGTTATAAAAAATACCCTGTCGTAACGACCCTGACGACGAGGAACGTCGGCTATGCCATATTGGCACATGTCTTTTTTTATATGGACAATTCCAAGGGGTTTGCCTATTATGCCAATCTGGAATAGGCCAAAATGGCATATACGGGAAGGTGGCAAGATGACAGCGCGTATACTGGTGGTCGACGACGATTGGGATTACCTGGAATTAATGAAAGCGCGGCTGACCGGGGCTGGTTTTCAGAAAGTACGGATAGAGGATGACCCTCTCAAAGCCGCGGCATTGGTTCTATCTGAGGAAATCTTCGACATCGCCCTGATCGATATGACCATGCCGGAGATGGACGGGCTCCAATTGCTCGATATCTTCAAAAACAACAGCCCCGGAACCGAGTGCATCATTGTCACGGCAGTCAACGAGGCACGCACGGCGGTTCAATGCCTCAGGAAAGGGGCTTACGATTACCTGGTCAAACCGATCAGCGAGGAAGATCTCGTCTTTTCCCTCAAGCGGGCTTTGGAAAAAAGACGACTGCTGGAAATTCTGGATATCGAAAAAAGCCGAAAATTACCTGTCTTGAACAACCCGGAGGCCTTTCGACCGATCGTCACGCGCTCGGCGAGGATGACGCGGATTCTGAAAGAGGCCGAACTGCACGCGGCCAGTGTGATGCCGATTCTGATCACCGGAGAAAGCGGAACCGGCAAAGAACTCCTTGCACGGGCGATCCACGCCACCAGCCCGCGGGCCCGTCACCCGTTTATGCCCGTCAATATGGCTGCCATCAATGCCCACCTCTTTGAAGCGGAGTTTTTCGGCCACACCCGGGGCGCGTTTACCGGGGCGGAAAAGGACCGGGCGGGTTACCTTAAAAACGCTCACCTCGGCACACTGTTTCTGGATGAAATCGGCAACCTGCCCCAGGCCATGCAGGCCAAGCTTTTACGTGTGCTACAGGACGGTGAATACAGCCAGCTGGGCTCAAGCGTCAGCCTCAAGGCGGATGTGCGTTTGGTTGCAGCCACCAATGAAAACCTGGAGGACATGATCGCCCGGAAAAGATTTCGCAGAGATTTATACTACCGAATCAAGGGCGGCTGGCTCCATCTGCCCCCCCTCAGGGAAAGGGTGGAAGACATTCCCCTGCTGGTGGACCATTTTTTGAACGAATACTGCGGCCCTTCCCGGCAGTGCCGTGTCGACGACGAGACCCTCTGTTTGTTGACCCAATACGAATACCCCGGCAACATCCGTGAACTCAAATCCATCATCCAGTCCGCGGTGAATCTTTCCCAGGGGAATAATATTACCGCCAAGTTTTTTCCCGAAGAGATGCGCCTGCAGAAAGCGGTGATTCATTGCGCCCAGCCAATCGACTCCGGAGCTATTGCGCCCCTGTCCCAGATCGAAAAGTCACATATCCTGGCTACCTACAGCCGCCTGAACGACAACAAGTCGCAAACCGCCCGGGTTCTTGGCATAGGGTTGAACACTTTACGGCGTAAGCTGAGAACCTATGGCGTTTGCTAGTGCCCCTCACGGTCTTCCTGCTGTCCCATAAAAAGGCCCCTACTCTCTTCAGGTTATATGAAAAATAAAATGTAGGAAATTCCACCACTGCCGTTCATTTTTACCACACCGAAATTATCTACTTATAATAATTGAATAAAAATAAATTTACCGCGCTCCTGAGGACGCCATCGTACCTTGGGTGTAGAAGTTTTCGGCACATGCGGGGTCACGATGGAAAGAATGATGGATGCCGCAAACAGTTAACAACCGCCCCTAAAAAGGGTGGCTTAATGGTGACCCCAAGAGGGTCAAAGAATTATTTCCAAATGCGTATTTGATCTGTTTTTCTATCTTTGTGTGTCTGCCATCTGACATACTTGCGGATCTGTTTTTCATCTACGCCGATTGTGCCGACACAATACCCTTTGTCCCAGAAATGACGCCCCTAATACCGTCGCTTTAGTTCATGATGCAGATCGAACAGCTTTATGGCACTTTTCCCTTTCAAAAAACCGACTGCCTCAGATACCGAATACTTCAGCGGAATCGAAAGTACCAAATGGATATGGTCCACTTGCACGTTGCCGTTCAAAATTTCGATCCGACGCCACTCTGATAACTGCCGTATGATGTCTCGGACCGAACGACCAAACTCGCCTTTCAATATCCGAAATCGATATTTCGGGCACCACACCACGTGGTATTTGCATTGCCAGACTGCGTGTGCTAATTTTTGAATTGGTTCACTGAATACCTCCGTTTGAACTTTAGGGTCACCAAAACCCCGTTCTTAAGGAGGTATTCTTTTTTTGTAAATCGCTAACCTACCCGCATTACAAAACTTGGACCATCAGCTGAGCTGATGGTTTGTCGGGTTAATCAAATTCATGTAAACCTGCTGAAGCTGATCTTCGGATCCGATGATATCCGGCAGCTTGGGAACGAACGTCTTCTCCACCTGCACGCGGTGTAATTTTAACAGATTGCATTCAGGATAAGGGTTTTGTCGATCAATCGGTTGACACTGAGCTGTTCCAGCGCCATGCGGTTATGGCGGGAAAAAGCCAGCAGGTTGGTGACGATTTTACTGACGCGCCGGGTTTCCTTTTCCATCAAATCGAGGCACTGACCGAACTGCTCGATTTCTTTCTGCTCCACCGGCCCTTCGCTGATAATTCGCTTGATGAGCATATTCAAATTTGCTTAAAAAGGCCTCATTGACCTCGATGATATCCATCTGCGGGGTGATGACCAGGATAAAATCCTGAATGCCGTTCAGGATGGTTTCTATCGCGGTTTTCTGTTCGCGCAACTTGCGTTCTTCCGAACCGATAGCGTTCCAGAAAATCTCGAATACCTGCTGGGACATGATGCGGATGCGGTGCGGCCGTGAGGCGAGGATATCGTCGAGAATTTGCTGATCGGGAGTCAGGGTGATAATCAGGTCAATATTGTAACGCCGATCGTACAGGTCGCGATAGTCACGAAAGGTCAGCGACTCCAATTCTCTGGCGCGAATCACGCCGGGTGTGGTCAAATCCGGATCGGCCACGACCAGAATGGGCGCATCGACGCCTTCTTGCATATCGTCGAAAGGCGTTTTTTCGAGGACTTCTTTGCACAAGCCGCCCCCCGCCGACCAAAGCGATATTGATGATGGGGGGTTTTTTGTTCTTCATGGAAAAGCCTCCGATGAGGAAAAGAGCCAGCGGTTGGAATCCAAAAAGCAGATTCGCGTCATCGCTGTGCCCGAAGGCAAGGGTGCGGGAAAACAAGGTGGGCCAGCGGCTTCTTAGCTTACGTATTTTGTAACAATTAGAATAGGATAGTGTGAAAAGCAACGCATCGCCCCCCTGTTGAAAGCCTTATGAAGACCAATCGGATCCGGATCTTGTGTCAAACGGCGGGGACCTTGACGAGGATATCGATGTTCCGGGCGATAAAAATCAACTCCGCCGCATCGATTTGGGAGTGCCTGCGGGTCATCCAGGCAGCCAGGCGCTGCGGGTCGATATGATCATCACGCCGACATTCTTCTTCGACGATCCGCAGAATCATTTTTAAAAAAACGGCATCGTCATCCGGGTATCCGCGAGCGTTGGGATGCAAGATCCAATCCGAGCTGCCGGCCGCCAGAATCGGCAAGCCCCGCCGGGTCACAGCGAATAGCAATTCGCGACCGCTGCGGCTCGATCCCGATGGTCGGCCCTCGATCGTTCTCTGATCCATGCTGCGGTGATAGGACGCGATGAGTCGATAGGCGAATTCCGGATCGAAAGGCGGTAAAAATTCGGTCAACCCATCGTAGTTCAGCGACAGGTATATCAACCCTCCCGGTTTGGCCAGACGCTCGAAGCCGGTCAGCACGTCGTCGATATTGACCAGGTCCATAACGGCGTGGGCCATGATCACATCCCATCGGCCGTCGTTGTCGGGATCGGAAATGACATCATACAGGTCGGCACAGATCAGCTCGACCGTGCCCTCGCCGCCGCTGAAGCGCACCGCGGCATGCGTATCGTCTTTCCAGTCAAACGTGCTGACTGCCGTCGTTTTTCGCCGGGATGGAGCCGATCTGAAGATGGTCAGGTATGCGGCATTTTTCTCTACCATCGTGTAATGCAGATGCGACGTCAAACCCCATTCGATCGACCTGTCGAACATGGAGCCGATACCGGCGCCGAAGTCGATCACTTCGAGGTATCGTCTTCGATGCGATGAGGGCAGGTTGGCTTTGAGTGTCTGCCATACGTGGCGGTTCAACGACCGATCGTCGACATGCCTTTTGGCCGACAGATAGCTGATGTAGATATCGGTTGCGTCCTTGGTCATACGCCCTGAGAAATCCGTCGCGGTATTTTTGATCGGAATCGACCCAGAAAGGCGTCGATCTTTTGCATAGATCGACGCCAGGTAGGGTGTTGCTGCGATACGTTCAATGCGGCAAGGCTCATGCGCGCCAAACGCCTGCGGTCTGCATGAAGATCTGTGACGGCGGCGGCCACGGCCGGAAAGTCGCGAGGGAGAAACAGCCGCCCGGTTATGTGGTCATCGACCACCTCCCACACAGCCCCGGATGTCGAACCGAAAACCGGAAGCCCCATGGTCATCGCCTCTGCAGCGACGATACCGAACCCCTCATAGGCATAGGGCATGCAAAGCAGCTGCGCAGAGGCGTATTCGGCCGCTAAGTCTTCATCACTGATGGCGCCGTGAAATCGAACAGCGGATGTCAGGCGGTGCGCGCGCACATGACGCCGTATGCGGCGAACGTACGCGGGTGCCATCGTCAAGCAGCCCGCGATCTCCAGGCGCCAGCGGTCCGCCGGAACGCGCCGCAATGCCTCGATCACCTCGAACAGCCCTTTGCGGGGAATCACCAAGCCGACGTACAACAAACGCAGAGGACCGGGAAGCCGGGCCCGCTTTTCGACCTCGGCGGGCGTCAGTCGTCCAGCAAACCGTTCGGATCCAGGCGGTGCCACCACGCACGGCCGCGGGCGGGGACTCAATCCAAAGGTCGTTGCCCGGGTGGTGCGTGAGTTGAAGATAAAAGCGTCGACCGAATCCAGGTAGCGTTTTTCGATCGTTTGCAGAAACAGATTGAGCGCCCTCCACCGCGGTTCTTGACTGCAAAGGTGATGCACGATCGCGATAATCGGTGGAAAACCCGGTTCTTTTCGTCGCCGGTTCAGTGCCAGAAGCGAGGGATGACACAACTCGTCCTGCAGCAGCAGATCGAGACCGTCGGAACTGAAGCCGTTCAACCCATGACCCCGAAAATTATCGAACAAGCGCAGCGGGTAGCTTCGGGACGGCAGAGAATACACCCGAACGCGGTGTCCACTGTTTCGTAACTGGTCCACCAGCCGACGATCGTACAGATAACCGCCCGTCACGGAGTCGAGCGTGCCGTAAACGATCAAACCGATGATCACAGAAACCGCTCCCGATAAGACGCCCAGGCCATCTTGTTTTCCCAAATCCTGATGTCAACCGTTTTGAAGTGCGGCCGACCGAATTCTTCCAGAAAGCGGGTGAAAAAGCGCCTGGCAAAATTCTCGATGCTGGGATTTATCTGATCGAAATCAGGCAGGTCATTCAACAACCGGTCTTTGTAGCGTGCGACACAGGCGTCCAGGACCCGGTCGAGATGGTCGAGGTCGACAAGGTATCCATGCGCATCGAGTTTGTCATCCTCTAAACGGACTTCGACACGGTAGGCATGGGGATGCGGGTCGTTTTCGGCTCCCCAGTCACCGCCGATCAGGTAATGACGCGCGCTGAAATCGCGCTGCAATGCAAGCGTGTACATGCTTTTTTCCCCCATTCGATTATCTCGGCAGTTCTGGCGGTCTACCGATATTTATTTACGCTGTTCCCTGATGCCCGGATAATTTTTTGGTTACTTTCGGTTCAGCAGTTCCTCTGGCTGTGAGCGTCCCGTTTGATCAATGAAGAAACTGTTGATTTTCGTAGAAAATATCCAAATCGCAATGACCAAAATCCAAAATAACAAACCTAATTGGGTCATTGGATATTGTCATTGGGGATTTCATTGGAATTTGGTGCTTGGAATTTGACATTTCTGAAGCCCTCAATACCCGGTATAGTCTCTCTAAAGATGACCATTCTACTGGGTATAGTACCGTTATGTTTCATACGAGGGGTATGCCATCACGACCTGCAGCACGTCTTGCGGACGATCGGCGATCAGTTCATAGGCCTTCTGGGCCTGGTGCAGATCGAAGCGGTGGGTGATCAGCCGGCCGGGCCGCAGGATGGCCAACATTTGCAGGGCGACCCGCATGCGTCGTTTTATGGTCCAGCGCCCGGTATGACGCGGATCTATGCTGCTGACTTGACTGGATATGAGTCGGATCCGATCGCGGTGATACGCACCACCCAGATCGATCGTCGCCGCCTTGGTGCCGTACCAGGAACCGATGACGATCCGGGACGTGTATCCGGCCCATTTCAAGGTCATGTCGAGAGCGGCCGGATTGCCGGACAACTCGAAGATGAGATCGGCTTTGGCATCGCCGTCGGCCTGGGAAAAAATCGTCGTCACCCCGGTCACAAAATCTTCGTCGGTACCTGAATAGACCCCGTCTGAACCCAGTGCCGTCGCGGTTTCGCGCCGCAGCGGCAACGGGTCAACACCCACCAGGCGGTCGAGGGGGCAGCGGGCCAACAACCCCGTAGTCAACAGCCCGATAACGCCGAGCCCCCAAATCATGACGCGTTCACCGATAACCGGCCGGCCGTCCATCATTAAATTGACGGCGGTTTCCATGCTCGGTAGAAAAACGGCATCTTCATCCGGCACATTGTCGGGCAGCGGCACCAGCGCGTCGGGATGAATCGTAAAATGGCTTTCATGTGGATGCAGGGCAAAAACGCGCCGGCCGATCCATGCCGGGTCGAGTCGTGTGCCGACGGCCGCGACGCGACCGACGCAACTGTATCCATACAGCAGTGGATATTGAAAGCGACCCGATAGTGATTTTATGGAAGCATCGACGGTCACGTGCGGTGGAAACTGGCCCTTGAAAACCAACATCTCGGTGCCTGCGCTGATGCCGGAAAGTCTTGTGGCGATCAGCACTTGATCTTCGGCCGGCTCGGGCACGGGCTGCTCCCTGAGTTCGGTGACAAAAGGCCGTTTGAAAAAAAGGCTCAACCTGTTCATGACCGCGCCCAAATCGGCGTCGCCCAGACAATGATATCTTGCCCCCGGGTTTCGTAATTTACGCCGGTTAACTTGAGTTTAGAACAATAATCACCGTCGCGGGATTCAAGGACTTGGAGTCCACCGATGAATTTCGGTGATATGGTAATGATAAACAGATCCACCAGTTCGGCGTGAATGAAACTGGTGATCACCTGGGCCCCGCCTTCGACCATCAGGCTTTCGACTCCCTTCGTGTAAAGCAGCGCCATGAGATAATGCAGGTCGACCCGGCCGTTTTCGTCGAGCGGGCACGGCAGGACCTGTGCGCCGGCGCGTGTGAACGCCGCAATCCTCGCCTTCTCAATCTCGGAGGCGCTGGCCAGCCAGGACCCGCGATCCGACCGGCTCAAAAGCCGACACTTCAACGGTGTGCGCAAGCGGGTATCCAGTACGACCGGCTGGGGATCCAGTCCTTCGACCAGCCTGACGGTGAGCTGCGGGTCGTCGGATAGCACTGTGTTGATACCGACGAGAATCCCGTCGAAAAGAGACCGCAGGCGATGGGTCAGTTCCAACGACTCCCGCCCGCTGATTCCCAACGGTCGGCGATATTTGGTTGCAATACTGCCATCGATGCTTTGGGCATAGCTCACGGCGACAAATGGTCTGCTCTTAGGAGGAAGCGAATATTTTTTCTGCAGCATCCTCTTCTGCAGCTGATCCAGGTTCCGAATATCATCCAATGATCTCATTGCGGTCAATTGGCTACCCTCCATCCCGACTTTGTTCTTCACCCTGTCCTGAGACCAGACGGCGGCGTGTGTTTTTTGAAGGCCATCCGGCCCACAGCCAGAAGCATACGAGGCTGACACCGGCCGAGACCATCACAAGGTCTCGGGCACGCATGATCAGGCAAGCAACCAAACCGGCGCCGGGAGACAAGCTCAAGCATCCGAGGATCAGCACCTGGCTGGCCTCCAAAACCCCCAAGGCCCCCGGTAACGGTAACAGAAACACGATTCGGGCGGCAACGACCACCGCAATCAACTCCGATGGTTTTAAAACCATCCCGATAACGGCGTAAATGAGCCAGAATTCGGCAGCCATCAAAAACCATTGAATCACGGCACACCCACCGTAAAGCCACAGAATCGGCAGGGGTTGCTTTAGGATTTCTCCGGCTTTTTTTTCAGCGCTCTCGAGCAAGGTCGCCCAGGATGACAGTGATGCCTCCAGGTTGAGAAATCGGTATAAATTACGGATGAGATAGGATAGAGGCGCCCGGCCGTCGGCCAGAATTTTCAGATACAAACAGGCCGTTGCGAATATCAGTAAAGGGACCGCAACGGGTTGGATCTGCAGCCCGGTGTCTAAACCGTAAGCGTGGTAGAGGTAGAAACCGCCGATACAGAGCAGACCCAAATTCGCGAGCATCTCGATGGCGCGATCGGTTGTCACCGATGCCGCCGCATACGCGATCGGCAGCCGATGACGGCGAATGAGCATGCGAATCTGGAGAGGCTCCCCGCCGAAATGGGGCCCCGGTGTAATCATGCTGACGGCATTGGCAGCAATGCGGTAAAGAGCGAGACGCCCCATGGACACGCCGTAACCGCAGCGGTGCAATATAAGCCTTAATCGCAAACACATGGCCGAGATGATGAACGCATTGACCAGCACCAATAACATGATATCGGTCACATCCCACGCTTTAAGTGCCGCCGGGATGTCCCGAATGGCAACATCCTTGAAGGCGAGTCCGTAAAGCACCGGGATCAATAAAACCAGCAAGAAGCGCCACGGTAAATGGCGGCGCATCGATGGGGTTATGACGGACGAGCCGTTTTTTTCCATATGAATATCCGTGCGGCAATGCTCATCATCCGGGATGAACCGTCTGACGGGCGGCATTTCGCGATTCGGCTCCACCCATTCTCACAGACATGAGGTCATCTTCGGGTTTCCAATAAGAACCTGAACCGGTTCCGGTAACGATCAGCACGATGCAGGCGGTAAAGGCCAGTATGAGTAATGGGGCGTCGAAACCGACGGCAGCGTGGCCCAGCAGGCATGCGGCGAATATGGCGGCCGCTCGGCCAAGAAAACCGAGGACCATCATTGCCGACAGCAGCAGCCAAGCGCCGCCGGCCCATTCGCCCTCACCCGTTTGCAGCACGCCGGCGATCGACGGGCTGCACAAGAGAATAACGGTCCTCATGACCAGGGGGGTTGTTGCCGCAAGGAAGCCAGCACTCCTGGTGATTTTTGCCCTGGTCTGCGGTGCTGGCCGCCCCTGAATGCTCAACCAATCCCAAATGAATCCGAACAGCAACGGCAGCATGAAGAGTATCGCCGCCAGGCGCAGCAGGGAAACCGAAAAAAGCGGCAGCAGGGCCAGGCCGACGAAAACCATTTGTATTCCGGCCATTACACGTGCGAAGGGCCTTTCGATCAACGGATAGACCGTACGGCCGCGACGGCGGCGGACCCAAATGCCGATGCGAAACAGGTAATAACTGGCCCCCACCAGGAGATAGATCGTCGGCAGTCTTCCCCAGGCGATAGTCAGCACCGACGCCGTCAACAGACCCAGCGCATCCATTTCGGTGTCCAACCTTTGACCCAGAATCGAGGGACCGGATGTCATCCGCGCCCAAATGCCGTCAATGAAATCGGCCCCACCAACCAGCAGATAGATCAAACCGGGTATCCAGGCGGCCCAGGCATCGGTCCTCATCGGTTCGGTATTCTGCAAAAAAATGAAACCGGCCAGCAGGCTGATACCCCAACCGCGAGCAAGGGTAATCTGATTGGCCATGCCCAATGACGGATTGAGCCGCCCGTTTCCGAGGGGACGATTCAAAGTCAAGTGCATACACAGGTGACTGTGCACAAAAGCCAATGCCAGTGCCGCCGGTGGTAGCCAGCGCAAAATGACCGAGTGTGACCAACCCGTCCCTATCAGCCCTGCGACCGCCGACAGGCCCAACCAGTGAATGCTCATCGAGGTCAGGGCGCTTCGCCGCAGCTCCGGCGATAAAGATTGACCACTGGAACCCTTCTGTCTTCTACTGCGGACCCACATGGATAGTATTCTATTGAGAGGTTCCTCCCGCAGAGCGGTTAACCTCAGGTTGCCTCCTCAAGGGGAGGCTTGAAACGCCTTTTATGTTCTGGTTCCTTATATCCCTTTGTCCCGCACCGCGCACCGGCAAGGCGGCCCGGATACAGCGCGCCTCAACGGCAGCACTTTTCCGAGTCCTCCACCAGAGATGGATGGTTTAGATCGACACCAAGCAAAGCGGTCACCGGGTAGCGGTGCAATAATTGCCGATGCAGGCTGACATCACAGTAATCGGACGCAAGGGAGAACTGCGCAAAGCATTAACGGACAACCATGACCGTGCAGGGTGCGTCGTGCGTCACCCGGGTGCTCACGCTTCCCAGCAGCAAGCCTTCCAATGAGCCCATCCCTCGGGTTCCCATGATGATCAAATCCGCCCCGCGGGTTTTTGCAACCGAAAGAATCGCCTCGGCGGCCGGCCCCTCGAGCAGATTCTCTTCCACGGTAATCCGGGACTCATCGAACCGCAATCGTGCATCATCCAGAATCTTCTGGCCGGCGCTCTTTCTTTGAGCGACCCGCTTTTCATACCCCTCTTTCGCGCGAAGATCCGATGTATGCGAATAGGCGTGGACGGCGATTATTTCTGCACCGTAAGACTCGGCCATCCCGATGGCAAAATCGAGAGCCTTGATACTGTTTTCGGATCCATCCAGCGCAAGAATGATCGTGTTAAACATGGTCGGCTCCATCGCTGTAGGTGCATCGCTTCTTCATTATAATTAATATATTGACGCCATTTGTCCAGAAAGATATTCATCTCCGTCCGCATGCCCGCATTTCAAGCACCGATCGGCCCCATGGTCATGACTCACCTCCGCGCCAGCATGGTATAACCACAATTCATTGAATGAATATTATTTACTGAGTAAAGCTCAAATTTTAAGAATATATTGTAATTTATTTAATTAATTTGACTATTACAAAGGCCTTGACAGCACATTTTCCATTGTGGCATATGATCCCCTTGGCGGCCGGCACCTTAAATATGAGACCGTACGTTTGACGGTCGATTGCGGCTCCCCTCGATCAGTGACAACTGTGTGTCATGTTTAAACCCCATAATCCCTGGCCTGTGAAATCCATTCACCGGGCCGCCAGCAAAGGATCGGAAGCGAGGTTATGAGTAAAAACAAGCCTATTGGATCTGTGTTGGTCATCGGCGGCGGTATCACCGGCATGCAGTCGGCCATCGATCTGGCCGACGCCGGTTTTTTCGTCTATCTTGTTGAGAAGTCACCAGCTATTGGCGGGGCCATGGCTCAGCTGGACAAGACCTTTCCCACCAACGACTGCTCGATGTGAATCATCTCACCCAAACTGGTCGAGGTCGGCCGGCACCTGAACATCGAACTGCTTACTCTCTCCGAAGTCACCCAAATCGAAGGCGAAGAGGGAAACTTTACCGTTTCGGTCAAGAAATCCCCCCGATACATCGACATGGAAAAGTGCATCGCCTGCGGGCTGTGCGCGGAAAAATGCCCCGCCAAGCTCGACGACGAGTTCAACGAGGGAATTTCCAAACGCAAAGCCGCCTACATCCCCTATGCCCAAGCGGTCCCCCTGAAATATGTGATCGACCCGGCAAAGTGCATCTACTTCAAAAACGGCAAATGCAAGGCCTGCCAGAAATTCTGCCCCACTGAAGCCGTCAACTTCGATGAGAAAGAAGAAAACCTGACCCTCAACGTGGGGTCGGTCATCGTCACGGCGGGGTACGAGCCTTTCGACCCTCAAAAATTCGACAATTATCAGTACGCCGGCTTGCCCAATGTCATGACGAGTATGGAATTCGAGCGGATTCTGTCCGCCGGCGGCCCAACGACCGGTCACGTCCTCAGACCGTCCGACGGCAGGGAGCCCCAGAAAATCGCCTGGCTCCAGTGCGTCGGATCCCGGGACATGAACAAATGCGACAATCCCTACTGCTCATCGGTCTGCTGCATGTATGCCATAAAGGAAGCCATCATCGCCAAGGAACACGTCGGCAAGGACTTCGAGCCGACGATATTCTTCATGGACATGCGGACCCACGGCAAGGAATTCGAGAAGTACTATAACCGGGCGAAAGCTCAAGGCGTGCGCTTCATGCGCAGCAAGGTTCACTCCATCACCCAGGTAGACGACGGCGGAACGCTCCAACTGGAATATGTGTCCGAAGACGGCCGCCGGATCACCGAAACCTTCGACATGGCCGTTCTCTCCGTCGGGATGGAACCGTCGCGTTCCGCCGAGGAGCTTGCAAAAACCCTCGGCATAACCCTCAACGAATACCGTTTCGTCAAAACTGAAGATACGGCCCCGGTGGTTTCCTCGCGTCCCGGTGTTTACGTCGCAGGGGTGCTGCAAGGCTGCAAGGATATCCCCCAGTCCGTCATGGAGGCCAGCGCCGCCGCCTGCAGTGCCGGCATGGCACTGGCCGAGGTCCGGGGGACCCTCGTCAAGGAAAAGACGTTCCCCGATGAAAGAGCCGTGACGGAAGAAGACCCGCGCATCGGCGTGTTTGTCTGCAACTGCGGGGTCAACATCGGCGGCATTGCCGACGTGCCCGCCGTTACCGAATACGCCAAAGCGCTGCCGAATGTGGTTTTCGCCGAAGAAAACCTCTTTTCCTGCAGCCAGGATACCCAGGATAGAATGGTCGGAATCATCAAGGAGCACAACCTGAACCGCATCGTAGTGGCAGCCTGCACCCCCAGGACCCACGAACCCTTGTTCCAGGAGACCATTCGCAACGCCGGCATTAACGCCTACCTATTCGAGATGGCCAACATCCGGAACCAATGCACCTGGGTGCACTCCTCCGATAAACCGACGGCCACCGAAAAAGCCAAGGATCTGGTGCGGATGGCCGTTTCCAAGGCCTCGCTGCTGGAACCGATCCCGGATATATCCGTGGCGGTCGACAAGACCGCCCTGGTCATCGGCGGCGGTGCGGCCGGAATGACCGCGGCCCTCAGCCTGGCCCAACAGGGTTTTCCGACCACCATCGTCGAGAAGTCCTCCGAACTGGGCGGCTCGGCCCGCGAGGTCGTCAAGACCTGGCAGGGCAACAGCGTCAAAGAATTTCTGGTCGACCTGAAATCCAAAATAGAGAAGCACCCGCAAATCGACGTGCTGCTCGACTCCGAGGTCGTCGGTGCCTCCGGCTTTGTCGGAAACTTCGAAACCAGCGTTTCGACGGGCGGTGAAATTCGGACCGTCAAGCACGGGGCCACGATCATCGCCACCGGCGGCCAGGCGGCCGATTCGGATGAATATCTCTACGGCAAGAATCCCCGCGTCACCCGCTGGCACGATCTGGAGAACGACCCGGCCCAATTGAAGGACGCCAAAAGCGTCGTGTTCATCCAATGCGTCGGGAGCCGGGACGACAACCGCCCTTACTGCTCGAGAATCTGCTGCACGTCCTCGGTGTCCCAGGCCATCAGCATCAAAGAAGCCCATCCGGACACGGACGTATTCATTCTCTATCGCGACATCCGCACGTACAGCGAACGGGAGGTCCTCTACAAGAAAGCCCGCGAACTGGGCGTCATCTTCGTCCGTTACACCCTCGAAGACAAACCGGAGGTGCTGGAAACCGCCGACGGCCTGCTGGTGCGGGTGTTCGACCCGATCCTCCAGCAACGTCTGGAAATCAGCGCTGACCGGGTCAATCTGGCGACGGCGATCATCCCGACCGACAACAGCAAGCTGGCCGAGCTTTACAAGCTCCCGGTCAACGAGGAAAAATTTTTCATGGAAGCCCACGCCAAGCTGCGGCCGGTGGATTTTGCTTCCGACGGCCTCTTTGTCTGTGGGTTGGCCCATTACCCCAAATCGCTCGATGAAAGCATCGGCCAGGCCATGGCAGCCGCCGGGCGGGCGGCGACTGTGCTGGCCAAACCGTCGATTCAAATCTCCCCGCTGGTTTCCCAGGTCGACGCCGAAGAATGCATCGGCTGCGGATTGTGCGCCGAGGTCTGCCCGTTCGGTGCCATCAGCCTCGAGGCGGTGGAAGGCAAAGGCTTTCGCGCCAAGAACATCCCGGCCTCCTGCAAAGGCTGCGGATTGTGCGCGGCGTCGTGCCCCAAGAAGGCCATCGACATGCTCCATTTCCGTGATGAGCAGATCCTGGCCTCGGTACGGGCCATCGTATAAAATTAAGGTCGGCGGTTATCAATCGGGACACAAGGGGTTGTGCTCTGATGCCATGCACCCCCTGACACCGAAACCAGTCCTCCACAACCCGAAAATAAAGGTGATTTCATGTCAGATTTTGAACCAAAAATCGTGGCCTTTCTCTGCAACTGGTGCGCCTATGCCGGAGCGGACCTGGCCGGTGTATCACGGTTGCAGTACCCCCCCAACATGCGGACCGTGCGCGTGATGTGTTCCGGCCGGGTCGACCCGCTCTTCATTCTCAAAGCCTTCAAGCAGGGCTGTGACGGAGCCCTCGTGGCGGGGTGACATATCGGTGATTGCCATTACCTGGAAGGTAATGTTCAGGCTGACAAGAAAATCCGAATCACACGCCAATTGTTGGACCTGGCCGGCATCGGCCGTGAGCGACTGCACCTGGCTTGGGTTTCTTCGGCTGAAGCCCAGCGTTTTGTCGAGGTCGTCACCGGTGTGACCGAGTCGATCCGGAGACAGGGCAAGTTCGACCCCTCTGTTTATACTCTGGAACTGGCGGCGGCGGAAGAGACTTTGAGCGGCGAGACAACCCGGTGGCTCGTGGGCAAAGAGATCCAGATCACCACCAAGGGAGACGTATACGGCCGTCGCTGGGATACTGAAACTTTCGAACAGATCATCGATGCGAACATGGAACGGGAGTATCACAAAAACCTGATTCTGCAGGCCATCAAAGACGGCCACACAGCGCCCAGGGACATCAGCGGCAGAATCGGACTGGATCTGAGGCGGATTTCCTACCTGCTGGCCGACATGGAAAAGACCAACACGGTAGAATTCAAGAAGATGGAAGCGTGTAAACCCGTATTTGCTGCGCTATAAGGAGTTGTTGTTATGGGATCCGATAAAACCACGACAAGCGGATCGGTGATGGTTGTGGGTGCCGGTATTGCCGGCATGCAGGCGTCTCTGGATCTGGCCAATTCAAACTACAAGGTTTACCTGGTGGACAAATCGCCGACCATCGGCGGCATGATGTCCCGTCTGGACAAGACCTTTCCGACCAATGACTGTGCCATGTGAGTGATCTCGCCCAAACTGGTCGAGGTCGGCCGGCACATGAACATTGATCTGATTACCTGCAGCGAAATCAAGGATGTTGCGGGAGAGCCGGGAAATTTCCAGGTCTCCCTAATCAACCGTCCCCGTTATATCGATCCGGTGAAGTGTACCGGGTGCGGCGAGTGCGCCCGTCACTGTCCGGTGACCGCTGTCAACAGTTACAACCTGGGCCTGGACGACCGACGGGCCACCTATATCGAATATGCCCAAGCGGTTCCGCTGGCTTTCGCCATCGATACCGATACCTGCATCGGCTGCGGACTGTGCGAAAACATGTGCATCGCCAAGGCCGTCGAATACGACGACAAGGAACGCGAGTCCACGGTCACGGTCGGCTCGGTAATCGTTTCGGCAGGCAGCCGGGGTTACGATCCTTCTCACCTCGATTTTCTCGGATACGGAAAGTCCCCCAACGTGGTGACCAGTGAGGAGTTCGAACGGATCTTGAGTGCCTCGGGCCCCTACTTCGGCCACCTCATGCGGCCGCTCGACCGCGAACAGCCCAAAAAAATCGCCTGGCTCCAGTGCGTCGGTTCGCGCGACACCAACAAGTGCGGCAACGGGTACTGCTCTTCGGTCTGCTGTATGTACGCCGTCAAAGAAGCCATGATTGCCAAGGAGCACGTCAAAGGCGATCTGGACTGCGCCATTTTCAACATGGATATGCGCACGTTCGGAAAAGACTACGAACTCTACTACAACCGGGCCAAGGACAAGGACGGCGTCCGGTTTGTCAAATCCCGGATCCATACCATCGACGAGGATCGGGAAACCGGTGACCTGGTGGTGAAATACGCCGATGAATCCGGCGCCATGCAGGAGGAAAACTTCAGCATGGTGGTCCTTTCGGTGGGCCTGCAGATTCAACCCGAAACCGTCCAGCTGGCCGCCAAGCTCGGCATCGACCTGAACAGGTACAATTTCGTCGACACCCACCCGTTCAAGCCGGTGCAGACCAATCGACCCGGTGTTTATGTGTGCGGCGTCATCCAGGGTCCCAAAGACATCCCCAGTTCGGTCACCGAGGCCAGCGCCGCCGCCTGTATCGCCGGGGCGAACTTGGCCGAAGCCCGCGGCCGGGACATTCCCACGGTTGTCGTGCCGGCGGAACGGGACATCACCGGCGAGGATCCGCGCATCGGAGTGTTTGTCTGTAACTGCGGCATCAATATCGGCGGCATCGTGGACGTTCCCTCTGTGCGGCAGTACGCTGCCGGCCTGCCGAACGTGGCCTACACCGACGAAAACCTCTTTACCTGCAGCCAGGACACCCAGGAGAAGATCAAGGAGAAGATCAAGGAACACAATCTCAACCGGGTGGTGGTCGCCTCCTGCAGTCCCAAGACCCACGAACCGATGTTCATGGAAACCCTCGAGGCCTGCGGTCTCAACCGCTATCTGTTTGAAATGGCCAACATCCGCAACCAGGACTCCTGGATTCATTCCAAGGATCCGCAGGCCGCCACGGCCAAGGCCAAGGACCTGGTGCGCATGTCGGTGGCCCGCGCCGCCAACCTGCGGACCCTGCACCAGAAGGTGGTTCCGATCAACAAGCGCGCCCTGGTGATCGGCGGCGGCGTGGCGGGTATGAACGCCGCCCTGGGTCTCGGGCGCCAGGGGTTCGAGGTCTCCCTGGTGGAAAAGGACGCCGAATTGGGCGGGTTTGCCCGTAAGCTGCACCACACCATCGAAGGCGAGGATATTCAGTCCTATCTCGAAGGCCTCGTGAAGGATGTCACTGCCAATGATAAAATCGAGATTCTGACCGACGCCCAGATCGTGGGCGCCGAGGGGTTCAAGGGCAGCTTCAAAACGGAGGTCAGAACGGGCGGCAATGGGGACACTCGGCAGATCGACCACGGTGTCATCATCGTCGCCACGGGCGCCAACGAATACCAGCCCAAAGAGTACCTTTACGGCGATGACAAACAGGTTCTAACACAGGTGGAACTGGGCGACCGGCTGGCCGCCCAGGGTGCCGCCGACCTGAACAGTGTGGTCATGATCCAGTGCATCGGTTCCCGCAACGACGAGAACCCCAACTGCTCGCGTATCTGCTGCCAGAACGCCGTCAAGAACGCCCTGGAAATAAAGAAGCTCAATCCGGAGACACAAGTCTACGTCATCTACCGCGACATGCGCACCTACGGGTTGCTGGAGGATTACTACAAGGAAGCCCGCGGCCAGGGCGTGATCTTTATCCGGTTCGACAAGGATCTTCCGCCGGAAGTCAAGCGGAACGGAAACGGACCAGCGGTTGTCGTCAAGGACCACGTGCTGCAGCAGAATATCGAAATCGGTGCCGACCTGGTGGTACTCAGCGCGGGCGTTCAAGCCGCCGATACCGACAAGCTAAGCAACATCATGAAGTTCAACCGCAATCCACAGGGATTCTTCATCGAGGCGCACGTCAAGCTCAGGCCGGTGGACATGCCCAGCGAGGGGGTTTTCCTTTGCGGAACGGCCCATGGCCCCAAGCTGGTTTCGGAGACCATCGCCCAGGCCCAGGCGGCGGCTTCCCGGGCCATGACGTTTCTGGCCCAGGACGCCATCAAGTTGTCGGCCATCACGGCCAAGGTCGATGTCGAACACTGCGTCAAATGCCTGACCTGCGTGCGTTCCTGTCCCTTCGGGGTCCCGGTGTTCAACTCAGAGGCCAAGGAGATCGAAATCAACGAGGCGCTCTGCCACGGCTGTGGTGTGTGCACAGCGGTATGCCCGCGGCAGACGATTGCGCTGAGTTTTTACGAAGACGAAACCATCGTTTGCAAAATTGACGCTTTACTGGATGCGGAGGCACTGTAATGGCAGAATTCGAACCAACGATCATCGCATTTTGTTGTGAATACTGAGGGTATTCGGCCGCGGACCTGGCAGGTTCCATGCGACTCGATTATCCCACCAACGTTAAAATTATCCGGGTTCCCTGCACCGGCAAGGTGGATGTCCTGCATCTGCTGCGGACGATCCAGAAGGGCGCCGACGGCGCGTATTGCGTCGGCTGCCTCGAAGGGTCCTGCCATTACAACGAAGGCAACCTCAGGTGCCGCGAGCGCGTCAACCACGTGCGCATGCTGCTGGACGAAATCGGCATTGAAGGGGACCGAGTGAGAATGTATAACCTATCTTCCGGGGAAGGCCCGACCTTTGCCGCCTATGCCAAAGAGATGACCGAACATATCCAGGCACTGGGACCCAACCCGCTAAAGAATAAGGCGAACGCCAAAAACTAAGGAGTATATCATGGCCGAGGAAGCGATTAAGATTGGAGGTAAAAAGAAGAGTACGTTCATCGACAAGGTAAAGGGTCTGCTCCCCGAGGGCGGCAACCTGAACCTGTGCCTGACATGCGGTGCGTGCTCGTCCGGTTGCCCGGCAACGGGTCTGGAAAACATGGACCCCCGCAAGTTTCTGCGCATGGCCGCCCTGGGAATGGACGAAGAGATCACGTCTACACCCTGGGTATGGATGTGCAGCATGTGCACCCGGTGCGTCTATGTCTGTCCGATGAAAATCAACATCCCGCAGCTGGTCTTCTACGCCCGGCAGTCCTGGCCGCGGGAGAAACGGCCCAAGGGCATCGTGGGCTCCTGCGACATGGCCCTGCGGAGCGACACCTGCAGCGCGATGGGTGCCACCGAAGAAGACTTTCAGTTCGTGGTCGAAGACGTCCTGGAAGAGTACCGCGAGGCACAGCCTGAATTCGCCGAGATGGAAGCCCCGATCAACAAGAAGGGGGCCGAGTTCTTCCTCAACCAGAATTCCAGGGAACCGGTGACTGAACCGGATGAAATGGTGCCGCTGTGGAAGATCCTGCACTCCGTTGGCGCCGACTGGACATACGGCACCAAGGGATGGGCGGCCGAGAACTACTGCATGTTCATGGCCGACGAGGAGGCCTGGAAGCACATCATCGAGGTCAAACAGAAAGCGGTGGAGGATCTGGGCTGCAAGGTCTGGCTCAACACCGAGTGAGGGCACGAACTCTTCGCGGTCCGGTTCGGAGCGCAAAAGTTCAAGCTCGACTACAAATTCGAGATCAAGAGCATCATCCAATACTACGCCCAGTGGATCAAGGAAGGCAAACTCAAGGTCAATTCCGACTGGAACAAGGACCGACAAATCAAATTCACGGTTCAGGACCCCTGCCAGCTGGTGCGAAAATCCTTTGGCGATCCGGTGGCCGAGGATCTGCGGTTCGTGGTCAAAGCCGTGGTCGGTGAAGAAAACTTTATCGACATGAGCCCCAACCGGTCGAACAATTACTGCTGCGGCGGCGGCGGCGGATTCCTGCAGTCCGGCCTCCCCGAAGCCCGCCGGGAATACGGAAAGCTCAAGGCCGAACAAATCCTCAAGACCGGCGCGGCCTATTGCATCACCCCGTGTCACAACTGCCATGCCCAGGTCCACGATCTATCGGACATCCGCGATCACGCCTGGCAAACGGTTCACCTGTGGACACTGATCTGTCTGTCGATGGGCATCCTCGGACCGAACGAGCGGGAGTACCTCGGTGAGGATCTGAAAGAAGTGGATGTATTTCACCCGGAAAGCTCCAATTTTTAAAGGGGTTGACCGACCATTCAGGAGCCGATCGGTGGATCAGGAGGAAATATGATAGTCGCGAAAAGAAAACCCTTTGACGAAATCAAGGAAATGATCAAACCCTACAAGAAGGTGCTCAACGTCGGATGCGGAACCTGCGTTTCGGTCTGCCTGGCCGGCGGAGAAAAGGAGGTCGCTGTCCTCAACGCGGAGCTCGAGATGGCCCGCAAGCTGGATGACAACCCCGTCGAATTGACGGCCTACACGGTGGAGCGCCAATGCGACCGCGAGTACTTGGCCGAGCTGGACGACATGATTAAAGACTACGAGGCCGTCATTTCCATGGCCTGCGGAGTCGGCATACAGTTTCTCGCCGAGCGCTTCCCGGAAAAGCCGGTCCTGCCCGGTGTCGACACCACCGGCCTGGCAGTCAACCAGGCGGTAGGCTGGTACGAAGAGCGCTGCCGCTCCTGCGGCAAGTGCGTACTGGCCATGACCGGCGGTATCTGCCCGGTGACCATGTGCGCCAAGGGACTTTACAACGGACCGTGCGGCGGAACCAACAAAGGCAAGTGTGAAATCAGTCAGGATCAACCTTGCGCCTGGTACATGATTCACGAAAGACTCACCAGCCAGGAGCGTTTGGATCTAATCAGGGAGTTTAAAGAGCCGGTGGACTGGACCGATCAGACGCCGCGGACGCTGATTCAACCCGGATACAAGAAACCGGAAAAGGAAGAAGCGAAATAGATGAATGCCGTATTGACCGAAATGAACAATCCCATTTGAGATATAGGTGATACAATGAGCACAGAAGGCAACGGTTATAAATCGGGTAGCAACCTGGAAAAGGTCCTCAAAGCCGGTCATTTCGCGTTTACCGGCGAATTGGGCCCGCCCCGGGGAGCCAACACGAAGGAAGTGCGTCACAAAGCTTCGTTTCTAAAAGGCATGGTTGATTCGGTCAACATCACCGACAATCAGACGGCCATGGTCCGCATGTCGAGCTGGGCAGCGAGCCTTCTGCTTCTTCAGGAAGGTTTGGAGCCGAATTTTCAAATGGTCTGCCGGGACCGCAACCGACTGGCGATGCAGGCCGACATCCTGGGAGCCTACGCCCACGGCATCCGCAACATGCTTTGTTTGTCCGGCGACCACCAGCAGTTCGGTGACCATCCCCAGGCCAAAGGAGTGTTCGATGTCGATTCCATGCAGTTGATCAAAATGGTCAAAAAGATGCGCGACGACGGCCAGTTCCTGAGCGGCGCCGAACTGGACGGCATCCCCAAGATCTTCATCGGCGCGGCTGCCAATCCCTTCGCCGATCCGTTCGAGTGGCGTGTCCATCGCCTGGCGAAAAAGGTCGAAGCGGGCTGTGATTTCATTCAGACCCAGTGCATATACAATATGGAAAAGTTCCGCAAATGGATTCAGCAGGCCAACGACATGGGGCTGACGGAGAAAGTCTACATCCTGGCCGGCGTCACGCCGATGAAGAGCGTCGGTATGGCCAAGTACATGAAGAGCAAGGTGCCCGGCATGGACGTGCCCGATGAAATCATCGCGCGCCTCCAGGGCGCCGGTAAAGGCAAAGTGGCCGATGAAGGCATCAAGATCGCCTGCGAACAGATCGAAGAGTTCAAGGAAATGAAAGGTGTTCACGGTGTTCATTTGATGGCCATCGAATGGGAGCATAAGGTGCCCGAGATTGCCGAACAGGCCAAGGTGCTGCCGCGACCCGTTGTAAAATAATAGCTAATTATTCTGACAGTAAGTCCGTAGTAAATAAAAACCGGCTCATTCGAGCCGGTTTTTATTTTTACCGCCGCTGACATTCGATGGGTTGCGGGTCTTGCCTGATTACATCGGGTGCATTTGGCTGACGGTTTCACTGCGACTCTTGCTCGAAAAAGGCCCTTTCGATGACGATACCTCTGAAGCCCTCCAGGAGTTGCTCGTGCTGGCCGAGTAGACCGTAAAAAATACCCTTTTGATGATTCCCCCGCATCATTCGCTGATTTCGGTCACCTCCTCCCGGCTGAAGCTCTTCGGAACGCCCTCATACGGCGTCCGCCTTTTGTACACCACTGTCTTCGGGTCACGCATGGTCTCCAGGATATCGATGCTGTCTTGCAACCCCTTGTTGACCCGGCACAAGTCCATGGCCATTCCGACGACCTGAGCCACGGCCTGGACGAAATTCACGTCATTCAGCGTAAACTCCCAGGGTTCTGTGGTGTAAACACGCATGCACCCGAACAATTTTTCTCCGATGATGATCGGAACCGAAAGGATCGAGGCGATGCCCTCTTTCAATGCGGCTTCAGGGTACTGAATCCGCGGGTCGTCTGTGACGTCGAAGATGGCCACCGGCTGTCCGTCCTGGAGAGCCGCGGCGATCGATCGAAGCGAGCTGATGGGTCCCTTGTCCAAGTAGTCGGGGCTCAGTCCGTAACTGCCGGCCAGTTTGAGTTCCTCGTTGTTGGGGCTGAACAGAAACAGGGTGCAGCCCTTGACGTTCAGTGCATGGGTGACGCCCTCCACGGTGATCAGGACAATCTCTTCCGGATCCCTGATCGTGGAGATCGCCTTGGTGATGCGGACCAGTGTTTCATAGTTGATAGTGGGTTTTTCCATGGAGGCCTCCTTTCATTTGATGGTGTCGTGCGTTGAAGAGGCGCAGATAAAACCGATATCCCGAACACCAGACCTCGTAAGGGCGGTTTCCATTGGACGCGAAACAGCTCCGCACAAAAGCACGTGTACACGGAGGTTGTAAAGCTCCCGGGCGCGTTCGAACGGCCCACGGCATCCCAGCACATTGTCTTTCCGCATGAGTTCTCTACCGTCTTCGATGTCGATCGGCAACAATTTGTCGGAGACGTCAAACACGGGTGAAACGCGGTCTTGCCAATGCGCGATAGCGATTCTCATGTACAGCTTTCGTAGCAATCGCCATGCCAATCTTGGGGCCACTGAAGATGTTTCGGGTTTTCTGCATTTTGAGATAAAAAGAACCATTCAGCTGTTGACACTACTGTCGCAATATGCAATCTTTCAACATTTATAATAATGCAAAATGCATGAAAAACCCGCTGTTGCGAGGTATCAAAAATGATCGATGACACCAGCAAGCGCATCCGAGACGTCATTCTGGATTCTATCAACGAAGGCGTGTTCACTGTTGACCTGGATTGGCGGATCACCTCGTTTAACCGTGCCGCCGAGTTGATAACGCAAACGACGCGAAGTGATGTTCTCGGCAAGGCCTGCTGCGATGTCTTTCATGCCGATATCTGCGAAAAGCACTGCGCTCTGCGGCAAACCTTTCAATCCGGCAAGCCAGTCGTCAATGCCGCGGCCCACATCATCAATCACCAGGGACAGCGCGTCCCCATCAGTATTTCTACGGCCATTCTCAGTGATAACGACGGTAAGCGCATCGGTGGCGTCGAGACCTTTCGAGACCTGAGTCAGGTGGAACAACTGCGGAAACAGCTCAAAAATAGCTACACATTCGAGGACATCGTCGGCCGCAGTCCGGCGATGGTTCGACTATTCGACTTATTGCCCCAGATCGCCGACAGCCGCAGTACCGTGCTGATCGAGGGCCCGAGCGGGACGGGAAAGGAATTATTCGCCCGAGCGATCCACAACCTGTCGCCACGTCGCAAAAAAAGGTTTGTTCCGGTGAACTGCGCCGCCTTACCTGACTCGTTGCTGGAAAGCGAACTGTTCGGGCACAGAGCCGGGGCCTTCACGGATGCCAAACGTGACAAGCCGGGGCGCTTTACGCTGGCCGATGGCGGAACGATCTTTCTGGATGAAATCGGTGATATTTCACCGGCTCTTCAGGTGCGGCTGCTGCGGGTGCTGCAGGATCAAGTCGTCGAGCCGTTGGGAGGTGTGGAACCGTCAAAGGTAAACGTACGGGTGGTTGCCGCAAGCAACCGCGATCTGACCAAACTGGTGAAGAACAACCGGTTTCGTGACGACCTGTATTATCGTATCCGGGTGATTCACCTTATGCTCCCTCCATTGCGTCAGCGCCGAGAAGATATACCGCTGCTGACGGACCATATTGTGGCCAAATTCAACCGCCTTCAAGGCAAAGACATCGCCGGTGTTTCCGTCGAAGCCATGGCCCGCATCATGGCGCACGATTTTCCGGGAAATGTCCGTGAACTTGAAAACATAATCGAGCAGGCTTTCGTTTTGTGCCGCGGCGGTATTATCGAACTCCATCATCTGCCGCCGGAACTGCGAACGGGCGCATACGCTGCGGCCGAGGGATTCAGCCCAATGAGCCTGCGGAGCATGGAAAAGCTGCTGATTACTGAAATCCTGCAACGACACAACGGCAATCGGAAACTGTCTGCCTGCGACCTGGGAATCGACATCAGCACGCTGTACCGTAAAATCAAGGCGTTCGGTATCGACACACCCGAATCGGATGGTCGCAACCGCCGGCAATAGTATGGCAACTTGCAATGTTATCTCGCACCTGCCGGCCACCGGTCTTGCCGTGTTTTTCATGATTAGCCCCAATATACCTATACATTTAAACGCTCAACCCGCCTGATGCCCCTGTGGCATGCTCCTTGCTCAATTCATACCTGAACGGACCTCCCTCCAACAATGGTTTCGCTAATGGTCCGGGTCCTAAAGACCGCCTTTCTCGGTTCGGCGGGCTTTTAGCATGCCCGCGGACCAAGAAAGGCGGAACCGACCGTCTGGAACCTGAATCCATGCGTCGGTTCGATTGAGCACGACCCTAAAAGATATTCCAGGAACTTTAATCCGGTTACGATCCGGAAAAGCGGGATGTCGCGTGAATATTCATATCCCTCAGCAAACGCTGTTCCGCCGATTCGGACCAAACCGAACAATACATTTTGAGATTCCCGAACAATTCATCAACCAATCCAAGGAGTGACATCTAATGCCTGTCGAAAAAAGTTCTGCGAAGGAAAAAGCACCAAAACTTGCTGACCCTGTCGCTGCCTCGGTCGATCCGGCCACCCAACAGATGATTGAACGTGCACACGAACTCGGGATCGAGACCGCCTTTGACAGAGCGGTCACCATGAAGCCCTGCGCTATCGGTACTCAGGGTACCTGTTGCAAGAACTGCGGCATGGGCCCCTGTCGCCTTCCCCTGCCGAAGTCCGGCATAGAAGAAGACGACGATCGCAAAGGGATTTGTGGCGCCACGGCCAACACCGTCGCTGCGCGCAACTTTATCCGCATGATCGCCGGCGGGTACCGATCAAACCTTTTTTTTTTTTTTTTTTTTTTTTTTTTTTTTTTTTTTTTTTTTTCCTCCTGCGGATGTTCTTAGAATCACGATGCTTCGAAGCGTCGAAGCTGTGCCGGATCTTTGCAACATGCCGATTGGGAAGGCGCCACCAGCGTGAAGGGAGGGAGGATCTCCGTGATAAAAGCTCATAATCTGCAAAGAGAAAGGAGGTGATTTTGATGAAGTTCCAGGACTTTTTTCTACCAAAAATCAGTCGTTCGGATCCCGAGGTTCGCAAAAAGGCCGTCAGGGAAGAAATTAATGTGGAATTGCTGAAACAGGTGATGAAAAAAGACGCCGATCCCGAAGTACGCAATTTGGCCAGAGAGCGCCTGCACACGCTTCGACCAGAACTCGAGATCGCTTGAAACGGTCATTGAATCGTAAAAATGAACCAACGTTAGTTTTTGATCTGAACTGCTGCCAGATTCAGAAGTAATGACAACAAGAATTCAAAATTTTCTTCTGAATTGGCGATGGTGAAGAATCGTTAAAAATCAATGAATATTAACACCGACTATAAAACCTTTTACCACGCCTTCAGGGAAATCAGCAGACTCATGCACACCAGCCGTAGCCTGCGCGAGGTTCAGCAGCGAACGGTGTGGAAGGCCACCGAAATCCTAAACGCCAAAGGGGCTCTGCTGCGTATCCTCAATCCGGAAACCGAACAGTTCGAAGTCGCAGCGGCCTATGGCTTAGGTGAATGGTATCTCAAGAAGGGATCGGTGTCGACCCAAAAAATATTGTCCGACCTGATGGGAACCGACCAGGTGGTGGTGATCGATGACATTTGGCACGATCCGCGCGTTGAATATCGAAAGGAGGCCTGGGATGAAGGCGTCCGAATGATGCTCGATGTTCCCCTGACATTGGACGACAAGGTGGTCGGACGCCTTCGGATCTATCTGGGGGAGTCGCGAGCGTTCACCGATGAAGAAAAAAGCTTCATGGTCTACATCACCGAACAGTGCGCCTGCGCGATCCACAAGGTCCGTTTCATCGAAAACCAGCGGGCGCAATACGACCAGCTGGCCCTGCAGACCGAAAAGCTCTCGGCGCTCGGTCGCATGGCTGCCGGCATCGCCCACGAGATCAACAATCCACTGGCGGGCATCCTTCTGTTCAGTTCAAACCTCTCCAAAAAGGTGCCACCGGAAGGGCCGCTCAAGGAGGGGCTAGATGTCATCACCAGGGAAACCGTTCGCTGCAAGAGTATCATCCAGGAGTTGCTGGAGTTTTCAAGGGACCGCAAGCCGCAGATGGTGAGCACCGATATAAACGAGGTCATCGAAAAAGCCTTGAGCATCTTGGACAACGAATTTCGTTTGAAACACCTCCAACTCGAAAAAACCCTGGCGCCGCAAATGGAAAAAATCTGTGTGGACGGGAACCAGATGGAGCAGGTGTTCGTCAACATCCTGATTAACGCCGTGCAAGCCACGCCCGAAAACGGCTTCATCACAGTTAAAAGCGCCTGGTTACCGGACTCCCGGGTAGTCCGAATACAAATCGCAGACACGGGTTGCGGTATCTCGGCCAAGAATCTCTCCAAGGTCTTCGAGCCGTTCTTCTCCACAAAAGATAAAGGCACCGGCTTGGGTCTTGCGGTCAGCTATGGCATCGTCAAAGGTCACGGCGGACATATTCGTGTCTCCAGCCAGGAAAGGGCAGGCGCCGAATTCACGATCGATTTGCCGTCTCGTGAACGGTCGCAAAAATCATCTTCGCGACAATTCCCGATACCGCAATAAATCCGTTACTCGGGGCGCAGCCCATCGTTTGGAACGCGATGATTGTAAATATTGGGGGAATAATTTTATGACAACCATCCGTATTCTGGTCATCGACGACGAGCCGGTCATTTGCGACGGCTGCCGGATGATCCTCTCGGAAAAAGGGTATCACGTCGATACGTGTCCGACAGGCAGCACTGGTTTGAGGTCGATGGATGCCCACGAATACGATATCGTTCTGCTCGACATGAAGCTGCCGGATATCGACGGAATGGAGATCCTGCGACGCGTGCGGGCTGACCAACCGGCGGTTAACGTGATCGTCATGACCGGTTACTCAACGGTGTCCAATGCCGTTGAAGCAATGAAACTGGGCGCCTTTGATTACCTGGCCAAGCCCTTCGACGATGAGCAAATCAGTCTGGCGGTGAAAAAGGCCCTTGAAAACAAACGCCTGAAAGAAGAGAACCAGTTCCTGCGCAACCAAATTTTCGAGCGTTACAATTTCAATAACATCATCGGCGAGAATTCGCGTATCCTGGAAATTTTCAACAAGATCCGTAAAGTGGCGCCAGCCGACACCACCGTAATGATAGAGGGCGAAAGCGGAACCGGTAAGGAGCTGTTTGCCCGGGCCATCCACGCCCACAGCCGGCGGGCCGGGCGACAGTTCATCGCCGTGGACTGCAGCAGTTTCTCGGCCTCCCTGATGGAAAGTGAACTGTTTGGTCATGTGAAAGGGGCCTTCACTGGCGCGGTGGCGGACAAGGCCGGCATCTTCGAAGTCGCCGATGGCGGAACCCTGTTTCTGGACGAGGTCGCTAATATCAACCAGGATGTTCAGGGAAAACTCCTTCGGGTCATGGAAACCGGGGAATTCAAACCGGTCGGTGCCAGCCACTACCGGAGTACCGACACCCGCATCATAGCGGCTTCCAATCAGAACCTGAAAAAACTGATCGATGCCCAGCGCTTCCGTGATGATCTCTACTACCGCCTGTGTGTGGTGCCGATCTTCATTCCGCCGTTGCGCGAACGCCGGGACGACATACCGCGGCTGGCCTATCACTTCCTACGCCTTTTTTGCCGTAAAACTGGCAAGCGGATCACAGGCTTCAGCGACGAGGCCCTGGAAATGCTGACCAATTACATGTGGCCGGGAAATGTAAGGCAGCTGAAAAACGTGGTCGAACGCCTGGTCATTATGGCCGATCACGATGTCCTCAATTTCTGGGATATTTTCGATCAAATGCAAACCCGACGGCGGCAGAGAAACGGCCGTGTTCCCGAATCGATCCAGGCTCTGAAGGAGGCCAGACAAACCATTCTGAACGATTCCTACCTGCCGCTGGAAAAGGCGTTCATAGAAAAGGCCCTGAAAATCACCTCGGGCAACATCACCCGTGCGGCAGCCCAGGTCGGTATGCAGCGCCCAAATTTTTCTGTCCTGATGAAAAAGCACGGTATCGGTGCCGACGCCTTTCAAAATCCTTCTGATCCAAGTGAGTAGCCCTGCAACGGGTGGCCGACAAAACCGCCCGTTCAGGTGTATGGCCGGATATACGGTTACAACTATTTGAAACTACTTCTATAATTTTGGAACGATGCGAGTCGGGCGTATAAATATTGATACAACCGCGGATCACCGACCTTAAACCGGATGAGCGATGGGTTCTTTTACTATCTGAAATCATTATGTTATATTTCCATAGGTCTCGAGAATATCGACTTCTCTTCTCCGGCACGCAATTTGCTCAACCAGTTGTCGAGTTCATTGCTTGGAACCCTTACAACGGGGAGGTGAATAATGGTTGCCGTTGCAGAAAGAATCCAAACGGCTGAGGAGACGTCACCGAATGTGCTCGTGATGGAAGACGAGTTCAGCGTGGCCAAAGGTCTGGAAATGGTGTTGTCTGAAGAGGGTTACAAAGTGGCTCTCGCCGCAACAGGACGCGCGGCGCTGGAAAATTTCCACCAAAAGGGCTGCGACGTACTGGTCGCCGATTTACGCTTGCCGGATATCGACGGCATGGATGTCATTCGCGAAATCAAATCGGTGCGCCCGGACACAATCGTGGTCGTCATCACCGGATATGCCAGCGTCGATTCGGCAGTGACGTCGATGAAACTCGGTGCATATGATTATCTCTCCAAGCCGTTTACCGATGACCAGATCAAGAGATCAGTGGGCCAGGCCTTAAAACGGAAGCAGGAAGAATTGCCGCCCGTCTCCGCACCCAAAGCAGCGACCGCTGAGGAAAAACTCATTCAAAAACGTGAAGTGATGCGGGTGCTGAATCGGACCGCAGATGATGGTGACTTCTGGAATGAGTTAATGGAAAGCGGGTCGGAAGCATTGCGAGATTACCATCTATCACACGAAGCCAAGGCCGCCATCATTTCTGCGGACTTGAAATGGTTGAATGAACAAATCGGTGAACTCACCCAAAAGCAGCTCATGTACATCTACAAGCGGTTGGAACGCGAGGCCTGGTAAGGACGGGTCCATCAGGGAGAGACTCATGCGCAGAATGGATAGCCGATCACAACCGGTGGGAGCGGTGTTGGTTGCCGGCGGCGGTATCGCCGGCATCCAGGCCGCACTGGACATGGCCAACTCAGGCTATTACGTTACCATGGTCGAAAAATCGCCGGCAATCGGCGGTGTAATGGCCCAACTGGACAAGACATTTCCGACCAATGACTGCTCGATGTGAATCCTGGCACCCAAACTGGTCGAGGTCGGCCGGCACCCCAACATCGAGCTGATGACGCTCGCGGAAATCACCGAAATCAGCGGACAGGCCGGTGATTTCAAAGTAAGAATCCGCCAGTCTCCCCGCTACGTGGATGTAGATAAATGCATCGCTTGCGGTCTATGTGCCGAAAAGTGCCCAAAAAAGGTGATCGATACCTATAACGAGAAACTCGTCAAACGCAAGGCGATCTATGTTCCCTACTCCCAAGCCGTGCCCTTGAAGTATACGATCGATGCTGAAAATTGTATCTATTTTACCAAGGGCAAATGCCGAGCGTGCGAAAAATTTTGCCCTTCAGGGGCCATCAACTTCGGTGACAAGGTAGAAGACACCATTATATCGGTGGGCGCCGTAATTGCAGCACCCGGTTTCCGTTCGTTTGATCCCGGTGGATCGGACGTTTACGCCTATGATCGGTCCCCCGATGTCGTCACTTCCATTGAATTCGAACGCATCTTGTCTGCCACCGGTCCATATGGCGGACATCTTCTACGGCCCTCCGGCAAGAAAGAGGAGAAACAGCCGCAAAATATCGCTTGGATCCAATGTGTGGGGTCCAGGGACATTAACCGCTGCGGCAACGATTACTGCTCTGCCGTTTGCTGCATGTACGCCGTTAAACAGGCTCTCATCGCCAAAGACCACAGCCACATCCCGCTGGATTGTGCCATTTTCTATATGGACATGCGCACCCAGGGCAAAGATTTTGATCGCTACTATGAACAAGCTCGCCAAACAGGTGTGCGTTTCGTTCGATCCCGGATCCATTCGATTTCTCCTGTCAACGATTGCGATGATCTGCTGCTGCGATACGTCCGGGAAGACGGATCGATACAGGCAGAGATGTTTAACATGGTGGTGCTGTCAACCGGACTCGAAATCGACATCACCGCCACCGAGCTGGCGGTTCGTCTCGGTATTCAACTAGATGATCATCGCTTTGTAAAAACAGATGCCTTTCATCCGGTGGCTACCTCTGTGCCGGGTATCTATGCCTGCGGGGCTTTTACCGGCCCGAAAGACATCCCCCACGCGGTCATGGAGGCCAGTGCCGCCGCCGCCGCCGCGACCGAAAGGCTCTCTTCGGTGCGCCATACGCGTACCCGGACAGTGGAGCTCCCGGCGGAAACCGATGTCGTGCGGCAAAAACCCCGCATCGGCGTATTCGTCTGCAACTGCGGGATCAACATCGGCGGCGTGGTGCGGGTGCCCGAAGTCGCTGCGTATGCCAAAACACTTCCCGGTGTCGTATACGTCGAAGAAAACCTGTTCACCTGCTCCCAGGACACGCAGGATAAAATGTTCGCCGTCATCCGGCAGCAAGACCTGAATCGGGTGGTCGTCGCCGCCTGCACGCCCAGAACCCATGAAGGATTGTTTCAAGAGACCCTGATCAGTGCCGGATTGAACAAGTACTTGTTCGAAATGGCCAACATCCGCAATCACGACTCCTGGGTGCATGCCGACGATCCGGACGCGGCCACGCAAAAAGCCAAGGATCTGGTGTGCATGGCCGTTGCCAAGAGCGCCTTGTCGGTACCCTTGCTGCAAACGGATCTCCCGCTGGAGCGATCAGCATTGGTGGTCGGCGGCGGCCTAGTGGGCATGACCGCGGCGCTGAGCCTGTCCCGGCAGGGCTATCCGGTTCACCTGGTGGAAAAATCGGCCTGCTTGGGAGGCCATGCCGCCCGGCTGATCGAGACGGCCTCTGGTGATTCAGTCGACGCCGGTCTGAAGGCCATCCAAGAGCGGGTCGAATCGGACGACAGGATCACGGTTTACAGCGAAGCTGCGGTGGAAAAAGTAGAGGGATTCGTCGGCAACTTTAAAACCGAGATTGCCACCGCCAAAGGCCCTGTGAGCATCGATCACGGGGTGGCCATACTGGCCACCGGTGCCCGGGAGTACCAGCCGCGAGAATACCTTTACGGGCAGCATGCGGCGGTGCTGACTCACCTGGAATTCGATGATCTGTTCCGCCATGACGATCCACGCCTGGCGGATGCCCGGGACGTCGTCTTCATTCAATGTGTCGGGTCCCGGGAGCCGGAGCGCCCCTACTGCTCCAAGGTGTGCTGCACCCACACCATGCAAAGCGCACTGCGCCTGATCGAAAAAAACCCGGATGTCAACGTTTACGTTCTCTACCGCGATATCCGGACCTACGGCAAACGCGAGGCCCTTTACCAGGCCGCCCGGGCAAAAGGGGTTCTTTTCTTCCGCTACGCGCCAGAAAACAAACCGGTTGTGAGCGCCGAAGGTGACCGACTTCGGGTTGTCTTCAACGACCCGCTTCTTGGCCGAAAATTGCGCGTTGACGCCGACCTGCTGTGCCTGGCCGCCGCCATTGTTTCCCATGATAGCTCACCCCTGGCGCATCTTTTCAAGGTGCCGACAGACGCCGACGGCTGGTTGCTGGAAGCCCACCAAAAACTCAGGCCGGTGGACTTTGCCACCGAAGGCGTCTTTTTGTGCGGCATGGCCCACTATCCCAAACCGATCGATGAGAGCATTGCCCAGGCAAAAGCAGCCGCGGCCAGGGCCGCCGTTTATCTGGCCATGGACCACATCAGGGTCGGCGGGATCGTCACCCGAATTGACGCGAATCTTTGCTCCGGGTGCGGGGGGTGTCTCGATGTCTGCCCCTTCGGCGCCATCAGCTTCAACGCCAAGGTCAATGTGGCCGAGGTTAACCCGGCCCTCTGCAAGGGCTGCGGCGCGTGCGCGGCGGCTTGCCCGTCGGAAGCCCCGGTGTTGATGGGGTTTACGAATGGTCAACTGTATGCCCAAATCAAAACTGCATTTGCGGATTAGGATGAAAGTGGGGAGATTATCATGACATCACCGGATTTTGAGCCCAAAATTATCGCTTTCTTGTGCAACTGGTGTACCTACGGTGCGGCGGACCTCGCCGGCGTCAGCCGGTTGCAGTACCCGGCTAACACTCGCGTCATACGGGTCATGTGCTCGGCCACGGTATCACCACATCATCTTCTGCGAGCGTTTCAGGAAGGCGCCGACGGCGTTCTGGTGGGCGGGTGACACATCGGTGACTGCCATTACCTGTACGGTAATTACATGACGATCAAGCGCATGCGGTTTCTGCAAGAACTCCTAAAATTCGTGGGGCTCCGTGACCGTCTGCACCTGGAGTGGATTTCTTCGGCCGAAGCACAAAAGTTCGTCACTGTCGTCACCAACTTCACGGAAAAAATCCGCAAACTGGGTCCAAACCCGGTCAAGACCTTGCCGAAGGCCCTGATGCATCTGGGTCCGAAAGCCGTCTCCGAAAAGCGCCGCAGGGGGCATCGTCACAAAAATGAAGTGGCGACTGTCGCAAAACAACCCGCTCAAACGGCATGAGGAGCACACCATGACGGATCAGATTCGAAAAATGCTAAACTCCGGGAAAATCGATATCTTTCTGGCGTACAAATCGACGGCGGGGCACCCCCTGCCGCATGCCTTCACCAAGGAGAATTTGGACGGTCTCGAAGACCTCCAATTCGGCGCGGCCCGCTATCCCCTGGAAAAAATTGCCGCCGGGCTGGCTGGGAAAAATCCGGATCTCAAAATCGGCTTGCTTGCCCGGGATTGCACTCAGCGGGCCCTCAACGTCTTGACCATCTGGCACCAGCTGAAACCTGCGACCATTGAAGTGATCAATCTGAACTGTTGTCCGTCCAGTCTGAAGGACCATGCCGATTGTACCTACCTGTCACCCCCAGCGACGGGGCGGGTCAAGAAACAGATCGGCATCGACAACAATTTCACCCCGGAGGAAGCGGAATCCTTCAATCACCAGGAACGCTTCGACCGCTGGACGTATGAATTTCAAAAATGCATCAAATGCTACGGCTGTCGGGACATCTGCCCGGTCTGTTTCTGCACGGAATGCTCCCTCGAACACAAGGACCTGATCGGCACCGGTAGTCTGCCGCCTGAGGTCCCCATATTCCACCTGGTCCGGGCCGTTCACATGGCCGGCCGCTGTGTCGACTGCGGTCTGTGTGAAGAAGCCTGCCCAGCCGATATTCCCTTGCGTCTGTTGTACCGCAAGGTAAATGACATCGTCACGGAATTGTTCGACTATCGCACCGGCGTCAGCGACGGCCAAGCGCCGCTTCAGGTACTCGGAGAAAAGGTCATGCTGGAAACAAAACCAATCGAAGCGGCTTGAGGAGGCGGTCATGGAAGTCAAATTCGTCCCTTCCGTATGTTCATACTGCGGCACCGGCTGTGGTGTCCTGTTTCAGGTCATCGATGGTGAACTGGTAAGCACCCTGCCGCTGAAGACCCACCCGGTCAACCAAGGCAAACTGTGCATCAAGGGCTGGAACCTGCACGAATACATCACCAGCTACATGCGGTTGAAACACCCTCTGGTCAAAGTATTCGGCCGCTTCATCCGTGCCGGATGGGAGGAGGTCATCCAGCTGACCGTCGAGCGTCTCAAGGAAGTCGTCGACCGATACGGCCCTGACAGCGTGGGGGTGTTGGTCTCTGCCAAAATCACCAATGAGGAAAACTACTTGGCCCAGAAGTTTGCACGCGCGGTGATCGGCACCAACAACGTCGACCACTGTGCCCGGCTCTGACATTCCTCGACGGTGGCCGGTCTGGCCGCCGCTTTCGGCAGTGGTGCCATGACCAATTCCATCGGCGAAATCGAAAACGCCGGCTGCATCTTCGTTATCGGCTCCAACACCACCGCCTGCCACCCGCTCATCGCGCGGCGTATATACCGCGCCAAGGAAAATGGGGCCAAGCTGATTGTGGCCGACCCCCGCAATATCCAGCTGAGCCGATTTGCGGATGTGGCCGTTAATCAGAGACTCGGCAGCGATGTTGCGCTGCTCAACGGCATGATGCACATCATCATAGCCAACGGCTGGCACGACAAGGATTATATCGAAACGCGAACCGAAGGGTATGCCGATCTCCAATCGGTCGTGAACCGTTACACGCCGGAGCGGGTATCCGTTATCACCGGTGTCAGCGTCACCGATCTCGAAAAAATGGCGCGCCTTTATGCCCGACACCACCCGTCCAGTCTGCTGTATGCCATGGGTATCACCCAGCACACTACCGGCGTCGACAATGTCAAGTCCTGCTGCAACCTGGCACTGCTGTGCGGCAACGTCGGCGTGGCCAGCGGCGGCGTCAATCCACTCAGGGGTCAAAACAACGTCCAGGGGGCCTGCGATATGGGCGGCCTGCCGAACGTATATCCCGGGTATCAGCCGGTGAACGATCCGCAGGTCAACGCCAGGTTCTCGGGGGCGTGGGGACGATCTTTACCGGACAAACCCGGTTTGACGATCACCGACATGGTGCCTGCCATGCTCGAGGGCCGGCTCAAAGCACTGTATGTCATTGGCGAAAACCCCAAATTGAGCGATCCGGACTGGAATCATCTCCACCATGCCCTTAAAAATCTCGACCTGCTCGTCGTTCAAGAACTGTTTCTCTCCGAAACCGCCCAGGTAGCCGATATCGTACTGCCGGCGGCGTCGGTAGCCGAAAAAGAGGGGACCTTCACCAACACGGAACGCCGCTGCCTGAGAATTCGCCAGGCCATCGAGCCGGTGGGGGACGCCCTGCCGGACTGGCAGATCATTGCCAAGCTATCCGAGGCCATGGGATACCCGATGCCCTATGCGTCGGCTGAAGATATTTTCAACGAAATAACCACGCTGGCACCCAAAATCTACGGCGGTATGAACTACGCCCGGCTGGGAATAAGTGGCCTGCAGTGGCCCTGCCCCGATGCCAGCCACCCTGGAACCCCTTTTCTGCACAAAGACCGTTTCGCCCGGGGGTTGGGAAAATTTCATGCCGTCGAATACCGCGACCCGGCGGAGATGCCCGACGAGGCCTATCCTTATTTTCTGACTACCGGCCGCATGTTCGCCCATTTTCACACCGGTACCATGACGCGCATTTCTCCCAAGCTGGACATCGAACAACGTACCGGTTATGTCTGCATCAATCCCAATGACGCCCGCGAGCTGGAGATAAGCGAGGGCGACGCGCTGGTTCTTTCCTCCCGCCGCGGTGACATGGAAGCCCCGGCAAAAATCACCCCTTCTGTAGCGCCCGGCACTCTGTTTCTGCCGATTCATTTCGGCGAGAACCCGACGAACGTACTGACCAATGCGGAGGCCTTTGATCCCCTGGCCAAAATTCCGGAGTTCAAAGTTGCCGCGGTGCGGGTAGAGAAAATAACGGCATGACGCAAATAAAATATCGCTATCTGTTCGGACCGGTACCTTCGCGACGGTTCGGCCGCTCGCTGGGGATTGACCTGACCCCACACAAGACGTGCTGCTTCGATTGCGTCTTCTGCCAGCTGGGTCGCACCCCCACCAAGATGATTATTCGGGAAGAATATGTACCGACGGATGCTGTCCTGATAGAACTTGACAGGTGGCTCCGATCGGGCGGTGAGGCCGATTATATGACCCTCTCCGGGGCCGGAGAACCGACGCTTCATTCCCGGTTCGGAGAAGTGCTCGACTTCATCCGCAGCCACGGATCCATTCCCGCCGTCCTTTTGACCAACGGCGCCCTGCTGCACCTACCTGCAGTTCGCGCAGCCGCCAGTCACGCCGACATCGTCAAAATTTCCTTGAGTGCGTGGGACCAGGCCTCCTACGAGTGGATCAACCGGCCGCATCCTCAGCTGTCTTTCGACCAAATGATCGCGGGACAGAAAACATTCCGCTCCCAATTCGGCGGGCAGGTGTGGATGGAAGTCTTTCTGGTCAGGGGGATGAATTCGTCGACCGAAGAGGTCGCCAAGATCGCAACTCGGGCAAAGGAGATCGCACCGGATCGCATCCATCTGAACACGGCGGTTCGCCCGCCCGCGGAGGCGTTTGTCACCGCCTTATCCAAGGAGCAGATGGCGAGTTTGACGCACCCGTTTCAACCGACAGCTGAGATCATCGCGGATTTCAGTGCGCCCCGCTCAAAACCCATGCAGACAAACGCGGCAGCCATTCTGGAAATGTTGAAAAGACGGCCTTGCACGGCCCGGCATATCGCAGAGGCGTTCGGCCTGCATGTCAACGTGGTGTCGAAATACCTCGGCGGCCTGATGAAAGAAAACAAGATCCGGGCTGAACGAAAGAAAGAGGAGGTCTATTATCGGCCCGCAATCGAGGAAGCTGATACGACCGCCTCTGTTGACTAAATTGGAAATATGGAAACCGCCGCACGCGTCGCCTGGGCCTCCATAACCGTCAACATTCTCCTGAGCCTTCTGAACCTGGCCATTGCCTCGGGAAGCCTGGCAGTGGCGGCCGAGATGACCCACAACGTTGTCGACCTGGCAGCCTCAGGGGTCGTCCTGGCCGGTGTCAAGATTTCGGAAAGAAAGAGCCGCGGCTTTCCCTACGGGCTCTACAAGGTGGAGAACATGGTCGCCGTGGCCATGCTCATTTTTTTCCGCACGCAAAGATTGAAAAGGCCAAGGGTATTCGCATCTGTGAATGGTTGGTGATCTTTAAGGTGGACGTGGTGCTGTTGCGGGAAAACCTGCTGGGCAAAAGATCGGCTTACGTATTCGCCGATGCCGGTGTGGAAACGCGAATGACCGCAGCAAAGACCCACTCCACGGCCATCTTGGACCATAATGAGCAAAACACATCCCCCAAACGGGATAGTAATAGAGGTAGAAATGGAAGATTGTGAGTGCGGGTTAAGTTTTTGGACTGCTTTTTTTCTTTTCTGAAAGCTTATTCGGTCCTAATGCGGCGAAATAGCCCTCCATGCTGTTGAAGCTTTTGTTGATAAATCTTCTGGATTTGTCACGACCCTCCTTGAAAATCGTTCGCCATTGATCGACATACTCTTGCGCTTCATTACTGATTTCCATCTGGTTGGCAAAATATCTGTTGAAACAGTTATTCATGGTCACCTTCACGGAATTATAGACGGCTCCAATATGCGGTATACCTTTATGGTTCTTCTCCCGATTAGTGGGAGAAGAACCTTTTATAGAAACCCACCGGGATCCATTCGACCATAATCGAACCATCAATGCCCATCGTGTATCAATTTCTCATGGTCTGCTTTTAGATTAGGGGGCTATGCTTACAAGCTTCAGATACGAATCAAAGAAACCCGCTACGAAACAGTGTACCGGGTTTCTTTATGCGATACAAAAACAACGTCTCCAGACGGTAACCGGTTTCCTCCCAGCAATTCAGGAATCGGCACGAAGGTGACGTTTGGCCCTTTTCTAAAGACCGACAAATTCGCGGTTCAGGGCGGTTCTATTGTTGAAGTAAAACATCGAACCCTGCTCACATTTGTTCTTGATCAGTTGCCTCATCGGCGTTTTCGGAAAACCATTAAGGCTTCTTTCAATTTCTATTAAAACTTCCAGATTGCCGGCAATGACATTGGATGCTGAAAATATGCCGCTTAAAAGAAAATCGACGGTATTAAACTCCCGGGTTTCCGCGTAATCCACCGGCATCCTTTCGTAATAAAGATCCTGCCAGAAAAACGCGGCATCTATGCCCTGATCTTCGATATACGCAATGGTGGCTCTGGCGCTCTGCACACTGTTAAGGGTGAAGAGGCAGGGAATTCCCATCTGCCGGGCTACGGCAGGGATCAGACCGGTCATCCAGCCGTGGCAGTGGATAAGATCCGGTTGTACCGCCGGTTCGATGTTGTTGATGACTTCTCTTTGAAATGCAAGCGATATCTTTACATTATCGAGTTCGTCCCTTGATGAGACCGGATCGAGATAAAAAAATGACCGATCTTTGGCCAAATGGATTCTGTCTAGTGGTACCTGGCGTTTTATCGCTTCGAAAATTCTTTTTAGGCCCGGATCGTGGTATTCTTCGATCAGTTTCCGGTAGTCAGGGATGACGACATGGACTTCGGTACCCTGATCATAAAACGGGTTTATCGGAAAGATGGATTCGTAAGGTAACCCCTCTGCTCCGACTACCAAAGGATTAGAATCACCGGCCATGCAAACGGGGAAGTATTTAATTTCAGGAACTAAAAATAGGACCCGGCAGTAGGATGGAATTTTTATCATGAAAAGACTTCGTTGATACTTTTTAGACTCACGGGATCGCCTCTTTAACCTCCAATTCTCTATATTCAGCACCGATCAGAAAAAACAATGCAGGGGTGTTCGATTGTTTTCGGCACCACTTGACCTCGACAAAGCCATCTCGTGTACACGCCCTGCCGCGAACGCAATGGCTGTTTTCGCCAACAATGTAAATATTCGCGCGGCTTTTGATTTCATAATTGGACTTAAAGCACAATCCGTCCTTACTGCAATCAACAACGCTGGACTTAAAGAAACGGTCCGAGCTCAAAAAAGCAAATTCTATCGGTTCTTTTATGATGTAGCGTGCTGAACGCCGTTTTTCATCGATTGACATCAGCTTTTTTTCTCAAACGTTATATCGTATCGATTCAAAGATTGCGATGGTTTCCCAAATGACCGCATTGGTCGTCTGTACGTTGCAACCCAAACTATCCCTTCCGTCTACACGTATCGCAAGCTCATCGCATACGACAGCCCATCCGCATCCATAACTTCCTCGACCCACCGGACCTCCGCCAACCCTGTGGAACGAATGCTTGTGTCACCTGAGAGTACTTGCGCAGAGGGAAAATTCAGCACGCGAACAACGAGAAGTGTCCCCGGTTTTAAGGCCCTTTTCGACACCAACACAATCCCGTCGTGACTATAATTGATCGATCGGGCGCTGAAAACATCGCTCCGGCCGGAAAGCTTTAGGCATTCGGTGTTGATCTCGTAAGGGGTGCAACGTCTGTGACGCGTTTCCATTGGATTGTCGAGTGCTGACATTATTTCCACCGTAATCCCAGGTTAATGATTATCACTTTTTTATCTGTTGATGATTCTTTCCAGCGTTTCCTGCACTCTTTTGCAGTCAATACAGTAGGTGGTTACGGGTCGAACCTTGAGCCGTTTTAGGTCAATTTCTTCTCCGCACAATTCACAAATTCCGAATGTTCCTTCGTCCATTCGTTTGAGAGCGCTTCTTATCTTTCGAATGAGTTTGCTTTCACGATCCCTGATGCGAAGAGCCAGGTCTCGATCAGTTTCCAGGGTGGCACGGTCAAGCAGGTCAGATGCATAGACCGATGAATCCAGCATTCCGGCGATAGCGTAATCGGCGCGTCGCAACAACTGTTCTTGCCATTCAATCAGCAATTGCCGAAAATATGCCAGGTCTGACTTTTTCATGTTCCACCTCCCCGAGATACGCGTTACTTATGGTATGTTGTCGAGGTCTCGGTGCAGTTAAGCCTCCGAATTTTTCCACCTAAGCCACGCTATATCGCACTGTGGCCTGAAATCGACACCTCACAAGATCGAAATTGACGCATGTTCATACCCGATTCGACCAGCCGTTTATTACCCAATACCGCAGCAATCGACTCTTTAAGTCTGTCGATCGCATCCACACTTCGGATGGCGTACACAAGCACAGGGAAATCCGAACATTTTTGTTTGATAGCGAGCAAAAAGGCAAAACTGTCGAACTCTTCTGACAGAGAATTGAGCAACATCATGTCCGGTGGAAACTCACGCCAGAGTTCCCAGGCCGAATCTGGATCATCAACAAACTCCGTTTGATATCCTTCCTCGCGCAATGATTTCGAAATCAAGTGCCGGTTATGGGGTTGGTCATCCAAAATTAGAATACGCACCACTGGGCTCATCGACACATCCTCGTATTTTGCTACCGGTGATCGTCAACATCCTTATTCGAATCTTTTCGCGTCTCCATCAAGCAATAAGCACGCCAGACACAGTCCCATTGGCGACAGCCCCTGACCACCTTACCGAAGCAGTCCGCGTGTCCCTCGATCCGCTGAATACTGCGAATGAAGCGGGCGAGATGGGTAAATTTCTGGTTGCTCGCTAAGCTGTGTCCGTGCATCACTTGTTGCTTTTCTGCACTCGACTCGCTATCTGTGCACTCTGGACATGAACCACCTGGGTGCAGATGACACTCCACCAGATTGGTCCAAGCATTGTAACAAATTGATGTGTATTACATATTGCTGGCTTACATTTAAGTCCATAGGGGGTAGGCTTCATACTGTCTGGGAAAATCACCCGCCGGTGAATTATTCCCAAACTTCAACTGGATGGTATCTGATGGGGGAGAGTTAAAAATGGAAGGGGTTACTCTTTCCAAAGATCGATATCGATGAGGCCGAGCTTGGCGGCATGGCGCACCAGTTCGATGGTGCTGTGTATCCCGAGTTTGCGCATGATGCTGGAACGATGGTTTTCAACCGTTTTGGGGCTGATGAAAAGCTTTTCGGCGACTTGATTCGATGACAGCCCTTCGGCCAAAAGAACCATGACCTCCTGTTCCCGGGCCGTCAGCGTGTCGTAGCCGGCAGCACCCTCAACCTTCTCCTTGGGCGACAAACCCGCAAGTTTTTTGACCACCTGTTGGGAAACCGAAGTGTCCATGAAAAAATTACCTTTTATGACATGATCCATTCCATTTAAAAGCATGTCGGCCGCTGATTCCTTCACGATATAGCCCATAGCACCGGCCTTAAAGGCTTTGACGATAAAATCGATTTTGGAGTGCATGCTGACGATCAAAATACGGGTGTGGGAAGAGACTTTGAGAATGTCAGCAATCAGTTCGATACCGCTTCGATCGGGAAGGGACATATCCACCAAAGCCAGGTCCGGTTGAAGGTCTCTGGCCAGTTTGTGACCCTGACTGGCTGTGCCGGCCTCTCCAACGACGCGATATTTTGCGCTTTCTTTTCCGATGATCACCTTGAGACCTTCCCGGAAAAGTGGGTGGTCATCTACGATGAGAATGCGTTTGGCCTGGCCCAATTCACCCTCTTTTGTAGGGAAATTTTATCGAAATTTTGGCGCCCTTGCCGGGATGTGAATCAATCGTCATTTGGCCCTGCAGCAGGTTTACCCGTTCTTTCATACTGCGCAGACCAAGCCGTTTCTCTCCGTTTAGCGAACGTTCCCGCGCCCGTACATCGAAACCTTTTCCGTCGTCTTCGATGCGGAGAATGATATTGGGGCTGACGCCAACCAGCGTGACCTTGACCCGGCGCGCCTGCGCATGTTTGCGTATGTTGTTTAGGCCCTCTTGGACGAGACGGTAGACATTGATTTCAACCAGGGAGTCCAATGTCATTTTTTTTAAGCCCACCGAATGGAAGTCCACCATTAGGGCATTTTCCTGGGCAAACTCTTCACAGTAGGTGGAAAGCGTCCGCAAGAGACCGAGGTCGGCCAGGCCGGGCGGACGCAAATCGTAAGACAGATTGCGAACAGACAAGATGGTCCGGTCTAAGATGGCAAACAATTTAGAGACGTTCTCTTTCGTTTGAGAAAGTTCACCACTCCGCTCGTCGAAGAGGGTTTTGAAAACAATTTTCAAGGTGGACAGGTCCTGGGCCACGCTGTCGTGCAGCTCTCTGGCAATCATCTGGCGCTCGTCTTCATGAGCTTTCAATAGCTGTTGGGAGAGGTCTCTGATATGTGAGTCAGCCATCAATTGCTCGGAAATATCTTCTACCATTTCTATGGCAGCCGTCACCTGTCCTTCAGAATCGATAATCGGTGACGAAATGATCCGGTAGTGCCGGGTCTCATTGCCGGCAGGTGTCGCGGTAATCGACTCATGCACCTCGCCATCCCGAAGGGTCTGGATGGTCGGACAATAAGAACAGATCGCTTCACCGGGCGGGTCGTTAAAGAAGCGGTAGCAGATTGGTTTTTGGTTGGGATCGATGTATGGATACCATTTTTTCATCTGTCTGTTTAAGGTCAGGATCTCCATATCCGGACTGATGAGCGCTACACCAATAGCGATATTATCGACCAATCTTCGATAGCGTTCTTCAGATTCTCGCAATTTTTTATCCGCTTGCTTACGAGCGGTGACATCAATCCATGTCGATAAGTAATACGTGATCTCCCCGTTTTTCTCTAATGGACTGGAGGTAATTTCAACCCAAAATGAATCACCGTTTTTTTTCCGAAAGCACTTTTCGAACCGGTCGAGTCCATGTCCAAGCGCCTGTCTGAATTCCCGCTGGGTCGTTTCCAAGTTTTCCTTGATCCACCATGGGTATGGCGCCTTCGTATCAATGATCGCTGAAGCCGAAAATCCCGTCAACTTTTCGAAAGCGGGATTTACATATTTAATGGAGGTGTCAGCGTTGAGGACGAGGATAGGGTTCGGCGTATTATTCAGTAAACGCGAATTGAATTCATCGCTTTCGCGGAGCGAATTTTCTATTTGTTCTTTTTCCGCCTGCCTTCGCGATCTGGCAGCTGTCCCTTCTAAGTTTTTGATTTTTTCCATGGTGTCATTCTCATTACCAACAACTGAACAGAACTGTTCACCTAATACCACACGCCATTGATCTGAACCGTATGAGCCATTTCCCCTATCATTGACATTCGCCTCTTGTCAGTGAGAGTGACAAAGAAAGCGCCGAAGGTCCTGTTATCGATACCAGATACGGTTACGAATAAGCAATACAAAATCCTGATCGGAGATTGGGTGTGCTGTTATCGCGGGTTGCCAAAATAAAATTCCGTTATTCGAACATTCTTTTGACAACCACTGATTCCATATAATTTTTTTTCAGACAGGCTGTTTCCGTGACCGTTGCCGGCCGCAGCGCCAAAAAAGATAATTAAGCCTTGCTATTCCGATCTCAGAATATATAATCGCAATTATACGGGGGAGGATCAACAACGCGTGTCCAGACCCTTTCAATTCGACAGAAACAGTTCTTGCCTGACTCTTTGATTCGGCCCTATCTCAGAACGATTCCGCGCCTCGACTACAATCAGCGTCGTCTCCATTCATTTTAAAGCAACTTTTATCCAGTGATCATTTCATTGCGCATACGGTTACAGCTGCTTATCCGATAGGTTTCTAAACGCCTCCACTGATGTTACCGCGCACCTGTATCCCCGCGAACTGGTTCGACCCGTAAACCCGCAACCCCAAGGAAAGGAGGCCATCATGGAAAAACCTGCCATCAATTATGAAACGTTGGTGCGGATCACCAAAGCCATCTCCTCTATCCGTGACCCGGAGGAAATCGTTCTCATTTCGGTGGAAGGCGTCACCACCGCTCTCAAAGTGAAGGGTTGCGCTCTGTTTCTGTTCAGCGCCGGGAGCCCTGAACTCAAACTCGCCGGCCATTATGGTCTGAGTTCCGAGTACTTGAACAAAGGGCCGATCAGTTCCCTGCAGTCGATTGCATCGTCTCTGGAGGACGGCCAACCAGTGGCGATTTACGATGTCGGCGACGATCCGCGGATCCAGTATCCCGAAGCGGCCATCCAGGAAGGAATTGCCTCGATTTTATCGGCACCGATCATCATCGGCGCCAAACGGGTCGGTTGCCTGCGGGTGTACACCGCCCAGCCTTGGGAGTTCACGTTGAACGACGTCAACTTTGTTCAAGCCGTGGCGCAGGTGGTCGGTATGTCTTTGGAGCTGTGCCGGGTCAACCGAGGTTTGAAGGAGAGTATCGATATCTTGAAAACGATGCGCGATCCGAAAACCATCCCTTACAAGAGACGCACACCGTATGAAGGCGTCCCCCGCAGCTTCAACCAGGAGGAGGCCGCCGAAACCGCACTATGATCGGTAAGCCGGAGTAGAATCGGTCGCAGTCCGGTTCGAACGACCGAGTTTTGGCCGGACCTAGCGGCCGATCATTTGCTGTAGGATATTTTCCGCAACGCTTCTAATGACGTCGCGTCGTCGAAGGTGTCGCTGACGACCTGGTAAGCGGTATTGGGGACCTGCTTCATGAAGCTGACTTTCCTCTGCGGCTCGGAGAACCCCTCTCTGGGCCACCAAAATTCGGTCCATGCGCCGGCCGGGTCGCTGAGAGCTTCACCGCACAGGTTCAGAATGTAGAGTTTTTCGGTCTTGAAACATTTAATTTTGGTTACATCCAGCCCGATTTCATTTCTTTTCGGGCTTGGCAGGCAGTAATACCCTTCACACTGGGTGATGAACACATAAGTGTCCTTCCATACGAAGCGACCGGTGGGTTTCTCAAATTCCAGCAATCCGGCAGCGCCGGTTTTCTCCAAATAGCGTGCCGCTTCGGTCACATTGTCGAAGACTTCCTGGGGAGTCGCCTGGCCGGTGACAAGTGCCGAATCCGCGTAGGATAAAGAGGGTAACCACAACAGCAGTATAAGCCAGTAACGCATGACAGCCTCCCCGGGCAGATCCGGTCATGCCGGCAGCCGGCCATGACCATTTCCGCGCGCTTTCTCAATTTTCCCGAACCCCGCCGGTTCAAGCCGCCCGAGAGAGTTTAACCGCGCAGACTTTGAACTCCGGAATCTTGGATACGGGGTCGAGCACGGCGTTGGTCAGGCGGTTTGCGGCCGCCTGGGCGAAATGGAAGGGAATAAATATCGTGCCGGCAACCGCTTTTGGCGATACTTGAATTTTGGCCTTGATTTGACCACGCCGGGAGGCAATCTCTACCTCCATGCCATCGCTCAATTCGTAGAGCGCGGCGTCTTTGGGCGAGATCTCCACAAAACATTCGGGAGCCCGATCATTGAGCCCTTCGGTCTTCATCGTCATTGTCCCGGTGTGGTAGTGATACAGCACCCGGCCGGTGGTCAGGTAGAGCGGATACTCGTCATCGGTCAGTTCCGCCGGTGGCGTATAGTCGATGGCGTGAAACATACCCTTACCGCGGGTAAACTGTTCCCTATGCAGGATCGGTGTGCCGGGATGCTCCGGTGTGGGGCAGGGCCAATGCAAGCCTTCGGCCGCAATACGATCGTAGGAGATCCCTGCATAAGAAGGCGTCACCCGGGCAAGCTCTTCGAAAACAGCCTGGCTGTTTTCGTATACCATGGGAGTGCCCATCCGTGTGGCGATGTCGCACAATATCTGCCAGTCGTCCTTTACATCTCCAGGCGCATCGACCGCCTTGCGAATTCGCTGAACACGTCTTTCAGTGTTGGAAAACGTACCGTCCTTTTCAGCAAAACATTTTGACGGCAAAATGACATCGGCCAGTTGGGCCGTTTCGGTCATGAAGATATCCTGAACCACCAGGAAGTCGAGATGCTTCAGCGAGGCTTCGGCATGGTTCAGGTCGGGATCGGACACAAGGGGGTTTTCGCCGATAATGTAAAGGGCCTTGAATTCCCCGTCGTGGGCTTTGGGAATCATTTGGGTAACGGTCAAACCCGGCTGGGTCGGAAGATCCGATACCCCCCAAGCGTCCTCCATTTTCTTGGCAACGGCAAGGTCGCTCACCGGCTGGTAGCCGGAATACACGTTGGGGAGCCCTCCCATGTCGCAGGCACCCTGAACGTTGTTCTGGCCGCGCAGCGGGTTGACGCCACCCCCGCGCTTGCCCATATGGCCGCACAACATCGCCAGGTTGGCGAGGCTCTTGACGTTGTCCGTGCCATGACTGTGCTGAGTAATGCCCATGCAATAGAGGATGCTGGCGGCCTTGGCACCGGCATAGAGACGGGCGGCTTCGGCCAGGTCTGCCGCTGCAATGCCGGTAATGCTCTCGACGTATTCGGGGGTATACTTCTCAACCGTCTTCTTCAGTTCTTCAAAGCCTTCGGTACGATTGGCAACAAACGCTTTGTCATAGAGGTCTTCGGATATGATGACATGAATCATGCCGTTCAGCCAGGCAACGTCCGTTCCCAGATTCTGACGTAACCATTTGTGGGCAAAAGATGCCAGTTTGATCCGCCGGGGATCGACCAGGATCAGCTTGGCCCCTTTGAAGGCCACCGCACGCTTGACGTGCCGCGAGAGAACCGGATGATTCTCGGTGGTGTTCGATCCTGTGACCAGGATGACCTCGGCGTCTTCGATGTCTCCAATGGTGTTTGTCATGGCACCGCTTCCGAATGCTGCGGCCAGACCGGCCACGGTGGAAGAATGTCAGAGACGGGCGCAGTGATCAATATTGTTGGTTTTGAGAACGGCCCGCGTGAATTTGTTGGCGATGTAGTTCTCCTCGTTGGTGACCCGGGCCGATGTCAGCACGCCGATGGTGTCGGAGCCGTGTTCTTTCTTGATCTGTCCCAGTTTCCCGGCCACAAGGTCCAGAGCCTCATCCCAACTGGCCTCTCGGAATGAGCCGTTCTCCTTGATCAGCGGTTCGGTAAGCCGTTCGGAAGAGTGAATGAAATCAAATCCGAACCGCCCCTTGACGCACAGCGAACCGTAATTGGGTGTAGCCTCTTCGGCGCCCGTCACTTTGACGACCCGATTGTCACGAACGTGAAGATCCATCTGGCAGCCGACACCGCAATAGCTGCAGGTGGTGCGGACTTTCTTGGTTTCCCATGGCCGGATCCTATAGCGCACGTCTTTTTCCACCAGAGCCCCCACAGGGCAAACCTGCACGCATTCCCCGCAGAAAACGCAATCCGAATCTTTAAGCGGCCGGTCACCGGCGGCGATGATTTTCGTCCGGGCTCCCCGAAATCCGAAATGGATGGCATTGTTGACCTGGATTTCATTGCAGGCCTGGACACACCGGCCGCATTGGATACAGCGGGAGAAATCCCTGACGATAAAAGGGTTGACGGTTTCCATGGGATAGGGGGTCTCGGTGCCGGCAAAGCGCTCGCCGGACACCTGATACCGGTAAGAAAGATCCTGCAGGTGGCAGTCACCCCATACCGGACACAGCTCCTCGCTGCCGTCGTCGATTTGCACGTTGAGCTGAAATTGGGTCCAGTCCTGACCATCGGAGCCGCGCACGGCGCAGTTGTGATTCCCTGAAGAAAGCAGCAGCTGCAGGATCAGTTTACGGGCTTTGACAACGGCGGAGGACTCCGTTTGGACCACCATGTTGTCTGCCGCCGGTGTCGCACAAGAAGGCAGAAGGCTGCGGGCGCCTTTGACTTCCACGACGCAGATACGGCAGGCACCGGTCGGTAGGGCGCCTTTCAGCCAGCAAAGGGTCGGAATGTCGATATGATGTTGACGGGCGACTTCGAGGATGGTTTGTCCCGGTTCGAATGGCAGGTCATTGCCGTTGATCGTCATGCGGTGTTCTGCAGCCATGGTGTTGACATCTCCAATAACGGTTGGTGGTAGCCGTACAAAAATTCACGTTGATGTTTAGCGGATGGCGCCCGTTTTGTCAATCCGCTAATCGCGGATCGACGCTTGATCGACGCTTGATGATATACCTGTAACAGAGCACCCCGCAGGCCGCACCGACAAGATCGATCGCTGCATCCATCACGTCCGCATGTCGGCCGGGAACGAAGTACTGATGGATTTCGTCGCTGACGCCATACAGGCCGGCAGACAAAATACTGAATAGGGCGATCCTGCTTTTTTTGCCGCCCATCCTCACCGTCGCGTAGGCCCGATAGAACAGCACGCCCAAAACGGCATACCCCAACAGGTGCAGGTACTTGTCGAAAAAGGGGACGTCGGGACCCCGGATCGGCGACGGGAATGACGACTGAATGAATATCAGCAGGCAGTAGGCGAGCAGAGGGAGCCAGACCTTGATGAATTGGGGCATTGGTGTTTGGTATTTAGTGTGTGGTGTGTGGTGTTTTGTGTTTGGTGTAGGCTGTTTGGCGATTTGTGATACGCTTTTTAGCATAAAACTCGTAAATCACCGCACTCTAAAAACTAAACACCAAACACAAAACACAAAATAACAAACACTCATTCTTATTCTTTAAACAACTCCAGATCCAGCTGCCGCTCCCGAATAGCGGCCGACACGGTATCCAGGAACACATCATGGGGCACGCCCGGCGTCACCTTTCCATCGAGAGTCCGCACCGAGAGCGTCGAGGCGGCCTGCTCTTTCTTCCCGATGGTGAGTATGAGCGGAATATAACTGAGCTGGGCTTCACGGATTTTTTTGTTCAGGCTCTCGGCCCGGGAATCGACTTCGGTCCTCAGACCGGCTTTGACGAGCAGGTCATTTACGTCGCTGGCGTAAGCGGCCATTTCGTCGTTTATCGGGAGCAGGATGGCCTGCACCGGTGCCAGCCAGAGAGGAAACTTGCCGGCGAAATGCTCGATCAGGATACCGAAGAACCGCTCGATGGAACCGTAGATGACCCGGTGGATCATGATGGGCTGCCGTTTGTTGTTGTCGGCGTCGATGTAGGACAGATTGAACCGCTGCGGCAGTGACATGTCGAGCTGGACCGTCCCGCATTGCCAGGTACGGCCGAGGGCGTCTTTGATGTGGACATCGATCTTGGGGCCGTAGAAAGCGCCGTCGCCTTCGTTGACCTTATATTCACGGCCATAGACATCAAGAGCCGCCTGGAGCCCATCGGTAGCCTCGGCCCATTGCTCGTCCGTTCCGATCGACTTTTCGGGCCGGGTGGAGAGTTCCAGGTGAAAGCCGAGACCGAACGTTCCGTAAATCCGTTCGACGAGCTTCAGTACCCCTAGAATTTCCTCCTGGATCTGATCTGGCCGCATAAATATGTGAGCATCGTCCTGATGAAACGCTCTCACTCTGAAGAGGCCGGACAGCACCCCGCTGAGTTCGTGCCGGTGAACCAGCCCGATCTCCGCCTGCCGGATCGGCAAGTCTCTATAAGAATACCGCCTGGAACCGAAAAGAAGCATGCCGCCGGGGCAATTCATGGGCTTGACGGCAAACTCGGTTTCGTCGATGGTGGTCGTGTACATATTTTCGCGGTAATTTTCCCAGTGGCCGCTGCGTTCCCACAGGGAACGGTTCAACGTGATCGGCGTTTTGGTCTCAACGTAGCCGGCAGCCCGGTGCTCTTGGCGCCAATACTCGAGTAAGGCATTCCAGACGACCATGCCTTTGGCGTGAAAGAAAGGCATTCCGGGCGCCTCATCGTGAAAGCTGAATAGTTCCAAGGCGGTGCCGATCTTGCGGTGGTTGCGCTTGCGCGCCTCTTCCAAGAAATGGAGATAGGCCTTCAGATCTTTTTTATCAAAAAAGGCCGTCCCGTATATCCGCTGAAGCTGGGCCTTGGATTGGTCCGCCCGCCAGTAGGCGCCGGAGACTTTCATCAACTTGAAGGCCTTGATAAAACCGGTGTCGGGCACGTGCGGTCCGCGGCATAGATCGGTGAAATCGCCATGCCGGTAATAGGAAATCGTACCGTCTTCAAGATCCCGGATCATCTCCAGTTTGTAGGGTTCGTCCTTGTAGAACGCCTGAGCCTCCGCCTTGGAGACTTCCGTTCGCGTAAACGGTTCCCGGGCATCGATTGTTTTTTTCATCTCCGCCTCGATTTTGGGGAAATCCTCTTCGGATATCGGCTCCATGTCGATGTCGTAGTAAAAGCCGTCTTCCACCGCCGGACCGATGGTCAGATGGGCCCCTTTGTACAAATGCAGGATCGCCTGGGCCATGACGTGGGCGGCACTGTGACGGAGAATATCGAGGGCTTCCGGATCCTTGGTGGTAATCAACCGGATTTTCGCGTCATTTTCGAGACGGGCGTTTAAATCGAGGATATGCCCGTTTGTTTGCAAAGCGACACAGTTTCTCGCAAACCCCTCTGAAATGCTTCTGGCGATTTCCAGCCCTGTCGGCGGGTTTTCAAAAGCCTTTATGTTCCCATCCGGAAATGTTATGTGTATCATGCCTCTGCCTGTCCATCTCGTAAGGTTGAGAAAAATTGCTGTTATCTGGGAATTCATTACCGCGATTTCGGCGCCTTGGTTCAGTCCTCGTCCGGCATCGGCGGCAATTAACGGATCCGTTGTAAATGCGTAAGCCAATAAATCTAAAAAATATACCCTCCGGGGTCAAGGAAAAATTCCGATTACCCGCTGTCCATCCAACATGGCTCCCAGGACGCGTCGCCGTTGGCAGGCTGCACGATGAGACCGAGGCCATGGGCAGATGCTGCCCAATGCCCCCGTCGATTTTCTCCTGCGCACCCCTATTCGACACCCTGATATGACGACCGAATTCGATATCATCGAGACGCCGGCCCAACTGGAAAATCTGGTCGGTCACCTCTTGAGACAAACGAGAATCGCCATAGACCTGGAAGCCGACTCCATGTATCACTTCCAGGAAAAAGTCTGTCTGATCCAGTCGGCGAGCGCCCAGATGAATGCCGTCATCGACCCCCTTCGCATCCGCGACTTGTCGACCTTGAGACCGGTATTCGCCAATCCGCGCATAAAAAAAATTTTCCATGGTGCCGACTACGATGTGCGGTCTCTCTACCGTGACTTCAAGATCGATATCCATAACCTCTTCGACACCCAAGTGGCCTGCAAATTCCTGGGCATAAAGGCCACCGGGCTGGAATCGGTCTTATGGGATCACTTCGGGATCCGCCTCGACAAGAAGTATCAACGCAAGGATTGGTCCATGCGACCGTTGCCGACCGAAATGCTCGCCTATGCCGCCAGCGACGTTAATCACCTTCTCCCTCTGGCGCAGCTGCTGGATGAGGCCTTGCGGCGCAAGGGCCGTCTTGGATGGGTCAAGGAGGAATGTGAATTGCTGAGCCGGGTCAGACCGGCCAGCAACGATCACGAACCGCTCTTTATGCACTTCAAGGGGGCCGGCCGCCTCCGGCCGCGGAACCTCGCCGTGCTCGAGACGCTGCTCGGTTACCGGCGCAAGGTGGCGGAGTCAAAAGACCGCCCCCTGTTTAAGATATTCAGCAACAAGTCTCTGCTGCAGCTGGCCGTTGATAAACCCGCCAATCTGAATCGGCTGATCGAATGCAACCTGTTAAGCCGCAAACAGATCAATATGTACGGCGACGATCTGACCCAGATCATACAGCAAGCCCTTCAGATTCCCGCCGACCGATTGCCGACCTACCCTCGCCGCGTCGCCCCGGTTATGAATCCTGCCGTTCCGCTGCGCATGAAGGCCTTGAAAAAATGGCGGGACAAGAAAGCCAAGGCGCTCGGTCTGGAGCCCGGTGTCCTATTGAACAAAAGCATAATGGCGCTGTTGGCGACCGAAAAACCAACCGACATTGACGCCCTGACCGCCACAGCCGGCCTCAGGAAATGGCAGAAAATCGAATTCGGTCACGATATTGTAAAGGTATTTCGCCATGTCAGGTGATTCTGCAGAAAGGATCTTCTTTCCCTCGGGGGAGGTCGAACTCGAAGGTCTGATAGAGCGTGGGTCAGGAGATTTCGGGGTCGTCGTCGCCCACCCGCACCCCCTTTACGGTGGCAACATGAACAACCCCGTGGTCGAGATCATCCACCAGGCCTACCGCAATAAGGGATATACCACCCTGCGCTTCAACTTTCGCGGTACCGGATCCAGCCAAGGCCGATATGACAATGGGGTCGGAGAACAGGACGACCTCATTGCAGCGGTCGATCTCCTCCGGAAAGGGGGGCTCGAATCCATCGAATTGGCCGGTTACTCGTTCGGGGCCTGGGTCACGGCGTTGGCGGCTCAGGCTCAAGTCTGGTCGTTGCCGATGGTATGGGTGTCGCCACCGGTGGGATTCATCGATTTCACTCCTGTCGGAGGACTGCCCGGCCTGAAATTCATCGTGACCGGCAGTAACGACGATATCGCGCCGCCGGATGTCATCCGCCGAATGCTGCCGAACTGGAACCCGGTGGTACGCTTCGAAACCATCGACGGTTCCGACCACTTTTACAGCCGCCACACCCGTCAATTGGAAGGTGTACTCGACAGACACATTTAGCCCGCATATATCACAACTATTTTCAGCTGAACGCGCACGGCTCTTGAAAGATGAGGGTTAAAGTCTAACGGTTTCTTATCTTGACCACCACCAGGGTAACGTCGTCTTCCGGCTCGACTTCCTGCTGAAAACGCTTTATGTCATCGATGATCGCCTGCGAAATCTCTTCCGCACTGCGAGCCGCGTTATCGCGGATCAGGCCGAACAGAGCATCTTTGCCGAACATTTGGCCTTCACTGTTGCGCGATTCCCAGATACCGTCGGTGCCGATGAGAATGATCTGACCGTTCGACAGGCCACTTCTGTTCTCTTCATCGTATTTACAGGTTTCATCCACCCCGAGAGCCACGCCTGAACCGCGCAATTCTTCGAAAACATCCCGGTGCGGATCATAAAGCACGGCCGGTTCGTGGCCGGCGCGAACCCATTTAAGCGATCGTTGATCCGGATCGATCACCAGGTAAAAGAGGGTCATGAATTGTCCGGAGTCCTCGACATCTCGCGACAGGTGCCTATTCACATCGCTGACGACTTGGGCCGGACCGCCCGGCAGCAAAGCCCTCTGCCGCACCAGGGCCCTAGCCGTCGCCATCAGGAGGGCCGACGAAACACCGTGGCCGGAAACGTCCCCGACCACCAACCCGATGCTGTTTCCACCGAAGGCACTGAAATCCAAAAAATCGAAGTAATCCCCACCGGTCTGATCACAGTAAATGCTCTTTCCGAAAATATCCAATCCCACAGACGGCGGTACGCTTCGCGGCAGGAGGTTCTGCTGAACCTCGCGAGCCAGCTCCAGGGATTGACGCATCTTTTCTCTTTCCCGAAGCCCGGTGGTCATTTCGTTGATGACGTCCCCCATATACCCAATTTCATCGTTGGATCTCACCGAGACCCTGCGGTCAAGCCTTCCGTTCCTGATGTTTTGAAGGACTTTGACGATGTCGCCAAAAGGCCGCGATAAATTGCTGCTCAATAAAATGGTCAAGATGATACCCACGGATATAAACAGCACCGCATTGGTATTCAGGGTTATTTGCAGCAAGTCGAGTATTTGGGCCGGCGAATGATCGGAACGAAAAATTCCCCGAACCATCAACAAGACGGCCAGAAAAGGAATGATATTCACGGCGGTAATGAAAGCTGCCAGACGGGTACCGATACGAATCTTCAGGGTGCCACGGGTTGCATAGAGTCCCCCCTCGGGGAAAAGAACCGGCACCAGACTCTTCTGTAACCGCCATTCCAGGATGAAAAAAGCGATTGTTGTGGTGATGATGCCGACAAAGAGAGCCCGGTAGAAAACCCCTGCGGCGAAAATCGGACCATTGGGTTCCCCGTAAATGGCAGAGGAATACACGACCGCCGCAATAATCCATACTAGGAAATCGACGCCAATGAGAAAGAAGGGTTCGTTTAGCAACCGTTGTCTGGCCGTTTGGTCGACAACGGGGTATGCGCCTTTTTCCTGGCAACATCGGCTTAGATAGCGGCGAATCGGCCGTTCGTAGAGGAGCGTAACAATTAAAACAAGGGAAAAGGACAGTGGCAGGAAGACCGAATCGACATGCCCCAACAGTTCCATAGCCTCGGGCGGCGGCGGGGAGACAGACCTGTGGTTTATCAATTCTGCGACATTGACGCCGATAAGGTTGGCCAAGGCGTTTCCGATGAGCATCTGGTTTTTAAGGCTGAACAGCCTCAGCTTGGTCATAACCGTACTCTCCATCGAATGATTGCCTGCGGGTGATGATCGGCCGCAAGGGGGGTCAACTCGCCCATCTGACTATCGGCCGTTTGCGCCCGGCCGGACGCAAGTAGGCTTCATCGGGATAGCCCAGAGCGATGACCGAGTGGATCGGCTCGTTCACCGGTATGCCAAATTTGACCTTTATGCCCGGCTGTTTGCGCATCGCCGCCACGGCAAAACCCACCAGGCATGTCCCGAGGCCCATGCTGTGTGCACCCAGAAGGATATTCTGGGTCGCCAGCAGGGCATCCTCCACCGGGCAACTGGCTCCGGGTTCCGAACCGACGAGAATGGCAGCCGGCGCGCCATGAAACAGCCGGTCGATACCGTGGATCTTCCACTCGTCCAAGGCATTCCGGACGGAATCGTAATATTCACGGTGGTATTCCTCGAGCTGGGACCGTCCCAGAAGCTTCAACCCGCCCCGTAAAAAGCGGTTTTCGGCCAATCGGTTGAGCCTTTCGAAGAAGCGGCCGATGACCGTGCCGAGGCGCAAGACGAGCGAGCGATCCGCAAGAATGGTAAAGGTCCATTTTTGGCTGTTGGTTCCGGATGGCGCTGTAATACCGATTCTGACGAGGTCTTCGAGAAGACCGGCATCGACGGGCGTATTCAGGAAATTGCGGCACGACCGGCGTGAACTCACCAGGCCCGCCAGCTGAACCGGGTCGAAGTCGCCGGGAGGAACCCATCTGTTCCCGTCCATACGGATCGTTTTAAATCCCTGAGCCCAAGGATCGAGAACCGCCACAAGGGGTGCTCCCGTCGGGCAAACGGCGGCACAGTGACCGCAATGCATACACCGGTCACCGGTAACGGCGGCAAGGTCTTCAACCATCGACAACGTTCCGTCAGGACAGACCCGGACACACAACCCGCAACCGGTGCATTTCTGTGGATCAATGGTGGTAAAAACCCTGCGATCAGGCAATTGGGGGGGCTCCTTTCACTGGTCGATCATAGTTTGCGGAAAGGGGGCTACCCAACTGTCCGGTTGACACTTTAGGGCAACCGTTTTACTATCCGCATTCCTATGATCCTATCTGCGGTATCTTCCCATCAACTGCCCTTGTGCCAGGGTGTGCCCTTCCATGTCACTGAGCAGCTGGGACGTTGTGGCACCGCCCTTCAAATCGAGCAGAGTATCCAATGCGAACAACTTGAAAATGTAGCGGTGGGTGCCTCCCGGAGGACAGGGCCCGCCGTAACCGATCCTTCCCCAACTGTTGCTGCCGTGGACGGCCCCGTTAGCGAGAATGGTTTTTTCCGTTACATTCTCCGGCAAGCCGGCCGCGTCGGCCGGTATGTTGTACAGGACCCAGTGATCCCAATTACCGACGGGAGCGTCTGGGTCAACACAGATCAGCGCCAGGCTTTTTGCGCCGGGCGGAACGCCGCCCCAGAGCAAGGGCGGCGAGATATCTTCGCCGTCGCAGGTATACCGTTGCGGTATCATAGTCCCTTCGTCGAAGGCGCTGCTGGTCAATTGCATGGCCACGGCCGACCTGCTTTCGATGGATTGGAAGTAATGAGTGAACAATAGATATGTAAAGGTTGTCGCTCGATTATGCAAGCAGGTTTCCTGACCGGATGATCGATTTCGTCCTGTCATAATTCCAGAAAGACGTTGCAGGTCAGTCGTGAAAAAACAGGCATCGGTGTCGCCGTTCGCCATAAAGAACGTGCGACTGTTCATTTACTTCCGGTTATTCTTCAACGCCCGATTCTACTATCCGGTCTTCACCGTTCTTTTCCTCGATTTCGGCCTGTCCATCGAGCAGTTCGCACTTCTCAACGTCGCCTGGGCGTTGACGATCGTTCTCCTGGAGGTTCCCTCGGGGGCCCTGGCCGACACGGTGGGCCGTAAAAACCTGTTGGTGGCGGCAGGGGCCCTGATGGTGATCGAGATGTCTCTGCTCTGTTTTGCACCGCAGGGAAACCCGGACGTTCTCTTCGTCATCTTTCTCGTCAACCGCATCCTGAGCGGGGCGGCCGAAGCGGCCGCCAGCGGGGCCGATGAAGCCTTGGCCTATGATTCGTTACAGAAGGAAAGCGCCGTCGCCGATTGGGCTATTGTTCTGGAGCGTCAGATGCGGGTTCAGGCGGCTGGTTTCATCTTTGCAATGAGCCTGGGGGCGGTGGTCTACGACCCCGACCTCGTCCAGAAGATCTTCGATTGGATGGACATCAGCGTTCATGTCACCCAGGAAGTGACCCTCAGGTTTCCGGTTATGCTGACCCTCGTCATGGCCGTGCTGACCCTACTGACAACTCTTCGTATGCAGGAAGTCACTTCCGGCGATGTCGGACCGGCCCTCACGGCAGAAAGCACCTGGAAAAGAGTTACAAAGGCTTTCGAGATTACACTTCAGGCCGGCCGCTGGATCATGGCAACCCCCTTCGCGCTGGTGATCATTCTCATCGGCCTGATTTTCGACAGCTGCCTGAGAATGGCCGTCACATTGGTGAGCCAGTACTATCGACTCATCGAGATTCCGGAAGCATTCTTTGGTCTGATCGGATCAGCTATCGCCGCAATCGGTTTGTTCATCCCCCGCTGGGCCCGTGCCATGGCCGGCCGATATCCACCGACAATCAACTTGGCGGTCATGACAGGTTTGGCTCTGGGTGGGCTGGTCGGTATGGCCCTTTTCATTCCGTTATTCGGCATCATCCCTGTCGTTCTGATATCGGCCGCCATGTACATGCTCCGTTATTTTCAGAGCCATTACCTGAACCGCATCACCGCCGCCGCCCAACGGGCCACCGTGCTCAGCTTTAAAGGATTGTCCATGAATCTGGCCTACGGCCTCCTGGGCATCTTCTACTCGCTCCTGAGCGCCTCTCTGCGTTTGAACCCGGACCTCATCGGCCCGCCGGCCATTGACGGATCACCCGAAGCCATCGAGAAGGCGGTTTTCGTAGAGACCATGACCTGGTTCCCCTGGTACTTCAGCCTTACCGTGGCCCTCGTCGTGGTTTACGGTGCCTGGCGACTCCGATCACCCAAAGACAGCGGAAACAACCCATCGGCGTAACTTTTATAGTTGTTGTCATAAACATTCGCTATTTATTCACTAGCGTACCTCGGCTGTTCTCCGGCCAGCCTGAACCCGTTGATCATCCCTTCGAGCGAAGCTGAACGACGAATTTCCGACGGCCGACGCAACTACTACATGTTGTGCTGATTATCTCTTGACACACAATATGGGTTGGAATAGAATGCACCCCAAGTTTTATCAACAGATATCGGCGTTTAGGCGCTGATCAACCTGGGGGAGCTTTCATAATGGGGAATCGTTATTTCGACAGTGACTCGGAACAAATTCCGGAAGAAGAATACATGGAAGAAGAGGGCTATAAAAGCCTTAAAGAGAAAAAACCGCTTCCCCGAGGGTGGTTCATCGTTCCAATTCTTGTGGTGGGTATCGTGCTTGTGGTCATGATGGCGATCTGGTTCAGGGGCACCCCGCAGAACCCTCAGGCGGATGGCCAGATAAATCAGATCGAGGATCGCATCATTACGCTCGAAAAAAGACTGGCGGAACTCAATGGGGTTGAAGAAAAACTCAGTGCCCTTGAAAGAGACGGGCAGGCCTATCTTCAGGCGATCGAGAGGCTCAACCGGCTCGGTACGACGGTATCGATGCGCGTGGATCAAATCGCAAAAGCCCTGACCACGGAACAACCCAAGCCGCCCGACCCCCAGGCCCAGACCAAGCAACCAGAGAAGCCGGCGACAGCCAAGACTAAGACCGTCACCCATGTCGTCAAATCCGGTGACACGTTGTATGGCATCGGTCGGCGATATAATATATCCATCGATCAGTTGCGCCGGGACAACAATCTCGGCAAAACCAGCGCCATCAAACCCGGCCAGAAACTGGTCATCAAAACAGCAAACCCCTGACCGTTATCAAAGACAGCGGTCTTACGAAGAGCGTTTGCGGCGGTCCCTTCCGCTGCGGCGCTCTTTTCGCGTCGAAAGGGTCACGATCACCCCGTCCCGTATGCTCCGCCGCCGATCAACGGCATTCTTGCGCCGATCCCTGATGGGCCCTTTCCGGCCGGAAACCGGCAATGGGGCTGATTCGGCCGGATCTTTGCGCGGTGAAATCACCCGCCCTAGTATGATATGCATCTTCAACACCTCCTCGCATGCTATATCGGTCTTCGCACCGATTTCCTTTAATCGGCGGACGGCTTTCTTTTGGCCTCGATCTTCACTGCTGACCGGTGACCTCGGTCCAGTGATTTTCAACCTATCGTTCCGCATGCGCCCTCAAAGAGCTTTGCTGTTCACCTTGAGAAAGAGCGCCAGAGACATCACCGATGCAAAATCCGCGCGGAGTGACAAGCTGCAGATGACGGAACGCGATTCCAACACCCAGGATACCGACCCTTCTCGTTGCTGTTGGTTTCCTCTGCTCCGGTCGGGCCCTGAAGGCCGACCCTCCTCCAAGGCCGATCGAATGCCCAGGGGTCGAAGCAGTGTCGAAAAGTTGACTTAACTCCCTTATATTTGGTATCATATAGGCCAGTTAATACCACTCGCTCTCAGGACGGCGAGGGGTGACGGTGACCTTTGGTACCGGATTCATCCAAATGACAGACGTTTGGAAACGAAAAACCAGCGAACTACGCGTGATATGTTCAAGGAGGACCGCATGCGAAAGAATCGATGGCCACTGCTTTTGCTTTTCGCCATTTTCATTCTGCCATACACCCTGCTGGGATGTGCCGGAAAAGATGTCCCCCCCCCACCGCAGGACAATCCCACGCAAACAGTGACTCCACCACCGGAACCGGTGGCCGAGGAGACCCCGCCGGAGCCGGTCGAAGGCCAGTTGCCGGATGGCTGGGAAGCTTTCGTCAATGAAGACGTATATTTCAATAAAAACAGCGCGGCCCTTCTGCCTGAAGCCAAAGAAATTCTCGCCAGGAAAGCGGTCTGGCTTCATACCCACCCAGACATCCGGATTGTCATTCAGGGGCATAGCGACGAGAAGGGTTCTACGGAATTCAACCTTGCGCTGGCCGACCACAGGGCCGGAAACGTCAAGTCCTACCTTCTGGGCCAAGGGATCGCAACCGAGCGTCTGGCTGTTGTCAGTTACGGCAATGAAAGTCCGGCGACCATCAGCAGCGGAGAGATCGAAAGCGCAAAAAATCGTCGCGTCCATTTTTCCATCGATGTCATCCGTTGAAGCGGTCCGATTCGTGGCGCCGCGAATGGATGAATGGGAGCAGGGCCGGTTTGTATCTACTCTGCCCCCTTGTCGGATTCCAAGGAAATCATCAGGGGCGGCAAAAGGGCCGTCCCTCGTTTTCCTGGGCCATCGAAACCCTTGACTTGCTTCTGATTTCTGCCATATTCTGCAACCGCTGAACCCGCTATTTCGAAGCCGGTGTTCTCCTACAGTCACGCGCATCCCGAGAATAGCCGGTTTTGCGCCTCCGACCCTTTCAGATCGTCTTGTTTCGGCTCGGGTCCGTCCCGTTGCCCCGTCTATTATTGAATTGACTCCGTCACGCAAATTTTATAGACGTACACTATTTAAAATAGGGCGTTCACCCATCGATAGCACCCCGGTCGTCATCGTCGTGCCAAAATAATCGATCCACCGGCGGCCGCCTTCAGCCGCGTCCATAAGCATCAAAAAAAACCGGCTCTTCGACATGAAGCATCTGTTTGCGCCTTTCAAGATAAAAAGCATCACCCTCCAAAACCGGATCGTTCTGCCGCCCCTGGCCTCCTTCCTCGTCGAAAAAGGCGGCCGCATTACCGATCGGACCATCGAGCACTATCGCCGACGCGCGGCAGGAGGACCGGCCATGGTGATAATGGAGGCCTGCGCGGTCGCTCCCGAGGGGGTCGTCTCCGATAACCAGGCCCGCATCGACCACGACCGCTATCTGGGGGGGTTAACAAAAATTGCCGCTGCGCTGAAATCTGAAGGCGCCGTATCCGCACTGCAGATTCACCATGCCGGTCGTCAAACGTCCGCCAAAGTCATTCATCGTCGACCGCTGGCGCCTTCTCCCCTACCGTGTCCATCCATTAGGGGAGATGTCGAACCGCTGTCGGTCGATCAGATTCAAGAACTCGTTAACCGGTTCGCCGAGGCCGCCGTCAGGGGCCACCGGGCCGGCTTCGAGCTGATCGAGATCCATGGGGCCCACGGGTATCTGATCAATCAGTTCCTCTCCGGGCACTCGAATGTCAGACGGGACGCATACGGCGGTGACACCCCCGGTCGCTCCCGCTTTGCCCGCGAGATCGTCGAGGAGATCAGAAAGCGACTCGGGCCGGAAGCCCCGATCTCTTTCAAGATCAGCGCCCAGGAGTTCGTGCCGAATGGGCTCACCGTGAAAGAAAGCATCGAGATCCTGTCGATCCTGACCGACGCCGGAGTCGACGTCGTTCAGGTGTCTGCCGGCAACGACTCGACACCTGAATGGATCTGTCAACCGATGTTTATGGAAAAAGCCTGCCTGGCCGACTCGGCCGCCGCGATCCGAAAGTCGATCAATATACCGGTAATGGCCGTCGGCCGGATCAACGATCCCTGGACGGCCGACGGAATAATAGCCAAGGGTATGGCGGATCTGGTATGCATCGGCCGGGGATTGATGGCCGATCCCGAACTGCCGATCAAAGCCAGAAACGGCCGGTTCGATGACATCCGGACGTGCATCGCGTGCAATACTTGCATGCAATCCATTTTCCGCTACGGCCGCCTGGAATGTCTTGTCAATCCATCTCTGGGCCGCGAACAGGAAATGCAGATCGTTCCCGCCGAAACACGCAAAAAAGTCATGGTCATCGGCGGAGGTCTCGGCGGTTTGATAGCCGCCTGGACGGCCGCAATACGCGGCCACGAGGTCCATCTGTTTGAAAAGCGGCCGTATCTGGGCGGCCAGCTGGTGCCGGGTAGCCAGGCGGGATACAAAAGGGAAATGCAGGACCTGATCACCTACCAGGAAAAACAGGTTGAACGCAGCGGGGTGGTCTGTCACCTGCAACAGGCCGCCACCGTAGAGACTGTCCTGGGGGTCGACCCGGATGTCGTCATACTGGCAACGGGTTCACGGCCGATTCTCCCCCCCGTGGACGGCATCGATGGTGAATCCGTTGCCACTTTCGAAGCCGTTCTGGACGGGACGCCGATAGAAACCGGGCGAATAGTGGTTATCGGGGGGGGACCCACCGGCTGTGAGGTGGCTTACCATCTCTCCGAGAACGGATCCTCAGTCACCCTGGTGGAAATGACGCCCCATATCGGCGGTGACCTGGAAGCCATAACAAAGAAAATCCTGATCCGCAAACTGAAGGAAAACAACGTCAGGATCATCACCGATCATCGCCTGCTGCGGGTGGAAACCGGTTCCGTGGTGATTGCAGGGCCGGACGGCACCGATCGGGGAATCACGGCCGATCGGGTGGTCGTGGCCATAGGGACCAAACCCGACGATGCGATCCATCAAAAGATTTTAGATCTGGGATACGAAACCCACGTGATCGGTGACTGCCTCAAGCCCCGTACGGCCAAGGCCGCCATTTACGAGGGGGCGAAAATCGGCCGAACCATTTAGAGAGTTTTTCGGCACCCCGCAAGACGGGAGAGTCAGTGGGGAATATAGCCAACGGGCGGGATAATCGTAACGGCTTAAAAGCAGGAGAGCCACGAAGATCGGAGCATTCCCGTGGCTCTTTGTTTTGCAGCTCAATGACGCCAGCGGCTTGGGGTGCTACTCACGCTGATCCATCGGCACGAAGGCGCATTCATCCGGCCCGCAGTAAGTTCCGACATAATCGGAGGCCGGCCGGTATAGCGCCGGTTTTTCCGCGGCTCCCGCATACTGCTCTTCGATGACGTGGGCTGTCCAGCCGGCCACGCGTGACACCGCGAATACCGGTGTAAAAAAATCGATGGGGATACCCAAAGCATAGTAGAGTGTGGCGCTGTAAAAATCGACATTCGTGTAGATATCGATTCCCTTCTTGGCCTTGAACAATGCCTTTCCTTTCGACTCGAGTTCGCGCGAGATGTCGTACCATTCGGGCTCACCGATCCTGCGGCACAAAGTTTCCGACATGGGGGCCAGGATTTTCGCCCGCGGATCGTCAACCTGATAAACCGCATGACCGAGTCCGAAAAGAACCTTGCCGGCCTCCAGTTGAGCCCGCACAAACTCTTCCACCTTTTCCACGGATCCGATTTTCTGAAGCATCTGCATGACCCGAACATTCGCCCCGCCGTGCAATTCACCGGAAAGGGAACCAACGGCAGCAGATACCGAAGCATACATGTGGGCCCGGGTGGAGGCAACCTGGCGTGCCGAAAACGTCGAGGCGTTGAATGAATGTTCCGCGTGCAGGACGAGCGCAACATCCATGAAATGGGCCGTGTCCTCCGCGGGTTGATTGCCGGTCAGCATGTACAGAAAATTGGCCGCATGGCCGAGGTCTTCGTCAGCGGCTACCGGTTCCAGCCCCTTTCTGATTCGGTCCCAGGCAGCCAAAAGCACCGGAAATTTGGCGATCAAGCGCACGGCCATACGCTCAGATGCCTCTTTCGACTGTTCGTAAGCGTCCGGGTCGTCGTTTGCCAAAAGCGCCACCCCGGCCTGGACGATGTCCATCGGCAGCGCTCCTGGCGGTTGGGTTTTGAGGGCCGCCACCAACCCACTCGAAATCGACCGCTCTGAGGCCAGCCGTTCTTTGAACTGCACCAGCTCTTTTTTGCCCGGAAGCCGCTCGTAGAGCAGCAGGTAAGCCACCTCTTCGAAGCTCGCCCGTTCCGCCAGGTCCCCTACCAGATAACCCCGGTATATCAAGCGACCTTTCTTGCCATCCACATCGCTGATGCGCGTGCTGGCCACCGTTACGCCCCGCAACCCGGTGTTGATGATTTTGGTGCCCTCTTCCATTGTTCACCTCGCCTGAAATGTCTACCCGACAACGGTTGGATGTTGCCCTTGCCTGCAGATATTTTCGTTTAGGTGCGGCCGCCCGGTTGACACCGGGCGGCAACGACGCTCCCTCATGATCAGGACGGAGGCCCATTTGGCTCCGCAATTCAAAATCAGTAATCGATCCACATATCGGCTTCGTTACCGCAATGGGTGCACGTTGCCGTTCCTTTGGCCTGTTTTTTCTGTCGTGGATCCACAGAGGGTTCGGATACTCGAGAAGATGTCTCAAAATCCTCTTCGGCGTCAGGTAAGGAACAGGTGAACACCATTTCGGCCTCGTTACCGCAATTCTTGCACTGGCACACCTCTTTCTTCTTTATCGTCTGTCCCATCATGGACTCCTTTCCTGGGTCTGGATCTCGGGTCGGTGATGTCGTTATCAATTTAACTCCTTAGATTTCAGTCAGTTGCACTATCAACAACATGGGTTGAATAGGACGGAAAGTCAAGCGTGAAAATCGTCTTTCCCAAACGATTTTTTGATCAGGAGCCTCCGGAGCTAATTTTTCGGCTAAAATCCCATTTTTTCCGGCGGACGGCGTTCAGGAACATAAACATGAGCGATCTTGCCCTCGTTCCATTCCTTGGAAACATAGAGATTGCAATAACAGGTGCCGTATTCGGCGATATCCGGCACGCTGTATACGCATGGGCAGATGATGTCCCGATCGCCCTGGCGGTCACCCGATAGCAGACGGCAGGGGCATCCCATGTACCCGTAGCGCTCCTTGTTTAGAAGCAAGGATTCGAGAAGCTCGAAGGTTCTCTCTTTATCAATGTTGAAGTAGTATCCCTTGGCCTCCTGCACCTTCTTCATCGTTTCATAAAGCTTTTGTGCGTCCATTACAGTCCAAGAGCCTCCTTTATTTCCTTTTCCTTGAATCCGACGACAACCTTTTCCCCGATAATGATCGTTGGGAAAGAGCACTTTGGATTGAATTTTTTCACATCAGCCAGTATGGCCTTGCGCTCATCTCCGTCCAGCAGGTCGACATCCACAAAGTCATATTTGATGGTGCAATCAGAAAGCATCTTTTTAGCCAATTTGCAGTGGCTGCAGGTGCTGAGGGAGAAGATCTTTACATCTTTGTCTTCATTCATGACCCCTGTCCTTTCATTCATCATTTGATCCGGGGGCTACCTTAAGAAGTGAAAAGATGGTCGGTAGCGGTTTGCCCAAACCAGATATTCCGAGGGCAGCGATTGGGCGGTTGCGGGGCTGCGGCGCTATAGAGTTGATTACATAGTACAAATCATTGGTTGTTTCAATTGATATTATTTTTTCTTGACAAGATTCAACCCTCACTGTAGACATAATAGTAATCATTACTAATAAGGGCGCTAAAAGGGTTTAGTAACTTGTAACCATTCAGAAAGATAACGAAAACAGCAAGACACCACTCAACTTTCCACGAAGGGAGACACCATGGCCGAGGAGAAAAAAATCATTCCCAAGAAAAAGGAAAAAGAGATCAACTTTCGTGATCTGACCACTTGTGACGCGACGATCCAGATGCTCGAAAAAGCCAAAAAAGACGGCGTGGAAACCGCCTGGGACCGGGCCATCAATATGAAAGCCTGCCCCATCGGCGCCGACTCGGCCTGCTGCAAGCACTGCGCCATGGGTCCCTGCCGGCTCAATGCCAAGGATCCCTACGGCAAGGTCGGGGTCTGCGGGGCCACCATCGATACCATCATGTCCCGTAACTTCGCCAGAATGGTCGCTGCCGGCGGATCAGCCCACACCGACCACGGCATGAGCATGCTCGATCTTTTCCGGGATGTGGTCAACGGCAAAATCAAGGATTACCAGATCAAGGATCCGGTCAAGCTGGAAGAGGTCGCCCGCTCCATCGGTATCGAAACCGAGGACCGCGAACTGATGGAAATCGCCAAAGACCTCTACAAAGAACTGGAGCGCACCTATACTCAGGTGGAGGGTGAAATACCCTTTGCCAAGCGGGTGCCGGCCAAAACATTAGAAACCTGGCGCAAAGCCGGCATCGTCCCCCGCGGGGCCATGCGCGAAATCATGGAGTGCATGCACCGCACTCACATGGGCGTGGACCAGGACTACACCAACATGGCCAAGCAGTGCAGCCGTACGGCCCTGGCCGACGGGTGGGGCGGTTCCATGGTGGCCACCGAAATTTCAGATATCCTCTTCGGCACCCCGTCGCCCATCAGCATCGAGGTCAACATGGGCGTACTCAAAGAAGACTACGTCAACATCATCGTCCACGGCCACGAACCGAACCTTTTCGAGTCGATGATCGAATCGTGCAATGAGAATACCCTGATAGAGGAGGCCAAGAAAGCCGGTGCCAAAGGCATCAACCTGGCCGGCATGTGCTGCTCCGGAGCCGAAGTGCTCGTCAGGCATGGAATCCCCCATGCCGGTAACTTCATGTCGACCGAGACGGTGCTGGTCACCGGTGCCGTGGATGCCATGTGCGTCGACGTCCAGTGCATCAAGCAGGGTTTGGCCAAGGTCGCCGACTGCTACGGCACCCCCCTGATCACCACCAACCCGCGTTGCAAGATCGAAGGGGCCACCCACATCGAGTTTCATGAGCACACACCCAAGGAGTGCACCGACGAAGTGGTTATAAAGGCCATTTCCCGTTTCAAAAATCGAACCGCCAAGGTGGAGATCCCACAGATCCGTAACATCGGCGTGCACGGGTTCTCCCACGAATACATCAAGTACATGCTCGGCGGCACCTTCCGGGCCAGCTACCGTCCGCTCAACGACAACATTATCAACGGCCGCATCCGTGGTGTGGCCGGCGTCGTGGGCTGCACCAACCCCAGGGTCAAGCAGGACTGGGTCCATGTCGAACTGGTCAAAGAACTGATTAAGAACGACGTATTGGTCGTACAGACCGGATGCTCCCAGGTGGCGTTGGCCAAGGCCGGGCTGACCACGCCGGAAGCGGCGGTCATGGCCGGACCGGGTTTGCGCGAGGTCTGCGAGACCGTCGGTATGCCACCGGTGCTCGGCATCGGATCCTGCGTGGACAACAGCCGCATCCTGATCGCCTGCGCCGAAATGGTCAATGAGGGTGGCCTGGGCGACAGCATGGCCGACCTGCCGGTGGCCGGAGCCGCGCCGGAGTGGATGAGCGAAAAGGCCATTTGTATCGGCCAATATTTCGTCGCTTCGGGCGTCTTTACGGTCTTCGGGGTGCACTTCCCGATCGTTCAGGACACCAAATTCCACGACCTGCTGTTCAACGGTCTGGAAAAACAGGGCTTCGGCAAGTGGGGTTTCACGGCCGATCCCTATGAGATGGCCAGTATGATGATCGCTCACATCGACAAGAAGCGCAAGGCTCTGGGTATCGACAAGGCCCGCGAGCGCGTTTTGATGGATATGGCCGACCGCCAGAAATTGGAAGTCGCCTAGACGACAACCGGTTAAAAAAGATAGGAAAAAAGGGGCCCGCGCATGGCTGGCCCCTTTTTTTGTTTATTATATTCAGCTGTCTCAAACCGCGACCCGGGTGGCAGGCGTTCGGCCTATCGAATCGTCTCGGGGATCGCGCAAGGGTGAAACGGGTCACCCTTCGGCCCGCAGATGAGATCGGAAAACCGGCTCGCTGAACACGAATAAAAGCCGGTTCAACGGCGAAGAGAATCCGGGAGATCCAGCCCGTCCAAGCTCTGCGGGTGGTCCCCCAGGAACCGGTAAAGCGTCGCCCGGCCGACGCCCAAAAGACGTGCGGCGCCCGCCTTGTTGCCGCCGGTTCTCAAGAGAACCGATCTCACGGAATCGACACTCAGCTTCCTGACCGGCCCGCGACGGCCGTGCCGACGGGATCGGTCCCTGAATTCCAACGGCAGGTCATCGGGAGCAATAACCCAATCGTTGCACCGCACGATCGCGAATTGCAAGGCATTTTGCAGCTCGCGGACGTTGCCGGGCCAGGCATATTCGAGCATCAGTCTGAGCGCCGTTTTAGAAACCGCGAGGGGCCGCCTATCGTATTGGTCACCGGCTTGCTTCAGAAAATGTTCCACCAGCAGGGGAATGTCGTTCTTGCGCTCCCTCAGCGGCGGCAAATGAATCGGAATGACATTGAGCCGGTAGTAGAGATCTTCCCTGAATCGGCCGTACCGCACTTCTTCCCAAAGGTCTTTGTTGGTCGCACTGATGACGCGCACCGAAACAACCAGCGTCTCTTCGCCCCCGACCTTCTCGAAGGTTCCCTCCTGCAGAAACCGGAGCAGTTTCACCTGCATCGATTTGGGTAATTCGGCCACCTCGTCCAGAAATATCGTGCCGCTGTCGGCCAATTGAAAGCGCCCCTTTTTGTCACGTATGGCCCCTGAAAACGCACCCTTCACGTGTCCGAAAAGCTCGCTCTCGAGAAGACCTTCCGGTAGGGCACCGCAGTTGATGGGAACGAACGGCGCGCCGCCCCTCCGGCTTTCGCGGTGGATGGCCGCCGCCACCAGTTCCTTTCCCGTTCCGGTTTCTCCGAAAATGTGGACCGGATAGTCGTAATCGGCAACGTCGCGAATCTGCTGAAACAGATGGAGCATCTTGACATCCTGGCCGATAATGTTGTCGAATCGGGTCAACTGCTCCGCTTTCAACCGCAGGCAAAACAGGTCCGTAAGGTCGCGAAATGAGGCCAGTACGCCGATAACGTTCCCGTTCTCATCCTGCATGGGGGTTACCGAGATTTCCACCCGTCGCGGATCACCCTTTCTGGTCGGCGGAGTGATGGTGTATTCCTTGGGCTCCCCCGCAAGCGGTGTGCTGCCGCAGAAAGAGCAGCGCTCTCCGCAAAACGGCTCGCCGAAGACCTCATGGCAGTCTCGTCCAAGAACCTCTTCCCGCTGGTATCCGGTAATGCTCTCGGCTTCTTTGTTGAAAAAGAAGATGCGGCGGTTCACATCATGGGCAATGATGCCCTCTTTTAGGTTATCGAGGATGTGTTCAAGGTTGCGGGTGTTCACCAGCAGTTCATCGAATGATCGTTCACCCATGGCAGACTCTCACAGATTACAGGGAATCGAGCGGCGCAACCGGATACGGCTCAGATTCACGTCGACATCGTAGGCCAGGACCTCCACCCCGCTTTCCACCACACGTCGCAGGACCGAGCCGTAGTCAGGATCGATGTGATCGGCCGGTTGGAATAATCGGGCATCCATGCGTTGGACCAAATAAAACATAAAACAGCGGCTTCCGGACTGGCGAAGACGATCCAGTTCCGTTAGATGCTTCACACCGCGAGTGGTTACGGCATCCGGAAATCGGGCAACACCTTTCTCGACCAACGTGCAGTTTTTAATTTCCACATAGCAGTTTTGCCCGGAGGCACCCGATAACATCAAATCGATGCGGGATCCCTTGCCGACAGACACTTCCCGCCGGATATCGACAGGGAAACCGAACTCGGGAATCTCCCCGGCCCGTATCGCCATTTCCACCAAACGGTTGGGGACCAATGTGTTGACCCCGACCAGAGAATCAGCCATCTGGATCAGTTGCCACGTGTATTTGAGCTTACGCCGGGGATCATCATGATAGGACAGGTAAATGGTTCGACCGGCTTCGGCGCAACCCTTCATGCTGCCGGTGTTGGGGCAGTGGGCGGTAATGACTCGGCCGTTTTCGAGTTCGACCTCGGCGAGAAAGCGCTTGTAACGTCTGCGCAGCGTACCGGAAATCAGCTTCGGCCAATCCAGCTGGGCATTTGGGGTTGGTTCGGTCGCCTCCATAACTTTAACAAACACAACTCCTTTATGACGGGGCGGGCGGAAAGGCCTCTCCTTGGCGGTACAAATGATAGGCGGCCACTGGCCGCCCCGGAATGGCCAACGGGTGATATGCACCCAGATGAGTGGAAACCGCGCTGCAATTAAGAGCTTTTTTTGGCGGGTAGACCGACAGCTCGCGGCCCCGTCGTCAACCGCCCGAGGATATAGCGGGCTTCGATAAAATCGGCCAGCCCGTTGACATCGTCCAAACCAAACAAGGGCACACCCGGATTAATCGCGGCATCTGTCACGACGGCAACCAGTTGAGCATCATCCCGGCACAGGAGTTCCCGGTGGGCTTCCGGACGAAAGATTTCGATCTTCGGTTTGTCTCCCGATTTGAAACCTTCCGTCAGGACCAGGTCAACGTCGTCGAAATACTTTTCGAAATCGATGGGCTTCCGGTCGGCCGGTGTTTTGATAATCGCGATGGTTTGGGGTGAAACGACGAGAACCGTATCGGCCCCGGCCTTCCTGTGGCGCCAGCTGTCTTTGCCCTCTCTGTCCATATCCACTTCATGGGCCGCATGTTTTATGGTACCGATGCGATATCCGCGATTCTTCAGCTCGGGAAGCAGCTTCTCAATCAGTGTCGTTTTTCCGCTCCCTGATTTACCCACTATCGATACGATGACAGGCATGTTTCCCTCAAATTCAACGACCTCGGCCATACCCAGAAGGAATGGATGGTGACCCGTTCGAAACGGTTAATGGAATCCCGTTAGCTTGGACAACCAACCGGTCACTGAACGCTGTTAAGGTTTGAAATCTTTCCAGAGCTGCCTATTATGGGTTTCCATCCCAAGGCTATCCGGGGCAAATGGTGATTATTGTTGCATAAGCACTTTTCCTACGGTACCAGCTGATCGGCCGAGGGCGGCCAGCCTTAGTTTACCCTTGTCGCCGGACAACCGAAAACCCGCTGAAACCTAAATCCCGCCGCCGGGTATGTCAAGGCAAATCCGATTTGATAAACCCATGGGAATGCTTATCTTATTCGGAATCTTTCGGCTGCAGGCCGGACAGACCGTTATGTGGACAACAAGACCGAAAACAAAATGACGATCCTTCTCGAAGTCAATAATCTGGTGAAGAAATACGGCCGTTTCACAGCGGTCGACGGCGTTTCCTTCAGCATTGAACAGGGGACATGCCTGGGCCTGCTGGGACCGAACGGTGCCGGCAAAACGACCACTATCGAGGTGGTCGAAGGTATCATCGCTCCGACCTCAGGTGATATCCTTTACCGCGGTCAGCCGCGCACCGACTCGTACCGGGATAAAATCGGCATCCTTTTTCAGCAAACCGCGCTGCTGTCTTTTCTGACGGTATACGAAACCTTGCAGACTTTTAAAAGCCTCTACCCGGATACCGCCGAAATCCAGAACCTGATCGATATGTGCCAGTTAAAAGATTTTCTGCATCAATACAACGACCGCATTTCCGGCGGACAGCGGCAGCGGTTCATGCTGGCCCTGGCGTTGATCAATCGGCCCGATCTCGTATTTCTGGATGAACCGTCCACCGGTCTCGATCCCCAAGCCAGGCGCAATCTGTGGGATATTGTCGAGATGATAAAAGCCGAGGGGCGGACCCTTGTTCTGACGACCCACAACATGGAGGAAGCCCAGTATTTGTGCGACGAGATCGCTATCATGGATTACGGCCACGTGATCGCCCAGGGCACGCCGCGGGAACTCATCAAACACCACTGCGGCGGTGTCACTGTGGCGCTGCCCCTAAGAAGTATCGAGTCGCTCCCCTGGCCGTTGACCGACCCGCATCATGTCCATCAGGGCTGGGTCGAAATCATGACGGACGATCTCAACCGGTGTGTGGGCGAACTCGTCGGCCATAACGTCAGTTTGAAGGATATGACCGTTCGTTCTCCGAACCTGGAAGACGTATTCCTGAAATTGACCGGTCGCCATTTAAGGGAATAGCTATGAATGTCAAAAGGTTGTGGACAATTTTCATCGCTCGAAACCGGGAGTTTTTCCGTGACCGAGCCGCATTCGGTTGGAACTTCCTGTTCCCTTTTCTGATCGTGGCCGGTTTCGGCATTATTTTTAGCGGCGATCGGCATACGGAATTCAAGGTCGGTGTCTTTCCGGTTGAAACCGAAAATGTATCCGCGCACAACCTGGACATCCCGGAAAATTTCAGTCGCACCGAGTATGTCCAGTTCATCGGGTTCGCCAATGCCGACGATGGCTTTCGAAAGCTCCGTAACCATAAGGTCGATTTCCTGGTCCAGACCGGACCACCGCCCTATAAATACTGGATCAACGAAACGTCACCAAAAGGATACATCCTGGAAAAAATTTTCAGGAGCAGCTTGATTCCGACCGAGGTGAATCTGCCGGCCCAAAGGCATGAAGTCTCCGGCCGGCAGGTCCGCTACATCGACTGGTTGTTTCCGGGAATTCTGGCCATGAACATGATGTTCAGCGCCCTGTGGGGTGTGGGTTACGTCGTTGTCCGCTATCGCAAAAACGGGGTTTTGAAGCGGCTCAAGGCAACTCCCTTGACGGCCCTGGAGTACCTGAGTGCCCAGATGCTTTCCCGCATCTTCCTGCTGATGTTCACCATAACGGTGGTGTGGATCGGCTGCGACCTGATTTTCTCCTTTCATGTGGAGGGCTCTTACACCCATCTGGCGTTGATTTTTCTCCTCGGCAGTCTAAGTTTGACGTCACTGGGCCTGGTTTTGGCTTCACGGGGAACCAGCGAGGAGTTCGCCACCGGAATCTTGAATTTCATTTCCTGGCCGATGATGTTTCTATCCGAAGTCTGGTTCTCCCTCGAGGGCGCCCCCTCGTGGGTGAAAGCGATTGCAGAAATATTTCCCCTGACCCATCTGCTGCAGGCAGTGCGAAAGATCATGAACGATGGGGCCGGCCTGCTCGACGTAGTGCCGGAAATGACCGTTTTGGTATTGATGACATTGGGTTTTCTGTCGCTTGGTGCGGCCCTGTTTTCTTGGAATCGTTGATCGGTTCTGCTAGACGGCTGCGGCATCCATTGCCGGCTGAGGCCGCAGATACCGTCAAAATCGGTCGCTCATGCGGCCTGCATGTCCAGTGACTGGAAGGAGATGTTCTTTCGGCAGGGTATAAATTCGCGCGTGAAGACACGCGCATGGACGATTCCGAAGATCTTTCCGAGGATGAAGAGGGTGGTGGCACCCGCCAGCAGAGCCGCATCCGAGTCGATTCCGCCGATCAGGTCCTTCAGCATGATGCCGATGCCCACAAACAGCAGAACCTCAAGCAAAGCAGCCATGACGCCCAGGAAGGGCTGCCGGACATAAATGTACCCCCCTCCCGGCAAAAACAGCGCCAACAGGGTCGCCATAGTCTTTGACTTGAACTTCAACTGGCAATGGTGACAGAAGGGGTGCGACAGAGAAGACAGGGGTGACGCACATCGGGGGCAGAGATGGACCCTGCCGGGCGATGACATTTGTTCGCCCGGGACCGGAATGTTTCTCAATATCTCCCTGATCTTCCTTTTCTCCCTTACGGCCATGCCGAAAAACGTATCGACGGCCTTCGTGTTGGGATAGGCGACCATGAGCGATCGCCCCCTCATTGTCAACGATTGGCAGCCGTCGTAGGGTATCTGGGCGATGGAGGTGCGGTACCGATAGATCGGTGTCGTCGGGACATGAAAGATCCGCCGCGTCGTAAAAACCAGCAGCGATCTTTTAAGGTACACGAAGAGCCATCCGAATCCCATTCTCTCAAGAATCGTCGGCGGCGAGTGCCCGGTGGTGATCAGCAGGATCTTTTCGTCGCCTTCGAGAAACGGCTTCAAAAATGACAGTTTGACAATGAATTCCCGCTGGCGTTTTTCGACGCTTTTCTTGTATACCCCTCTGTAATTACTGAAAATGATCCCCGTATCGACAGGCAGACCGAAAATCTTCTGCTGCACGATACCGACCGTCGGCGCCGGTCCGCGCTTTACATGTTTCGCCATGCACTAAGCTCCTCTCCAGGCTACACCGGCGTGATCGTCTCACCTCCGCAGTATCCCCTGCCGCGGTCGATGTCCACCTTGACCCATTTCGGGGTCAATGAACAAACGGGAGGCCCAACCGGTGCATATGACATGGGTCCTGCCACATTATCGGCACATCCACCGGATACTTTAGCGGTCCTAAAGGCTTTTAGAGCTTATCAGCGGGCAAGGAAAATTGTTGAAAAGGGCGGCTATTTCAGCTGGACACCCAGGTCGTACAGGGCCTCCTTGATCAATCCTTGCAGCAGTTCGGTCAGAACCTCCTGGGGAACATCGGAGGACGGCATGGTTTTTTTGGTGAGAGCGCTGACATACTCCTTTTTGAACACCTGGTTCCCGTTGCTGTGGACGACGACATCGAGCCGCAGTCGACCGTCATATTCGGTATGGGACATCTGAACGACCTTCAATTCCTTGATAACGCCGGTCAGTGTCAAGTCGGTGTCGAACCTCGAACCGGTGTCATGATATTCGACCCTGCAGCCGCTGCGTTGGAGATCGTCATAAAAGGCCCTCGATACCCAGTTGGCAACGGAGTCATTGGCCCGTATCGGTATGCCTTTCAAGGTTTCCCCGACGGGTTGGTTTGCGCGCTGGTCGGTGAAGGAGACAATCGCCAGACTCTTTTGACAGGGAGACACCTTGGCCCCCGCTGGTTTGTAAATCAAGTTGACCCGTGTTTGCGGGGCACAACCGAAAAGTAAGATGAGACCGAGAAGAAGCAGGGGCAAGAATTTCGTCAACGTTTTCATAGGACCTCCTTGGAGGGAAAAGGCTTTTTGCGTTCGATTCAGTCGGCAGTTCTTGCAACAATGTTCCGCCATAAACGATCAGAAAAACTTGGTCAATTGTACTTTATCGGCCGCAAATGTCAAATTCAGCCTATCATTGTGTCATGGGTCATCTGCCCCAACCCTCGGTGGCGTCACGGGCCGCAGTTTCATACACCGGTGTTGAAAAACATCACGAGTGCCGGAAACACAAGGCAAATTACGACGGGAAAACGGTATTTAGGTGCACTAAACCAGTATTCTGAGGAAGATCTTAAGGATGTATCGTCAAGCGCAACTGTCTTCCGCGAGCCGGCTACGTGCTCCTGCTTCCCTATCATGGCTTGCCGGGGAGTTGCGGCACCTTTTGCACCTTGCTGATGTCGTATCCCCGTTTTTCGATAAACTGTAATATTCTTTCGTAATCTGCATCTGAGATGGCCGGTTTGCGGGCCATTATCCAAACATAATCCCTTTTCGTTCGGCCAATGACTGTTTGTTCGTAATCTGCGGTCAGAAATATAATCCGGTATTCCATTTTTATCGGCCAGAAAAACTGCATTGCCCAAACGGCATTGGATTGATCGTCTCTTATGAACCCCTTGGGCGTGTATTTTTTCAAGGGACCGTCGAAGCCTCCTTTATTGAATGTAAAGGTCGTCAGTACATTGCCGTTGTCATCTAAACGGTAAGATTCGACGGCGTTGTAAGCGTCTTCTTCGATAAACGTGGGAATATTCGCAATAACATACCAGTCGCCCATGAAGCGTTCGAGATCCACAGACTCCACGGTTTGAATCGGCGGCGCCGACTGGCAACTTAGGAGGACGACAATTGGATAAAACAGGGTCCAAATTATTGTCTTTTTCATCGATTTTTCTCCTTTTGGAAGCCCTATTCGGCTTCCGGATAGGGTGTCGCGCATGCCTTGAGCGATCATTTATCGTTCAGTATGGCATGCAGCTTGCTGCAACTGCACTTTTATCACAATGATAACACCGCAGGTCGCTAAGGATATAATTCATTGACATTCGCTGAAAAACCCGCTCCATATTACTAGGTAAAAGGCTGCCGCTATTCATTTCGGTATACAGCTTGCGGAGCATCGGATAGTGTAAGGACAAACGAAAGAATAATCATTAGAAAAGCCAAAACGAGATCCATGTATCCAAAAGATAAACTCCTTTTGCGGTTGGACTTTTTGCCTCCTTGACACCTTGCTTACCTTTTGACATTTTTTAAGTCGTACAAATGATATCCACAATTGAAACCACATCGCATATCCTCGGCCTACAATTTGCCCTTAAAGTTCGGAGCACTGGAGCAATGGCGTCGATCGGACAAGCGAGAATAGGGAGAAACGTCATATGGACCCAAACCGTCTTTACAGCGCCTCCGCTTATGGCGGGAAAGGATGGTCACCGCGCCAGATGCCATTGCTGGATGAAATCGGCACTGTTTGGGGGAATTTCGGCCAGGCGAATGAGTGGGCAGCGTTAAAATCCGTTATGGTTCATCGCCCCGGGCCGGAGCTGGCAACAGCACAAGACCCCGACACCATTCAGATGCTGGCTAAATTGGATGGGGAAAAAGCTCGATCCCAACACGATATCATGGTCGAGACCTTCACCCGGGCCGGGGTCACTGTATATGAAGTCGGCCCCATGGGGTTGGCGTCTCCGAATCAAATGTTTGTGGCCGACTTGCTCTTCATGACACCCGAAGGGGCTATCCTCGCCCGACCGGCATCCACAGTGCGTGCCGGTGAGGAAAGGTGGGTCGCCCGGCGTCTGGCCGACCTCGGTATTCCCATTTTGAAATCCATCAGGGGCCAGGGAACGTTTGAGGGTGCGGATGCCGCCTGGATGTCTCCGTCAATGGTCATGCTCGGCCGCGGACTGCGAACCAATGCTGAAGGCGCCTCTCAGGTGACCGGCCTGTTGAACGAAATGGGTGTCCGGGTGATCGAGGTGGACCTGCCCTGCGGCAGCATGCATTTGATGGGAATGCTCAGATTCGTCGATCGCGGTCTGGCGCTGGCCTGGCCCGAGAGGCTGGCATATTCCGCCGTGGAAGCGTTGCGGGAATGCGGGTACGAGGTTCGGTTTATCCCGGACATTGATGAAGCCACTCGTGGATTTGCACTCAATTTCGTTACCATCTCACCGCGCAAGATCGTCATGCCGGCCGGAAATCCGCTCACCCAATCGTTCTACGAAAGTATCGGCATCACCTGCCTCACGGTCGACATCAGTGAACTGGCTAAAGCGGCCGGTGCCGTGGGATGCCTTACCGGAATCATCGAGCGGGAACCGATATAGATATTGCCCTGGAAAGTCTTTGTTGTTCTCGGAGCGACAAGTCACATCAATGGCTTCAGTGCGAAAATCGGGCAGGACCCACTGTCGAAACGGATCACTCCTGCCTTCACGGGTTGTGGTTTGATAATAGACACACCAGCCATTCAAATAAATTAAGGGGAACAACATGCCGACCGTTAAGATGATCGAGTACAAAGAGGCGAGTCCTGCCGTCCGCCAGGTCTACGACGACATCATGGCCACGCGAAAAGTGGACTGGATCAACAACTTCTGGAAGACATTGGCGGTACAGCCGCAACTGTTGAAAAGAACGTGGGAGGGAGTCAAATCAGTCATGGCCGCGGGGGCCCTCGACCCCCTGACAAAAGAAATGATCTATATTGCCGTAAGCGCTACCAATGGCTGCCAGTACTGCGTCAACAGCCACACGGCTGCCGCCAGAAACAAGGGCCTGACAGAAGAGATGCTGTCGGAGTTGCTGGCCGTAGTCGGCATGGCGAACCAGACAAATTCACTCGCCTTCGGCTTCCAGACCGACCTCGACAATGCGTTCAAAAACGGTGGACAGCCTTCATAAAAGGGCGTTTTCGAACGTCAGCGACCGGGTGCTGGGGTACAAATCCCCGCCGTCTATCGCTCCTGCCAGTAGGGTCTCACCGTAAGCTCGTTTAACGCCACCGAACGCGGCCGGGTCAAAACGAAGTGGATGCTCTCGGCAATATCCTCGGGTCTTAATATATCACCCTTTCCGGTCGGCGGGCGGATGCCGCCTTTGGAAAAAGTATCGAAAAAATTTGTGGCGACCATCCCTGGATGCACCGTGGTCACGCGTATATGGTGCTGTTGCACTTCGTTACGCAATCCCTCGCTAAATGCACGGACGGCAAATTTAGTCGCCGAGTAGAGGGCAAATCCAGGGGAATATTTTAAACCGGCAACCGAACCAATATTAACGATATCTCCGCCATTGCCGGAAATCATCGCCGGCAGTACCGCTTGGGTCATGTAATAAACACCGAGAAGATTGACCCGCACCATTCTTTCCGCATCCCCGGGTGGCAGATCGATGACGTTACCCGAAAAACCGATCCCGGCATTGTTTATGAGCACATCGACCTTTCCGAATTTGTCTATTCCCGCTTCAACGAGCGCTCTACATTCGGACTGCGATGCCACATCGCAAGGACGGGCCACGACCTGAGCGCCTGCCGCTTCGATCTCTCCGGCGACCGACTCCAACAGAGCCTCGCTGGTGGCCCCTATGACCAGTTCGACACCATCGCGGGCCAGTCTGAGGGCTGTCGCCCGCCCGATCCCTTTGCTGGCTCCGGTAATCACGGTGACCTTGCCTTCTAGCATGTCGCTGATCTCCTTTCAGGCTGACAAAAAATTCCGGCTGCCCATCACTGCTGCGGCTTCTTCCCTGCAGCACTGCGCAGCAATTGAAGCGTATTGCGTTGCTCGGAAAGTTTATCCATGAATTGTGTCTCAATCTTGACGAACTCTTCCTCCGTGACAATCCCTGACACATAATCCCCGCGAATCTGGCGCAGCGACCGCGCCATCTCGGTCAATTCGTCTTCCATCTTTTTGATCGCCGCTACCGGATCCACATCTCCGAGATTGACCCCTGGTTTGCCCAGCACGTCGGGCTTAAACTCCGTCATCATAGATTACCTCTCCTCATAATGGAATGATTATAGAATTGCTTCTGCATTAAATGGGATCAAAACGATTTACTCCCGCAGTGTATCGACAATCCGCTTTGCTGCCCCGGACAGAAGCATTAAATCGACGCCCACCGCTATGAGCGTATAACCGGCCTTAACCGGGCCCGACGCTTCTTCAACGGTGGCGACAAAAATACCCAGCGGCACCCCCGCTGCGGAGGCGCACCGGTGAACGGTTTCCATGGCTTCAACGACCTTGGCGTCCTGAATCCGCCCGGTCAACCCCATACTGGCCGAAAGATCATAGGGGCCGATGAAAAGGCAGTCGATCCCCGCCACTCGGGTGATCTCTTCAATTTGCGATACGGCATCGATGTGTTCTATCTGCAATACCACCGACACCTCGTCATTGGCTCGATCAAGATAGTCAGCAAACGAAGTGCCGTAACCCTGCGCCCTGGCCAACCCGACACTGCGGCTGCCTTCCGGTGGGTATTTGCAATATGCTACCGCCCTTTCGGCCTCAGCCGCCGAACAGATGTGAGGTACGATGATACCGTCCGCCCCGCAATCCAAACCTTTCTTGATCCAGGCCTCATCAAGCGACGGCACCCGGACCAGGCAGGGCACTCTTCCCGCCACGGACTGTAAGATACGCTGCAGGGCCATGCTACCGAAGGCACCGTGCTCCATATCGATAAACAGCCAGTCAAAACCGCTCAGCGACAGTATCTCAGCAATCTCCGACGATGGCGTGCTGATGATAGTGCCGATAGAAAACTCTTTTTGGGTCAGTCGTTGCCGCAGAAGTTTTCGCATACTCGCTCCTCTTCCTAAGTCCTTTACACTCTGGATGCTGTGCGTTATGCTATGAATTGGGTATTCCTGTTGAACCTATACATCGTGCAGGGGCGTGCGGAATTTCCATGATGGACGACGGATGAGTCATAAGCATCGCCCAGCCGTCAATGGGCGGAATCTCCGCTCGCAGCCTATCGGTGGACGGACATACCGCTAAATAATGGATTCCAAGAATCGAATTATCAGCAGTTCTAAGGCAACCTGTCAAGCAATTAAAACCGTCACCTCTTCTGTTTCTGACACTCAAAACGGAATATTCAGATGATAGAAAAAGTCATCATCATGGGAGCTGCCGGGCGGGATTTCCACAATTTCAATGTCTATTTCAAGGACAACCCCCGGTACGAGGTCATTGCCTTCACTGCCGCCCAAATCCCTAATATCGAAGGTCGGCTATATCCACCTGAGCTGGCGGGAAGAATGTATCCCCTCGGCATACCCATTCATGCGGAGGAGCGACTGCCCGAACTCATAAAGGACCACAAGGTCGACCTAGTGGCCTTCTCCTACAGTGACGTCCTCCACACAGATGTCATGCACAAAGCGTCAATGGTAATGGCCGGTGGTGCGGACTTCACCCTGATCGGCGCCACCTACACCATGCTGAAAGCCAGCAAGCCAGTAATTGCGGTCTGTGCGGTCAGGACCGGTTGCGGCAAATCACAGACAACCCGCAAGGTCTGCGAAATTGCCAGAAAAAGGGGTAAGCGCGTTGTTGCCGTGCGACACCCGATGCCCTATGGAGACCTGCGCCTGCAGGAAACCCAGCGGTTTTCGGAGTACGCGGACTTCGAGAAGCATCACTGCACCATAGAGGAACGCGAGGAATACGAGCCGCTCGTGGACATGGGAATTGTCGTTTACGCCGGCATCGACTACGGAAAAATTCTTAAATCAGCCAAAAAAGAAGCAGACGTCATTGTCTGGGACGGGGGCAACAACGATACGCCCTTTTACTGCCCGGACGTGCACATCGTGCTGTTCGACCCCCATCGAGCCGGACACGAACGCCTGTATTACCCGGGCGAAACAAACATGCTGATGGCAGACATCGCCGTTATCAACAAGGTCGATACGGCGCCGGCTGACAAGGTCGCACAGGTCCATGATAATATCCGCCGATATGCCCCGAAAGCAGTAATTGTGAAGGCCGAATCATCGGTGCTGGTGAGCCAGCCGGAATGGATTACCGGCAAACGCGTACTCGTGGTCGAGGACGGCCCGACATTGACCCACGGAGGTATGTCTTTCGGGGCCGGCTTCATTGCCGCTCAAAAGCATGGCGCTGGAAACATTGTCGATCCGCGCCCTTTTGCCGCCGGATCCCTTAAAACCGTTTACGATAATCACCCCCACATCGGTGCCGTATTGCCGGCCATGGGGTATGGGCCGGACCAGATCAAAGATCTGGAGAAAACTATCGCCGCAAGCGATAGTGATCTGGTTCTATTTGCAACGCCGATCCACCTCCCGCTGGTCCTTAACATCAGCCAACCGACACTTCGCGTCCAGTACGAATACCGGGATCACGGAGAACCGACACTCGAAAACGTACTGCTCGAAAAAATGAAGTGGACCTGAATGAAACCCACGCCAAAAAAAGAAACCCTTCTGGTGGCTTTGGGCGGCAACGCCTTGATCCGCAAAGGGCAGACCGGAACCATTGAAGAACAATTTGAAAACTTGAGGGTTCCGATCCGCCAGTTGGCTAAAATCAGTCGAAATCACAGGATCATCATCACCCATGGCAATGGACCGCAGGTCGGCAACCTGCTGCTGCAGCAGGAAAGTTGCACGGCCGTTCCCCGCAACCCACTCGAGATCCTGGTGGCGCAGACTCAGGGCCAGATCGGTTATATGATCGAATCGACCCTCGACAGTGAACTCATGGCATTGGGAATCCACCAGAAGCCCCTGGTGAGTCTCATCAGCTACGTTGTCGTGGACGAAAATGATCCGGCCTTTCAGGCACCCACAAAACCGATCGGCCCGGTTCTTTCACCACAACGCGCAGCCGAGATGCCCTACCCCACCCTCCAGACATCCAAAGGGTGGCGCCGTGTGGTGGTCTCGCCCAAACCGGTGACCATCGTCGAAAAACGGGAGATCAAAAAACTGATCGAGATGGGGTTTATCGTCATCTGTTGCGGGGGGGGCGGTATTCCCGTCATCCGCGAAGGCCGGACCTTTTGCGGAGTGGATGCGGTCATCGATAAGGATCTGGCCAGCGTAAGGCTGGCTGAAGAAGTCGGGGTGGACACTTTCATGATCGCCACCGACGTTAAAGGCGCTTCGCTGAACTTCGGCCGGCCGGACGAAGTTCCTCTCGATGAACTGTCACCAAGGAAAGCGCGAAAGTACCTCATGGAGGGGGCTTTCCCGGCGGGATCGATGGGCCCTAAAATCGAGGCGGCCCTTCATTTTGTCGAAAAGAAGAGAAAGCGGGCCGTCATCTGTTCGATAGAAGAGATCGATGCCGCGCTCAGAGGACGCGCCGGAACACAGATCCGCCCGGCAGGAGAAAAACCGCCGCGTTGATTGCAGCTGAGAACCAGCCGCCTTGGCATCGACAGCCATAAGCGGGGGACGGATGTCCCTCGTAAAGCCGAGCGTATCGGCTCACAGTATGGCAACGTCCAATGTGCTTCAGACCACTGGATTGACCGGCCCTTACCCGCAGCGGTCGGTCAGCCCCCGGGCAACGGTGACAACGAAATCCTGGACATTGGTCAAGATGGATCGGGCCGTCAGGGACCCCCGATCCGCCAGCTTGCTGACGGCAAATTCGGACATATCCACCGAGTAAAAGTACACTGGCCGAACCCGGCCGGCGTTTGTCACTGTATACGACGGCGTCATGTTGCCGGTGGCGATGGCATGCAGCTGTGTGGCCAGGCAGACGATCGTCGTCGCCCGCCGGGTCAACTGCCGCATGGCATCCTGCGCCTGGTAAACATCGGCGACCACTCCGGGCATGGGCCCGTCGTCACGGATGGATCCGGCCAGAACATACGGGATATCCTTGCGGATGACGGCATGCATGATGCCGTTCGTGATGCGCCCCAGGCCGATGGCCTCACGAATTGATCCGATCCGGCGGATCGTGTTCAGCGCATCCAGATGCATATAGTGCCCCATGGTCACGGACCGCTTGGCGTAGAGTTCCTGTCCGAGGGCCGTTCCGAACAGGGCCCCTTCGAGATCATGAGTGGCAAGGGCGTTGCCGGCCATCAACCCGTGCACGAATCCGGCCTCTGTGAGCGCTGCGAAAGCCTGCCTTGAGTCGTGGTCGAACACCACCGCCGGACCCAGAACCCACAGGATAAATCCGTTACTCTTCTCGAACTTCAGCAAGTCGTAGAGTTCATCATAATCGATGGAAAAAGAGGTTTCCCGGGTCAAATGCGATCGGAAGGCAAATTTCTCTTTCACGTATTCGGGGAAATCGAAAGCGTCGGTATGGACGTAGATGCCGTCCTCACCGTTTTCCCGCCTTCCCACAGCCACGAGATCGCCGACCTTGAGGTTTCTGAACTCGGTCACCCGTAGCTGATCATCTGTACCTCGAACAACGACACAGTCCATGCGGGATTCTTCTACCAGGCGCCAGTCGCCTTTATTCAGATGAAAATACTCCGGGTAAACAGAGGTCCCGTGATATTTATTGGGGGCAACGCCGGCGGTCTCCACCGGTTCGAATTTGACTTCAGGGGCATTGGCCATGCTCGGTCTGTCGAAGTCCGGGGGTCGAGATTCAGGAAGAGTAAACGGCATTGAGTCACCTCACAGTTCATCCCCATCCGTTAACGGATGGAGGGGGCATAGGGTGTCCAGCTCTATCACAAGAATGGATTCCACCGGGCGGAGCGGCCACCCAGAGGTTTGCAGCCGGAATCCAGCGGTGAATCCCGCACGACGGGAACAAAGACCATTTACAGGCTGACGCCAGTCAGGATTGACCTGTTCATAAGGAGACGTCTCCGTTCGGTCATCAATCGATCGAATGGCCGCCGGAAGGGTTTCAGGAGACAATCGGTATTGGAGCGCCAGTCCGTATTGGGGAGATCGCTTTTTATTTCATAAGAGATTAACAAACAAATATCAACCGGCAAGATCGGTCCCAAGCCATTCCATATGTATTCAGACCACTGAGCTTGACATCCACGTCCACATGCCCCCAGTATGGTGGTGAACAGCGCGTCTCATCTTTCACCCCATGGAGTGTCACATGATTTCCCTGAAAACTCTCAGGCAGGCCGCGGAACGGGTTCGACACTGGATCGTCCAAACGCCCCTGGTCCATTCCCCGGTCATCAGCCGCATGTTCGGCGGCGATGTGTATCTCAAATTGGAAAACCTTCAGAAAACTGGTTCATTCAAAATCCGGGGTGCCGCTAACAAACTGCTGAAATGTTCGGCGGACATCGGCCCCGGCGGCGTGGTCGCCGCATCGGCCGGCAACCACGCCCAAGGTCTGGCCCTAGCGGCTAAACAACTCGGGATTGCGGCGACCATTGTCATGCCCGAGTGGGTTTCGATCACCAAAGAGGAAGCCACCCGCATGTACGGTGCCGAGGTGGTCACCTACGGTCAGAGTATCGGAGAGTGCCTCGAGGAGGCCCAGAGGCTGGCCCGTAAAGGGAAAATGCTTGTCCACCCCTTTGACGATGAAGACATCATCATCGGACAGGGGACCACCGGCCTCGAAATATTCGATGCACTGGAGCGTCCGGATCTGGTTCTCGTTCCCGTCGGCGGCGGTGGTCTGATATCCGGTATCGTGTCAGCGGCCATGAACCTGTCTCCTGAAACCCGGGTTGTCGGCGTACAGGCGGCGGCCTGCCCGTCGGCCTACGAATCATTTATGACGGGACGGGTCACTCCGGTCGAGGGCCGGTCGTCGATTGCCGACGGTATCAGTGTCAAAAAGATCGGCCGACTGACTTTCGACATCATTCAGAAAGGCGTCGATGAAATCGTCATGGCGGATGAGGAGCAGATCGCGGCGGCCATCCTGCTGTTGCTGGAACGCGAAAAAATTCTGGCCGAGGGCGCCGGAGCCGCCCCTTTGGCGGCGTTGATGAACGGGTCGGTCAAGCTCCCTCGGGAGGGTAAAACGGTCCTCGTCATCAGCGGCGGCAATGTCGACAGTCCGCTCCTGGGACGGATTATCAGCCAGGGACTGACCCTGCACGGACGCGTCATGCGGGTCGGTATTCGGATGGCCGATATTCCAGGCTCCCTGTCCCGCTTGCTGGCACTGGTCGCCGGCACCAAAGCCAACGTCCTCCACATCTATCACGACCGCAACGTGAGGGGCATTCCCCTATACGTCACCCATGTGGACCTGGAACTGGAAACCCGCGGGCCGGCGCATGTCAAGGAAATCACGGAAACACTGCAAAACGCTGGATACGATATCAGGTTACCTTGAGGGGTGCGGAGGGTAATCCTAAGGATTATTTTCGAATCATTCGATTTTTTTAAAAGCCATCTACATGTCTACCGAAGGGAAGGGCATCATGACCTATAGATTGTGGATATCAATGCTTAGTATATTTTTGATTTTCAATATCGTCGAGCAGACTCATGCCGGTTTTCAGGACTTCGTCAAGAAAACGATGAAGGCCGTGGGAGGAGAAAAGGGCCTCACAAACGATGAAATCGTCAAGGGCCTCAAGGAAGCCCTTGAAATTGGTACGAGTACTGCCGTAAAAGAGGTTTCAAAATCTGATGGGTACTTTAAAAATCCTCTGATTAAAATTCCACTTCCTGAAAGCGTACAAAAGTTTGAAAAACTTCTCCGCGCGACCGGTTTTGGCAACAAGGTCGATGAATTCGAATTGAGCATGAACCGGGCTGCCGAGCAGGCAGCCCCTGAAGCGAAGACAATTTTCTGGGATGCGATCAAGCAGATGACGTTCACCGATGCCGGCAAGATTCTTGATGGTCCGGACAACGCCGCCACCTTATATTTCAAGGATAAAACCTCGGATAGGCTGCAAGAAATTTTCGAGCCGATTACGCACCAGGCGATGTCCGAAGTCGGCACCACCAGAGATTATCAGGCTCTCGATGCCAGGATAAAAACCATCCCCTTTGGCGACCAGATGAATTTCGATTTGGATCAATATGTAACCGCCAAAGCGTTGGACGGACTATACCTGATGTTGGCTGAAGAAGAAAAAAAGATCAGGCAAGACCCCGCCGCCCGGGGAACCGATTCGCTTAAAAAAGTCTTCGGTAGTCAATGACTTATGGCAGAGGAGATAGACAATGGACCGATGGCTGCTGGCAAACTCAATTCAATTGCACTATCTGGATCACGCCGGCGAAAACGGCCCTTTAGTGCTCATGCCGGGCTTGACGGCCAACGCTCATTCATTTGACGGTCTCGTTGCTTATGGGCTGAGTCCAGCGCTGCGGGTGTTGGCCGTTGATCTGCGCGGACGTGGTTTGAGTGACAAACCCAACAACGGTTACAGTATGGCCGATCATGCCGCAGACATCGTTGGATTGCTGAATGGACTGGAACTTGAGCGTGTCGTGCTTGGCGGCCATTCGTTTGGGGGGTTGCTGAGCCTTTATATGGCGGCCCGCTATCCTGGTCGGGTCAGTAAATTGGTGGTGATCGATGCCGCCGGCTCGATGCACCCGCAAGTACGGGAGTTGATCAAACCGTCCGTTGACCGATTGGGCAAGGTGCTGCCGTCTTGGGATGCATACATCGCAGCCATGAAACAGATGCCTTTCTACCGGGGATGGTGGGACCCGGCTATCGAAAATTTCTATCGAGCAGACGTCGACATCCTTGCCGATGGGACGGTTAAACCGCGCTCTCGCCCCGAAGCGATCATCGAAGCGGTGGAAAAAGCCCTTGATGAAGATTGGGCCATGCACCTCGCGGCCGTCAGCCAGCCGATGATGTTGTTCAATGCGTTGGGTTCCTTTGGGCCGCAAGGTGCGCCCCCGGTCTTGCCCTTCGAACAGGCGATGGAGACAGTCAATGCAGTGGAAAATGGGCACTATGTGGAAGTCCCCGGCAACCATATGACCATGCTGTTCGGTGAGGGCGCGCACCGGATCGTCGAGGAAATCATCACTTTTTTAAGAAGGCAATAATGCTAAGGAAACTGAAGGAAATAATATTTTGATGCCAGCTTTTTTCTACTTATATGAAAGGTGCTTATGTAAATGAAAAAGGGCATTCTTTTAGGTTACCGTAGCCATGTCATCCTCTTTACCTTAATGGTTTCCGTCACGCTGGTCTTTTGGGGTTGCTACCCGAAAGGGGTGGGACCAATGGGAACCGATGGGAAAAAGTTGACCTGGCCCGAAATGAACCAGCCTCAACGAAAATACCATATGAAAAACGTGATCCTGCCGCGTGCTGCCGAGCTTTTCGGCGATTGGCGTCCGGAGCGTTTTGCCAATGTGGACTGTGGCCTGTGTCATGGTATTGGACAGATCACCGAAAACTTTAAAATGCCCACGGCCCATCTCCCCAAACTCAGCGGGGAATTGCTTCTTGGACCCGAGTTCGAAAAACACCCCGAAACGACCCGGTTGAAGTTGAACCGCCTCGTGCCAATGATGGCCGAGTCTTTAGGTCTGAAACCCTTCAGCCTGGTGACCCGAACCGGGTTTGGCTGCTACTCCTGCCACCTGGGCCCTACCGGGGCCATGTTTGGGAATTGAATGTCTGAGACCATCTGACCCACAGTCTACCTCCGGCTGTCTCATTCTCACCGTTCCGCAACGATTGCTGCACCCGGATTGCCGAATGCGTCCGGAGGTCGCGCCACAGCGATGATGGACTGGAAGCCATAATAAACCAGGCCATTTTCTCGATGGAAAGAAAAATTGGCCATGATCTCGCTTGCGGCCTACTGAAATTTCTGGATTCAGAGGGGTTAGCTCAGGTAGGTTTTCAACTTGCTCAGGTCGTTAGGATTCGGGTCGTTTATCTTTGCACCGACATGGATTTCTCTGTCCTCGTCCACCAAACGGCGGGCATCACAATGGAAATCGATTTCCTCCCCATTTTCGGGAAGTTTAAACAATAGCCGGAAATCATCCTGACCACGCAGTAAAACTTCCTTGACCTTTGATCCTTTGGGGTAAGTAATATTGACGCCGCCCATGGCAATATCGGTAATCACACAGGGAAATGAATAATTTTTGATACCATTTTCCATGATCGTCATGGCCGGAAGGGTGATTTTGCTCCTTTGATGGGCACGACGGTCATCACCGATCTCATGCGGTAAAAGATAGAGTTGCTCTTCGAGATAATTAAGGATGATCTTGTCCAGCAGGGATGCAACCGTCCGCCGCTCTTTAGTCGCTGCACGCTTAAGAGTGTCACGGACTAGACTGGCCATTCGAATGGAATAAACGATATCTTTTTTCATACAATAATTGTATATTTTTTGCAATACTTTGTCAATATTTTTACCGGGCTGTTCGCTATCGATTAAATGATAATCCGTTAGCGGCCGCAGGGCTTGACCGATAGCGCCGTCAACAATCGTCGTTTATACGTCTTTTGCCCGTTATGCTAAAAAGGGGCAATCCTGAAAAACTCGATTGGGCTTGGTGCCACAAATGCCATCGCCGTATATTGACTCTTAAAAGGAATTCATCTAAGGTTTTTTTCGGGGTCAGAGATCCTTCCTCCTCATTTAACCCTTAACAATTCAGGAGAAAACGATCATGAGAGGCAAATTGGCCGTCATATTGTTTATTGTTTGTCTGGCAAGCCCGATAGCCGCGCAGGAACCCGAGGGAACCCTTCAACAGATTAAAAAATCGGGAAAAATCAGAATCGGCTATCGTGAAGCCGAACCTCCCATGTCATTTTTAGGTAAAGACGGCCGTCCGGCGGGTTATTCCATCGATATCTGCGAGAAAATTGTAGCGGAGGTCGGGTCCCTAATCGGCAAGGATATCAAAGTTGAGTATGTTCCCGTGACAGCCGAAGGACGCTTTAACGCTCTCAGGGACAGGAAAATCGACATATTATGCGGTTCAACCACCAAGACCCTATCCCGCAGCGAACATGTCGATTTCACTCAGCTGACATTTGTCACCGGTGCGTCGCTCATGACCCGGAAGGACAGCAGCGCCTTCGATTCCGGTCTCGATGGAACAAAAATCGGGGTCGTAAAAGGTACAACCACAGCAGCCGAATTGAACAAACTCATTCAAGAAACATCAACGAATGCGGAAGTTGTCTTATTCGATTCAGCAAAAGAAAGTATCGATGCGCTGCGTCAGAAGAAAATCGACGCCTTTTCTTCTGATCAAATCGTGCTCATCGGTATGGCCTCGAAAGAGGAGGACCCAACAACCTTTGCGATCAAATCGACCGTGTTCTCCTTTGAGCCTTTTGCGCTTGCTGTGCGACGCAACGATGCCGATTTTCGTCTGGCGGCCGATCGGGTGATATCTGACCTTTGCCGTTCAAAAAATATTTTTGAGATTTACGACAAATGGATTGGCGAGTTTACCCGACAAAGGCTCCCCATATTCGATGCGATGGTTCAACTCAATTCGACACCAGAGTAACATCGACCGGTTGACTTCCCTGGCCTAAAAGCAACCCTGCGGCCGATCGTGCTGACTCAACCAGATCGTATCTTAATTTTCGACTTGCTGCGAACAAGTGTTTCTGCGGCGAGCGGTCACAAGGGACCGGGCAGAGAGCTGGTACATTCCGCGATGCTCCCTCTGGGCAATAAATCGGCACTCCATAACCTTTGTGACACTTTCACTCAATTTTATTTTAAGAGGATACCATGGCAGAAATCGATAAAGAGGTGTTTGAAATAGTAAACAAGCCCGGCAGGGTCGGAGTATTGGGCACCGCCGACAGAAAAGGACAGCCTAACGCAGCTTACTTTGGCAGCCTACGGTTAATGGAAGACGGGTCGGTCGTTCTGGGACTTGGCAACAACCGCAGTCTGAAAAATCTTCAAGAAAACCCATTGGCCGTTCTATTCTGCGTCACTGAGAGCCCCGTAGGATTCCAGACGCCTGGTTTGCGTCTCTATCTAAAATTGAAGGAGATCCAGAAAGCTGGCCCCTTGTACGATATCATCAAGACTGCCATAGCCGAGCACGCCGGCGCCGATGCAGCAAAGATGATCGTTGCAGCCGCCGCTTTCGATGTCACAAATATCCGTAAACTGGTGGACTGGGAGAGTTAGCAGGTCCAGCAATGGCTCTGCTTGGTGTTCCTGTCATTGTTGCGCCCCCCCGAGCGGCCGAACGCTATATCAAGAAGCATATATTCCGCTCTTGGACCTCCTGACTATTTCTCCGTTCTGACGTTGCACCCATTGATAGAAATCACGCCTGCGGCTATTACCCAAAGATGGGGTGATCATTCTGCCAATAATTTTGTCGTCGATTACTCTTCGCCCAATCGAAAAACAGCGTCGACCTCATTTACAATCGAGCGGCTGAGCAGTTCGAGACCGCTGAAATCCACTTCACCGACAAGCTGTTTGAAGGCGCTGTCGAGCAGGTTGCGACTGCTGGCGAACCGCACGATGACCTGAAGCAGGACAAAAGAGAGCAGCCACACCATGAGAATACTGACGCCGGCATGCAGGAAGTATCCCGGCGGCAGGGTTTTTTGCAGCAGAAAGCTGGTTACACTCTGGTAGGTGAAGAGTCCCATGACGGCCAGTGTCGGCAAATTGAAAATCAGCTGCAGCACAAAACCCGAAACCGCCGAGGCCCGCTGCTCCATCACTGCTTCCAATTTCGATTTCCAAGTGGCAGACAGCCTTTTTAACAGGTCTTTTTCATCGGGCATCACCGCCGCCGTACTGCGCACCCGGCTGTCGAACCCCGCCCGTATCAGCTTTGCAGCAATATCCGGCCACCCTTGATGAATGGTGTTGCGATATCTGAGTATCGCCGGGGCCATGTCGCCGCCGGCCGTGGCATCCTCAACCGCCTGGCGTGTTTTCCGGTAACGCACGAGAGAAGAAAGCAATCCCCAGATTTGCACCAGGGGATTGCCGAAGCGCAGTGTGGCCACAACGCCGGCTCCGGCCATGAGAAACCGGGCCCATAGAGCCACGAGCCAACCTATCGGACCCCACCAGCGGCCGGCAAGATTCTGGTAAAAAATAGCCTGAATCCCGGTCAGCATTTCGGCCCCGGTCTCCCTGAGCGTCGTCGTTGCTGCCAGTGTCGCCCGGTGTTCGAGCTCGACGATGTCCTTCCGGGCCTCCAACAGCTCATCAGCCACATCTGCAACGCTGCGGCGTGCCGATCGACTAACCAAACCAACCAGATGCTCTGCCCGTTCGGTACGCACATCGACGAAACGCCCGCTGTGGGACAGGTTCCCGAAGATCAGGTCCCGCAGCTGCAGAAACTGGTCGTAGTCGTGGAGCGGTTTTTCTCCCTCCGGCCACCGGGGATCTCCGAGATGGCTGCGGGCGCTGGTGCTAAATATGCTGTCCACTGATCGCCGCCAGGAGGATTCGAGGTGCCCTCTGAGATCCGGAAGAATGGTCTCGGTCAATTCGTCCAACGGCAGACGGTCACAACGGTTCAGTACGACGTAAAGCGCCGAGCCGGGGAAAAGGTCGACGAATCGTTTCAGAAATACGATCGTATCCCGACGCTTCGGATTTTCGGCGTTCAGCACGCAGACCAGTACATCGGTTAAGGCGATGATTTTCTCGAGAATGGGGTGAAACGCTTCACTTTCCGTGCTGTCCATGTCGGGCGTGTCGACCAGGATGACCCTCTCCAGGCCCTCGGCACCCGGCTGGGGCAGCACGGCTAGGTTATCGGTCCCAAATTCGTTGAGCAGAATATCGGCATCCGCCCGCGAGCGGCAGAAAGCGACAACCTCCCGCGTGGTCGGTCGGTCATTGCCGGTACGGGACAGCGTGTCATTGCCCGACAGGGCGTTTAACAAGGTCGACTTTCCGGCGCCGCTGGGACCGATCAAGGTCACGATCAGTTTGCGGTCCAGCCTCGCGGTCATCTTGTCCAGCAGGTCGATGGCAGCGGTACATTCCGCTTTTAGGGTGAGCGCAGGCCGCCAGCGAGAAGCTGCATCCGCCTCAGACTGAATGCGCAAGAGGGAATCCCGGTAGTACAGCATCTGGCCGCGGGCCTTGAGCAGTTTCTCGTCGAAAGTGTTATTCACCTGTCACCTCGCCTGTCAATGTTCGGCATCTATGGAAAGAGTGTCACGTACGGTTATCGCTCTTGTTTCTCAGGGCCAGGAACAAAATCGCCGGAAACATGCCCTGCCGAGTCAGCTGAAAGGATCAAGCGCTTCTTCAGTCGCGTGGATCAGTTGACCGGACTTTTCCGCAGTGGCTTCCATCTGATGGATCACCTCTCCGACGATGGTTTCTTCGAAGACCTGCTTGACGATGCGGGCCCGGTTTTCGATCCACCGTTTGACCACCGGCTCCAGCATCTCGGAGAGATCTTTTCGGCCGGTTTCATCTATTCCGGCGGAAGCCGGAATAGAGACCAGGGCCCAAAGGTCGTGCACACCGAACAATCCGTGCAGCTTGGCATATATGCCGCCGCCTCCCACCGGGTCGCCGGTAGTGAGAATATAGGCAATGCCGAGGGTGGCCGGCAAGACATTCAAAGAAGCGAAGAAAGATTCGCGGGTTTTTTGCAGAAAATTCATCCGTTGACGGAACTGGCCGACCAAATCGGTCAATTCCTGGTTGAGGGCCGCATCCTCAGACAAGTCCAGGACGTCTCCGGCTGTGGCGATGATCCTGTCGGCGGTGTCGGACCAGAGCCGACTGCCGCAGCCTTGGCGTACTTCCTTCGAGCATGCCGGGGCAGCGACATGCACGGTAACGGTGCCGGTGGCCGCTGCGATGTGGCAGAAGGGCAATTCCTTTTCACTCAGCCGGCGCTGCCGCCGGATATGATCGACCAGGGAGGCCAAGCTCTCCCCAGTCGGATCCCTGGCAATGGTCTCAGCAATAATTTCCTCTGCCAGCACGTTGTCCCGCAATTCCGATGCCGAACCCAGCAGATCGGATTTGATGCGTTCAAGGGGTTCGACCGCACCGAAACTCCCTTTGTTTTTTTCAGTGTCACCAGCCTTGGCCGGTTTTACGAGGGCAAGGATCGCCTTGGCCGGTTTTCCGATGAGGCTGCCGACGCCTCTAAAAAATTTAAGGTGCGCTGGACTGGTCTCAAGCCAGATGTCGTTCATTCGCTGCATGATTCGTTTCAGGGGAAATGACACCAGCGATTGCTGAACAGCGCGTCCGAGCACCAGATGCAGCGCGGCGGTATA
>CAWBYM010000019.1:0-139355 GCA_963792945.1 uncultured delta proteobacterium | reverse complement strand
TCCGGCCCGCAGTAAGTTCCGACATAATCGGAGGCCGGCCGGTAGAGCGCCGGTTTTCCACGGCTCCCGCATACTGCTCTTCGATGACGTGGGCTGTCCAGCCGGCCACGCGTGACACCGCGAATACCGGTGTGAAAAAATCGATGGGGATACCCAAGGCATAGTAGAGTGTGGCGCTGTAAAAATCGACATTCGTGTAGATATCGATTCCCTTCTTGGCCTTAAACAATGCCTTTCCTTTCGACTCGAGTTCGCGCGAGATGTCGTACCATTCGGGCTCACCGATCCTGCGGCACAAAGTTTCCGACATGGGGGCCAGGATTTTCGCCCGCGGATCGTCAACCTGATAAACCGCATGACCGAGTCCGAAAAGAACTTTGCCGGCCTCCAGTTGAGCCCGCACAAACTCTTCCACCTTTTCCCCACGGATCCGATTTTCTGAAGCATCTGCATGACCCGAACATTCGCCCCGCCATGCAATTCACCGGAAAGGGAACCAACGGCAGCAGATACCGAAGCATACATGTGGGCCCGGGTGGAGGCGACCTGGCGTGCCGAAAACGTCGACGCGTTGAATGAATGTTCCGCGTGCAGGACGAGCGCAACATCCATGAAATGGGCCGTGTCCTCCGCGGGTTGATTGCCGGTCAGCATGTACAGAAAATTGGCCGCATGTCCGAGCTCTTCGTCAGCGGCTACCGGTTCCAGCCCCCTTCTGATCCGGTCCCAGGCAGCCAAAAGCACCGGAAATTTGGCGATCAAGCGCACGGCCATACGCTCAGATGCCTCTTTCGACTGTTCGTAAGCGTCCGGGTCGTCGTTTGCCAAAAGCGCCACCCCGGCCTGGACGATGTCCATCGGCAGCGCTCCTGGCGGTTGGGTTTTGAGGGCCGCCACCAACCCACTCGAAATCGACCGCTCCGAGGCCAGCCGTTCTTTGAACTGCACCAGCTCTGCTTTGCCCGGAAGCCGCTCGTAGAGCAGCAGGTAAGCCACCTCTTCGAAACTCGCCCGTTCCGCCAGGTCCCCTACCAGATAACCCCGGTATATCAAGCGACCTTTCTTGCCATCCACATCGCTGATGCGCGTGCTGGCCACCGTTACGCCCCGCAACCCGGTGTTGATGATTTTGGTGCCCTCTTCCATTGTTCACCTCGCCTGAAATGTCTACCCGACAACGGTAGGATGTTGCCCTTGCCTGCCGATATTTTCGTTTAGGTGCGACCGCCCGGTTGACACCGGGCGGCACCGACGCTCCTGCATGATCAGGACGGAGGCCCATTTGGCTCCGCAATTCGAAATCAGTAATCGATCCACATATCGGCTTCGTTACCGCAATGGGTGCACGTTGCCGTTCCTTTGGCCTGTTTTTTCTGTTGTGGATCCACAGAGGGTTCGGATGCTCGAGTGGCTGTCTCAGAATCCTCTCCGGCGTCAGGCAAGGAACAGGTGAACACCATTTCGGCCTCGTTACCGCAATTCTTGCACTGGCAAACCTCTTTTTTCTTTATCGTCTGTCCCATAACGGACTCCTTTCCTGGGTATGAATCTCGGGCCGATGATGTCTCTACCCGTTTAACTCCTTAAATTTCGGGCAGTTGCACTATAAATAACATGTGCTGAACAGGACGGAAAGTCAAGCGTGAAAATCGTCTTTCCCAAACGATTTTTTGATCAGGAGCCTCCGGAGATTATTTTTTTAGGCTAAAATCCCATTTTTTCCGGCGGACGACGTTCAGGAACATAATCATGAGCGATCTTGCCCTCGTTCCATTCCTTGGAAACATAGAGATTGCAATAACAGCTGCCGTATTGGGCGATATCCGGCACGCTGTATACGCAAGGGCAGATGATGTCCCGATCGCCCTGGCGGTCACCCGATAGCAGACGGCAGGGGCATCCCATATAACCGTAGCGCTCCTTGTTTAGAAGCAAGGATTCGAGAAGCTCGAAGGTTCTCTCTTTATCGATGTTGAAGTAGTATCCCTTGGCCTCCTGCACCTTCTTCATCGTTTCATAAAGCTTTTGTGCGTCCATTACAGTCCAAGAGCCTCCTTTATTTCTTTTTCCTTGAATCCGACGACAACCTTTTCCCCGATGATGATCGTTGGGAAAGAGCACTTTGGATTGAATTTTTTCACATCCGCCAGTATGGCCTTGCGCTCGTCTCCGTCCAGCAGGTCGACATCCACAAAGTCATATTTGATGGTGCAATCGGAAAGCATCTTTTTAGCCAATTTGCAGTGGCTGCACGTGCTGAGGGAGAAGATCTTTACATCTCTGTCTTCATTCATGACCCCTGTCCTTTCATTCATCATTTGATCCTGGCGCTACCTTGAGAAGTGAAAAGATGGTCGGTAGCGGTTTGCCCGCACCAGATCGTCCGTGGGCAGCGATTGGGCGGTTGCGGGGCTGCGGTGCTATAGAGTTGATTACATAGTACAAATCATTGGTTGTTTCAATTGATATTATTTTTTCTTGACAAGATTCAACCCTCACTGTAGACATAATAGTAATCATTACTGATAAGGACCCTAAAAAGATTCATGCTCTTGTAAATATTCAAAAAGTTAACGAAAACAGTAAGACACCACTCAATCTTTCCACGAAGGGAGACACCATGGCCGAGGAGAAAAAAATCATTCCCAAGAAAAAGGAAAAAGAGATCAACTTTCGGGATTTGACCACCTGCGACGCGACGATCCAGATGCTCGAAAAAGCCAAAAAAGACGGCGTGGAAACCGCCTGGGACCGGGCCATCAATATGAAAGCCTGCCCCATCGGTGCCGACTCCGCCTGCTGCAAGCACTGCGCCATGGGTCCCTGCCGGCTCAATGCCAAAGACCCCTACGGCAAGGTCGGGGTCTGCGGGGCCACCATCGATACCATCATGTCCCGTAACTTCGCCAGAATGGTCGCTGCCGGCGGATCAGCCCACACCGATCACGGCATGAGCATGCTCGATCTTTTCCGGGATGTGGTCAACGGCAAAATCAAGGATTACCAGATCAAGGATCCGGTCAAGCTGGAAGAAGTCGCACGCTCCATCGGTATCGAAACCGAGGACCGCGAGCTAATGGATATTGCCAAAGACCTCTACAAAGAACTGGAGCGCACCTACACCCAGGTGGAGGGCGAAATCCCTTTTGCCAAACGGGTGCCGGCCAAAACTCTCGAAACCTGGCGCAAAGCCGGCATCGTCCCCCGCGGGGCCATGCGCGAAATCATGGAGTGCATGCACCGCACCCACATGGGCGTGGACCAGGACTACAACAATATGGCCAAGCAATGCAGCCGTACGGCCCTGGCCGACGGGTGGGGCGGTTCCATGGTGGCCACCGAAATTTCCGACATCCTTTTCGGCACCCCGTCGCCCATCAGCATCGAGGTCAACATGGGCGTGCTCAAAGAGGACTACGTCAACATCATCGTCCACGGCCACGAACCGAACCTGTTCGAGTCGATGATCGAATCGTGCAATGAGAATACCCTGATAGAGGAGGCCAAGAAAGCCGGTGCCAAAGGCATCAACCTGGTCGGCATGTGCTGCTCCGGAGCCGAAGTGCTCGTCAGGCATGGAATCCCCCATGCCGGTAACTTCATGTCGACCGAGACGGTGCTGGTCACCGGTGCCGTGGATGCCATGTGCGTCGACGTCCAGTGCATCAAGCAGGGTCTGGCCAAGGTCGCCGACTGCTACGGTACACCCCTGATCACCACCAACCCGCGTTGCAAGATCGAAGGGGCCACCCACATCGAGTTTCATGAGCACACCCCCAAGGAGTGCACCGACGAAGTGGTTATCAAGGCCATTTCCCGTTTCAAAAATCGCACCGCCAAGGTGGAGATCCCACAGATCCGCAATATCGGCGTGCACGGGTTCTCCCACGAATACATCAAGTACATGCTCGGCGGCACCTTCCGGGCCAGCTACCGTCCGCTCAACGACAACATCATCAACGGCCGCATCCGTGGTGTGGCCGGCGTCGTGGGCTGCACCAACCCCAGGGTCAAGCAGGACTGGGTCCATGTCGAACTGGTCAAGGAACTGATCAAGAACGACGTACTGGTCGTACAGACCGGATGCTCCCAGGTGGCGCTGGCCAAGGCCGGACTGACCACGCCGGAAGCGGCGGTCATGGCCGGACCGGGACTGCGCGAGGTCTGTGAGACCGTCGGCATGCCGCCGGTGCTTGGTATCGGGTCCTGCGTGGACAACAGCCGCATCCTGATCGCCTGCGCCGAAATGGTCAATGAGGGTGGCCTGGGCGACAGCATGGCCGACCTGCCGGTGGCCGGAGCCGCGCCGGAGTGGATGAGCGAAAAGGCCATTTGTATCGGCCAATATTTCGTCGCTTCGGGTGTCTTTACGGTCTTCGGGGTGCACTTCCCGATCGTTCAGGACACCAAATTCCACGACCTGCTGTTCAACGGTCTGGAAAAACAGGGTTTCGGCAAGTGGGGTTTCACGGCCGATCCCTATGAGATGGCCAGTATGATGATCGCCCACATCGACAAGAAGCGTAAGGCTCTGGGCATCGACAAGGCCCGTGAGCGCGTTTTGATGGATATGGCCGACCGTCAGAAACTGGATGCCGCCTAACGACAACCGGTTACAAAAGAGATGAAATAAAGGGGCCCGCGTATGGCGGGCCCCTTTATTGTTTATTATTTTCAGCTGTCTCAAACCGCGGCCCGGGTGGCTGGCGTTCGGCCTATAAAATCGTCTCGGGGATCGCGCATGGGTGAAACGGGTCACCCTTCGGTCTGCAGATGAGATCGGAAAACCGGCGCGATGAATACGAAAAAAAACCGGTTCAACGACGAATAGAATCGGGGAGATCCAGCCCGTCCAAACTCTGCGGGTGATCCCCCAGGAACCGGTATAGCGTCGCCCGGCCGACGCCCAGAAGACGTGCGGCGCCCGCCTTGTTGCCGCCGGTTCTCAAGAGAGCCGATCTCACGGAATCGACACTCAGCTTCCTGACCGGCCCGCGACGGCCGTGCCGACGGGACCGGTCCCTGAATTCCAACGGCAGATCATCGGGGGCAATAATCCGATCGTTGCACCGCACGATCGCGAATTGCAAAGCATTTTGCAACTCGCGGACGTTGCCGGGCCAGGCATATTCGAGCATCAGTCTGAGCGCCGTTTTGGAAACTGCGAGGGGCCGTCTGTCGTACTGGTCACCGGCCTGCTTCAGAAAATGCTCCACCAGCAGGGGAATGTCGTTCTTGCGCTCCCTCAGCGGCGGCAAATGGATCGGAATGACATTGAGCCGGTAGTAGAGATCTTCCCTGAATCGGCCGCACTGCACCTCTTCCCAAAGGTCTTTGTTGGTCGCACTGATGACGCGAACCGAAACAGCCAGCGTCTCTTCGCCCCCGACTTTCTCGAAGGTTCCTTCCTGCAGAAACCGGAGCAGTTTCACCTGCATCGACTTGGGTAATTCGGCCACCTCGTCCAGAAATATCGTGCCGCTGTCGGCCAATTGAAAGCGCCCCTTTTTGTCGCGGATGGCCCCTGAAAACGCACCCTTCACGTGTCCAAAAAGCTCGCTCTCGAGAAGACCTTCCGGCAGGGCACCGCAGTTTATGGGAACGAACGGCGCGCCGCCCCTCCGGCTTTCACGGTGGATGGCCGCCGCCACCAGTTCCTTTCCCGTTCCGGTTTCTCCGAAAATGTGGACCGGATAGTCGTAATCGGCAACGTCGCGAATCTGCTGAAACAGATGGAGCATCTTGACATCCTGGCCGATAATGTTGTCGAATCGGGTCAACTGCTCCGTTTTCAACTGCAGACAAAACAGGTCGGTAAGATCGCGAAATGAGGCCAGTACGCCGATAACGTTCCCGTTCTCATCCTGCATGGGGGTCACCGAGATTTCCACCCGTCGGGAATCACCCTTTCTGGTCGGCGGAGTGATGCTGTATACTTTGGACTCCCCCACAAGCGGTGCGCTGTCGCAGAAAGAGCAGCGCTCTCCGCAAAACGGCTCGCCGAAGGCCTCATGGCAGTCTCGTCCAAGAACGTCTTCCCGCTGGTATCCGGTAATGTTCTCGGCTTCTTTGTTGAAGAAGAAAATGCGGCGGTTCACATCATGGGCAATGATGCCCTCTTTTAGGTTATCGAGGATGTGTACCAGGTTGCCGGTGTTCACCAGCAGTTCATCGAATGATTGTTCACCCATGGCAGACTCTCAAATGTTGCAGGGAATCGGGCGGCGCAAACGGATACGGCTCAGATTCACGTCGACATCGTAAGCCAGGACTTCCACACCGTTTTTCGCCACACGTCGCAGGACCACGCCATATTCAGGATCGATGTGATCGGCCGGTTGGAATAGTCGGGCATCCATGCGTTGGATCAAAAAAAACATAAAACAGCGGCTTCCTGATTGGCGCAGGCGATCCAATTCCATCAGGTGCTTGACTCCGCGGGTGGTCACGGCGTCCGGGAATCGAGCAATACCCTTCTCGACCAAAGTGCAGTTTTTTATTTCGACATAGCCATTTCGCCCAGAGGCGTCCGCTAGCATCAAATCGATACGCGATCCCTTGCCGACAGATACTTCCCGCCGGATATCGACAGTGAAACGGAACTCCGGAATCACCCCGGCTCGGATCGACATATCCACCAGGCGGTTAGGGACCAATGTGTTGACCCCGACCAGGGATTCAGCCATTTGGATTAGCTGCCAGGTGTATTTGAGCTTCCGTCGGGGGTCATCATGATGGGACAGGTAAATGGTTCGTCCGGCTTCGGAGCACCCCTTCATGCTGCCGGTGTTGGGGCAGTGGGCGGTGATGATTCGGCCGTTATCGAGTTCGACCTCGGCGAGAAAGCGCTTGTATCGTCTGCGCAGCGTACCGGAAATCAGCTTCGGCCAATCCAGCTGGGCACTTGGGGTGGGTTCGGTCGCCTCCATCACTTTAACAAACACAACTCCTTTATGACGGTGCGGGCGGAAAGGCCCCATCTTGACTGTACAAACGATAGGCGGCCACTGGCCGTCCCGGAACGGCCAACGGGTGATATGCACCCAAATCAGTGGAAACCGCGATGCAATTAAGAGCTTTTTTCGGCCGGCAGACCGACAGCTCCCGACCCCGTCGTCAGCCGCCCGAGGATATAGCGGGCTTCGATAAAATCGGCCAGTCCGCCAACATCGTCCAAGCCAAACAAGGGCACACCCGGATCGATTGCGGCATCCGTCACGACGGCAACCAGTTGGGCATCATCCCGGCACAGGGGTTCCCGGTGGGCTTCCGGACGAAAGACCTCGATCTTCGGCTTGTCTCCCGATTTGAAACCTTCCGTCAGGACCAGGTCCACGTCGTCGAAATATTTTTCGAAATCGATGGTTCTCCGGCTTGCCGGGGTTTTGACAATCGCGATGGTTTGAGGTGAAACGACGAGGACCGTATCGGCCCCGGCTTTCCTGTGACGCCAGCTGTCTTTACCCTCTCTGTCCATATCCACTTCATGGGCCGCATGTTTTATGGTACCGATGCGATATCCGCGATTCTTCAACTCGGGGAGTAATTTCTCAATCAGCGTGGTTTTGCCGCTCCCTGATTTACCCACTATCGATACGATGACAGGCATGTTTTCCTCAAATTCAATGATCTCGGTCATTCCCTGACGGAATGGATGGTCACCCGCTCGAAGCGGTCTATGCAAACCCGTTATCTCAGACAACCAACCGGCCACTGAACGCTATTTTTTTGTAATCTTTCCAGAACTGTCAAATTACAGGATTCTCCCCCGAAACAATCCGGGGGAACATGTGGCCACTATTGCATCAGCACTTTATTCACAACGTCAGCAGGTCGGCCAGTGGCGGCCAGCCTGGGCTTACCCATCCCTCCGGTCGCCGGGGGCTGAAATCTCGCTGAAACCTAAATCCCGCCGCCAGGTATGTCAAGCCAAAACCGATTTGATAAACCCATGGGAATGCTTATGTTATCCGAAATTTTCACGGCGGCAGGCCGCACAGACCGGTACGCCAACAGCAAGGCTGAAAGCAAAATGACGATCCTTCTCGAAGTCAATAATCTGGTAAAGAAATACGGCCGTTTCACAGCGGTCGACGGTGTTTCCTTCAGCATTCGACAGGGGACATGCCTGGGTCTTCTGGGGCCGAACGGTGCCGGCAAAACAACCACCATCGAGGTGATCGAAGGCATCATCGCACCGACTTCAGGCGATATCCTTTACCGCGGCCAGCCGCGCACCGACTCGTACCGGGATAAAATCGGCATCCTTTTTCAACAGACCGCACTGCTGTCGTTTCTGACGGTATACGAAACCTTGCAGACTTTCAAAAGCCTCTATGCGGATACCGCCGAAATCCAGAACCTGATCGATATGTGCCAGCTAAAGGATTTCCTGCACCAATACAACGACCGCATTTCCGGCGGACAGCGGCAGAGGTTCATGCTGGCCCTGGCGTTGATCAATCGGCCCGATCTCGTATTTCTGGACGAACCGTCCACCGGCCTCGACCCCCAAGCCAGGCGCAATCTGTGGGATATCGTCGAGGTGATAAAGGCCGAGGGCCGAACCTTGGTTCTGACGACCCATAACATGGAGGAAGCCCAGTATTTGTGCGACGAGATCGCTATCATGGATTACGGCCACGTGATCGCCCGGGGCACGCCGCGGGAACTCATCAAACACCACTGCGGCGGTGTCACTGTAGCGCTGCCCCTAAGAGGTATCGAGTCGCTCCCCTGGCCCTTGACCGACCCGCATCATGTCCATCAGGACTGCGTCGAAATCATGACGGACGATCTCAACCGGTGTGTGGCCGAACTCGTCGGCCATAACGTCAGCTTGAAGAATATGACCGTTCGTTCTCCGAATCTGGAAGACGTCTTCCTGAAATTGACCGGTCGCCATTTAAGGGAATAGCTATGCAGGTAAAAAGGCTGTGGACAATGTTTATCGCTCGAAACCGGGAGTTTTTCCGTGACCGAGCCGCATTCGGTTGGAACTTTCTGTTTCCTTTCCTGATCGTGGCCGGTTTCGGCATTATTTTCAGCAGCGATCGGCATACGGAATTCAAGGTCGGTGTCTTTCCGGTAGAAACCGAAAATGTATCTGCACACGAACTGGACATCCCGCAAGATTTCAGCCGCGCCGAGTATGTCCAGTTCATCGGGTTTGCCAATGCCGAAGACGGCTTTCGAAAGCTCAGCAGCCACAAGGTCGATTTTCTGGTCCAGATCGGGCCGCCGCCTTACAAGTACTGGATCAACGAAACGTCACCAAAAGGATACATCCTGGAGAAAATCTTCAGGAGCAGTTTGGTTCCGGCCGGGGTTGACCTGCCGGCCCAAAGGCATGAAGTTTCCGGCCGACAGGTCCGCTACATCGACTGGCTGTTTCCGGGTATTCTGGCGATGAACATGATGTTCAGCGCCCTGTGGGGTGTGGGTTACGTCGTTGTGCGCTATCGCAAAAACGGGGTTTTGAAGCGCCTCAAAGCGACACCTTTGACGGCCCTGGAATACCTGAGCGCCCAGATGCTTTCCCGCATCTTCCTGCTGATGTTCACCATAACGGTGGTGTGGATCGGCTGCGACCTGATTTTCTCCTTCCACGTGGAGGGCTCCTACATCCATTTGGTGCTGGTTTTTCTCCTCGGCAGTTTAAGCCTGACGTCACTGGGCCTGGTTTTGGCTTCACGCGGAACCAGCGAGGAATTCGCCACCGGAATCTTGAATTTCATCTCCTGGCCGATGATGTTTCTATCCGAAGTCTGGTTCTCGCTGGAGGGCGCCCCCTATTGGGTGAAGGCGATTGCGGAGATATTTCCTCTGACCCATCTGCTGCAGGCGGTGCGGAAGATCATGAACGATGGGGCCGGCCTGCTCGAGGTGATACCGGAAATTACCGTTTTGGTCTTGATGACATTGGGTTTCCTGTCGCTCGGTGCGGCCCTGTTTTCTTGGAATCGGTGATTGAGAGGTCTCAAAAAACAGCTGCGGCAGCCTATTATATCCGGCTGACGTCGCACATACCGGCAAAACAGGTCGTTCATGCGGCCTGCATGTCCAGTGCCTGGAAGGAGATGTTCTTCCGGCAGGGTATAAACTCGCGCGTAAAGACACGCGCATGGACGATTCCGAGAACCTTTCCGAGGATAAAAAGGACGGCAGCGCCCGCGAGCAGAAACGCATCCGGGCCGATCCCACCGAGCATGTCCTTCAGCAGAATGCCGATTCCCACCAACAGCTGGCCCTCCAGCACAGCAGCCATGATGCCCAGGAAGGGCTGCCGGACATAGAAGTACCCTCCTCCCGGCAGAAACAGCGCCAACAGGGTTGCCATGGTCTTTGATTTGAACTTCAGTTGGCAATGTTGGCAGATGGGGCGCGACACAGACAGGGGTGCCGCACACCGGGGGCAGAGATGAACCCTGCCGGACGAGGTCTTTTGTTCGCCCAGGGCCGGCAGGGTTTTCAATATCTGTCTGATCTTCTTTTTCTCCCTGCCGGCCAGGCCGAAAAACGTATCGGTAACCTTCATGTCGCTATAGGCGACCATAAGCGATCGCCCCTTCATGGTGATGGATTGGCAGCCGTCGTAGCGGATCTGGGCGATGGAGGTGCGGTACCGGTAGATCGGGGTCGTCGGGACATGAAAGATCCGCCGCGTTGTAAAAACCAGCAGGGATCTTTTAAGGTATACGAAGAGCCACCCCAACCCCATTTTCTCAAAAATCGTCGGCGGCGAGTGCCCGGTGGTGACCAGCAAGATCTTTTCGTCGCCCTCGAGGAACGGCTTTAAAAATGACAGCTTGACAATAAACTCCCGCTGGCGCTTTTCGATCCTTTTCTTGTATACCCCTCTGTAATTGCTGAAGATAATCCCTGTATCGACTGGCAGGCCGAATATCTTCTGCTGCACGATACCGACTGTCGGCGCCGGTCCGCGCTTTACATGTTTCGCCATGCAATAAGCTCCTTTCCGGGCTCCACCGGCGTGATCGCCTCCCCTCCGCCGTATCCCCTCCTGCCGCGGGCGATGTTCACTGTGACCTATTTCGTGATCAATGGACGAACGGAAGGTCAGGCCGGTGCGTATGACATGGGTCCTGCCATATTATCGGCCCATCCGCTGGATACTTTAGCGGCTGTAACCGTAAGGGCTATTAGGGCCTATCTGCAACATGCCAGGTAAATTGAAGGGCATCACTCCGGCTATTTCAGGTGAGCACCCAAATCGTACAGGGCCTCCTTGATCAATCCTTGCAGCAGCTCGGTCAGGACCTCCTTGGGTACCTCGGAGGACGGCATGGTTTTTTTGGTGAGAGCACTGACATACTCTTTTTTGAACACCTGGTTCCCATTGTCTTGGACGACGACATCGAGCCGCAGTCGACCGTCATATTCGGTATGGGACACCTGAACGACCTTCAGATCCTTGATATCTCCGCTCAGCCTCAAATCGGTGCCGAACTTTGAACCGGTGTCATGGTATTCGACCCTGCAGCCGCTGCGTTGGAGATCGTCATAAAAGGCCCTCGACACCCAGTTGGCAATGGAGTCATTGGCCCGTATCGGTATGCCTTTCAGGGTTTCACCGACAGGTTGGTTTGCACGCTGGTCGGTAAAGGACACAATGGCCAGACTCTTTTGACAGGGAGACACCTTGACCCCAGATGGCTTGTAAATCAAATCGACCCGTGTTTGCGGGGCACAACCGATAAATAAAAACAATGCGAAAAAAAGAAGCCGCCGAATTGTTGCCGTCATCGTTTTCATGGGTCCTCCTTGGAGGGTTTGGTATTCGAGACTGGGTTGCATCAATCCCACAGACGGCGTTGAGTCGTCATATGTCTGTAGGGACTATTGGGGTAGATTGTACTGTATCGGCTGTAAAAGTCAAATTTATCGCCAAATGCTTTTTAATCCTTGTCGTCTCTGGTATAAGAGAACCGCTGAAACAGCTAAACCCTCTAAAATTAAATAAAATTTCCGACAGATTAACGATGAATACGATGGAAAGCAACGACCTCAACAACGCTTCGGCTTACGGAGGCGGCGGCTGGTCACCGCGCTCGGCGCCTTTGCGGGATGAAATCGGCACCGTCTGGGGCCGTTTCGGCCAGGCGGTTGAATGGGCCCCATTGACGTCTGTTATGCTGCATCGCCCCGGCCCGGAGTTGGAATCGGCACAGGAGCCCGATGCCGCCCAGATGCTGGCGACATTGGATCCCCAAAAGGCCGGGCGCCAACATGATCGGCTGGTGGACGCTTTTACCGGAGCCGGTGTCAGGGTCTGTCATGTCGATCCGAATAGAGCGGCTTCCCCGAACCTGATGTTCGTGGCCGATCTGTTCTTCATGACCCCCGAAGGGGCCATTTTAGCCCGCCCCGCATCCACCGTCCGCGCCGGAGAAGAGCGCTGGGTCGCGCGGCGCCTGGCCGACCTCGGCATACCGATCCTCAAATCCGTTCGTGGACGAGGCACATTCGAAGGGGCTGATGCGATGTGGCTCAATCCGTCCACAGTGCTGCTGGGCCGCGGCCTTCGCACCAATGCCGAAGGGGCGTCACAGGTGACTGGTCTGCTGCAGGAAATGGGCGTCCGCGTTATCCAGGTCGATTTGCCCTGTGGTACCATGCATTTGATGGGGATGTTGAGAATAGCCGATCGCGCCTTGGCGCTGGCGTGGCCCGGCCGGCTGGCGTATGCGGCCGTGGAGGCGTTGCGGGAAAACGGTTTCACGGTGCATTTTGTCCCGGACTCGGTCGAAGCCACGCATGGGTTTGCCCTGAACTTCGTCACCATCGCGCCGGGCAAGATTCTGATGCCGACTGGAAACCCTGTCACCCAGTCGTTCTATGAAAAAATAGGCCTCTCCTGTCTCACGGTCGATGTCAGTGAACTGCTCAAGGCCGCCGGCGCGGTGGGGTGCCTAACGGGAATTATCGAACGGAAGCCAATATGATTGGAGGAGAAAATGCCGACTGTCAAAATGATCGAGTACGAAGAGGCCAGCCCGGCCGTCCGCCAAGTCTACGACGATATCATGGCGACGCGCCAGGTGGATTGGGTCAACAACTTCTGGAAAACGCTGGCGGTGCAGCCCGAGCTTCTGAAACGGACCTGGGAGGGAGTCAAATCGGTTATGGCAGCGGGGGCCCTTGATCCCCTGGTCAAGGAAATGCTCTATCTTGCCGTGAGCGCGACAAACGGGTGCACATATTGCGTCAACAGCCATACAGCCGCAGCCAGAAAAAAGGGCCTGACCGAGGACATGCTCTCGGAGTTGATGGCCGTAGTGGCCATGGCCAACCAGACCAATTCGCTTGTCTTCGGCTACCAGGTCGATCTCGACGAAGCATTTAAGGGCGGCGGGCGTCCTTCATGACGGGGTTCCTTTATTAAGGCCCAGCCGGAACCGATCGATGGCAGATTTCGCCTACCGTTCCTGCCAGTAAGGCCTGACAGTCAGTTCATTCAGAGCCACCGAGCGCGGCCGCGTCAGGGCGAAGTAAATGCTTTCGGCGACATCCTCAGGCTGCAGAAGGTTTCCTTTGCCGGCCGGTAGGCCGATCCCGCCGCGGGTGAAGGCATCGAAGAAATTGGTGGCGACCATGCCCGGATGCACGGTTGTCACACGGATGTCGTGTTCTTGAACCTCGTTGCGCAATCCTTCGGAGAAAGCCCTGACCGCGAATTTGGTGGCCGAATAGAGGGCAAATCCGGGTGAATACTTGAGACCGGCCACCGAACCGACATTGACGATGTCTCCCTGGTTGCGGGCGATCATCGCCGGCAGCACCGCCCGCGTCATATAGAAGACGCCCAGAATGTTTACCTGAACCATCTCTTCGGCTTCTTCGGGGGCCAAATCAACGACCTTGCCCGAATACCCGATGCCGGCATTGTTTATGAGAATATCGATCTTGCCGAATCTGTCTTTCGCGGCATCTGCAAGCGCCTCGCAATCCTCCCGCCGGCTTACGTCGCAATAGCGGACCACGGCCCGCGCTCCGGCGTTTTCAATTTCCCTGCCGACCGATTCCAGCAAATCCATGCTGGTGGCGCCGATAACCAGGTCGGCCCCGTCGCGGGCCAGCCTCAAAGCCGAGGCTCTTCCAATCCCCTTGCTGGCGCCGGTGAGTACCACAACCTTTTCTTTCAACATCGCCGGTCGTCTCCCCCAAATCTTCTTCTATTCCGACACCCCGGTTTCATTGCGCCTTCTTCCCGGCGGCACTACGCAGCAACTGCAGCGTGTTGCGTTGCTCGGACAACTTGTCCATGAACTGTGATTCGATCTTCACGAACTCATCCTCCGTCACCATCCCCGATACATAGTCTCCGCGGATCTGGCGCAGCGACCGGGCCATCTCTGTCAGTTCGTCTTCCATCATTTTTATCGCCGCCGCCGGATCGACGTCTTTAAGATCGATCCCCGGCCGGCCGAGCACATCGGGTCTGAATTCTGTCGTCATAATTACCTCACTTCGTAACCTTTTGATCAGTGGTATAGTGCGCTTTCCATAGTGCGTTTTCCGCAAAAGCCGTTCACCGTTATGAGGGCTTCAGCGTTTCGACAACCCGTTGCGCGGCGCTGGAAAGAAGCATCAGATCGACCCCCACGGCAATGAGTGTGAAACCGTCGTCGATGTGAACCGGTGCTTCATCGGCGGAGGCCGTAAAGATACCCAAAGGAATTTCGGCTGCGGCGGCCGCGCGGCGCACCGCATGGATCGCCTCGATGACCCTGGGATCCCGGACCTGCCCGGTCAATCCCATGCTGGCCGAGAGATCGTAGGGGCCGATGAAAAGGCAGTCGACCCCCGCGACACGGGTGATATCCTCGATTTGTGATACGGCATCGATGTGTTCTATCTGCAATACCACTGCAATTTCGGAATTGGCTCGGCCGAGATAAGATGCGAACGACGTACCGAAGCCCTGCGCCCTGGCCAGTCCGACGCTGCGGATGCCGTCCGGCGGATATTTGCTGTACGCTACCGCCCGCTCGGCTTCACCCGCAGAACAGATATGGGGCACTATGACGCCATCCGCACCGCAGTCCAGACTTTTTTTAATCCAGGCTTCGTCCAGGGCCGGCACGCGGACCAGGCATGGGGTTCTGCCTCCTACGGCCTGCAAAATGCTTTGCAAGGCCCCGACACCAAATGCACCGTGCTCCATGTCGATAAACAGCCAGTCGAAGCCGCACAGCGCCAGAACTTCAGCCGCCTCGGGAGATGGGGTGCTGACGATGGTCCCGAGGCATATTTCTTTTTCAAACAGCCGCTGGTGCAGTATCTTCCGCATGTGTACTCCTCTCCGGCACGTCTTTACACTCCCGCTAAGGTGCTATATGGTAAGAAAAATTCGTTGTTTGCCGATGCTGAAACATGCAAGTGCAAACCGTTGGAGTATCACCAGTATGGCACCGGCCTGTCAAGTAAATAAGAACGGATCCATTGCCGGATCAACGGCCAGCCAGGGGGAGATGTCTCGATGGTAGAGAAAGTGATCATCATGGGAGCCGCCGGGCGCGACTTTCACAATTTCAACGTCTACTTCAAGAACAATACCCGGTATGAAGTCATTGCCTTTACCGCGGCTCAGATTCCCGATATCGAAGGGCGGCAATATCCACCCGAACTGGCCGGAAGCCTTTATCCGCATGGCATCCCCATATTTTCCGAAGAACGGCTGCCTGATCTTATACGAAGCCACAAGATCGACCTTGTCGCCTTCTCTTATAGTGATGTGCCCCACACGGATGTCATGCACAAGGCGTCTATGGTAATGGCCGGCGGAGCCGACTTCACCCTGATCGGGGCCACCTACACGATGCTGCGGGCCCGTAAACCGGTCGTGGCCGTATGCGCCGTGCGGACCGGTTGCGGCAAGTCACAGACAACGCGCAAGGTCTGCGAAATTGCCCGGCAAAGGAACCAGAGGGTGGTCGCCGTACGGCACCCGATGCCCTACGGTGACCTGCGGCAGCAGGAAGTTCAGCGCTTCTCCAGTTACGCGGACTTTGATAAGCACCGCTGCACCATCGAAGAGCGCGAAGAATACGAACCGCTCGTCGATATGGGTATCGTTGTTTATGCCGGAATCGATTATGGCAAAATACTTAAATCCGCAGAGGATGAAGCGGACGTGATTGTCTGGGACGGCGGCAACAACGATACGCCTTTTTACACCCCGAATGTGCACATCGTGCTTTTCGATCCTCATCGGGCCGGCCACGAGCGCCTCTATTATCCGGGGGAAACCAACATGTTGATGGCGGACATTGCCGTCATCAACAAAGTCGATACCGCACCGGACGAAAAAGTCGAACAGGTTCGACGCAACATCCGCCGCTTCGCTCCGGGAGCCCGGATCATCCTTGCGGAGTCGGCGGTCCTGGTGAGTCAACCGGAATTGATCACCGGTAAACGTGTCCTTGTCGTGGAAGACGGTCCGACGCTGACCCACGGGGAAATGCCTTTCGGTGCCGGGCTCATTGCCGCTCAAAAGCATAAGGCCGCTGAAGCCATCGACCCGCGCCCGTTTGCGGTCGGGTCTCTAAAAGCCTTGTACGACAAGCATCTCCATATCGGCCCCGTGCTGCCGGCCATGGGATACAGTCCAAACCAAATCGGCGACCTAGAGAAGACCATTGCCGCAGCCGACTGCGATCTGGTTTTGTTTGCCACGCCGATCCACCTCCCGCTGGTCCTTAACATCAGCCAGCCGACACTCCGGGTCCAGTACGAATACCGGGATCACGGAGAACCGACACTCGAAAACGTACTGCTCGAGAAAATGAAGTGGACCTGAATGAAACCCCCGCCGAAAAAAGAAACCCTTCTGGTGGCTTTAGGCGGCAACGCCCTGATCCGCAAGGGCAGGCCGGAACCATTGAAGAACAATTTGAAAACTTGAGGGTTCCGATCCGCCAGTTGGCTAAAATCAGTCGAAATCACAGGATTATCATCACCCATGGCAATGGACCGCAGGTCGGCAATCTGTTGCTGCAGCAGGAAAGTTGCACGGCCGTTCCCCGCAACCCGCTCGAGATCCTGGTGGCGCAGACTCAGGGCCAGATCGGCTATATGATCGAATCGACCCTCGACAGTGAACTCATGGCATTGGGAATCCACCAGAAGCCTTTGGTGAGCCTCATCAGCTACGTTGTCGTGGACGAAAGTGACCCGGCCTTTCAGGCACCCACAAAACCGATCGGCCCGGTTCTTTCGCCACAACGCGCAGCCGAAATGCCCTACCCCACCCTCCAGACATCCAAAGGGTGGCGCCGTGTGGTGGTCTCGCCCAAACCGGTGACCATCGTCGAAAAACGGGAGATCAAAAAACTGATCGAGATGGGGTTTATCGTCATCTGTTGCGGGGGGGGCGGTATTCCCGTCATCCGCGAAGGCCGGACCTTTTGCGGAGTGGATGCGGTCATTGATAAGGATCTGGCCAGCGTAAGGCTGGCTGAAGAAGTCGGGGTGGACATTTTCATGATCGCCACCGACGTTAAAGGCGCTTTGCTGAACTTCGGCCGGCCGGATGAAACCCTTCTCGATGAACTGTCACCAAGGAAAGCGCGAAAGTACCTCATGAAGGGGGCTTTCCCGGCGGGATCGATGGGCCCTAAAATCGAGGCGGCCCTTCATTTTGTCGAAAAGAAGAAAAAGCGGGCCGTCATCTGTTCGATAGAAGAAATCGATGCCGCGCTCAGAGGACACGCCGGAACACAGATCCGCCCGGCAGGAGAAAAACCGCCGCGCTGATTGCAGCTGAGAACCTGCCGCCTTGGCATCGACAGCCATAAGCGGGGGACGGATGTCCCTCGTATAGCCGAACGTATCGGTTCACAGGATGGCAACGTCCAATGTGCTTCAGACCACTGGATTGACCGGCCCTTAACCGCAGCGGTCGGTGAGCCCCCGGGCAACGGTGACAACGAAATCCTGGACATTGGTCAAGATGGATCGGGCCGTCAGGGACCCCCGATCCGCCAGCTTGCTGACGGCAAATTCGGACATATCCACCGAGTAAAAGTATACCGGCCGAACCCGGCCGGCGTTTGTCACCGTATAAGACGGCGTCATGTTGCCGGTGGCGATGGCATGCAGCTGCGTGGCCAGGCAGACGATCGTCGTCGCCCGCCGGGTCAACTGCCGCATGGCATCCTGCGCCTGGTAAACATCGGCGACGACTCCGGGCATGGGCCCGTCGTCACGGATGGATCCGGCCAGAATATAAGGGATATTCTTGCGGATGACGGCATGCATGATGCCGTTCGCGATGCGCCCCTGGCCGATGGCCTCACGAATCGATCCGATCCGGCGGATCGTGTTCAGCGCATCCAGATGCATGTAGTGCCCCATGGTCACGGACCGCTTGGCGTAGAGTTCCTGACCGAGGGCCGTGCCGAACAGAGCCCCCTCCAGATCATGGGTGGCAAGGGCGTTGCCGGCCATCAACCCGTGAACGAACCCGGCCTCTGTGAGCGCTGCGAAAGCCTGCCTTGAGTCGTGGTCGAACACCACCGCCGGACCCAGCACCCACAGAACAAATCCGTTACTCTTCTCGAACTTCAACAAGTCGTAGAGTTCATCATAATCGATGGAAAAAGAGGTTTCGCGTGTCAAATGCGATCGGAAGGCAAATTTTTCTTTCACGTATTCGGGGAAATCGAAGGCGTCGGTATGGACGTAGATGCCGTCCTCACCGTTTTCCCGCCTTCCCACGGCCACGAGATCGCCGGCCTTGAGATTTCTGAACTCGGTCACCCGCAGCCGGTCATCCGGACCGCGCACAACCACGCAATCCATACGCGATGCCTCGACCAGACGCCACTCCCCTTTTTCGAGGTGTATATATTCCGGATAGACTGAGGTCCCGTGATAATTTCCAGGAGCGACGCCAGCGGTCTCCACCGGTTCGAATTTGACTTCAGGGGCATTGGCCATTCTCGGACTGTTGAAGTCCGGGGAACGATATTCAGGAAGAGTAAACGGCATAGAATCACCTCCCAGTTCATCCCCATCCGTTAGCGGATGGAGGGGGCATAGGGTGACCAGTTTCTTCACAGCAATAGATTCCACCGGGCGGTAGGGCGGCACAGTGGCTTGCAGCCGGAATCCTGCGGTGAATCCCACACGACGGAAATAAAGGCCGTTTATAGGCTGACGTCAGTCAGGATTGACCTGTTCATAAAGAGACGTCTCCGGTTGGTCATCAATCGATCGATTAGCTGCCGCAGGGTTTTCAGGAGACAATCGGTATCGGAGCGCCAAACCGTATTCGGGAGATCGATTTTTAATTCATAAGAGATTAACAAACAAATATCAACCGGCAAGATCGGTCCCAAACCATTCCATATGTATTCAGACCACTGAGCTTGACATCCACGGCCACATGCCCCCAGTATGGTGGTGAACAACGCGTCTCATCTTTCACCCCATGGAGTGTCACATGATTTCCCTGAAAACTCTCAGGCAGGCCGCGGAACGGGTTCGGCACTGGATCGTCCAAACGCCCCTGGTTCATTCCCCGGTCATCAGCCGCATGTTCGGCGGCGACGTGTATCTCAAATTGGAAAACCTTCAGAAAACAGGTTCATTCAAAATCCGCGGTGCCGCTAACAAACTGCTGAAATGTTCGGCGGACATCGGCCCCGGCGGCGTGGTCGCCGCATCGGCCGGCAACCACGCCCAAGGTCTGGCCCTGGCGGCTAAACAACTCGAAATTACGGCGACCATTGTCATGCCCGAATGGGTTTCGATCACCAAAGAGGAAGCCACCCGCATGTACGGTGCCGAGGTGGTCACCTACGGTCAGAGTATCGGAGAGTGCCTCGAAGAAGCCCAGAGGCTGGCCCGTAGCGGGAAAATGCTCGTCCACCCCTTTGACGATGAAGACATCATCATCGGACAGGGGACCACCGGCCTCGAAATATTCGATGCACTGGAGCGTCCGGATCTGGTTCTCGTTCCCGTCGGCGGCGGTGGTCTGATATCCGGTATCGTGTCAGCGGCCATGAACCTGTCTCCTGAAACCCGGGTTGTCGGCGTACAGGCGGCGGCCTGCCCGTCGGCCTACGAATCATTTATGACGGGACAGCTCACTCCGGTCGAGGGCCGGTCGTCGATTGCCGACGGTATCAGTGTCAAAAAGATCGGCCGACTGACTTTCGATATCATTCAAAAAGGCGTCGATGACATTGTCATGGCGGATGAGGAGCAGATCGCGGCGGCCATCCTGCTGCTGCTGGAACGTGAAAAAATTCTGGCCGAGGGCGCTGGAGCCGCCCCTTTGGCGGCGCTGATGAACGGGTCGGTCAAGCTCCCTCGGGAGGGTAAAACGGTCCTTGTCATCAGCGGCGGCAATGTCGACAGTCCGCTCCTGGGGCGGATTATCAGCCAGGGACTGACCCTGCACGGACGCGTCATGCGGGTCGGTATTCGGATGGCCGATATTCCAGGCTCCCTGTCCCGCTTGCTGGCGCTGATCGCCGGCACCAAAGCCAACGTCCTCCACATCTATCACGACCGCAACGTGAGGGGCATTCCCCTATACGTCACCCATGTGGACCTGGAACTGGAAACCCGCGGGCCGGCGCATGTCAAAGAAATTACGGAAACACTGCAAAGCGCTGGATACGATATCCAGGGATCGTGACTGGCTTTATTGGAGAAACAACCCATTTGGGTTTAAAAAAGTCTTCGGTAGTCAATAATTTATGACAGAGGAGATAGACATTGGATCGGTGGCTGCAGGTAAACGACATTCGATTGCACTATCTGGATCACGCCGGCGAAAACGGCCCTTTAGTGCTCATGCCGGGCTTGACGGCCAACGCCCATTCATTTGACGGTCTTATTGCGTCTGGGCTGAGTCCCGCGCTGCGGGTGTTGGCCGTTGATCTGCGCGGACGCGGCCTGAGTGACAAACCCAAAGACGGTTACAGTATGGCCGACCATGCCGCAGACATCGTTGGATTGCTCAATGGGTTGAAACTCGAGCGCGTCGTGCTTGGCGGTCATTCGTTTGGGGGCTTGCTGAGTCTCTTCATGGCGGCCCACTATCCTGGTCGGGTCAGCAAGTTGGTGGTGATCGATGCCGCAAGCTCGATGCACCCGCAAGTGCGGGAGTTGATCAAACCGTCCGTTGACCGATTGGGCAAGGTTCTGCCGTCTTGGGATGCATACATCGCCGCCATGAAACAGATGCCTTTCTACCGGGGATGGTGGGACCCGGCTATCGAAAATTACTATCGAGCAGACGTCGACGTCCGTGCCGATGGGACGGTTAAACCGCGCTCTCGCCCCGAAGCGATCATCGAAGCGGTGGAAAAGGCCCTCGATGAAGATTGGGCCATGCACCTCGCGGCCGTCAGCCAGCCGATGCTGTTGCTCAATGCGTTGGGTCCCTTTGGGCCGCAAGACGCTCCCCCGGTCTTGCCCCGTGAACAAGCAATGGAGACAGTCAATGCCGTGGCAAATGGGCACTACGTAGAAGTCCCCGGCAACCATATGACCATGCTGTTTGGTGAGGGCGCACAGCGCATCGTCGAGGAAATCATCGCTTTTGTTAACAGGAAAGAATGTTAAGAAAAATGAAAGAAAACCTATTTTGATGCCCGCATTTTTCATTGGGCACGGCAACCCCATGAACGCCCTGTCCTTAAATGATTATACCGAGGGATGGGCGTCAATTCGCCAATCCATCCCACATCCCAAGGCCATACTTTCGGTATCTGCCCATTATTACATTCCCTTCTGTATGGTGACATCGAGTCCAACGCCTCCAACGATACATGATTTCAGCGGGTTCCCCAAGGAACTCAATCAAGTGGAATACCCCGCTCAGGGGAGCCCCGGCCTCGTCCGGCGCGTTCAAAAGCTGCTTAAACCCGTCAGGGTGATGCTTGATGAGAGCTGGGGCCTGGATCATGGGACCTGGTCGGTGTTGAAACATGTGTTCCCGCAGGCGGAAATTCCCGTGGTCCAGTTGAGTATCGACGAGACGCAGCCGCCGGCATTCCACTTTGAAATGGGAAAGCGGCTGAAGCCGTTGCGCAAAGAAGGTGTACTGGTAATCGGCAGCGGAAATTTAGTTCATAATCTGGCGGCCTATGCGTGGAACGACAGGCATAGGCCGCATTTCGACTGGGCGGTTCGGTTTGAAAGCAGTGCGCGTGAGATGTTGCTCAAAGGAGAATATGAACCGCTTGTCGATTACAAAAGTTTCGGCGAAGACGCCTTATTGTCCGTTCCGACGCCGGATCACTATCTGCCTTTTATTTATGTGCTGGGGCTGCGCAGGGAAACGGATCCGGTGAACTTTCCGGTACAGGGTTTCGATGGAGGCTCAGTTTCAATGCTTGCCGTCAAAATTGGCTGACTCATTGACACCAAGGTCTCCTCCAGGCTGTTGCTCTTCCACCAATACCCACCAGAGAGTGAACATGCCAATTTGCGAGCGTTTTTCTAATCTTGTGAAAGGGGCTTATATAAATGAAGGAAGGCATTCTTTTGGGTTACCGCAACCGTTTCATCCTCTTTCTTTTGATGGTTTCCGTCGCGCTGGTCTGTTGGGGTTGTTATCCGAAAGGCGTGGGACCCGCGGGGCTTGACGGGAAGAAATTGACTTGGGCCGCAATGAACCTGTCTCAGCGCAAAGAACACATGAAAAGCGTGATCCTGCCGCGTGCTGCCGCACTTTTCGGCGAATGGCGTCCCGAGCGTTATGCCAATGTGGACTGCAGCCTGTGCCATGGTATTGGACAGATCACCGAAAACTTTAAAATGCCCACGGCCCATCTCCCCAAACTCAGCGGCGAATTGCTTCTTGGACCCGAGTTCGAAAAACACCCCGAAACGACCCGGTTGAAGTTGAACCGCCTCGTGCCAATGATGGCCGAGTCTTTAGGTCTGAAACCCTTCAGCCTGGTCACCCGAACCGGGTTTGGCTGCTACTCCTGTCACCTGGGCCCTACCGGGGCCATGTTCGGGAATTGAATGTCTGAGACCATCTGACCCACCGTCTACCTCCGGCTGTCTCATTCTCACCGTTCCGCAACGATTGCTGCACCCGGATTGCCGAATGCGTCCGGAGGTCGCGCCACAGCGATGATGGACTGGAAGCCATAATAAACCAGGCCATTTTCTCGATGGAAAGAAAAATTGGCCATGATCTCGCTTGCGGCCTACTGAAATTTCTGGATTCAGAGGGGTTAGCTCAGGTAGGTTTTCAACTTGCTCAGGTCGTTAGGATTCGGGTCGTTTATCTTTGCACCGACATGGATTTCTCTGTCCTCGTCCACCAAACGGCGGGCATCACAATGGAAATCGATTTCCTCCCCATTTTCGGGAAGTTTAAACAATAGCCGGAAATCATCCTGACCACGCAGTAAAACTTCCTTGACCTTTGATCCTTTGGGGTAAGTAATATTGACGCCGCCCATGGCAATATCGGTAATCACACAGGGAAATGAATAATTTTTGATACCATTTTCCATGATCGTCATGGCCGGAAGGGTGATTTTGCTCCTTTGATGGGCACGACGGTCATCACCGATCTCATGCGGTAAAAGATAGAGTTGCTCTTCGAGATAATTAAGGATGATCTTGTCCAGCAGGGATGCAACCGTCCGCCGCTCTTTAGTCGCTGCACGCTTAAGAGTGTCACGGACTAGACTGGCCATTCGAATGGAATAAACGATATCTTTTTTCATACAATAATTGTATATTTTTTGCAATACTTTGTCAATATTTTTACCGGGCTGTTCGCTATCGATTAAATGATAATCCGTTAGCGGCCGCAGGGCTTGACCGATAGCGCCGTCAACAATCGTCGTTTATACGTCTTTTGCCCGTTATGCTAAAAAGGGGCAATCCTGAAAAACTCGATTGGGCTTGGTGCCACAAATGCCATCGCCGTATATTGACTCTTAAAAGGAATTCATCTAAGGTTTTTTTCGGGGTCAGAGATCCTTCCTCCTCATTTAACCCTTAACAATTCAGGAGAAAACGATCATGAGAGGCAAATTGGCCGTCATATTGTTTATTGTTTGTCTGGCAAGCCCGATAGCCGCGCAGGAACCCGAGGGAACCCTTCAACAGATTAAAAAATCGGGAAAAATCAGAATCGGCTATCGTGAAGCCGAACCTCCCATGTCATTTTTAGGTAAAGACGGCCGTCCGGCGGGTTATTCCATCGATATCTGCGAGAAAATTGTAGCGGAGGTCGGGTCCCTAATCGGCAAGGATATCAAAGTTGAGTATGTTCCCGTGACAGCCGAAGGACGCTTTAACGCTCTCAGGGACAGGAAAATCGACATATTATGCGGTTCAACCACCAAGACCCTATCCCGCAGCGAACATGTCGATTTCACTCAGCTGACATTTGTCACCGGTGCGTCGCTCATGACCCGGAAGGACAGCAGCGCCTTCGATTCCGGTCTCGATGGAACAAAAATCGGGGTCGTAAAAGGTACAACCACAGCAGCCGAATTGAACAAACTCATTCAAGAAACATCAACGAATGCGGAAGTTGTCTTATTCGATTCAGCAAAAGAAAGTATCGATGCGCTGCGTCAGAAGAAAATCGACGCCTTTTCTTCTGATCAAATCGTGCTCATCGGTATGGCCTCGAAAGAGGAGGACCCAACAACCTTTGCGATCAAATCGACCGTGTTCTCCTTTGAGCCTTTTGCGCTTGCTGTGCGACGCAACGATGCCGATTTTCGTCTGGCGGCCGATCGGGTGATATCTGACCTTTGCCGTTCAAAAAATATTTTTGAGATTTACGACAAATGGATTGGCGAGTTTACCCGACAAAGGCTCCCCATATTCGATGCGATGGTTCAACTCAATTCGACACCAGAGTAACATCGACCGGTTGACTTCCCTGGCCTAAAAGCAACCCTGCGGCCGATCGTGCTGACTCAACCAGATCGTATCTTAATTTTCGACTTGCTGCGAACAAGTGTTTCTGCGGCGAGCGGTCACAAGGGACCGGGCAGAGAGCTGGTACATTCCGCGATGCTCCCTCTGGGCAATAAATCGGCACTCCATAACCTTTGTGACACTTTCACTCAATTTTATTTTAAGAGGATACCATGGCAGAAATCGATAAAGAGGTGTTTGAAATAGTAAACAAGCCCGGCAGGGTCGGAGTATTGGGCACCGCCGACAGAAAAGGACAGCCTAACGCAGCTTACTTTGGCAGCCTACGGTTAATGGAAGACGGGTCGGTCGTTCTGGGACTTGGCAACAACCGCAGTCTGAAAAATCTTCAAGAAAACCCATTGGCCGTTCTATTCTGCGTCACTGAGAGCCCCGTAGGATTCCAGACGCCTGGTTTGCGTCTCTATCTAAAATTGAAGGAGATCCAGAAAGCTGGCCCCTTGTACGATATCATCAAGACTGCCATAGCCGAGCACGCCGGCGCCGATGCAGCAAAGATGATCGTTGCAGCCGCCGCTTTCGATGTCACAAATATCCGTAAACTGGTGGACTGGGAGAGTTAGCAGGTCCAGCAATGGCTCTGCTTGGTGTTCCTGTCATTGTTGCGCCCCCCCGAGCGGCCGAACGCTATATCAAGAAGCATATATTCCGCTCTTGGACCTCCTGACTATTTCTCCGTTCTGACGTTGCACCCATTGATAGAAATCACGCCTGCGGCTATTACCCAAAGATGGGGTGATCATTCTGCCAATAATTTTGTCGTCGATTACTCTTCGCCCAATCGAAAAACAGCGTCGACCTCATTTACAATCGAGCGGCTGAGCAGTTCGAGACCGCTGAAATCCACTTCACCGACAAGCTGTTTGAAGGCGCTGTCGAGCAGGTTGCGACTGCTGGCGAACCGCACGATGACCTGAAGCAGGACAAAAGAGAGCAGCCACACCATGAGAATACTGACGCCGGCATGCAGGAAGTATCCCGGCGGCAGGGTTTTTTGCAGCAGAAAGCTGGTTACACTCTGGTAGGTGAAGAGTCCCATGACGGCCAGTGTCGGCAAATTGAAAATCAGCTGCAGCACAAAACCCGAAACCGCCGAGGCCCGCTGCTCCATCACTGCTTCCAATTTCGATTTCCAAGTGGCAGACAGCCTTTTTAACAGGTCTTTTTCATCGGGCATCACCGCCGCCGTACTGCGCACCCGGCTGTCGAACCCCGCCCGTATCAGCTTTGCAGCAATATCCGGCCACCCTTGATGAATGGTGTTGCGATATCTGAGTATCGCCGGGGCCATGTCGCCGCCGGCCGTGGCATCCTCAACCGCCTGGCGTGTTTTCCGGTAACGCACGAGAGAAGAAAGCAATCCCCAGATTTGCACCAGGGGATTGCCGAAGCGCAGTGTGGCCACAACGCCGGCTCCGGCCATGAGAAACCGGGCCCATAGAGCCACGAGCCAACCTATCGGACCCCACCAGCGGCCGGCAAGATTCTGGTAAAAAATAGCCTGAATCCCGGTCAGCATTTCGGCCCCGGTCTCCCTGAGCGTCGTCGTTGCTGCCAGTGTCGCCCGGTGTTCGAGCTCGACGATGTCCTTCCGGGCCTCCAACAGCTCATCAGCCACATCTGCAACGCTGCGGCGTGCCGATCGACTAACCAAACCAACCAGATGCTCTGCCCGTTCGGTACGCACATCGACGAAACGCCCGCTGTGGGACAGGTTCCCGAAGATCAGGTCCCGCAGCTGCAGAAACTGGTCGTAGTCGTGGAGCGGTTTTTCTCCCTCCGGCCACCGGGGATCTCCGAGATGGCTGCGGGCGCTGGTGCTAAATATGCTGTCCACTGATCGCCGCCAGGAGGATTCGAGGTGCCCTCTGAGATCCGGAAGAATGGTCTCGGTCAATTCGTCCAACGGCAGACGGTCACAACGGTTCAGTACGACGTAAAGCGCCGAGCCGGGGAAAAGGTCGACGAATCGTTTCAGAAATACGATCGTATCCCGACGCTTCGGATTTTCGGCGTTCAGCACGCAGACCAGTACATCGGTTAAGGCGATGATTTTCTCGAGAATGGGGTGAAACGCTTCACTTTCCGTGCTGTCCATGTCGGGCGTGTCGACCAGGATGACCCTCTCCAGGCCCTCGGCACCCGGCTGGGGCAGCACGGCTAGGTTATCGGTCCCAAATTCGTTGAGCAGAATATCGGCATCCGCCCGCGAGCGGCAGAAAGCGACAACCTCCCGCGTGGTCGGTCGGTCATTGCCGGTACGGGACAGCGTGTCATTGCCCGACAGGGCGTTTAACAAGGTCGACTTTCCGGCGCCGCTGGGACCGATCAAGGTCACGATCAGTTTGCGGTCCAGCCTCGCGGTCATCTTGTCCAGCAGGTCGATGGCAGCGGTACATTCCGCTTTTAGGGTGAGCGCAGGCCGCCAGCGAGAAGCTGCATCCGCCTCAGACTGAATGCGCAAGAGGGAATCCCGGTAGTACAGCATCTGGCCGCGGGCCTTGAGCAGTTTCTCGTCGAAAGTGTTATTCACCTGTCACCTCGCCTGTCAATGTTCGGCATCTATGGAAAGAGTGTCACGTACGGTTATCGCTCTTGTTTCTCAGGGCCAGGAACAAAATCGCCGGAAACATGCCCTGCCGAGTCAGCTGAAAGGATCAAGCGCTTCTTCAGTCGCGTGGATCAGTTGACCGGACTTTTCCGCAGTGGCTTCCATCTGATGGATCACCTCTCCGACGATGGTTTCTTCGAAGACCTGCTTGACGATGCGGGCCCGGTTTTCGATCCACCGTTTGACCACCGGCTCCAGCATCTCGGAGAGATCTTTTCGGCCGGTTTCATCTATTCCGGCGGAAGCCGGAATAGAGACCAGGGCCCAAAGGTCGTGCACACCGAACAATCCGTGCAGCTTGGCATATATGCCGCCGCCTCCCACCGGGTCGCCGGTAGTGAGAATATAGGCAATGCCGAGGGTGGCCGGCAAGACATTCAAAGAAGCGAAGAAAGATTCGCGGGTTTTTTGCAGAAAATTCATCCGTTGACGGAACTGGCCGACCAAATCGGTCAATTCCTGGTTGAGGGCCGCATCCTCAGACAAGTCCAGGACGTCTCCGGCTGTGGCGATGATCCTGTCGGCGGTGTCGGACCAGAGCCGACTGCCGCAGCCTTGGCGTACTTCCTTCGAGCATGCCGGGGCAGCGACATGCACGGTAACGGTGCCGGTGGCCGCTGCGATGTGGCAGAAGGGCAATTCCTTTTCACTCAGCCGGCGCTGCCGCCGGATATGATCGACCAGGGAGGCCAAGCTCTCCCCAGTCGGATCCCTGGCAATGGTCTCAGCAATAATTTCCTCTGCCAGCACGTTGTCCCGCAATTCCGATGCCGAACCCAGCAGATCGGATTTGATGCGTTCAAGGGGTTCGACCGCACCGAAACTCCCTTTGTTTTTTTCAGTGTCACCAGCCTTGGCCGGTTTTACGAGGGCAAGGATCGCCTTGGCCGGTTTTCCGATGAGGCTGCCGACGCCTCTAAAAAATTTAAGGTGCGCTGGACTGGTCTCAAGCCAGATGTCGTTCATTCGCTGCATGATTCGTTTCAGGGGAAATGACACCAGCGATTGCTGAACAGCGCGTCCGAGCACCAGATGCAGCGCGGCGGTATACAGCTCGATTTCGTCCCTCACGATCGCCGACTCACGGACAACCTGGCGGACGTGGCGGACGAAGGCTTCCAGCATCGTCTGAATCTGCCGCTCCCTGATCTGGTGGGGATCCAGGCTTCCTAAAAGAGTCATGATATCGGGCGACCCGGTCTGCACCGGTCTGAGGTGCATGAGTTCTTCGCCCGCCGCCACGGCATCGCTGGTGTCGGTACGAAAGGTGCCGATGAGATATTCATCCTTGGCCGCCCCGTATAGGTTGGCGGCCGTGGTGTCTAAATGGTCCCTGACCTGCCGGTCGTCGAGGGTGCGGGAGCAGTTGTAGACCAGGATGCACCGTCGCATTCCCGTTTCGGTCAGAATCCGGCGCATGAAGCGGGTGTTATCAAGGTTGTTGTAGGTGGTGTTGGTGACGATGTAGACAAGGACATTGCAGGCTTCCAGAACCTCCCGGGCCACATCCCGGTTGATGAATCGATCGTCGGATCCGGTATCGAAATCCGGGGTGTCCATCAAAATCTGCCCCTGAGGTATATCCTGATGCACGGTAACCAAAGGCGGCCCGGGATCCAACAGGTCCAAGGGGTTTCCCAGGGGAAGAGGTGTCTGACCGAAAGGATCAAACAGACTCGCAAGAACTCTTTTTTGCTCGATCATTTGGGGATGAACGGCGATCAACACCCGTCGGGTGCTCCCGGCGTTTCCTCGTACCGGAGACACTCTCACGTTCAACAGGGAATTGAAGAGGGTCGACTTTCCCGCGTTGGCGCCGCCGCAAATGGCTACCATCAGGGGTAGTTTGGGGTCGATCAAGGGCAAAAGCCGGGCATCGAGGTTGCTCCACGCCTCGCCTGACACCGCCCCTTCGATGTGAAGCATTTCCACCAGTTCGGGCACAATGTCTCGGAGGCGGAACAGCGGTTCCCTGTATCGTTCAAATGTGGTCATGGGATGAGGTTACCTCAGGTGCCGAGAAGCTAAGCACTGTTTGGTCTTATACAATGCCTTTTTCCACCATGGCGTCAATGTCTTGGGTCGCATACCCCAGTTCGATAAGAATGTCGCGGGTATGCTCGCCGAAGCCGGGCGACGGGGTGCGAAGACTCCCGGGAGTATCACTCATTTTGATCGGCGTCCCGAAGAGAAGAGACTGCACCCCCTTCTGCCGGTCGTCCATATCGACCACCATCTCTCTTGCGCGGAAATGCTTCTCCTGCAGAACTTCCTCCAGCGTTCTGACCGGCGCCCAGCAGGCATCGACATCGGCCAGCAGTTCCTCCCACTGCGTCAGTGTCCGGGTCTTAATCGTGCGGCGCAGAGATTCGATGATCTCCTTTCTCCGTTCGTTATCGTATTGAAGAGCAGAATACTCTTCGACGCCGAAGATTTCGCAGATCCTCTTCCAAAACTTTTTTTCCACCGCCCCGATCGAGAGATAGCGCCCGTCTCGGGTTTCGTAGGTATTGTAGCAGGCATAACGATGCGAAAAACGTGTGTCGGCCCGTCGGGGGGCTTCACCGCGAGATTGCTGAAAATGAAGCAGAAGGGAGAGCAGGCTGACCGATCCATCGGTCATGGAGATGTCGATATACTGTCCCCGGCCGGTCTTCTCGCGGGCAAGCAATGCCAGAAGGATCCCCACCGCCGCATTCAAGCCCCCCCCGGCCATGTCCGCAATTTGGATACCGGGGATGACCGGCGGCCGGTCAGGCTCGCCGATCACGTCGAGAACGCCAGAATGGGCCAAGTAGTTGACGTCGTGGCCGGCCTTGTCACTCAGAGGACCGGTTTGTCCGTAGCCGCTCACCGCACAATAGACGATGCCGGGGTTGAAAACCCGAACCGCATCGTAGTCGACCCCGAGCCGCTTGACGACTCCCGGACGAAACCCTTCCAGAACCACATCCGCCGTTTGGACCAAACGGTAAAATATGGACCGACCCTCGGTGGCCTTGAGATTGAGGGTCATATGCTGCTTGTTGCGGTTGACCGTTGCCAAAAGAAAATCTTCGGATCGATAGCGTCTGTCCTCGATGGCGATCACCCGCGCTCCGTGATCGGCAAGGATCATGGAGCAAAATGGCCCGGGCAACAGGCGGGACAGATCAAGAACGGTGAAACCGGACAATGCGCCCCGGCTCGGTTGCATGCATACCCCTTTCCGGCAGGATTATCGCTTGCAGACTGTAACGTCCACGTCGACATTTGACGCTTTCTTGTCTGTTGGTTACGGCTATTTCCCCTTGAAGTGCGGTGGGCGCCTTTCCCTGAAAGCCGTTATCGCTTCAATTAGATCTTCTGAAAGGAGCGCAGCGGCATTCTTCTGGGCGGTGTACCTCAAACCGGCTTCTACGCCGGCATCACGGCTGTAGTTGATGACATCCTTGACCCCCTGGACGGTTAACGGCGGATTGTCCGCTATCTGGCGGGCAAGGGCTTCAGCTTCATCGTACAGCTGTGATCGGCCGTCGCAAACCCGGTTGACCAATCCCATGGCGAAGGCCTCCGGCGCACCGAAGTCCCGACCGGTAAAGGCCAGCTCCCGGCTGCAGCCCTCTCCAACGATCCGGGGCAGTCGTTGCAGGGTCCCCAAATCAGCGATTATCCCCATGCGGGTCTCTCGGATACTGAACACGGAGGATTTCTCCGCCAGGCGTATGTCGCAGGCACATATCATATCGACGCCACCGCCGATGCAGTGTCCGTGAACAGCGGCAATAACCGGTTTGCAGCAATCCTCTATCGCCTGGATTCCCCGCTGAAGATCCCGTATCGCCCGGAACAAGGCGTCGCGATCATCTGCCGCGCCGCTCCCAAAGATCGACGTCGCCGCCGTCAGATCGGTCCCGGCCGTAAAGCTTTTACCATTCGCCTTTACCACCACGACCCGGACGTCGGTACGGGCATCAAACTGCCTGAAAAGCGCCTTCAGCCCTTCGAAGAAATCAAAATCCATGGCGTTGCGCTTTTCCGGTCGGTTGAGGGTCAACCACGCGACGCCGTTTTTGTATTCATTAGTAAAATAATCGCTCCAGGACACGTTTCCTCTCCTAAAGAATGTAGCATCCTCCGTGGACAACCGGAAAACGCTGACAGCGGCAATCGGATGCCACGGTTGCCGATATCGCTGCAGTATAGGAAAGCTCGGTTCCAGTGTCAAACAAAGTCAACCTATTCTGGATTCAGTTTTGACTTCCTTTGGCGGTTCGACTATGGTGCGGATTTCGCCTCGAACACTCGGGCGGCAAAAAGATATCCAATCGGAGGAGTCAAGCGTGAATCCTCAAAAAAACCGCAACAGCCCTGCTCAAAAGGAATCGTTGGCCGGCGCGGCCTGCGCGGTCGGCGCCTTTCTGATTTGGGGATTGAGCCCGATTTACTTCAAGGCGCTGCGCTCGGTCCCGCCCTTCGAAATCCTGATGCACCGCATGGTGTGGTCCTTCCTGTTCCTCCTGCCGCTGGTCTTGTTGACCCGGCGCCGAAAGGAATTCAAAGCGGCTCTCACATCCCGCCGGACCATTCTGATCCTGCTGTCAACAACGCTGCTGGTCGCCGGCAACTGGTTCGTATTCATCTGGGCCATCAACAACGACCTGATCCTCCAGACCTCTCTGGGATACTATATCAATCCTCTTTTCAACGTGGTCTTGGGTCTGTTGTTTCTGAAGGAACGGCTGCGCCCGGCCCAGATTACGGCGGTCAGCCTGGCAGCCATCGGCGTCATCTACATGACCATCGACATCGGCCACCCGCCCTGGATCGCCCTGTTTCTGGCACTCACTTTCGGGTTTTACGGCTTGATACGCAAGGTGGCGGAAGTCAACGCGCTGGTCGGTTTGACGGTTGAAACACTGTTGCTGTCCTGCCCGGCAGTGTTCTACCTTTTATATGTTCATGTTCAAGGCGGAGGGGCGTTTCTGAAAGGCGACTTCCGGATCGACCTCTTGCTGCTTGCAGCCGCCCTGGTCACGGCCCTGCCCTTGCTGCTGTTTACGATCGGCGCTCGCCGGATCCATTTTTCGACGATCGGCATTCTGCAGTACATTGCACCCAGCTGTACTTTTCTGCTGGCCGTCTTCGCATACGGAGAACCGTTCCGCACAGTTCAGTTGTGGACTTTCGTGCTGATCTGGTCTGCCCTGCTCATCTATACTCTCGACTCGGTGGCTTACTATCGGCGGCACCGATCAATCCCGAATTGACGGTTAGTCTATCAGTTCCGTCGGCATAATCGTTCTGTCAACAGTGCGGGCCCGGTCAACCCCAAGCTAAAGTCGGTAAGCATCCGGGCGGCGGTGGGGCAAAAAGTATCTCATCCGGTGCCGCCTCACGCTGGACAAGAGCGTGGACTTGAGGTCAACCAGGAGAAGCCCCTCCTGATCGTCAACACATTGTTGCAGGATACGACCGTCGGGGCCGATAACCACGGCAACCCCCGGAAACTCGAGCCCGTTGCCGTTGCCGCCGACCTGGTTGCAGGCCGCGACGAAGACGCCGTTGTCGAAGGCCCGCGCCGACAGGTGGCGCATCCAGGAGGCCAATTTTTTCTTGGGGCTCCCCCGTGGGGAAGCATGCGGGATGACAATCAGGTCACACCCTTCCAGAGCCATGCGGGTGGCGAGCTCCGGGAAGTGAGCATCATAACAGAGCTGAATGCCGAAGGTCACCCCCCGGAGGGCGTGGATTAAAATTCGGTTGCCGTGGCTAAAAATCGCCTGTTCCGGCGGTGCCACGTGAAGCTTTCGGTAAATGCCTGCCAATCCTTGGGGTGTGGCAACCAGGTGCGTGGCGAAAACCCGGCCCTGTTTATCCTTTTCCGCCATTCCCGCGAGAACCACCAGCGATGATGCCCGGGCAATTTCAACCAGCCTCTCGGTCTCAGGACCGGGTATCGGCAGAACCGTTTGGGCCGGCGACTTGCCGGCGCCATATCCGGTGACGTTCAACTCGGGGAAACAAATCACCTCCGCTCCCTGCTGGGCGGCCTTCTCGGACCATCGGGCCACGCTTTCCAGATTTTTTTCTATGGCTGCCACTGGGCAGTTGGCCACCGCTAGAGCCAAACGGATATCACGCATGGCGCACCGAAACGAGTCTAAGGGTTTGATTTGGAAGTGATCCACGGGGCGAACAGGCGTCGCCCCTTTTTTCATTTGACTTTCCAGATGACATCACGGGAAACTAAAATTACAGGTCGAACTTGGCCTTGATTTTGAAAACCCGGGTCGCCGGTAAATTCAGGATGCCGCCGACACCCGTCTCCCTCGAAATCTGCTCGAGATTGGATTCGATTTCCGTCATCGACGGCGCGATAAAGGTAAACCAGATATTGACCTCATGGTCGCGTTGATAATTGTGCGTCACACCAGCATAGCGGTTGACGACAGCCGCAAAACGGTCGATCGCGTCCTCGGGGACTTTCGCGGCACAAAGTGTGCTCACAAATCCGACTTTTTCCGGCACAAAGTTCCCGCCTATCCGTCGGATGACACCTTTTTCCTTCAGTTTCCTGACACGTCCAATGACATCGTCTTCGCTCAGCCCCAGGTCATCGGCAATCGCTTTATAGGGTCGCAGCAAAATCGGAAAGCGTGTCTGTATCCGGTTCAATATGCGTCGGTCCGTATCGTCAAGAATCATGCGATCCGCCCCCCCTTTGCTTCCGATTGTTTAGAAAGCGGGAATCAATGATCTCCGGTAGAGCCGGAGCAATGGCATGTGATGATCACCGTCTGCATTGTTCGTTACCTGCCGGGATGGCCGAATGCATTGAATCTCCCCAGACAGTCCGGGGGATCCCCGTCGATTATTTTACAGCCGGTATCAGATTCACGTGCAGTTTCCGTGTTCTGGGTCCGTCGAACTCACAAAAGAAAATGCCCTGCCACGTACCCAGGACCAGGCGGCCCCTTTCGATCATGAGCATTTCCGAAGATCCGACAAGCGTGGTTTTGATATGGGCGGCGGAGTTGCCTTCCAGGTGACGGTAGCCGTCATCCCAGGGAACGATGTCGTTTATGATTTTTAAAATGTCGGCCCTGACGCTGGGATCGGCGCTTTCATTTATGGTGAGAGCGGCGGTGGTGTGCGGGACGTAGAGCATGCAGAGACCGTTTTCGACCCCAGTCGCAGCGACAGCTTCCTGAACCTCGGCCGTGACATCGATGAATTCCGTCCTGGCACTGGTATGAACGGTGAGCTCAACCATGGGACATCTCCTCAATGCAGAAAAGGCCCTGCAGAGCATGCAGGGCCTTTTCCCGTAATAAATCGTCGGGTCTTTATCCGTCGGATGGGTTTTATACACACCCGGTCGGTTTTGGAAGACCGGCCATTTTACAAGCTCCCTTGCCCGGTCCGGAGGGAAACAGCTCGTAGATATGTTTCAGTTTGAAACCGGTAACCTTGGAAAGTACCCGAACCATCGGGGCAATACCATTCTTCTCGTAGTATTCACGAAGGACCTTGATCACCTTCTGGTGCTCTTCGTTGAGTTCGTCGATCCCTTCTTCTTTCTTGACCCACTGGACCCACTCTTGGCTCCAGTTGGTATAAGAATCGATGAACCCGTCCTCGTCTACGCTAAATGACTTCCCCATGAATTCAACTGTCGGCATACAATAACCTCCTTTAAAATTTAATTATTCCAATGGCTTATTGCCAGTCCGCCTGGTAAAATATTCAAAGTTGGATTATTAACGTATTGGCCCTCCGATGTCAACCTTAAAAGGCAAGTTTTCTCCCGCCATGGCGGCTGGCTGGAAAATTTTTCCAGCCAGCTTTCCGCGTCGGGACGGAACCTGAAAAGGGCGGAGGATCAATATTCTTTGGGCATATGGTTGAGTTGTTCCAGCGTGAATACCGGTCCGTCTTTGCACACGAACTCTTTGCCGATATTGCAGCGACCGCAGATGCCGATACCGCACTTCATACGGTTCTCCAACGACATGATGATGTGGTCTTCCGCATAACCGAGATTTTCCAGGACCGGCTGGGTAAATTTTATCATAATCGGCGGACCACACACGATCGCGAAGGTGCCGCCGTCGGCCTGCGGCGCTTTCTTTTCAGTAATCATTGGAACGAATCCGGTATTGTATTTCCAAGCCGGATCGTCAGTCGCATCCACGGTGATGTGCATGTGGATGTCGGTGCGTTTCTCCCACGCCGCCAGTTCATCCCGGTAGAGCAGCATGCCTGGTGACCGAGCACCGTATACGACATGTATGTCTCTGAATTTCGGACGGTTGATAGGGTCCAACATATAGACGATCGAGGAACGCAGGGTCGTAAAGGCAAAACCGCCGCCGATAATAAGAATGTTCTGGCCTTCCATGACCTCCCACGGATACCAGTTCCCCAGCGGCCCCCGCACCCCCATGACATCACCGACATTCATGTTGTGCAGCGCGGAAGAGACCAAGCCGACCTTGTTGACCGTGAACAGGAGAAACCCCTTCTCCGATGGTGATGAGGCGATGCCGATCGGGATTTCCCCTTTGCCGGCGAGGGACAGTTCGGCAAATTGACCGGCTTTGTAGGCAAATTTTTCCTCATCATCCGGGTTCAGGAAAACAAGTTTGAAAGTCTTCAGATTCCGGTCTTCTGTTTCGGTGGTTATCTGATCGATACGGACCGGATATGGCAAATATGGATTCAGCACGAAAATTCCTCCTCTATCGTCACTTGACCTCACAAACAGCCGCCTCACCATGGCTGTTCATCAGTTCACACACCCGGCGAATATCTATGTTTACCGGGCATAAACGCACACAGCGGCCGCACCCTACGCACTGAATGCCTTCATCGTATTTATCGACGTAATATTTGAGCTTGTGCATGAACCGCTGCCGAACCCGGTGGAGCTTCGTTCCCCGGGGATTGTGGCCGGACCCATGCAGGGTAAACAGCGGAAACATGCAGCTGTCCCAGTTACGCATGCGCCGGCCGCTTTTACCGCGGCTTTCATCCTGGATGTCAAAGCACCAGCAAGTGGGGCATACGAAAGTGCAGGTCCCGCAGTTGATGCATGAAAACGATACGTCTTCCCAGAATGATGCGTCATAAAGCGAAATGGTATCCTGGTCTTTGAGCCGGTCCGTGGTCACATGGGAGACAATCTTGTCTTCGGCGGCCTTTCTCAGCGCGGCAAGCGGGGCTGCGGCATCTGGTGCCGGGGTGTTCCACCCGGCCGCTTGGGCCAGTTTTTCACCCTTGTCGGTGAGGATCTTCGCCAGCCAGGCCTCGCCGGTGTCCACCAAAAGAATATCCAGGCCTTCCTCGTGAAACGGACCGCAGCCGGCAGTGGTGCAGAAGCAGGTGCTGCAGGGATCATTGCAGGCATAGCCGATGAACGTCGTGGCCTCAAACGCCTTGATCCAATACGGATCTTTGTATTCGGGCGTGTCGAAATTCTTGCCGACCAACAAGAACGCTTTGATGTCACAAGGCCGGATGCCAAAAACCGCTCGTGGCGTCTCATCCGCGGGCACCTCTCTCAACCGATGGTGGTCTTCTCGATTCTCTTCGAGACTGTATTCGAACATCGTCTCCGACTGAGGGTAAATCATTGCTTTGGGAGACATGCGCGTGTTCAGGCAGTCGAAATCAGGGGCCTGGCCTGGCTCCAGCGGCTGGAAATCGTGATACTGCGGACCTTTGACCGGCCCGAACAGGCGATAGGTTTCACGGAGACGGTCGAGATCGGCGCTCAACGATTTCTTGTCGATCTTTACAAGCTTCATGGGTGGATACCTTGGATGCTGATTGTGTAGTGTTTGGTGTTTTGGTGTTTGGTGTTTGGTGAAAAAATTCGCCGATACTTAGCCCGCCGTCAAGAACCAAACAGCGTGCTTATTTAATAAATTCGTCCGGGTCGTTGGGCCGGTAAAAATCGAGCACCGGACGATTGTCCAAGGACATACCGGCTTCCCATTCAAACAGCTCGAGGCAGTCCTTCTCGAGCTTTTTAGTGAACTGCCGCATCGGAATGCCTACCGGGCAGGCCCTTTCGCAGGCCCCGCAGTCGGTACAGCGGCCGGCGCAATGATAAGCCCGCAGGAAATGAAAGGTTCGGATATCGACCGGATCCTGGCTTTTGCCGACCCACTGGGGACGATGCTCGTCAACGAAGCAGGTCGGGCAGTAGCACAGCGGGCAGGCATTGCGGCAGGCGTAGCACCGGATGCAGGAAGCCAGCATTCCCTCAAACAGGTCCCACTTCCCTTCAGGCGCCAGGGCTTCGATGCGACGCACATCCGCGTAACGGTCAACATCCTTTTGTTCCTCCACAGGATCGCTGATCATCTCATCGAAGATGACTGGATTGCGATGAATGCAAATCGTGCAGTTTTCCTGCATAACGTCGGTCCGGATGAATGTTTTCTCTTTGCCGGCACCTTTGACGGTGACCTGGTCTCCATCTTCCCGAACTTCGGCGATTTCCGATCCAAAACTGGCGGAAATGCGGCGTCTGTCGATCATCCCCAAGCAGGGAACTCCGATGATGTACAGCTGCTCGCGCTTGATCTTGTTTTCGAGAATGTGGGTGACGATGTTGCGGGAATCGCAACCTTTGGCAACGATGCCGATCTTTTCTGTGCGGTCGCTCAAATAATTGACCAGATTGATACCGCAACTGCCGTCCCAAACGAACTTGTCGACATCTTCCGGCGCCCTGGCAAAGCATGGCTCGTTCATCATCGGCACGGTCCCCTTCCGAAAGCCGATGACCATCTCCACCGTACAGTTTTTCAGGATTTTTGCGGAAACTTCTTTTATCTTGGCGATGTATGACATGCTAAGCCACCTTGCTCTCGGTTTTTACGAAGGTTCGATTCGGCCCCAACGATTTGACCGCTGCCGTGACGTCATTGACGACCTCGACAAACTTGGTGGACTCGGCGGACGAAACCCACGAAAATTGCAGTCTGCCGGGTTCGATCCCCATATGTTCCATCAGGTTCTGGAACAAAGCGAACTTTCTGCGGGCGTAGTAATTACCTTCCAGGTAATGGCATTCGCCGGGATGTCACCCGGACACCCAGACACCGTCGGCACCTTCGCGTAAGGCGGCCAGAAAAAACTTGGGGCTCATCCGCCCGGTGCAGGGAATGCGGATGACGCGGATGTTAGGCGGATATTCCATCCGGCCGACACCGGCCAGATCCGCCGCACCGTAACTGCACCAGTTGCACAGGAAGGCGGCTATTTTCGGCTCCCATTCCGACATGGATCACTCCTTTTATTTTTCTGTTACCCCAAGTCTTCGCCGAAGGAAAAGATCTGGGCAAAAATCTGGTTGTTGTCAAAACCCTTCAAATGAATGGCGCCGGAGCGGCAGGAGGCGACACAAAGGCCGCATCCCTTGCAGAGCACCGGATTGATTTCCGCTTTTCCGGCCTGTGGACCGGATTCGGTGAAAGACGGTGCCGAGTATGGACAAATGGAAACGCACACCCCACAGCGGCTGCACAGAAATGGATCGGTCTTGGCCACAGCCCCGCTGGTGAAAATCGATTTGCGCGCCAGCAGCGTCACCGCACGGGATGCAGCGGCTTGAGCTTGGGCGACGGCCTCATCGATCGGCTTGGGATAGTGAGCCAATCCGCACAGAAAGACCCCGTCGGTGGCAAATTCCGAGGGCCCCAGTTTGGCATGGCGCTCCACGAAAAACCCGTCGGCGTTCAGGGGAACTTTGAAAAAAGCGGCCAGTTGCTCGTCCTTGTTGGGCAGAACCGCAGTCGCCAGAGTCAGCAGGTCGGTTTCCAGTTCGATGGGCCGTCCCAGAATATGGTCGGTCACCCGCACCTGAAGTTTACCGTCTCTGAGGTCGACCTCGGGTTTGCCTTCGAGGCTGAAACGGATGAAAATGACACCGGCCTCCCGGGCTTCCTTGTAGAGCCGTTCGCGTTCGCCATAGGTGCGCACGTCACGATAAAGGACAAATACGTCCATGTTCGGATTCAAGCGCTTGAGCGCCAGGGCATTGTCCACCGAATGGGTGCAGCACACCCGCGAGCAGTAAGGCCGATGGGGTTCACGGGATCCCACGCATTGGATGAATACGGCGGTGCCGATATCCCTTAAGGACGGATCGGCGTCAATCAGCTTGCGGTCGAGCTCAAGGCTGGTGACGATCCGGGGGTCGTCCCCGTAATGGTATTCATCGGGTTCGAAAGCCGATCCACCGGTAGCCATGATCACCACCCCGTGTTCGAGCTCTTCTTCATGGCCATTGATGGCCAGGGTGGTCTTGAAACTGCCCACAAACCCCTCCACCTTTTTGACGGCAGCGTTCAGGTGGACCTTGATTTTTTCGTCGTCTTCTACGTCTGCGATCAGGGCGCCCAGTTTCTCCTGGACATCCTCGCCTTTGGCGGTGCGGAAAAGGTTGAGGGCCTGGCCGCCCAATCGATCGCCGCGCTCGACGATGCAGGTGTCATATCCTTGGCGGGACAGGCTGCGGGCGGCGGCCATGCCGGATATACCGCCGCCGATGACCACGGCGGTCTGGTTGACCTGCAGTTCGGCCTCCTTGAGGGGCTCGGTCAGGGCGACTTTCGAGACCGCCATGCGAACGAGATCCTTGGCCTTACGTGTGGCCAGATCCGGCGTGTTCTTGTGGACCCAGGAGTCCTGGTTGCGGATATTGGCCATTTCAAACAGGTATTTGTTCAGCCCTGCATTAATGAGGGTTTCCTGAAACAATGGTTCGTGAGTTTTGGGAGTGCAGGCCGCCACGACCACGCGGTTCAGGTTTTTCTCCTTGATAATCTTTGAAATCGTCTCCTGGGTGTCTTGGCTGCAGGAATACAGGTTGTCGGTGGCAAACTCCACAAAAGGCAGCGTGGCAGCATACTCGGCCACGGACGGCACGTCTACGACCCCGGCGATATTGATGCCGCAGCGACAGACGAAGACCCCGATCCGGGGACGCTCGCCGCCGACGTTGGTTTCGGGAACGACTTCGGCGGTTTTAGTGAGCGTGTTTCGAGCAGCGGCCAAGGCTTCACCCGCCGCTGCCGCCGCCGCGCTGGCATCGACCACGGCTTGGGGGATGTCCTTGGGGCTCTGAAAGGCTCCGCAGGCGAATATGCCGCTGCGGGATGTCGTCACCGGCGCGAAAGAAGCCGTGTTGCAGAAGTTTCCGGCCGTCAATTCGATTCCGAGGCGTTTGGCAAGGTCGATCACCTGGGGAGAGGTTTCCATCCCCACCGACAAAACGATGAGATCGAAGACTTCGGATGCTATTTCTCCGGCTTCATTTATATAACGGACTTCCAGATCATCGGTGTCGCCCACCGGGTCGATGGAATGCACCCGGCTGCGGATGAAGCGGACTCCGTTTTTGTCCCGGGCGCTGTTGTAGAATCGTTCGAACTCCTTGCCGTGGGTACGCATATCCATGTAAAAAATGGCGCAGTCCAACTGATCACCGATATGTTCCTTGGCGATGACCGCTTCCTTGATAGCGTACATGCAGCAGACCGATGAGCAGTGAGCGTTGTCGCAGCGATTCACGTCGCGGGAGCCGACACACTGGAACCAGGCGATCTTTTTCGGTTCGCGACGGTCTTTGGACTGGCGGGTGACATGCCCCTGGGTCGGACCGGAGGCCGACAGCATGCGTTCGAACTCCACCGAGGTGATGACATTGGGCAGCTTGGTGTAATTGTAGTTATCGAACCGAGAAGGATCGAAGGCCTGGTATCCCGGAGCCAGCACCACCGAACCGACCTGGACGGTGGAGGTCTGCGGCTTCTGATCGAAGTCGACCGCATCGACCGGGCAGATTTTTTTGCAGGCGCCGCACTTCCCCTTCTGCAGGTAGATGCAGCTGTCACCATCGATGCAGTATTTCAGCGGCACCGCCTGGGCGTATTCGACGTAGGCCGAGCGCCGCTTGGACAACCCGGCGTTATAGGTGTCGACAATTTTCTTAGGGCATTTCTCCGCGCAGGCACCACAGCCAATACAGAGGTTTTCATTGATGTATCGAGGGTGCTGGGTGATCTGGACTTCGAAATTCCCGACTTCCCCTTTGATGTCCTTGACTTCGCTGAGGGTTCTCAACTCTATGTTCAGGTGCCGGCCGACCTCGACCAGTTTCGGCGAGATAATTCACATCGCGCAGTCGTTGGTGGGAAACGTCTTGTCGAGTTGCGCCATGACCCCGCCGATAGAGGGCCCCCTCTCGACGAGGAACACGTAGTAACCTGAATCGGCCAGATCCAGTGCGGCTTGCATTCCGGCAATACCTCCGCCGACGACCATTACGGATCCGATGACATCTTGTGACATTCTTCGTTCTCCTGCGTGCTGGATAACCAGTCCGAGGGTTGTATGTAACGGTTCGAAAACAACCTTCCGACCGGAATGATTATGTCCTGACCCCAGCGTGGCAACAGCGGCAGTCAGAAAAGGAAATTGGATACATAACGGCTTGGCCTATCCTTGTCAACAGAAATCAGCCTCTGATTTCGGCTTTGTTGGGGCCAGCGGCAACAGTTTTTATCGTTTGATTACAATCTGTTACATATTTCCAAACGATGTCGGGATTTTATGAGACATATCCAATAACCTTGCCGGCATGTGTTGCATTTTTGTACCCGATCCGCTATAGAATAGAACTCAGCGAGTGTCTGTGCCTTGTGCCACGGCTCAATAGGTCGAAAGAGAGGTGGAGAAATGGCCGATGCGAAGAACTGGGATTGGGATTCCGGTGAGAAACAGGTTCCGTTCGGCGACTGGTCGGAAAAATTCCGGTGGGTCGAAGAACCCTATGTCAGCCCCGACGGGGAGAAAATTGCCGCTATCACCAACATCGACGAAGGCCAGTTCACCGTCTGTGTAAACGGGGATCCATGGGACGCCGTTTTCGACAAGGCCTGGAACCTTAGATTTTCGCCATCCGGCCGCCTGGCCGCCATCGTATCGGATACAGGCGAGTGGACGGTGGCCGTCGACGGAACGGCTTGGGAAAACACGTTCGGTTACGTCTGGAATCCCCTCTTCGACCGCTCCGGAGAGAATATTGCGATAGCGTTCCAAAAGGACATGCAGTATGGAATGGCGCTGAACGATATCGCGTGGGAAAACACGTTTGACAACATCACATACTTCGCTCTGAGCCCGGATGGCACCGGAACCGCAGGGGCTGTTCAAGTCAAAACAGCCGATTCCGGCCAAGTGCACAAGTTCCAGGAAGGAACATTCACCGCCGCTCTCCAAGGAAAGGCGTGGGACAGCCATTTCGTCAATGTATGGCACCTGGCCCTCAGCCCCGATGGCCAGAATCTGGCCGCCGAAGTCCGACTCAACCTCTACGACTACACGATCGCCGTCAACGGGAACCCCTGGGATAAAACATACAGCAGCGTCTGGGAACCAATTTTTCATCCTCGGAAGCATTCCGTCGTAGCACCGGTTCGCATCGAGGGAAAATGGATGCTGGCCGAAAACGGCGACGCCCTGTGGGAACGGCGGTTCGTGCAGCTGTGGCACCAGACATTCGGGCCCCTCGGGGGGAAACTGGCCGCCCTCGTCGCTCCCAAATACGGCCTGTGGACCGTAGCCGTGGATGGCACCCCCTGGAAGATCACATTCAACGAACTGGTCACGGACCTGGTGTTCAGTCCCGACGAAAGCCGGATCGCCGTCGTTGCCAAACATAACGGAAAATATACCATCGCCGTCGACGGGGTCCCATGGTCCAGCACCTTCGATATGGCCTGGAAGCCGGTCATCAGCCCCGACAATCAATTTGTGGCCGCCAAAGTGGAAAAAAAGGGCATGTATACCATTGCTGTAAACGACATCCTGTGGTCCCATTCTTGCGAAGCGGTCTGGGATCCTGTGTTCAGCCCCGACAGCCGCAAGATCCTATTCAAATCACTCGAAGAAGGCTCCTTCTTTCGACGCGTCGTACCCTTAACCGATCTGGTCAAGCGATAGGGGGGATACATGCATGAAATTTATAATTTCGTGAGCGGGCCGTTGACCTGGGTGGCGTTCGTTCTTTTCTTCGGCGGTTGCCTCTATCGCGTGACCCGACTGATTCGACTCGTCAAGCTGAAAGAACCGTTCATCTTCAGCTATATGAGCTGGTATTACAGCTTCCGGTCGATCCTGCACTGGATCACCCCTTTCGGCACGGAGAACTGGCGCCGGCATCCCGTGCTGACGATAGTCACGTTCACTTTTCACATCTGTTTGATCGCCACCCCGATTTTCCTTCTGTCCCACATCGTTCTGTGGGAGGAGTCTTTCGGCATCAGTTGGTGGTCCATTCCGGATGCCCTTGCGGATGTCATGACGGTACTCGTCATCGCCGGCAGCATCTTCTTCCTGTTGCGCCGGCTCAAGTTGCCGGAAGTGCGATACGTCACCTCGGCGTCGGATTTCGTTATCTTATCCATTGTGGCGGCGCCTTTTGTCACCGGTTTCCTGGCCTACCACCAATGGTTCGCCTACCCTGTGATAATGGTGCTGCACATCATCGCCGGGCAGATCATGCTGGTGGCCATCCCCTTCACCCGCCTGAGCCACATGATATTTTCCATATTCACAAGAGCCTACATGGGTTCTGAGTTCGGCAAGGTCAGGCATGCCAGAGACTGGTGAGACGCTGGCGGTGGTCGATACCCACGAAACGGATACCTTATTTTAAACTAACGGGAGATCGTTATCATGGCTGAACCCGCTGAAACCATCGGGGAAAAGAGCAAAGAAAAGGCTCTCGACGACGGCATTGAAATCGGTGTCTCCCGACTGACGCCGGAAAAAATCGAGAAGGTCATCAACAGCGTCATCAAGGGCGAAACCGGCGCGCGGCTCGCGACCTATGTCGAGACCTGCATCCACTGCGGTCTTTGCTCCGAGGCGTGCCACTATTATCTTTCCCACGACGGTGATCCACGCTTTGCCCCGGTCGGCAAAGTCAAACAAACCATGTGGGAGATGTTGAGAAGAAAGGGCCGGGTCGACGCTGACTTCATAAAGCGTGCGGCGGAGATCGCCCACACCGAGTGCAACCTGTGCAAGCGCTGCGCCCAGTATTGCCCCTTCGGCATCGATATCGCCTACATCATCAGCGTAGTGCGACGAATCATCCATCGCCTCGGCGCCACACCACTCTATCTTCAGGACACCGCCCACAGCCATTCGGTCCACATGAACCAGATGTGGGTCAAAGGAGACGAATGGCCCGATACGCTCCAGTGGCAGGAAGAAGAGGCCCAGGCCGAGATCCCCAACCTGAGGATCCCGTTGGAAAAGGAAGGCGCCGACATCATGTACTCCGTCATCGCCCCTGAACCCAAATTTCAGGCCCAGCTGATTTACCAGGCAGCCGTCATCATGGATGCGGCCGGGGTCAACTGGACCATGCCGGCCACCATCGGGTGGGACAACAGCGACATGGCGATGTTCTCCGGCGACAATGAGCTGATGGGCCGAATCAAGCGCACCCACTTCGAAACCGCATTCCGCCTCAAGGTCAAGAAAATTGTCATGGGCGAATGCGGTCATGCCTTCCGGTCGGTCTACGACATGGGTAATCGCTGGCTGGGGTGGAGGATGCCGCCGATTCCCATCGTGCATGCCATCGAGTTCTATTTCGATCTGCTCAAAGACGGCAAAATCAAAATTGCCAAAAAGTACGACAAACCGGTAACCCTACATGACCCCTGCAATGTCGTGCGGGGCGGCGGATTGCATGAAATGGCCCGCTACGTCGCCGATGCCGTCTGCGAGAAAGTGGTCGAGATGACCCCGAACCGGGAGCACAACTACTGCTGTTGCGCCGGCGGGGGGGTGATCAACTGCGGCCCGCCATACAAGATGAAACGTATCGAGGGCAACCGCATCAAGGCCGAGCAGCTGTTCGCCGCCAAGGCCCGCGGCGCCAAGGTGCTGATCGCCCCCTGCCACAACTGCCACAGCGGGCTGCACGACATCGTTCACCATTACGGCATCGGACTTGAGATCAAGTTTTTCGGCGATCTAATTTACGAACTCATGGAAAAGCCGGGAGCTTTGGAGGCTTGAACGGTAAGGAGAAGAAAATGTACAAGACCGCCCAACTGTTCCTCGCCGCCCTGACCGTTTCCCTCTTGGCCATCGTGATGGCGTATTCCCAAGACGACATGACCCATGTCGACAACAGCGTGTATCGCAACCCGCAGCGCACACCCTCCGTGTTCAACCATGAAGAGCACAACGAGATGGCGGGAATTGAGGAGTGTAACGAATGTCACCATATTTACGAAGAAGGCAAAAAACTGGATGATGAATCGTCGGAAGATCAGAGATGCTCGGAATGTCATGATTTCAAGAATTCGGGCAACACCCCGAACCTGACCAAAGCCTTTCACAGCAACTGCAAAGGCTGTCATCTGCAGCAAAATAAAGGACCGATCATGTGCGGTGAATGTCACGTGCGTGGTTAAATCCCGAATATTGTTTTGCCGGAGAGATCTGACATGGCAAGGAAAATCCTGATCATCGATGACGATCTGGTTGTCGTAAAATATCTCGAAACCCTTTTGGACGACAATGGCGTTCGACCTGCAATGCCTCCAGCACTTCGGAGGGACTATAAGTGGTGAGAAAAGAACGGCCGGATCTGATCACCCTCGATCTTTAGATACCGGGCGAATGGGGACCGCGTTTTTACCGCAAACTTCGTAAAGACAAAGATTTGCGGGAAACCCCCGTCATCAGCATCCGAGGAATCGACGGTGACCACGCCATCAAGGACGCAGTGGCATTTCTGGCAAAACCTTTCGATTCCAATAAACTGTTGGGTATCATTAAGAAGACGATCGGATAGCTGGGTGGTTCAAATGGCGCTCGTTTGCTGACCGGCACAGCGTGTTTTCCTGTGCCGGTTTTTCTTTTAATTGAATTGGTTTCACGACCAAGATGGGTTCCGTCGAATCTGCAAACTAAAAAACAGATGTAATTCATTGAGGTGATCGGATTGATTGGCCCGCCGGAAAATCAGAAACTCATCGTCATTTGCGGACCGACCGGTATCGGTAAAACCTCCGCCGCCATTGCTGTGGCGAAGGCATTTGGCGGCGAAATCATCAATGCCGATTCGATGCAGGTCTACCGATCGATGACCATAGGCACCGCCAAACCGACCGCGCAGGAGCGGGCCCTTATTCCCCACCATTTGGTTGACATCGTCGATCCGGAGGAAGATTTCGATGCCGCCCGGTATTCATTAGAGGCCCGCAAAATCGCTAACGAACTCCACCAACGCGGAGTGCTACCGGTGGTCGCCGGCGGTACCGGCCTATATATCAAAGCGATGATCTACGGCCTGTTTCAGGCGGATCCGCCGGATCCGTCTATCCGCAGAAAACTCCGGGCGGAAGCCAAAGCCTTGGGTTCTGCGGATTTGCATCGACGCCTTATGGGCATCGATGCCGAAGCCGCTGTACGTATTCACGTCAATGACACCTTCCGAATCATTCGGGCCCTGGAGACGGTTGTCGCCACGGGTCAACCGATCAGCGAATATCACCGCCGCCACGGGTTCCGAGAGTCCCCTTTCAGGACCCTGAAAATCGGTCTCGACATGGAACGCAAACGTCTCTACGAACGCATCAACCGCCGGGTCGATGCCATGATTGCCTCAGGTCTGGTGGATGAAGTCAGGACACTTCTCGGAGAAGGCGTCTATGGAGGGACGAAGGCGATGCGGTCACTGGGCTACCGGCACATGGTCGATTTTCTGCAAGGCCGTCTGCTGTGGGATGAGGCCGTGCGCACCATGAAACGCGACACCCGTCGTTTTGCCAAACGTCAGCTCTCCTGGTTCAGGGCCGACAGGGAAATCGTCTGGTGTTCGCCGGAGAATATTACCGAACTATACCCGAGAATCGAAGCATTTCTTCAAGCCAGTAGATGATCTATCGAAACCTTCGGCCGTAAAGAGATACAAACTTAAAACGTTATTCAGAGAATCCAATTGGGGATAATGCTGAGTATACTCTTTTTCAAGTTTTCTCTCTCACTATTCAGCCGGTTTCTGTAAGGCTTTATCGATTGGCGTGATCAAGAGTGTTTTACAAGCGCAGAGGCACTGGGTTCGATCGCCGCAAATCTCCAGCTATCGAGCGGGTGCTTATTTTTTCAGGTAAACTCGCTGGACGCGGGCGGTAATGGCGGAGGTGACCTCGTAGTTGATGGTGCCGAGCAGGCCGGCGATCTCACCGGCGGAAATGACGTCGTTTCCCTGACGGCCTAACACGACTACCTCGTCCTCGAGCTGGACATCCGGAATGCGGCCGACATCGAGCATGGTCAGATCCATACAGACCCGGCCGACGATCGGCGCCCGGACCCCGTTGACCAGCATGCTGCCCCGGTTGGATAGACGGCGGTTGTAACCATCGGCATAACCCACGGGAACCGTCGCGATGGTGGTGGGCTTCGCGGTGGTGTGGGTCATTCCGTAGCTCACGGGAAAACCGGCCGCAACCGCTTTCAGGTGGATGATCCGGGCCTTGAGGCTCAGGGCAGGCTTAAGGGCGATCTTGCTTCGATCGACCTCCTCGGATGGATACAGGCCGTAGAGGGAAATACCGGCGCGGACCATGTCCAGGTGGGTGTGGGGCATATCGATGATGGCGCCGCTGTTGGCGGCATGCCGGACCGGGATCTCGAGTCCGGCATTTTTCAGGTGGTCGAGAAAATCCAGGTAGACAGCGAACTGCTGTTCAGCATAGGTCTTGTCGGCACTGTCGGCGCTGGCAAAATGCGTAAAGACCCCTTCCAGGTCCAATCCCTTCAAGCGGGCAATCTCCAGGGTTTCCTTCACCGCGTTTCCGGCGATATCCACGCCCGGCGGTGCGTACCGGCGGGCATCGGGCAGGAGTCCCAATCGCCCCATGCCGCTGTCGACTTTCATGTGAACCCTGAGGCGTCCCCCCGTCCGGGCGAGGCGCTCGGCGTAGCCCCTGGCGGTGTCTACGGAATAAACGGTTTGGATCAGACCGTGGCGGACCAGCGCGTCGGCGCCATTGGGCGGCGTGTACCCGAGAACAAGTATCGGCGCGTCGACACCCGCCTGACGCAGGGCAAGGGCTTCGGGCAGGCGGGCGACTCCCAGCGCATCGGCGCCGCTCGCAACCGACCGGCGGGCGACCTCCACCAATCCATGCCCGTACGCATTCGCCTTGACGGCCACCAATAGGCGAGCCTGCGGATGAGTGATGCGCCGTAATTCGCGCACGTTTGCAGCGATGGCCGACAGATCGATTTCAGCCCAGATGAGAGGAGAATCCGTCACGGTTCGAGTTTCTTTTTGGACATGTCCGGCATCAGGCCCTTTATGCCACCATAGCTGATCGGGCGGCGCGGCTCAAATGAGCGCCTCCACCGCCTCGTATTTCATGCCGAAAGCCTCGGCAACCCCCTTGTAAGTGACCTTGCCCCGCACGACGTTAGCACCGAGCCTGATTTCCGGATTGCTGTCGAATGCATTTTTCCAACCCTTGTTGGCGATTTCCACCGCGTAAGGGAGCGTGGCATTGGTCAGGGCGATGGTCGAGGTTTTGGGCACTGCACCGGGCATGTTGGCCACGCAATAGTGCACCACCCCTTCGACGACATAAGTCGGATTGGCGTGTGTGGTCGGCTTCGACGTCTCGAAGCAACCGCCCTGATCGATGGCCACGTCCACCAGCACCGAGCCTCTTTTCATGGTTTTCAGCATGTCGCGGGTGATCAGTTTGGGTGCCTTGGCCCCGGGAATCAGTACGGCTCCGACGACCACATCGGCCTCCCGTATCAGCTCGCGGACAGTGACCGGGCTCGACATCAGCGGAATACAGTTGCTGGGCATGACATCGCTCAGATAGCGCAACCGGTCGAGCCGCATGTCGAGGATATACACCCGGGCCCCCAGACCGCAGGCTATCTTGGCGGCATTGATGCCCACGACACCGCCCCCGATGATAACGACAGTCCCCGGATCCACACCCGGAACACCACCCAGAAGAACTCCGGCGCCGCCTTTGCTCATTTCCAAATACATCGCCCCCTGCTGAATCGCCATGCGACCGGCGACTTCGCTCATGGGAGTCAGAAGAGGCAGTGAGCCATCGGCCTTTTGAATGGTTTCGTAGGCAATGTTGATGCTGCGGCGTTTCATCAGCACCCGGGTCAGTTCCTTTACAGCCGCCAGATGCAGGTAGGTGAAGACGATCTGGTCTTCGCGAATCAAATCGTACTCCGGCGGCAGCGGCTCTTTGACATGCATGACCATCTCCGATTTGGCAAACACTTCCTGGGGCGATTTCACGATTTTGGCTCCGGCGCTGCGGTAATCGGTATTGTTGAATCCACTGCCGATCCCGGCATCTTTTTCTACTAGGACGGTGTGGCCGTGCTGCTTCATCACTTCCACACCGGCCGGCGTCATGGACACCCGGTTTTCTTCCGCCTTGATCTCCTTCAGTATTCCTACGATCATGTCCCCCCCCAATCGGTTAGGCCTGCTGGCCTGTTATGAGGTTGATTCGGTTAGTTCACTTGTCCATTCCATCAGTTGGCACTCCCGGCAGGTCCAGCCGACCGAACCGCCCGCCAACCTGGTCGGCCGCCGCGGGCGGTCTAAAGCATCTCAATGGCGCAGGCCATGGCGACCCCACCTCCACCGCACAAAGTGGCCAGTCCAAGGGTTTTGCGCCTTTGCTGCAGCGCGTGCACCAGGGTCACTAAAATCCGGGCGCCGGTCGCACCTACCGGATGGCCCAGACCGATGCCGGAACCGTTGACATTGGTGATATCTCGATTCAGGCCCAGCTCCCTTTCGACGGCAATGTATTGGGAGGCAAACGCCTCATTGACTTCTATCAGCTCGAAGTCATCGATTTTCAGGCCACTCCTGGCGAGCAAATCTTTTACGGCCGGCACGGGAGACAGCCCCATGATCGACGGATGGCAGGCGCCTCTGCCCACGGCCCTGATTCTGGCCAATGGGCGAACTTTAAGTTCCGCGGCTTTTGCACGTTCCATGATCACCATTCCGGCCGAACCGTCGTTGATGCCGCTGGCATTGCCGACGGTGACTTTCCCGATGTCCGGGACAAAGACCGGCGGCAGTTTTTTCAAATCCTCCATGGTCAAACCGGGCCGAAAATGCTCGTCCCGGGAAAAAACGAGCGCCCTTTCCCGCTGCTGTGGAATAAGCATGGGAACGATTTCGGCATCGAATGAGCCGTCCCGGTTCGACCGTTCGGCATTGTTCTGACTTCGCAGGGCGACTTCATCCATTTCCTCGCGACTGATTTCGAAGTGCTGGGCTAGAAACTCCGCCGTATGGCCCATGAGGTAGGGTTTGCCCTTGAAGTAGCTGAGCGGCGGCTTATCGGCATCCACCGGCCCATCTTCCGGGTGCGGAATGATGTGAGAACCGCAGTGCAGAGCGTGGATCATAGCATCGACCAACACCTGGTCCTGCAAACGGCATCCCCACCGGGCTGAGGGGACTTCGTAAGAAACGCCCGACATGTGCTCGACGCCGCCGGCCAGAATGATGTCGGCCATTCCGGCCTGAATCATGGCCATGCCGGAAACGACGGCTTCCATGCCGGATATACACACCCGATTGATGGTCACGGCCGGAACGGTGTCCGGAATGCCGGCCAGCAACGCCCCGACCCGGGTGACGTTCAACGCATCGGTCGGCTCCATGCAGCACCCGTAGCGGATATCGTCGATCAAGGCCGGATCGATGCCGGATCGCGCAACGGCCTCAGCCATGGTCACACTGGCGATTCGGGCGGCATTGCTCTCGCGCAGGGTGCCGCCGAATGCGCCGATAGCGGTGCGGCATGCCGATACAATCACCACATCTTCCAAGGCTGTCTCCTCTGTCATCACGGCAGGGGGCACCGCGATGTCCTTTTTACCGGGAATGCGACGCACATCCGCAATGTATGTCTAAATGGTGGGTAACTGGCCGTATCCTATGAAAATCGGTCCTATGTTGTCAAGAAATTGTCGACTGACTCTGCATCTCTGTCTTGACAAACATTTTACCGGCGCTTTAAGAAGTGGCTGCAGAGGAAAGTATACACCGAATGAGGTCGTCAATCCGTCGTCAACCACTAATTCATTCCATTTTCTGGGGAGGTCAAGGATGGCAGAAAAAAAATGGGTTTATCTTTTCGATGAGCTCGATCAGGTTCGAGAATATGTCTGTGGAAACTGGGAAAAAGTCCGCGCCTTGCTAGGCGGCAAAGGCGCCAACCTGGCGGAAATGGTGCGGTTGGGGATACCGGTGCCACCGGGCTTCACTGTTACCACCGAAGCCTGCAATGCCTACCTTGCCGGCGGAGGAACCTTGCCCCTCGGAATGTGGGAACAGGAAATCGAGGCGTTGACCAGCATTGAAGCCGCGACAGGCAAAAAATTCGGCGACCCGAAGAACCCGCTATTGATTTCCTGCCGTTCCGGAGCCAAGTACTCCATGCCCGGAATGATGGATACCGTTCTCAACATCGGCTTGAACGATGACACGGTCAAGGGGATGGCCGTTTTGACCGGCGACGACAGATTCGCCTTCGATGCCTATCGGCGGTTAATCCAGATGTTCGGTAGCGTCGTCATGGGTGTGCCCGACGATTTCTACGAAGAGGTTCTCACCGCCGCACGCAGGGAAGCGGGTGTCAAGACCGACTCGGAACTGAGTGCCGATCAATGGCGTGTCATCACCGGGAAGTTCAAGGATATTTACCGGCACCACACCCATCATGAATTCCCCACTGACCCCGTCGAACAGTTGAAGCTGGCCACCGAAGCGGTTTTCAAAAGCTGGGACGGGAAACGGGCCATCGATTACCGCAAAGCCGCCGGTATTCCGCACGATCTGGGAACAGCGGTCAGCATCGTGACCATGGTCTTCGGCAACATGGGCGCCGACAGCGCCACCGGGGTGGCCATGACCCGCGACGGTTCCACCGGGGAGAAGACCATCGAAGGCGACTACCTCACCAATGCCCAGGGAGAGGACGTGGTCGCCGGTATCCGTCTGACCAAAGATCTCGCAGAACTGAAATCCGAAATGCCTGCCGCCTATGCCGAATTCGAGGAGATCGCCCAAAAGCTCGAACACCACTATCGCGAGATGCAGGATGTTGAATTCACGATCGAGCGCGGAAAACTCTGGATGCTTCAGACGCGCGACGGGAAGCGCACCGCCCAGGCCGCCGTCCGCATTGCCGTCGATATGGTCGAGGAGGGGTTGATCACAAAGGAGGAAGCCGTCCTGCGGGTGTCTCCGGAACAGGTCGATTTCTTCCTGCACCCGCAGTTCAACATCGAAGCCACCCGGTCGGCCCGGAACAAAGGGCTTTTGTTGGCCAAAGGCCTCAACGTATCGCCCGGGGCCGCCTGTGGGGTGGTGGCATTCGATGCCGATCTGGCCGAATCCTGGTCCAAGAAAAGCGGCAAGCAGGTGATCATGGTGCGGCCGGAAACCAAACCGGATGATGTTCACGGCATGTTGGCCGCGCGCGGTATTCTCACGAGCCGGGGCGGCCGAACCAGCCATGCCGCTCTCGTGGCCCGCCAATTCGGCAAACCGGCTGTGGTCGGCGTCTCAAGCCTGAGCATCGATATCGCCAAACGCCGGATGAGCGTCGGAGAAACCGTTGTGCAGGAAGGTGATTGGATTTCGGTCGACGGCTCATCTGGCGAAGTCTATCTGGGACAAGTCGCGATGACAGTGCCCGATATCAAGGACCCATGGTTGCTGAAGTTGCTTTCCTGGGCCGATGAATACCGGCGTCTGGGCGTGTGGGCCAATGCCGACTATCCCCGTGATGCCACGCGGGCGCGCGAATACGGCGCCGAGGGCATCGGATTGTGTCGCACCGAACACATGTTTTTCGAGGCGGAACGGCTGCCGATCGTGCAAAAAATGATCATGTCCGACCGGCGCCTCGATCAAAGTGAGGCTTTAGAAGCCTTGCTGCCTTTTCAAAGGGAAGATTTCGCCGGACTGTTCCGGGCCATGGACGGCCTGCCGGTGATTATCCGCCTGATCGATCCGCCCCTGCACGAGTTCCTTCCCAACCATGTCGAGCTGATGCGCGATTTGGCTGATTTGAAAATTCGGCTGAAGCACGCCGCCAATCTGAGCGATATCGATGAATTGATTCAGAAGGTCCGAACAAAGGAGAGGATCCTTCGACGGGTGGAATCCTTACAGGAAGCCAACCCGATGCTCGGACTGCGCGGGGTGCGTCTCGGCATTCACATTCCCGAACTGACCATCATGCAGGTGCGGGCCATATTCGAAGCCGCCTGTGAGGTCGCCAAAGAAGGGGGCGCTGTCCATCCGGAGGTCATGATCCCGCTCACCAGCCACGTGAAAGAGCTCGAAATTCAGCGCGGAATCCTGGAGGCCGAAGCCCGCAAAGTCATGGATGAACAGGGCATGGTCATCGATTACAAATTCGGCACCATGATCGAGATTCCCCGCGCCGCCCTTACGGCCGACCAGATTGCCAGCCAAGCCGAATTCTTTTCTTTCGGCACCAACGATCTGACCCAGACCACCTTCGGCATATCACGGGACGATGCAGAGGCCGGTTTTCTGATCGAATATATGGAAAAGGGCATTCTGACCGACAACCCGTTCGCCACGATCGACCGCGACGGTGTCGGTGAGCTGATGGCCATCGCCGTGCAAAAAGGACGCAGTGTCAAAGCCGACCTCGAATGCGGCATCTGCGGAGAACACGGCGGAGACCCTCAATCGATTCGAGTGTGCCACGATCTCGGGCTGACGTATGTGTCCTGCTCGCCGTTCCGGGTACCGATCGCTCGCCTGGCGGCTGCTCACGCGGCACTGAAAGAGAAGAAAATAGAGAAAGAATCGTGATTACCTATGGGAGCGGGCGATCAGGAAGTGATATAGCGCTCAATAGCGGTGATTGTGGAGATTCATGGGGGAGTCAGAAGGCCCTTTCGCCGGTGCGACGCCGGCTGTCCTCTTTCTCCCGCCGTTCTTTTTCTTCCACGGCAACGAGGTCTTCGATGTTGCCGGAAAAGTAGATCACGATTCGGTACAGCTCATCGCCGCGGCGCGTTGGGGCGACCGTGGCGAGCAGCAGATCTTTCTCATCCTGCCAATACATCGCCCGACCGTTATCTGGCGGTAGATCGACCCTCATCGGCTGACCGAATTTGTCTTCGAGGGTGCGGAAAATATCGTTTATATCTTTACGGGAGTAGAGGTGAATGAACAGTGGGCGCCCGCTGCGGTTCGAAAAGACCAGCTCGACATAGTTGAAAGGGAGGTCTTTGTTTCGGGCATAGCGATACATGAGCTTGACGGTGTCGTGTTCGATCCGCTCGCCCGGAGGGGAGTTCAGCCGAAGGTTCAGCTGGTGCAAATCGGGGAAGTAATTTTTGAGAAAGCCCTTCCAGTTGACTTCCAAGTTGATGATGTTGCGTTTTTCGATGGCATCGGCTCCGAGGCTGCCTCTCAAGCGTTCACGCAGCCCGTCAGAAAACAGTGTCTCCGCTCCGACATCGAAAAAGGTAAAACCCTCTGTGCTCGGAGCGTGCGGTGACGTCTTCTCCTCACTTGAACAGCCCGTCACTAGGAAGGCTGCCAGTCCGATCAACCCGGCCAACACGGCCGGGCGGAAACATTTTATCATAGCGAACAAGCGCATAGACTGGGGGTGTCCTTTTCCCATTAATCGTTTCGACATCTTTTGCCTACCGGATTCAACCCGGTACTGTCAGGCCGAAACATAAAATATTGTTTGAAAGTATGTCAATAGCACAGATCGTGACACCCATATGGATTCAAAAGAAGCGATTCTCGCATTCACGCAGAGCGAAAAAATAAAAGCCGGCATAATCTGGGTCACTCAAGCGCTCGCCTTACTCATCCGGCTGCCTGAAAAAAACCGCCGCAGCGGCGAACGGATGGCGCACGTTTTTATCGGTTCGCTCCTGCATGATGTTCACTTGGCCAGCCGGGTGGCCGCTGACCAGAAGTGGCGGGAAGTGGAAAAGAACGTCGACTTGGCCCTTGTCATGCTCGATTCCGGCGTGGCCTCCGAAGCCGTATATCACCTTACGAAGGCTCTGAGCTGCGTCACCGATATCGGCCAGCGATCCATGAGCTACCTGAAAAAGGAAAACCTTCTTTAACAAGGGTAATGAAAAACGTCATGGGCTAAGGCAAGACAAGGCAAAATCCGACGAAAAGCGGAGTTTATGTGTAATGAATGAGCCTTTTGAGGAGGATTTTAACACCGTATGGTCAAGCGCAATAGTTTTTCAACAGCCTGATAATCTCGAACTCAAACCTCCGCCTTTGGTAGAGGACCCGATGCGGTTGTACCTCCCCCGTTGGGAAAGACCGAGGCACCGCATACGAAAATCGAAATGAATCCGTATTCCGGAAGATCGAATGCTTTAGAAATTTATTTGAACTTCACCGGCTTTGTGGGCGTGTGAACGGGAGTGTCACTGATTGGATATCCCGGCGTTCTATGTCGTCGATATGAAAAGTGAATTCAGACCGGGATCGATCCTTGACATAGCGGATCAATGTTTTCTCGATCACTGGGAAGGCCAAATCGTCCCATGGAATTTCGTGGACGCCTAAGAGCCGGGCATCCAAACTTTCATTGCCGGCGGTGGCATCCGGACCGGCGAGACGGCCCCTGAACATCAGGTAAATCTGGTTGACGTAGCAGATGTTGTAGAGCCCGTAAGGACTCAGTTCGTGAACGGCGGCTCCGGCCTCCTCTAAGGTTTCCCGTCTGGCGCCCTCTGCGACAGTTTCTCCATTTTCAAGGTAGCCGGCCGGTAGGGTCCAATACCCGTAACGGGGTTCGATCGCCCGCCGGCAAAACAGGATCTTGTCCTGCCATTCGGGTATGCAACCGACCACGACCCTGGGATTCTGATAGTGGATCATGCCGCAGGCGTGACACGTATACCGCGGGCGGTCGTCGCCGGCAGGGATTTCCAAGGTCACAGTTGAGCCACACCGGCTGCAATACTTCATACCGATATCCTTCCCCATTGATGGCCACGAAGGAAAAAGCGGCCATAATGTCAATTCGGAGCCAACAGAATGTAGTCGGCATCCTCACCGTCGACGGTGGTTTTGTCGATGCTTCCGGGAGCTTCCGGCAGGATCACAGAAAACGGGAGCGCCGATCGGCTGCGGATTTGGCTGGGAATCGCCTGTTTGCGCACGTGCCCGGTCCCGGCCAGAATCACCATCGCGGTGTCCGGTTTTTTCGACAGGTAATCCAGGGCGGTAACGGCCATTACGGTATCCCAGACCATCTGGGCCTCACAGAAGTAAACGAAGTTCAGATGGTCGTGGGTATGTCCCCCAAAGGCTTCCCGGATAAACGCCATGTATTCCTTGTCTACGCGACAGGCGACTTCTCCCAGATGACCTCGCTGCTCGTCCGACAGCGACTGATAGCCCATCCGTGCAACCTGGCGCGTAATGTCGCCGGGTACGTTGAGGCCAACCACAGGAATCATGTTGTCCCGGGCATAAACCAGGATCGGCCTGTAAAATGAATAGGAATAGGTCCAGTTGTCGTAGAAGACCTTCTCGAACGCCGCTTCGCCGAGCCGGCCCGACACCCAGCCGTCCAAATCGTTCTGGCTGCCGCGCCTGAACATTTCCATACCGATGGCAACCTTCACTCCGGCCTCATGAAGCATGCGGATCACTGCCAGCTGGGCCCGGTGGTGTCCTTCATTGGTGTGGTGTTCTCCCACTAGGACGAGGCGGGCTTTTTTCAGCTCTGCAACCACCTCGCCGGCCGGGCGCTCGTCTTGGCTGTTCAAGTCCCAAAACCTTTGGCTGACGGTCTTTTCGCTCGCTGTACAACCGCCCGCGAACATGGCGGTAGAAATGATCACAAGGATAAGTATTTTATTCATTAACGATCGGCTTTCTCCTGAACACATAGAGCCGCATGGCGACGGCCTGGTTGACAAAGGATGCGAGCAGCCGCCCTGAGCTCCTTTGGTGGTTATTGTTTAATGAACCGATGCATCAGGGGTGACTTTTCAATGGGCCAGGTCCCTTTGGTCCGATTTCGGCCGCCGCTGAAAACCAGGTAACTGTACTGGCCATGATGGGTAATTTTACGTGCCGCCTCCTCTGCTGAAGCGGTAGATAAGAGCAAAAACAGGGCCACCGTCCTCCCGGAGTCGAAGCGATGATCGAATACGCCGAAAAAGGTACAGGATCGGAGAAGCAATTGGGGCCGGTCGGATCGACAGGGTATCGACACCTTCTATCCGGCGGTGGTCCGGATCGAGCCTGATGCGCATTTCGTGGTGAACATGCAACGCATCGGCCGGTGCCACGCCGAATGCAAGCAGGCAAGTGACCAGTAGAAGCTTCCGTTTCACTCTTCGCTCATCCATTTGCCGGCTGGTGATACGATGGGCCTTGTTCGATCAGGCATGCCGAATTGATGCCGGCTTATCGTTACCGGAAGTCACGAACACGGCTGTTCATGAAACCTTCGAACCGCGAACGCACCCCGTATAAATCGAAACACAGGCGCGTTGAGCGCTTCGCTAAAAAACTAAGACGATAACCGTGATTGTCAAAATCGCCTCAAGTTCGGCAAGAGGCCCCCCGCCGAACGACCTTGACAGTCGCTGTCTGGATGAAATAAGTAAATTGATCATACCTTGGTGGAGATCGCATGAGGTTCAGGGACGCTGACGGAGCCCGCACCGGTAACGCACCATCCCGTATCACCCATATTGTTCCCGAAAATTGAAGACTTATAAAAAGATGACAACCGATTTCTGTTCTGCCTGCGGCAGCCGGCTGCAGAATCAGACGATAGGTGATAGAAGACGCCTGTACTGCAACCGGTGCCAGCGAATTCAATACCGTAACCCGATTGTCGGTGTGGCGGTCCTGATCCTCCAGTGGCCGCGCATCCTTCTGGTCCAACGCAACCGTTCATATGCCGGCGCATGGTGCATTCCCTGCGGCTATGTCGAATGGAACGAAGATGTCCGCCGGGCCGCAGGGAGAGAACTCAAAGAGGAAACCGGCCTGGAGGCCGACATCGGATCCGTATTTGATGTGCACTCCAACTTCCATGATCCCGACAATCAGACCGTGGGGATTTGGTTCTGGGGCCGACCGACCGGCGGCCGACTGTTGGCCGGATCGGACGCTGCCGACCTCGGCTACTTCCCAATTGACCGCCTGCCGGAGCCGATGGCATTTCCGACTGACCTTCTGGTTTGCCGCCAGCTCCGGGAATATCTGCACCCAAACGGCGGCCATGCCGGTTCACCCCAGCTTTCACTCGCCAATTTTTTTAAACCAACGGGCAAGCCGGCGGCTTGATTACCAAGAGGGCACGCTTTATGTTGGGTGGACATAAAAAACGGCGCCTTCCGCCGCCGGGATTTACTCAATGACGGGGGGAAGAGTCAAATGGTCTGTTGCCGGGAGGAATGATGACAAAGAGAACGAATACCCATGATGGCATGGTCAAAAAAACGACCGTGTACGGCGTGGCGGTCCTCTGCCTCGCGGCTGGATTTTTCGGTGGCGTCGTTTTCAGTAGCTACAAATCGAGCCAAGCCCCGGTCACGCCGCAGGCGCCGGTTCAGGCCGATGTCGCCGATCGCAGCCGGGAGCTTGACGCTTTGACCAGGGAAACCTCCCAAAACCCCAACAACGTGACCGCCTGGGTCCAACTGGGCAACCTCTATTTCGACACCGAACAATTCGACAAATCGATTTGGGCCTATAGAAAATCTTTGGACCTCGATCCCAAGAACGCGAATGTCTGGACCGACATGGGTGTCATGTACCGCCGCAGCAATCAGCCGCGGGAGGCCATCGCAGCCTTTGACGAAGCGATCCGGGCCGATCCCAAACATGAAATCGCCCGGTTCAACAAGGGGATTGTTCTGCTGCACGATCTCAATGAACCGCAAAGCGGCATCGAGGCCTGGGAAGAATTATTGACGATCAATCCATTGGCCATGGCCCCGAATGGAAAGTCGGTGGACGAGTTGGTGGTTATCTACAAGAAAAACCTTCAAGACACCAAATGATCACTAAAACTTCTATTCTTGGAAGAGCCATGCACCATCTGGTGCTCTCGATGGCAATCGCTCTGGCCCTGTCGGCCTGCGAAAGCGGACCGGTGGGCAGCCGTCCAGAGAAGCAGGAGCGATTGCCCCTTGCCGAGATCAAAAACATGGACGAGTTCCGCCGGATCGTATCGGCTGCAGGCGATCGGCTGTTGCTGTTCGATTTTTACGCCAACTGGTGCCCGCCCTGCAAAGAGCTGGAACCGATCCTTGAAGCCGTTGCCTGGCAGAAGAAGGGCGTGGCAGACGTTTACAGGATCAACTACGATGAAAACAATTCCCTAGCGGAATTGATGGGGGTTCGCGGGATTCCGTTCGTTGCCTTCGTCAAGAATCAAACCCTGGTATACAGCCTCATGGGACTGCGCCCGCAGAAAAGCTACCTTGAGGCCATCGGCAGTTTTACCCAGCCCGGCGGATCGGCAGAATTGAAAGCCAACGGGGACGGAGTCCCACTGGACTTAAGCCGGCCGCCAGCCTCTCAGCCCCCAAAATAAAAAAACGAATCCCAGAGCGCTGATCAGCGCCGATGTAGCAGACGTGGCCAGAATGCCACCGGCCAGCCAAACCGGTCCGCCGACCAGTGCCCCGACGACGCGTCCCATTCCGGCCGCCGCCAGTATAATCGACATCATGGTGGCGCGTTGCGCCGGTATCAACTCCGTGGATAACGAGAGAAAACAGACCATGGTAAACTCGAATACCAGGAAAACGATGAAAAGACCGGCCAGCGCCCCATGCACATTCAACCCGACAACAGGAAGGATCAGGTAACCGATCATTGACGCGACCAGTCCTCCCCCGACGGCCGTCTTGAGGCCGATCCTATCCGCCAGGGAAGCCGTCATAATTTCTCCCAGAAGCTCGGCCAGGCCGATCATGCCGGTTCCCAGCCCCAAGGCAACGATACCCAGTGAAAACGACTGCTCCAACCATACCCCGTAAATCACAAACAGGTTGTCATTGGCAGCGCTGATGAAGAAGCCGAACCCCAAGGCGCCGAGTGCCTCCCGCCGTCTCAAGACGAGGCGCCAGGCGTCCCACAAGCTTCCGGCCGATGGGGACTCCCTGGTTTTGGGGCGGTTGCCTCCGATGGTGGCCATCAAACCCATCAGCCCCATGAAACCGCCTATAGCCAGGGCAAAAAACGGCGATTGCCACCCGAAACGGTCGATCAGCAGGCCCATCAAGGGGACGCCGATGAGGGTGCTCCCGGCCCAGCTGAATTCCAATACGCCGATGATCAGTCCTCGGCGTTCATAGGGTATGCGTTCACCGGCATAGGCCTGGATCGATGGGTCGAAAATATTCTTACCAAGACCGGCCAGAAAGAGACTGGCCATGACCACGCCGAAAAATGGCAGAAGACCGGATGCCAGCATGCCGACGACGAGCATTCCCATGGCGGCCATCATCATCAAACGATAGCCGAGGCGATCGGCCAGCGGTCCGAAAAACATGGCAACCACGCCGGTGGCCTGGTTGACGGCTATCAATGATGTCACCGCAGTCAGATTGACATCGAGGCCCCGGCTGAGGACCGGGGCGAACGGGTAGGCAAATCTCCTGGCTGTATTCAGAAGAATGCGACACACACTGGCAGCCAGTATGCTTTTGAACAGTCTGCGTGCGGGCTCCCCGTCATCACCGGCTGTGAACTTGTCAATGGGTGGAGACACAGGGTCGGTTCCTTTGATATTCTGCGACACGATGGGCCTGAAAATACTTGCCAGCCATGGTATGAAGAATCATCATCATCATAGGTGCGAACTATCCCTATGCCCTCCCCTTCACCACCTCGGAATTTCCCGTCATCCCGCAATGGTTTCGGGAGTGCCTCCCGGGGTGTAACAGAGAGGTTTCCGCGAGTCAACGGCCGCCCGCAAAGAGGGTGGGCGTGGATTTCCGGTCATCGGCCGGAAAATCAGGAGCACGTGAGTGCGTCAAATGTTGCGGTTGTCACCGGTTGCAGCGCCCCGGTCTGAGAACAAACCATCAAGATCGTCGGAGCGTTCCATGTTTCTTCCTCCGTCTCCACGGATATGAAGCAGCGGTCACCGGTTGACTTTTAATTGCCAGTCCTTACGTTTTCGCCATCCAACAGGGACAACCTTCCCGGAGCGGATACGTTGCCTGTCCATGCCGGTCAGTTGCGGCAAATAACCGGTAACGCTGCCGGGTAAGCGCAGGCTGCCCTGACGGACCGCGGATGTCGAGACGGTAAGCGACCTCCGTGGACTGACGATCCAAATCAACATTAAACTGCCGGATGAGTCAGGAAAATCCGATTCCACCGGAGGTGACTTATGTCCAAATCTCCTGATAAAAAAGCCGCTCGCTGCTGCTCTATCGAGAAACAGCATCTGGCCAAAGAAATAAAGACATGTGATTTCTGTTCTGAACCTTACGAGGATCTCCATTATTGTTATCGCAGCGCCGCACGGACCAGCGGCCAGCGGGCCAGGTCTTGCGTCGTGGGATAAGGTAATGATAACGGCAACCCGTGATCGCTCAGGATCTCGACGACACCAGCGCCCGGTACTCTCCGGGCGTTTTCATCTGAAACCCCCAGCCGATGTTTTTATACGGTAAACGGTGATTCAGTTGCTCGGTTGCCATAGTACGGCATCGGTTTAGTTACGAAAGCGGCACTCACGCGAATATCTGTCCGTCATCGGCCCCACAAGAAAAAGTGTAGCCACACACACCGCGCGATAGTGCGTGGCCTTGCACAATAATCAAAATGGAAGAAAGAACGATTGAGATCCCGCTGAGGATCTGGTAGATTCTTCTTTTATACAATCGATTACTCTGAACTCGACAAAATTGCCTTGACCTATGAAAACGAATATCGTCGCAGGCGACGCTTTACGATGCGTTATAGTTGTCCTGATGCTTCTGATACCCCCGGTTGACGGCTTTGGTTCTTCAGACGGACCGAAGCAATCCCTCGATGAAAACCTTGATGAGGAATTGGTTTACCTGCTCGCCTTTGTCGGTGCAGAGGCTGCAGACCCGCGATCGTTTTCGGCTGAAAAGATTTCAGGCCTTTTGGAATTCGTCGCAACCCCCAAAGACGAAAAGATTATTTACCATGCGGCCAATATCAATAGGGCGGCCTCTGCCTACCACGAAATCGACATCGAGGAGGAAATCGAGCCCATTCTGCGCCTGACATACAACCAGGACATTCCTTCCATCGTCACAATGCCGTCAACGCTCCGTTTGTCCCAATGGAAATCAATCGATACGCCTGACAACAAATTGCCGAAACTCTGGGAGTTTTTTCCCCGTTGGGTATCCCCGCTATTTGTTACCGGCATCGAACATATCGTCAATTCTCCTGATTTCAGTTCCGGCGCCTATTTCGAATACGATCTTTACCGTACGCTGATCGTTCTGAAGCATAAAGGGCGTAAGGTATTGATCAGCCTCTCCAAACAGGTGGACATATCGGATGTCGGTAAAAAGGGCATCGTCATCGGGCCGGATGAAAACTGGGATTACATCTATACCGGCGTTCCCGGTGTAAACAGAAACGGGTTCGGTTGGGTCAAATCCTACATGTACGATTCCTATTCGGTTTCATTTTATTACGAATTGGATACGGACCGCCCTAAAGTCCGTTTCGGCGGCTTCAAATGGGTCAGTGCCGGTTTCGGGGGAATAAACCTGGCTCGGCCGAAACACATCCACAGCGGCATGATCCGTTTTTCACGCGGATTCAAGCAGATACTCGAAAATCCGCGCGTCGCCGATACCTCGACCATTGAAAGGGCATGGAAAACCATAAAAACACTACCGGATGAAAAATTGAGGCAAATCACGCGGAACCATCTGGCCGAACTCGAGCAAAGGTGTGGCACCAGCGGAATGATGTCCGATAAACAAGTGGCGGAATTGTTTGTCGACGAGCAGTACTTGGACACCCTCGACCGGGACCAAATGCAGGCTCTGCTGCTCCTGGAACATCTGAAAAGGATTCTGAACGACCAAAGGTCTCCGACATTTTCCTATCTGCCGGCGATTCCGAAAGAATCGCATCGCCGGAACAAATGACAGGTCGGAGGGCTTTCCCCGCCCGATTTCTCATCCCAACGAAATGACATAGCGGCACCCGACCCCCAAAGGAACAAGAGATGAACCACAAGCCGATCGTCATCGTCACCGGTGCGTCTCGTGGTGTCGGAGCCGCAGTGGCCTGTTGGCTCGGCATCAGGAACGCAAAATTAACCCTGGTCTCTCGGACGGAATCCGCCCTCGAGAAGACCGCTTCCGCAGTTCGAGATCGAGGCGGGACCCCACTTGTGATTGCAGCCGATGTCTCGGACCCGGATGCCTGTCGCGGCATAGTGGAAAAAACCACCGACAGGTTTGGGGGCCTTACCGGACTCGTAAACAATGCCGGCATTCTGCCGCCACTGGAAACCGTGGCCCTTTCGCAGGCCGAAGACTGGCACTACAATACCGCGGTCAACCTGCTCGGCCCGGTCTACCTGAGCATGGCAGCCATAACGGCCCTGCGACGAAGCCGGGGGCGCATCATCAACGTCAGTAGCGGCGCCGCGCATCACGTCATCGCGGCTGCCAGCGCATACTGCGCCGCCAAGGCGGGCTTGAATCAGTTCACTCGGGTCCTGGCGGCCGAAGAACCGGAACTCACCGCCGTTGCGGTGCGCCCCGGCGTGGTGGACACCGGCATGCAGGTTATGCTCCGTGAACTAGGCCCTCAAAAAATGCCGTCGGAACAAGCGGACTATTATGTGAATCTAAAAACCGACGGCCGACTGGAACCGGCCGAAGTTCCGGCGCGATCGATTGCCTGGATGGTACTGCATGCGCCTCATGAATGGAGCGGCCATTTCATGAGCTACGATGAGCCGCAAATCAGGGAGCCGGCCCTGGCGGCATTCGGTGAATGGTACTGCTGATTCAGAACCCGGCGGCATTCATTCTGCCGGTGGGCCGATTGGTTGGAACGAGGGCGCATGGTTGATGGCCCGTCGCAGGAAAATGTGGCCGCCAATGGCCATTTGCGTAAACAAAACAGGAGCGTTATGGACGATTTAACCCGCAAGGTTTTAGACCGATTCACCGACATCAACCGCATTCCGCGCTGCTCGAAACGGGAAGGACAGATTGCCGCATGGCTCAGCGATTGGGCGACCAAATGGAATTACGCGGCTGACCGCGATACCGCCGGGAACCTGTGCATCAAGGTGCCCGCCACCAAAGGGTATGAGACACGACCGGGCGTGGTTATCCAGGGGCACATGGATATGGTTTGTGAAAAAACTCCGGCTTCGGGCCACGACTTTAACAAAGATTCGATCCGCCTGGTCCACGACGGCGATTGGGTAACCGCCGAGGAAACGACATTGGGGGCCGACAACGGCATTGCCCTGGCTCTGGCTATGGCGCTAGCCGAAGATTCTTCATGCACTCATGGCCCCCTTGAGCTGCTGTTCACCGTAGATGAGGAGTCGGGGTTGATCGGGGCCAGGGACCTCGATCCCGCACTGATCGAAGGTAAGGTTCTGCTGAATCTGGATTCCGAAGACGAAGGCGTTTTCACGGTCGGATGTGCCGGAGGGCAGGAAACCCGCATCCGCCTCGCAGTAGAACCGGAGGCGTGGCCGGCCAGGTGCGGGCTCTATGATCTGGCGGTCAAGGGACTAAAGGGAGGCCATTCGGGTATCGATATCAATAAACCGCGAGCCAGTGCCAATAAACTGATAAGCCGGACTCTGGCCGCGATACCCGTCTCGTCTGAAATTCAGATCGTCTCATTGAAAGGCGGGACGGTTCACAATGCCATCGCCCGTGACGCCGTTTGCAGATTAATCGCGAAACCGAAGGAAGGGGACACCCTCCGCCGAGTGATCGATACCTGCAGGGACACATTCAACAATGAATACGGCCCCCATGAACCGGCCCTCGATTTAATGCTCGAACCGCTGGATGCCCCTCCGGAAAACCCTTTGGCGATGACGGTGGCCGACACCCGCAAAGCCATCCGCCTTCTGCTCGCTTTGCCCCACGGTGTGGCCCGCATGTCGGCCGATGTGGCCAATCTGGTGGAAACATCGGCCAATCTGGCAACGATCGACTATACCCCTTCGAACAATTTCCTGACCCTATTGTCTAGTCAACGCAGTGCGGTCATGTCGCGACTCGCCGAACTCACTGCCGGTATCGAGTCGATCGCAGAGTTGGCCGGGGCAACGGCAGAGAATCAAAACAGCTACCCGGCTTGGGAGCCGGACATGTCATCGCCGCTGCTCAAACGTTGCCGGAGCGTCTATAAAGATCAATTCGGAACAGATCCGCGAGTCATTGCGATCCATGCCGGCCTGGAATGCGGCCTTATCGGTGCCAAAAAAAGCGGAATGGACATGATATCCTTCGGACCGACCATCCGCTTCCCGCATTCACCGGGCGAGAGGCTGTTTGTGCCATCCATTGAAAAAGTGTGGGTGTTTCTTGTTCGGCTGCTCGCGTCCTTATCCGCCTGACACCCTCTTGACGATTAGAAGCGATCTCAAATAAGTTTTCCCCCCAATCTCCGCGTTGGCTCCTCGTTTCCAGTCCTCGACATTCTTCAGTATGCCCGCGGGTTGCGACTCGGCTTCGCCTTGACCTTGGACCAAAATCCTAATTTTGAGATAATTTCTATATCCATTCCAGTTCCGCGATCAGAAAGTCTGCCAGACGATATCCGGGCCGGTCGACAATCGGCTCTCCGGCACACAGACCCTCTATCATTGCTTGCTTGTCGAATTTAAACTGCAGAATTTTGCCGATTATCCCGCTGATGCGCTCCTTTGGCAGGTTACAATAAATATTTTCAGTGTAGGCGGTGTATTTGTTCAGAAGTTCCATGCGGTCGAGACAGTCCATCTGATTAATTTTTCGAATCAAAACTTTTTTCAATTCTGTTTGCAAGGGATCCTCCTGAAAGAATATGTCGTTGGTTGCAAATATAACCGCCGCTTATCCATTACAAGAGATGTGCCAGCTCTCATCATTGACGATTAACTAAATATTTTCAATTGGTTGAAACATTTATGGGCGTGTCTGCAGAATAGGGATTCGCCGTTGGCTGAGCCATATGACCCATGCCGCTGAGGGATGTGGCCCAACAGCTGCGGCTGAAGGGGAATGTGTGGAGAGGGATGTGCCGTGTTTATACACAACGGATGGGGTACGCTCGTTGATCAGGAGGGGTTGAAGAATTTGACATAAAGAATGATGGAAATATGTGCGATCATCCAGATCCAACCAATGCACGCCAGAACAAACAGGATCCAGAACCTTCTGGGCGTCTTGTACATGAACCGCAAGAAGAGCCCCATACCCATCGGCATGTGGGGGATTCTTCTGTCCCACACCCGGTTCGACCTTCTTTCCGGCCCTTTATATCCTACTGAATTAACTTTATTAACCGGCTCGTCCCCGTCGCTCATTCGCAGTGTCTCCGGTTGGTTTCACCCGCACCACTGAACAGATCCATATTCACCGCCTGCCTCAGATTGAACCATCGCATTCGGTCGTATCGAAGCGGGTTCTCAGAGACGCCGAACCTTATTTTTAGCATATTTCGACTGTTTTTTCCAATCTGTTTGTCCTGGCTGGAGAACCGGATAAACCCGCAAGCGGAACGTGGCCCTTCCGCATAGAGGCCGAATTTTGTGTGCCGGATCGATCCGTGATAAAATTACATCCTGTGTCGATCCCATTCGAATCGATCGGTTTTAAAACGACTTGCAATCCGGGAACATACCATGACTTGTAAACGCACGACCGCCGTAATCATCTTCTCTTTGTTGTTTTTATCCCCCTTTTCGGCCATTGCTGACTTCGAGTCGGAGGTTATCGGCCTGGTCAATACGCATCGGGCGTCTGTCAACCTCCATCCCCTCTCTTACAGTGATGAATTGACTGTCGCGGCCCGGCTGCACTCCCAGGATATGGGGGTCAACGACTATTCAGCCACACCAGCCAGAATGGCCGCGAGTTCAATCAGCGAATCCACGATGCCGGATCTGGATAATGGGATTGAACCCGTTCTCCTTCATCGCCCTCCTGCATATGTTGAATTGCAAGACCTCCTGAATCGATTCCACAAACAAGAAAAATGTGCTAAACCCCCCAGGTAGCAACCCCACCTATATAATTGGGATAACGTGGAGAAAGGAGTACTATTTGGACTTCCCCTCGGCCAACTTCGCGGCAATCCTATGGTTTATCGCCGGGTTGATATTGATACTGGTGGAATTCGCCATGCCCGGCCTGATTATCATATTTTTCGGCGCCGGAGCCTGGGTCGTCAGTGCGGCGGTATACCTCGAATGGACTCCCACTTTACAATCCCAACTGCTCCTTTTCTGCATCGCCTCGATTCTGCTGCTTTTCGCTCTGCGTCGGTGGCTAAAGGACAAATTCCACGGCCATGTGAGCCGAAATCAGGACCTCAGTGTGAACCTGGATGAATTCACCGGTAAAGAGGTTCTGGTATTGCGGGATGTCATGCCCGGTCAGACGGGAGGCCAGGCGGAGCTCAAGGGGGCCACCTGGAACGCGGTTTCCGACGAGCCGATTAAGGCCGGTGAAATCGCCACGGTGTCGAAATTGGATGGGCTGACACTCAAGATACGAAGGAAAGAGGAGGAACGCTGAGAATGGATTTTGAAATCAGTTTCGGCCTGGTCGTGGCTGTCGGCCTCGTTATTCTTGTGGTCATCGCACTGTTGAAGACCGCCAGAATCGTGCCTCAAAAATCGGCCTTCATCGTCGAGCGTCTGGGCAAGTATTCCAATACCCTGGATGCCGGCTTCCACATCCTGGTGCCATTCCTCGATAACGTGGCTTACAAGCATTCCCTCAAGGAGTTCGCCGTCGATGTGCCGTCACAGACCTGCATCACCAGAGACAATATCGCCGTCGAGGTGGACGGTGTGCTCTACCTGCAGGTTATCGACCCAGTGAAAGCCAGCTACGGCATCGACAATTTTTTATTCGCATCGTCCCAGCTGGCCCAGACCACCATGCGTTCTGAAATCGGAAAACTCGAACTGGACCGCACTTTTGAGGAAAGGGAGGCCATCAATGCCGCTATTATCCAGGCCGTCGACAAGGCCTCGGATCCCTGGGGTGTCAAAATTACCCGCTACGAGATCAAAAACATCACTCCGCCGCGGAGCGTCACCGACGCCCTTGAAAAACAGATGCGGGCGGAAAGAGAGAAACGCGCGGCCATAGCCGAGTCGGAAGGCGACCGGCAGGCCAAAATAAACGTGGCCGATGGGGAAAAACAGGAAGCGATCATGAAATCGGAAGGCGAAAAGCAGCGCCGCATCAACGAAGCCGAAGGTCGGGCCAGGGAAATATTGCTGGTAACCCAGGCGACGGCGAAGGGAATCCAGATAGTTGCCGAAGCCATCAACCTGCCTGGAGGGACCGAGGCTGTCAATCTGAGGGTGGCCGAACAGTACATCAAGGAATTCGGCAACCTGGCAAAAACCAACAATACAATGATCATTCCGCAGTCCATGACCGATCTTTCCGGATTGATTGCAACGGCGACAAGCGTCATTGCCAAAGCAAACCAAAATAAATCCGCCTGAGTTTGTGGTTGACAATTCTACTGTTGATTCCCAATTATATGCAGGGAGGAAGAAACCCTTCAGCAACCTTAACAGCCCGGGAAAGGAAAAAACGAAATGGCTGATTTAACGACCGAATACATTGGCTTGAATCTGAAGAATCCGATTATTGCCGGAAGCTCGGGGCTAAGCGGAACGGTGAAAGGGGTGGTGGAACTCGAAGAAAACGGTGCCGCCGCCGTGGTTTTGAAATCCATTTTTGAAGAAGAAATCATGCTCGAATACGAAGATATCCTGAGGGAAGCCAGTGACGAAGGCGTCAACCTCGATCAATTTGACTACTTCGACCTCGACCTGAAAAGCAACCGGATCAAGAAATACACCGATTTGATCACGGGAAGCAAAAAGGAAGTTTCCATTCCCGTCATCGCCAGTATTAACTGCGTTTTTTCACATGAATGGACGTCGTTCGCCAAACAGCTGCAGGATGCCGGGGCCGATGCCTTGGAATTGAACATGTTTTTTTTACCGTCGGATTTCGACCGCACGACGGAAGAAAAAGATCAGGCCTATTTCCAGATAATCAATAAAGTTCTGAAGGAAATTTCCATACCGATTGCGTTGAAAATAAGCCCCTACTTTTCAAATCTGGGACCGATGATCCAGCAGTTATCCGGTACCGGAATCGCGGGACTGGTCTTGTTCAACCGTTTCTACAGCCCGGATTTCGATATCGATAAGTTTGAGGTCATATCCTCAAATGTTTTCAGCAAACCGTCGGACTTGTCGATTTCTTTGCGCTGGATCGCCATCATGGCCCAACGGGTCGAGTGCGACCTGGCGGCATCGACGGGCGTTCACGACGGCATAGCGCTCATCAAACAGATTCTGGCCGGTGCCAATGCGGTCCAGGTGGCGTCCACACTCTATCAAAACGGCAAGGGACAGATTGGAAAGATGCTCGAAACACTGGAGGGGTGGATGGAACAAAAAGGTTTCGGCAGCCTGAACGATTTCAGAGGCCGAATGAGTCAGGCAAAGAGCAGCAATCCGGCCGCCTATGAACGCATGCAGTTCATGAAACACTTCGGTGGTGTCCACTGACAGTGGTAAAAAAATGGAGCGGCTTACCCCTACGATTCGCCGGCAAACCGGCAACTGTGGACCTTTTCTTCACGGTTTGAGCCGGCCGCCGCAACGAAAAGCTCAGGGTTACATCTTGCCGATATACTGCCCGCGAAAATCGAGTGTCGTTAGCGCATCGGAACCGAGGCCGGTCGAGGCGCTGACCACCTGGCCGATAAACACGGTGTGATTGCCGGGTTCGATGGTCGTTTCGACTTCGCACTCGAAGCCGGCGATGCAATCGGGCAAAATCGGACAGCCCGTTACCCCGGGTTGCCAGTTTGTCCCGGAGAACTTGGATTCAGGATCCGTTCCCATGAATTTTTGGACGAGGTCCCTTTGGTTGTGGCTCAGCACGTGCATGGCAAAACGGCCGCTCTCTTTGATGAGCTGATGGGAATAACGGTTTTTGTGAACCGCCACGGCAATCAACGGCGGCTCATAAGAAACCTGGGAGACCCAGGAGGCGACCATGCCGTTAATCCGGCTTTCAAGAGCCGTCGTCAAAATGTAAATGCCGTAGGTCATCGTTCCAAATGCGCGCAACCATTCTGTATTCATGCGACACCTTCCTTGTGTAACCGTTTCAGAATGTGTGAAGCCGATCTCACTACCGAACCTGATCGATCACACTTACCCGATAATTGCTTGTCCGTAAAGCGACAAATCCAAACCTGAAGACGGCCATACCCACAGCAGCGGATGCGGCCTTGGCCGGGCATTCTGAGGCGGTAACGCTCGGGGGGGGGGCCGTAACCAAGATAGCGAATTCTATTTTTGTTGCTTTTGGCGCCCCTGGTCGATATGATCCCGGCCAACCGGTACCCCCGGCATCATCGATTGATTCATACAGCGATGCGATTCCGGGTGTCAGGGCCGATCCAACCCACCACCGCATCCCTCAGGAGGCCCCATGCACGCCGATAAGCCACCCGCCAACGAACAGCCTGAACACTTGATCGAAGATATCCAGCATCATATTATGTCTTATCTTGGAAACGACTTCAAGCCTCCCCGCAAGGACACCTACTATTACGGCTTATCCTTGAGCATTCGGGACCGGCTCATCGAACAATGGCTGAAAACCCAACGGAAAGTCAACGATCAGCGTGCCAAGCGGGTCTACTACCTCTCCATGGAATTTTTACCCGGTCGTTTTCTGATGAACAACATTCTGAAACTGGACCTGGAGGGCGTCTGCCGGAGCACCCTTGATAGTGTCGGCATGAAACTGGAAGAAATAGAAGAAGAAGAATGGGACCCGGGTCTGGGCAACGGGGGCCTCGGTCGCCTGGCCTCGTGCTTTCTCGATTCCATGGCCACTCTGGGAATACCCGGTTACGGCTGCGGCATCCGCTACGACTACGGGATATTCTACCAGGAAATTATCGACGGGTTTCAAGTCGAGAGAGCCGACAGCTGGATCAGAACCGGCAGCCCCTGGGAAATCAAACGTCCAGGCTACTTGTACAAGGTTCAGTTCTATGGGCGGACCGAATCATACACTGACGAGAATGGAACGACGCGCTACCGCTGGGTCGATACCGGCAACGTCATGGCCATGGCCTGCGATTTCCTGATTCCCGGTCACAACAACCGCAATACCAACAACATGCGTGTATGGCAGGCGATGTCCAGCCGGGAGTTCGACCTCCAGGAATTCAATGAAGGAGACTACATCGGTGCGGTGGAGGCGAAGGTCCTCAGCGAGTCCATATCGAAAGTCCTCTATCCGCGTGATGAAAGTTTCGCCGGAAAGGAGTTGCGGCTCAAACAGCAGTATTTTTTGGTGTCGGCCACCTTTCAAGACATCATTCGGCGTTTCAAGCGTTTTCATACGGATTTCACCGAACTTCCGGAAGCCGTCGCCATCCAGCTCAACGATACCCATCCTTGCATCGGAATTCCCGAGTTGATGAGAATCCTGCTGGACGAGGAGGGATTGGACTGGGATTCGGCCTGGAAAATCGGCACCCGGTGTTTTGCCTATACGAACCATACCGTCCTGCCGGAAGCTTTGGAAACCTGGCCGGTTGACCTCTTGAACCAGGTCCTGCCGCGGCATCTGGCGATCATCAACGAAATCGACCGCCGTTTCACCGCCGAGATCGCCACCCGACACCCCGGAGATGATCAACTCCTGGCGCGGATGGCCATCATCAAGGATAAAACGATTCGGATGGCTCACCTGGCCATTGTCGGCAGCCACTCGGTCAACGGGGTTTCCGAGCTCCACTCCCGCATCATCAGGGAACGATTGTTCAAGGACTTCGACGCATACTATCCCGGGAAGTTCCTAAATATCACCAACGGCGTCACCCCCCGCCGATGGCTTCTACAGGCCAATCCGTCTCTGGCGGACCTCATCACCTCTCGCATCGGCGACTCCTGGCCCAATGATTTAGACCGGCTGCGCGAACTGGAGGCGCTGACCGAAGATGGATCGTTTATGACGCAATGGATGGAAGTGAAAAGAATCAACAAAGAACTGCTTGTCCGCTACATTCAGCGCAAAATCAGCCTGCCGGTTGCAGCGGATTCGCTCTTCGACGTTCAGGTCAAACGGATCCATGAGTACAAGCGCCAACTATTGAACGTCCTGCATGTGATCACCCTCTACAATCGCCTGAAGGCCGGGACAAACGAGAATCCCGTCCCTCGTACGGTGATTTTCGGGGGTAAAGCGGCACCGGGGTACTTTTTGGCCAAACTGATTATCAAGCTGATCAATTCAGTGGCCCAGCTGATCAACTCCGACGAGGAAGCGACGCAACATCTGAAGGTCGTATTTCTTCCCAACTACTGCGTGTCCCAGGCAGAAAAGATCATTCCGGCCGCCGACCTGTCCCAGCAGATTTCCACGGCCGGAATGGAAGCCTCGGGCACTGGTAATATGAAGTTCGCCCTCAATGGCGCCCTTACGATCGGGACCCTGGACGGGGCCAATGTGGAGATTATGGAATCCGTCGGTTCGGAAAATATTTTCATCTTCGGGCTGCAGGCCGAAGAGGTGGTCGATCTGCGAGACCGAGGCTACTCTCCCCGAACCCTTTATGATAAGGACAGCGAATTGAAAACCGCTCTCGACATGATCGCCGGAGGAGCCTTTTCTCCCCAACAACCCGATCTTTTCGCACCTATCATCGACTCATTGCTGAACCTTGGCGATAAGTATATGGTGCTGGCCGACTACCGTGCTTATATCGATACCCAGGAGCGCGCCGCTCGTCTCTACAGCCAACCCGAAGCCTGGGCCAGAAAGGCCCTCCTCAACACCGCCCGCATGGGCAAATTCTCCAGCGACCGCGCCGTAAAAGAGTACGCGCAGGAAATATGGAAAGTCAAACCAATCCAATTGTAGCTGCCGCTAACCGAAAATAGGCTTTGCGATCGAAGCAGGCCCCACGATTGGCCTCCGGCCTGTTTCTTCTTCGGCGTTGATATTTCATCTGGCCAGTGAACCCGCATCAGTCACCTTTAAGAAAGGAGCCGGTTAATGGGCACTCAGATCACGGTCCAAGTCAACCAGGCCGGTCCCTCGGCATCCGAGGGGCTATCTAGAATGCACAGGATTCGTATGGATCGACCCGAAAAAAAAGGCGGAGAAAACCGTGGACCGATGGGAGGAGAAGTACTGCTGATGAGCCTGGGCGGGTGTTTTATGAGCAACCTGCTGGCTGCAGCAGCTGCCCGGGATGCGGCCATCACCAAAGTTCAGCTGGTGATCAGCGGTATGCTGGAGAGTTCTCCCCCCCGGTATTCCGCCGTGGAGGTTTTTGTTTCGGCAGAATATGCCGAAAGGGATGAGATGGAGAAATTGGTTACGATTGCCGAACGCGGCTGTATCGTGGCCAACACCCTCAAAGAAGCGGTTGATGTGACAATCCAGCTGAAATAGACCGTCACGGATTTTTGATTCTCCGCTTGTCTAATGGCTCAAATTTTTTCCGGCCTCTTGTACCAGTTGCTGAGGGCGTTGGTTGTCCGGGTCCGCCTCCAGGGCCTGTTTCCCCCAAAATACCGCTTCGGCCCAGTTTTCCGCTTGGCGGTAATTTTCGGCGATAGCGTAGAGCAAATGCTTTCGGGGTACCTTCCTGAAACGGTCGGGAACCTTGAGCAACTTAACGAAATCGGAAACGGCCAAATCGTGCTGCCGTTTTACCGTATAGCAACTCCCGCGTCCGACCAAACTCTCTTCATCGTTCGGATCGACTGCCAGAGCACGGCAATAATGCATGATGGCGGTTTCGATACGGTTCTCCATCTCGTGTATCTTCCCAAGGTAAAAATGGGGGTTGTCCCCATCCGGGTGCTTGTAGGCAGGATCGAGTTCAATGACCCTCTCCATCGCGCGTATGGCCCCCATCCCGTCGGGCTGATGGAAACACCTCCGCCCCATGTCAAACCATTCGGCCGCTGTTTGCGGTGTTTTGCCTTCCGGCATTCCGGTACCTTTCATTTTTTGTGTTGTTCTTGATAATATAGACGGAATTGTGTTCAGTCAATGCAACCGGTTGGGATGATGCTTATCATGACATAGAATTTGGATGGTAAACTACCGGTTGCCTTTCCCTAACCGCTCGCTTGGCCGGTTAGAAAGGAAATACGATCTGAAACGACACCTTACCCCCCTATCAGGAGGAGACATGAATCTGGAAGATTTTCTTGCAAGCATGGGAGATGCCCACCCTTCATCCCGGGTTTCCGATACCCTGAAGTCACTATGGTGGGATAAGAAAGGCGATTGGGACACGGCGCACACCATCGCCCAAGCAATTCCGACCGTGCAGGGCAGTGCCGTACATGCATACCTGCACCGCAAGGAAGGGGTTCTGTGGAATGCCGACTATTGGTATGCCAGGGCCGGCCGGGAAAGACCTAACCTATCGCTGGAAGAAGAATGGCAGATGCTCGTGAAAGAAATGCTTTCAACACCTGACAAGTGAAACCACCCCTATCGACTCGCTGCTGGCCGCACGTTCAGAATTTTATTTCAAACCCCATTGTGCGTCAACCGCCCCGGCTCAAGCGCAACCCGGCCACAACGGTTTGACCATCAACGTTTGAAATTATCGATGAGGCGCTGCTGCCAGTTGAAGTAGTATCCATGGGAATTGTCGCCTTCGCTGAGTTTGTGACGGGAAAGATCGAACTGATAGCGGTTGGCCCTGACAAAAAGTTGAAAACGGTCTTCCACCATGGTGCGAAGTTTCCGGCAGAGGTTGCCATGGATCCTATCGTCCACATCGTTGAAATCGAAGAATGACGCCAATTTGCGGGTGAGATTCTGGCCCACGTTTTCCGGAACCGGTTGCTGCGCCAGCGCCTCCATAAGCCGGTTGGCAATAGTTACCATCCCGCACAGCACCCGTTTCTTAGTTTGTGCCAGTTGATCCTTGCCCCAGTAAATCCGATTGCGGTCCATGCTCAATTCGCATTTCTCGTCACCGACGAAATTGAGACGCCCGACAATGTGGCCTCTGGCATTCTCCGGCAGCAAATAATCGACCTGGGTAATGAAGATACCGTCCTGGAATATCGATACGCCTCCCCGGGAGGATTCAAGATCGTAAATGTAATCGTTATTTTCCAGCACGCGCAGCAGCAGGAATCCCCGTGAACGGCGGTAATCGAGCTTGGCTGTGAACTTCTTCCCCCAACGGATTTCTTCATCGTAGTCCATCGGCTCCTGCCCCAGGATCATCGATGTCCCGGTTTCGTCAGTGACCGTCATGGCAATCGGCAGAAAACGAACATTGGTTTTAAGGTAGCCCAGGTACTCCAGACTTCGACTGTATCGTTTGCTGTTCTTTTTCAGAACGATCGTCACTTCAGTTCCCACCGGCATTTCTTCCCTCATTAAGCGAACATCGAAGTAGTCATCGACATTCGTAATTGTAACCACCAGGCCGTCTTCTCCCGCTTTGCGCGTTTTGACGACCACCCTTTCGGCCACGAGAAAGCATGAAAGAAATCCAATTCCGAAACGGCTGATGAAGCTCAATTGGATGTCGGCATCACGATTGATGCGGTCAATTTCGTCCGATTGATAAAATGAAAGGCCGATGTTGAGGAAGTACTTTTCGATCCATTGTTTGCTCATCCCGATGCCGTTGTCTCGGACCTTTATCTCGGAGATGTCCGGGTTGAAATCAACGTTGATCGCCGGAATGTAATCCGGTTCGAATAGTCTGCGCATATGGCAGGCGTCGACTGCATTTTGAATCAATTCCCTCAAAAACACCCGTCGATCGGAATAGAGGGTGTCGCCCATAAAAAGTTGAAGGGCGGAAGAGGTGTCCACGCTGAATTTCAGATCGATCGGTTGATAACCCGTGGACGAGATATCAAAATGTACTCCGGTAAAAAGAAACCGGGGCCTGACAAGACGGTTTAAATCGGACAAGAGACGCTGGGTGCGGCGTTCGTAACGCTTAAGTGCCCGGTGGACTTCTGCGTCGCGGCAGTCGATTCTCACCCTTACCGCCGCCTGGAGATGCGGATGGAGCCCGACTGAGGTCACCTTGAAATGCTCCTCGAGGCGTTTGCCGTTGAAATCGGCGTTCGGCGACATGAGGTCAATAATCTGTTCTTTTACAGAAGGGTCGTCCAGAATAAAGGCCGCCGCCAAACGCACACAAGCGGCTATGAATTGTACGTGCACCTGCACTCCGTTGCGATATGGCACGGTTGGAGGCATATTTTCGCTGATGGCCTCCCGCGCCATTTGCCCCTCTATAATCAGGCGGATAATTTTTGCCTGTCTAAGGTCGATACGGCGGTCCGAAGGCTCGAAATCCGACCTCTTTTCAGTCACTCGCTGAACAGCGGCCGTTTCCTTCCAGGCCTCGCTGCCAGGCTCGGGGGTCTTAGGACGCCCCCCCCAACCGTTCAGATGGTGGGCGGCCGCATAGAGAAAAAAAATGTCCCAGCTGTTGGCAGACAGGTCCCGTCTCTGTTCTTCATCCAGTAACCATGACTCGAGGATATCGGTCACCCGGTCTCCGATGCCATTGTTTCCCCGGGCCGTTGAACCCAAGGCAAAGCCGGAATCGCTGGTGTCCACCCGTGAGCACAGCTGGATCAGATCGGCTTTTTGTTCCGGATCGAGCCGGTCATAGAGCGAAGACGAACGATACTTGTCCATGAGGTAGTCCTTTGAAGCTGCCGGTGGCCGGCTTAAATGCCCGCTGCCTCTGTTGGCCAGCGGAACTTTTTTCTATTCGTGGCGTCAGGCAGAATTATATAGCCGTGCCAGGTGAATATATGCACAATGGATCGGTATTCAATGGATGACAACGGGTTGGGATGCCGGTGCGGATTCCGAATTCCTGATGACTGTACGTCCCGGTTGAGCCCCTCCGGCAAATCGTACTTGCCTTCGATGATTTCTGAGCCTATCTTTGCCGGCATAAGGTGCGGGATATGTAAATGTGGTCGAACCAAACAGGCGGAATGAGATGAACTTCTGCGACCCTACCAAAACCAAACCGTTTCTACCGCAAGGGTTGGCGACTGGAATCGGCAGCATGCCGTTTGCGGATCCAACGGAGGCCCTGGCCCTTGTATTGGAGGAAATGCCGGAAGCGCCTCACTGGCCTCAATTGCCGCTGAAAAACCGGCAGGAGCATTTTGTCTACCAATTTCTGCAACCCCTGGTGGCCTGCGGCATGCTGGTTTGTCAGGAGCAGCGCTGGTCCTTCGATATGTCCAGGGAAAACAACAGCGAGTGCCTGACCCGTTTTTATGCGCACTGCCTGCCTGCTGAAGCCGGCAGCTCCGACGGCATTCACTCCTTCCTGCCGCCGTCCGATGCCGCCGCCGGGTTCCACGCCTTGTTGAGTCTGCCGCCCGACCGCTTGCTAAAGGCCCGATATGTGAAGGGTCAGGTTGCCGGACCCTTGACCATCGCACTCGAACTGAAGGATGAACTTGGCCGTCCGGCCTATTACCAGGGAGATCTTCGGGACACGATCGTGCGGACTCTGGCCCTGAATGCCCGCAACCAGGCCGAAGCATTGCTGCGGTTCGGCCGCACCCCGCTGATCTTTATCGACGACCCGGCAATCAGCGCCTACGGCTCGAGACTTCACCTGGCCCTGAATCGGGATGACATTCTGGAGGACATAAACTTCGTTTGCGCATCGATACGCTCCGCCGGGGCCATTCCGGGCATACACTCCTGTGAAGCCGTCGACTGGTCGCTTGTAATGGAATCGGAGGTGCAGATTCTCAGCCTGGATACCTATCGATTCGGCGCCTCTCTCATTCCCTATGCCGACCAGCTTAATTCCTTCCTGGATCGAGGCGGGGTAGTGGCATGGGGAATCGTGCCGACAGTGGACGATCCGTTTGGCGAATCGGCCGATTCCCTACTTGAGCGCCTGCAAATTCTGTGGGTTGAGCTTTTTGCTAAAGGCCCGGACAGGGAAACCATTCTCCGGCAGAGCATGATTACCCCTGCCTGTGGAACCGGTTTACTTACAGTAGATCAGGCCAGGCGCATCTACCATTTGACGGCCGAAGTCTCCAGTAGGATCCGTGAGGAGTCGGCGTATGGTTAATAGAAGCTTGCGGGAACTACGGAGTGTATTTGAACGCCACCCTTAATGCCGACGACCGGCGTGTGGCCGTAGGCGCTGTCGGGCCGGAATGCAAAAGGCTTCAAAGTGCTGACCGCCGGCATTGAATGGCAGCTGCCGCTCTGTCTGAAACGTTTTTTCTCTTTGATTTCGGACCGAGCTAAGGTAAGGTCGACACACGTTGCTGTACCCGGCAGGGACTCTAGTCGTTCCGGAATAGGCCATCTATCCCGCCGATCAGGATGCTGGTTCCAAAGGAGAAGCAGATCGATGACCGATGGTGAATTTCAGAAAGTCGACCAGACATCGGAGCGGATGTACGGACCCAAAGGGATACTATTCTGCGGATTTGCCGCCGCAGAGCATGAACCGCTGGTTACGGCCCTGTCTCAGATCGGTTTCGGTGACCGGCCGCTCATCTTTGCCACCGAAAATGATCTCAATAAAAGCCTCAAGGATCTGCTGGCCTCAGGAGACCGGTCGGGAATGGGGGTATCGGCCGATATACCGAGAGCGACCATCATGTCCGGTTGCACCCAGATGGAAGTTCATATCCTGATGACCGCTTTTAAGGAAGCCGAGCTTCCCCGCCAACTCTGGGCCACCCTGACCCCGATGTCCGAGGGTTGGCACTTGGATGCACTCTTGAAAGAGTTGGTCGAAGAAGACCGGTCTTTTCGAAACAAAAAGGAAAAGGACGCCGGGGAAAAATGACCCCGGTCAAAGCCGCAAGGGGGCTTGACCGATTGGGGTATCATATGTTAATCATCTAAAATAATTAAAAAAAGATACCCAGCTGCTCGAGGTGGCCATGATCCGATAATTGACCCCGGTTCTGTACCAGAATACGGGGTTATTCTGTTTGACAACCCCCAATCAAGGTTTTAAAAAATGCCGGATCAACTCAGCCTTTTCCCCCCGGGGATTTCCGATCGCAAGGAAGAATCTTCCGGACACTCCGAGACTGTTCAGCCGATCGATCTGGCTCCCGTAGACGAGGTTTTTAAAACCAGTCACAGTCACCCCGAGGACTTCCTGCCCCTCCTCGACTTCATTCGCCGTTTCCCCCGCTACTCTCCGCTGAACAGTTTTTTGCTGTATACCCAGAATCCATCGGCAACTCTGGTGGCAACGGCGGCGACCTGGGTAAAACAGTTTAACCGGCGCCCTAATGTGGACGCCCGGCCCCTGATCATTCTCGCACCGATGTCACCGGTGATGTTTGTTTATGATGTTGCCGAAACTGAGGGCGATCCTGTCAATGGCAAGGCGCTGACGCCCCCTGCCCCGCATAGCGGCTGGCCCAATAAAGTGTATGAGCACACAATCGCCAACAGCCTTTTTCACGGCATAGTTGTCCGGGAAATCCACCCGCATGATCGACGTTCGGCCTCGGTGATGCCTCTGACCGGCAGCTTAAGGGAAACGTACCGGGGACTCGACATTTCCCCAGCGGCCAGCTACCTGATACTCGTCGATCAACAAACCCGTATCAAAGGCCGGTATGCCGCCCTCGTCCATAATCTGGCCCGTATATTCTGCGGCCATCTCGGCATCGACAGTCGAGCGTGGTGGCCCGACCGGAGGGGAGTCAGTATGGTCGGTGAATCCGTCGAAGCCGAATCGGTGGTTTATCTTGTCTGCGGCCGAAGGGGACTGGAAACCGGCGCCCCAACAATACCGGCCCCATCGGTCGCTGGGGATCGTAATTGGCCCCAATTCAGCTTGAACGCCATCCTCCAGGTGACCGGATACATCGAAGATATGGGCAAATCTCTCTGGAAGGGGCCAAAAAAGAAAAGCCGCTACAGCTAAATGGCAGATGGCTCAACAAATGGTATCTCCACCACCGATAGGGGTTATTTCCAGCAGCCTTCTTCGATGGGGATAGAACCCCATCTCAAACATCAAATCCCGAAATTGACGCATTGGATTCGGCCTGATGCCAAAGGTCCCGAATCAGTTGAACCCCTGTGATACCTTGTCCGGCGGCGGGACCTCGAGCAAAAAGAGGCGGTGCGCCTGCTCTGGCGGCGCACAGGCACCTTTACGGTTGGCGCGGATCTATGGTAAAATGTGGCCATGTTCGAGAGACCGGATATGGAAACCGTCAAGCCGCAGAGAGGCATGGCTGCATACGCTGGGCCGGAAATTAAAACACCAGTGGTACGCAGTGGGTTTCGCACAGCCTTCCGCCTCTGTCTGTTGAGCCTTGGAGGACTCATTTTCGCAACGGCTTGCTCCCAGAATCGATATGTTCCCGATAGCTCGCCTCCCGTCCCCCGCCCCCTGCCGGGCGCCGAATCAGGACATCGTCCTGCAGGGCCGGTACCGAAGGACGGATCCCGCGCTACCCATCCACCGAAAGCCCCCGCCCTTTCAGGCCATCCGGAAATCGAGGATAGGCTAAGGAGGGAATACGGCCTGTGGCAGGGCACCAGGCACCGGCTGGGGGGCAACGATCGCAGCGGTATCGATTGCTCGGGTTTCGTCCAAGCCGTATACCGCAATGCTTTTGATATAGCCCTTCCGCGCACCACCACCGAACAGGTGAAACAGGGCCAGCCGGTGGCCTTTCAGGCCATGCGCGTCGGCGATCTCGTTTTTTTCACCCCACCGGACACCCCCCGCCATGTCGGCATATACCTGGGTGATGGTCAATTCGCCCACGCATCCAAATCCAGCGGTGTAACGATTTCTCCCATCGACCGCTATTACTGGAAACCGCATTTCTGGAAAGCCAGGCGCATCCTCACCGACTGATGCAACCCCCGTCACTATTTAATAGCGAGAGGCATTGCCGCATGTTCCTTATGAGATGGGCTTTTTGGACGGTACTGGGTTGCGCATTTATCCTGAACGGCTGTGCAATGATTCAGGAAACCGGCACCTTGCGCCATAACAACCACTGGAGCAACGTTGAACCACTGAGCATATCCTATTCGATTCGACAGGCGCATTACCGAAAAAACAACCTCGCACCCAACCCCTCTTTTGAAACCGGCTCGGTCGCCGTTAAGGAAGCGGGGCGCTCGACCACCCTCAAGGGGTGGAAAATCACCGGCCAAAATATTGAATGGGTCGATAAAACTCCCGCGGCGTATGCATCCGAAGGGGTCGACAGCGACCGACACGCGATAAAAATGGCCAGGTATGACGCCGGAGAACTCGATGGGGCGGAAGGAATCATCAGCGACTATATCCCGGTAATCCCTGGCAACTACTCATTGACGTACGATGTCAAAATTCAGGATCTGTCGACCGGCAGAAGCCGACTCGGCATGAGATTGAGCGACTCTCTCGCCGTAAAGATCCTGTTCTATGACGCCGACAAAAGTCCGATCCCATCGGCGCAGTTCAATCCCGCCTCCGGCACATCCATCGACAGCTCGGACAAGAGCTATCCCTTTGCCAATTTTTGGTCCGTCGAAAGGTTCCCCTGGGGTACGGTTAGAGGGCGAACGTATAACTATCCGTTTTCCGAAGGTGATCTGCCCGACGGCGCCCGCTACGTCCGTCTCTTTTTCGGCCTCAAGGGCAACGGCACGCTGTGGCTGGACAATATCGACTATCGGTATTCAAAATGGAATTTCACGACCCTGGAACGGATGACACCCTATGTCGACAAAAAACTTGCAGTGGAGCAGCGGCTGATTCCCAGCCCGAAACAGATCACCCGATTGAAAGACGTGACCTATTGGAACCCACTGCGGCCGCAATCCCCGCCACCCTTAATCGTCCTGCCGAATGATCCGTCGCCGGCGGAACGCGCCGCTGCGAAATTGCTGCACAGAAAAATCAGCGCTTTGCTGTCAACGTTTCCGAAAAAGGAACATCCTCCGATGCCCGCTACAAGAATCGCCGGCATCGGTTTTTCCGTAAACAGTCTCGCCGACGCCAAACTGGTGTTCAGCATCGGCGACAACGGCCTCTATCGCGCCCGCCGAAACGCTGGTCTCGAACCCCTCGCAGATCCACCACCCGGCCGGAGCCATCAGGGCTACGTTATTGCCAGCGAACTCATCGGTGAGACAACCGTGGTCTATCTTGTCGGTGAATCGCCTGTCGGCGCCTACTACGCCGCCACGACAGCCGTGCAACTCTTCCATGACAAACAGCCGATCTATCACAATGCCGCCGTCGTCGACTTCCCCGACTTTTTAGGCCGCTCCTACACTTTCAGAAACTGGCGGACGGATGCTGAACTCCAACAGGATCTCGAAACGATCGAGCACATGAGTCTGTTGAAGCTGAACAAGGTTTACGCCGGCAACAACCGCAAAGGCAACGCCTGGTATCAACCCGACGCCCTCTTCTCCCGCGGCATTGCAGCAGCCGGCCGAGCGTGCCGGATGAACGGGGTCATGACCCTGGGGCTTATGGTCAACCCCTATTCACATTTCCCTTTCGAACCGGCGGTGGAAGAACTGGACCCTCAATTGCGGCACACATGGATCCACGGAAGCCCACAAAGCCTTGACATGCTCAAGAAAGCCCTTGAAGTCGGCCTGTCGGCCGGAGCGAAGACCATCCTGCTCCACGCCGATGACCATGTGCCTCACAAAGAAAAAAACCGCAAGATTTTCGCCCTCTACACCAAGGAGGACGAGCAGCGGTTCATCAACCTCCAGAATGCCCAGGCGCACGTAATCACGCAGCTAAAGACATGGCTCGACACCCAATATCCGGGGACGAGATTCGAATTCTGTCCGCCGTGGTACGCCAACGAATTCATCGACCGCAGCGAAGGCCGGGCGGAAGTGTATTTCAAGGAGTTGATCCGACAGATCCCGACGGATATCGGCATTATATGGACCGGGCCGACCGTCAGATCTCTATCCATAGACATGGCCGATCTGTATCGGTATGCATCGCTGATCCGGCGTTGGCCCATGCTATGGGACAACACCCTGTATGCCCGAAATATCGAAACCCGAAGGTACGGCGGGTACACCACCCACTACCCGGGCAAGGTGAGGATGTGCAACCTTTTCGAGCCTTACGACACGGACAGACCGAAAGGTTTTCACGTATACAACGACGGTGGGCACCTCTTTACCAATGCGGATGCTTTCAGTGAAATTTACCGGATCAAATATGCGACCGTGGCCGACTACGAGTGGAATACCGCTGACTACCATCCGGAACTGTCACTCTGGAAATCCCTGGTCAACGCCTACGGCCCGGTTTGCGCAAAAGAACTTCTGTATTTCAACGACGCTTACTATACCCTATACGGCGTGTGCCTGCAGATGGAGATGCGGGGAGTGAAACAGACGGACCTGGAAATTGGAACGGTGGCACTGAAAAAATTGAACGGCAGCATGCAGCGGATATCGACGCTACTGAACGAATCGCACCCACTCTCTAAGGAACTGGCAGCGCTGCGGGACAAACAGGAAAAAAGGTTTTATCGATTATCACGGACTGAACCCTTGAAAAACTCGAACCAGTGACCATATTACCACCCAATTTCAATGGAGCCTGAGCTAAATGAGATTCTTATTGTACAATATCCGCTACGGGGCCGGTATCGGTAGTCGTTTTCATCTCCCGGTGCCCTACAGTGGCTATTTCAAACCGACAAACGGTCATTTTAAAAAAATTCTGGATTTTGTCAAACACGTCGAACCCGATATCATCGGGTTGATCGAGGTCGACTTCGGCTCGTACCGGGTCGAACGCTGCAACCAGGCTGAAACGATCGCTCGGGAGTTGGGTCACCGGGCCATTTTCCAAACCAAATATGACGTCACATCGATGGCGCGCAAGGTCCCTCTTTTGAACAAGCAGGGCAACGCCGTTTTGACCAATCAGCGGATCGTCGATCGCCGATTTCATTTTCTCCGTGACGGTGTCAAACGGCTCGTTATCGAAGTCGAGCTTCCGGAGGTCACCATATTCCTGGTTCACCTGTCCCTCAAGTTCCGCCATCGCCAGTATCAGCTCAACGACCTGAACGACTTGATCACCGGATGCGTCAAACCGGTCATCGTGGCCGGTGATTTCAATGCGTTTCGAGGTGATCGTGAATTGCAGCTCTTTCTGGCCGCCAGTGGCTTGGTCAGCGCCAACGACTCAGGCATGTCGTCATACCCGAGCCGCAGCCCATTCATGGAGCTCGATTACATCTTTCACAGCCCGGGAATTCGATCCAACGGATTCCAGGTGCCGACCATTATGCTCTCCGACCACGCACCCCTCCTTTGGGACTTTGATATCCAAAGCGCACGGGCGGCAGCGTGATCCGCCGCGCGGACAGCCGGCCCCATGTCGACCGTCAGTTTAATTTCTGCGCACCCCATACAACTTCAACAACTGCCGGCGGCCTTCCAGTGACAACCCCAATTGGTCCAGTTCGGCTTCAAGCTGCGCAACGGTGCCGTAACCACCCAAATACCCGTTGACCCGTGCCGCTGCCGTCGAGTCGATAAGATCGCCGAAGGAAGGATAGATCCTGGTGAATTCCTGCATCAGGTCTTTTTCTCGTTGGAGACGGTATTTCTGGTGATAATTTTCCGCCGGCGTGAACCCGGTGAAAGGCAGGATTTTGGTGTAAATTTCTCTGCCGCGGGCGGATTCCTGTCGGTTTCTGCTGGATAGAACCGCTGTTTTTTGCAGCTCATCATGGTAGAAGACCGCGGACATGTATTGCCTCGACCACGCCTTCGATGTCGGATCATGGCCCTCCCAAAACAGATTCAAAAGGCTCTCATAGGTGATCCGGTCTGGATCGAAATCGATTTGGATCGTTTCGGTATGATCACCGAGTTTCTGATACGTCGGGGAAAGGCTTGTTCCGCCGGCATACCCCACGCGAGTTCTTAACACGCCCTCGAGACTCCCGAACCGGGAGTCCGGCCCCCAGAATCACCCCAGGGAAAAAGTGGCCGTTTCGGTTCGGACCGGTATGGTCGCATCGATCGCCGGGATCTCAATTCGCCTCTGTTTGACCGAAGTACCTTCCTTGACCGTCTGGTCGAGGTCGCTCTGCATCATTTTTGGAGCCTCTCTGCCGCCGGACGCCTCGCAACCGGCAAAAATGGTTAACAATAGCACGAGAATACACCCCCAACGCAGGCGTCGGTCGCGTCGAGTTCCCGAAGGCGCAGAAGCGCCTAACCATTGAAAAGGTATGGTGGCCGCAGGTTTCTGTAATACGGTGTCGAATGTGGCCATATGGGTATGAACCAGCGTGTTTGGCTGCGTTAGGCGTTATCTCGATGAGGATTCGGCCTTGCGATTGCGGTTGGCAGGCTGGTCACTGCAGGATCCCCGCAAGGCGATTCTTCTGTTTTCGATTTCGATAAACGTTTTGGAATAGGTGAGTTTCTGGATAATCAAGCCATCCTGGAAGTGAACCACGTCAACCCCGCGCCGGCGCTCTCGCCCCCCTTCGAAGCCTTTCTCGCGCGAGGGCCACTCGAGCATCCAGCGGTAAAGGGCCTTCTGGGCCGTTTCGTCGATGAAAGTGTCTTCCTCTATGAATTTGAAACCGCCGTGGGCCGCAAACCAAGGCGCCCAAGCCTTACGCAAGGCCGCTCTCCCTTCTGCCCGCCCGCCGGTCCAATTTTCGAACAGCACATCGTCATGGAATAATTTCATGACCCCTTCCAGATCATGATTGTTCCAGGCCCGATACCATTTATGAAGAATTTGTTGGATGCGTTCTCTTTTTAAATCCATAGCCGCCCACTCTTTCCGGTTTGTCGTTAGAAAGTCCGATTCCTTTCATCATGGCCGGGGCTGCATGCCGAAGCCCCTCCGTCCCCTTTCCGCCTCATGGTTAACGAGGCCGCCGGGGCTGTAACGGTTTCAAACTAAAGTTGGCTGCGCACCAATGCCGCACCGGCCGCGAGGCTCTTCAGCTTTCCCAAGGCCACAGCATAAGGAATGGGCGCCATGCCGCAGTTCGTGCAGGGATAAAGCCTCTCGGCATCCACGTACGGAAGAGCGGCACGGATGGTCGCCGCCACTTTCTCGGGCGTCTCCACCCTGTCCGGCGTCACAGCCACCGCTCCCACCAGTACATCTTTGTCCTTCAAGAGACCTAACAGGGACAGCGGTACCTGCGAGTCGGCACACTCCAGCGAAACCTGGCTGATGCGGCTGGCATTCAACGCCGGAAATATTTCCTCGTATTGGCGCCATTCGCTGCCCAGCGTGTGTTTCCAGCTCAAATTTTCTTCGATCCCGTACCCGTAACAAATATGTACGGCGGTGGTACAATTCAAACCGTCGATGGCGCGGTGCAGGGCATCGACACCCCATTCTTTGACGTCGGCCATGAAAACGTTGAACGCGGGTTCATCGAACTGGATCACATCCACACCGGCAGCGACCAGTTCGCGGGCTTCCTCGTTCAAAATCTCGGCAAAAACCATGGCCATTTCCGGCCGACTGCCGTAAAAATCGTCGGCGATGGTATCGCAGATCGTCATGGGACCGGGCAGGGTGAATTTCAGCTGGCGATCGGTTTGCGACCGGGTAAAACGGACCTCATCCAGGTGCACGGAACGGTATCGGGATATCGGCCCAGTCACGGTCGGCACCTGGACGGTGTATCGATTGTCACGGATGCCCATGGGTGTCTTTTTGGCCCAGTCTATACCGTCGATGTGCTCGAGGAAGCCGTGCACAAAGTGAATGCGAAATTGCTCACCGTTGGTCACGATGTCTATGCCGGCCTCTTCCTGGTGTTTCAGCCATTCCGCAGCCGATCGCCTCTTGGATTGTTCGAGTTCTTCTCCCTGTGCGCGCCAAGGCGCCCAGAGTCTGTTCGGCTCTGCCAACCACTCCGGCTTCGGCAGACTGCCAGCGATGGTTGTTTCCAGCATCATCAACCTCCCGTGTTGTGAATTTTCGATTTAGCGCTGTTTTCAGCCCGATCCGGCAACCTTCATGAAGGTCTCCCAGAAAGTGCGAAAATGAGAGTGCCTCAACGCGCGGGCTCGTTTGGAAGATGTGCGCATGCGCACTAAAGATGAGTGTCCGGGGCGAACGGGCCAAGTCAGGCGGGGCTTTCATTTCTGAAAATCAATTACCTGACGCCGCATGGCCAAACAAAAAGGGTCCCTCGGCAACCCATCGACCACCGGTTATCGCCCCGGCACGATAATCCGCGAGTCGTTTCCGCGGCCGCGTTGCTGCTGTTGCTGCTGCATTTTTTTGATTTTCTCTACCACTTCGGCCAAGGAACGCTTCATGGCGACTGGGAATTCATCCAATGCTTCTTCAATGGTTCCCGCGTCCAATTCTGACTGAATCGGCAGGGGGCCCTCGGGTGACATGAGCTGCGTCTGACCGATGAATATCGTTGGGCGGGTAGCGTCATCCGTCCCGTCTGCCTTGACAGGGATCAGGCGCCTGATTGAGGCCACCTTTAAATCGGTGATAGATTCTTCGCGGTAAAGATTGTTCTTATCAACGGTGAAGTCGATGTCGTCCACTTTTCTTTGATTGCTCATTATTTACCTCTGTTGGATAGGGTGCGATGCGATGCGCAAGTTAATCACGAAACCAGAGAAACCAAGCATAATTTGGTCGCCGATCACAAATGGCTGGATAGCTCTCTTTATTGACATTTGGTTTAACCGTAGCGATTATCTAAAGTCAAAATAATTTCACCCTTACATCAAACTCAGCAAAGGAGATCCCTCATGGTCAAGCTCGAAACCAGTATGGGCGACATCGTTCTGGAACTGGATGAGGACAAAGCCCCAAAAACCGTTGCCAATTTTCTTGAATATGTGGCGGCGGGCCATTACGATGGCACTATTTTTCACCGGGTGATCGATGGTTTCATGATTCAGGGCGGCGGAATGACCGCCGACATGAAAGAGAAATCGACCCGGGCGCCGATAGATAACGAAGCCGACAACGGACTCAAGAATATCGCTTACTCGGTGGCCATGGCGCGCACATCAGACCCCCACAGCGCAACGGCGCAATTCTTTATCAACGTCAAAAACAATGACTTTCTGAACCACACCGACAAAAACCCCCAAGGCTGGGGCTATGCCGTTTTTGGCAAAGTCGCCAAGGGGCATGGTGTGGTCAACAAGATAAAAACCGTTACCACCGGCCGCAATGGCATGCACGACGACGTCCCCAAGGAGCCTGTGGCCATTGTCAAGGCCGAAGTGGTCGACGAATGACCAAAGTGGCCGAGTCGCGGTAGATCCGGCCGCTCATATTTGCGCCTTCGTTTTTCGGATGATCACGCTCTCGGTCGTTGCAAAACGCCCCGGTTTGTCCCGGTTGAATCCATCAGTTCAAAGTCGGACGGTGTGCTCCGGTTCATCGAACCACCGTCATTGCTGCGAGGGATGGCTAAACGGTTACACCCCGTTGCCGTCCCTCCCTGCCAGCCGTTTATTTCCTTTTGGGACTTGACATCTTCCCGTTTTTTGTCTCTATACAGCCGATGACCGATTGGCTTGCCATCATAATTCTCGGTATCATCGAGGGGATCACCGAATTTCTGCCCATCTCTTCCACCGCCCACCTGCTCATTGCCGAACAGTGGCTGCCCCGTCAAAGCGATCTGTTCAACATTGTCATCCAGAGTGGCGCCGTCATCGCTGTATTGCCCCTTTTCCCCAAGCGGCTGCACCAGTTCGTTTTCAGATGGCACGAAAAATCCACCCGGGATTACGCTTTAAAAATACTCCTGGCCTTTGTCATAACAGGCATTGGCGGCCTAGTGCTGGACCGGGCCGGCTTCGAACTGCCGGAAGAGTTATGGCCGATCGCCTGGGCGCTTCTTCTGGGCGGTGTCGGTTTTCTGCTCATCGAACTGTGGCTGAAGGGGCGTCCTCAGCGGGAGACGATTACCTGGACGATTGCCGTCGCCGTCGGTGTCGGACAACTGCTTGCCGCAGTGTTTCCGGGAACCTCACGCTCAGGCGCAACCATTCTGTTGATGCTGTTTTTCGGATTGAACCGACCCGCTCGCAACGGAGTTCTCCTTCCTCGTCGGAATCCCCACGATGCTCGCCGCCGGAGGGCTCAAGATTTACCGGGCACTTTTCACCGCCCAAGCGGACGCTGCCTCCGAACAATGGGGGCTGGTCCTCCTCGGTTTCCTGGTTTCCGCGGTGGTATCGTTCGTTGCCGTAAAATGGCTCCTCGGATATGTCCGCAATAACACCTTTTCCGTCTTCGGTTGGTATCGAATCGTCCTTGCCGCGGTGATATTTCGTCCTTATTGCTTGTTCATCCACTGAGAGTCAAGGGTATCGCGGGTTTCTGAAGCTTCGATATGTATTTTTTGTTCCGGCGGGCTTTTCAGGCCCCGTTCGTTTGGAAATACCGGCTTTCGAGGATGCCGCTGTGCTCGTGTCCGTCAGAGAGGCGCCCCTGATTCAGGCGGTCGAGGAAACCGCCGAAGTTTCAGAGGGGGAATCGGATATATTGCCCACTCTGGATGATATCCAGACACTGTATCAGCCCTATCTCGTCAACCTATGGGCGTACAATCCCATGTATTTTCTAGTGGGTACCAATCCCGAAAACAGCAAGTTTCAAGTCAGTTTCAAATACCGATTTTTCAACCCCGAAGGCTCCCTGGCCGAAAGAATACCCTGGATCTCAGGGCTGCATTTCGCCTATACCCAAACCTCTTTCTGGGATTTGAAGTCGGATTCCCAACCGTTTGAAGACACCAGCTACAAACCTGAATTTTTCCTGGTTTCACCGAACATCAGAACATCCATTCCCAGGAGCAGGGGTTTCTTTATGCAAGGTTGAAAACCAGAGATATTCACACGGTCGTCCGCATATTGAAAGAGGAAGTCGCTCAGTGGCAGATTCCGGTTGTGGGGCACTATGCCGATTCCCCGTTCACGGTTCTCATATCGTGTCTGCTGTCCTTGCGAACGCAGGACAAAACCACCCATGCGGCCAGCGAACGCCTGTTTCAAATGGCCCGAAATCCTCAGATAATGGCCGATCTACCCATTGCCGTCATCGAGAAAACCATATATCCGGTCGGTTTCTATCGAACCAAGGCCTTGAACATCAAGGAAATCTGCCGCATCCTATTGCACCGCTACGAGGGTCGTGTCCCTGATGATTTGGAAGAGCTGCTGCAACTGCCCGGGGTAGGCCGTAAAACCGCGAATCTGGTCGTCACCATCGGCTACGGTAAGCCGGGCATATGTGTCGACACGCATGTCCACCGCATCACCAATCGTTGGGGATACATCAAAACGAAAACCCCAGAAAAAACGGAGATGGCTCTGAGACAAAAACTTCCCCGGAAGTACTGGATGATTATCAACGATCTCCTGGTTTCATATGGCCAGAACATCTGCAAGCCTATCTCACCTTTCTGCAGCCGTTGCCGAATCCAGCCGTACTGCGTCCGAACGGGTGTCGATACGTTGAATCCCGCTAACCGACAAGACTCGGGTGATTAAGAATGATCGATATTGTCAAACGCTTCTTCGGAAAAACACTTGCGAATCCTGCTTCACCGGCTGAGGCCTCCCCACGTCATGATACCCGTGTTGCCGTTTGCGCCTTGCTGCTTGAGATGGCCAAAATCGACGAAACCTTTACGGACGCTGAAATGGCGCAGATCATGTCGGTTCTGAAAAAGAAATACGGTGTGTCCGAGGAAGATGCCGATGCCCTGGTATCGGCCGCCGAAAAGGAACTCGCGGGAAGCATCGATTACTGGCAATTTGCCCGGCTCATAAACGAAAACTATTCGATCGACGAGAAAATCGAGGTTATCGAAACGTTGTGGCGGATTGTCTTCGTGGATGGAAAAATGGACAAGTATGAAAATCACTTGATGCATAAGTTGGCCACCCTGATGAGGTTGACCCATCAGCAACTGATCGATGCCAAGCTCAGGGTTCTGCGGTCCCAATGAACCTTCACCTGTGCGCCCTTATTTTAGTCAAGCTGAGAGCAATTGCCCTCTTCTCTGCCCCACCGTCACAGCCAAACTAAAGAATTCCCAACCGGATAACTCGATTCAAGAGTTTCCCGGTCACTCTTGGGCCTGCACTTGACATTCAACCGGCCCGATTTACCGTAAGGATGTCGCATTCACGCAAACGGTTTGTGAAAAACAGAATCTCTCGATGATCCTTAGGGGGAACAGGAGCAGTTGACACAACCGTAGCGGCACTTACCATCGGACCCTATATATCAGGAGGTGAAATGATGAAAGTTCTGGTCGTTTTTTACTCGACTTACGGTCACGTTTACAAGATGGCACAGGCTATCGCTGAAGGTGCAAAAGAGGTTTCGGGAGCAAATGTGGAAGTTCGGCGGGTGCCGGAAACCCTTCCCTCTGAGGTGCTCGAAAAAATGGGTGCTATCGAAGCCCAGAAAGCCTTTGCCCATGTCCCTGTCTGCACGGTGGATGAACTGGCAACGGCCGATGCCATCATATTCGGGACGCCGACCCGCTTTGGCAACATGTGCGGACAGATGCGGCAATTCCTCGATGCAACCGGCCAGCTCTGGATGCAGGGGGCTCTCGTCGGAAAAGTGGGCAGTGTCTTTGCCAGCACAGCCACACAGCACGGAGGGCAGGAAGCCACCCTGCTCTCTTTCCACGTCACCCTGCTCCATCAGGGAATGGTCGTGGTGGGCTTGCCGTATGCATTTCAAGGCCAGATGCGCAACGACGAAATCACCGGTGGTTCACCCTACGGGGCGACGACCATCGCCGGCACGAAGGGCGAACGGACACCGACCGAAAACGAGTTGGCCGGTGCCCGGTTCCAGGGAAAGCATGTCGCCGGGATTGCCGCCAAGTTGGTCGGGTAAGAAAAGTCGTCGGCTGCCTGGGAGCCCTGAGACCACCAGGAGAAATTCGGCCATCAAAGGTTCACCGCGTCAGCCGATGCGCCGTCACGAATACATCATCTAACCATTTGTCGGTTGAAACCGCTAAAGGTAGAAGGATTTTTGTAAAATCTGTGTTGGCCCGTGGCCCTCAGCCATATCGCCGGCTTTATCCTTGCCTGAAGGCGAGGGGTTTCAACCATCCCCGATCGGGACACTAAGGGCACTGATTCGTTTCGATCCAGAAATGAACAGGTTTTTGCAAGCTCAAGGATATCATGGAATTGCGGAGAGGCGCACTCCTGTGTGCCGCACAAGCGATTCCGCCGGTTGACTCCGAAATAGCTGAAAGACCCCATTTATGGACGGAAACTGGCTAACGATGAACCCGACGGACAGAACCACCTGTCCTTATCCGGTCCTTTTGCTCTTCATGATCCCCAGCATCGTATCATCGACCTTGGCCATTCCGATAGCGCTGATCCGGCTGAGGTTCTGAATGGTTTCCTCGGCCGATCGCCCGATAAATCCTTCGGCCTCGGTGATGCCGTGATTGTTCAGGGCCATATAAGCCGATCGTATGCCCGCATCGGCCGAGCTGACAACTTTGAGGGCGCAACCGCCCTTGGCGCCGTCGCACAGCATTCCGCCCAAATCGCTGATCAGATTGTTGACCGCAAAGGTGATCTTGGTCATGTCGCTCCCCTTGCGCTGGTACACAATGGCCACCGCCGCGCCGACACCGGCGGCGATGGAGCACCCGCAAAGCGGTGACAGATCACCGGTAAAACATTTGATGTAGCTGTTGACCAAGTGTGACAGGGCGATGCTGCGCAATATTTTCCTCTCGGATACATTGGCATGCTTTCCGACATTGTAGGGGACCAGAATGGCAACGATTCCCTGGTTGCCGCTGCCGCCGCTGGACATGACCGGCAGGCTCATTCCGGCCATTCGGGCATCTGATGCAGAGGCGACCAGAATTTTGCTCGAAGTGAAAACGTCGTCGTGAAGATAACCCTTTTTAACCAGGTCGGTGAGGTAGTAGCCGACTTTTTTTATTTTCCTGCCCGCCTCCGCTACACGCAAATTCATTTCGACGCCTTGCTTGATGTATTGGGAATCATCGCCGTCCATCGTCTCGGCGACTTCGATCAGGTCGCCGATCGTCAGCTTGGCCAGCTTTCGCTTATATGGTTGGACGGCCTTCTGCCCTTCGGTCCGCTTCTTGGAGAAAATGGTTTGACCGTTTTTCTCCAACAGAATCAGGTTGGTATGGCCTCCGGCCAGAACAGCCCTCGCCGATCCTTGGTGGCTCATTGCGCAGACATCGACGTACAACTCGGTCCGGGTCGCATCATAGGTAATTGTTGCCGCGCCGGTCCGGATCATTTCACCGGCGCGACGGATCATCCCTTGATCCACCCCCTTTAGAATCTCCATCTTGAGATCGGGCTGGCGAATGAACGCGCCCAGCACGCCGGCGATTAAATTGCCCCTCCTGCCGTTCGTGTTGGGCACGGTGACGGCAAGGCCGTTCTTGTATACCCCCGGATCGACGACAATCGTCACCGAGTCGATGTCACCTTCGATTTCCTTCGCGGCAACGCTCGCTGCATAGGCCACCGCAATCGGCTCGGTGCACCCCAAAGCCGGGAAGACCTCATGGGTCAAAACTTCCTTGAGAATGGTCAATGCCCACCCCTTTCAATGATTACCGCTTGTCACATGAGCAGGCCGTTGCCTCACACGATGGGTCAGGCGGCCTTGGTCGATTTTATACGCGACGCCCGCTGCCGATGCCTCCTTTGGGCCGACAGCTCGGCCTTTCTCAGGCGAACGGCCTTGGGCGTTATCTCCACCAGTTCGTCTTCACGGATAAAGCTGATGGCCTGCTCGAGTGTAAGGGGCTTAACGGGCGAGAGAACGACGTTTTCATCCTTTCCCGCCGCCCGCATATTCGTCAACTTTTTCTCCTTGCAGGGATTGACGTCAATATCCTCGCCGCGGTTGTGTTCACCCAGAATCATCCCTTCGTAAACCGGTTCACCCGGCGCAACGAAGAGCCGGCCCCTCGGCTCGAGGTTGAACAGGGCATAGGGTACGGCGCTCCCACTGCGATCGGCCACGATGGAACCGGTGAACCGACTCGGGCAGTCTCCCCTGTATTCATCGTAGCCGTCAAAGAGGGTATGCATGATCCCGGTGCCGCGGGTATCGGTCAAAAACTCATCGCGATATCCGATCAGCGCGCGGGATGGTATAGAAAATTCGATCCGCACACGACCTTTCCCGTTGTTGACGAGTTTGATCAATCGCCCTTTGCGCAGTGAAAGCTTCTCCGTGACTGCACCGAGAAAGCAATCCTCGCAATCGACCAGGAGCCGTTCGATCGGTTCCCGTTTCGACCCGTTTTCGTATCGGTAGATGACCTCGGGCCGACCGGCACTGAATTCATAACCCTCGCGCCGCATGGTCTCTATCAGGATCGCCAATTGAAATTCTCCCCGTCCCTTGACCACTGTGCTGTCCCTGTCGGGACCCTTTTCGACTTGAATGGCCACGTTGCGCAGGGATTCTTTCACCAGGCGGTCCCGGATTCGACCGGCCTGAACGAATTTACCGTCCTTTCCGCCAAGAGGCGAATCGTTGATCGTAAACTTCATCGACACCGTGGGTTCGTCGACGCTGATCCGCGGCAGGGCCTGCGGCATCTCCCGGGTGCATATGGTATCACCGATGGCGATGTCTCCGACCCCGGCGAGCACGACGATATCACCTGGCTGCACCTCGTTCACGTCACGCATTTTCATGCCGTCGTAAACCTGCAGCTTCGACACTTTAAGCGGCATATCGGTGCCGGATTCTCCGATGCACACCAGGCTGTCCCGCGAGCGGGCCGTACCATTGGATACCTTTCCGATGGCCAACCGGCCCAGATAGTCGGAATATCCCAGGTCCGATACCAGCATTTGAAACGGCGCCCGGGGATCATAAACGGGTGCGGGAATTTCGTCTATGATCGCGTCCAGGAGGGCATGGAGATTGTCAGCTTTATCCTCCAGCGATCTCCGGGCAATTCCGTCACGCCCGATGGCGTATAGCAGGGGAAATTCGAGCTGCGCGTCGCTGGCATCCAGGTCGATCATAAGGTCGTAAATGTCATCCAGCACTTCGGCGGACCGGGCGTCCTGGCGGTCGATCTTGTTGATGACAACGATGATTCTGAGGCCGGCCGTGAGGGCTTTTCTAAGAACGAAACGGGTCTGGGGCAGCGGTCCTTCAGATGCGTCCACAAGAAGAATAGCCCCGTCGACCATAGACAGGGCCCGTTCCACCTCGCCGCCGAAATCCGCGTGGCCGGGCGTGTCGACGATATTGATCCGCACATTTTTCCACATGACCGAGCAATTCTTGGCCGCAATGGTTATCCCCCGCTCCCGCTCCAGGTCCATGGTATCCATGAGGCGATCATCGAGCTCCTGGTTGTCCCTGAAAAGCCCGCTCTGGCGAAAGATGGCGTCCACAAGCGTGGTTTTCCCGTGATCAACGTGGGCGATGATGGCGATATTTCTCAAACTGTCGTTCGTCTGCGTTTGCATCATGGTTGATGAACTCCGATTTTTTTGTCTTGTCGAGGGCTGTCAGATATGCCGGCAGAGACGAACCAGCGGTCAGGTTGCACCCCCCCTCGCCCAGGGGCACAACGGCGACTGATATGACGCTTCGGCGCAGGCGGAACATTACCGCCCGTTTTGGCCACTAAAGCGTGAATTCGCGACAGATGTTATCCGGCAAGTAATGGGGAGGGCCCGGCTGGTATATTCTAATCCTTCAACGTGTTCGAATGGGTGGTCGGCTCCGAGATGATTCTTATAGATGCGGTGCGGATTAAATTGCCTTGACGTTCGACGCTTTTTCTCCCCGCGGTGTCGTCAGGATTTCAAAAGACACACGATCGGATTTTCGAAGGCCAAAATGTCCTTCGAAAACAACATTTGACTTGTGAAAAAAAATGTCTTTCCCGTCATCGGATTCGATGAAACCATACCCTTTTTCTTCGCTGAACCACTTGATTTTGCCTTCTGGCATACAGTTGCCTCCTTTTTCGCAGATAACAATGTACATATCTCAGGGGGTCAGCTCGGGGTATTATCAGCAGCAAGGCACAAGGCGTCAAGATGTGACAAAAGAAATCCCAGAAACTATTCCCAACATGTGCACGGATATCCCGTAGAATACGATACAAATATATCCAAAGATCCGATTAAAACGGCATTCCGCATTCACACCAGGGCCGCAGCGTTTATCTGGGTTTGCCGTGTGCCAATTCCTCGACGGAAATGCCGATCATTGTATATCTGAAGCCCGCTTCCATGTCAAATCGCCTGTTGGGTCAGAGCGTCGAATTCGCTCTTCTCCGCCGAATATGTTCTTGACAGAGTAACAGGCGATTTGTACGAAAATTAAACGGTTTTTCAAGAGCGGATCGATAATCGGCTGGTCCGACACGCCCCTTCGATCGGCCGATATCGTTCCCATCATCTACCCAACCCACAGGAGTCTGAATGCTGACCGAACCATACGCCTCATTGCACCGCCAGCTTGCCGACGTCATTCCGGAAACCAGGCTGATCTTCGATCCCTTGCGCACCCTGGCATACGGCACAGATGCCAGTTTCTATCGTCTCACCCCCAAACTGATCGTAAAAGTCGAAAATGAAGCCGAAACAATTGCCGTCCTAGGCAGCTGCCGGTCCCGGAAAATCGCCGTGACTTTCCGCGCTGCCGGAACCAGCCTTTCGGGTCAGGCCCTGAGTGATTCGGTCCTGATCGTTCTCGGTCCAGAGGGTTGGCGGAATTGCCGGATCAGCCCCGATCGGGACCGCATCACCCTCGGGCCAGGGATACTGGGTGCCGAAGCCAACTGCGCGCTGGCACCTTACGGAAAAAAGATCGGTCCGGATCCGGCCTCCATCAATTCGGCCAAAATCGGGGGCATCGTATCCAACAATGCCTGCGGCATGGCCAGTGGTGTGACCGGCAACAGCATGGGCACCGTTTCGGGAATGCGCATCATTTTCTCAGACGGCACCGTTCTTGACACGCGCGATAAGACCAGCCGCGAGGCCTTCCTTGCCAACCGCGGGGACACGGTCGAGCGCATCACAGCCCTGTCGCAGAGCCTCCGCTCGGAGCCGGAAACAGTCGAGCGGATTCGGCGCAAGTACCGTATAAAGAACACGACAGGCTACAGCGTCAATGCCCTGATCGATTTCGATGATCCCATCGACATGATCCAGCACCTTATCATCGGATCGGAAGGCACTTTAGGGTTCATTTCCGAGGTCACCTTTCGAACCCTGGACGAACCGACCCATAAAGCCACCAGCCTGATGCTCTTCCCCGATATCGCCAAAGCCTGCGAAGCTGTATTGTTGTTGAAAGATTGCCAGGTGAGCGCTGCCGAACTGATGGACCGCACAGCCCTTCGCTCGGTGGAAAACAAAGAGGGGATGCCGGCCTACATGAAGACTCTCGGTGATTCGGTGACCGCACTGCTAGTCGAGACCGCCGCTGCCAGCCCAGGGGAACTCCAGCGACACATCGAAGAGATCAATAGCCGGTTCGACGGATTCGCCATGGCCCGCGAGTTTTCCTTTTCGACCGATTCCGACCGGGCGGCAGCCCTGTGGAATATCCGCAAAGGCCTGTTTCCATCGGCCTGCATTGGACGCAAGAAAGGGACCACGGTCATCATCGAAGATATTGCCGTTCCCATAGAACACCTGCAAAGCTGCCTGCTCGATTTGCAGGTTCTCTTTAAAAAATACGCCTATGAGGACACGATTATATGGGGCCATGTATTCGACGGCAATGTTCATTTCGTCCTGGCCATAGACTTCGAAGACCCTGGAGAGGTGACAAGATACAAGGCCTTCATGGACGATATCGTCGAAATGGTGGTTGACAGATACGACGGCTCGCTGAAGGCCGAGCACGGTACCGGCAGAAATATGGCCCCTTTCGTCCGGCGGGAATGGGGTGATCGTATTTTCGAGGCCATGCAAGATATCAAAGAGATCTTCGATCCCGACAGCATGCTCAACCCCGGTGTCATTATCAACGAGGATCCGGAAGCCCACATCAAGAATTTCAAACCGATGCCCGTCGCCCACGAACTGGTGGATACCTGCATCGAGTGCGGTTTCTGTGAACGCAGCTGCATGTCACACGATCTGACCCTGTCGGCCAGGCAGCGTATCGTGGTTTACCGGGAAATGGCGCGATTGAAACGGAGGAGTGCAGACAGCGAAAGGCTGGAGCAGCTGAAACGCTCATTCGCCTATTTCGGTGACCGGACCTGTGCTGCAGACGGATTGTGCGCCACCACCTGCCCGGTGGACATCGACACGGGCTTACTGGTCAAGGCCTTCAGGCAGCAGCAGTCGACGCCTTGGTCCCGCCGGGCCGGGGCTGCCTTGGCCGATCGGATGCATTGGGCCACCGGCGCAGTCCGGTTCGGTTTGGCTCTGGTCGACGGAGCCCATGGTCTTTTGGGCACCACACGGATGACTAAGCTCACCGCGGCTGCCCGGCGTTTATCCTATGATCGTCTTCCTCTCTGGACAAAAGCCATGCCGAAAGCCGCTTCCAAGAGGATTTTTTCATCCCAGATTCGGAAACGACGCGACCCTGTCGTCTATTTTCCCTCCTGTATCAACCGCACCATGGGCCCGGCCAAAGGCGTTGAGACGCTGTCCCTGACCCGGACGACTGAAAACCTTCTGGAGAAAGCCGGCTATGAGGTCGTTTATCCCGACAAGATGGATCGGCTCTGCTGCGGTATGCCGTTTGCCAGTAAAGGCCTGGTCGAAAGCGCCGCGAAGAAAGCCGCGGAATTGGGTAATGAACTGCTGGGGGCATCAGACAACGGGCGGTTTCCGGTCCTGTGCGACATGAGCCCCTGCCTCTGCCATATGAAACAGACCCAGGACACGCGCCTGCGGTTGTATGATCCAGTGAGTTTCGCCCTAACCCACCTAATCGACCGCCTGGTTTTCGAAAAAATATCCGAAACTGTGGCTATTCACACGGTTTGCAGTGCTAAAAAAATGGGGCTTGAAGTTGACTTCAAGCATCTGGCGGAGATGTGCGCAGAACGGGTGGTCGCCCCCGAGATAACCTGCTGCGGGTTTGCCGGTGACAAGGGCTTCACCGTCCCTGAACTGAACGCCTTCGCTCTCAGGCACCTCAAAGGGCAGTTGCCGGCGGAAGTTGCCGGCGGATACGCCACCAGCCGAACCTGTGAAATCGGGCTGTCGACTCATACTGGAATCGACTACAGGTCCATCTTTTACCTGCTGGATCGTGCAACCCGGCCGCGGTGACAAGGCCAGCGACTCCCGGGGTTCGGTCATCGGTCAGCATCAACTGCCCGGCGGCTGACCGAAGGCCGCCGTGGGCGGAGGGTGGCAAACCCCGGCCGCCGCAACTGTCAGTGAATGAACCCCTGGGCCAAGGAAAGCTCATAATTCAGTGAAAACAACCTGTTGACAATGGTGTACTGGAGGTCGTCTTCAGGTAGCCTTACCATATGGTCGCCGAGGTTTTCAGCGGGTTTTTTGAGCATGCCATCAAGGCAGTCGGGACAGGCGACGTTGTTGTCGGTAAACAGGATGATATTACCGTCAAAAACGTGTTTCCGGAAATTGCCGCCATCCGCCAAATGATGGCAGACCCACCATGTTCTCGATGGGATAGAAGGCATGGCCGACTCCCCCCCAGTGGAACCGGGGCCGAAACTGATATGGTAGAACGGCTCGAATATCTGCTGCTGCAATTCGGTATCGGTCATGGCCGATGCGGCCAACTCCATGTTCAAAAAGGCGGATTCACCGTCTACCATATTGCTTTCATGGCAGTCGTGGCAGAATACATGGCTGTCGAACACCACAAAGTAGTGGTATTCGGCATAGTTTGAAATAAATTTCTCGGGTGTAGCGAGATGATTACAGATCAGCCATGTTTTCATGCCGTCGTGGTGATGGCCGGGAGACGGGCCCTTGGCCCCTTTGACTGAAAAATACCGGCTTTTTCCCAGCCCGCCGAAAAGCGACCGGCCCATTGGTAAGGCCCCTGCAACAGGTGTAGACTCTTCTAATTTTATGATGCAGCGAAGCGAACGATCAACAAATGCGCCCATTCAATACCCTCCAGGAGTTAATCCTCAGCCGGCGCCGCGACGGACAATGGTTGCGACGGCTACCAGCTGTCATGCGCCACCTCACACTGACGACAAAAGCCAAGCCACCTGAATGAAGGCAACTTGGCTTTTCGACTGGATTCCCCAGGCAACCCGGCTGTCTTCTTAAGACCCGTGGCTTTCCGTCCCCCGATCACTCGGGGTTTGGCTCTTCTGACGGTTACTGTTGATCTGTATTTTACAGCAACTCGGCGAAATTGTCAAAAAATCAGATTGGTAACAAAGACTAAAACCCCTGAACGGCATCCCTGGCCTGCTGGCTGATGTCCTCGATCTGGTCCTCTTGAGATGGCGTCGTTTCGGCTTCTATTTCCTGGGTACCCAGAAGGTTGCCTTCTTCATCAATCAGCAGCGGCACGGCAAAACGGACGTCGAACTCGATCTTGTAGGCAACCTGCCCGTCATGCACGACAATATCCCCATTTTTGTAATCAAGCGATTGGATGTCTTTGACGCCATAAAGTTCAGCACAGATCTGTCTGACGCGGTCGAGATTGATATTGGACTTGAGCCTTTCGAAAAGTTCCTTTTTGGCGGTTGCAACAATATCGTTGCTGATCGTCACCTTGGCCATGCTGTCCTCCTCCCTTGATGTGGTTTGACTGCGTATGATTGAACTGTTGCGGTGCACAACAGCGGTTGTCCTGAAAATGAATATCGTTTACTTCCCGTTTCTGACTGCCGGTCCCAATCGCCGCTTCATAACCTCAGCGGCAAGCGCTATGTAACATTTGGCACCGATCGAGAAGATATCCTGAACAACCAGGGGCCTTTCGAACGCCGGTGAATCCCGCAACTGCGCATCCCGCGGAATCAAGGTCTCGAAGACCTTTTCTCCCATGCGCCGACGGGCACTGCGGACAATCACATGCGAAAGACCGGCATCCTGCTCGACCATCGTGAAAAGGATCCCCGCCAGTTCGAGAAGCAAGCGGTAGGCGTTCCGGACCGTCACCACGGTCTGGATCGTCTGCTGCAGACTGCGGTAGGCGAGGAATTCGCACTGAACGGGAATCAGGACGCTGTCGGATGCCGCCAGCGCACTCAAAGTCAACATGCCGAAGGAAGCCGGTGTATCGATAACAATGTAGTCGAAGCGCCAGCTGTCATCCATCAGAAAGTTTTTCAGGACTCCTTCTGCGCCGGGCGCAGAAGACAGGTTGGCCGCCTGGTGCGTAAGGCCGAAGGGTGCCGGAACGACCTGAAGGTAGTAGACACAACTTTGGGCCATGATCCTGTGCAAAGGTGCCCTTCCGAGAAGCCCGTCTTCGAGGGTCAACAAAAATTTTCGTTTGTAAATACCCGAGATGGACGTGGCACTCCCCTGGGGATCACAGTCGATCAGCAACGTTTTCTTACCGGCAAGGGCCAATGCCGCGGCCATGTTCACTGCGGTGAGTGTTTTGCCGACACCGCCCTTCTGGCTGACGATGCAGATGGTTTCTCCCATAATCAGCTCAACGAACCGATGGCCTTCGATATCAAGCGTATGAATTGAATGCGGCTGGGGGGGTACCGGACGGCGTGTCTGCTGCAAGAAGTACCCTTACCGAACGGTGGCGTGGTTTTATCCCCGACTCTGCTTATAAGAGCCATTATATTGGTGTGTCAAGACATTAAATCACACAATATATTGTATTTACAACGTTATACGTGCTGTTAGGGCAACGGCCGCTCAAGACGGGTGGCGGGCGACCCAGCGGTCAGCAACCCAAAGCGGCGAGGTGGCAGAAACCCAGATCTCCGCCGATAGGGATTGAAAATTGACCTGAGCTCAATAAAAACGCTGTCTTCTCCCCTTGAAATCTTTCCAGATCCTTATTATAGAATTCTATGCGCGGCAATGGAATCAAACGCGGTTCACCAATTCGAATTCAAGGAAAAAGCCGATTGTCACCTGTCACGATATCGACCTGGATGCGAAAGCCCAATTCCTGATGGAGACGACCCATGCGCTGGAAACAGTTTTTCACTTTCGTCAAATCGATAGACGCTTTGGAAGCGAAGGACTACATCGCCGCAAAGCCCTCCGATGCCTACACGCTGCTGGATGTGAGACAGCCTGGTGAGTATGAGGCCGGCCATATACCTGGGGCCAAACTGATCCCCCTACCGGACCTCAGCGACAGGATGGCCGAAATTGACGCCGCAAAACCGACGATCGTCTATTGCGCGGTCGGTGGGCGGAGCCGGGTGGCGGCCCAAATGCTGGCCGGCAAGGGCTTCTCCGAGGTGTTCAACCTCTCCGGCGGATTCAAGGCCTGGAAGAGCGACCGGGCCATCGGCCGGGAAGATCAGGGACTCGAACTCTTCACCGGAAACGAGTCCCCGGCGGAAACGCTGATCATCGCCTATTCCATGGAAAACGGCCTGAGGGAATATTACTTGTCGATGATACCGTGGGTGGTCGACCCAAAAGCCCGCGAACTCTTCGAAAAGCTGGCCGCCATCGAGGTCAAGCACCAGGAGCGCATTCTCGAAGAATATCGCCACGTCACCGGCAGTGAGGACGACCATGAGAAATTTCTGGAATCACAGGTGGCGCCGGCTGTCGAAGGCGGCCTCACCACCGAAGAATACGTGCGCCTTTACAAACCCGACCTGGAATCTGTGGCCGAAATCGTCGGGCTGGCCATGGCCATAGAAGCCCAGGCCCTGGATCTCTACCGACGGGCGGCTGACCGGAGCGACAACGATGAAAGCAGAAAAGTTCTGACACAAATAGCCGAAGAGGAACGGGCGCACCTGGCCCAACTCGGCAAGTTGTTCGAAAACTTCTAAATACTGTCGGCATTCGCCCTCCTTCCCCATTCGCTCACTTTCTGCAGGGCAATTCAAGCCGCCCAGCAAGTCATTTCGGCAGCGACGGCGATCATGGCCCGAACGCATGAGGCGATCATGAAAAAAAAACTGGTTCTGGCCGGCGGCGGCCATGCACACATGATGACCTTGGCCAATCTTCACCGATTCGTAGAAAAAGGCCACCAGGTGACGGTGATTCAGCCCTCGCCTCACCACTACTACTCCGGCATGGGTCCGGGAATGCTGGGAGGAACCTATACGCCCGAAGACATCCGGTTTGCCACCCGCCATGTAGTCGAAAAACAGGGATGCACGTTCGTTTTGGGAAAAATCGTCCGCGTCGACCCGAAGGAAAGAGAAGTCTATCTGGAGAACGGTGATGTCGTGCCCTACGACGTCATTTCCTTTAATGTCGGCAGCTACGTACCTCAAGGCAACGGCAGCCGCATCGACGGTGATGTCTTCACGGTAAAGCCGATCGAAAAACTCCTCGCGGCGCAACAAAAGATCGTTGAGCTGCTTTCCCGGAAGCCGACAACCGTCGGGATCGTCGGCGGCGGCCCGTCGGCGGTGGAAATCGCCGGCAACGTCTGGCAGCTGGCCCGTAAATCATCGGGGCACCCCATTTCCATCCGTATCTATACCCGTTCGCCCCTCATGCCGAATCATCCCAAAGGGGTGCGCCGCAAGATCGCCGCTTCGCTGATCTCCCGCGGCATAAACATCTTCGAGAACAGTGACGTCCAGGATATCGAGTCCGGACGGATCCAACTTGCGAACGGAAACGCTCAGGAAGTGGATATTGTCTTTGTTGCTGTGGGTGTAAGGCCGTCGGCGGTCTTCGAGGCCTCAGGATTGCCGGTCGGCCCGGACGGGGGTCTGGAGGTCAACCGGTATCTTCAAAACACGGCCCACCCGGAGATGTTCGGCGGCGGTGATTGTATTTACTTCAAGGATAACCCTCTGGACAAGGTCGGGGTCTACGCCGTGCGCCAAAACCCGGTTCTTCTCCATAATCTGCTGGCCTATATCGACGGGTCCCGGCTCCAACCGTTCTCTCCGGGAGGCGACTACCTGCTGATCTTCAATCTGGGCGGAGGCAGCGGGGTGCTGAAAAAAAAACGAATCCAGTTCGACGGCCGTCTCGCCTTTGTCATCAAAGACTTCATCGACCGTCGATTCATGCGTAAATTCCAGGCCATCGAATAAACCCTCTCGTGGCAGTCAGTTAAAAAGGCGTTTACCGAGCGCCGCAACAGACCGGCAGTCACCCACAGCTCCTCTGATTTGACCGCTGGGGGTTCGAGAAGTCTCAATCAGGGTCAGTCCCTTACCGGAAACCGATCGGGTCTAAACGATTCATCGGCTGACCGAATCCGAAACTTCAGGAGGCTGGCGATGATTTTGGGTCGTTTCTTTCAACCGGCAAAATCGATCACTCCGGAAGAAGTCCGCAGGGTCGTCAAGGCAAAAGCCGCTCAGACATACTCAATCTGGTGATGGCCCTTGAGGCCAACATCTTCGATCTTTACCTGAAACTGGGCCGCCAGGTCGAATCGGTGCAAGCCCGGGAAGTATTCTTTGATCTGGCCGAAAAAGAAAAAAACTCAGCTCGACGACCTGACATCGGTATACGAACTATCTATCGGGGCGAAGACACCTTGACGTCTTTCCTGCCGGCGTGTCAGAGAAGTGTTGTCAGGTAACTGTCCCGGGTAAGCCAGATTTCCTCTATCCGGTACATGTGCCAGAAATCGTGCATCAGGATGTGCCGAACCAGAATGTAAAGAGAATATCGTTCATACTCCGGGTGGGATCCGGTTTTTTGCCAATCGGCCTCTTCGGCCCGGTCCAGCACTGTGATCTGCTCGCGCCGGCAGCGTTCAAATGCGTATAGGGCGTCGGTTGTGTCCAGGTCGGCCGGTCGTTCTTCCGTTTCTCCATCGGCGGGCACAAAGGGGATAAATGATGGCCGCTCCTCATCCACGAATCGTTGCAGACGCTCCTGAAGCATGGGTTGCACACGCGCCAGATGGCTCACATGTTGGGCGACGGTCCAGAAACCGTCACCCCGGCGCTGATGCAATTTCTCCTTGGTAATCGAATTTACGAACTGGGCGAGAATGTGCGGGGAACGTTCGAGCCCCTGTATTAAATCCGGTATATCCTGCATGCTAACCTCCCCTGATACATATAATTCAATCAATCCGGCTGCCATGAAGACAGTTTATCCGTTATTCCGTCTCGCTGAACACCTAAAAAAGTGAGTCAGGGAAAGGTGACATAACACGGGACAAAGCCGCCGCACAACCCTGCAGCAAGCAACACCGAATCCAAAGCGTGATACCCCACAATTCCGGTTATGACCAATTCCATATCGAGTCAACAACCATCAGAAAAGCCGGTGGCTTGGACTTCCGTTCATAGGCCGGAAAAACAAGCGCACGTCAGGGCCTTACTCGTTGCGGTTGTAATCCCGCCGTAGGCGGGATGCACAGCACCCGGTTTGAAAACAACCAATCAATTACCGGCCGCCGCCATTTTGCCCCGAACGCTCTCAACAATATCCGGGCATAATCGGAAGCGGGCCACGGAATATCGATCGTCGCGCGTAAAGCTGAAATAGCCTTCGGTCGCCCCGGCGACTTGATCGTCGCTTCTGTTGCGCACTGTTTCAGCGCCCAGATTTGTGGAAATAAGTTCCCATAAGCCCCTCCTGCGACATTGTGCCAGCCCACCCACGCACAATGGGTCATTTCACCCATCCCCAGGGTCTTTAATTGTTCATCGCCCGACTCAAAAACAATCCAACTTATTGTTAATACAATGATTTAGTAAAATGACGCATATTGGCATCAAAGTTGAATTAAAACAGACTGAAACCCAGCCGCAGCGGAGGATTGGTTTTGATCTGCACCAGATGTTACCACCAAAGGAATTGCCGGCGTCAACTCGATGGGGATGGGCGCTGCCGTTACTACTTGAAAAAGGGAAAGGTGCGTCTGGACAAGGATTTCGAAATGGATGTCAATCCGATGGATACCGGCGAAACAGATGTGAGAGACATACGGAAATCCGTGTGGCAATGACCGTCTAAAGGAAGGTAATCATGACCAAAGTCGATGAATTGATTCACATTCTGTCCACACACGACCACACCAAGGCATTCACCATAGCGAAGTCGAAACGAGCCTGCATTATCTGCGGAGACAAAGCCTTGAATTTCAAAACCGTCATGGCGCAATTCGAATACAACAATTCGGCCATCTGCCAGCGATGCCAAACGGAGTACCTGTCATGACAGGAATCACTGAGAACGAAAAAGGGTTTACCCTGATAGAACTTCTTGCCGCCATGGTCATTCTTTCGGTATTGATTTCGGTCGGTTTCAAGAAAGTGGACACGATTTCCAGCGTCTCGGAACAGAACATGCTGGTCCAAGGGATTGCAGAGTTGAATACCCGGGAATCGTTGACCTGGTTTCAGGTCAAGTTGAGCGCTACGGGATACAATAGCGATGAGAGCCTGTGGGCGGCGTTGGACAAGAATCTGAGTCCCGGTTACGCCTGGGACGTCGCGCCGACCCAGACCGGTGGAACCCTTAGGTTCGGCAACCAGATGTCGCTTCTCAACCGATCGACCTCGGCAAAAGATCGACCGGGTCAATGGTCGCTTTAGCCGTGCATCGGCCGGTTAATCAGGAAGCCGTCATTAGAGATACAAATAGCGGTCGAATTTCTTTTTGTCTTCTTCAGAATCCAATCGGCCATATCGATAATTCCATTCCGGGCCGTTTTGCGTGAAATGGATCCCGACTGAATTGTGGTTGATGTTATCGACGTTGCCGTCCTTGGAAATATACGCTCCCTTCGGGTGGCTGCAGTAGATTTTGATCCGCACCTTGTTGCCGATCCGGAAGAGTTCCGGATAATCTGTTTCAATGTGAACGCCCGAAACAGATATATCCTGAATCGAAACGGACAGACCCGATAAGATTTCTGACAGATCCTCGATAACCACATGCCCTTTTGACCCGAAAACCGATCGCGAATATGATCGTTTCTCGAGCAGCGCCTTGAAAATTTCTCCACACCGGCATTTGATTTTCAGCCTTATCTTGCCGGATCCCTTCACGCATTCATCGGTATCGATGGCTTTCTGAAAGCAACATCGCGGGCATTCGATAACGACCTTGCTGTTCTGTCCCGAATCTGCCATTCTAACACCGCTCGGAAGTGACGCAATTATTGTGTGGAAATGCGTCATCGATGATTACAAACGCCTTTTGATCATATCATGACATTGTTCAGGTTTTCCTTTATCATTTTAGATGGATACCGGCAATCCTTTTCCGGCATTCAGCAGCCTTCCATCCGAAAAATTCGAGCGCGCCTCTGCTGCGCCGATAAGATCGCTTGAAAGCATACCGTTAATTTTTTTCATAACGTGCCGATATTGAGGGTATGAACCGCATACTCAAAACTTTGGTTATCATCCTGCTGGCCGTTGGCTGTCTGTCGCCCGGTGCGGGCCATGCGGAAAGCGACACCCTGAGGGTGGGGACCTACGACAATGTACCGCTATCCTTCCTGGGTCCTGACCAACAGGTCAAGGGATTTCTCGTCGACATGCTGGACCACATTGCCGAAAAGGAAGGGTGGAAGGTAAGATATGAACACGCACCCTGGACAGCGTGCCTGAAGAAGCTCGAAAACGGGGAAATCGACCTGCTGGGCGGTATAGCCTACACCCAGGAGCGGGACAAAAAATTCGATTACACCTACGAGAGCGTGCTGACCGAATGGGGCCAAGTCTATATTCAACCGGGCTCCCCCATCGAGTCCATCCTGGATTTGAGGAACAAGAAAATCGCCGTTCTGATGGACGACCAGCATTTCTTCTACCTAAAGGACCAGATGCGTCAGTTCGGGCTGAACAGCCGGTTTATAGAAGCCTTTGACTACGAAGACGTACTGGGCCTCGTCGATGTCGGCAAGTGCGATGCCGGCCTGGTCAGCCAGTTTTTTGGATTTATCAACGCCGAGAAGTATAAGGTTCAAAAATCATCGATCGTGCTGAGCCCCCAACGACTCTATTGGGCGTCGTTGGAAGGAAATCTCTCCCCTCTTCTCAATAAGCTCGATCTGAATCTCCGCAGGCTCAAAGCAGATGAGGACAGCCATTACCACCGCAGCATTCAAAAATGGTTCGGTGGAGCCGACAAGAGCGTCATGTCCCACCAATTCCGCTGGATCCTCATCGCATTGAGTTCCGTGCTCATCATCGCCATCGGAATTATCGTTTTGTTCAAATCACAGGTCAAACACCGCACGACTGAACTGCACAAGAAGAACCGGGCCCTGGTGGAGGAAATTGAAAACAGGAAAAAAGGCGAGAAGGAACGGGCCACTCTAGAATCGAAGCTCCAGCGCGCCGAAAAAATGGAAGCGATCGGCACTCTGGCTTCCGGGGTCGCCCACGACCTGAACAATATTTTATCGGGGATCGTCAGTTACCCGGACCTGCTCATGATGGATCTCCCGCCGGGCAGCCCTCTGCTTCCGCCGCTGCAGACCATCAAAGATTCGGGTGAAAAAGCGGCTCGAATTGTCCAGGACCTATTGACGCTGGCCAGAAGGGGGGTATCGAATGCCGTCCCCATCAAATTGAACGACGTCATCGTCACCTATCTCAAGAGCCCTGAATTCAATAAACTGCAGTCTTTTCATCCGCGCATCAGGATCGAAACCGACCTCTCGGAAGATCTCTTCAATATCAGGGGTTCGGCCATTCATATGTCCAAAACGATCATGAATCTCGTATCCAACGCCGCCGAGGCCATGCCTGACGGAGGGCGGTTGACGATCCGAACCGTAAACCGCTATCTCGACACCCCAATCAGCGGCTATGACGACATCGCCGAAGGCAATTACGTGGTGCTGTCGGTTTCAGACGAAGGGATCGGCATTTCCGAAGCGGACCGCGAACGCATATTCGAGCCCTTTTTTACGAAGAAGCAAATGGGGCGGAGCGGCACGGGGCTCGGTATGGCCGTGGTCTGGGGAACGGTGAAAGACCACCACGGTTACATCGATGTACAGAGCCGATTGGGGTCCGGAACCGTTTTCAATCTGTTTTTTCCGATCACCAGGGAAGAATTGTTACCGGATAGTGCGTCCGTTGACATCGACGCAATCAGGGGAAACGGGCAGTGGATCATGGTCATTGATGACGTGCGTGAGCAGCGCGAAATCACTTCATTCATGTTGGACAAACTCGGCTACAAGGTCTCAGTCGCTGCCGGCGGCGAGGAAGCCGTCCGGATGATCGGTGAAAACAGTGTCGACCTGGTGGTTCTCGACATGATCATGACGCCGGGAATGGACGGTCTGGAAACCTATAAAAAACTCCTGTCGATACAGCCCGGCATCAAGGCGGTCATCGCATCCGGATTCTCGGAGACACTGCGCGTCCGCGAAGCACAGTTGCTGGGGGCCGGCGCCTACCTGAAAAAACCCTACACCATCGAGCAGATCGGACTGGCTTTGAAAGCGGAATTCGAAAATTGAGGACGATGACGCCGGGGTTCTATCGTAATAAAATGGGCCCGGGATTTGTTTCGGACCCATTTTTATTCTACTGAATGCGGCGGTATGTTTTGCCGGATGCCGTCCGGACTGCCCCTATAGCGCGAACCGATTCACCCAGTAGGGAGCCGGCTTCCTCTAGTCGCTGAGCTGGCAAGTACGCGATCTCTAAAGCTTTGTTGGAGGTATCGCCGGTTTTGTACCAGATTCATTAACCACAATATCTTGTATAGACCGCCAATAGAACAAATGTGGAATTGCAATTTTAGTCCTCGATTTTGATTGTTAAATTTGCCTTCAAAAAAAGATAGCTGAACTAGGAACCGAGGACTAATGGTAGTATTCCTTACTTATGCGCAGGAAAAGATTTGGGACTTGGATCTTGCCCAGAGCCGAATAGTTCCTGCATCAAATTAAAGCCTACATATGACCCATAGCATGCTGGCTTGTTGTTATTTGGTGGTGGACACGCTATCCAGAAATTGAGCGTTCTGGGCGAAAAGATGTATGCCTGTCTGTTATGAACTCGCAGCCTGTCCCAGAAGTTATCGCGTGAAAGGTAAGGTGTTCTAACAAGTTCTATGGCTTTTTTAATACTCATATTATCGCCATTCTCAGTCAAGAATTCCTCAAGTATTGAAAGCCGCTTCACAGAATTACCACCTGACCTCCGGGATGGAATCATCCTTGCATGATTCGATAAAGCAAGAAATCCGTTCTTCATATTGATTCTGGCTTTTTCTGTATTCACGAACTCGAACACAGAAGCGCCATCTGTGCTTGATGCGAATATCAACCGGCCCGGATATGCGTGCTGCTCGTCAAGCAGACGCTCAATCTCATCGATTGTTTCACAATACTGAAGCATGGTTCTGGACAATACGGTGATCGGCATAACATCCCACTCTTTTTGCTTAATCCCTATATTGTTCTGTGAAACTGTAATCCCCTTTTCGTTGATGCCTGTCTCCCCATCAATCCATCCTGGTGTAATTATAGTGGCAAACCCTTTCCCTTTCTCCGGTTTTATTATGAACAAAATCATCTTATGGTGAAAATCAGTATTTTTAAACTCATCATCTTGTCGAAGGGTAATGATTTCTGAATTGGAGTTCTGAAATGCAAAGGCCAAACATGAATCCTTCATTGATATTGTTGACAATGTATTAATAAACAGGACCTTATTGTACTCAATGCCTGAACCATCTGAAATGCCACGCATCTCATCAATGTATTCTTTGGAAATATTTTTTTCGAGTTGTCTCGATAATACGATCCATCTGTTATGAGGATCTTTGGCAAAGCGATCAAATAGATTGAAAAATCTGGCATTTAATTCTTCAATCTCTTTTTTACAGAGTTTCCCATGGGCTAATCCAATTTCATAGGGGGTTCCTGTTAGATAAACAACTGCTACACCGTTTTTAATGTACCTCTTTGATTTGCCATAAACTTCTTGTTCAATAAATTCTGGAGTAAATGTTTTCTGTGGTCCATTGGAAGGAATACTGCATCCAATGGCAAGAGATAGAAATATATTTGCTAATAGTACCCAACCGACCATATTGCGTTTAGATGATGCTGCTATTGAGTCCATAATACCGCAAAATGCATGATGTCAAAGTGAAGGATATTGCCAAAAGTCAACGGTTTATATTCCCATAACGCTGCTGAACCATACTTGCCATAGTGTGCAGTGGATCATGCCTATTGTTTATTAAACCCTATTAAAGGTATTATTGATTTTTAGAACTTATAGCGAATCATATATGTTGAGGTCGGTCGTTTTCTCTGCCAACCTTTGATTTATTGAGACTATACTGGACACCTGGGGTAGGTCAATACTCAAACCTGCTTGCCACTGTACGACATAAAAAGGTAATTGACTAAAAGAGCCATAGAGGTCATTATCTGCCTGTTTTTTCTGCAAAAAACGAAAGAGAGTTTGGATTTTGTTTATTTGATCCCGAACAACTCAAACTGACTTCACCGTTATAATCGTCATATCATCGAACTGAGGAGAACCATCTTGATGCTCGGTTATTGCTTTGATTAATTCATTACACACCCTTTGGGTCGATAGCTGTTGAATGTGAGCTACGGATTGAATTATCCTATTGAATCCGAACCGCTCATTTTCTCGATTCGTTGCGTCGGGTATCCCATCCGAGCATAGCAGCATCATGCTGTCTTTCCGAAACTCAATCGTCTGTTCGTCCAAGGTAATCGCATCCAATATACCCAACGCCATACCGTTTGATTTGGGCATACGCTTAACTGAACCCAATCCATCGAAGAAAATTGGAGGCTCGTGCCCGGCTCGCGCATACGAGAACCGCTTTGTGGTGCGGTTTAATATGCCGAATAAAACGGTAACGAACATTTGCTTGTCGTTCATATCCAAAAGGTGGCGGTTAACCCTTTGGAGCACTTCTTTGGGAGAATTGCCCGGGTGAGTTTCTGCCCTCAACAAGCTGCGTACCATGGCCATAAACAAAGCTGCGGATACGCCCTTGTCACATACGTCACCAATTGCAATTGCAAGCGAGTCGCTACCCAGGGGGATAAAATCAAAAAAGTCACCGCCCACGGATTTTGCTGGAATCATGTGCGCACAAAATTCGTAACCTTGGAAGTTTGGTATGATTCTTGGTAGCATGCTTTTCTGTATTTCGCTTGCCAGCAAAATTTCGTGCTCTAACCTTGCGAGCTGCTCAAGCTCCGCTACCTGCTTGGCAACGCGGGTTTCGAGCGTGGCGTTCCATTCGATAAGTTCTTTCGCTTGCGCCTCCACCATGCGGTTTTTTTCCTTGGCTTCCTTGAATAGCCTCACGTTCTCGATCGCAATCGCCGCCTGGTCAGCAAAAGTTTTTAACAATGCGATCTGCTTGCCCGTCAGCGGCAACACCTCCGAGCGACGGATCAGGATCACCCCGATCGCGACCCCCTCTATCAACAATGGGGTGGCAAACACTGTTCTGTGGCCATATTGCTTGGCGTAAAACGAACCTTTTGGGAACTCAGTCTCAGCCAGCTGCAGATCATGCACATGGACGGAGGTGCGATCGGCAACCGCCCGCCCGACCACCCAATTGCGGTTTATTGGGATGTTAAATCCTATCGGCCAAATATGTTCCATCCCGTGTTTCGTTACGAGCCGAAGCTCGTCACCTTCTACTTGCAAGATTTCGGCGTTTTTTACATCGCACAATTGTCCGGCGTAATCGGCAACTGCATCAAGCACCGACTGGATATTGGTCGGCGAGGTGGAAATCATTCGCAGGATTGCGCCGATCTTCGTTATATGCTTTAAAACTTCTGAGAGTTCACGCCTTTGCTCTTCGACCAAGCGGACAAGTTTCTCAAAGACGCTTACGGAGAAAAATTTATTCCTGGTCAGCAAATCTTTGAAACCAGTATTTGGCAGAACTATCATCCGACTTGATTCCAGTGTAATTACGGAAAATGGAAGCGGGCCTTCATTAAATCCCAAACTGCCGAAATACTCTCCAGGGCCTTGGGTATATAACACAGTCTCTTTACCGATAGAATCAACTGCAAAAACTTTTACTCGACCTTCAAGAATAATGTACAATGAATTACTTTGACCACCCTCTTTAATAATGATAGTGTCTTTTGGAAAAGAGCGTGCCTCGGTGTATTCTGAGAGCCCGCTTAACTCTTTCGTCGTCAGCCCTAAGCTGGCCACTCCTATATCCGTGGTCGTTGTCAACGAAACCTTCCGTTCATATCGTTAGTCTCACTCCGCCTGTTATGGACAGCCGCAAAAATTTACATCTTTATGTTCAAAACATAATTAGGGAAATATAGAGAGACCTTTTGCATAACCTCAATTTGTAATCTCTTCTGCAAATGATTATTTATTGTTTGACTGGAATTTTAGTTGTAAAAATTGCACCCTTATTATTGTTACTCTCTAAACTCAGCTCCCCTTCAAGATCTTTTACAAGCACAGCAACTGCTGCTAATCCAATACCGTGCCCTCTAACAGATGGTTCAAATGAATTTTTCATTGTAAAATAGCTCTCGAATATTTTTTCATGATATATTTGGGGTATACCTTCTCCATCGTCCTTCACAATGAAAATGAGGTGCCCATCATCATGGGTTATTGCTAATTCAACATAATGATTTTTAAATTTTAGCCCGTTAGTTAATAAATTGGTTAAAATTTGTTTGATTTTACTGAAGTCCGATTCAAATTTCATAGGCCAAAGGAGTTTGCTTATCATCACATTGAGGTTTTTCTTCTGAGAAACTCTCTTCAGGACTTCTAATTTTTCCATTTCTTTTTTGTTGCTTAAGACGGAGTGATCAAAATCAATAACTTCTATAATCGTTTCCAAAACCAGATGGGATAGTTTGAACTCGGTAAATGTTATTAATCCCAATTCCGACCTTCCAATTTCCAAAATATTATTTACATAAGTACCAATCGTTTTGGTTGCTCTTAATGCTCTTTCTATGTGATCCTTTTGTTTACCAGTCATGGGGCCAAAATCTTTAGTACCATTTAAGACCAAGTTTAAATTGCTTAAAAGAATTGCTATAGGGTTTTTTAGATCATGAACCATTGAAGCAATTCTGACTTTTTGGTTATTTAGCTGTAACGTATTCATTATTTGTATTGCACGCTTATGAAGCTGGCAGAGACGATATTCTCAGCGAGCTCGTCAACAAGTCTTCTGATCTCGTCTTTAGAACTCCTAATTTATGATCTTATTGCCATTTAGGCTCCCGATTTTCTCGACAGGCCCTTTTGCTCTCTTCGGCATCCAGGCTGTATTGAGTTCGCTCCTGAAGATTGAAGTACAATGTCAAAATATCATCATATCCCTTATCGAAAGCCTGGTTCGTCAGCAGTTTGCTTATCCGCGATCCGGCCGAGCAAGATATCAATTATTTGTCAGCCACCTGGTCAAGATGGGAAAAAAAGTCTTGCTCAGGGATTAGGTGGTCCCACCAGCCCGATGGTCGAAGCCTCTTCTCCGTCAATGTTCTCGCCGCCGATAATGAGCCTTTTAGCACGCCCCCCAACCGATGTAATGTGGCAGGCGCCATGCAGACAAACCGGGAATGAGGGATTCTCGGATAGCCGGTAAGCCTATTTGGCATCCTGGTGTGCTGACTCGGATGTCACAGGCCAACGCAAGCTGCAAACCGCCGCCAAGGCAGTATCCATGAATTCCGACGATCACAATTTTTTCCATTATGTTCAAATATGCGCAGGGCCTTTTCCCAGCGTTCGTGGTAGCTCATATCAATCTCATCGGATGACAGTTGTTTGAGGTCAATACCGGTGCAAAACGCCCGCCCTTGTCCACGGATAACCACCACCCGGATGTCAGGGTCTTCTTGAATGGCAAGGGCCACACGATTGAGCAGGACAGTTCCCTCGTTGTTCATGGCATTCAGGTGAGATTCACGGGTAAAAGTCACCCATGCCCGCTTGCCTTCCTTTTCAAGATGCATGGTATCAGATTGCAATAACGTTTCCATAAGTATCCCTAATCGTAAAGCCTCTTGGCGCTCTTAATTAATAATAAGAGAACACAAATGTACCTATATTTAAGGTTCTGAGGATATTACAAGCCACTAATTTATAGGTAAATGAATCCCGATTAACTGCAGAATATTTACCAAATTCAAACTGTCAATATATGTCTCGGCTCTAACTGGAAATTTTATATTGCACAGATGTTATTTGAAGAGGGTAAAGCGAAAAACTGAGGCTGTTGTTACCGAGTATGACCTATGCATGTTTTGCACAGAAGGGGTTGATGATACTTGTAAAATAAGTAACTGCACTAAATTCGCAAAACCCCTCTTCCTCTTGTTCCATGATGTTACCTATTCGTCGAGGAGTGTCCAAAATTCTGAATGCAAACATAGAGGCAAAAGCGATGGAATGCCGACGAAGACCGCGGACGGCTGTCTGTTCATCAACACTTCCCAGATGAATGGCGTTATGATCGACGCGAATTCCCGAACAGCCTGGGTGGAGGCGGGCACCAAATGGGGAATTGTTTTAGAGAAGGCCCAGTCGTTCGGGCGAGCCCCATTGCTTGGTTCTTCACCGGGTGTCGGCGCGGTTGGTTATACGTTGGGCGGTGGCATGGGATGGTTGACCCGTAAATACGGCCTGTCCTGTGATAGTGTCATCCGATTTGAAGTGGTAACCTCTGATGGACGAATATTGAATACCAACGAAACAGAAAACACCGACTTATTTTGGGGGCTTCGCGGTGGCGGAGGCAGCTTGGCGATTGTCAGTGGTATGGAGATCCAGTTGTACCCTGTCGCAACAGTGTACGGGGGTAATCTGATCTATCATGCTGAACTCTCAAAAGAGGTTCTACAGCGATATCGCAGCTGGATAGAGACAGTTCCCAACGACCTGACTTCATCGGTTGCACTGATCAACTATCCCGTCATCCCCGAAATACCTGAGTTCTTGCGAGGCCAGTCATTTGTACAGGTACGAGGCTGTTTTAGCGGACCCATAGAGCAGGGAGAAGATATAATGCGGTTTTGGCGAAACTGGAAGACCCCTTTGGTTGACGATTTCAAGGTCATGACCTTCAGCCAGGTGGCTTCTATCAGCGCCGATCCGGTTGATCCCATGCCGGGGTTAATTACAGGTGCCTTCTTGGGCGCATTAGATGATGGGGCGATTGACACTGTGATCCAATATTCAATGCCAGGTGGCGGTACAGTACCTTTGATCTTCACCGAGATCCGGCATGTCGGCGGCATGATCGCCGATGTTGATCCTAAAAGCAGTGCTTACGGAATACTATTAGAAACGTGTTGATTGGTGCTGTCAGCGAACATCATGGCGGCTGCGTTCATTTGTTGATACCCATGCTTGTAGTGATCACTAATGATTGAGCCGCGATAAGAAAAAGTAACAGATTATTAGAATAAATTTTATATTTAATTACAATCAGTTGTATTTGTTGTGTTCGGCCATGTTGAATCGGTTGACAGCCCGAATTTAATTCTTATTCTCAAAAATATTGGTGATCTGGCCAATGGTTTTTGAGGAATTTCGGTCGGCCGAGACATAAAAATCGTGAAAACAGCTGAGACCGCTTCCTACTCCAAACACCTGCAAATAACTACCCAAGCCCGCTGAATTCCTCACCTGAACAGATTTCCCGTAGAATAATTATCCGACATCGCCACCGGACACGAAGGTGACTTTGAGAAACTGCTTATTGTGCATAAGGAAACGCAACCATGTTTCTTGATAGATCCCCTTTGGGGGCAATTGATGAGACCGAAGCCCTTGAGTTCATCGTTAAAGGCACAGCGACTGTTACCGGCGAATCATTCTTCAAAGCACTGGTTGAAAACCTGTCAAAAGCACTGAACACTTACAGTGCCTGGGTTACCGAATACATTAGGGAGACACGACAGCTGCGGGAAATTGCATTCTGCGCTGATGGGAAATTAATACCCGGAGCCGTTATCGATATTGCCGGAACCCCTTGCGAGGCGGTGATAGAACGTGTTGGTCTGGTTCATTTCCCTGACAACCTGATCGAGCTCTACCCCAACAATTCCCTTTTAAAAAAATCTAACGCCGTAAGTTACATGGGGGTTCCGCTGCTTGGCACCGATAATCAAATCCTCGGACACCTTGCCGTCATGGATACACATCCAATGCCAAGGGAACCTCGTTGCGTCAATATTTTGCAGATATTCGCAGCGCGTGCATCCGCTGAGCTTCAGCGACTGCGTGCAGAAGCTGAGATCAGACATAGTGAGGTGAAATTCAGGCGGATCATTGAAACAGCCGGAGAGGGATTCATGCTTTTGGACCGGGAATACAGGATCACGGAAGTCAACGATGCCATATGTGAAATGAGCGGTTTCGGACGGGAGGATATGATTGGTAAAACCCCTCTTCAATTTTCACCCGATAACTACACGGATTTTTTACGGGAAAACAGGAAGGGGCTATTTTCTGGAGAGACAGATGAGTTCGAATGCATGCTGGTTACTAAAAAAGGACCTCCTATCCCCGTGTTGGTCCACAGTAATCTTCTCAAAGATGATAGCGGTCAAATTATCGCAAAGATGGCTTTTATTACCGATCTGACGTCACAGAAAAAATCGCTGGTTCTGGCGGCTGAAATTCAGAAAAGGCTTTTACCTCAGACAAGACCCCTCATTGACGGTTTCGACATTGACGGAAGGACTTTGAGCTGTAACGAGGTCGGGGGTGATTACTTTGATTTTTTCTGGAACGAGACCTGCAGTCGGGGTGAGTATGGAGTTGTCGTCGGAGACGTTATGGGCCACGGGGTGGATGCGGCACTGATCATGGCCACCGCTCGCACTTATTTGCATGTCCATGCCACGCAATGCGACGATGCTGCCCAAATAGTATCCGGTTTGAATCGTCATTTAGCATTGGACGTACTGGACACTTCACGGTTTATGACGCTGTTTCTGATAAAGTTAGATCCAATCGGTAAACGTTTGCGTTGGGTTAGAGCCGGTCATGAACCGGCATTGGTGTATGATCCGGAAAGTGATCGCTTTACAGAACTAAAAGGAAACGGCGTGGCCCTTGGGGTCGATGATAAATACGAATATAGGGAAAAAACGTATTCCGGGTTTAAGCACGGTCAGATTATTGCCATTGGTACAGACGGCATCTGGGAAGCGCTCGATAAAAGCGGAGAGATGTACGGTAAAAGACGTTTTCAGCGTATCATACGCGAATCTGCGCATATTGATTCCACCGGTATTATCAACTCTGTTTTCGATTCATTGAACACGTTCACTGCCGGTCATCGACAACTCGATGATACCACGCTTGTGGTGATAAAGATAACCAAGGAACTAAAAGCGGTCGCTGATTGGATCATCTAGCTTAACTTTTATGACAATCTATATACAAAGCGGAAACGATGGAAAATCCACCGCCATTAGCCGAATGCAGTCTCGAAAAGAACGATCCGTTGAGGGTTCTGCTGGAAGGTACCTCCACCGTCACTGGAGAGCAGTTCTTTGAAGTTCTGGTAGAAAAACTGGCTCGTGCTCTTAAAACCAAATACGCCTGGATAACAGAATATGTTCCAGAACGTCGCCGCTTGAAGGCTCTGGCCTTCTGGGTCGATGGGAAACTGGAGCCTGATTTCGAGGTCGATATTGACGACACGCCTTGCGAGGCGGTCATCGAAAAAGCTCAACTGGTGCTCTATCCTGACGACATTCGCGAGCTTTTCCCTCGCAGTGCCAAACTTGAAGAATTAGGTGCGGTCAGTTACCTGGGTGTACCCTTGATGGACGTGAAAAAAACGATCCTGGGACATCTGGCAGTAATCGATGACCGACCCATGCCGAATGAGCCCCACCGCCTGATCCTGTTCAAAATATTTGCAGCCAGAGCTGCCGCTGAACTGCAAAGAATTCGCGCTGAATCCGAGTTGGAAGAACGAGAGGAGAAACTCAGCCGGTTGTTCTCCAGCGCCATGGATGCCATAATCGAGCTGGATGATGAACTCAACATCGTTCTGTTGAATCCTGCTGCAGAGACGCTTTTTAAGGTTCGTCCGAATGTTAACAAAGGTAAGAGTTTTTTTCGGTTTTTAAGTGAAGATAGCCAGCGTAAACTATACAAATTGACCGGAGAATTGGAGTCTCATGCACCAGGAGAAAAATCTTTGTGGGTTCCCGGAGGCTTTGAAGTCATCGATTCCGCTGGCAACCAGATATCTACGGATGCAACAATCTCACAGTTCGAAATGAAGGAGCGATTCTATCATACTTTGATTCTGCGGGACGTCAACGAACGCGTTGAAGCTAAACGCAAAATAAAAATCCTCAATGAAGAAACGTCCTACCTCAAGAAGGAAATCAAGGCCTTGGGAAACTTTAACGGGGTCGTCGGGCAGAGTTCATCAATCAAGGAAGTTTTGAGGAGCGCAGAAAAGGTGGCCAAAACGGACACGACAGTTCTTATCCTGGGTGAAACCGGAACCGGGAAAGAACTCATTGCCCGCTCTATACACACCTTTAGCCCACGAAAAAACAACTCATTTATTGCTGTTAATTGCGCCGCTATTCCTGAAGCGCTCATGGAAAGTGAATTTTTCGGACATGAAAAAGGGGCTTTTACCGGGGCTGGAAAAAGGAAGGAGGGGCTGTTCTCCCTGGCCGACGACGGCACCATCTTTCTCGACGAAGTCGGGGAATTGAGTAAGGAGCTTCAAGCAAAACTTCTGCGGGTCTTGCAGGATGGCGAATATACTCCAGTCGGGAGTTCGCAGCCCCGGCGATCAAAAGCACGGGTCATTGCCGCCACGAATTGCGATTTGTCATTGGCTGTTCAGGAACATAAATTCCGTACGGATCTGTACTATAGGCTCAACGTGTTTCCCATCACCATGCCACCTCTGCGACAGCGGGGAGATGATATTCGATTGCTGACCGAACACTTTGTCAAGCAATTCTCGATTCGCCTGGGACGCAACATCAAACCGTTGAGTGCTGGTAATATCGAAAAGTTGCGCTCCTACGATTGGCCCGGTAACGTTCGGGAACTGAGGAACGTCATTGAGCGAGCAATCATCACCGCCTCTGATGGCCGTCTCAATCTCGACCACGCGCTACCGGAAGCCATAATAACAAAAATAGTTGAAATGCCGACACACCTAATTGGACGTGTGAAAACCATCAAGCAACTTCGGAAAGATGAACGTGAAAATCTTGTGCTGGCTCTTGAGGAATCCCATTGGCGGGTGGCCGGAAAAAAAGGTGCAGCCCGGATGTTGGGCCTACCGCCATCGACCCTACAATCACGAATGAAAGCGCTTGGTATAAAGCGTCCCCAATAGCTTCCTATTTCGGCCTTCCTTTCCACAACTTTACATAGGCTGCCGAAATCTCGCCATTTTGAGTCACGAAAAATCGTTATTCGCGAAATCTCGTTATTCCAGATTTGCTATTATATCCACTTCAACTATTTGTTAATATAGACAAATTTCAGCTAATCACTTCTTGGCATGTCTCATGCTTTAATGTCTGTCAACCGTCACACCATTGCCAGCGGTTCAAAACAAGAAATCATTTTCAAAGGAGATTCATATAATGGGACAGACAGCTGAGAAAGTAAGCACTAAAAATATCGTCAACGGTGTCAATGTCGATGAATTGTTCGGCACTATCGAGGCCATCAAATCAGCCCCGGTAATCGGAGCATTCAAGTTCAAGGCCAGCAACAAATGGGTGAACGGGGGACTCAACCGTACGACCATCAAAAACTTCTACGGCACTCAGAAGGATTTATCTCACAAGCAGGCCTTTGAACTCGACGCAGATGAACCGCCCTTGCTCCTCGGCGAAGACCAGGGGCCGAACCCTGTGGAATATGCCTTGACCGCTCTGGCCTCTTGCGTAACCACCTCAATCGTCTACCATGCGGCAGCCAAGGGCATCAAGCTCAGGTCGGTCGAGTCGAAACTGGAAGGGGATATCGATCTGCGGGGATTTCTTGGAATCTCAGAGGATGTTTCCCCGGGATACAAAGAGATTCGAATGAATTTCCAAATCGATTCAGATGCATCACCTGAGCAGCTAAAAGAGTTGATGGACTTTGCACCGAAACATTCACCGGTATTTAGCACCATCACCAGAGCCGTACCGGTGAAGGTGGGGCTTGATCATTGATGGTGTTTTCTCACCCATCCGGTTGAATCATTGCCGACCGGATGGGTTGACTCTCGCACATACCAAAAAATAATATTCCCGAGGTTTAACATGGAGACTATCTCGTATAAATATAATCGTTTGTTCTCAATTGCAGCAATCGTCCTTATTGGGGTCATGATAAGTGGGAACCTTGCCGCTGTGGGGAATAACACACAAGACGTCAATTCTGTTACCGTACCGGATCAAATGGCTCCAAGGCTCCAGAATTTGGGCGATTATCAATTCCCGGTAACCACAAAATCCGCACGGGCACAACTTTTTATCAACCAAGCGATGGTGCTGACATACGGATTTAATCATGCGGAGGCTGAACGTTCTTTTCTCGAAGCCGCCCGCCTCGATCCCGATTGTGCGATGGCATACTGGGGTAACATGAAGGAGCTGAAAGATGTGTTCGTCAATCCTGACCTGAAAAAGACGGCCGGTCAGGAACTCGTATTCACTAAGGAAGACGGTGCCCCGGTTCCGAAATGGTATATCCAGCGATTGTTCAAGAAAGCTTGTTCAGAAGCAAAGGTTTCTCCGTATCGACTCCACGATCTAAGGCATACCTTCAATACGAATATGACCAAGGCGGGCGTCGATCAGGTGGTAGTCATGAAGCTTACCGGTCACAAAACTAATGCAATGTTTTTTCGGTACAGCCACATCGACCAGGAACAGAGTGAAAATGCGATGGAGAAACTCAACGGTTTTCTGTCGGATAGTAATGGAGAGGCAAAACAGGCAATTTCAAAATGATAAAGGGCAGAAAGATGTCTTCATGCGACTCATCCCCCTGCCCTCAGAATCGGAAGTAAGGCCTGGCCAGCGTCTACTTCCTATGTACTTCCTGATATTATTCTGGTTAAGCCTGCCCGCCTAACCTATTGTATTAATTGGTGATCCCAGGGTGATTCGAACCCCCGCTACCGGCGTGGGAGGGCACTCACTCCACCCTACTCCGCTTGGATTACCAATGATTTCAATGGCAACAGAGTCAAGAATGGCATCAGAATCATAGCGTTTTGTGTCCGCTTTTGTGTCCGCTTTATTCAATTAATTTCATATAGAAATCATACGATTTAAGATTTCCATATTTTTACTGATTTTTGAAAAATTTTCTCCCACAAGTCTCACACACAAGATTGGGTTGGACTTTAGTCCTCCCCTGGCCTTCGGATGCTGAACAACCACCATCTCGCCCTTCCCTTCCCCCTACGCGCCTGCCTTTCAAAATAAATCTTCATTACGCCGTCTGATTCCGTTGCCACCTCGTACCAATGCTTGCGGACATACATTTCGGGACTGCCATGGCGGCATTTTCCGGTTTTACGCCATGTACGCAAAACGGCCGTTACAAAGATCGTTCGCCCGCGCCAGACGATTTTTTAGGCAACCCTGGCGCACCAATAGCCATTCGCGATGTGTCAGCGGTTTCGGTTAAAGGTTTATGGGCTCGCTTATGAATTGTTCAGACATTATCGGCATTTTTGCAAGGTAACCGCCCATTCACTGATTAAGCTGGAGCTATTCTTGGAAATAGCTCCGCCTCATGTGTATGTACAGCGCAAATCCCCACCAACACACTAAAATGACTATATACGCTACGATGAAGTATTGAATAAGCTGCTCTTTGGGTATCATTCCGACGATTTCGCGTGTCACCGTCAACTGCTGAATGATATAGTCGTAAAAAGCCTGTGGAAACAACACCAACTGAATCTTGTCAATCGTGTAAACTGCTGTCGTTGCCATAAAGGCCCAGTATCCCCATTGTTTCGCTGTCCACATTCCGATGCCGGTCAGAACATAGAACCCAGCGAAAACGAAATGGTATAATAGTGCTGCGGCTCCAACTCGCACGGCTCCGAAAAGCGCCACGGCAGAGTTGAAATCCAGGATCTCAAAAGCTGCGGAAGCCAAGAAAAGCACAGCGGCAGTGCGAATAGTGGCCCGACCTTTTTCCTTTTGTGACATTGACCTCTTGTCCCTTCTGGACTTTTCACATTCTTGCCGATAGGGATATTCAGATACCCAAAATTGTTAGAAAACAATTTTATCTATCGGGAGCGGACCTGCACGAAATAAAATTCACCCCTTTTGCGCTCATGGCAACTTTCCTGTCCTGATTCAGTACTTCAAAAAGAGACACTACAATTCCACGACCCGGTTTTGAGCGTGACCTGGTGGCTCGTAAAATGGTCACCCTTATGGTCAATGTATCCCCAGGTCGGACTGGCAGGTTCCAGCGAAGTTCATCGAGGCCGGGTGACCCAAGGCTGGCAGCTCTCGGTAAATAATACCGCACACACTCGCGCATCATCAGGCTCGCCGTATGCCAGCCTGAAGCAATGAGCCCGCCGTATATCGTTGATTTAGCGCCTTCGGGATCGGTGTGAAAAATCTGAGGATCGAATTGCTCGCCAAATACAACGATGTCCTCTTCCTCCATTTTAATAAAACCAAACTCATGAACCGATCCCGGTACATAATCCTCAAAATATCGATCCTCCGCAGGGGTTTTTAAACCAGCCTTGTCCATCAGGTATCCCTTTTCTGATTAAATCTCCTCCGCAATTGCCCAGAGCACTTAAACGCCACCACCCTCCTGGACCTCAACATCATTTCCTCAGCGGTCGCAGGGTTTCTGCCCTTGCGTGCCTTTTTATCATTCACACAGAATTTACCAAACCCACTAACAAGGACATCCTCTCCGGATGCCAGGATTGCTTTGATGGTTTCAAGTAGCTGCTCGACCAGTTCGTTGCTTTTGTTTTTGGGAAATGGAATTATGAAAATTACAGTTATGATATGGATATGTCAAACCAAAGGGACAGACTTGTTGGAATTAATAACGCCCCGGAGAACCGTAAATGGCGACCCAACTATTTTGTTTTGATTTGGGACGGAATGAATAAAGATGCGCTATTCAGAGAGAATGGCGCACCTCTGTATTTTTTGCGCGACTACTATATTGTGGTCATGCAAAACTGGCGAAAATTTCTCTGTCTGCTATGACCTTTGAACTACCAAATGATCGTTTTGCTTGAGATAGCCGAATCGCATATTCATTTTTAACGGTATTTTTGATATTTACGGGAATGGCAAGAAACACACGAATCGGTGAGATCAGTTTTGGTAGGATAGCCACAGCGGATTTGCCTGTCCATTAATATTTTGACCACCTGCTGGAAGCCAATTTCTCCCTATATTTGGCAAAAGTTTACAACGCCCAAGATTCCATTTTCAATAAAGCGCAAGTTTTGCTAACCACACGATTAAATTAGAATAACGCTTGTGGTTAGGCCGTGATGTCAGAGATTTAAAGGAGATACATGCTCAATGGTATACAAATCGAAATGATGGAAAGCGGTATTAGTTTAGTAAAAAATTCTTTTGTGGACAGCTTTTGGATATTCTTAAAATTGTTTTCAAAGCCAATCGCTGGGTTATAAACTTCCAAGGAAGAACCTAATACTACTTCTAAGAAATATAGAGAAGCGAGAAAAACGAGCAGCAATAGCCAAAATAATATCATTATTCCGCGATCCAATCTATACCGTTTGGCATTTTTGCCAGCATTCGCTCGTCTATTTTTACAAAATTTTTGACGATTACCGATTCATGGTTTAGATTGCTTTAAATTTTAAGTTACCATAGGTAGTCGTATTTTGGAATCAACATGTAATGGAAGGTGAAAATGGGCAAATTAGTTAAAGAAGAACCAGAAAAGGGAAGACTGCATATCAAATCACCATTGATGGGTGAATCATTGGTCAGTAAGGAACTGCTGAAAAGGACAGAGTCAGCAGAATATTTCCGTATGCATCCCGACATCAATGTCATAAAGATTGGTGGCCAGAGCATTATGGACCGGGGTGGGAAAGCTTTGTTCCCCATTTTGGATGCGTTGATAGATGCCAAGGACAAACACAAAATTCTTTTGATGACCGGGGGCGGGACACGAGCGAGGCATGTCTACAATATCGGCGTTGACCTGGGCATGCCCACGGGGGTGCTTTCCAAATTAGGGGACAAGGTTTCCTGGCAGAATGCTGAGATGCTGTCCGTATTGTTGGCCAAGCACGGTGGTGTCAAGATCGGCCATGGAGATAACCTGGAGCAGTTGACAATGTTCTGCCGGCAGGGATATATGCCGATCACCTATGGTATTCCTCCCTATGGTTTCTTCGAGCATCCGGCGGAACATGGATCTATACCCCCACACCGCACTGATTGCGGAGCTTTCCTTCTGGCTGAAAATATCGGTGCGCGATCCCTCATCTTCCTTAAGGACGAAAAGGGTTTGTTCGAAAGGGATCCAAAAAAGGTTCCCGAATCTGAGCGTGACCAGCTTGAATTCTTCGATCGTATTTCAGCCGGGGATCTTCTTAAGCGGGATCTGGACGATCTGATCATTGAACGTCCGATTCTTCAACTGTTGCAACGCGCCAAGTGCCTGAAGGAATTTCAGATCATCGATGCGCTCAATCATCCCGAACATATCCTGGCCGCCCTTGAGGGTAAGCATGTGGGAACAATCATTCATAAAGGATAGAAACCAGGAAAAATAAGCAGCATGATTTGGGCAATTCATAAAAAAGGGCATCCTTGTGAGATGGATGCCCTGAACCCATTAAACATTACCATCATGGATACTAGGGCTGTTGACCGCCCCCTGTTTTCTGGCCTTTTCCCGCTTCCAAATAGACAACTTCAGCTCCTGTTTCCTTACTGATTTGCTCGATCTCATTTTTTCGGATGTGCTTGACATAAACCTTTACGCCAGACCCACTGACACCAACCACCCTAAATCTTGGTTTTTTTTCGCCTTTTTCGATTTTTCGCCGTTCACGGACAAATATTTTAGTTGCCATCGGAACCTCCTTGGTGATAAGCAGTTATATAAACAGTAAACACATATATTCTTAAAGTATCTATGTCAAGAAAATTCAAACCGGCACGCCAACCGGGTTCGAAGAAAACGGAACGCTATATTCAGCCCTCCATCCTGCTGGCTCTGAAGACCAAACCTTCATATGGTTATGAGCTGATTCAGGAAATAGGTCAGTTCGGGTTTATTGAAGGGCAGGTCCCGCCTGGCATGATCTATCGGCATCTCAGGGAATTGGAAGAAAACGGGCTGGTTGTGTCTGAATGGGAAACGGAAGGAGTTGGTCCCGCCAAGCGGGTCTACCAGCTCACCGGGGAAGGCATAGAGGTTCTGGATTTTTGGATCGGTTATATGAAAAACCAGGCCGAGAAGCTATTGAAATTTGTCGACCTCTATCAGCAAGCCGTTAAAAAGAAGAAATGACCCTTGTCGCCGCCGCCATCTGTTCGTCGAGTAACGCCGGGTCACCCTTCTTCCTCCGCTTTTGGTCAATGTTCTCCCAAACGGATTCCCCATGCGGTTTGACCAGAAGAACTGGTCGGTGGCCGACCAGTCGCGGACGAAGCCAGCCATTCGTATGAACGATATCTTCCGGGGCAGGAATTTTCGCATCCCGGTCGATCGACAAGGTGCCGATGCCGCTGTTTCTTAATTCTGCGACGGTTGTCTGCTCAGGCCAATCTCGCAAATTCTCAAACTCTACGTAACGTCCGGACCAGCCTGAAATGGTCAAACCAACCGCCGCGGTTGCTCCGATGATCCCGTCTTTGGTGCCTCCATGACCGGACAAGTGGACATTTCTTGCAGCCTGGAGTGCTTGTTTTTGGGTGGAAACTGCGTGTGTGCAGTGCTGTCCGAATTCGATGATGCAGTCCAAAGCGGCATCCATTTCAGTCGCCACGCACAGGCCGGGATCACTTCCCTCAGCGGCATGACTCTCGATGTGCGAAACAGCATCCTCGATCATCTTATTCAGAAACGAAGCATCCGTGATTTCAGCTACCAGACAAGCCGAACTATTGTGCGATGTATACGGGATACCTTCGCATATAAAGAGCTGTTGGCGCACCACACCCAGACAATGACATCCCTCGGGTAGTTTTTTTTGAAACCATCTGACGAGTTTGCCGGTTCCGAATGGCGAATCGTGATTATCCGTGTCATCAAATCCGAAATAGACTTTCATATTTTAGAATCCATATTGAGAATGGTGACGCTTCAATGTCAATGATCGTATTGTTTGGCATACTCGGCATCGTTGTAAAGGCCTTCGCCATAACGGTCGACGCCATAATCTCGAATTATCTGCTGGCCTTCTTCTGAAACGACGAAATCGATGAACTGTGCTGCCAGCGGCTGACCGGCAGTCAACCCATCAGGTTGGCACAATGTATGATAAGTGTTGATCAGGAAGGGGTCGCCGCGGAATAGAATTTTCAGGTTGTTCAGATCTTTCTTGGCCGCCACCCAAGTGCTGCTGTCGGTCATGAAATAACCCTGGTTTTCATCAGCCATCTTCAAGCTGACCATCATGAATGTCTTGGTGACCACATACCAGTCTCCCGACGGTTGAACAGATGCTTTTTCCCAGATGGCCATCTCTTTTTTGTGCGTTCCCGAATTATCACCTCTAGAAAAGAACTTTATTTTTGAATCAGCTATCTTCGCATAGGCATCTGCGGCAGTTTTGGCCTTAGAAATGCCTGCGGGATCATTTAGGGGTCCGACGATATAAAATTCATTGGAGCCGATTAGATGGCGCTTAATGGCCCACCCCTCCTCAACAGCTTGTTTTTCCGCCGACGGTGCATGCACCATGACGAAATCGACTTTCTTCTCCTTGAGCAGCTTCAGCGACGCACCGGATCCGGCTTTTTTCCAGCATAGCTGACTGTTATGAATTTTATTGAATGCATTAGCCAGGACTTCGACCAGTCCAAGTTCACCGGGGCTGCCCGTTGCTAAACGGATGGTAGTCGAACCGGTACCGTAGGTGGAAGTGCAGTTGCTTTGAGCAAAAACTGGAGTTGCCAACACTGCCGACAGACAGACAATTAATAGGATTTTGGTGACTTTCTGAAAATGCTGCATATAAGTCCTCCCCTGTTTAATGATTGTTCAATATGCTGGGACCTCTACTGAAACATTCGGGCCGTTGTCAACATGTATTTGACTGTAACTATTTGGAATTCTTAATACTACCGCTAATAACCAAAAATGACAGTGGCGAATTTTATATGTTTTCACCCCGACAGCTCTGAGGCCATTGGAGCATTAGAAGTCGATCACATTCGGTGTTTAGTCTTATGTCTAAGCACAGGGTCTACTTAGACCAGCTGAAACAGGGATAAATACGATCTCATACTCCTTGCCGCTCTTTGGTTCTTTCAGTATCACTTTCATGATTTACCCCCTTTGGTTATTGGTATTTGACATTCGGAAAAATCCCGAGGTAACCAGATGATAACCAGGTCGTATGTTCAGTTTCAATGCCATTTTCAATATTTACGGGAATGACAAGAAAGCGATATTTATCATAGCCTCTGTTTTCGTGAGATACCATCTGACGTTTCTTGATTTTTTGGATTTTTCATATACTCTCCATTTATTCACGTATAAATTTGGACCGGAAATGCATCGAAAAATTGGAGAATACATGATTCGTGATTGGCGAATGGAGGATGCGCCGTCAATAGCGAAATATGCAAACAACAGAAAAATATGGATAAATTTGCGAGATGCATTTCCATATCCTTATAGACTTCAAGATGCGGAGTCCTTCATTTCACAAGTCATTGAAGCAAACCCAATAACTATGTTTGCGATAGCAAATCAATCAGAGGCTGTCGGTAGCATCGGGCTGATGGTTGGCAAGGATGTTCACCGCTATACTGCAGAAATAGGATATTGGCTTGCAGAGCCGTTTTGGGGAAAAGGTATAATGACTCAAGCAGTTAAAAGTATGACATCTTATGCAATCCGTAGCTTAAAGCTGCATCGGATTTTTGCTGAGCCATATTCCACTAACCCAGCTTCGATGAGAGTACTCGAAAAGGCGGGCTTCATATGTGAAGGTATACTTCGCTCTAATGTATTTAAAGATGGCAAAGTACTTGACCAGTTCCTTTACAGTTATGTTGGGAAGTCGAGCCTTAATTTCAATGTTGATAGCTCCAACAAAGCTTAAGAGCTCGCTGATTCACGCCTGCTGGTATGACCTTTGAGCTATCATCCGGTCGATGGGCTTGACCTGACCACGTCATATAGTGGCACCCATTAAAAGGCTTCCGTCAACAAAAAACACCACACCATCGCAAAAGGGATAATTTTTTTGCAGGAACAAAATTCAGTACGGCGTATGTCCGACACCTTTACCTGCTCCCGAAATTTCTTATTTTTTGCTGTGCAGCGTCACTTAATCTGCTCACAGGCACACATCAGGATCAAGGCCAAAGAGAGGAAATCTAAAGCCCCTGGTCCGAAACCGGACCCCAGAAAAAGATCGGTACCTTGTCAAAGCCAATTGGGTTTTACAAGATTTAGGGCTCCTTTCGGGCCAGCCATTGCGAGCCTATGACAAAGGCAGATCGAAAAAGCGGACACCCGCCTGAATCTATTTTTTAGGGAGTGCAGCGGTGGCCAACCAAGCAAAAAGGATTTTAACCACCACTATGGAAGGATCACCGCTGCAATTCCACGCTAATGAGCAATAAGCTCCTCCCGAAAAGGGACCTGATCTCTCATGATATAGTAGCAGATGCGCGCCAATTTGTTACCCAGCGCTTTGGTCGCAAGACTTGTATTGGCCTGAGCGACCTTGCGATTATAGTATCCTCTGAACTGTTGATAATGCCGGCGGCCTATTTGAGCAGCTTCGGTCAGTGCCCAGCTCAGGTAGCGATTGCCGTTTTTACGGTTGCCACTGCCTTTGCTTTTACCGTCGGACAACCGCTTCGATGGCACGAACCGACAATAGGAAGCAAAATTGCCGACCTTTGGAAAACGTTTGATGTCACCGACTTCCAGCATGATCGTCATCGCCAGGATGTTGCCGATACCAGGTATTGTCAGTAATTGCCTGAATCCTTTTTTGAGTTTTACTCTTTTTATTATTGCTTTTTCTATATTTTTGATCTTCTGTTTGAGAAAATTTATTGTATCCAAACTGGTTTGAGCAGTGAAAATCAGGTACTCTTCTTTTAGCCACCTTTCCAATGCTTCGACGTTCATCTTTCGAATGTCACTGGTGCTTATTTTAACAGCACAGCATCTTTGAACCAGCGATTGCAGGCTCAAGATGTTCGCGGTCTTGTGCCGGAAGAGAAACATCCTTTTGCGCGCCAGATCACGCACCGGGCGATGTTCTTTTGGGTAAATGTAGCCTTCCGGTAAAATGCCGAGTATGAGAAGTTTGGCCAGAAAAAAGGCGTCATGCTGGTCGTCACTGTACTTTAACCCTTCATATTTTTTGATGGCCGCCGGGTTGGCCAGGTGCGCACCGTTATATCCCGCATCCATAAGGCCATCTATGAGCCAGTACCAGTTGTAGGTGGACTCCACAACGAATCCCTTTAATCGTTTTTTGTAGGGCTTTAAAGTGTGAAGGATCTGGTCAAGGTCATTGGCCACGCGCTTTTTGAAAACACGGTTCAATGCATCGTCCATGATACCGATGCAGGTATTTCTTGAATGAAGATCCAGAACGGCGTAAATTTCCATTGGGCACCTCCTGCGTTATCGGGTTATGGTTGGGATCAACCCTTTATAACGAATCGCAGTGTCCTTTGCGATTGGGAGGTGCCTTTTAGATGATTATCAAGCAGGTGCAAGTTCCAACAACGCCGTTTTTAGTATGATATGTCTCAATCTATCATAATATCATAACACTTAAGTGGCTGTTGAAAACTCGATGTACAGAAATCCTGCCTCTCAGATAGGTTGGAACCAGGATGAACAACTCAAAAATCTAAACTCGCAAAGGATCTATCACGCTCTTGGCCGAGTACGGTCGAGAATCTAACTGGACTAAGCACTGTTTTGCAGTCGCTGTGATTCCGCGGCAAGAGTTGGCGAAATTGTGGCGAAAAAGCTACCAATTGACTGTTCATTTATCTGGTCTGCGGCTTTGCTTCATGACAATTGAAGATACAGAACGCAAGATTCATTATTCCCTGGTGCCGAAGGCTATAAACTTTTGTCGCTGTTGAATTATGAAAAAGAGACCTATGTCTGTGCGTCGCACATTCTTTTCGGGCTCAATGCCACAGATGCCATGCGTTTGGGCATGCCAGCATGTGACTCTGTGCCGCACTCTATCAAAGAGAAGCTCGTACCGCTTGTCGATTACCTAGTTAAATGTGATTAACCGACAACCTTGGAATGCAGGTTCTCTTCCTTGCGTAAGCGTAATGGCGAAAACTCATTTTTTACGAACAGACCTGATCACGCGCAGACGTCTGCAAGACGATTCATGAAGCAGATCGAAGAGGAAATCGGTGAATCCGTGGAGGGAGTTGCAGCGCATCAATTGAACAGATTTAACTTGAGCGTCAACACCAGTTGCCCCTAAGGTACGCTCCTTTCCTGAGAAATATTTTAAGCTAATTATCTCCGACAGGGCAGGCGAATTCGCACCGTCGGCACCATTCGGTTACAAGGATTGGAGAACCTTCAGAATCTCTTTGGCCACTATCAATCGGATGCCCCCGATCGGAATCAAGGCGTTGGATGCAGGCTGGCCGGTAGTATTGCCCCTGACTGAACGCATTCTTGGGGCAGGCATTTCGGCAAGGCATTGCACAGCGGTGACAGGGATCGAAATTTTCAAGCGGTCTGCTGGAAGACATAAGAGCTTCGATTAATACCGAGCGAAGCCGTACCCTTGGTCCCCATTTGGGGTGCAGGATCAGGTTATTTTTGCCTACGACTCCCAAGCCCGCAAACACAGCGGCATCCTTAAGGTAGACCCCGCCCCGCTCCACCTGATAGGCTAACGCTTGGGCATTAACCCCATGGGCCCGCAGCAGCCAGGCCACCAGCGCTTCTGAAATTTCCGTTAACCGGCGATTTCCTGCGGTATTGCCCCGGTCAAACCAGTCCAGCTGTGGATCGTCCCCGGGATGATGCATGGCCAGCACCAGAAGGGAGCGGGCATTTGGCAGCCATGGGGTAGTCTGCTCAGAATGGCCATCCTCCCAGTTCACGCCGGCCGCAGCCTTATAGGAAGGGCCGTCCAATACTTTGTCGATAGCAGTCACCCCTGCTTGAATACCGTCCCATTTTTCGGCCTCGGCAATCAGTGCAGCGGATAGTTCGGTATGTTTGGGCATATTTTCTTCCGGATATATTGGGGCCGCTTGATTGATATTGTCAAAAAAATATGGCTAAACATAGCACGAAGATGGAGGGGGATCAAATTTTTGAAGCCGAATTTCCGATGGATATTTTTCATGGGTGAGGTAGATAGGGAAGTAACGGTGCAAACCGTATATTGCTGATTTCTCCAACAAAGTGTAAGGGCCACTGGATCACGCTTTTTGCCATGGCCTTTCGGCTTTTATCCCGTCGATTTGCTTGACCTATCCACAACGTATCGTGATAATAAGTGTCAGGAAAGATGGTTTCGATTTTGGCAACCTGCCCCGGGATTCGATAACGGACCATACGAGAAGGTTGAGGAGGAGGCCCGAAGGGCCGGTGCAGGAATGTGGTCCCTTGATGATAAGTATATCAGCCCAAGGGAGTGGCGGAAGACCATTAATTAAAGATGAAAAACACCAGGGAGGCGATAGTCATGCCAGTTGAAATCACAGTATCAAAAGGAAAGTGCCAAGGGAAATATCACCACATAGGCCAAAGATTCACCGTTGATGGACAAACTCCTGGTGGCATGTGCATAGGTGCTTGGGATGCTATTTCGCCTTATGTTATAACGCTTTTGTATGGAGGCAATTTCCCTTGGGAAAATGAGAAAGGAGTGGCCACAATTCACTGCCCCGACCCAAAAGGTATAACGCTTCAACTCAAGCGCTTTTGAGGATTCGTCATTTTCATTAAATGTTCCCATGATTATCGGCCCAAAAAACAGGCAAAAAGCAGAATGCCAAAAGCCACCCAATCGGCTTGATATACTTCTCACCGAGCTCAACATATTAGCCCTGGACTGCCAGACAACCGCCGCAAACCCGGACAAGGGGCAGATGCTCGAAATCGGATGGATGTCTGGCTGTGCATCTTCAAAGTCGGTTAACACAGCCGCCCGCTCTTACCTGATTCGGCTGCCTCGGGGTGAAAAAATACCGGCTGCCGTTAGCCGAATTACCGGCATCTCTACGGAAGACCTTCACTGTTCGGTTCCGGAAAGTGACGCCTGGCGATATTTGATTTCAACGGCTGAATACGTGGCCGCAGAAAACCACCTGGACGCTTGTCCGACGGTGATCCATTTCGCCCGCTTCGAAATCCCTTTTCTAGACCGACTTCATAAAACTAATGCAAAAGGCAGTATTTTCCCGTTTCAGATCATCTGCACGCATAACATTGCACTACGGCTTCTGCCAGAATTACCGCGCAGAGGCATTCGCGCATTGGCAGGCTATTTCGGTCATTCCATGCCACAATTGAAACGGAGTGCCAATCATGCTATCGCAACGATGTCAATCTGGAAAAGCCTTGTCACGTTGCTGGAGTCCCGCTGCGAAGTGAATACACTTCATGAATTGGAGCAGTGGCTGGCCAACACGCCACCCCCAGGGCCCACTAAACGTGTATTTCCGATGCATCCAGATGTTTGGAGCTGTCTTCCCAATCGTCCAGGCATCTATAGAATGCGCCGGACCAATCGCGACATCCTTTACATCGGTAAAGCTAAATCTTTGAGGCGGCGCGTGAGCAGCTACTTCAGAAGTAGCGCGGCACACCCGGAGCATATTCTGGAAATGCTGACACAGGCACGCGACCTTGATTATGTGCCGACCGATTCAGCACTCGATGCCGCTGTCTTGGAATCGGACGAAATCAAAAGCCATCGCCCACCTTATAATGTTGCATTGCGTCCAGCAGGCCGAGATCTCATCTATTGCACAAGGGACCTTTTAAACAGTTCCACCCACTACGACGAAGAGTTTTGTATCGGCCCTCTTCCCGGCGATCGATCCATCGACGCCCTGAGCGCCCTTGCCTTTTGGCTGACCCAACATATGCCTCTGGACGAACATGCCGTCGAGGTCATCGAAACCGCGCTCATCGGTTATTCTAGAGCAAAAAGACCGAATAAGGTCTGCCTGCAAAAAGGCCTCGACCTTTTCATGAGCACGCATCAGGATCGATTGAAGCACCCATCTGTGCTGCGGGTCGTAACCTCTTTAGGAGCACACATCTGGCGCCAACAGTCCTTAAAGTCAACTAGCTGTGATTCGGCAACAAAAGATAATGCGGATGCCCCCTTCGATGAAGTCGAGACTAAGGAGAGGGAGTGGGCTCCTGCCGATATTGCCGGGGCTATCGAATCCTTACTAACGCATACAGCCCACATGCTGCGTCGTGCCCGCTGGTTTCGTTTGCTCTTGGATTCCCGACTGGCTTGGTCCTCATCCGATGATCCTAACACCTTGCAACATCTTCTGGTCTTTGAGAGTGGGATTGTTGTTGATAGGAAATGCATGCGCCCCGGCCGTGAGGTGTCTATACCTCTGCGGCACTATAAAACAAGGCTTAAAAAGCATAATAAATTGGATCTATCCGTTTACGATCGTATGCGAGTGGTAACCACAGAACTACGTCGGCTGGTATGCGAGGGACGCACAATTGAATTACAGCTCTCACCAAAGGTCCGCCTGACCTCCTACGAGTTGAAAAAGGGCTTATATTGGGTGTAATTAATTTAGCCACGCCGTATCGTGACAATTATCGTGATGACTGAGGGTTTCGGTTTTGGCAAGGTATTTTCGGCAGTTGGCAGAGCTACAAGTATTACGCCAGCCTCAATGACGGAAGCACAAACAGCGGAACGATAAACGCATGTGTTATCGGTGCCGGTGCTAAGTTGAACTTCGATCCGTTGATGATCAAGCCGCAGGTCAGCTGGTACCGCAATGGTGCGTCTGCCGGCTGGCTGGGGGCGACGCTTCCAGGTGATTCGGAGACCGCTGTGACACCGGTCATCGGAATGAACGGCCGTGTCGGCAATGTTGACAGTTTCAAGGCCATGCTGGCGTTCAACTTAAACCCCACCGAACGGGTGCAATTCGAAGCCGGCGGTGGCTACATGCGCAGCAAGGGGCAGCAAAACAACGATCTTGAAAACACACTCTACCAATTGTACCTTCAAGCCGCGATGACTCTGGCACCGAAAGTTTACCTGATACCTGAAATCGGCTATATCGATTACGGCAAAGAAAGAATCGGCGACAGCGTCTCCGCCACTGACCTGGGGAATCTGTGGTACGCCGGTGCCAAGTGGCAGATTGATTTCTAATGCATTTTGATCGGTAGCTGAAGAGACCCAAACGGTTGTTGATGAAAAGAAAGCGGTGATAAGGGAAAGAAATGACAAATATGGAGTACACGATGATGTATGATGATAGTAAAGAAGAGATAATAGAAAGCTGAGAGTTGGGGTCAGGCCAAGCTAAGTAATTGATATTGAGGATAAAACGCCTGAATTACATCTATGAAACGTTCTTAATCGATCGGTTTTTTACTTAAACTGCCCCATTAGGGGACTCGAGGAAAAATGGCTCGTGCCAAAAGACATCATATGGCAAAGCTAATAACCAGGACTCTGGGAACACGTTTTTATGGGATCAACCACTACCATCTTTAATCAACCAGTTTTTGCGTGAAAATTGATCGATTAAGACCGAAATACTGATGATTTTAGGTGTCTTTTCTTTATTTTACAATATGTTACTGTGACTCGACCCCAGGCCCCGGACTTGTTCCGGCTTTGGAATAACTTTCCATTTCGCCGGTATTTTTTATTGAAGGATACCGCGTATCCCGTCAGCACTCGGCGCATCAAGGCGGCAATCAGCACCAAAGCGGTGGGCAACAGAAAGTGGGCATGGTTTGGAATCAATGCCCAGGCGAAACACTCGGTTTGGGTCTCAGATAGCAGGCGTCCGAGGCGTTACAGCAAATCGACCCTATCGGAGTCGCTGCGAAATATCTGTCGCCTTTCTATCCCTCGGCTAATAAATATGGTTTACCGCTCCGGGATCGTCTACTCTGGCTTTTCTGGGTATTTGGTGAGTTTTGCCTAATTCTGAAAATATGTAAAGCATTAAATCATAGACGTCTTCAATTCCTTCAATTCCGTAATTGGTTCAGGGTTGTAATTGTTGGTTTCAGGTATATCTTGGATTGATTATGCCTGTTCATGTGGAGCTTGAATGGTCGTCAAAAAATCGTGCGGCGGGCCTTTGGCTCGACCGCAGGGAGTATCCGGCATGATAGACGCAGCAAAATACGATAAAATCGTGACGCTCAAGGACGGTACCGCAGTCAGAATCAGGTCCGTCCGCGCCAATGACAAGGGCAGAATTTCCGAAGCCTTCCGGAACCTCGAACCCGAATCGATTTACACGCGTTTCTTCCAGCACAAAAAAGCCTTGACCAATGAAGAGCTCAAGGCCGCCACCGAGGTTGACTTTGAAAACGTGGTCGCCCTGGTGGTCACGGTTGGGGAAGCAGCGAACGAAACCATCATCGCAGCGGGACGCTATGCCGCCTTCGATACTGCAAAAAACCTGCGTAGTGCGGAGGTGTCCTTCACGGTCGAGGAAGATTATCAGGGTCAAGGGCTCGCCAGCCGTCTGCTGCAACATCTCGTGCAAATTGCGCGGGAAAAGGGTGTGCCCCAATTCGAAGCGGAGGTGCTTTCGGGAAACAAGGCGATGCTGACCGTCTTTTCACGTAGCGGGCTGCCCATGAAAAAGAGTTTTGAGGGCGGCGCCACGCATGTGATTCTAACGCTGAAGGAGGCTGTCGCCTGATCAGCTGTTTGATAAAAATAGAATCAGACCCCCAAATAGAAACTTGAAACTCGAAACTCAGAGCCTGGAACCCAGAAAAGATTGAGGCTATAGGGCCATGAGCGTTTAGTCGATAAAATCGATTATATCCCTTAACTGATAAAACTGACCCAACCGAACCAATCCCGCCGCGACAGGGCTCAACGGACACAACCGAACGCTGTAGGCGTCTCCGCCCTGATAATCGGTTTCAAGCCGCGGCTGAATCTCGCCGCCAACAGGCTCTAATCCTGGACCCGACCGTCTTCAAATCAAGGGAAAGAAAGCCACCATGTCCAACGCCATTGTCGTTCTCAACGCGGGTTCGTCGAGCATAAAGTTTTCGCTGTTTATCGAGCGCGGTAAAACCATAGAGCCGGACGTTCGGGGCCAGGTCGAAGGGCTCTACACCGCGGCGCGCTTTGTTTCGAAGGCGCCCGACGGTGCGGTGAAAGCCGAGAAGTCCTGGCCCGTCGGCGTTGAACTGGGTCACGACGGAGCGCTCGACCATCTGATCGGTCATTTGCGCTCGGAGCTTGCGGGCGACCGGCTGATCGGCATCGGGCACCGGGTGGTGCACGGCGGCATGCTCTACACCCAGCCCGTTCAGGTCGATGAGGCGGTGCTCAAGTTGCTGGGCACCTTCATCCCGCTGGCCCCCCTGCATCAGCCGCACAACCTTGCCCCGATTCGCCGCGTGCTGGCGCGTGCTCCCGAACTGCCGCAGGTGGCGTGCTTCGACACCTCTTTTCACCGAACCCAGCCCGATGTGGCCCAGATGTTCGCCCTGCCGAGGGAGATACGGGAGGCCGGGGTCTTGCGCTATGGGTTCCACGGGTTATCTTACGAATTTATCACGTCGATCCTGCCCGACATCGATCCGAAGGCAGCGGCAGGCAGGAGCGTAGTGCTGCACCTCGGCAACGGGGCGAGCATGTGCGCTATAGAAGCGGGACGCAGCCTTGCCAGCACCATGGGCTTTACGGCGGTCGAGGGCCTTCCGATGGGAACCCGCAGCGGCTCGCTCGATCCGGGCGTGATCCTTTATCTCATGGATCAGCGCGGGATGGACGTCCGCGCGATCGAAAAACTCATCTACACCCAGTCGGGCCTGCTCGGGGTGTCGGGCATATCCAGCGACATGCGTACGCTGCTGGC